>DASRGN010000066.1:0-29648 GCA_035651015.1 Pseudolabrys sp. | reverse complement strand
GATGCCGACCGGATGACCGGCGCGCTCCAGCACTTCGAGAATGCCGCGCATGATCTTGTAGCGCCGTTCGATCGGCTGATAGGGGTCGGTGTTGGTGCCGATTGCCATGATTCTCGGGACGTAACCGGGCGCCGACAACTCGCGCTCCAGAAGCTCCGGCGCGTTCGGCTTCACGAACAGCTTGGATTCAAAATCGAGCCCGGGCGACAGTCCGAGATAGGCGTGCGTCGGTCGCGCGAAACAATAGACGCAGCCGTGCTCGCAGCCGCGATAGGGATTGATCGAGCGGTCGAAGGAAATATCCGGCGAGTCGTTGCGGGTGAGGATCTTGCGTGTGGCATCGACCTGCACTGTGGTCTTGAACGCCGGCAGATCCTCGAGGCTGCGCCAGCCGTCATCGAAGGCGACGCGCGCGAGCGGCTCGTAGCGGCCGGTTGCGTTCGATTGCGTGCCGCGGCCGCGCCGGCGCTCGCGATCGACCTGCGTGTTGAGGAGCCCGGTGGTGTCCGGCGTCGCGGTCAGATCGTCGGCCGGCCGCGTCGGCGTGAATTTGCGCCGGGGCCGGTTCGGCTCGCCATCCGACGGCACTGGTTTTCCCGCCGTCGCGGAGGGCAGCGACGACATCAACGCCGGCGGTTGCTTCAATGCTGCGGATGAACGAGCCATGGCTGCACCCTAGCGAGGTCATGAGAACATAACAAGAACGATTTGCGAGCCTGTTAGTTCTTTCGACCAATCGTGTCCAGGCAACGCTTTGCCACATGATATGGTGGCAACTTATGTTCCCGACGACCCCCGCATGCTGACGGCGATCATTCACACCCACGAATCGGAACGCACCCTGATACCGACGCTGGCCGCGCTGGTGCCGGGCTCGACGGCGGGCATCGTCGCCGAGGTGATCATCGCCGACGGCGGCTCGCGCGATGCCACCGCGGAGATCGCCGAGGAAGCCGGCTGCCGCCTCATGGTGTCGACCGGTTCCGTCGGTGCGCGGCTCGGCGAGGCGGCGGCCGCTGCCCGCTCGCCTTGGCTCTTGTTTCTGCGCCCTGGCAGCGTTCCGGACGTTACCTGGGTCACCGAGGTGGCACGCTTTGTCGAGCAAACGCAGCTGGCCGGCAAAGCTGAGACTCTTGCTGCCGTTTTCCGCCAGGCGCCGGCGCCAGGATCGGCGCGCCCGGTCCTGATCGAGGCGCTGGCCCTGCTCGCCTCGGCGCTGGGCGCGCGGCCCCGGCCACAGCAGGGCCTGCTCATCGCCAAGAGCTTCTACCGCAGCCTCGGCGGCCATCCGGTCATCGAGAACCCTGAAGCCGGCTTCCTGCGCCGCGTCGGCCGGCGGCGTTTGACGCTGCTGCGCAGCGGGATCATGGGGTTAGATTAATATACTTGACTCAGTCAAGTGATTAGTTGACGCTGTCCATATGCTGGACAACGCCAGAATTTCCGCCGAAAAGACTTTTAAGGAGCGCGTCGCCACCGTGCGGCGCTTCAACCGCTTCTACACGCGGCAGATCGGCCTTTTGCGCAAAGGCTTCCTCAACAGCCCGTTCTCACTCACCGAGATGCGGATTCTGTACGAGCTGGCGCACGGCGATGCGCCCTCGGCGACCGATATTGCGCGCAAGCTCGATCTCGATGCCGGCTATCTGAGCCGCACGCTGGGCAAGTTCGAGAAAAGCGGACTGATCAAGCGCGCCGCCTCGGCCGCCGACGCGCGGCAGACATTGCTCACGCTCACGGCCAAGGGGCAGAAGACGTTCGCACCCTATGAGCGGCGTTCCGATGAAGATGTTGCTGAAATGCTCGGCAAGCTCTCGGAGGCCGATCAGGCCCGGCTCGTCGGCGCCATGCACAACATCGAGGAGTTGCTCGGCGAAAGCCCCGATATCAGCGAGCCCTATCTGCTGCGCGAGCCGCGACATGGCGATTTCGGCTGGATCATCACCCGCCACGGCGTGCTCTACGCGCAGGAATACGGCTGGACCGCGCCATTCGAAGGCCTGTGCGCGCAGATCGTCGCCGATTTCGCCAACAACAACGATCCGGCGCGGGAGCGCTGCTGGATCGCCGAACGCGACGGCGAAAATGTCGGCACGGTCATGCTGGTCAAGGACAGCGAGGAGACCGCACGTCTGCGGCTTCTCCTCGTCGAGCCCAAGGCGCGCGGGCTCGGCATCGGCAAGCGGCTGGTCGAGGAGTGCCTGCGCTTCGCGCGCCAGGCGGGCTACCGCAAGATGACGCTGTGGACGCACAGCGTGCTCACCCCGGCGCGGAAGATTTACCAGAACGCGGGCTTCACGCTCACCGCCAGCGAGGCCTATCACCGCTGGGGCAATGACGTTGTCGGCGAGACCTGGGATCTGACGTTGTGAGCGAGCGGCGCGGGATCGCCATCAATGGCGACGTGATCGCGCACTATGCACGCAAGGCGAATGAGCTCCGGCAGGAAGAATTTCGCCGCGTCTTGGCGGCATTCGGCCGCTATGCCGTGGCGCCCTTCGCTTTCGGCCTGCGCAGATGCTCGTCGAGTCGCGGTAGGATCTCGACGAAATTGCACGGGCGGTAGCGGTAGTCGAGCTGGTGCACCAGGATCTCGTCCCAGGCGTCCTTGCAGGCGCCGGGCGAGCCCGGCAGGCAGAAGATGAAAGTGGCGCCGGCAACGCCGGCTGTCGCTCGCGTCTGGATTGCCGAGGTGCCGATCTTCGGCACGCTGATCATCGTGAACATCGCCGAGAAGCCGTCCATGCGCTTCTCGAACAGCGGCTCGACCGCTTCCGGCGTCACGTCGCGGCCGGTGAAGCCGGTGCCGCCAGTGGTGATCACCACATCGATCATCGGGTCGTCGATCCACGTCTTCACGCGGCCCCGGATCGCGGTCACGTCATCGGTGACGATGCCGCGCTCGGCGAGGATGTGATTGGCGGCGCGGACGCGCTCGGCGAGCGTCTGCCCGGACTTGTCGCTGGCGAGATCGCGCGTGTCGGAAATCGTCAGCACCGCGATCTTCAGCGGCACGAAGCTGCGGGTTTCGTCGATACCGGGCATTGGCATTCTCTCGATGTTGAGCGCAGAGCGCGCCGCATGCGTTCCCCTCCCCCCGCGAAGCGGTGGGGAGGGGTCAGGGGTGGGGGGCAATCTCGGGTTCAGTCAACGTCGCTTGAATCGACGCAAGCACACCCTCAATGTTTCCCATCACATCATTATTCCAGAACCGAAGCACCTTATATCCGCGCTTCTGCAGATAGGCGGTGCGCTGCTCATCCGCGACGACTCGTCGAGCCTCATTGTGTTGCCCACCGTCGATCTCAATAACGATCCGTCGCGTATGGCACGCAAAATCGGCGAAGTACGGACCAATCGTGGCTTGGCGGCGGAAGTGAGTGCCCGCAAACGACGCCTGCCGCAGACGCGCCCATAGTTTGCGCTCGGCGTCCGTTGCATCGCGACGCAGGCGCCTCGCGTTAGGCACCCGCTTATCTTTTCGCGACCTTTGCGCTTGCATCATCCCCCCACCCCTGACCCCTCCCCACCACTCCGCTTCGCTACGTGGGGGGAGGGGAACGGAGAGTCCTCGGCCATTCTCACAACGACCTCACTACAACGTCGACGCCTGGAACGTGTTGCAGGCGGACACCTTGCCCTCCTTGAAGCCGGTCGAGAACCAGCGCTTCCTTTGCTCCGCCGAGCCGTGGGTGAAGGCGTCGGGCACGACGCGGCCCTGCGCCTTCCGCTGCAGCGTGTCGTCGCCGATCGCGGTTGCCGTCTGCAGCGCCGCGTCGATGTCGCCCGGATCGAGGAAGCTCTTGCGCGCCTCCGAGCGGTTCGCCCACACGCCGGCGAAACAGTCGGCCTGCAATTCGACACGCACCTGGATGCGGTTCGCGGCGGCCTTGTCGCCAGCCGAACGCTGCGCCGCACTGGCCTTGGGCAGAATACCGAGCAGGTTCTGCACGTGATGGCCGACCTCATGCGCGATCACATAGGCCTGCGAGAACTTGCAGGCGGCGCCGCTGCAGCCGCGGAAGCGCTGCTCGATCTCGCGGAAGAACGAGGTATCGAGATAGATGCGCTGGTCGCTCGGGCAGTAGAACGGCCCCATGGCCGCCTGCGCGTAGCCGCAGCCGCCTTGCTCGCCGCCGCTGTAGAGCCGCAGCCGCGGCGCCCGGTATTGTTGCCCGCTCTTCTGGAAGATATCTGTCCACACGTCCTCGGTGTTGCCGAGCACCGCGGAGACGAATTGGCCGGTCGCATCCGTCGGTGCGCCGGTGCGGTGCGAGCGCGGCTGTTGTTGATACGGCTGATTGTATTGCGACTGGCCGCCGCGGTTGAGCACCTCGGCGCCGCCGATCAGCCACATCGGGTTGATGCCGAGCGCGTAGCTGATGATGCCGAGCACGACGATCGTGCCAATACCGAGACCGCCGCTGCCACCCATCGGGATGCCGAAGCCGCCACCTCCACCGCCGAATCCGCCGCCACCGCCGTCGCGGTCATCTTCGATGTTGTCGCTGCGGCGAAAATCTTCCCAGCGCATCGCTCGTCTCCTGCTGCACACGCGTGTCCCGAAACAGGACACGGCAGAATCTAGCACCCAAAGTGCTGATGAGAACCGGTATTCCGATCAGCGGCATTCGCTCATGTGGCCGCCTCGGCATTATTTGCCTAGTCGATCGCGCGATCAATAAACCGGTTTTTTACCTTGCGGCGTCATGATCCGCGCAGTCGGTTTGTAGGTCCCGCGTCGCCGACCGCGTCCCCTGAGTCAGAGTCCTGAGTCATGGTAGTGTCGCGTCGCGGGGCGTCCATGCGGACGCCCCGCGGAGTTTCTGGCTCCGGCGAAACCGCTCGCATCATCTCCGGTGATTGCGTCGCCGAGATGTCGAAATTGCCAGCCGAAAGCGTCGATCTCGTCTTCGCCGATCCTCCTTACAATCTGCAGCTCCAGGGCGATCTCAAGCGTCCCGACGATTCGCGCGTCGACGCGGTCGACGACGACTGGGACAAGTTCGCCAGCTTCCAAGCCTATGATGATTTCACCCGCGCCTGGCTGCTCGCCTGCCGCCGCGCCATGAAGCCGTCGGCGACCCTTTGGGTGATCGGCTCCTATCACAACATCTTCCGCGTCGGCACGATCCTGCAGGACCTCGGCTTCTGGATCCTCAATGACGTGATCTGGCGCAAAAGCAACCCGATGCCGAACTTCCGCGGCCGGCGCTTCACCAATGCGCATGAGACGCTGATCTGGGCGGCGCGCGAACCGGGCGGCAAGGGCTACACCTTCAACTACGAAGCGCTCAAGGCCGGCAACGAAGACGTGCAGATGCGCTCCGACTGGACGCTGCCGCTTTGCACCGGCGAGGAACGGCTCAAGGGCCGCGACGGCAAGAAGCTGCATCCGACGCAAAAGCCGGAGGCGCTGCTCGCCCGCGTCATCCTTTCCGCCTCACGCCCTGACGATCTCGTGCTCGACCCGTTCTGCGGCACCGGCACCACTGGCGCGGTGGCGAAACGCCTCGGCCGCCGCTTTGTCGGCTTCGAGCGCGAAGCGGCTTACGCCAAAGCCGCACAGGCACGCATCGCCGCCGTCGAACCGGTCCCCTCGCCTTCCATCGTTCCGTTCATGACCGCGCGTGAAGCGCCACGCGTGCCGTTCGCGGCGCTGATCGAGCGCGGGCTGCTCGCCGCCGGCGCCATCCTGGTCGACGCCAAAAAGAAGCATCGCGCCCTGGTGCGCGCTGACGGCGCCGTGTCGCTCGGCGAAGCGGTCGGCTCCATCCATCGCATGGGCGCGCTCGCGCAAGGCCTCGAGGCCTGCAACGGCTGGACCTTCTGGCACGTGGAAACGCCGAAGGGTCTCACCTTGATCGATGAGCTGCGCGCCAAGGTGCGCGCAGAAATGATTGACCTGTGAGCGCTGCCTAGCCGTAGGTGAAACCACCTAGCGCCTCGCAAAGCGCTTCTTAACGGCGCCGATGCGATCCAATGCACCCTGTACAATGCGGCGCGATCCCAGAGGCGGTCATGTGGCGTGTCCTGCTTATGCGACAAATGCGTCGGCAAGCGCCGGGGTGGCGCATGCCTTTTCAGACTGAGATGGATTTGCGGTCCGCCAACGGTTTGTTCGCCGTCACTATTTCGAGCGCTATCCTGGTCCTGATTCTGCTGGTGTAGTTCGCGTTGCGCGAAGCTTTGCGCAAATTCGAACTAAATCCGCGCCAGCTCCGTCATCCCGTCGGCAAACTCCACTTTCGGCATCCAGGAAAGCTCTCGGCGCAGCCGCGATGAATCCGCAGTAATGTGGCGCACATCACCCAAACGATAGTGCCCAGTGACGACCGGCCGCGGGCCGTTGAGCGCATCGGCGAGCGCCCGCGCCATGTCGCCGACCGTACGCGGCGTTCCGGAGCCGACATTGAAAGCGCGCACGCCATTCTCGTGCTGCTCGCAGGCGGTCACCGTCGCCGCGGCGACGTCGCGCACATGCACGAAATCGCGCCGCTGCCGGCCGTCCTCGAAGACTTGTGGCGCCTCACCTCGCCGCAGCGCCGAGGTGAAGATCGCCGCGACCCCGGCATAGGGCGTGTCGCGCGGCATGCCCGGTCCATACACATTGTGATAGCGCAGCGCCGCGACCGAGCCGCCGGTCGCGCGCGACCAGGTGGTCGCGTAAAGCTCCTGCGCCAGCTTGCTGATCGCGTACGCATTGCGCGGATCGGCTGGCGCATCCTCATCGACCAGCGCAGTGCCGAGTGGCTGGCCGCACACCGGACATGGCGGCTCGAATTGCCCCGCCTTCAGCGCCGTCTCCAGGCGCGGGCCCGGCCGCACCGCGCCGTGCTCGGCGCAATGTCCGACACCTTCGCCGTAGACCACCATGGAGCTTGCGAGCGTCAATCGTTTTACGCCGGCGCGTGCCATGGCGGCGAGCAGCACGGCGCTGCCGGCATCGTTCGACGAGGCATAGTCGGGGAGATCACCGACATCGACCCCGAGCCCCACCTTGGCGGCGAGGTGGATGACGGCTTCGACGCCCGCGACCGCACGCGCGACGGCGTCCGCGTCGCGCATGTCGGCGACGATGAGCCCCGCGATATCCTTGCCGCTGCCGCTCGCGTGCACGTCGGGACGCAGCGAGTCGAGCACGCGGACATCGTGCCCGCGCGCGATCAGCTCGCGCAGCACGTGGCGGCCGATGAAGCCCGCACCTCCGGTGAGCAAGACAAGCATCTATCACGCCCTTCGTTGGACCAAAGCGAGCCGCAGGAATGTGGTGGCGATCTTCCACGCCGCCTGCAGGCCGGCGACGAGGTTTCCGGAGACTTTCGAAACCCCGCCACGGCGGCAGCGATGGTCGACCGGGATTTCCACAACGCGCAAGCGCGCCGCGGCGACGCGCATCTGCATTTCCAGATTCCAGCCATAAGTCTCCTCGCGCATGCCGAGCGCGCGCAGCCGGTCGAGACGCATGGCGCGGAACGGCGACATGTCTGTGAAGCGCACGCCATAGGCGATGCGCATGAGCACGCCCGCGAGCCAACCGGCGACGATCTGTTGCGGCGTCATGCTGCCGGGCTCGCGCTTTCCACGCAGGCGCGAGCCCATGACGAAATCGGCGGACCCGCCGGCGACCGGTTCGATCACCGCCGGAAGAAATTCAGGAACATCGCTGCCGTCGCCATCGAGGAAGCAGACGACCTCGGCATCGGCGCGCACCGCGGCCAGTCCCGCGGCGCAGGCGCGGCCGTAGCCACGGATCGGCTGCGATATCACGCGGGCGCCCGCGGCAGCCGCGCGCTCGGTGGTCTTGTCCGTCGAGCCGTTGTCAACGACAACGACTTCATCCACCTGCTGCGCCAGCACCTCGCGCACCACGCCGGCGATCGGCGCCTCCTCATTGAGACACGGGATCACCACGGACACGATCTTGTCGCCGGAGGGAAACCGCATCGCGCTAAACGGCCAAGGCCGCGTTGCGCGCACGCACGAACTGCCGCGTTGCCGGCGCCGGCGCGCCGGCAAGCGTCGCGAAGGACGGTGGTGTGCCGGCAAGCTCAGCTTCCAGCATTGCGAAGGAGGCCGCGTCGTCGACGTCGTACCACGCCGGGACATTGAGAACGGACAAGCCGAGCTCGCGCGCACGATCGAGCGTCAGCTGATAGACCGCTTCGGTGCTCCAGGGAATATCAGCAAACAGCCGCGCACGCGGCCGCGACAGGCCAATCAGCGTATAGCCGCCATCGACGGCGGGGCTCAGCGTCACGTTGTCGCCGCGGCGCACTGCATCGGCGGCCTCACGCAGGATCGCCTTCGGCAGCGTCGGTGAATCGGAATTGACCAGGATCGCCCCGGCATGCCCGCGCGCGAGGAGGTCGACCGTGCCCTGAAGGAGCCGCGCGCCGAGATCGCCCTCGCCCTGCAGCAGCAGATCGAGCCCGCGCGGCAGCAATAGGCGCAGCGCAGCCTCCGAACCATGCGGCGTGTAGAGTGCGTAGCCGGTGACGTCGCCGTCTTCAGCGAGCTCGGCGATGGTAGCCGTGAGGTCGCGGATGAAACAGGCCGAGATCGCCGCGCATTCGTCCAGCCGCAACGGCGGCGACAGCCGTGTCTTCGAGCGGCCGGGCATCGGCGTCTTGCAGACGATGGCGACGGCGACGGTGTTCAATCTCGCCCCCAAAACAACGGCACCTTTACATGAGCCTAAGCTCAACCGGGTTTCAACAAGCAGTGAGCGATTTCGTTCGCCGGCTCGACAAAAGTTGCGGCGGGGACGTTGGGCGCTTTCTTGACGGTGAGCTAAGGTGCCGGCGCCATGCCCTCGATCGCTGCCTGCATCCTCTGCGCCTTCGCCGCGCTCGTTCTCTGGGGCGCGCCGGGCTATGCGCTGAGTCGCCGCATGGTGCCGCCGGCGCTGGCCTTGCCGATGGCGCCGGCGCTCGGCTTCGCGGTCCACAGCGTGCTGGCACTACCGCTCTTCGCCGCCATCGGGATGCAGGTCTGGACGGTCGCCGCCGGCTTCCTGCTGCCGCTCGTCGTTGCCATCGCCGTACTGGCGAAGAGCCCGGCGGAAAAGCTCGAGGGACCGCGGGTCCCGCCGCTGACCTACGCTTTGGCCGCAGTGGCCGCTGCGCTGATCGGCGCGGCGCTGCTGCCGAAAATATCCGCCGGCGGCGTAGCGCTGGCGCCGCCCATCTTCGACCATTCCAAGATCGCGCTGATCGACGAGATGGCACGCGCCGGCGTGCCCCCGGTCGATCCGGTGTTCGCCGAGCCGGCAGCGTCGCTGCCGCTTGCTTATTACTATCTGTGGCACTTCGCGGCCGCCGAGCTCTCGGTGCTCACCGGCGTCCACGGCTGGACGGCGGATATCGCGCTCACCGGCTTCACCGCTTTCGCCTCCCTCGCACTCCTCGCCGGCATCGCGACCTGGATCGCAGGCCGGCCGCTCGCCGGCATTCTCGTCGTGCCCCTCGCCTTCGCTGGCTCGCTGCATTTCGCGCTCGATCACACGCTCGGCGCCGATGCAATCCAGTCTGTGCTGATACCGCCGACCGGGTTTGCCGGCTGGCTGTTTCAATCAAGCTGGGCCCCGCAGCATGTCGCGTCCGCCACATGCGTCGTCATCTCCGCGCTGCTCCTCGCCCGTCTGATCCGATCGCCGTCGCTGCTCATCGCGCTTGTGCTCGGAGCCTCGATCGCGGCCGCCTATCAGAGCTCGATCTGGGTCGGCGGCATCGTGGGCGCCATGGCTTACGCGGTCATGGCGGCCGCGCTGCTCATTCGGGCGCCGCAAAAACGCGACCCGCTGCTGATGCTGGCCATCGCAGCCGTCATTGCCGCGATCTTGAGCCTGCCATTCCTGCGCGCGCAGCTCGTCGGCGCCGCCGCGCGTGGTATTGCGCATCCGATCGAGCTCACGCCGTTTCCTGTGCTCAACGTCTGGGTGCCGGAGCCGCTTCGCCACCTGCTCGACATCCCGGCGTTCTGGCTGATCCAGCTGCTCATCGAGTTTCCCGAGATCTACCTGCCGGGGGTCGCCGCGCTTGTGGCCGTGCTGCGGACGCCGGCATCACCGCCGATCAAGGACGGCGTGCTGGCGCTGACTTGCCTCATCGCTGTCAGCCTGCTCACCGCGTCGGTGCTGGCTTTCACGCTCGCCGACAACAACGACCTCGGCTGGCGCGCTGTGCTGCCCGGTGTGCTGGTGTTGATTATCTTCGCCGCGGTCGGGCTCGCGCGTTGGCTCACCCGGCCAGCGCGCTTCGCCGCTGCCGGCGCGCTGGTGCTGCTCGCGCTCGGTTTGATCGACTCTGCCGACCTGATGCGCGAGAACCTGCGCGGCTGGCCCTCGGTGCAGGGCCAGGCCTTCGCGCAGGCCCCGGCGCTGTGGGACGCGGTGCGCCGCCACACCGCGCCGGACGAGCGCGTCGCGGACAATCCCGCGCTCTTCGACAAGGTAACCACTTGGCCGGCGAACATCTCGTGGGCGCTCTTTGCCGACCGCCGCTCCTGTTACGCTGGCCGTGAGCTGGCGTTGCCGTTCGCGCCGCTGCCGCTGGCGCGCATCGAAGAGCTCGAGGCGCAATTCCGCCGCGTCTTTGCTGGCAAGCCCGAGCCGGACGACCTGCGCGACCTGGCGCTGCGTTATCACTGCAAGGTGGTCGTGGTCACGCCGCAGGACGGCGCCTGGCACAACGATCCGTTCGCCAAGAGTGCGCTCTACACACTTGTCGAGGAGCAACCGGAGCGCTGGCGGATTTATCGCGCTCGCTAATCTGTCAACAGCATCTCGAGCACCTGCGCGATGCGCCGAAGCGCCTCCACTGTCCCTTTGCGACGGCCATTTTCTAGATCGGAAAGATAGCCTTGGCCGATATCGGTCTTAAACGAGATATAGGTTTGCGGCTTATCGCGCCACTCACGCAACACGCGGATCGGGTTCTCGCCATCGGCGATCCGATCAGCAACCTCCTTGGGAATCAACGGTGCGCCCGCGGCAACTTCGCGCCGCGCGCGCGCCACCAGGCGAGCGGTGCCCGCATCCTCATCAGCTTCAGCGGCCTTTGCCGCCAGTTGCTCGTATTCCCTGCGCGGCATGATGGCAAACTCGTCAAACGCAATATCGCTATTTGCGATAAGGCCATAAACGTCTTCATCGAACACTGCGCGCTAACGCCGCGCCAACCCAATGCGGATGATCTCGTCGTCCGGGATCGCTTGGTCCGTGCCTTCCATCCAGGTCGGCGCCTTCGCGTAGTCCGCGGGCTGCATGTCGAGCGAATCGATCTGTCGGGCGAGAAGCGCCACGGCTTCGATCGGCACCGCGACCGGCCGGCCGAACCAGCCGAACCAGCGGCTGTAAGACACGATCAGCTTGATCTTGCCCTGCGGCGTGCGCACCACTTTGCGGACATGGCCGAGCGTCACGTCGTCGTCGTCGAGCATCGGCAGGCCGATGAGGTCGCCGACCCGCACCTTCTGCGGAAAGCGTCGCTCAAAGCGCGCCTCCGGCGTCTCGACCGGATTCGGCGGCGCCGGCGGCGGCTCGTTCACGGCCTTGGCCACGTCCAATGCGAACAGCGAAGCGAGGCCGGCCACGGCGATGGCTCTGCGCGTCAACATGGAACCTCCCTCGACTCCTTGATGGCTCAACGCAACCATAGCACCGCTTGGCGCTCGCGAGCATTACACAGGAATTTTATATCAGCGCGAGCAAAGCCCACGTGAGTGTGACCCGCGCGCCATTGCTCAGAGTCGCTTGCACCCGTAACCTGCCTGCGCGTGCTGGGAACGCACGCGGGGGAGACGCATGAAAACCGACATCGCCAAGGCGCACAAGTTGCACCCGCTTCCCGTGCGCATCATGCACTGGATCAATGCGGTCGCCATGTTCATCATGATCGGCAGCGGCTGGAAGATCTACAACGACGAAGTGATCTTCGGCTGGCTGCATTTCCCCGAGGCGCTCACCATCGGCAAATGGGCACAGCACGGCCTGCAGTGGCACTTCTTCGGCATGTGGCTGATCTTCCTCAACGGCCTTGCGTACCTGACCTACGGCTTTGCCAGCGGCCGCTTCCGTCGCATGCTGCTGCCGGTCCGCGTACGCGACATCATCGCCACCATCAAGGACACGCTGCGCCTGCATCTCGCGCATGACGATCTCACCGTCTACAACGCCGTGCAGAAGCTCCTTTATATCGGCGTGCTCTGCGTCGGCGTCGTCATCGTGCTCTCCGGCCTCGCCATCTGGAAGCCGATCCAGTTCTCCGAGCTGCTCACGCTATTCGGCAATTTCCAGACCGCGCGGCTGGTGCACTTCCTGTGCATGAGCGCCATCGTCGGCTTCGTCATCGTCCATGTGGCGCTGGCGCTGGTGGTGCCGCGCACCATCGTCAACATGCTTACCGGCGGCCCGCGCGTCGACAGGCACGGGAAGTCCCTGGAGGCCGCGCCATGATCCGCTCGCCGTCACCTTCGATCTTCCGCCCCAGGCGCGGCCCCAGCCAGGGCATCCTGCGCCAGCACAAGCCGCTCATCGAGGCGATCGACCGCCGCAAAGTGCTGCGCGGGGCGCTCTCCCTCGGCGCGCTCGCGTTCCTGACCGGCTGCGACGTCAGCGAGGAGGAGCACGTGCAGACGGCGCTGCGCGCGGTCTCGGACTGGAACGACAAGGTGCAGTCGGTGATCTTCCGGCCCAATCACCTCGCTCCGACCTACAGCGAGGCGCAGGTGGTGAAGCCGCCGCGCTTCAATGCCTTCTACGACATCGAGGAGGTGAAGCCGGTCAATGTCGCGGGCTGGAAGCTCGAGCTCGCCGGCCGCATCGAGAACAAGAAGTCGTGGACCGCGGCCGAGCTCTATGCGCTGCCCGAGCAGGAGCTCATCGTCAAGCACATCTGCGTTGAGGGCTGGGAATATATCGGCCAGTGGTCCGGACCTAACCTGCGCGCCTTTCTCGAGCGCGTCGGCGCCGACCTCACCGCCAAATACATCTTCTTCCGCTGCGCCGACGACTATACCGAGAGCATCGACATGGCGACCGCCCTGCATCCGCAAACCATCCTCGCCACCAAATACGCGCGCGAGCCGATCACCGATCCGTTCGGCTTCCCGGTGCGGCTGCGCACCGCGACCAAGCTCGGCTTCAAGAATCCGAAATGGATCGTGTCGATGGAAGTCACCAACGAGCACACCCCGACCTATTACGAGAAGGAAGGCTTCAACTGGTTCAGCGGGATCTAGCGCATGATCCCGAAAAGTGGACACCGGTTTTCGGATAAGATCATGCGCCAACAAAAAGCTTAAGCGCGCGCCGCGACGCTCGCGCGTAGCTCCGCCGGAGCGGCAGCCGCGGCTTGAAGAAATTTGTAAAGCTTCGGCAGCGCCGCGCGGAAATCGTCCGAGTCCCTTGCCAGATTGATGCGGAAGCAGAAGCCGCATTGCGCGTCGAAGCCGCTGTGCATGGCGGGGACGACTGTGCAGCCTGCTGCCTCGAGGATCTCGCCGAGGAAATTGATATCCTCGCCAAGCCGCGCGTCGAGCGCCGGCACATAAACCATGAGAAAATGCCCGTCCGAGCCGGCATCGGTCTTGATGACATCGCCGAAGCCGGCGACCAGGCCGTCGTGCCAGTGTCGTGCTTGCCGCGTCAGCGCCAGGAACTCGGCGCGATAGCGATCGAACGCGGGGCTGACGAAATGCTCCACCGCGACGACGGCGCCGAAGCCGAGCGCGCCGGACAGCACTTCGGCCCAGTCGCTGAATGCCGCCTGCTGCCGCGGATGGAAGACAATAGCGGCGAACTTGATGCCGTTGACGCAGATCGACTTGTGCGGCGCATAGATGCCGACGAAATTGCGATGTCCGCCGAGCGCCTGCGCGATCGCCGTTGGCCATAATGCCATCACCTCGTCGGCGACAATGAGCGCGCCTTGATCGGCAAGCCGCCGCAGCGTCGCAGCGTCCGCCTCCCGCGCATAGACGCCGGTGGAATAGACCGGGCTCGTGAGCCATAACGCGCGCCCGCGTCCGGCCTCGAGGTCGTGCGGCAGTGCATAGGTGCCGTCCGCGCTGCGGATGAGCGGACGCTCGCGCACCACGATGCCAAGCCGGCGCAGATGATAGCGCGTCGTGTAGTAGGACGGCGTCAGCAGGGTGACTTCGCTGACGCCGTTGAGCTTGAGCCAGTTGGCGACTGCCGCGATCGCGCTCGTCCCATTCTCAGTGATCAGCGCGGCGTCGCGTTCAGCGGAAAACCCGAGCTTCTTCACCACCGCGCCGAGCGCCGGCAGCATATGCGAATGCCGGTACGGTACCGGGTCGTGTGCGGCGAGCGCCGCCTCGAACGACTGCGCGGTCGGCAGCCGCGCGCGCAGACTGCGGACAAAATCGTCGGATGGATTCCAATGGGAGACGCAGACCGGCTCGCGCCCGTGCCGCGCCTGCCAGCGCTTGGCAAGCCCCTCGATGGCTTCGGTCAGCGCTCGTTCGGCAAGCCGCGGCACGGCGTCTCCGGCCGATGGCGCCGCTGCGCCAATACCGGCCGGCGGGCGGCGTTCCACACTGACAATGCGGGTATTGCGATTCGCCATTGGCCCCTGCTCTGGCAGAACGAGCGTCGGATGAATTCGTTGCAGTCCAATGACGCTTTTCGCACTTTAGGCAGGCGCTTGCGTCACGGTCCAAACACAACGGCGCGAGAGCGCGATCAGCCGCCGCTCTCTGGTTCGTGATGATTCCTGTGTTTCGCGTCCGATGCTCGCCGGCGATTGTGCTACATCGGCCGCGTGCGGCTGGTCGCCAGGCGGGGTGGCCGGGGCGCCATCCCGCCCGGCGTCAGGTCACTTCGCCGCGACCACCATGATCTCGACCTTGTAGTCTGGCGAGGCGAGGCCGGCCTGCACCGTGGCGCGCGCCGGCGTATTGCCGGGTGACACCCAGGCATCCCACACCGCGTTCATCTCGGCGAAATTCGCCATGTCGGTGATCCAGATATTGGCCGAGAGCAGCTTGCTCTTATCGGTGCCGGCTTTGGCCAGAAAGCCGTCGATCTGACCGAGGATGCTCTTGGTCTGATCGGTCATGCTCTTGCCCTTGGGATTTTCGGCGACGATGCCGGCGAGATAAACAGTGTTGCCGTTCACCACCGCCTTGCTCATGCGTGGTCCGGTATCGTGTCGTTGAATGCTCATTGTCGTTTTCTCCTTGTTGAAATTCCGAAACCTCTCCGCTCCTTCCCTCTCCCCGTTCTTACGGGGAGAGGGTGGCGAGCGCAGCGAGCCGCGTGAGGGGCAACTGTAAGCGCTCAGTATCACGGCGATGCCCCCTCACCCGCCGCGCTTCGCGCGTCGACCTCTCCCCGCACGCGGGGAGAGGTGAAGGCGGCAGCGTCGTACGATCACTCATCCCCCTGCGACGCCCTGCACATTCACATAAAGCGCGTAGAGCGAGTGGCTCGCAGCCATGAACAGCCGGTTGCGATAGCGGCCGCCGAAGCAGAGATTGGCGCAACGTTCCGGCAGATCGATGTGTCCGATCGGCGTGCCGTCGCTCGCGAACACGCGCACGCCGTCGAGCTCCGCCGTGCCCATGCCCCAGCCGCACCAGAGATTGCCGTCGACGTCGACGCGAAATCCATCCGGCGTGCCGGCCGGACCGGCGTCGATCAGCACCTTGCCGTTCTTCAGCGTGCTCTCGCCGACGACGTCGTAGACCAAAATCCGTCGCGGCTCGCTGCGCGATTCCACGATGTAGATCTTCTTCTCGTCCGCCGAGAAGGCGAGGCCGTTCGGCGCATTGATGCCGTCGGCGACCACGCTGGCGACGCCGGTCTTGCCGTCGACGCGATAGACGTTCATCGGCAGCTCGGACGTGTCGACGTGGCCTTCGTAGTAACTCAAAATCCCGAACTGCGGATCGGTGAACCAGATCGATCCGTCGGATTTCACCACCACGTCGTTCGGCGAATTGAGCTTCTTGCCTTGATAGCTGTCGCAGATGACGGTGATCGAGCCGTCATATTCGGTGCGGGTGACGCGGCGCGCATCGTGCTCGCAGGTGACGAGCCGCCCGACGCGGTCGCGGGTGTTGCCGTTGGCGTTGTTCGAGGGCTTGCGGTAGACGCTGACCGCGCCCGAATCTTCGTCCCAGCGCATGATGCGGTTATTGGGGATGTCGCTCCACAACACGCAGCGCGCATCGCCGAAATAAACCGGCCCCTCGCTCCAGCGCATGCCGGTTGCGAGCCGCTCCACGCTCGCCAGCGCCAGCCTGTATTTGGCGAAGCGCGGATCGAGCATCTTCACCGCCGGATCGGGATAACGTTGGTGCGGCATCCAGTCGGGTTCGGTCATCAGCAGCCTCTTCATTAGCGCATGATCCCGAAAAGTGGGCACCGGTTTTCGGACAAGATCATGCGCCGACAATAATACGGCGGCGCATCATATGGCGCGCCCCGCGACGGGCAACCCGCATTTACGGTTTGTTTGCCATGCGCGCGCACGCATCGTTCAAATTGTATCGACCGGATTTTCCGTGCCTTCACCGACATGCATAAAATCCCTGCAAAACGGGCACTTCTTAAGCGTCCGGCGGCGGCTCGCAGCGTATTGAAATTCCCGCAGGACGGGGGAGACCGGCGCCAAGCCGGCGAACGCCCCGTCGTGGGGGCGTGCCGTGACCGACAGCATTCTTCAACGTGCGATCTCGCTTTTGGCGGCAGCGCTCGCCTGCGCGCTGGCTTTCGGGATGCAACTCGGCTCCGCGCAGGCCGCCGTGTTCGGCATGCAGCCCTATTACGCGGTGAAGCTCGCGCTCGAGCCGTTCGGCTCGGCCGGCGCGCCGCTGCAAATGCAACGCACGGATGCGATCGTAGAGCTTACCCAAGCCGCAAGCGTCAGCAGCATGTCGCTGTTGCTCTGACTGTTGATAAGCAAGAATATCGGGAACAGCGTTGGTAACTCGCAAGAAATTTCTGGCGCGCGCATTTCGCTCTGCTACATCAGAATCATCCCTTCCTACTTCCAAGGGGCATCTGCAGTGTCACTGATGCGGGAAGGGCGGCGATGGCCGGTGGAGATCGGGCAACACTCCCGAAGGAGATCGGCGGCCCAAGTCGCGAAGGTCCTGGCGCCGGAGGCCCCGGCGTTATGAGTGGTGTGGGGAGCGAAATCTCCTGCAGCCCCGCAGCGGAGGTCAGCAACGGTTTTGCCTCCGGGGGCCCGCGAACAAGCCGTAACCCATCGCGCGCGGGATGTTCGTCTCTGACGAGACCTGCGGCACTACCAACTTTGCCTTCGCTTTCCGGAGCGAAGGAGCCTTCGTCCGGCGAAGGCCCGTAGATCCCGGCGGATCACGGACATCCCGCGCGCCCTTGGTCTTCCAACGGCGCTGATTTTCAAAAAATCGACGCCGTCGAAGGTGCGCAGCGTTGGCTGTTGCAGGCTGTTTGACATTGTGAATCGGATGAGATGCGCTCAACGCCAGCCACACACTCGGCGTCATCATCCGCGAAAGAGGATGATCCAGTGCTCACCGAGACTTCAGTGACTACTGGATGCCCGCTTTCGCGAGCATGACGGCGGAGAGTGTGGCAGAGGACGGAGCAAACAACCGCGCCTCACCTCACCGCGAACGGCGAAGAGTACGGCCGCCCGAAGACGATGCCGCCGCGCACGGTCTGCACCGGCTTGAGATAGGCCTTGCCGTCGCGCTTGTTGTTGCGCGTGTCGACGAAGCTCACCGGTCCTTCAACCAGCTCCATCATCGCGACATCGCCGGGCGCGCCGACCTGCAGCGTGCCGATCTTCGGCTCGCGATTGATGATCTTCGCCGGCGCCACAGTGGCCATGGCGACGACCTGCTCGAGCGTGAAGCCGAGCGCCATGAACTTCGACATCACGTTGGTGAGATACGGCACGCCCGGCGAATTGCCGGAGAACACGTGGATGTCGGACGAGATGGTGTTCGGCGGACAGTTTTGCGCCAGCGCCGCTTCCGCGACGGTGAAATCGAAGCTGCCGCCACCATGGGCGACGTCGAAGATGACGCCGCGCTGCTTGGCGGCGAGCGCCGCCGGGATGATGCGGCCGTCCTGCATGATATTGGTGAAAGCGCCCGACATATTCGGCGCGCCGGAATAGCAGTGCGTCAGGATGTCGCCGGGACGCAGCAGGTCGAGGATCTGCGTCATCAGTTCGCGCGTCTCCACGCCGCCAATATGGCACATCACGCGGCCGCCGGTGCCGGCCTTCTCCGCCGCCATGATCGCGCGCTTGAGCGGCTCGGCGCCATGCTTGGCGATCACGTTCTCCGACATGCGCACCTTCACGCCGATGGCGATGTCGGTATTCTCCGCGACCGTCCGCGCGCAGGCATCCACCTGCGCGAAATCGATATTATAGAGCTCGGCCACCGGGAATGGCGTCAACCCCACATTGGCGATGTGCACGAAGGCATAAAGCCGCGTGCGCGTCTGCCCGACGACATAGCGGCGGAAGGCGGCGAAGTTGTTGGCACCAGCGTCGCCCGCGGAGACGCAGGTCGTGGTGCACTGGAACGGCACCAGCTCGTCGGCGGGAATGCCGATCGCCGAGCCGTAGGGATAGACATGCGTGTGCAGATCGATAAGCCCCGGCGTCACCAGCTTGCCGGAGACGTCAAGGACGTTCACCGCCTTCTCGACCGGGATGTTGGCCTCGAGCGCCTCGATGAGCCCGAAGCGAATGCCGATGTCGCGGCGCCCGCGCAGGTTCTGGCTCGGATCGAGCACGTCGCCGCCCTTGATGACAAGGTCGTATTTGTCGTTCGGCCCCATCGCCGCGCGCGCGGGCGCGGCGAGCCCGGCGGCGAGTGCGGCAGAACCGGCAGTGCAAAGAAAATCACGGCGCGAAATGGCCATGGCGTCCCCCCTGAGCTTCACTTATTGGCTTTATTGGCGGGAATGCTACCGCCGCGCGAATGCGGCCGTCGAGCCAGACTAAAGCAGCAGCGCGATCACCTTCGCGCGATACGGGTCTTTCGCCCGTCGACTGCATGCGCCAGCACCTTGCGCATGACGTTGGGCAGCGCCTCGTCCGAAACGTGGGCAAGCGGCACCCACCGCGTCTCGGCGGGCGCCGACGTCTTTGCCGGGATTTTCGCGATGAACACCGCAAGCTCCAGCGGGAAATGCGTGAACACATGCGTCACGACGCCGGGAATGCGACGCCAAGCGACGGCACGCGGGAATTTCGGCGCTGCAGCAACTGCATCCTTCTCTTTATATGCCGTTGCCCACGCACTCCCGGGCACTTCGGTCATGCCGCCGAGGAGCCCCTTCTCCGGCCGTGTGCGCACGAGCACATGATCGTCGGCACGCACCGCGACGAAGGCGGCCCCGCGGCGCAATTTGCCTTCGCGCTTCTCGGCCTTGCGCGGAAAGCTTTCGGCATCGCCGCGTGCACGCGCCGCGCAGCCTTGCATCCATGGACAGAGGATGCAGGACGGCTTCTTCGGCGTGCACAGCGTGGCGCCGAGGTCCATCAGCGCCTGCGCGAAATCTCCCGTGCGCGCGGTGGGCAGCAGCGCCTCGACCTCTGCGCGGACGCGCGGCTTCGCCGCCGGCAGCTCCTCCTCGATGGCGTAAAGCCGCGTGATCACCCGCTCGACATTGCCGTCGACGGCGGCCGCTGGCGCATCGAAGGCGATCGCGCCGATCGCCGCCGCGGTATAGGCGCCGATGCCGGGCAGCGTGCGCAGCGCTTCCTCACTGCGCGGGAAGACGCCGCCATGCCGTGCGACCACGGCCTGCGCACAGGCATGCAGGTTGCGGGCGCGGGCGTAGTAGCCAAGCCCGGCCCAGGCGCGCAGCACATCATCGAGCGACGCATTGGCCAGGGTTTCGACCGTCGGCCACTTTTCGGTGAAGCGCATATAATAAGGCGCGACCGCGCGCACCGTGGTCTGCTGGAGCATGATCTCGGAAAGCCAGACGCGATACGGGTCGGCGGCAACGCCGGGGGGCGCGCGCCAGGGCAGGCTGCGGCGATGGCGGTCGTACCAGGCGAGCAGCATAGCGGCCGGCTCCTGCGCGCTGGGCACGACGGATTTCTTTTTCCTGCCCGCTTCGGCTGCTAGGCTCATGCCTTCGATCTGACTAGTGCTCCGTTTCCGAAGTTCGCCCCGCATTGCCGCACGCTCCAAGCGAACTTCGGAAACAAAGGAGCACTAGCAATTTATTCGATTCCAGTGCGGCTTTGAATTTGAAGTTCCTGAGGGAGATTGCAACAAATGCTGCAGGAACTTCAAATTCGCCGCACTGGACGCGTCCCTTCATGAACAAGCCCTCGCGCAGTTTTCCCCGGCCGTTGTCCGAGCTCCTACGCGGGACGCTCAACGAGACTTTCGCCAAGCAGGGTTTTGCCTCGACCGAGCTGATCACCCGCTGGACCGATATTGTCGGCTCCGAGATCGCCGCGCATTGCGAGCCGATGAAGATCAAATGGTCCCGCCCGCAAGGCGACGAGCCTCCCGAGCCGGCAACGCTGATGCTGCGGGTCGAAGGGCCGGCGGCGCTGGAGATCCAGCACCAGTTGGCGGTGATCCTGGAACGGGTCAACCGCTTCTTCGGCTGGCAGGCCGTGGGACGCATTGCACTGCGCCAGGCGCCGCTGTCGCGACGCACGCCGCGGCAGGCGCCGAAGCCGCCAGACGCGGAGGCAGTTGCCGCCATCGCGGAGAAGCTGCCGACGGTGGAAAATGCGGAACTGCGGCAGGCGCTTGCGCGGCTCGGGGCATCCATCAAGCGGAAGTGAGCCAAATCAAGGTCTTGGGCTCGTATCCTTGCCACATTTAAGCTATCAGCTTACCCACGCCGGATACGCACAGGAGCTCGCTTTGACCATTAGCCGCCGCGCATTTTTCGAGACCACCGCCACGGCGGTTTTCGCCGCAGCCGCCTTCGCGGCAGGAACCACCCTGCCCGCCTTCGCTGCTGTTGGCGCAAAGGATGAAACGGTGTCCACCGCTGACCTCGCCGTCCCCGGCCCGCTCGGCGACATGGTCATGGGCTCCGACAAGGCGCCGGTCACCATCATCGAATATGCCTCGATGACCTGCAGCCACTGCGCGCATTTCCAGTCCACCACCTTCCCGGAGCTGAAGAAGCGCTACATCGACACCGGCAAGGTGCGTTACATCCTGCGCGAATTCCCCTTCGAAGGCGATCCGGTCGGGCTCGCCGGCTTCATGCTGGCGCGCTGCGCCGGAGAGAAGGACAAGAGCCGCTACTTCGCCTTCGCCGACCTGATGCTGACCAAGCAAAACCTGCTGTTCAGCGCGCCCAAGGACAAGGTCGAGGACGTGCTGCGCGGTTTCGCCAAGCAGGCCGGGATCACCGACAAGGGCTTCGACGAGTGCCTGGCGAATCAGAAGATCGTCGACGGCATCGATTCCGTGCGCCAACGGGCGATGGAAAAGTTCGGCGTCGACTCAACACCGACCTTTTTCATCAACGGAAAGCGGGTCTCCGGTGACCAGCCGATTGAGAAGATGGCCGAACTCATCGACCCCTATCTCAAGAGCTGATAAGGGTTTTTTCCCTCCCTGGAACTCGGCGCCAGCCGCAATTTCGACGTAAGCGGCGCTAAAAGGTTTGGACAACGCGGCGCCTGCCTTGTTTCGGCGGACGCGCCGATTCATTCTCCCGGCCGATGCGGCATATGGAAACGATGATCTGGGCCACCGCCTGGAACGGATTTGGACTCTCTCTAACAGGCCGGCGCGGATTCCCGCCGCGCACGGAGGTGCTTGAGCCATGAAGCTTACGCGGTTGCGGCTTCTCGGCTTCAAATCCTTCGTCGAGCCGACCGATTTCCTGATCGAGCCGGGACTGACCGGCGTCGTCGGTCCGAACGGCTGCGGCAAATCCAATCTCGTCGAAGCGTTGCGCTGGGTGATGGGCGAGAGCTCGCACAAATCCATGCGCGCGGCGAGCATGGACGACGTCATCTTCAACGGCTCCAACAATCGCCCCGCGCGCAACACCGCGGAAGTCTCGATCCTCATCGACAACCACGAGCGCTCGGCGCCCTCAGCCTTCAACGAATTCGACGAGCTCGACATCACGCGGCGTATCGAGCGCGAGTCCGGCTCGGCCTATCGCGTCAATGGGCGCGAAGTGCGCGCCCGCGACGTGCAGATGGTGTTCGCCGATGCCTCGACCGGCGCCCGCTCCCCCGCCCTCGTGCACCAGGGCCGCATCGGCGAGATCATCCAGGCCAAGCCGGAGCAGCGCCGCCGGGTGCTCGAGGAAGCTGCCGGCATTTCTGGGCTGCATGCGCGCCGGCACGAGGCCGAGCTGCGGCTGCGCGCTGCGGAGACCAACCTGCAGCGTCTCGAAGACGTCATCGTCCAGCTCGCCAACCAGGTTGACGCGCTGAAGAAGCAGGCGCGCCAGGCCGTGCGCTATCGCAACGTCGCGACGCAGGTGCGCAAGGCGGAGGCGACCCTCTATCACCTGCGCTGGACCGCGGCGACGAGCGAGGTCGGCGAAGCCGAGCACGCCAAGGATCTCGGCGTGCGGCTCGTCGCCGAACGCACCGGCGCACAGGCGGAAGCCAGCAAGCGCCAGGCGCTTGCGTCTGCTGAGCTGCCGAGCCTGCGCGAGGCCGAGGCGCGCTCCGCCGCGGCGCTGCACCGGCTCAATGTCGCGCGCGAAGAGCTCGATCGCGAGGAAGCCCGCGCCAAGGGCCGCATGGCCGAGCTCGACATGCGCCTCGTCCAGCTTGCCGGTGACGTGGAGCGTGAGCGGCGGCTTGCCGCCGACGCCGAAGCGGCGCTGGCGCGGCTCGGCGCGGAAGAAGAGACGCTGCGTAATGAGGCGCGGGAAAGCGCCGGGCGCAAGACCGGCATCGACGCCCGCGTCGCCGAAGCCGATACCGAGCTCAACGCCGTGGAGAAAGTCTTCGGTGAGCTGACCAATGAGCTTGCCGAATTGACGGCGCGGCGCAGCCAGCTCGAGCGCGCGGCGCGCGAGCATGCCGAGCGTCAGGCCAGGCTCGACGGCGAGATCGCCGGCATCGAGCGCGAGCTGGCGACGCTCGCCGGCGGCGAGACGACCGATATCAAGGCCGCGGTCGAAAACGCGCAGGCTGCATTGGAGCAGGCGGTCGAGGCCGCGCGTGCCGCGGAAGCCGCGCATGCGCAGGCGCGCAGCGAGCTCGAGGAGAGCCGCACCCCGCTCGCCGAGGCCGAGCGCCACGCACAGCGGCTCGAGACCGAGGCGAAGACCATCTCCAAGGTGCTCGCCGTCGACACCAAGAACATGTGGCCGCCGGTGATGGACAGCCTCACCGTCGACAAGGGCTACGAGAAGGCGCTCGGCGCCGCGCTCGGCGACGATCTCGATGCGCCGATCGACGTCTCCTCCCCGATGCATTGGGGCGGCGCGGCGGTCGACGGCACGGATCCGGCGCTTCCCGCCGGCATCGAAACGCTCGCCGGCCATGTGCAAGCCCCGGCCGAGCTCGCCCGCCGCCTGGCCCAGATCGGCGTCGTTCCGCGCGCCGACGGCGCCCGCCTAGCCGCCCTGCTCAAGGTCGGCCAGCGCCTCGTCTCCCGCGAGGGCGATCTCTGGCGCTGGGACGGCTTTGCGGCGGCGGCGCATGCACCGACCGGCGCTGCACGGCGGCTCGCCGAGCGCGGCCGCCTCGCCGAGATCGAGGCGGAGCTCGAAGTCGCGCGCAAGGACGTCGAGACGCGGCGCAACGCCGTCGACGCGGCACAGGTCGCGCTCGAGATCGCGGCCACCGCGGAGACCGAAGCGCGCGCGCTTGAGCGCGTGCTCAACAACAATGCGGCGCGGCTTTCGGCGCTCGCCGAGGCGCATGCGCGGCTCACCGCGAGTCGCGACGAGGCCATCGCCGCCAAGACCAACGCCGAACAGGCGACCGCGGCGCTGTCGCCGGCGGAACAGATCGAAGGCAAGCTCGCGGCCGTGCGCGAGGACATCACCGCGCGGCGCAGCGCGCTCGCCGAGGTGCGCGCCGAGCAGCAGGCGATCGCGCGCGAAGCCGAGCTCGCCGACCGCCGCCTGCAGGCGATCGCCTCGGAGCGTTCCGGCTGGGCCGAACGCAAGGACTCAGCCGGCAATCAGATCGCTGCGCTGGAGACCCGCATCGCCGAGGCGAAGACCGAGCGCGCGGAGCTCGAGAACGCGCCGGCGCTGTTCGCGCAGAAGCGCGCGGCGCTGATCACCGAGATCGAAAGTGCCGAAGCCGCGCGCCGCAAGGCCGCCGACCGGCTCGCCGCTGCGGAAAATGCGCTCGCCGAAGCCGACAAGGACGCCCGCGCGGCATTGGAAGCCATGAGCGCCGCGCGCGAGGAGCTTGCCCGCGCCGAGGAGCGTTTCGAGGGCGCCAAGCGCCGGCTCGCCGACATTGAGCACGAGATCCACGAGATGCTCGAATGCGCGCCTGCCGCCGTCGCCGAGCTGGCCGAGCTTACCCCCGGCGAGCCTCTCCCTGACGTCGTTGCGGTCGAGGAGAACCTCGAAAGGCTGCGCCGCGAGCGCGAGCGCCTCGGCGCCGTGAACCTGCGCGCCGAGGAAGAGCTGCGCGAGGTCGAGGCCGAGCATGGCAAGCTCACCACCGAGCGCGACGATCTGGTCGAGGCGATCAAGAAGCTGCGCCTTGGGATCCAGAGCCTCAACCGCGAGGCGCGCGAGCGGCTTCTCTCCTCCTTCGAGGTGGTGAACGGCCACTTCAAGCACCTGTTCACCGAGCTGTTCGGCGGCGGCACCGCCGAGCTGCAGCTCATCGAGAGCGACGATCCGCTGGAAGCCGGCCTCGAGATCATCGCGCGGCCGCCGGGCAAGAAGCCGTCAACGCTGTCGCTCCTCTCCGGCGGCGAGCAGGCGCTCACCGCGATGGCGCTGATCTTTGCCGTGTTCCTCACCAATCCGGCGCCGATCTGTGTGCTGGACGAAGTGGACGCACCGCTCGACGACCACAATGTGGAGCGCTTCTGTGACCTGCTCGACGAGATGACCAAGTCGACGGATACGCGCTTTGTCATCATCACCCACAACCCGATCACTATGGCGCGCATGAATCGGCTGTTCGGCGTCACCATGGCTGAGCGCGGTGTCTCGCAGCTGGTTTCGGTCGACCTCGAGACGGCCGCCAAGTTCCGCGAGGCGAGCTGAGGGCGGGCACTGCCGTTCTGCAGCCGCCCGATACCACTGTCACGAAAGATGTGACTCTTGGCCGACGCTAGGGCATGATTGGTCAGGCATGATCAAAGAGTTTCGGACCGTCCTTCCCCTCATCGCCGCCGTCGCCACTGCGCTCAGCGCCTATTGGCTGCTGCGCGGCGCCCTCGGCGTCGCCCCGAATGACATCTTCAATGGCGGCGTCATCGGCGCCGCTTTTGTTGGCGCTGCCTATTTCGGCGCCCGCCGTAGCGCATGATCCCGAAAAGTGGGCACCGGTTTTCGGAAAAGATCATGCGCCAACTAGAATCTAGTGTGGGATAGCGCTTCAATCTCGCACTAGGCTGATCGCCGCTGCGACGCGGTAGCGGGCTCGATCGACTGATCCGCAAGCCAGGCCATTTTCACCGTCCAGCCGTGCTCTTTGCCGCAATGCGTGCAAAGCGTGCGCGCGAGCACGACCGGAAGGCGATGAAAATCGCCCGGTTCGGTCTCGATGCCGGTCGCGACCGGCCAACCCGTTGTTGGGCAGCGTATGAGGACGGCGGCCACAAGAGCTCCAGGGTTCGAAGGCTTCCGGCCGGATGGAACCCGAAGGCGGTGACACCGTCGCGACAAAGCGGGCTTGCTGTGGAAAACTTTCAAAAAAGACGCGCGCCGTCAGGAACCGATCTGCAGGGGCCGAGTTGTTTGAGCATTAGATCAGTCGGGCGGCTCCCCCCTTACCCCCCGAATAGCCGTCTGGCTAATGAACCCCAGGCTTCGGCCTGGGGTTCTTTTTTTCCGTAATCGCAAAGGCTTAGGCCTGGTTCTCTGCGGCTGCCCGACGCACGGCATTGCCGCGATACGCGTCCAAGCCCATTTGAGGTAGGGTTCCCTTCCCGCGCTTCGGCCCTTCAGGAGCTTCTCTTATGTCGACCACCGGCTGGATCGTCCTCGGCGTCATTGTCGTCATCGTCATCTGGGCGATCAGCGTCTACAACAGCCTCGTCACCCTGCGGCAGCGGGTGAATCAGGCCTTCGCCGACATCGACGTGCAGCTCAAGCAGCGGCACGACCTCATTCCCAATTTGGTGGAGACGGTCAAAGGTTACGCCGCGCACGAGCGCGGCACGCTCGAGGCCGTGGTGCAGGCGCGGCAGACTGCCATGGCCGCGCAGGGCCCGGCGCAGCAGGCCGCGGCCGAGAACATGCTCTCCGGCGCATTGCGCCAGCTGTTCGCGCTGTCGGAGGCTTATCCGGACCTCAAGGCCAACCAGAATTTCCAGCAGCTGCAGGCCGAGCTCACCGACATCGAGAACAAGCTCGCAGCCTCGCGGCGTTTCTTCAACAACGCGGTGCAGGAATACAACACCGGCATCCAGCAGTTCCCGGCAGCGCTGTTTGCCGGCATCTTCGGCTTCCAGCCGCGTCAGTTCTTCGACGTCGGCGAGGCGCGCGCGCAGCTCGACCAGGCGCCGAGCGTGAAATTCTAGAGCCAGCCGGCACGCGCGGCGTGCCGGCCTTCCCTGCCGCGAGGGAAGGCAGAGGTTGAGCGATGGCCGCCTACGGTCTCTATACGCATATCCAGTCCAACAAGCGGCGCTCGATCGCGCTGCTGATCGGGCTGTTCTTTCTCGTCTATGTGCTCACCTTCGCCGGCGCGCTGCTTGCCGAGGGACTCTCGACCAACGCGCCGCTCGATTATCTCGTCCAGGCCGCACGCTACGATTTCGTCAAGTCGGCGCCCTTCGTCACAGTCGGCACACTGATCTGGATCCTGATCGCCTACAAATTCCACCAGTCGATGATCGACGCGGTCACCGGCGCCAGCCCGGTGACCCGGCAGCAGGAGCCGAAGCTCTACAATCTTCTGGAAAACCTTTGTATCTCGCGCGGCATCACCATGCCGACGCTGCGCATCGCCGATGACGACGCGCTCAACGCTTTCGCCACCGGGCTCAACGACAAGCAATATTCGATCACGGTGACGCGCGGGCTGGTCAATGCGCTGAACGATGCCGAGCTCGAATCCGTGCTCGGTCACGAGCTCACCCATATCCGCAACGGCGACGTGCGCATGCTGGTGATCGCGGTGGTGATCGCCGGCGTGATCTCGTTCTTCGGCGAGATGGTTTTCCGGCTGTTCTTCCAGAACGCGTTCTATTTCGGCGGCCGCCGCTCGCGCGACGACGGCGAGCGCAAGGGTGGCGCCGGCATCGCCATCGTCATCGCGCTCGCCTTGATCGCGCTCGTTTGGATATTGTCGATCGTCATCCGTTTCGCGCTGTCGCGGCAGCGCGAATATCTCGCCGATTCCGGCTCGGTGGAGCTGACCAAGAACCCGGACGCCATGATCTCGGCGCTGCGCAAGATCGAGGGCCGCGGCGAAATCCCCGGCGCCAATTCCGCGGTCATGGAAATGTGCATCGACAATCCGCGCGAAGGCTTCAGCAACGTCTTCGACACGCATCCTTCGGTCGACGCACGTGTCGCGGCGCTGGTCAAATTCGCCGGCGGACACGATCCCGGGCGGCTCGAGTTGTCGCCGCCGCAGGAGCAGCCCGACACGCCGTCCGCGGATCCATCGGTGCCCGCCGACGGGCCGTGGGGTCATGCCGAGCCGGCAAAGCCGTTCTTGCCCGAGCAGCCCCCGATCGATCTCGGCGGCGCGCCGCCGCAGGACGGTCCCTGGGGACCGCGCAAGTCCTAGAAGCGCGCCGAGCGCCTAGTGTCCCTCGAACGTGACCAGCGTGCGCACCGGCACGTCGAGCTTGCGCAACTTGTCGGCGCCGCCGAGCTCGGGCAGGTCGATGATGAAGCAGGCCGCGAGCACATTGGCGCCGAGCTTGCGCAGGAGCTTCACCGCGCCTTCGGCGGTGCCGCCGGTGGCGATGAGATCGTCGACGAGGATGACGCGCTCGCCTTGGCCGACGCCGTCCTCGTGCATTTCCATCTCGTCAATGCCGTACTCGAGTGAATAGCCGATGCTGACGCGCTTGTAGGGCAGCTTGCCCTTTTTGCGGATCGGCACGAAGCCAGCCGACACCTGATGCGCGACGGCGCCGCCGAGAATGAAGCCGCGCGCCTCGATGCCGGCGACCT
This sequence comes from Pseudolabrys sp., assembly GCA_035651015.1. Taxonomy (GTDB): domain Bacteria; phylum Pseudomonadota; class Alphaproteobacteria; order Rhizobiales; family Xanthobacteraceae; genus Pseudolabrys. The sequence continues at coordinate 1,375 of DASRGN010000066.1, read as the reverse complement.
TGTCGATCTTCATGCCGGCCCAGGGCTGCACCAGCTCATCGACGGCGCGGCGGAAGGCGCGAGCGTTACCGAGCAGCGTGGTGATATCGCGGAACATGATGCCCGGCTTCGGATAGTCGGGAATGCTGCGAATCGCGGCGCGCAGGTCTTTTTCGATCGCATCGGAGATCATGGGCTCTTCCACCGTGTCGGCTCAGGAGTGTTGTAACAAACGCAAGCCCGCACGGGGAGCCGGTCTCACGCCGGCCGCAGCACGCGGCCGGCCACCGCATCGAGCTTCTTAAGCAGCTCCGGATCGCGCGCTTCCGGCGCGGTGATCAGGGCGCTGTCCAGCGCATGGTCGGAGCCGATCGGACATGGCTCGTGCTCGCGGGGAAACTGCCGGGCAAGCCGCGCCACCAGCGCCTTGGCCTTCTCGGCATTGGCAAGCAGCACCTTGATGATGTCGGCGACGGTCACCGCGTCATGGTCGGGATGCCAGCAGTCGAAATCCGTCACCATGGCGACCGTGGCGTAGCAAAGCTCGGCTTCGCGGGCGAGCTTGGCCTCCGGCATGTTGGTCATGCCGATCACGGCGCAGCCCCAGGAACGGTACAGCTCGCTCTCGGCCAGCGTCGAGAATTGCGGCCCCTCCATGACGAGATAGGCGCCGCCGCGTTTGACCGCGCTGCCGGCCCTTGCCGCGGCCGACGCGACGGCATCGCCGATGCGGCCGCAGACCGGGTGCGCCATCGACACATGGGCGACGCAGCCCGGCCCGAAAAAGCTCTTCTCGCGCGCGAACGTGCGGTCGATGAACTGGTCGATGACGACGAAGTCGCCGGGCGCGAGGTCTTCGCGCAGGCTGCCGACCGCCGAGAGCGACACGATGTCGGTCACCCCGCAGCGCTTCAGCGCGTCGATATTGGCGCGGAAGTTGATCGCAGACGGCGGCAGCACATGACCGCGCCCATGGCGCGGCAGAAACACCACGGCCTGCCCATCGAGGCGCCCAAAGCAGAGCTCGTCGGAGGTCGGACCGAACGGGCTCTCGACCCGGCGCCACGCGACATCCGTGAGGCCGTCGATGCGATAAAGGCCGCTGCCGCCGATAACGCCGATGACGCGGCCTGCCATAGCGTATTCCTTGGCTCGCTGCCTGCTTCCCCCAGCATGGCGCGCAGCGCGCCGCCGTCAAGCTGCCGCGGTATTCGATCCGGCGGGCGGTTGACGGCGCGCGCGGGGGTATCGACATTGGACCAATGAACGGGGCGCTGTCCGAGATTGCTGCCCGCGTCGCGAAGACGGGTTTCGCCTTTGTGCACGCGCGCGAGATGCGGGCCGCGCTGGCGGATGCCGGGCTGCGCGACTGGGACGGCTTCGCGGCCAGTTGGGA
>DASRGN010000065.1:0-109985 GCA_035651015.1 Pseudolabrys sp. | reverse complement strand
GTCGACGCCTTCTTCGCGGCCCCACTCCTCGACCGGCACATCGGCGGCGAGGATACGTTTCAGATCCGCCGCGAGTTCCGCCAGTTGCCAGTTCTCCGTCAGGCCTTTCTCCGGCACACGGGCGCGCACCATGTTGGCAATGATCTCGTTGCGCATGTCGGCGATGGTTTCCGAGACGTCCGTCGCCCGCATGACCTCCTTCCGCTGCGCATAGACCTCCTTGCGCTGCGCATTCATGACGTCGTCGTACTTCAGCACGTTCTTGCGCATGTCGAAGTTGCGCGCCTCGACCTTCTTCTGCGCTTTTTCCAGGGCCTTGTTGATCCAGGGGTGAACGATCGCCTCGCCCTGCTGCAGGCCGAGTTTCTGCAGCATGCCGCCCATTCGGTCGGAACCGAAGATGCGCATCAGGTCGTCTTCCAGCGACAGGAAGAAACGCGATTGGCCAGGATCGCCCTGGCGTCCCGAGCGGCCGCGCAACTGGTTGTCGACGCGGCGGCTTTCGTGACGCTCGGTGCCGACGACCAGCAAGCCGCCGGCCTGCTTCACGATGTCATGCGCAGCGGCGATTTCCGCGCGGGCCGTTTCGGTGATGGCCTCGCGGGCGGCTTCGTCAGTGATGCCGTCGAGCTCCTTGCGCAGCCGCATCTCCAGATTGCCGCCCAACTTGATGTCGGTGCCGCGGCCCGCCATGTTGGTCGCGATGGTGATGCCGCCAGGCACGCCTGCCTCGGCGATGATGTAAGCTTCCTGCTCGTGGAAACGGGCATTGAGCACGGCGAACTGCCGGCTCGGCTTGCCGCTGCGCGCCGCCGCGTAGAGCTTTTCCAGGGCGGAAGCGTCCGAGAAATCGATCTGCTTGAAGCCGTGCTGCTTCAGGTGCTCGGCGAGAAGCTCGGACTTTTCGATCGACGCGGTGCCGACCAAGACAGGCTGAAACCGCGCATTGGCGCGCTCGATCTCGGCGATGACAGCGCGGTATTTCTCCGGCGCCGTGCGATAGACCTCGTCGTCCTCGTCGAGACGCGCGAGCGGCATGTTGGTCGGGATCTCGAGCACTTCGAGCCCATAGATGTCCATGAACTCGTCCGCTTCGGTGAGCGCCGTGCCGGTCATGCCGGCGAGCTTCTCGTACATGCGGAAGTAGTTCTGGAACGTGATCGAGGCGAGCGTCTGGTTTTCCGGCTGGATCGGCTGATGCTCTTTCGCCTCGAGCGCCTGATGCAGACCTTCGGAATAGCGGCGGCCCGGCATCATGCGGCCGGTGAACTCGTCGATGATGACGACCTCGCCGTTGCGCACGATGTAGTCCTTATCGCGCTGGAACAGCTTGTGCGCGCGCAGCGCCTGATTGATGTGATGCACGACGGAGACGTTCTCGACGTCGTAGAGTGAATCGCCCTTGAGCTGGTCGGCGGCGCGCAGACGTTGCTCGAGCTTTTCCATGCCCTGCTCGGTCAGCGTGACGGTGCGCTGCTTCTCGTCGACCTCGTAATCCGTCTTATCGAGCGCCGGGATGTAGCTGTCGATGGTGTTGTAGAACTCGGAGCGATCGTCGAGCGGCCCGGAGATGATCAGCGGCGTGCGCGCCTCGTCGATCAGGATCGAGTCGACTTCGTCGACGATGGCGAAGATGTGGCCGCGCTGGACCATGTCCTCCAGCCGGTACTTCATGTTGTCGCGCAGATAGTCGAAACCGAGCTCGTTGTTGGTGCCGTAGGTGACGTCGCTGTCGTAGGCCTGTTTGCGCTGCTCGTCGTCGAGCCCGTGCACGATGGTGCCGACGGTCAGGCCCAGGAAGTTGTAGATCTGCCCCATCCATTCGGCGTCGCGTTTGGCCAGATAATCGTTGACGGTGACGACATGCACGCCGCGGCCGCTGAGCGCGTTGAGATAGACCGGAAGCGTCGCGACCAGCGTTTTGCCTTCGCCGGTCTTCATCTCCGCGATGCGGCCTTCGTGCAACACCATCCCGCCGATCAGCTGCACGTCGAAGTGCCGCTGGCCGAGGGTGCGCTTGGCCGCCTCGCGCACCGTGGCGAAGGCCTCGACCAGGATGTCATCGAGGGAGGTGCCTTCGGCGACCTGCGCCTTGAACTTCGCGGTCCGCTCGCGCAGCTCGTCGTTGGAGAGCTTCTCCAGTTCCGGCTCGAGCGCGTTGATCTCTTCCACGCGGGGCCGATAGCTGCGAATCCGCCGCTCATTGGCGGAGCCGAACAGCTTGCGAGCCACTGCGCCGATCATGGGTATCCCTTACCTGTTGGCCACCGGTTCAATGGGCACGCCGCCGCCGGATGTCTTCCGGCGCTCCGGAATGCGGCACTTTTCGGGCAATTGCAACGCACCACTCCCGCACCAGGGCATTCGCGCGGTCTGTGAGGTGGTGGACACATAGGAGTGGCATAAACCCTTGTCAATTGCCGGTTTTATGGTCACGCAGCTGTTAAGATTCGCACCCATTCCGCCATTGCAAAGCCATGGTGATTGGGCGAAAAGTCCGCCCACGCGTCCGCCGAGGGCGGACCCAGCAACCTCATCCAAGGACCCGCAGCCCATGCTTTCCAACGCCCGCAAGGCCATGCTCGCCGGTTTGGCGCTTTGTCTGATTTCGGCTGCGCCGATCCGTTCCGAAGACGATCCGGTCATCGCCAAGGTGAACGGCGCCGACATCCACCAGAGCGATCTCGCTCTCGCCGAAGAGGAAGCCGCCGGGCAGCTGCCGCAAATGGCGCCGGACGCGCGGCGCGACTATCTCGTCACCTTCATGGCCGACATGATGCTGGTGGCCAAGGATGCCGAGAGCAAGAAGATCGCCGATACGCCTGATTTCAAGCGCCGGCTGGCCTTCGCGCGCAACAAGATCCTGATGGAAACCGTGCTGGCGCAGGAGGGCAAAGCCGCCGTCACTGACGCGGCCATGCACAAGGTCTATGACGATGCCGTCAAGCAGATGGGACAGGAGCAGGAAGTCCATGCCCGTCACATCCTGGTGCCCACCGAGGACGAGGCCAAAGCGGTGCTCGCCGATCTGAAGAAGGGCGTCGATTTCGCCGAAGAGGCCAAGCAGAAGTCGAAAGATCCCGGCGCGTCCGACGGCGGCGACCTCGGCTATTTCACCAAGGAGCAGATGGTGCCGGAGTTCTCCGAGGTCGCCTTCAAGCTCGACAAAGGCCAGATCTCCGATCCGGTGAAGACGCAATTCGGCTGGCACATCATCAAGGTCGAGGATAAGCGCACGAAGCCGGTGCCGGCATTCGATCAGGTGAAGCCGCAAATTGAGACTTACGTGGTGCGCAAGGCGCAGGCCGAGCTCGTCACCAAGCTGCGCGACAGCGCCAAGATCGAGCGGCTGGATCAGCCAGCCGCCAAGCCCGCGGACAAGCCCGCCGATCCGGCGAAGAAGTAATCGTTCTTCACGTTTGAGAGGTGTGACGGCCGGCGGCTGTGCCGGCCGTCTTGCTATTAAGCGGCCCGCGCCGAACCCTCGCTATTGCTCGGCGGCGCGGCCCTTTGAATCGGCCGCGCCGAACCCTCGCTATTGCTCGGCGGCGCGGCCCTTTGAATCGGCCGCGCCGGACCCTCGCTATTGCTCGGCGGCGCGGCTTTAGCTACCCACGGCGCGCCCGCAACGCGAAAGCCCGCACATGTCCACCACCGTTTCCCCGCTCGCCCCGAAATCCTATCCCGACATGCCGGAGATCGCCGGCGTGCGTCTCGCCACCGCCGCGGCCGGGATCCGTTACGCCGGGCGCACCGACGTGCTGCTGGCTTTGTTCGACAAGGGCACGACCTGCGCCGGCGTGTTCACGCGCTCGAAGTGTCCGTCGGCGCCGGTCGAGTGGTGCCGCGCGCAGCTCAAGTCCGGCAAAGCCCGCGCGCTGGTTGTCAATTCCGGCAACGCCAATGCCTTCACCGGCAAGAATGGCCGCACGGCGACCAAGCTGACGGCGACGCTGGCGGCGAAAGCGACCGGCTGCAAGCCGCAGGAGATTTTCCTCGCCTCGACCGGCGTGATCGGTGAGCCGCTCGATGCGCGCAAGTTCGGCGTGGTGATGGACGGCCTTGCGGGGGGCGCAACGGCCGGCCGCTTCCTCGACGCCGCCAAGGCGATCATGACCACCGATACGTTCCCCAAAGTCTCGACTGCGAAAACGACAATGGGCAAGGCGACGGTCACGATCTGCGGCATTGCCAAAGGTGCCGGCATGATTGCGCCCGACATGGCGACGATGCTCTCCTTCATCTTCACCGACGCGCCGATTGCGGCGCCCGCCCTGCAGAAGCTGCTCAAGGACACGGTGACGGATACGTTCAACGCCGTGACCATCGACGGCGACACCTCGACCTCGGATACGCTGATGGCCTTCGCGACCGGCGCTGCGGCCAAGGCCGGCGCACCGAAGATCAACAAGGTGAACGACCCGAAGCTCAAGGGCTTTGCCAAAGCCTTCGCGATGGTGCTCGCGGACCTCTCCGAGCAGGTCGCGCGTGACGGCGAAGGCGCGCGCAAGCTGGTCGAGATCGAGGTCGAGGGGGCCGTGTCGAAGACCTCGGCGCGCAAGATCGCGATGTCGATCGCCAACTCGCCGCTGGTGAAAACCGCGATCGCCGGCGAGGACGCCAACTGGGGCCGCGTGGTGATGGCCGTGGGCAAAGCCGGCGAGCCTGCAGACCGCGACAAGCTCTCGATCTGGTTTGGCGGGATCCGCGTCGCACACAAGGGCGCGCGTGATCCCGGCTATGACGAAGCCAAAGTCTCCGAGCGGATGCGCGAGCCGAAGATCACGGTGAAAGTCGCGCTTGGTCTGGGCCGCGGCAAAGACCGCGTGCTCACCTGCGATCTGACCAAGGAATACGTGGCCATCAACGGCGACTATCGGTCGTAACGGATACATTGCGGGGCGGGGCCCTGAGTATGCGCACTGTTCTGGTCGCCGCCTGCGCGCTCATCGATGCCGATGGCCGCGTGCTGCTTGCCGAGCGTCCCGCGGGCAAAAGCATGGCGGGGCTGTGGGAGTTTCCCGGCGGCAAGGTCGAGCCTGGCGAGCGGCCGGAAGAGACCTTGATCCGCGAGCTCAAGGAAGAGCTCGGCATCGTCGTCACCGAACCGTGCCTGGCGCCGCTCACTTTCGCCAGTCACGTCTATCCGGATTTCCATCTGCTGATGCCGCTCTATGTCTGCCGGCGCTGGGAGGGAACGGTGGTGCCACAGGAACGGCAACAGCTCGCCTGGGTGCGCCCGAACCGGCTGCGCGATTATCCGATGCCGCCGGCCGATGAGCCGCTGGTGTCGCATCTGATGGCGCTGCTGTAGGCAACAGCTGTAGACTGCTCGCCCGCAATCAGAGGAGAGCGCCGTGGCCTCCAGCTTCTTTGCGCGCCAGCTCGGCATGTATGCGAGCTACCATCGCGATGAACGCAATCGCGCCACACACTTCATCGGCATTCCCGCCATCGTGTTCTCGATCTTGGTTCCGCTGGCGTTGGCGCCGTTCGGCTTTGGGCTGACCTGGGCGGCGGTGATCGGTGCGCTTGCCGTGCTTGGATGGATCGGGCTCAATGTGACCGTCGGGCTCGCGATGATCGTGATCATGCTGCCATTCGTGCTGATCGCCGAATGGATCGCGCGCAGTCATGGGGCAACTGCGGCGTGGATCGTCTTTGCGATCTTTTTCGTCGGCGGCTGGGTGTTCCAGCTCGTCGGGCATGTGTGGGAAGGCCGGCGCCCGGCGCTGACCGACAATCTGTTCCAGGCTTTCATCGGACCGATGTTCATCATGGCCGAAGTGTTGATGGCGCTCGGCCTGAAGCGCGATTTGAAAGCAATCGTCGATAGGGCAACGCCGGCGCATTAGCGCCCAGCTTTTTCTCCGGCCGATCGTTCCGAGGTCCCCAAGACATCGGCGAGGCGCTGCTGCGCCGAACCCGGCTTGAGCGGCTGCTGCTGGCTTTCGTGCGGCCGCCAGCCCGACAACCAGACCACCTCGAAAGTCGCGCGCAGGCGGCCATCGGCGTCGGCGAAGCGATCGGCGTAAATCTGCGCCATGCGCAGCAGGGTTGCGCGGCGCAGCGGCGTGCGCCGCCGCTCGATAAGAACATTCGTCGCACCCATGCGGCGAAGATCGTGCATCAACGCAACCACCGAATCGTAACGCACGGTGATGCGATCGCTGTCGATCACCGGCAACGCAAAGCCCGCACGCTGCAGCAAACCGCCGAGATCGCGCAGATCGGCAAAGGGCGCGACGCGCGGTGACAAGCCGCCCTCGAGCTCGCTCTCGCTGGCGGCAAAGCATTGCCGCAACTCGATGAGCGTATCGCCGCCGAGTAGCGCCGCCATGAACAATCCATCCGGCTTGAGCGCCCGACGGATCTGAATGAGCGTGCCCGGCAAGTCGTTGACGAAGTGCAGCGCCAGTGCAGAGGTCACGAGATCGAGCGACTCGTCGGCAAAGGGCAAGACTTCCTCATCCACGACGACGCGCGGAAACGCATCGCCAAGCCGATCCGCCAGCGGCTCGGCCGCTATGATGGTCCCGACATTCTTCGCACGCGCGAGTGCCAGCCGCAGCGCGTCAGCCGGCGTGCCAAGATCCACGACGCGATCGAACTGTCGCAGCACGGCCGCCAGCCGATCGACAAAATCCTCAACCACGCGATCGAGCAGGAACGAGGCCGGCCCCAGCGCCGCGGCACGGCGGCGCCTCGCACGCAGCAGGCTTCGGTCGAAGATCAGCGGGCGATCCACCATGCAGACTCATTCCTCACAGTTGCGCTAACCTAATGGCATGGGTGCGGTGGGGATAGTCGAGCGGGTCGGGCTTGCGCGCGTGGCTTCGGCCTTGCGTGCGGGGTTCACCTTGACCCGCGATTTCGCGCTGCCGCCGCTCTGCATCTCCTGCCGTGAGCCAGTCGGCGCCGGTGCGGGTCTTTGCCCGACCTGCTGGGCCAAGCTCTCCCCGATCGAAGAGCCGTATTGCCCCCGGCTCGGCACGCCGTTCGCCTATGATCCGGGGCCCGGCACCCTCTCGATGGAGGCGATCGCCGATCCGCCGGCCTATGAGCGCGCCCGCGCCGCGGTGCGCTATGACGATGTCGCCCGCAAGCTGGTGCATTCGCTCAAATACAGCGATCGCCTCGATCTCGCCCCCGTCATGGGCCGCTGGATGGCGCGGGCCGGCCGCGATCTGCTGGCCGGAGCCGATGGGCTCATTCCGGTGCCGCTGCATTGGCGGCGCTTGTGGGCGCGGCGCTTCAACCAATCCGCCGCACTGGCGCTGCACATTTCGGAACAGTGCGGCGTGCCTGTTCTCGCCGAGGGCCTCAAACGTGTGCGATCGACCGTGCAGCAGGTCGGGCTCTCGAAGAGCGAACGCGCCGGGAATGTGCAAGGTGCCTTCTCGGTTCCGCCGCGCGCCAAGACCGATATCGTCGGCCGCCGCCTTATCCTCGTCGACGACGTGCTCACCTCCGGCGCAACACTCGAGGCCTGCGCGCGGACGCTCATGCGCGCCGGGGCGGCACAGGTGGACGTCCTGGTGTTTGCCCGGGTTGTCGGCCTAGGGCGCAGCCCCATATAAAGGGACTGTCAACACTTCGAGCGCCTAAATGCCGCCGATCGAGATCTACACCACGCGATACTGCCCGTATTGCCACGCAGCCAAAGGGCTGCTGCAACGTAAGGGCGCCGTTTATTCGGAGATCGACGTGTCGGGCGATCGAGTGCGCCGCGAGGAAATGGTGCAGCGGGCCAATGGCCGCATGACCGTACCGCAGATCTTCATCGGCGCGGTACACGTGGGCGGCAGCGATGAGCTGCATGCGCTCGACCGCGCGGGCAAGCTCGACGCGCTGCTCGCCGGTGAGGGCCAACCGGCATGAGTACGTCCGGCAAGACCGCGGGTTTCAAGGCCGCGATGATCCAGATGCGCTCGGGTCTTGAGCCCTCTGCCAACGTAACGGCAGCAGTCGCACTGATCGGTGAAGCCAAGAGTGCCGGCGCCGACTATGTGCAGACGCCGGAAATGACCAACATCATGGAGATCAAGCGCGAGCGGCTGTTCGCCAACATCGCGGAGGAGGATGCTGATCCATCGCTCGCGACCTTCCGCGAAGTGGCACGCAAGCTAGGCATCTTCGTGCATGTCGGTTCGATGGCGATCAAGGTGTCGCCCGACAAGGCGGCCAATCGCGCCTTCCTGATCGATCCGAAAGGCGACATCGCCGCGCGCTACGACAAGATCCACATGTTCGACGTCGATCTTGCCAATGGCGAAAGCTATCGCGAGTCGCGGACCTATCGTCCGGGCGAGATGGCGGTGATCACGGACATGCCCTGGGGAAGGCTCGGCATCAGCATCTGCTACGATCTGCGCTTCCCCTCGCTTTATCGGGCACTGGCGGACGCGGGCTCAACCTTTCTTGCCATTCCATCGGCCTTCACCAAGCAGACCGGCGAGGCGCATTGGCACGTGCTGATGCGCGCTCGCGCCATCGAGAACGGCTCGTTCGTGTTCGCCGCCGCGCAAGGCGGTAAACACGAGAACGGCCGCGAGACTTTCGGCCACTCGCTCATCGTCGATCCCTGGGGCCGCATCCTCGCCGAAGGCGGCACCGAGCCGGGCGTGGTCATGGCCGAGATCGATCCGTCCGAAGTAGCGTCCGCGCGCGCGCGCATCCCCTCACTGCAGCATGGTCGTCGCTTCGAGATCGTCGAGCCGATGGCGGAGCCGGTGCATCTGCACGCGGTCGCAGGGCCGACATGATCCGCTACGCGCTCGTGTGCGAGCAGCAGCACACTTTCGAAAGCTGGTTCCAAAATTCGGCGGCCTACGACAAGCAGGCCAAGCGCGGGCTCGTGACCTGTCCGGTCTGCGGCTCGGCGAAAGTGGAGAAGGCGATCATGGCGCCGCGACTTTCCGGCGGCGCCCCGACGGAGGCCGATGCGCCGGAGGCCCCGGCCATTGAGCCGAAGACGCCAGTGGCCATGGTCTCGCCGCAGGAGCAGGAGCTGCGCAACAAGATCAAGGCGCTGCGTGAAGAGCTCGTCAAAAACGCCGACCATGTCGGCCCGCGTTTTCCCGAAGAAGCACGCAAGATGCATTACGGCGAGACCGAGCACCGCTCGATCTATGGCGAGGCCTCACCCGAAGAAGCCAAGAAGATGGCGGAAGAAGGCATCGAATTCCATCCGCTGCCGGTGCTTCCCGACGATCGGAATTAGCTCGCGTAGACGAGCAGCGCCACGCCGATCACCACCAGCACAATGCCGATCGCTTCGCGCGGCGCCGTCGGCTGCTTGAAGATGAAGCGCGAGATGCCTTGCGCGAACAGCACCTCGATCAAAGCGAGCGTGCGCACGCTCGCGGCCGTGGCGATGGCGAAAGCCAGAAACCAGAACTCCGACGCGAAAGCCCCCATGAAGCCCGCGAAGAGCGAAGGCTTCCAAGCCTTGGCGATGGCGCGCAGCACCGACGGATCGCGCACCGCCAGATAGAGCGAGAGCAAGCCCGCCTGCAGCACCAGCCCGACTGTGACGGTGAACGTCGCCGCGAGCACGAAGTGCGGATTTGCGAGCAGCAAGATAGCGCCGCGATAGCCGACCGCCGAGAGCGCGAACATGCTGCCGGCGGCAATGCCGACCACCGTCGAGCGCACGCTGCTGTTCGCCGCCGTGCCCGGCTTGAGCGACATCACGATCACGCCCGCGGTGGCGATGAGCACCGCAATACCGATCGGCATCGACAGCTTGTCGCCGAGAAAGACCAGCCCGAAGATTGCGACCTGCACCGGCTCGGTCTTGATATAGGCGTATGCAACGACGAACGAGCGCTCGCCCATCGCCGAAAGCATCAGCGCGGTGGCGAAGATCTGCGCCAGCGCGCCCCACACCACCCAGGGCCAGAACATCGCGGGCGTATGCGGAAGTCCCTGCCCCGTGGCGGCAAGCACGATCGCCAGGAACAGCAGCGCAAAGGGAAAGCCGAACAGAAAGCGCACATGCGTCGCGCCGACAGTGCCGAGGCTCGCGGTGAGCTCGCGCTGCATGGCGTTGCGCACCGTCTGCGACGCGGCGGCAATCAGAGTAAAGACGGTCCAGAGCACGGCGTGGAACCTGTTGGCGAAAAGCCGGGGCAAACTCTCCGGTTATCGCTGCGATGACAAGCGCCGCCCGCGCATAACCCCTCGGCATTCGAGCGGACCTCAGGCCGGCTCGGCCACCATCATGTAGTTGACGTCCATGTCGTCGGAGAGCTGCCAGCGATCCGCGAGCAGATTGTAGATCACGCCGCGCTCGTGGATGACCTTGAGGCCGGCCTGCTCCAACGCGCGCTCGAGCTCCTGCGGCGTGACGAATTTATCCCATTGATGCGTCCCGCGCGGCAGCCAGCGCAGCACATATTCCGCGCCGACAATGGCGAGTGCGAAGCTCTTGAGCGTGCGGTTCAGCGTCGCGGTGACCATTAGCCCGCCCGGCTTCACCATCGCCGCGCAGGTCTCGACGAACAGGCCGACATCGGTGACGTGCTCCACCACTTCCATAGCGAGCACGATATCGAAGCGTTCACCGGCCTCGCTCAGCGCCTCGGCCGTCGTGCAGCGATAATCGACGGCGACGCCCGCCTCCTCCGCATGTCCGCGCGCAACCTCGATATTGTTCTCCGCCGGATCGGCCCCGACCACGTCGGCGCCGAGCCGCGCCAGCGGCTCCGACAAGATGCCCCCGCCGCAGCCGATATCGAGGATGCGCAAGCCTTTCAGGCAATCGATCTGCTTCGGGTCGCGGTCGAAATGCGCCGCCGCACGGTCGCGCACATAGCCGAGCCGGACCGGGTTGAACTTGTGCAGCGGCGCCATCGGACCGCGCGGGTCCCACCACGTGCGCGCAAGGCGGGAAAAGCGCTCCACTTCGGCCTGGTCGACGGTCGCAGCGGCGGCAGATTTCGCTTTAGCCATAGTGACCTCTGGCTTTCAGCCAAGGTTGCAGTGCGGCAAGCCCGTCGGTATGTATACGCGCCTTTTTCGGCCGGCGCTGGGTGTTTACAGGCGCCGGCTTTCGTATCGAGTTCGTCCGGGAATTTCCATGGCTCGGCTGGTGATGAAATTCGGCGGAACGTCGGTCGCCGATATCGACCGCATCCGCAACGTTGCGCGCCACGTGAAGCGCGAGATCGACGCCGGCCACGAGGTCGCGGTCGTGGTCTCCGCCATGGCCGGCGCCACCAACAAGCTCGTCGACTGGTGCCGGCAGGCGTCGGCGCTGCACGACGCGCGCGAATACGATGTGGTGGTTGCCTCTGGCGAGCAGGTCACCTCGGGGCTTCTCTCCATCGTGCTGCAGGACATGGGCATCGTCGCGCGCTCGTGGCAAGGCTGGCAGCTGCCGATCATCACCTCGAACGTGCACGGCTCCGCGCGCATCCTCGACATCAATGGCGAAGAGCTGATTAAGCGCTTCAAGGAGCGCCATGAGGTGGCGGTGATCGCCGGCTTCCAGGGCATGTATGAGGATACCCATCGCATCACCACGCTCGGCCGCGGCGGTTCCGACACCTCGGCGGTGGCAATCGCCGCCGCGATCAAGGCCGACCGCTGCGACATCTACACCGACGTCGATGGCGTCTACACTACCGACCCGCGCATGGTGCCCAAGGCGCAGCGTCTGGAGAAGATCGCTTTCGAGGAAATGCTGGAACTCGCCTCGCTCGGCGCCAAGGTGATGCAGGTGCGCTCGGTCGAGCTCGGCATGGTGCACAATGTGCGTATCTTCGTGCGCTCGAGCTTCGAGAAGCCGGAAGACATCGATCCATTTGCCAATCAGCCGCCCGGAACCCTCATTTGCGACGAGAGTGAAATCATGGAACAGCAGGTCGTCACCGGGATCGCCTTTTCCAAGGACGAGGCACAGATCTCGATCCGCAACGTCTCCGATAAGCCAGGCGTCGCGGCCGCGATCTTCGGCCCGCTCGCCGAGAGCAATATCAATGTCGACATGATCGTGCAGAACGTGTCCGCCGACGGCGCGACGACGGACCTCACCTTCACCGTCCCGGCCGCCGACTATGAGCGCGCGCGCATCACCATCGAGAAGGCCAAGGGCAATATCGGCTATGCGCGCCTAGACGGCGAAACCGACGTCGCCAAGGTCTCCGTGATCGGCATCGGCATGCGCAGCCACGCCGGCGTTGCGGCGAAGGCGTTCAAGGCACTCGCCGAGAAGAACATCAACATCCGCGCCATCACCACCTCGGAGATCAAGTTCTCGGTGCTGATCGATGCGGCCTATACCGAGCTCGCGGTGCGTACGCTGCACACGCTTTACGGCCTCGACAAGAACTGAACGCCCGCAAACACGCGGAGCTCCTCCTATGAGCAAGCCGACCGTCGCCGTTATCGCGCCGGGCAATATGGGCGCCGCCGTCGGTGCCCGCCTCGTCGAGCGTGGGTTGACGGTTCTCACCTCCCTCGCCGGGCGCAGCGAAGCAAGCGCGCAACGCGCGGCGAAGGGCCGCTTGCGAGCGGCGAGCGATAGCGAGATCGCCGGCGCCGACATCATTCTTTCCATCGTGCCGCCGGGCGATGCGCTGGCTTTGGCGCAGCGACTGTTCCCAGTACTGCGCGATGCCAATCGCAAGCCGCTTTATGTCGACTGCAATGCCGTCGCCCCGGAAACGGTGGTGCGCATTGCCAAGGTCGTGACCGACGCCGGCTGCGCCTTCGTCGATGGCGGCATCGTCGGCGGGCCGCCGCGCGCCGGCTATGACGGGCCGCGGCTTCTTGTCTCCGGCGAGGACGCGAGCCGGGCAGCGACGCTCGGCGATTTTGGGCTGCGCGTGGTTCCGATCCAGGGCGGCATTGGCGCCGCCTCTGCGGTCAAGATGTGTTACGGCGGGCTCAACAAGGGCATCGTCGCGCTCGGCGCCGCCATGGCGCTCGCCGCGGAACGCGCCGGCGTCAGCGAGGCGTTCAAGGCCGAGCTCAGCCAGAGCCAGACTGCCATACTCGCCCAGCTCGATCGGGGCGTGCCGATGATGTTTCCTAAGGCCTATCGCTGGGTCGCGGAAATGGAGGAGATCGCCGCGTTCGTGGGCGATCGGCCGGAAGCAAAAATATACGAAGGTTTTGCCGGTCTTTATGACCGATTAGCCGAGGACTTTGCCGGCAGCAAAGACGAGACCGGCCCACTCGGAAGCTTTTTCTCCTCTTCTGGTGCATCGCAAAAAAAGTAACCGGGGCAACACAAAAAAGGTGATGGCCGCCATGAGCAGCGATGATGCTGCGCTTTGGCTTGCCCCTTGCATGACGCAGCGGCTATAGCCTGGAGCGAGCCACTGCGGGGCGACCGCGGCGGCTTTTCGGGACACAAGAATCGAGCCGTGGAGGCCGCGGCCCGGGTCGCGGCGTGAAGGACCTCATAATGCGTGGCGCGCTCGGCGGTCCGCGCGTGCTGTTGCGAAGGCTCCGCGAGGTGATGGCGGAGCCGGTCAGCGCGCAGGAACGCCTCGACAAGATCGTCGTGCTGATCGCCGCCAACATGGTGGCGGAGGTGTGCTCCGTCTACGTCTTGCGCGTGGACGGCACGCTCGAATTGTACGCGACCGAAGGTCTCAAGCGCGAAGCCGTCCACCAGACGGTGATGAAGGCCGACGAAGGCCTGGTCGGCCTCGTGGCCAGCGAGGCCAATCCGATCAACCTCTCCGAGGCGCATAGCCACCCCGCCTTCTCCTTCCGGCCGGAAACCGGCGAAGAGATTTATCACTCCTTCCTCGGCGTCCCCATCCTGCGCGCCGGCAATACGCTTGGCGTGCTGGTGGTGCAGAACCGCGCGCGACGCACCTATACGGAGGAGGAAGAGGAAGCGCTGCAGACCACCGCCATGGTGCTGGCGGAGATGATCGCCTCCGGCGAGCTTGCGGCGCTGGCGAGGCCCGGCGCCGAGCCGGCGGCGCGCCACACGCAGCACCTCGAAGGGGCCGCGTTGTCCGACGGCATCGCGCTCGGCCACGTGGTGCTGCACGAGCCGCGCGTCGTCATCACCAATTTCATCGCCGACGACGTGCAGGCAGAAACCAAGCGTCTCGACACCGCCATCGCCGCATTCCGTGCCGACCTCGACCGCCTGCTGGAGCATCGCGACGTGGCCGACGGCGGCGAGCACCGCGACGTGCTCGAAGCTTATCGCATGTTCGCCAACGACACCGGCTGGCTCGACCGCATGCGCGAGGCCGTGCTCACCGGCCTCACTGCGGAAGCTGGCGTCGAGCGTGTCCAGTCGGACACCCGCGCACGCATGCTGCGGCAGACCGATCCTTATCTGCGCGAGCGCCTGCATGACCTGGACGAGCTTGCCAACCGGCTGTTGCGCGTGCTGCTGGGGCAAGACCACGCGCCGCGCAAGGAACAACTGCCGGAGAACGCCATCCTGGTGGCGCGCTCCATGGGCCCCGCAGCCCTGCTCGACTATGACCGCAAGCGCTTGCGCGGGCTCGTCCTCGAGGAAGGTGGCCCGACATCGCACGTTTCGATCGTGGCGCGCGCGCTCGGCATTCCGGCGGTCGGCGAGATTGCCAATGCCTCTGGCCTCGTCGACACCGGCGATGCCATCATCGTTGACGGCGCACTCGGCCATGTGCATGTGCGCCCGCCACCGGACATCGAAGCCGCCTATGCCGAACGGGTGAAGCTGCGGGCGCGGCGGCAGGCGCAATATCGCGCGTTGCGCGATCAGCCATGCGTCACCAAGGACGGTGAGCAGATCTCACTGATGATCAATGCCGGCTTGCTCATCGATCTGCCGCATGTCGAGGAGACCGGCGCCAGCGGCATCGGGCTGTTCCGCACCGAATTGCAGTTCATGGTGGCCCCGAGCCTGCCGCGCACCAGCGAGCAGCTCGCGCTCTACCGCGCCGTGCTTGATGCCGCGGGCAAGAAGCCCGTGACCTTCCGAACGCTCGATATCGGCGGCGACAAGGTGCTGCCCTATATGCGCAACATCGAGGAGGAAAACCCGGCACTGGGCTGGCGCGCGATCCGGCTCGGCCTGGACCGCCCAGGTCTGCTGCGCAGTCAGGTGCGTGCGCTGTTGCGCGCGAGCGGCGGACGCAGCCTGCGCGTGATGTTCCCGATGATCGCTAGCGTCGACGAATTCGATAAGGCCAAAGAGCTGGTCGAGATGGAGCTCACGCATCTGCGCCGCCACGGCCACCCGCTGCCGGAACGGGTCGAGATCGGCACCATGGTCGAGGTTCCCTCGCTGCTCTATCAGCTTGATGAGCTGCTCAGTCGCGTCGACTTCCTCTCGGTCGGCTCGAACGACCTGATGCAGTTCCTCTATGCGGTGGACCGCGGCAATGCGCGCGTGGCCGATCGCTTCGACACGCTATCGACGCCGCTCATCCGCGCACTCAAGGATATCGCCGACAAGGGCCGCGCTCACGGCAAGCCGGTCGCTCTTTGCGGCGAGCTCGCCTCGAAGCCGATTGGCGCCCTGGCGCTGGTCGCCATCGGCTACCGCGCGCTGTCGCTCTCGCCCTCCGCGGTCGGCCCGGTGAAGGCGCTCCTCCTCGAGCTCGATTGCCGCAAGGCAGAAGCCGCCATCGCGCCTCTGCTCGAAGGCACCCGCGGCGGCGGCACGCTACGCCATCGGTTGGAATCCTTCGCCGCCGCCGAAGGCCTGCAGCTTTAGCGCAATCATGTCGTCCCTGGCCGGGCTTGTCCCGGCGCATTCCGTCTTTTACCTAACGACCACCATGCTGCCGGAACAACGACTCGACGCCCTGCTCGCCCGCCACTCCATGGTGGAGGCTGAGCTATCTGGCCAATTACCGGCCGAGACGTTCGTGAAGCTGTCGCGCGAGTTCGCGGAGCTCAGCCCCGTGGTCGACGCGGTGAAGGCGTATCGCGCAGTGGTCAAGGAAATGGCCGACCTGCAGACTTTAGCTGACGATCCCGCAACCGATTCCGACATGCGCAAAATGGCGGAAGCGGAGCGCCCCGCACTCGAGGAAAAACGGGTTGCGCTGGAGCAGCAACTGCGCGTCGCGCTCATTCCCAAAGACGCGATGGACGAGCGCAACGTCATCCTGGAAATCCGCGCGGGCACCGGCGGCGACGAGGCGTCGCTGTTCGCCGGCGACCTGTTTCGCATGTACGAGCGCTACGCCACCAAGCAGGGTTGGAAGGTAGAAATCATCTCCGTGAGCGAAGGCACCAAAGGTGGCTTCAAGGAGATCATCGCCGAAGTCCGCGGACGCGGCGCCTTCGCCAAGCTCAAATTCGAATCCGGCGTGCATCGCGTGCAGCGCGTGCCGGATACCGAAGCTTCGGGCCGCATCCATACGTCGGCGGCAACCGTCGCGGTGCTTCCCGAAGTCGAGGATGTGGACATCAAGATCGACGAAGGCGACCTGCGCATCGATACGATGCGCGCCAGCGGTGCCGGCGGCCAGCACGTCAACAAAACCGAGTCGGCGATCCGCATCACCCACATTCCGAGCGGCATCGTCGTCGCGGTGCAGGAAGAACGCTCGCAGCACAAGAACAAGGCGCGCGGCATGGCGCTGTTGCGGGCCAAGCTCTACGATGCCGAACGCACCAAACGCGACGCCGAGCGCGCAGCGGAGCGGCGCGGCCAAGTCGGCTCCGGCGACCGCTCCGAGCGCATCCGTACCTACAATTTCCCGCAAGGCCGCGTCACCGACCACCGCATCAACCTGACGCTCTACAAGCTGCCGCAGGTGATCGAAGGCGAAGCGCTCGACGAGATCATCAACGCACTGGTGACCGAGAACCAGGCGGCGCTGCTCGCCGCCGAGGACAGCTAGTGCGGCCGATTTGAAGTTCCTGCAGCATTTGCAGCAAGCTCTGTCAGGAACTTTAAATCGAAAATCCGCACTAGGATTGAATACACTTGCGAGTGCCCGTTTGCTTCCGAACTGCGTACGAGAGAGTGCAGCCATGAACTTACGAGCTTCGGAAGCGGGGCACTCGTCGTGAGGGGGCTTCCCGGCCTGAAGGCCGGCATCAGCCTCGCTGCGGCGCGGCGCCTGCTCGCGCAGGCCTTCCGTGATGCCGGCCTCGAGTCGCCCGAGCTCGACGTGCGGATTCTCCTCGCCGACGCGCTGCGCATCGATCAGGCGAAACTCGCCGGCGCGTCCGAGCGCCCGCTGGAGCCGCGCGAGATCGAAGCCATTTCCGCGCGCGCGACGCGTCGCCTCTCACGCGAGCCGGTGTCGCGCATCATCGGTCGCAAGGAATTCTGGAGCCTCGATCTGCACGTCGATGCGTCGGTGCTGGTTCCTCGGCCGGAGACCGAGACGATTGTTGAAGCCGCGCTGAAAATGATGGCATCGGAGCGCCGCGCGCCGTTGCGGATCCTCGACATCGGCACCGGAAGCGGCGCTTTGCTGCTCGCGCTGCTGTCCGAATTGCCGAATGCATCCGGCGTCGCCACCGACATCAGCGTACCCGCACTCACGATCGCACGCGCCAACGCGGCTCGGCTTGGGCTCGCAGCTCGCTGTGCCTTTCTTGCCTGCAACGTGTCGGCGGCGTTGGGCGGCCCTTTCAATCTGATCGTGTCGAATCCGCCCTACATCGCTAGCGCCGAGATCGAGACATTGGCGCCGGAAGTCCGTGACCACGACCCGCGCGCTGCGCTCGACGGCGGCAATGATGGACTCGATTTTTACCGTGCCATCGCGGCCGATACGCCGCGGCTCCTCAGTCCCGGCGGCATCCTGGTCGTCGAGCTTGGCCGCGGCCAGGAACGCCCCGTCGGCGCCCTGTTTTCGGGGGCCGGCCTGCGGGTCATGGAACCCGCGGAAAACGACCTTGCGGGCCTGCCACGGGCGTTATCGGCACGCGCAGTGGCATGAGTGGAAGGCATTACCGGCATCGAAAAAAGCACTTGGAAACTGCCCGGGGAACGACTAGCTTCCGGCTTAGGAATCGACCCAAGACGGTCGCACCGCTTTGAAGCCCGGAGCTAAGGCTCTGAGTGGCCGGCGGAGCGAGCAAGGCCAGGACCTCAAGCGCCGTAGGGACGGCGAACGGGGCCGCCAGATTGGGTCCAGATGCTTCACCGGTTGGGCGCATCACCTGACGATACATTGATCGATGCGCGTAACGAGATGTCGGCAAGGCTGCGATCAGAGAGCAGCCAAGGGGTGGCTTCGGCTATCGCAATAACGACCACACGCATTTCGTTCGGCACTTGAGGGGCGTCGTCTGCCGGCAGAGGCATGACGACGACGTGTCCGGCGCCCGTCTCGGCGCGGGATTTGGGGGAAGAGGGCGGCAGCGCCTGAATAGATGAAAGGCTGGCAAACAGGAAAGTCATGAGGAACGGTCAGAACAAGCGTATGCGGGGGCGCAACAACAACCGCAGAAATCAGAATCCGCTAAGCCGAGTCTACGAGTCGAACGGTCCCGATGTGAAAATCCGCGGAACGGCATCGCATGTCGCGGAAAAGTACATCCAGCTTGCCCGTGACGCGCAGAGCTCCGGCGATCCGATCGCGGCCGAAAATTACTATCAACACGCCGAGCATTATTTCCGTCTGATCGCTGCCGCGCAGGAGCAGTTCCGCCAGCAGAACCCCCACTATCAGCAGAATCAGCAGCCGCAGCAGGGCGGTGGCGCACCGCAAGGCAACGACGACGGTTACGACGATGTGGACGACGACTCGCAGCCGCAGCACATGGGGCAGAACGAGCCGTATTCGCCACAGCAGCCGCAGCCTTATCTGCCGCGCGAAGGCCAGCCATTTCCGCAGCGCGACCATCAGCAGCAATACGCGCCGCGTGAGCAGCAACATGGCGGCGGTGGCGGGGGACGGCAGCAGTACCATCAACAGCATCAGCAGCCGCACTACAACGCGCCGCAGCCGCAGGCGTCGGAAGAGGTCGGCGGGCTGCCGTCCTTCATCACCGGCGGGCAACAGCCGCAGCAGGGCCAGCAGCCCGGGTCCAACGGCCACGACAACAACCAGTACGATCGCGGCGGTGATCGCAACCAGGATCGCTTTCCGCTGCATCGGCGCCGCCGGCGGCATCGCGGACCGCGTCCTGATTTCCAGAACGCGCAGGGCGGTGGGAACGACGGCGGCAGCGACGAGCCTCCGCATCAGCCCGAATAAGCTGCGCGGGAATTTCTCCTAAAGCCGCGAACGTGCGCCACCCGGTGAGGGCGCGAGCGCGGGTTCGAGCGCGGGCACCAGCCGCCGCTTCTCCCGCCGTGCCGGGATGGCGCGGTAGACTTGCTTGGTCGCTTCCACGATGTGCACGCCGGCAAACGGCGCCGACAGCGTCGCGCCGGTGCGCTCCCAGGCAACGGCTGAGCGCAAAAACCAGCCGCGCGCCACTGGCGGCACATAGAGCGCCTCGCCCCAGCCCGTCGGCGTAAACCAGGTCTCACGCAGCAGACTGTTGATCTGCCCGCGCGAATACGGACGCCCATGGCCGAATGGCGTGTGATCCATGCGCGCCCAGACGCCGCGGCGGTTGGGCACCACCGCGAGCAGCCGGCCGCCCGAGGCCAGCACACGCCAGACTTCACGCAACAGAGCGGGTGCGTCCTGCGACATCTCCAAGGCATGCACCAACAGCACGCGGTCGACCGCGGCATCGGGCAAGGGCATTTCGTATTCGTCGACCAAGGCTGTCAGCGCGGGCTTTGCCGACGGCCATTTCACCACGCCCTGGCTCGCCGGCATGAAAGCGAGGCAGCGCTCGCCTTCTTCGCGAAACAGCCCGAGATAGGGCGTCGCATAGCCGACACCGAGCACGCGCTGTCCGGCGAGCTCGGTCCAGCGGCTGCGAATGCCGCGGCTGATAAAGCGCCGCGCCACCACGCCGAGGTACTGACCATAGAAATTCCGCAGGTCGACAACATCCATCGACATGGCCCAAAATTACCACGAAATATCGGACCAGACCCGTCGATCACCGGAACGCTAGACATGCAGGATCATTCATCCGCATGGTACGGTTAACAGCGTTTCCCCCCATCGAGGAATGCCATGGCCGCTGAAATTCATCTGTTTTCCTGCCTGCAGGACAATTACGGGGTGCTGATCCACGACCCGTCGACGGGAAAAACCGCCGCGATCGATGCCCCGGAGGCGGGTCCGGTCGAGGCTGCACTGAAAGCGAAAAACTGGACGCTCACCGATATCCTGGTCACCCATCATCACGGCGACCACACCGGCGGCATCGCCGCGCTCAAGCAGAAATACAATTGTCGCATCGTGGCTCCGGCAGCGGAGAAAGAGCGGATTCCGGCAGTCGATGAGACCGTGCGCGAAGGCGACAGCGTCCACGTCGGCGAGCTTGCAGCCAACGTGATCGAGACGCCGGGTCACACGGCCGGCCACATCGCCTATTGGTTTCATCGCGACAAAGTCGCCTTCGTCGGCGACACGCTGTTCTCGATCGGCTGCGGCCGCGTCATCGAGGGAACGCCGGAGATGATGTGGAATTCACTGGTCAAGCTGCGCGACCTTCCCGACGACACGCGCATCTATTGCGGCCATGAATACACCGCGGCCAACATCCGCTTCGCCAAGACCATCGAGCCGAAGAACGGCGCGCTCGCGGCACGCGAGGCGCAAGCACAGCAGCAGCTCGCCAAAGCGAGCCCAACCATTCCGGTGACCATCGGTGAGGAGAAGAAGGCAAACCCGTTCCTGCGCGCCGATCTCGCCGACGTCGCCGCAGGCATCGGCATGGGCGGCGAACCGGCGGCCAAGGTGTTCGCCGAAATCCGTGCGCGCAAGAACAAGTTCTGATGCCCGCGCCGCCGACCGCCGCCGAGGTGATCCGGCTACTCGATCTCAAGCCGCATCCGGAAGGCGGACATTTCCGTGAGACCTTCCGCGATCCGCGCAACGTCGGCGGCCGCGCGGCCTCAACCGCCATCTACTTCCTGCTCAAGCGTGGCGAGCGGTCGCACTGGCATCGTGTCGATGCCGCCGAGGTCTGGCATTTCCACGCGGGCAGCGCGCTCACGCTCTCGATCGCAGACGATACTCGTGCGCGCACCATCACGCTTGGTCCCGACATCGCCGCCGGCGAACAGCCGCAAGCCGTCGTGCCAACAGGCGCCTGGCAGGCTGCGGAAAGCCGCGGCGACTGGACACTGGTCGGCTGCACCGTCGCGCCAGGATTCGATTTCAAGGGCTTCGAACTAGCGCCGCCCGGATGGTCGCCGGAAGAACACCGTTAACAAGCCACGAGAGGAACGATGCCCATCAGCCTTGCCGAAGCGCGCGAGCAGGTCGCCCGCGCCAATCGCATGATCGCCAACGAGGGCGTGCTCGACGCCTTCGGCCACGTCACCATGCGGCACCCGGGCGATCCCAACCGCTATCTGATGTCCTACTCGCGCGCGCCGGAGCTGGTGCAGGCGGAGGACGTCCTCGAATTCACGCTCGATTCCGAACCGGTGAAGCCGCCGACGAAACGGCTCTATGGCGAGCGCGTGATCCATGGCGCGATTTATCAGGCGCGCCCCGAGGTCAACGCCGTGTGCCATCACCATGCACCGACGATCCTGCCGTTCTGCGTTTCCGGCGTCGAGCTCAAGGCGGTCTATCATCTCGGCGCCTCCATGGGGCCGAAGGCGCCGTTCTGGGATAGCCGCGACGAGTTCGGGGACACCACCTTGATCGTGAAAAAGCCCGAGGAAGGCGCTTCCCTTGCCCGTGCGCTTGGCGCCGGCTGGATCGTGCTGATGCGCCGCCATGGCGCGACCGTCGCCGGCACGACGCTCGAAGAGCTCTGCTTCCGCACCATCTATTCCGCGCGTAACGCTGCAATGCAGATCCAGGCGCACGCGCTCGGTGGCGTGCACCCCTTGTCAGAGAAAGAGAGCGAGCTCGCCGGCGCTTATAATCTGCAGCCTGGACCGGTGGCGCGCGCTTTCGAATATTGGTCGATCCGTCTCGACAAGGCAGAAGGGCGCAAGCCAAAGCCGGTCAAAGCGGCCATGGCGGTCCATTCCAACGCAGCGTCTAAACGCGCCAAGAAGTAGAAGGCGAAGCGCAAACGATGAGCCGCGCGCGAGTTGCACAGCTTCTGATCGCCGCTCTGGCGCTTGTCTTCGGCATTCGCGCCGCCGCGGCCGAGGACACGCTGAAGATTGCGATCGGTCAGCATGGCAACTGGGAGAACTCGGCGCCCGAGCTCGGCCAACGCGTCGGCATCTTCAAGAAGCATGGCCTCATGCTCGATCTCCTTTACACGCAGGGCTCGGCGGAGACCATGCAAGCGGTCATTTCCGGCTCGGCAGACATCGGCATTGGCGTCGGCACGCCGGCGGCCATGGCGGCATTCTCGCGCGGTGCTCCGATCCTGGCGCTCGCCAACCACACGACCGGCGCGCCGGCGGCCTATTGGTATGTGCCGGCGAATTCACCGATCCGCAGCTTCAAGGATGCCGCAGGCAAAACAGTCGGGTTCTCCACCACCGGATCGTCGAGCTACACGGCACTGCTGCAGCTCGAGAACCTCCTGGGCGTCAGCGTCAAGCCCGTCGGCACCGGCAATCCAGCGTCGACGTACACGCAGACGATGTCCGGGCAGGTCGACGTCGGCTGGTCGTCGCCACCCTTCGGCCTCGAAGCGGCCGAGCAAGGCAAGATCCGCATCATTGCGCATGCGAGCGACGTGCCGGCGCTGCGCAGTCAGACGGTGCGACTGCAGATCACCAACAAGGGCGCCTATGCGACAAAGCGCGTTGCGCTCGACCGTTACATCGCCGCCTATCGTGAAACCATCGAGTGGATGTATTCCGATCCTGCGGCGCTGAAGATGTATTCGGATTGGGTGCAAATCCCCGAGGCGATCAGCAAGCGCATGCGCGACGAGTTCTATGCCGAGGACGAGCTGCTGCCCGACCGGCTCTCCGGCGTCGACGCGATGACAGAGGAGGCAATCGCCTTCAAATACATCTCCGCGCCGCTGACGCGCGCGCAGCTCAAGGAGCTGTTCGTGTATTCGAAGGCGTTCGATTAGCGCATCACGTTAGACCGTGTACTGACCGCCATTGGCGGTCAGCG
Source organism: Pseudolabrys sp. (assembly GCA_035651015.1). Lineage (GTDB taxonomy): Bacteria > Pseudomonadota > Alphaproteobacteria > Rhizobiales > Xanthobacteraceae > Pseudolabrys. The sequence continues at coordinate 86,925 of DASRGN010000065.1, read as the reverse complement.
TCGAACCGGTGATGAAGCTCGCATCGTCGGACGCCAGGAACACCACGCAACGCGCGATCTCCTCGGGCTCGCCGAGGCGTCCGACGGGGATCTGCGGAATGATGTTCTTCTCCAACACGTCCTTGGGCACCGCCTGAACCATCTCTGTGTTGATGTAGCCGGGGCAAATCGCATTGACGGTGATGCCCGCGCGCGCGCCTTCGAGCGCCATCGCTTTGGTGAAGCCGATGTCTCCAGCCTTGGCGGCCGAATAGTTGGCTTGGCCGAACTGTCCCTTCTGCCCGTTGATCGAGGAGATGTTGACGATACGGCCGAACTTGCGCCCGCGCATGCCCTCGATGACGTTGCGGCACATGTTGAACAGCGAGCCAAGATTGGTGTTGATCACTGCGCTCCACTGCTCGGGCGTCATGCGATGCAGCGGCGCATCGCGGGTGATGCCGGCGTTGTTGACCAGAACCTCGACCGGACCGAGATCGGCTTCCACCTGCTTGATCCCGGCAGCACAGGCGTCGAAGCTCGAGACGTCCCACTTGTAGACCGGGATGCCAGTCTCTTCCTTGAATTTCTGCGCGGCGGCATCGTTGCCGCCGTAATTTGCGGCGACCTTAAAGCCCGCCGCCTTGAGTCCTTTCGAAATCGCGGCGCCAATGCCGCGCGTGCCACCCGTCACCAACGCTACTCGTGCCATAACGCCCCTCCAAACAATCCGTCTTCATCTGCTTTGAAGACGTCTGGCCGGGCGTGTGAAGCCCGGCCATGATCTTCATCAAAAACGCGCTGCCCCTCAGCAAAAACGCGCGCCTCTCAGCGCTCGACGCACATGGCAATGCCCATGCCGCCGCCGATGCACAACGTCGCCAAGCCCTTCTTGGATCCGCGGCGCTGCATTTCGTGCAGCAGCGTTACCAGAACGCGCGCACCGGACGCACCGATCGGATGGCCGATGGCAATGGCGCCGCCATTGACGTTGACCTTCGACGTATCCCAGCCGAGGTCCTTGTTCACCGCGCAGGCCTGAGCCGCGAACGCTTCGTTGGCCTCGACCAGATCGAGATCGTCATGCTTCCAACCGGCTTTCTTGAGGGCGGCGCGCGAGGCCGGAATCGGGCCGGTGCCCATGATCGACGGATCGACGCCGGCCTGTGCCCAGGAGACGATGCGCGCGAGCGGCGTCTTGCCGAGCTTTGCCGCTTCGCTCGCCTTCATCAGCACGACGGCGGCGGCGCCATCATTGATGCCCGACGCATTGCCGGCTGTCACCGAGCCTTCCTTGTCGAAGGCCGGACGCAGCTTGGCGATCGAATCCATCGTCGTGCCGTGCTTCGGATATTCATCGCTATCGACGACGATGTCGCCCTTGCGGCTCTTGATCGTCACCGCGACGATCTCATCCTTGAATTTGCCGGCCTTCTGCGCCGCCTCGGCCTTGTTCTGCGAAGCAACGGCGAACTCGTCCTGCATCTGGCGGGTGATCTGCCATTTCTTGGCAACATTCTCCGCCGTGTTGCCCATGTGATACCCGTTGAAGGCATCCCACAGACCGTCCTTGATCATGGTGTCGACCATCTCCAGGCCGCCCATCTTGGTGCCGTTGCGCAGATGCGCGGCATGCGGGGCCTGGCTCATGGATTCTTGTCCGCCGGCGACGACGATGTCGCTATCGCCATTGAGGATCGCCTGGTAGCCGAGCGCCACCGCGCGCAGACCGGAGCCGCAGAGCTGATTGACGCCCCAGGCTGGAGTCTCGACGGGAATACCGGCGGCGATCGATGCCTGCCGCGCCGGGTTCTGCCCCTGACCTGCGGTGAGGATCTGACCGAGGATGACTTCGCTCACGCGTGGCGCCTCTACCCCCGCGCGCTGCAGGGCTGCCGTGATGGCCACCTTGCCAAGATCATGTGCCGGCAAGCTCGAGAGCGAACCGTTGAACGCGCCAACCGGCGTGCGTGCGGCGCTGACAATGACGATGTCGTCCTTCATGTCGAAACACTCCTTTGTCGAATGATCGCAAGTCGAGCAGAACCGTGCCCGAGCGTCCCTTTCGCCGATCCCGGTGGTCGAAAAAGTTCGATAGCGCGGCGGTCCCTAGCCTGTCCATATGACCTCCGGTTGATAAGGGCGCAAGGCGCCGCCCGGGACACTGATCCAGCGCAAATGCGGTCCTCCCAGGCCCGTTTGGGGACCGCACAAACCCATAGCCCGGCCAAGAGAAAACCGGTTATGCTCCCACCTTCTAGGGCGAGGGAAACCGACGGGCACCATGGCAAGCACAGACGAACCGGTCACGATCAAGAAGTACGCCAACCGGCGGCTCTACAACACCGGGACCAGCACCTATGTGACATTGGAAGACCTCGCCGCGATGGTGAAGGAGGGGCAGGATTTCGTCGTCTATGACGCGAAAACCGGGGAAGACATCACCCGGTCGGTGCTGACCCAGATCATCTTCGAGCAGGAGAACAAGGAAGGGCAGAATTTGCTGCCCATCACGTTCCTGCGCCAGCTCATCCGCTTCTACGGCGACAGCATGCAGATGCTGGTCCCCCGTTATCTCGAAGCCTCGATTGAATCGCTCACCCGCGAGCAAGGCAAGTTCCGCGAGCAGATGGCACAAGCCTTCGGCGTCGGCGGTTTCGGGCCACTCGAAGACCAGGTGCGGCGGAACATGGAGATGTTCGAGAAGACGTTCGCCATGTTCGCGCCCTTCGCGCGCGGCCAGAGCAAGACCACAGCGTCAGGCGAAAAAAGTGAAAAGCCGGCGGGCGGTGGCGAAATGGATGATCTCAAGCGTCAGCTCGAGGAGATGCAAAAGCGCATCGACAAGCTATCGGAGAAGGAATAGCGCGCCACACTAACTCGCGACGCGATCGTCGCGTTGTGTCCAGTTGCTCTCGGTCGACGCCAGACCGATCAGCGCGCCCTGCAGATAGTCGCACGACCAGCCGGCGAGCATCGCCGCCGCCTCTTCGTCCTGCACCCATTCGGCCACGGTCTTCACGTCGAGGCGATGGGCGAGATCGATCATGGTCTGCACGAAAGCACAGTCGTCGGGCGACTTCAGCATCGACTGCACGAAAGCACCATCGATCTTCACGATATCGACGCCGAGCCGGCGCAGATTGCGAAACGACGTGTTGCCGGCGCCGAAATCGTCAATGGCGATGCGGCAGCCAAGATCCTTGAGCCGGGTGATGAATCCGCGGGTGTCGTCGACATCGTGGATCGCCGCGGTCTCGGTGATTTCCACGATCAGCCGCTCGGCGACACCGGCGTTCGCGCGCAATAACGCGGTGAGTCCCGCGGCCCAATCCGGATCCATGGTCGAGTCCGGCGAAACATTGACGCTGCATTTGAGCTGCGGCGCGGCGACGAGCTCCGCCACCACCATTTCCAGCACGCGATGATCAAGGAGGCGGATCATGCCGAGCTTCTCGGCCACGGCCACGATCTCGTGCGTCGGAGCCAGACTGCCGTCGGCGCGCTTCACTCGCATCAGGCATTCGTAGAACGCCGGCACGCGCGAGGTCGCGTCGACCACCGGCTCGAAGGCGAGCAGAATCCGCCGATCGTTGAGGGCCGCTACGATCTCGTCGGTCGCCCGCACGCTGGCACGGCGCAGCGCCTCGCGCTCGGGGTTCGGCTGATAGGCCATGAACGAGCCGCGCCGCTTGGCTCTCGCCGCCGACAATGCGTCATAGGCGCGCGAGAGGATTTCCTCGACGGTGCGCGCATGCCGCGGTGCGGTGATGCCGCCGATTGTAATGGTCACCGCAAGCGGGCCGGCGCTGGTCGGAATGAGTTCATCACGCACGCCCGCCAGCAGTCGATCCGCGGCGACCGTCATCTCTTCCGGCGTGCACTCGGCCAGCACGACGCCGAATTTGTTGCCAGAATAACGGCCGAGTGAATCGCGGCCGCGCATCTTCGTGCGCAGACGTTTCGCCACGGCACCGATGATCTCGTCGACCACGGCATAGCCGTAGGCTTCGTTGAGCCGGGCCAGATTGTCGATGCCGATCAGCATGAAGCCGCAGGAGGCGCGCAGCCGCACAGCTTCATCAAGCGTGCGCAGCAGCACCTGCATCAGCCGCCAGCGATTGAGCTCGCCGGTGAGACCGTCGGAATAAGCGAGGAATGCAAGCTGCTGGTCGCGCGCATGGCGCTCGTTGATGACACGGATCACGCCTTGCGCGCGTAGCGGCTTTCCGTCGGGCCCGGCGAACCAGCGGCCATTGTCCTCGATCCAGAAGCGCAGGTCGGAGGCGAGCGAGGGACGGAAGCAGTATTCGATCTGATAGGGAACGCCAGCACCGCTGTCAGTGTGCGTCGATTTGACCACTGCTTCATAACGAGTGACGCCGCCGGTCGACTCCACGAGCCGCGCATAGGCGCGACCGCTGGCGACGGCGGATGCATCATCGACTTTGAGCACATCGGCAACGCTGCCAGCCCAGGTCAGCTGGTCGCTGTCGATGCGCCACGCGTAAGCAGCTTCGCCGACCGAGGCAAGGATTTGCGCCGCGTCGGGTTCGCTCGGCGTGGCTTCGGGCTCGCCGGAACGGGTTCGCGCCTCGCGGGTCAAGGTCGCCCCTTTTTGAAACGCCGCTGCAGCGGCGCACGTGATTTTGCGACAGGTCGGCCGCGGGCAACCCTAGGAGGAATCGCTAAAGAATTTGAAAAGGCACGGTTTCCGGCCAATCCCCGCAGTCCCTCGCGCGTTTTACCCAACGGCACGCCGCTTGCGACCTCGAGGTCAGGGACAGCGTCGCTGTCCCGTTTTGAAACAGGGGCGTTATGCTCGGACCGGTCGAATGCTCTCTCGCAGGCGGAGCCGCAACGGCCCGTCAGTCGCCGGCAGCAAGTGCCCGCGCGCTCGTTCCGGTCGCTCCGGCGGAGTCAACCACCCGTACCGGAGCCAATTACCGCCCGGCGAATTTTCTGACGCATCTTCTGGCGATCCGCGAACAGGCGCCGCAATGGCGCACGCACCGGCGGGCGCGGCCCGACGAGGCGATCGCCGCCTACAGCGCGGCCGCGGCCCGCCCTGCACGACAGGGCGCCGCCTTCTCTGCCGATTACTGAGCTAGTAGCCGAGCGCGCAGCCGTCCTTGCGTGGATCGGACGCACCGATCAGCACGCCGCGGTCCCAATCGATGCGGACCGTCTGCGCGCCGCCCCAAGGCTGTAGATCGCTGGAAACCTTGTGGCCGCGCGCCGTGAGGCCCTCGATCGTCGCGGTCGGCATGCCGTGCTCGACGATCGTCTTCTCGCCCTCGAAGAAAGCGCGCGGCGCGTCGATCGCCTGCTGCGCATCCATGCCGAAGTCGAACATATTGAGCATGATCTGCACGTGGCCCATCGGCTGATAGTGCGCGCCCATGACGCCGAACGACATGTCGCAGCGGCCGTCGCGCATGGTGAGCGCGGGAATGATCGTATGCATCGGCCGCTTGTTGGAGCCGAACGTGTTCGGATGCTTCGGATCGACCACAAAGCAGGAGCCACGATTGTTGAGCAGGATGCCGGTCTTCTCGGTGCAAATGCCGATACCGAAGGTCGAGAACAACGAATTGATCAACGACACCGCAGTACGGTCGCGATCGACAACCGAGAGATAGACCGTGTTGCTGCCCGGCGCCGGAGCAGCCGGCAGCTTGGCGCGACGCCTGAGGTCGATATGCGATGCGAGCTTTGCGGCAAACGCCTTGTCGAGCAATGCCGGCACCGACGCGCGCATGTGCAGGGCATCGGCGAGGTGCGTGTCGCGCACCGCGTAAGCGAGCCGCGCGGCTTCGAGCACGAGATGGAAACGCTCCGGCCCGAGCGGGTCGAGCGACTTGAGATCGAAGCGCTCGAGGATATTGAGCATCACCAGCGCGGTGAGCCCCTGCCCGTTCGGCGGGATTTCGACGAGGTCGATGCCGCGATAATTGGTCGAGATCGGCTGGACTTCGTCCCCGGTGTGGCGCGCGAAATCATCCAGCGTCAAGAACGAGCCGCGCGCGGTCAAAGTGGCGACCATGTCTTCGGCGATCGGGCCCTCGTAAAAGGCGCGCGGTCCTTTGGCGGCAATCGTTTTCAGCGTCTGCGCCAGCGCCGGGACCTTGATGACGTCGCCTTCCGCGGGCGCCCTTCCATTGAAGAGATAGTGCCGCGTCGCCCCCGGATCGGCCTTCAGCTTGTCGATCTTCAGCGCCCAATCGAAGGCGACGCGGGAGGCCACGGGAAAACCGGTTTCGGCATATTGGATGGCCGGCGCCAGGACCCGCTCGAGCGGAAACTTGCCGTGCGCCTTGAGGATCGCGCCCCAGGCATCGATCGCGCCAGGTACGGTCACGGCGTGGATGGAATCGCCGATGGCGCGCAGGCCCTGCTGCTGCAGGGCTTCAGTGCTGGCTTTCGCGCCCGCGCGGCCCGATCCGTTGTAGCCCCAGACCGGTTTCCCCGGCTTCGACACGAGGGAATAACAGTCGCCGCCGATGCCGGTCATGTGCGGCTCGACGACGCAGAGCACAGCGACGGCGGCAACGGCCGCATCAGCCGCGGTACCGCCGGCGCGCAGCATGTCGATCGCGGCGAGGGTCGCCAGCGGGTGCGAGGTCGCCGCCATGCCCTCGCGGGCGATCACGGGCGAGCGGCCAGGCAAGTGGAAATCGCGCGGCATGTCAGAACACGGTGGCTGTGCGACCCACCACGAATCAAGGGGTCGCGGGTTTAACGTCTTCGACGGGTTTCACCTCGTCTTCGTGCTTGAGATCGATCGGCTCGTTCTCGTGCACAGGCAAGTCATGGTGAGCCGGCATTGCCGCCAGCGCTTCGACAGGACGTCCACGCACCACGAGGCCGATAGCGACGTCGACGAGACTGGTGACGAGCAGAATGAAGAAAGTCGCCGTCGCGGCCTGGCGCACCAGCACGAACTCCGCCGTCATGCCCAGGAACAGCAGCAGCGACAGTCCATGATCGACCAGCGATCGGCGGCGCATGCGCGCCGCCTTGAGCGCCTCGAGAAACAGGAGCAGCACCGCCAGCACGACCAACATATCGCCGGCGGACATCGCCCAATCGGCACCGGAGCGCAGGCCGAGATGTGTCAGCGCATCGCCCCAACCGACGCCGGGCATCAGGAAAGCGATGATATTGTAGATCGCGAAGGGGATCAGCAGCAGCGGAAAGCCGATGATGAACATGCGTGCTCCGCGCGTCAGCCCCTCCGATCAGGCCTCTTTCTTGGCCTTGAGCACCTGGCGGCCGCGATACATGCCGGTCTTGAGGTCGACATGGTGCGGACGCCGCAGTTCGCCGGAGTCCTTGTCTTCGACGTAAGCGGGCTGCTTCAGCGCATCGGCCGAGCGGCGCATGCCGCGGCGCGAGGGCGATGTTTTCTTCTTCGGAACGGCCATTGCAGGAACTCCTCGGACAGGCGCAAGCCCTGTCCGGCGCGCCCAATTTGTCGGTCTAAAGCGAAGGCGGGCTTATAGAGGATACCCCCTGCTATTGCTAGGGGGCAGGGCCGAGCCACCCTCAGGGGCTCTGGCTGACGCAATCGTCAACGTGGGGCGAGCGCGCCGCCCGGGCCATATAGAGGCCCGCAAGCCGACGCAAGCCCGGGCCCGGCTGGCGCGGATTACGTTTGTGCGGATTGGGCAGGCTTGCGGCCATCAGCGCCGCCTCCCGGGCGTTGAGAGCGCGGGCCGGCTTGCCGAAGGCGCGCCGGGCCCCCGCCTCGATGCCGAACTCGCCGCCCGGACCCCACTCGGCAACGTTGAGGTAAATCTCCAGCACCCGCCATTTCGGCAGGACGAGGTTGATCCAGAGCGCCAGCGGGAATTCCAGCGCCTTGCGCACGAAGCTGCGGCCACCCCAGAGGAACAGGTTTTTCGCCACCTGCTGGGTGATGGTCGAGCCGCCGCGCAAGTCCTCGAAGTCATCGGCGTCGGCGATCGCCTCGCGCAGCTGCCGCAGATCGACCCCGAGATGCGTGCAGAACGCCGCGTCTTCGGCCACCAGCACCGCCGGCGGCACGTCGGGCGAGATGTGGCTGAGCGGCACGTAGATGCGGGTAACAGGCTCGCCGGTGAGCTCGCGCCACAGCATCACGGTCGAGACCGGCTCGCCAAAGCGATAAAATGGCACAATCAAATAGGGCACCAGCAAAATGCCGATCAGTGCCAGCAGAATGTTGCGTGCGATGCGCGGCAGGAATGGCACCCGCAGCGTCCTGGCGGAAATCGCAAAGCGTTTCGGGCGCGGGCGGGCCATGCGGAGAGGGACAATACCGGACCAGTTGGCGGTTTGCGGGCAAGCGCGAGATAGGGCTAACAATAGCCGGTCATGAACGCCCCCCAATCCCAATTCCGTACCCGCCTCGAGGCCGTTGCCACCGAAACCGAGGCCTATCTCGACACATTGCTCGGCGTCGCCCGGGCCGATGGCGAGCATGTCCGCCCACCACGGCTGGTGGATGCCATGCGCTACGCCATGCTCGGCGGTGGCAAGCGCCTGCGGCCGTTCCTGGTGGTCGAGACCGCGGCGCTCTTCGACGTGCCGCGTCCGCATGCGTTGATGGCTGGCGCGGCGCTGGAATGCATCCATGGCTATTCGCTGATCCACGACGATCTCCCGGCGATGGACAATGACGATCTGCGCCGCGGCCGCCCGACCGTGCACAAAGCCTTCGACGAAGCGACCGCGATCCTCGCCGGCGACGCCTTGCTCACCTTCGCCTTCGACGTGATGGCGCGTCCCGACACGCATCCCGATCCCGCGGTGCGCCTGGCGCTGAGCCACGAGCTCGCCCGCGCCGCCGGCGTCGGCGGCATGGCTGGCGGGCAGATGCTCGATCTCGCCGCGGAGGGACGTTTCGCGGGCAAGCGCAAGCTCGAGACCGAGGAGATCGTCACCTTGCAGGCGATGAAAACGGGCGCGCTGATCCGTTTCGCATGTCGCGCCGGCGCCATTCTGGGCAAGGCCGATGCGAAGGCGCTCGACGCCGCGGATCGTTACGGCCAGGCCGTCGGCCAGGCATTCCAGATTGCCGACGATCTGCTCGACGTCGAGGGCGACGTCGCCGCCACCGGCAAGGCGACGGGGAAAGACGCTGCCGCGGGGAAGGCGACCTTCATCGCCGCGCTCGGCCTCGCCGGCGCCAAGCAGCGGCTGGCAACCCTCATCAATGATGCCGACGCCGCCCTGTCCCAATTCGGCGACAAGGCTCGCGTGCTTCGCGAAACCGCACGGTTCATCGCCGAGCGGCGCAGCTAATTCCTGGGCTAACCGATGTCTCCGGACCACACGCCCGCGCGCCGACTGCCCCGGCCTTTGCGCATCGTGCGCGCGCGGCCGCGTCTCTTCCTCGCGGTCTTGTTCGGTCTCGTCATCGGCCTCGCGCTCCCGAGCGATTGGCGGCCGGCGACACGCATGCTGCTTGGCTGGGACGTCGGCGTCCTACTTTATCTCCTCGCTGTCTACCAGACCCTCGGCCGCTCCGACGTCGCGACCATTCGAAGGCGCGCGGCGCTGCAGGACGAAGGCCAGACGATGATCCTCACGCTGACGGTTGCGGCGGCGCTGGCCAGTATCGGTGCCATCGTTGTTCTGATCGGCACGGCAAAGGGGGGCGCGCGCGAACCGTTACATCTGCTGCTCGCCGCGGCGACCATCCTCCTCTCCTGGGCGCTGATCCACACCATCTTCGCCCTGCACTATGCCCACGAATACTATGGTGGTGACGCTCACGGCAGCGCCGCTGCACCGTTGGTGTTCCCCGGCGACGACAAGCCGAACTACTGGGACTTCGTCTATTTCTCCTTCTGCATCGGCATGACCTCGCAAGTCTCCGATGTTGGCGTGGCGTCGAAATCCATTCGCCACACGATCACCATGCATGCCATCGTCTCGTTCTTCTTCAACGTCGCGTTGCTGGCACTCACCATCAACATCGCCGCCAGTCTTGTGAGTTCGACCTGACCAGCTGCCAATGACCGTCGCCATCCAAACCCTGCTGCCCTTGCTCGCGGTGCTCGCAGCCGTGGCCGTGATCGCGCGTCGTCTCGACCTCGCGCCCTCGATCCTGCTGGTCATCGTCGGCGTTGCGATCGCGCTCATCCCCGGGCTGCCGCGCGTCGAGCTGGCGCCGGAATTCGTGCTGCTGGTGGTGCTGCCGCCGGTCATTTACTCGGCGGGCGTCTCCATGAGCTGGCGCGAGTTCAGGTTCAACCTGCGCCCGATCACGCTGCTCGCTGTCGGCTGCGTCATCTTCACCACCTGGGCCGTCGCAGCGGCGATGCATTGGGGCCTCGGCCTGCCTTGGACCGTCGGCTTCCTCGTCGGCGCCATCGTCTCGCCGCCCGATGTAGTGGCGCCGCTCGCGATCGCACGCCGGCTCGGCATTCCGCATCGCGTCGTCGTCGTGCTCGAGGGCGAGGGTCTCGCCAACGACGCCACGGCGCTGGTGCTCTACCGCTTCACAGTTGCCGCGATCGTCACCGGCACTTTCTCGCTGGGAGAGGCCACCGGCACGTTCTTTCTCATCATCGTCGGCGAGATCGCCTACGGCATCGGCATCGGCTGGCTGACCCTGCGGCTACGCCGCTGGGTCGGCGATCCGCGGGTGGAGCTGACCTTGTCCGTCATGGCACCCTACGTGGCCTACTGGCTGCCGCAGTATCTCGGGGGCTCGGGGGTCATCGCCACCATTGCCGCGGGTCTCTATGTGAGCTGGCGCGGTCCGCTGCTCATCCCTTCAGCCACGCGCCTGCAGGGCATCTTCTTCTGGGATCTCATTCTCTACCTGATCGAAGGCTTCATCTTCTTGATCACCGGATTGCAGGCGCGCGCGGTGATCGAACAGATCAGCTCCACTTCGCTACGCGAGGCCATCGTCGCAACGCTTCTCACCACGCTGGTGATCATCATCGCCCGCTTCATCTGGGTATTTCCTGCGACCTATCTGCCGCGCTGGCTCATTCCCGCCGTGCGCCGCCGCGACCCCTCACCGCCTTGGCAGCTACCCTTTGTCATTGGCTATACCGGCGTGCGTGGCGTGGTGTCTCTCGCGGCTGCGCTCGCGATTCCGCTGACAATCGCAAACGGCACACCATTTCCCGACCGCGATCTGGTGCTGTTCATCACCTTCGGTGTGATCGTGATCACCATCATCGGTATCGGATCGAGCCTGCCGGTGGTTCTGCGCGCCTTGCACCTGACCGATACGGCGGAAGCGGAAAGCCAGCAGCAGCACCAGGCCGAGCATGCGGCGCGGCTCGAGCTGATGCAGCTGACCCTCGAGCGGCTCGAGGAGCTCGCCGCCGAGCGCCAGCTTGACCAAGCGGTGACCCAACCGATCCGCTCGCACTTCGAGACGCGGCGCCAGCAATTCCCGCGCTCGCTCGACGACGGCATGGAGGAATTCGCGCTGATGTCGCAGCTGCGCCTCGAGCTCATCGGCTTCGAGCGGGAGAACCTGCATCGGCTGCTGCGCGAGGGAAAGATCACCGACGAGTCGCGCAGGCGTCTCGAGCGCGAGCTCGATCTCGAAGAGCAGACGGTGTTTTGCAAGGGCGAGGACAGCGCCGAATTGCCGATCTAGGGCGACGTGCCGCGCTACTCGGCAGCGCGCGCTCCGGCGGTGCCGAACCGGCGCTCAATGTAATCGGTCACGATGTTCTTGAAATCGGCGGCGAGGGTCGGCCCACGCAGCGTCGCGGCCTTCTTGCCGTCGATGAACACCGGCGCCGTCGGTTGCTCGCCGGTGCCGGGCAGCGAAATGCCGATATCGGCATGCTTGCTCTCGCCCGGTCCATTGACGATGCAGCCCATCACCGCAACGTTGAGCGCCTCGACGCCGGGATAGCGCGTCTTCCATTCCGGCATCGAGGTGCGGATGAAACCCTGGATCTCGGCGGCGAGCTCCTGGAACGTTGTCGAGGTGGTGCGTCCGCAGCCGGGACACGCCGCGACCAGCGGCACGAAGGTGCGCAGCCCCATGGTCTGCAGCAGCTCTTGCGCGACCTGCACCTCGCGCGTGCGATCGCCGTTCGGCTCCGGCGTCAGCGAGATACGAATGGTGTCGCCGATCCCTTGCTGCAAGAGGACGCCCATGGCGGCGGACGAAGCGACGATGCCCTTCGAGCCCATGCCGGCTTCGGTCAGCCCGAGATGCAACGCGTAGTCGGAGCGCCGTGCAAGCTCGCTATAGACCGCAATCAGATCCTGCACCGCCGAAACTTTGGTGGAGAGGATGATGCGGTCGCGGGCCATGCCGAGCTCTTCGGCGCGCGCCGCCGAGAGCAGCGCCGACTGCACCATGGCCTCGTGCATCACTGCGCGCGCGTCGAGCGGCGCGGAGGACCGCGCATTCTCGTCCATCAGCTGCGTGAGCAGCTCCTGGTCGAGCGAGCCCCAGTTGGCGCCGATGCGCACCGGCTTGCCGTGCTTGAGTGCGATCTCGATGATCGCGGAGAACTGCCGGTCCTTCTTGTCCTTGAAGCCAACATTGCCGGGATTGATTCGGTATTTGTCGAGCGCTTCGGCACACCCGGGAAATTCGGTGAGGAGCTTGTGGCCGATGTAATGGAAATCGCCGACGATCGGCACCTCGCAATGGAGCTGCAGGAGCCGCTCCTTGATCTGCGGGACCGCGGCCGCGGCCTCGTCACGGTCGACCGTGATGCGCACGAGCTCGGAGCCGGCGCGCGCCAGCGCCGCAACTTGCCGCGCCGTCGCCTCGACATCGGCGGTGTCGGTGTTGGTCATCGACTGGACGACGATCGGCCCGCCACCCCCGACGACCACTCCGCCGACCTTCACCGCGACAGTTTTGTGACGATCTTTCAACTTCATAGGGGCTGTTCCTGCCCAAGGGGTGCCAGACAAATACGGCAGGGTCAACGTGCGCATGTCCCGGAAAAGTGGGTACCGGTTTTCCGAAAAGGATATGCGCAAACCAAAGAATTTGGAGCGCATTCCGGTTCCATCCGAGCGGAATGCGCTCCTAGCGTGCCCGGTTCACGACAATCAGCCCTGCGGCGACCAGGACCACGGCGGCCGCAAAGCCGGGAGTCAGGGGCTCGCCGAGCACCAAGGCCCCCGCGGCAACCCCGAACAATGGGGTCAGGAAGGTGAAGGCCGAGAGCCGGCTCGCCGAATATCGGACGATCAAGGCGAACCAGATCACGAAGGTGATGGGGACCACATAGAGCGTCTGATAACCAAGCGAAAGCCACGAGAGGATGTGCGGAACGCCCGTCACCCGTTCGCCGTCTGCATAGGCGGCGAGCGCCATCAGCGGCGCGGAGACGACCAGCTGATAGAGCATCACTTTTTCCGACGACACTTTGTTGAGCGCGCTCGCCTTGATGATCAGCGTCGTCATCGCCCAGAAGGCGGCGCCGCCGATCATCATGACATCACCGAGCGCCTGGCGCGGATCGAGCGCCGGCGTGGGCGCGCCGAAGGCGACGAGCATTCCGGCGAACGACAATGCGAGCCCGCTCCATTGCCACAGGCTGAAGCGGTCGACCGGGAGCACGAAGCGTGCGCCGATGACGACAAAGAATGGTGCCAGGTAGATGAACAACACGGCGCGCGTCGCCGTCGTGTAGAGCATCCCCCGGTAGATCAGGATGAATTCGATCGCAAAGCCGACGCCGGCAACGACGCCGGGAATGAGCGTTCCGTCGCGCGCGAACAGCGGGATGCGGCGCAGCCAGGCCCAGCCGGTGACGATGAGCGCGGCGAGGCCCGAGCGCGCAGCGGCCTGAATGAGCGGTGGCACGTCGTGGATCGCGACCTTGATCGCGACCTGATTGAACCCCCAGCTCAGGCAGAGCGCGACGACGATCGCGGCGGCGACCGCGTCGAGCGGCCGCGTGGCGGCATTGGGCGCAACGGATCCAGGGTTGGTCATGCGGCGGCGCCGTTCTATCGCGCGACGCCGCGATGAACTACGCGCACGCCGCGCATGGCCGACATGAGTTCACGGGGCGCGACAATGTGCGCAAATGCCGCTGATTTCGACGACCGGCGTCTTCGGCGTGAAGCCCGCGGCACGCGAGGCGGTCTTCAGCGTCTCGGCAACCGCCGCCGAAGCGGATTCGCCGACGGCGCCGCAGCGCTCGCAAATCAGGAACACCACCGGATCGCCGGAGGCATGATTGTGCACACAGGCGACGAAGGCATTGCGGCTTTCAATGCGATGCACGAGGCCGTTGTCGCGCAGGAAGTCGAGTGCGCGATAGACGCTGATCGGCGGCGGCGCGTCCCGCTTGCCCAGCTGATCGATGATCTCGTAGGCGCCGAGCGGTCGGTGACTGGCGAGCAGCGCTTCCAGCACGCACCGGCGGATCGGCGTCAGCCGTTGCGCGCGCGAGGCGCAGATCGCCTCGGCATGGGCGATGCCGTCGCTGGCACAACGCCCATGGTCATGGCCAGGGCCGGGAAAAACGGCAGCTTTTCGAGTCACATACGCTCCTTGCGCCAGTAAGTTTATCGCGATCGGCGTCCTTGGCAGATAGTGATCCACACCCCAAATAAATGTTGCACCGCAGCAAAAAGGACGGCAGGTTGTCCGCCCTCAACAGGTTCCCGGTTCACACCCCGGCCCCGCAGGCCGCTTTCGAGGCTTCCCCATGCTGAAAGGCAAAGTCGCGCTGGTCACCGGTTCCACGTCCGGCATCGGGCTCGGGATCGCTCGCGCCATGGCCGCGCAAGGCGCCAACGTGATGCTCAACGGCTTCGGCGACAAGGCCGTCATTGAGAAGTTACGCAGCGGCATCGAGACCGAGTTCAAGGTCAAGGCGCTTTACTCGCCCGCAGACATGACCAAACCGGCGGAGATCGCCGAGATGATCCGCAGCACCGAGCAGGGCTTCGGCGCGCTCGACATCCTGGTGAACAATGCCGGCATCCAACACGTCGCCCTGATCGAGGATTTCCCGATCGACAAATGGGACGCGGTGATCGCCATCAACCTGTCGTCGTCGTTTCATACCATCCGCGCCGCGGTGCCCGGGATGAAGAAACGCAAATTCGGACGCATCATCAACATCGCCTCCGCGCACGGGCTCGTCGCCAGCGCGCAGAAGGTTGCCTACGTCGCGGCCAAGCACGGCCTCGTCGGCATGACCAAGACGGTGGCCATCGAGACGGCGAATGACGGCATCACCTGCAACGCCATCTGTCCCGGCTGGGTGCTGACCCCGCTGGTCGAGCAGCAGATCGGCGCGCGCGCGAAGGCGAGCGGGCAAAGTGTCGATGCGGCGAAGATCGCATTGCTCTCCGAGAAGCAGCCGATGCATCAGTTCTCGACGCCGGAAGGCATCGGCGCGCTCGCCGTGTTCCTGGCGAGCGATGCGGCGAAGACCATCACCGGCTCCTCTTATTCGATCGACGGCGGCTGGACCGCCCAGTGACGATTGCCAACAAGCTCGGGCGGCTGATCTCGCAGGCGTTGCCCGGACGCGGCGACGGTCGCAAGCGCATCAATCTCGCGCTGCAGGGTGGCGGCGCCTACGGCGCGTTCACCTGGGGCGTGCTCGATCATCTGTTGCATGATGGGCGCCTTGCTTTCGAGGGCATCTCCGGGACCTCGGCCGGCGCGGTCAATGCCATCATGCTCGCCGATGGGCTCCTACAGGCCGGGCCCGATGAGGCGCGCAAACGGCTCGCCGAGTTCTGGCGCGCCGCCAGTCTTGGCGGCGATCTGCCGCCACTGCAGCGCGCGGTCACCGACCGCTTGTTTTCGCTGCTGCCGATCGAAGCGGGGCCGACGCAGGTCTGGCTCGATGCCGTGTCGCGCTATTTTTCGCCTTATGACGTCAATCCGCTCAACATCAATCCGCTGAAGGACCTGATCGAGCGCTTCGTCGACTTCGAGCGGCTGCGCAAGAACACCGAGCTGCAGTTGTTCATCGCCGCGACCAATGTGCAGACAGGCCGGCTGCGGGTTTTTTCTCGCGACGAGATCAGCGCCGAGACGGTGATGGCGTCCGCCTGCCTGCCGCTCCTTTTCCAGGCGGTCGAGATCGACAAGGTGCCGTATTGGGACGGCGGCTATCTCGGCAATCCGGTGATCTATCCGTTCTTCCGCACCACGCGGACCGAGGACGTGCTGGTGGTCCAGATCAATCCCCTGCAGCGCAGGAAGGTGCCGACGTCGAACCGCGAGATCATGAGCCGCGTGCAGGAGATCACCTTCAATTCCTCGCTGCTCGCCGAGCTGCGCGCCATCGAGTTCGTCAGCCGCCTGATCGATCAGGGCCGGCTGCCCCGCGGCACCGGGCCGGGAGAATACCGGCAAATCCGCGTGCACCGGATCGTGCTCGACGGCCTGGGCGAACGCTTGTCATCGGCGAGCCGGCTGAAGACCGACTACAAATCGTTCGATGTGCTGCACAAGCTCGGGCAGCGCGCGGCGCGGCGGTTCCTCGACTCGCATTACGAGGACATCGGCAAGCGCAGCAGCATCGACCTCCAGGCTGAGGTCTATGCCGAGCGCGGCGCCGCATAGCTGCCAGAAACAACTAGCATTGCTTATTATAAGCTAGCTTACTATATTGGCTTTGCCAGGAGCAAAGCCGTGAACACTCCCTCAAAAAACAGAGAATTAGCTTTTACGATCAAGGACGTAGCGAGACTGCTGCGGACCTATGCCGACCAGCGGGCGGCTCAGTTTGGGATTACCTATTCCAAATGGGCTGTGCTCTCGCGGCTGCGCCGCTCGGAGGGCCTGAAGCAGACCGAGCTCGCCGAGGTGCTCGACCTGCAGCCGATCACGCTCACCCGGCTGCTCGACGGGCTTGCCGACAATGGCCTGATCGAACGCCGTCCTGACCCCGACGACCGCCGCGCCAACCGTCTCTATCTCACGCCCGCGGCCGGGCCGCTGCTCGACCAGCTCGGCGTGCTGGCCGAGGATCTGATGGACACCGCGCTCGACGGGCTCGCGCAAAAAGACGTCGCGGCCCTGCTCACCCAGCTCGGCACCATCAAGGACAATCTGCGTCGCGCCATCCACAACAGAACAACAAGCCTGGAAAAGAGCTATGGCTGAACCGGTCCTCAAATTCTCTCCGCGAGAAACGCGCAGCGACGCACCGCAGAAACAGTCGCTGATCGCGCGCCTGCGCGGCCGCGCCCGCATGATCCTGCTGGTCATCGTTCCATCGATCGCGCTCGTTGTCGGCGTGATTTTCTATCTGTCGAGTGGCCGCTACATCTCCACCGACAACGCCTATATCGGCGCACAGAAGGTGCTGATCACGCCGGATATCTCCGGCAAGCTCAGCAAGGTGCTGGTGCGCGAGGGCCAGCATGTGAAAGCCGGCGATGAGCTCTTCGACATCGATCCGGTGCCGTTTCAGCTCGCGCTGCGCCAAGCGCAAAGCAAGCTCGAGAGCGTGCGCACTGACTTCGCCAACCTCAAGAGCAACTATCAATCGCTCGCGCAACTCGTCACGCTCGCCGGCCAGACCGTCGAGCTCAAGCAGCACGACGTGGAGCGCAAGAGCGCCTTGCTCGAAAGCCGCGCCGGATCGCAGGTCGACGTCGACAATGCCAAATCGGCGCTGCTGACCGCCCAGCTGCAAATGCAGCTCGGCAAGCAGCAGCTTGAATCCACGCGCAACCAGCTTCTCGGCAAGCCTGACCTGCCGATCGAGGACTTCCCGGCCTACCAGCAGGCGAAAGCCGCGGTCGATCAGGCGCAGCGCGATCTCGACCACGCCGTCATCCGCGCACCGATTTCGGGCACCGCGACGCAGGTCGACAACATCCAGCTCGGCCGTTTCGTCGCCGCGGGCACTCCGGTGTTCAGCGTCATCGACGACAGCGCGCCATGGGTCGACGCCAACCCGAAAGAGACCGACATCACCAATCTGCGCCTCAACCAGAAGGTCGAGGTCACTGTCGACTCGTTTCCCGGTCGAACCTTCCACGGCACCGTCACCTCGGTGAGCCCTGGCACCGGCGCGCAGTTCGCGATTCTGCCGCCGCAGAACGCCAATGGAAACTGGGTCAAAGTGGTGCAGCGCGTCCCCGTGCGCATCACGTTCGATCCGGGCCAGGACGTCTCGCTGCTGCGCGCCGGCATGAGCGTCACCGTCGACATCGACACCGGACGCCATCATACGCTGGCCTCTCTGTTCGGCTTCAGTAGCGAAGCTAAGGAACGCACGCCGTGAATACGAACCGCGTGATGGTGACGATCTGCGCCATGAGCGCCACCATCATGCAGGCGCTCGACACCACCATCGCCAATGTGGCGCTGCCTTACATGCAAGGCAGTCTCTCGGCCTCACTCGATCAGATCAATTGGGTGCTGACGTCCTACATCGTCGCATCCGCGATCATGACCGCGCCGATCGGCTGGATCGCCGAGCGCTATGGCCGCAAGCGGCTGTTCATCGTCTGCGTCACCGGCTTCACCGTCGCCTCGGTGCTCTGCGGCCTGTCGCAGAACATCGACCAGATGGTCGCTTCTCGCCTCCTGCAAGGCGCCTTCGGCGCGGCGCTGGTGCCGCTGTCGCAGGCGTTGATGCTTGATTCCTATCCGCCCGCCGAGCGCGGCACGGCCATGGCGATCTGGGGTATGGGCGTGATGCTCGGCCCGATCATGGGACCAACGCTCGGCGCCTGGCTCACCGACAATTACAGCTGGCACTGGGTGTTCTTCATCAATCTGCCGGTCGGCATCTTTACCGTCATCGGGCTCATCGCTTTCATGCAGGAGACGACCTTACAGCGCGAGCGGCCGTTCGACTGGTTCGGCTTCGTTGCGCTGGCCATCGGCATTGGGGCGCTGCAATTGCTGCTCGACCGCGGCGAGCAGGTCGGCTGGTTCGATGCCAACGAAATCATTGCCGAGGCGATCGTCTCCGCGATCGGCTTCTATTTCTTCTTCGCGCATAGCCTGACCACGATGACACCCTTCGTGCGCTTCGCGCTGTTCCGTGACCGCAATTTCGTCGCCGCGACGCTGTTCATGGTGGTGATCGGGGTCGTGCTGTTCGGCACCATGGCACTGGTGACGCCGTACATGCAAAACGTGCTCGGCTACCCGATCCTCACCGCGGGAATGCTGCTCGCGGCGCGTGGCATCGGCACGCTGGTGGCGATGACGCTCGTCGGCCGACTGATCAAACGGGTCGAGATCCGCTACCTGGTGCTCGCAGGGTTGATTCTGGCGACCATCACGCTCGACCAGATGGTCGGCTTCACCGACCAGACGGCGGCGCGCACCATTGTGCTCGTCAGCGTCGTGCAGGGCTTCGGCCTCGGGCTCCTGTTCGTGCCCTTGAGCACGGTCGCCTTCTCCACTCTGCCGGATTATCTGCGCACGGAGGGCACAGCGATCCTGACGCTCGTGCGCAACATCGGCAGCTCGATTGGCATTTCAGTGGTGATTGCTGAATTGACCAACTCGACGATCCGCATGCATGCGAACCTCACCGAGTTCGTCACGCCATTCAACAACGCGCTGCAGATGCCTGACATCTCCTCGATCCTCAACATGTCGACGGATGCTGGTCGCGCGCTGATGGACGGACTGATCAATCAGCAGGCCGCTGTCATTGCCTACGCGAATGTCTTCAAACTGCTGATGGTCTTGACGCTTGCGACCATTCCGCTGGTCTTCATCATCGGCCGGTCGCGCCAGCACGGTTCCACCCCGGCAGCGGATGCTGCGCACGCCTTCGACTAAGCCGCTATAATTGGGTGCATGAGCCTGCTCACCGCCGAAATCGGTCCGGCACGGCTGGAGATCGTGGTCGCCGACATCACCACGCTCGACGTCGATGCCATCGTCAATGCCGCCAACTCGTCGCTACTCGGCGGCGGTGGGGTCGATGGCGCCATCCATCGCGCCGCAGGGCCGCAACTAATCGAGGAATGCCGCACGCTCAATGGCTGCAAGACCGGCTCCGCCAAGATCACGAAAGGCTATCGCCTCAAGGCACGCCATGTCATTCACGCCGTCGGCCCAGTGTGGAACGGCGGCGGCCAGAATGAGGAGGCGCTGCTCGCCTCCTGTTACCGGACCGCGCTCGATCTCGCCGCACAGAATAGCCTGCGCTCGATCGCCTTTCCGGCTATCTCAACCGGCGTCTATCGTTTCCCCGCCGACCTCGCCGCGCGCATTGCGGTCGGCACTGTCGCCTCCGAGATCGCGGCACAGCCGCGTGGCGTCGACCGGGTAGTTTTCTGCTGTTTCGCGCAGGCGAACGCCGATCATCACGCCGCCGCCTTCGCCGAACTTGGCATCGCTTAAGCAGAAAATTCCGCGCGGATTTTGTCTGAATGCTCGCCGAGCGACGGGATCGGGCCGTAGGACCGTTCTTCGCCGATGCGGATCGGCGCCGGCGCCGGTGTGCTCACGGGGCCCGATGGCGCGTCGACAGTGATGCGGCGCAGATGCGGGTGTCTTGACAACAGCGCCGTGTCGTTGACGCGCGCGAAGGCGATATCGGCGCCTTCAAGCTTTCGCATCAACGGTTCGACATCGACCTGCGCGAAAGCGACCGCCGTCTTGCCGTCGGTCTCCGCCCGATTGACCACGCGTTGCGGTCCAGTGGCGAAACGCGGATCGGTGCCAAGCGCCGCATCGCCCAAGATCTTGTCGGCGAACACGCGCCATTCACGATCGTTCTGAATGGCAATCAGGATATCGGCGCCGTCGCGCGATTTGAACACGCCATAGGGCGCGATCGCCGCATGCGCGAGACCGATGCGCTTAAACGGCTGGCCACCTTCCCCGTGGAGCAACGGCACCGTCATCCACTCCGCCATGCCATCGAACATCGAGACCGCGATTTCGGTGCCCTCACCGGTGCGCGAGCGCGTGATCAGCGCTTCGAGGATCGACTCATAGGCGTTGAGGCCGGCGGCGATATCGACGATGGACACGCCGACACGCGCCGGGCCTTCTGGACCGCCGGTCACCGACGCGACACCCGATTCCGCCTGGATGAGCAGGTCGTAGGCCTTTCGTTGGGCAAACGGCCCGCTCTCGCCATAGCCGGAGATCGAGCAGCAGATCAGCCGCGGATGCTGCCGCCGCAGTTGCGCGATCGGAAAGCCGAGCTTGGCGATGGCGCCGGGCTTGAGGTTCTGCACAAACACATCCGCCTTGGCGAGCAGGCGGCCGAACAACGCCTTGTCCTCGGCCTTGCCGAGATCGAGCACGATCGATTCCTTGCCGCGATTGAGCCAGACGAAATTGGCGCTCTCGCCGTGCACGACGTGGTCGTAGTGCCGGGCGAAGTCGCCCTCCGGCCGTTCGATCTTGATCACGCGCGCGCCGGCATCAGCGAGCCGGCACGTGCATTGCGGCGCCGCCACCGCCTGCTCGAGCGACACGACCAGAAGACCGGAGAGAGGCAAGGTCATCAGTAGGACCGCGGCAGGCCGAGCACGTGCTCGGCGATGTAGGACAGGATCAGATTGGTGGAGATCGGCGCCACCTGGAACAGCCGCGTCTCGCGGAACTTGCGCTCGATGTCGTACTCCTCGGCGAAGCCGAAACCGCCATGCGTCTGCACGCACATGTCGGCGGCAGCCCAGGACGCATCTGCCGCGAGCAGCTTCGCCATGTTCGCTTCAGCGGCGACGTCCTTGCCGGATTCGTATTTGCGCGCGGCCTCCTGCACCATCAGCTCGGCGGCGCGCATCTGCGCATAGGCGCGGGCAATGGGAAACTGCACGCCCTGGTTTTCGCCGATCGGACGCTCGAACAGCACACGCTCCTTGGCGTAAGCGGTTGCTTTCTCGATGAACCATTTCGCGTCGCCTATGCATTCCGCCGCGATGAGGATGCGCTCGGCATTCATCCCAGAGAGGATATAACGGAATCCATTGCCCTCCTCGCCGATCAGGTTTTCTGCAGGCACCCGTAGGTCGTCGAAGAACACCGCCGTGGTGGCGTGATTCATCATCGTGCGGATCGGGTTGATGGTGATGCTGGTGCCCTGCGCGAGCCGCATGTCGACCAGAAACACCGAAAGACCTTCGGTCCGCTTCTTCGCCTGCTCCTTCGGTGTGGTGCGCGCGAGCAGCAGCATCAGATCGGAATGCTCGGCACGCGAGGTCCAGATCTTCTGCCCGTTGATGACGTAGTGGTCGTTGCCCTCGCGCACCGCGGTGGTGCGCAGGCTCAGGGTATCGGTGCCCGAGGTCGGCTCAGTAACGCCGAAGGCCTGCAAGCGCAGCTCGCCCTTGGCGATTCCCGGCAGATACTTCGCCTTCTGCTCGGCGCTGCCGTGCCGCAGGATCGTGCCCATGGTGTACATCTGCGCGTGGCAGGCGCCACCATTGCCGCCCGCCGCATGGATTTCTTCGAGGATCGCCGCAGCCGCGCGGATGGTGAGCCCGCTGCCGCCATACTCTTCGGGAATCAGCGCGGCGAGATAACCAGCCTCAGTCAGCGCATTGACGAACTCCGTCGGATAGGCACGCTCGCGATCGAGCCGACGCCAATATTCGCCGGGAAAATTCGCGCACAGCGCGCGCACGCCCTCGCGGACCGCGGCAAGCTCGTCATTCTGTTCGGCATGTTGCGTCGTCATGCCGTCACCTCGGCACGGCCGTTGTTGATCGCCACCACGTCGCGTTCCACGACGCGGGCGCGGAAGCTTACCACGTTGCCGTCTCGCCACATCTCGGTGCGGATGGTCTCGCCCGGGAATACCGGTGCGGAAAATCGCCCGGCGATCGTCGTCAGTCGGCTCGGGTCATAGTCGCACTGGGTCTTGAGCAGCGCGTGCCCGGCGGCCCCGAAGGTCGCAAGCCCATGCAGGATCGGCCGCGGGAAGCCGGCCGCCCGCGCGATCTCCGGATCGACATGCAGCGGATTGGGATCGGCGCAGAGCCGGTAGATCAATGCCGCTTCCGGTCGCGTCGGCAGCTCGCAAACCAGATCGGGCGCGCGCTCGGGCAATGGATGCGCCGGCCGCTGCTCGCGCGGCGGTCCGCCGAAGCCGCCGTCGCCGCGGCAGAACGTGGTCTGCACGATAGTCGCGATGAGCGCATCGCTGCCCTTTTCGTGAATCGTGCGCTCGGAATAGAGAATGGCGCCCTTGCCCGCACCTTTGTCGACAACGTCGAGGACGCGCGAGCGGCCAACGACTGTGCCGCTCGGCGCCAGCGGCCTGTGCAGCACGAGGCTGTGCTCGCCATGGACGACCTTGACCCAATCGATGCCGGTGTCGAGGTCGCGCGTCCAGAAGCCAGGATAGCCGAGGACCACGGCCATGGTCGGCAGCGCGCGCAGATGCTTTTCGTACAGAAAAGTCAGCTCGTGCTCATTGACCGGATCGTGACCAAGCCCAATGCCGAGCGCGTAAAGAATGCAGTCCTTCGGGCCGTAGCTCTGCTCGACCTCGGGGATCTTCAGCGCCAGCAGCTTGTCGTAGACAATCGCCATTCGGGCCGCCCTCAACGCTCCGGGATCACAACGGATCCCAGTTGAACACGTCGCTCGAGCGATCGAGCGGCGTGAATGACGGGCTGAACGCACCCTTGAGCTGCGCGTCGACCCGCTCCGGCGTCCAGCCGTCGGCGCGGTGCAGCGAGCGGATCGGCCGCGTCTGGTTGAACAGGAATATCTCGTTGTTGCGCACCGAGAAGATCTGCCCGGAAATTCCCTCGGCGCGATCCGAGGCGAGATAGACCGCGAGCGGCGCGACCTTCTCCGGAGTCATTTGCTGGATTTTCTCCACGCGGGCTTTTTCCTCTGCGGTCTCCGCCGGAATCGATCCGATCATGCGGCTCGCGGCAAAGGGCGCGATGCAGTTGGAGCGTACGTTGAAGCGCGCCATATCCAGCGCGATGCCGCGCGAGAGCCCGACGATCCCAAGCTTTGCCGCCATGTAATTGGCCTGGCCGAAATTGCCGATCAGTCCGGAGGTCGAGGTCATATGCACGAAGGCGCCGGAGTTCTGCTCGCGAAATAGGCCGGCGACCGCATGGCACATGTTGAACGAGCCGTGCAGGTGCACCGCGATCACGTCCGACCAATCGGACCAGCTCATCTTGTGAAAGATGCGGTCACGCAGGATGCCGGCATTGTTGACGACGATGTCGACGCGACCAAAAGTGTCGTGCGCGCTCTTCACGATGGCATCTGCATTTTTCGGCTCGGTGATGGTGAGCGTCGAGGCGATGGCCTGACCGCCAGCCTTCTTGATCTCATCGACCACCTGCTGCGCCGGCCCCGTATCCGCCCCTGAACCGTCGAGGCTCGCGCCGACATCGTTGACGACGACCCGCGCGCCCTCCTTCGCCATCAGCATGGCGATGGCGCGGCCGATGCCGCGGCCCGCGCCGGTGACGATTGCGACCTTGCCCTCAACGATGCCCGCCATTGCTCTCGCCCTCACGATCAGACGCCACCCATAACCACGAAGTTTGCGCCTTCCGCAAGCTCGGGCGCAGGTGCAGGCGCCACTGCCCGGACAGCAAAAGGCCGGCGCCGAGGGGCGCCGGCCTTGTCGCCTTGCCGCTGCGCGGCAGCTATTTCTTCGCGTCCGCGAACGGATAGATCACGTTGCCGGTCTTGTATTGCGGCGGGTAGATGATCACCTCGGTCTTGAGATCGCGGAAGTCGTCGACGGTGTTGCCTTTGATGTTCTGGAACTGCACCGCAAGCGTGCGCTCCTGCGCCCATTCACCCTTGGCGCCGAACTTCACGTCCCCGACCACTGTCTTGAAGGTGGCGCCGCGGATGTAGTCGGCGAGCTTGGTCTCGTCGAGCGACTTGGTCGCCGTGATCGCCTGCTCCAGCACCTGCAGATAAGAGTAGGCCCACACCGGCATGTAGTAGCCGAGCGGGTCGGTGCCTTCGGCGCCGGCACGCGCCTGATACTTCTTCAGCAGCTCCATCGAGCCCGGAAATTCCATGGTCTTCACCGGCAGCCAGGTGTCGTAATTGACGACGCCGTTGAGCATTGGTCCGAGCTTGGTCTTGAACACGGTCGCCTGCAGGCCGACCATGGCGCCGCCCCACATCTTCGGCTTGAAGCCGATTTCGTTCATCGCGGTGATCAGACCCACGGTGTCGAGCGGATAAGAGCAGATGACAAAGAGGTCGGGATTGGCCGCCTGCACCGCACGTACGATCGGCGAGAAGTCGGTGGTGTTCGGCGGATACGACCGCTCATAGACGATTTTGAAGCCAGACGTGCCGGCGTTCTCATGCGCGCCTTCGCAGGCGTTGCGGCCGAATTCGGCATCCGCCATGGCGATGGCGATGGTCTGCGGCTTCGGCTTCTGCTGCTCGGCGACCTTGAAGAAGCCGCGTGTGAAGGCGGGCTTCGGCGTCGGGCCGTTGGGGATCATTGAGAAATATTTCGGGTAGTTGAAGTTGTCGTTGATCCCGGTGCCGAACAGACTGATGAACAGTCGGTTCTTGGAGATGATCAACGGCATCGCCGCGGCGATCTGCGTCGAGGCATAACCGCTGAGCACGAAGTCGACTTTGTCGACGTCGATCAGCTTGCTGTAGATGCCGGGGACCTGCGCCGGGCTCGACTGATCATCGTAATAGACGAGCTTCACCTTGCGGCCGAGCAGACCGCCCTTGGCGTTGACGTCGTCCTCCCAGATTTTCATGGCGACAAGCGACATCTTGCCGTTCGCCGAGAGCGGCCCGGTCAGCGCCATGCCGAAGCCGATCTTGATCGGCTCTTGCGCGAACGCCGAGCCGGCGAGCGTCAGCGCGGCGGCGACGGCGCCGCTGACCACGCCCCATTTGAATATTCTAAACATTCCGTCCTCCCTTCCTTATGGCGTTTCTTGAAGCTTAGCCTTGCCGCGCTCCTCGCGGAAGCCGAGACCAGCGCGACTCATCGACCCCAGATCTCCTCGGCAAGCTCGACGATCATGCGCAGCTTCGCCCACTGCTCCTCTTCCGCCAGCACATTACCCTCCTCCGTCGAGGCAAAGCCGCATTGCGGGGACAGGCACAGCCGCTCGAACGGCACGTATTTGGTCGCCTCGTCGATTCGCCGCTTGATCTCGTCTTTCGGCTCGAGCCGCCCGCTTTTCGAGGTGACGAGGCCGAGCACCACGAGCTTGTCGCCCGTGAGATGCCGCAGCGGCTCGAAACCGCCCGCGCGGTCGGTGTCGAATTCGAGGAAATAGCCGTCGATATTCACTTCGCCGAACAATGGCGCGGCCACGAACTCGTAACCGCCGGAGCCGATGAAGGTCGAGCGGAAATTACCGCGGCACGAATGCATGGTAATGGTCATGTCCGCCGGCTTGTCTCGCAACGCCGCATTGGTCATGCGCGCGTAGCGCTCCGGCAGCGCCTCAGGATCGTCGCCGCGCTCGCGCGAATGCGCACGTTCCTTGGGATCGCAGATCATCGACCAGGCGGTATCGTCGAGCTGCAGATAGCGGCAGCCTGCGTCGTAAAAGGCGCGGATTGCCTTGCGATAGGCCGCAGCGACGTCATCGAAGAACGCGTCGAGGTCGGGGTAGACCTCGCGGCTGATCGATTGTCGTCCCTGGCGGAAATGCAGCGTGCTCGGCGCCGGAATGGTCATCTTCGGCGTCGACTTGGCATGCGCCTTCAGGAACTTGAAGTGCTCGAGCTGCGGGTGCGTCGAGAAGCCGACCTTGCCGGTGACGCGCACGCTCTCGGCCTTGGTGTCGACGCCGGCGAAGTGGATGCCCTGCGCCGTCTGGTACAGCTCAAGGCCATCGAGATGCCGATAGAAATCGAAGTGCCACCAGGAGCGGCGAAATTCGCCGTCGGTCGCGAGCTTAAGCCCGATTTCCTCCTGCTTGCGCACGACCTTCTCGATCTCGCGGTCTTCGACCTCCTTGAGCTGCGCCGCCGTGATCTCACGCTTGGCGAATTTGGCGCGCGCCTCTTTCAGCGGCGCCGTGCGCAACAGACTGCCGACGTGGTCGGCACGGAACGGCGCTCTGCTGCGCTGGCTCATGACCACCTCACAACGGCCTGTTACTTACCCCACACTTCTTCCGAGAGCTCGACGATCATCCGGAGTTTCGCCCACTGCTCTTCCTCGGCGAGCACGTTGCCCTCCTCGGTCGAGGCGAAGCCGCATTGCGGGGACAGCGCGAGCTGATCGAGCGCGACATATTTCGTCGCCTCCTCGATACGGTGTTTGACGTCAGCGCGTGGCTCAAGCCGGCCCGACTTCGAAGTGACGAGACCGAGCACCACGACCTTGTTGCCTTTGGGCAGGAAACGCAGCGGCTCGAAGCTACCGGCACGCTCGGTGTCGTATTCGAGGAAATATCCGTCGTAGTTGCACTTGCCGAGGAGGTTCGCCGCGACCGGCTCGTAGCCGCCGGACGAAATCCAGGTGGAGCGGAAATTGCCCCGGCAGACATGGGTGGTGATGGTCATGTCGGCGGGCTTGGCTTCCAGCGCCTTGTTGATCGTCTTGGTGTAGGTCTCCTGCAGGTGGTCGACGTCGAGACCGCGGTCGCGCGCCTTCTGCAACTCCTCCTTGGAGCACAGATACGCCCAGGCGGTGTCGTCGAACTGCAGATAGCGGCAGCCGGCGTCGTAGAAGGCGCGCACCGCCTTCTGATAAGCGGCGGCGAGATCGTCGAAGATCGCATCGCGGTTGGGATAGACGTCCTTGCTCACCGCGCCGGGCTCAAGCCGGAAGTGCAGCACGCTCGGCGACGGAATGGTCATCTTCGGCGTGACCTTGCAATGCGCTTTGAGGAACTTGAAGTGATCGAGGAACGGGTGATTGGAGAAGCCGATTTTGCCCTTGATGCGGATCGACTGCGCCTTGGTCTGCACGCCCTGGAATTGGATCCCGTGGTCGAGCTGATAGATCTCGCAGCCGTCGAGCAGGCTGAAGAAATCGAAATGCCACCAGGAGCGGCGGTACTCGCCATCAGTCGCGAGCTTCAGCCCGATCTCTTCCTGTTTGCGGATGATCTTCTCGACCTCGCGATCCTCGACCTCCTTGAGCTGCGCGGCGCTGATCTCGCCCTTCTCGCGTTTGGCGCGCGCATCCTTCACCGCGGCGGTGCGCAGGATTGAGCCGACGTGGTCGGCGCGAAATGGCGGTTTGGTCCTCTGCATGAATGTCTCCCGGCACGGTTGTTATGAGGGGTTGGAACGATCCATATCACCAAGCCTACGGCGAATGGGAGTCCGCGTGGCGCACCGCATAGCGGGCCGTCTCCACGATGCCGCCGAAGGAGAAGAAATGCGGCGCGACCTCCCCGAGGCCGCCCTCCCGGGCAAGCGCACGCAGCGCGGCGCCGGGGTGCGCGGGCCCGAGCAACGCGAAGGCAGCACCGCTGCGGATGAGCCCGCGCAAGGAGGCCTGGACGCCGCAACGCCTGGCGAACCGCAACAGGGCGGAGAGCCGCGTCGGCCCAACGAGGCCGACATGCACGGGCTCGGAGATGCCGCGCGCGCGCAGATACCGAATCCAGGCCACGATCCGCGCGGGATCGAAGCAGAACTGGCTCACGATGTGTGCTGCGAGCCCGGCTCTTCGCGTGGCGACAAGCTTGTCGTGCATGGCCTGCGTGAGCCCTTCGGCGGCGATCCGCGGATGGCCCTCTGGGTAGCCGGAAATGCCGACCTCGCGAATGCCAGCGGCCTGCAAAGTGCCGCTTTCAATGATCGATAAGGCGTCGACATACGGGCCGACTGACTGATCGCGGTCCCCGGCGATGACCAGGGCGCGGGTGACCGTGGCTTCGTCGCGCAGACGCACGAGCACGTCCTTCAGGGCCGGCGCGCTGGCAAAGCCGCGCGCCGCGAGATGCGGCACCGGCTCAAAGCCGGCCATGCGCACGATCTTGGCATAAGCCGCGAGCGCGGCCGGATCCTTGCCGATTACCGAGCTCAGATAGATCGGTGTTGCCGGCGGCAACACGCCGCGCAAGGCCTCGATTTCGGCTGGCTTCGGCCGTGTCGCCTCCAGAGAAAACACAAACGTCCACTCATTCGCGACGGTGCGAGATCACGAAGGATTCGTCGTAGAACCAGAGCCCGCCATTCTTCTGCAGCACCTCGCGGGTGGCATCGATGTAGCGCCGGTCGGCGGTGACATCGGCGAGCCGGTCGTCCTCGACCTGCGCCACATAGATCGCGGCGTTCCAGGCGGCGAGCAGCGTCGAGGTGCCGATCGAGGCGGAAATTTCCGACGGCAGCGTGTGCATGTCGTAGCGGAACAGCGAGCGCTGATCGGAATAAGCGTTGAAGTTGAGATCGCGCCCCGCCGGCCCAAGCTCGTGCTTCACCGCTTTGAGCAGGTCGTGGCGGCTGTGCACGAAGGGATGATCGTCCGGCCAGACCTTGTGGATGATCTCCATGCCGGGATCGTGGCCGTAGGAGTGGATGGCGATCATGCGCCCGCCCGGGCCGAGCGCACGGGCGAGCGGCGCCAACACGCGCTTCGCCTTGAATTCCACCGAGGAGCGGGCGCGATAGGGCTGCGAGGCCAGCACCAGGTCGTATTCGGCACGCGTGCCGCCGGGCCGCGGAATGATCGGATCGAGCAGGAAACGGTGGTCGGCGCGGTAGATCACCAGGATCACCGGCCGCTCATAAACCGGGTTGCCGCTCTTGGCGCTGACCCGCGCCTTCCAGTTCTCGCCGAGGAATGGCTCGAGGTCGGTGATCTGCTCCTCGAAACGGTGCGCGGTATCGCCGGACAGCGCCACCTCGTGCCAGACGAGGCTCGTCGCCGCGCTCAGCGATTTGACCGCGAGCCAGGGCGCTTCGGCATAAGCGAGATTGGTCAGCACCAGCACGGTCGAGGGATGCTCGATGAAACGGTCCGCCATTTTCTGCAGCGTGAGACGGATATCTTCGAGGCTGATTTCCTTGCCGACGATGTAGAACGGCATGGTCGGATAGCGCGCATGCATGGCGCGCATCACGCGCGTGAGCACGGTGCCGTCGCCGACGCCGGCATCGAACAGCCGCACCGCCGGCGGCCGCGGATGCAGATTGCCGAGCTCGAGGGAGACGCGATGCGCGATCTCCCACTTCTCGCTGCAGGTGTTCACGAACAGCAGATATTTCTGCCGATTGTCGAAGAAGCGGAAATTGCGCTGCGGATCGTCGGGCGCGGAGCCGGCGCTGATCGCCGGCGCCGCGGCGTGCGCAAGCTGCGGCGGCGCGCCCTCGAACAGGACGCGGCGGCGCGAGGAGGCGGCATCGCCGCTCGAGGCCATGAAGCTGCGGATGCGGTCGAGCGTCTCGGTGGTGATGCGTCCGCCGTTGCGCAGTCGGCTGGCGAGCTTGCCGTCGTTCACGGCGCGGCGGCCGAAGGTCGATTCTGCGAGCCCGCGCTGCCGGCAGAACTCGGTGATCTCCTGCAGGATCTGCTCGTTCATGGCGTTTCCCCAGATCAAAATTTTTCTGGAGCGAACCAAGCTTTCGCCGGAGCGTCAACCATAAACCAGCGCCCACTAAAGATGGGCATTAATAATGGGCCCAGTCCTACTTGCGCCCAAGTCCAATAAATCCGCTGTTTCTGCGGATGAGATCGGTCCGGCCGCGTTCCGAGCCTGAATGCGGGCAGGAATCATTGCGCTCTGCCCACCAGGGAGTGGGCAAAGCCAAGGTGCGCCATGAAGCGATTCAGATGTCGAAAAAGACGGTCTCGTCGCCGCCCTGGACGCGGATGTCGAAGCGGTAGTTGCCCGCACTTTGCTTCTTCGCAATCAGTGTGCCGCGGCGTTCGGCCGGCACCAGCGCGAGGATCGGATCGGATGCGTTGGCCTTGTCCTCGTCGGCGAAATAAAGCCGCGTGTAGACCTGCCGCAACATGCCGCGCGAGAAGATGCAGACGAGGATGTGCGGCGCCTGCGGCTCGCCGTCGGGTCCAGGCACGGCGCCGGGCTTGACGGTGTCGAAGGCGAACACGCCATTCTTGTCGGTCGCCGAGCGGCCGTGGCCCTTGAACGCGACGTTCGGCGTGGCGCGTTTGTCGTTCGGATGCGCATAGCGACCTTGGGCATCGGCTTGCCAAATCTCGATCATCGCGTCGTTGATGGGCGCGCCGTCGCCGTCGACGATCTGGCCCTCGATATGGATCTTCTCGCCCGAGACATCCGGCGTGATCAGGTTGGTGCCGACGGTGTCCTTCCAGGCATACTTGTCGTTCGGCTGCCAAGCGCAGCGGTTGTTCGGCGTCAGGCCGTAAGCGAAGAACGGCCCGACGGTCTGCGATGGAGTGATTTCGGACATTTGGCTTGGCCTGTCAGTGTTTGTCGTCGTCGAGCGGCGTCGCCTCGCGTCCGCGCAACACGATGTCGAAGCGGAAGCACAGCGCCCATTCCGGCACCGTATTGTCGAGATCGAAGCTCGCGACCATGCGCGCGCGCGCCTTCTCGTCGGTCACCGAATTGAAGATCGGATCGAACGGAAACAGCGGATCGCCGGGGAAATACATCTGCGTGACGAGCCGCGACAGGAACGAGTGGCCGAACAGCGAGAAGTGGATGTGGTTGGGGCGCCAGGCATTGTGGTGGTTGCCCCACGGATAGGCGCCCGGCTTCACGGTGACGAACTTGTAGTAGCCGTTCTTGTCGGTCAGCGTGCGCCCGGCGCCCGTGAAGTTCGGGTCGAGCGGCGCCGGATGCTGATCGACCACGTGCACGTAGCGGCCGCAGGCATTGGCCTGCCAGATCTCCACCAACACTTCGGGGACCGGACGCTTGTCCTCGTCGAGCACATGCCCGTGCACGATGATGCGCTCGCCGAGCGGCTCGCCGGCGTGCTGCTTGGTGAGGTCGTTGTCGTTCTCCTCGATCATATTGTGGCCGTAGACCGGCCCGGTCAGCTCGGACAGCGTATGCGGCACGATGATCAGCGGCTTCGATGGCGAGCGCTTCACCGTGCTGCGATAGGCTGGCGTCAGATGCTTGGGGAAGGCGCTCAGGCTGTCCCGCGGAAGGATGATCGACATTCTCGTTCCCTTTATCCGTGTTCTCTCACACCCGCTCGATCGCCAGTGACACGCCCTGGCCGACACCGACGCACATGGTGGCCAGCGCCCGCTTGCCGCCGCGCTCAGTGAGACCGTGCGCCGCCGTCATCGCGAGCCGCGCCCCGGACATCCCGAGCGGATGCCCCAGGGCGATCGCGCCGCCATGCGGATTTACATGCTCCGCATCATCCGGCAGACCGAGCTGGCGCAGGCAGGCTAGCGATTGCGAGGCAAAGGCTTCGTTGATCTCAATCAAGTCGAAATCGCCGATTTTGAGCCGGAGGCGCTCCATCAGCTTGCGCGTCGACGGCACTGGGCCGATGCCCATGATGCGCGGCGGCACTGCCGCCGAGGCCATGCCGACGATGCGCGCCCGCGGGGTGAGCCCGTGCGCCTTCACCGCATCTTCCGAAGCCAGCAGCATGGCGGCGGCGCCGTCATTGACGCCCGACGCGTTGCCGGCCGTCACCGTGCCGGGATTGCGGAACGGCGTCCTGAGCTTGGCGAGCTGCTCCATTGTGGTCTCGGGGCGCGGATGTTCGTCGCGATCGACGATGACCGGACCGGCTTTGCCGCCGGGCACTTCGACCGGAACGATCTCGGCCTTGAAATAGCCCTTCGCGATCGCCGCACCGGCGCGCTGCTGCGAGCGCAACGCCAACGCGTCCTGATCGGCGCGCGTCACCTGAAATTCCTCGGCGACGTTCTCGCCGGTCTCCGGCATCGAATCGACGCCATATTGCTGCTTCATCAGCGGATTGATGAAACGCCAGCCGATCGTCGTGTCGAAGGTCTCGGCGACGCGCTGGAACGCTTCCGTCGCCTTGCCCATCACGAACGGCGCGCGCGTCATCGATTCGACTCCGCCGGCAATGGCGAGCTCCATCTCGCCCGCGCGGATTGCCCGCGCCGCGGTGCCGACGGCTTCGAGCCCGGAGGCGCAGAGCCGGTTGAGCGTCACACCCGGCACGCTCACCGGCAGGCCGGCAAGCAGCAGCGCCATGCGCGCAACATTGCGATTGTCCTCGCCCGCCTGATTAGCGCAGCCGTAAAACACTTCGTCGAGCTTTTCCCAATCGACTTTCGGGTTGCGCTTCACCAGCGCCTTGATCGGCACGGCCGCGAGATCGTCGGTGCGCACCTTGGCGAGCGAGCCTGCATAGCGCCCGATCGGCGTGCGCGCTGCGTCGCAGAGAAAAACGTCACGCATTGCCATATCACGCCGCCTTCTGCCGCGCTGCCGTGCGCGCCTGCAGCGCGCGCAACACCTCGAGCTCCGGCGCCGTGGGCGGTTGCGTTTCCGCGACCTTGGCCGCAAAGCGCACCGTCCAGCCGGTGTTCTCTTGGATCTGCTCGCGGGTGACGCCGGGATGGATGGAGACCACCGTCATCTCCTTGGTGACCGGATCCGGCTCCCAAAGCGCGAGGTCGGTGATGAGCCGCGTCGGTCCCTTGGTCTTGATGCCGAGCTTCTGTCGACTGTCGCCGCCGTTCCCGTGACCGATCGAGGTGAAGAAATCGATCTTTTCGACAAAGCTGCGCTTGCCCTGCGCCATGATGATGAAAATCTCGCCGCAAGACGTGGAGATTTCCGGGGCACCGCCGCCGCCCGGGAGCCGCACCTTCGGCTTGTCGTAGGGCCCGACCACCGTCGTGTTGAGGTTGGCGTATTTGTCGATCTGCGCGCCGCCGAGAAATCCGATGCTGATCCGCCCACCTTGCAGCCAGTACCGAAACATCTCCGGCACGGAGACCGTGGTCAGCGCGGTCTCGCAGAGCTCACCGTCACCGATCGAGAGCGGCAGCACATCGGGCTTGGTGGCGAGCGTGCCCGACTCATAGATCAGCGTCACATTCGGCGCGTGCGTGAGCCGCGCCAGATTGGCTGCCGCGGAAGGCTGGCCGATACCGACGAAGCACACGTGCTCGTTCTTGAGCGCGCGCGCGGCCGCGACCGTCATCATCTCATTGGGCTTGTAATCGGCCATGTTCGTCACTCCGCCGCGATGCGCGGCTTGCGCGCATAGACCGCAAAGGCCTCAGGGCCTTTCTCCAGCACGTTCGTTTTCATCCAGGCCAGGAACGTGTCGCGTTCGCGCGCGATCTCGTCCCATTCCTTGTAGAAGTTGTTGTTGCGCGGATAGTAGCCCTGCGCATAGGAGGGGAACGCGCCGCCGGGCACTTCCGCCACATAACCCACCGTCCACGACGGCAGGATCACCGCGTTGAGGCTGCGCGGCCCAAAGTCGTCGACGATCTCCTCGACCGTGACGATCGAACGCTTCGACGCCAGCACCGCTTCCTTCTGCACGCCGAGCACGCCCTCAATCATGACATTGCCGGCGCGGTCGGCGCGCTGCGCGTGAATGACGGCGACGTCCGGCCGGTGCGCAGGAACCGCAGCAAGCTCTTCACCGGTGAACGGACAGGTGATGCGCTTGATATTGGCATTGACCTTCGGCAAGTCGCTGCCGAGATAGCCGCGGAACACGGCGCAGGGAAGACCCGCGGCGCCGGCCTCGTAAGCATTGGCCATCGCCGCGTGTGAGTGCTCCTCGATGGCCAGTGGATTGGGCCAACCTTTCTCCACCGCGTCGCGGAACCGGTGCAGCGAGCCCACGCCCGGATTGCCGCCCCAAGAGAAGACCAGCTTGTCGACGCAGCCCATGCCGATGAGCTGGTCGTAGATCAGATCCGGCGTCATGCGGATCAGCGTCAGGTGCTTGCGCCCCTGCCGGATGATCTCGTGACCGGCCGCGTGCGGAATGAGATGGGTGAAGCCTTCCATCGCCACCGTATCGCCGTCGCGGACCACCGCGGCGACGGCTTCGGCGAGTGACGAGATACGCGCCATCGAGCCTTTTCCTAAGTCGTTTTGCGGACCCGTATTTACGGCCCGCATCTTACAGGGTCAAATCGCCAAATGGTTGGTCATCCAACGACCTGCCATCCGCTGTTCCGCCCGAGGCGTTCTGGTTTCCCGCCCCACTTTGAGGCATGGTCGCCGCGTTCATCCGCGGATAAGGGTCCTGCATGTCCGACGCGCGCTTGCCCATAAAGCTTCCCACCTCGCTCAAGGCCGAGCGCCATGGCGCCGTTGCCATTTTGCGCCTGGCGCGCGCTGAGAAACGCAACGCGCTCGACGATGAGACCGTCCTCGGCATCGAGACGTTCTTCACCAGTTTGCCCGACGACATCGGGGCGGTGCTGCTCGCCGGCGAAGGCGAGCACTTCTCGGCCGGTCTCGACCTCAGCGAGCTCAAAGAGCGCGGCATCGCCGAAGGCATCGAGCATTCCGGCCTGTGGCATCGCGCCTTCGCGCGCATCGAGTTTGGCAAGGCCCCTGTCGTCGCCGTCCTGCACGGTGCCGTAGTCGGCGGCGGATTGGAGCTCGCCGCGGCCTGCCATGTGCGCGTTGCCGAGCGCTCGGCGTTCTACGCGCTGCCTGAAGGCAGCCGCGGTATCTTCGTTGGCGGCGGCGGCTCGGTGCGATTGCCGCGCCTGATCGGCGTGGCGCGCATGGCCGACATGATGCTCACCGGCCGCACCTATTCCGCCGAAGAGGGCTTGAGCCTCGGGCTTTCGACTTACCTGGTCGACGAGGGCGCGGGTTTCGCCAAAGGCCTCGAGCTTGCCGAGCACATCGCCGGCAACGCGCCGCTCACCAACTACGCCATCACTCACGTGCTGCCGCGCATTGCCGAGAGCGACCCGGCCGCGGGCTTTGCCATGGAGGCGCAAATCTCCGCCATCGCCCAGGCCGAAGGCGAGGCCAAGGAGCGGCTCAAGGCATTTCTCGACAAGCGCGGGCCGAAGGTCGTGCGCTCTTGACGGCCGGCGGGCTTCCGGCCGTTAATGTTGTCGAAGACAACAATATCCGGATAGCCGGAAGTCTCTGAGAAACGCCACACGGATCGCCCCATGCCGAGCCCTGCCCGCGAGGCCGTTGCGAGTGCCGCACCGCTGCGGCCAGTGCGGCTCGGCTTTTGGCACCCCGTCGTCACGCGCCGCGCCGACGGCACCCTCAACATTCGCGTAGCGGAAGCGTTGCCGGCGTATCCGGCGACACTGAGCGAGCCGCTGCAGCACTGGGCGAAGGTCGCGCCCGACCGCGTGTTTCTCGCCGAGCGCGATACTTCAGGCGGCTGGCGCAGCCTCACCTATGGGCAGGTGCTCGGCGAAGTCCGCCGCATTGCCGCGGCGCTGCTCACGCGTAACCTGTCGCCGCAGCGGCCGATCGCCATTCTCTCGGGCAACGGCATCGATCATGCGCTGCTCGCCCTCGCCGCCATGCATGTCGGGATTCCTTACGCGCCGATCTCGCCGGCCTACTCGTTGATGTCGGGCGACTTCGGCAAGCTGCGCATGATCATCGATCTCATCACGCCCGGCCTCGTCTTCGCGGTCGACGGCGGCCCCTTCGCCAAGGCGATCGAGACCGTGGTGCCGAGCGACGTCGAGGTCAGCGTGGCACGCAATCCGCTGCCCGGTCGCGGCACGACGGCCTTTGCCGATCTGCGCGCCGACGATGACACGGCGGTCACACGCGCGAATGCGGCCATCGGCCCCGACAGCATCGCCAAATTCCTGTTCACCTCGGGATCGACCGGCACGCCGAAAGCCGTGATCAACACGCAGCGCATGCTGTGCGCCAACCAGGCGATGATCTCCGCGGGTTTTGCCTATGTGCGCGACGAACCGCCGGTGGTGATCGACTGGCTGCCGTGGAGCCACACCTTCGGCAGCAACCACAACTTCAACCTGGTGCTGGTCAACGGCGGATCGCTGCACATCGACGACGGCAATCCGACGCCGGTCGGCATTGCCAAGACCGCGCGCAATCTGCGCGAGATCGCGCCGACGATCTATTTCAACGTGCCCAAAGGCTACGAAGCGCTGCTGCCATTTCTGCGCGACGACAAAGCCTTGCGTGAGACCTTCTTCAGCCGGCTGAAGGTGCTGTTCTATGCCGGCGCCGGCTTGAACCTTCCGACCTGGAACGAGCTGCAGCGGCTCGCCGTCGAGACCTGTGGCGAGCGCGTAATCTTCCTCACCAGTCTCGGTTCGACGGAGACGTCGCCGCTCGCGCTCGCCTGCACCTGGGATTTCGAGCGGCCCGGCAATATCGGCCTGCCGGCGCCCGGCGTCGAGCTCAAGCTGGTGCCGAAGGAAGGCAAGCTCGAAGCACGGCTGCGCGGCCCGCACATCACGCCCGGCTACTGGCGTCAGGACGCGCTCACCAGCGAGGCCTTCGATGCGGAAGGTTTCTACAAGCTCGGCGATGCGGTGAAATTCGTCGATGCCAATGATCCCGGCAAAGGCCTATTGTTCGACGGCCGCATCGCCGAGGATTTCAAGCTCGCTACCGGCACCTGGGTCAGTGTCGGTCCGCTGCGCGCCAAATTCATCGACCACCTCGCGCCGATCGTGCGCGATGTGGTGATCGCCGGCGCCGATCGCGATGACCTTGCCGTGCTGGTGTTTCTCGATTTCGACGCCTGCCGCAGGCTCTGCTCCGATCTCCCCGGCGACGCCGCGCCGGCCGCGCTCGTCGCCGATGCGCGCGTGCGGCGGCACGTGGCGGAACGGCTCAACAGCCTGGCGCGGCAGAGCGTGGGCAGCTCGACGCGCATCTGCCGCGCGCTGCTGATGGCCGAGCCGCCGTCGCTCGATGCCGGCGAGATGACCGACAAAGGCTCGATCAATCAGCGCGCGGTCCTCAACCATCGCGCGGCGCTGGTTGACGAGCTCTACGCCGCCACGCTATCGCGGCGGGTCATTGGCATCGATTAAAGAGCGCACCGATGGACCCCAGAGGACAGGCAGCGATCGTCACCGGCGGAGCCTCGGGGCTCGGCGCAGCGACGGCGCGGCTCCTCGCCGAAGCCGGCGCACGCGTCGCGATCTTCGACGTCAACGAGAAGGCCGCGGCGGAGATGGCCACCACGATCAAAGGCATCGCGGCGATCTGCGACGTCGCCGATGCCGCCAGCGCCGAAGCGGCGATTGCCAAGGCCGAAGCCGCGCACGGACCGGCACGCATCCTCATCAACTGCGCCGGCGTCGGACCGGCAAAGCGCATTGTCGGCCGTGACGGCCCGCAGCCGCTCGCCGACTATGAGCGCGTGATCCGCATCAACCTTATCGGCACCTTCAACATGCTGCGCCTCGTCGGCGCGGCGCTGCAGAAGGCCGAGCCGCTCGCCGATGGTGAGCGTGGCGTCATCGTTAGCACCGCCTCGGTCGCCGCCTTCGAAGGCCAGATCGGCCAGGCCGCCTATTCCTCGTCAAAGGGCGGCGTCGCCGCGTTGACGCTGCCGGCGGCGCGTGAATTCGCGCAGTTCGGCATCCGCGTCCTTGCCATCGCGCCGGGCATTTTCGGCACGCCGATGTTGCGCGCGCTGCCGCAAGAAGCGCAGGATTCGCTCGGCGCTTCGGTGCCATATCCCAAGCGGCTCGGCGAGCCGCGTGAATATGCCGAGCTGGTGATGCATTGCGTCCACAACGGCTATCTCAACGGCGAAGTCATCCGCATCGACGGCGCGCTGCGCATGGCGCCGCGCTGACGGTTACGAGCGCGCAACGAGGCACACCGTGGCAACCCTGAGCAACACGCGCACGCTGCGCATCGAATGGGGCGATTGCGATCCGGCAGGTATCGTCTTCTATCCGCGCTATTTCGCGATCTTCGATGCCTCGACCACGAAGCTGTTCGAGCGCGCGCTCGGCCTGACCAAATACCAGTTCCTCAAGCATTACGCGTTTGCCGGCTACCCGATGGTTGATACCCGCGCACGATTTCTCAAGCCGACGCGATTTGGCGACGACGTCGTCATCGAGACCAGCATCAAGTTCGGCCGCGCCAGCTTTAACGTCGAGCACAAGCTCTCGCTCAATGGCGAATTGGCTGTCGAGTGCAGCGAGAAACGCGTCTGGGTGGTGCGCGATCCGGCCGATCCGAGCCGCATCCAGTCGGAGGCGATCCCCGACGAGGTGATCGCCAAGTTCAACGCCTGAGAGGGATCACGCCATTTCAGCGACGATGCGCTTGAGGATGCGCACGAAGTTGTCGCGGTTCTTGGCGCCGATGATGCGATCGAGATTTTTCTCATGTTTCCTGGCGCAGACCATGAGCTGCTCGAGCGTACGCTCGCCGGCCGAGGTGAGACGCAAACGATAGGTGCGGCGATCGCCGCGCATGCGCTGGCGCTGCACCAGGCCGCGGCGCACCAGATCCTCCAGCACCGGCGTGAGCGATGACTTGTCGCGCCCGTTGGCCCGGCTCAGCGCCGTCTGACTGATCCCGGGATTGTGCCCGATCAGCACCAGCGTCGCGAAACGGCCCGGGCGCTCGCCGATCACGCGCGACAGATGCGAGAACGCCTGGAACGCGGAGGCCTGCGCCATGCGCAGATTGAAGCCGACCCAGTCGGCGAGCGGCCCGAACGCAACCGCATCCACCGCGAACGGCCCGCCATTTCCTTTTGGTTGTGAACGCTGCGCGCGCGCCACCGTCTCACCCCTGCCTGACTGTCCTTGATTACACCGAACCGCAGGTCCCGCCCAGAATAGTTTGATATCCAACGATCTCTTTACAATTTCGGCAAACTGCGGCTGAATAAGCGAAAATACGCGTCGCACTGAAAACGCCACGATATCGGAGGGAGCTCAAGATGAAGCGCATCGACATCAGGCGCATTGCCATCATTTCCGCGGCCGCCCTCGCGGCGGCGCTGCTCTGCGCACCCGCGTCCGCGCAGGACAAGACGTTCGAGCTCAAGCTCGCCCACTGGGTGCCGCCGTCGCACCCGCTGCAGAAGGCGCTCGAGGACTGGGGCGCCTCCGTCGAGAAGGCCTCGAACGGGACCATCAAGTACAAGGTCTATCCGTCACAGCAGCTGGGTAAGGCCTTCGACCATTACGACATGGCGCGCGACGGCATCGCCGACCTCACTTACGTCAATCCCGGCTATCAGCCCGGCCGCTTCCCGATCATCGGCGCCGGCGAGCTGCCGTTCCTCATCGCCAATGCCAAGGGTGGCTCACAGGCAATCGACGCCTGGTACCGCAAATATGCCGAGCGCGAGATGAAGGACGTGAAATTCTGCCTCGCCTTCGTCCACGATCCCGGCTCGTTCCATTCCCGGGTCAAGAAGATCGTCGTGCCCGAGGACATCAAGGGCATGAAGATCCGTCCGTCACACGCCACGATGGCCACCTGGGTGACGCAGCTCGGCGGCACCAACGTGCAGTCGAGCGCGCCGGAAGTGCGCGACATTCTCGAAAAGGGCGTCG
This sequence comes from Pseudolabrys sp., assembly GCA_035651015.1. Classification (GTDB taxonomy): domain Bacteria; phylum Pseudomonadota; class Alphaproteobacteria; order Rhizobiales; family Xanthobacteraceae; genus Pseudolabrys. The sequence goes on along the minus strand of DASRGN010000065.1, from coordinate 46,681 downwards.
CCGACGCCGTCACCTTCCCCTGGGGCTCGGTGCCGCTGTTCGGCATCGACAAGGTGACCAAGTATCACATGGACGTGCCGCTCTATGTGAGCGCCTTCGTCTTCGTGTTCAACAAGGACACCTACAGCGCGATGTCTGCGGCGCAGAAAAAGGTGATCGACGATCACTGCACCAACGAGTGGGCGCTGAAGATCGCGAGCCCATGGGCGGATTTCGAGCATGCCGGCATCGCCAAGATCAAGGCCGAGGAAGGCCACGAGGTCTACTCGCTGACCAACGATCAGCTGGCGCAATGGAAGAAGTCGGCGGAGCCGCTGACCAACACCTGGGCCAACAATGTGCGCAAGGTCGGCGGCAATCCCGACACGATCTTGAAAGAGCTCAAAGACCAGCTCGCCAAGTACAATTCGGCAGCATTCTGATCCCCAACTGATTGCACCGGAGGTGTCTGGCCTCCGGTGCAAGGCTGTTTCCGGAGATCGCCGTGGCTGGCGACGTGATGAACGAAGCGGAAGTCGAGCGCGCGCTCGCCGGTAGCGATGCAGCGCCGCGGCCGCGCAACGTCATGGACCGCTTCATCGATGGCATAGAGCTCATCGCGGCCTTCTTCGTCGGCATCGTCGCCGCCGACATCTTCATCTCTGTGCTGCTGCGCTATTTCTTCAGCGTGCAGATCCCGGATGCCTACGATTTCGGCCGGCTGCTGCTCGGCATCCTGATCTTCTGGGGGATTGCCGCGACCTCCTATCGCGGCACGCACATCACCGTCGACCTGGTCTGGGCCAACGTGAACATTCGCTGGCAGCGCTTCATCGACGTGTTCGCGACGCTGGTGCTGCTGTTCGTCGTCACCGTGCAGACCTACACGCTGTTCGACAAAGTACGCGGCACCTACGCAGACAACGTCCTCACCTTCGACCTGCGGCTGCCGACCTGGCCATTCTTCCTGATCGCCTGGATCGGCGACGTCTCTGCCGTGCTGCTCATCGCAGTGCGCACCTATCGGCTCATCTTCCATCCGGAGCTGATGGGCGGCAGTTATCGCATCAAACCGGTCGAGTGACGCGTGAGCAACAATCTCGTCGCCATCATCGGCTTCGTCTCGCTGTTCGCGATGATGCTCTTGCGCGTGCCGGTCGGCATGGCCATGGGCCTTGTCGGCGTCACCGGCTTCGGCGTCATTGTCGGTGTTGGCCCGGCGCTGAAGATCGTCGGATTGACCTCGATGCGAACGGTCACCGACTACACCTTCGGCGTCATCCCGATGTTCCTGCTGATGGGCGCCTTTGTGTCGAATTCCGGCATGAGCCGCGAGCTGTTCCGCGCCGCCAACAGCTTCCTCGGGCATCTGCGCGGCGGGCTCGGCATTGCCACGATCGCCGCCTGCGGCGGCTTTGCCGCGATCTCCGGTTCTTCAGTCGCGACTGCCGCCACCTTCTCCACCGTCGCTTATCCGGAGATGCGTCGCTACGGCTACCCGCAGAGCTTCGCCACCGGCGTCATCGCCGCCGGCGGCACGCTCGGCGCCATGCTGCCGCCCTCCACCGTGCTCGCGGTCTACGGCATCATCACCGAGCAGGACATCGGCAAGCTGTTCATCGCCGGCGTGCTGCCGGGCCTGCTCGCCGCCTCGATGTACATGGTGACGGTGACGATCATCGGCATCGCACGGCCGAAATTCCTTCCCTCCGTTCCACGGCATTCCTGGAAAGAGCGGCTCACCAGCGTGCGCGACGTCTGGGCGACGTTGCTCTTGTTCCTGTTCGTGATCGGCGGCCTTTATGGCGGCTTGTTCACGCCGACCGAAGCCGGCGGCATGGGCGCCGGCGGCGCTTTCGTCATCGGCGTGCTGCGTGGCCGGCTCAATCGTGCCGACATCCGCCGCTCGCTGCTGCAAGCGACACGCACCGCAGCCGCCGTGTTCACTGTGCTGATCGGCGCGCTGTTGTTCGGATATTTCCTCACTATCACGCAGACGCCGCAGAAGGTGACCGAGTTCCTCACCGGTCTCGGGCTTGGTCGCTACGGCATCCTCGTGCTGATCATGCTGATGTATCTGATCCTCGGTTGCCTGATGGATGCGTTGGCCATGGTGATCCTCACCATCCCGATCATCTTTCCGGTGATCATGCATCTCGGCTTCGACCCGATCTGGTTCGGCGTCATCATCGTGATGACGGTCGAGCTCGGCCTCATCCATCCGCCCGTGGGCATGATTGTCTTCGTGATAAAAAGCGTGGTGCAGGACGTCGATTTCGCCACCATTTTCAAGGGCGTGCTGCCGTTCATCATCACTGACCTGATCCGCCTCGCGATCCTGATCAGCTTCCCGATCATCGCCACCTGGCTGCCGTCGCGCATGTAGCGGAACCGTGCCGGCGGCATCTTTCGAAGTCATGAGCTTGTGTTAGAATAGTTTGGACCCCAACGATTTCGCGACGATGGAACGTTCGTTCAAGAAAGAGGCCCAATCGCTCAAGCTCGGCGCCGGCGAGACCTTCCGCGGCGAAGGCATCCTCGCGGTCACCAAGGCGCTGCTGCAGTCGGGTGTGAGCTATGTCGGCGGCTACCAGGGCGCGCCGGTCTCGCATCTGCTTGACGTGATGGTCGATGCCGAGGATCTGCTCACCGAGCTCGGCGTGCATGTGGAGACCTGCTCCAACGAAGCGTCCGCCGCGGCGATGCTCGGTGCCTCGATCAATTATCCGCTGCGCGGCGCGGTGACCTGGAAGTCCATCGTCGGCACCAATGTCGCCGCCGACGCGCTGTCGAATCTCTCTTCGCCAGGCGTCGTCGGCGGCGCCATGATTATCATCGGCGAGGACTACGGCGAAGGCGCCAGCGTCATCCAGGAACGCTCCTACGCCTATGCCATGAAGTCCTCGATGTGGCTGCTCGATCCGCGGCCGGACCTGCCCTCGATCGTGCGCACGGTGGAGAAAGGCTTCGAGCTGTCAGAAGCCACCCATGCACCGGTGATGCTGGAGCTGCGCATCCGCGCCTGTCATGTCACTGGCGAGTTCGCGGCCAAGGACAATCGCCGCGGCATCTATTCCGGGCAGAATCGCGTACCCGGCCCGCCGCGCTTCCAATACGGCCGGCTCGCGCATCCGCCGGTCACCTTCGTGCAGGAGAAGCTCAAGGTCGAGGAGCGCCTGCCGGCTGCGCGCAATTTCATCCGCGAGCAGGCGCTCAACGAGCGCGTTGCCGGCGACATCGGCGAGATCGGCATCGTGGTCATGGGCGGGCTCACCAATAGCGTGCTGCGCGCGCTGTCGCGGCTCGGGCTTGCCGATCTCTACGGCGCATCGCGCATTCCGATGCTGGTGCTCAATGTCGTCTATCCGCTGGTGCCGGAAGAGCTCACGCAATTCTGCGCCGGCAAGCGCGCGGTGCTGGTCGTCGAGGAAGGCTACCCGGATTACATCGAGCAGGCGATGAACGTAGAGCTGCGCCGCGCCGACCTGCAGACGCGCATCCATGGCAAGGATGTGCTGCCGAAGAGCGGCGAATACACCTCCGACGTGCTGCTCAGCGGGATCGCTGCATTCCTGCGCGAGACGAAGCCAGCCGGCGTCGACGTCGAAAGCACCGCGCGGATCGTCGACGCCATCCTGGCGCCGCGCGCCAAGGCCGCCGCCTCGATCGGCGCATTGCCGCCGCGACCACCGACCTTCTGCACCGGCTGTCCGGAACGGCCGGTGTTTTCCGCGATCAAGCTGATGCAGCGCGAATTGGGCCCGACGCATATCAGTGCCGACATCGGCTGCCACTCATTCGCGACCTTTGCGCCGTTCAGCATGGGCAACTCGATCCTCGGTTACGGCATGTCGCTCGCCAGCGCCGCGGCAGTGACGCCCAATCTCGACCGCCGCCCGATCGCGGTGATGGGCGACGGCGGCTTCTGGCACAACGGACTGATCACCGGCGTCGCGTCGAACCTGTTCAACAAGGGCGATGGCGTGCTCATCGTCATGCAGAACGGCTACACCTCGGCGACCGGCCTGCAATATATGCCATCGAGCAAGACGAGCCGTTCCGGCCCCGCGCCCGGCATGAACATCGAAGACACGTTGCGCTCCATGGGTGTGAAATGGATGCGCAAGGTGCGCACCTACGGCGTCGCCACGATGGTGAAAACGCTGAAGGAAGCGATGCGCACCGCCGAGCGCGGGCTCAAGGTGATCATCGCCGACGGCGAATGCCAGCTGGCGCGCCAGCGCCGCGTGCGCGCGGAAGACGCCGACAAGCTCAAGCGCGGCGAGCGCGTGGTGAAGACGCGCTACGGTGTCGACGACGAGATCTGCACCGGCGACCATTCCTGCATCCGCCTGTCCGGTTGTCCGTCGCTGACGGTGAAGCCCAATCCCGACCCGCTGCGGAGCGATCCGGTCGCCACTGTGATCGAGAGCTGCGTCGGCTGCGGGCTGTGCGGCGAGGTCGCGCACGCCGCGGTACTTTGTCCGTCATTCTATCGCGCCGAAGTGGTGCGCAATCCGACCTGGCGCGATCGCACGCTGCATCGGCTGCGCCAGCGAGTCATCGGCTGGCTCGGCGGACACCGCGAGGCCGCCGCATGAGCACGCCGACGCGGCCCATCACCATCCTCATCGCCGCGCTCGGCGGTGAAGGCGGCGGCGTGCTCACGGATTGGATCGTCAACGCCGCGACGCGCCGCGGCTTCCCGGTGCAGAGCACCTCGATCCCCGGCGTGGCGCAGCGCACCGGCGCCACCACGTATTACATCGAGATCGTGCCGGCCTCCTGGCGCGAACTCGGCGACAAACGCCCGGTGCTGGCGCTCACACCCGGCATCGGCGACATCGACGTGATGGTGGCGAGCGAGTTGCTCGAAGCCGGCCGCGCTGTGAGCAACGGCTTCATCACGCCGGATCGCACGCTGACCATCGCCTCTACCAGCCGTTTCTATGCGATGGACGAAAAGATCGCGATGGGCGACGGGCGCACCGATCCGCAGCGGCTGCGCCAGGCGATCGCGGAAAATTCGAAGCAGAACCTGCTCATCGATCTCGAGGCTGTCGCCAAGCAGAGCGGCGCCATGATCAACGCGGTGCTGCTCGGAACCATCGCCGGCAGCGGCAGCCTTCCGATCCCGCTCGAGACCTTCGAGACCGCAATCCGCGAGGACGGCAAAGCGGTGGAAGCCAACCTGCGCGGCTTCCGGGCCGGCGTCGCCGCGGCCCGCGCGCCGAGCGATCAGGCTGTCGCCCAGCCAACGCGCCGACAAGCGCTGACCGTCGAAGCGTTGGAGCGCGAGGCGAAGGCCATGCCGACCTCCGCACAGGACATCGTCGTCGAGGGCATCCGCCGCCTCGTCGCCTATCAGAGCCTCGCTTATGCGCGGCTCTATCTCGATCGGCTCGCCGCCATCCAAGACGCCGACGCGCACAGCAATCTCGACGGCGTCCTGCTGCGCGAAACCGCCAAGCACCTTGCGGTGCGCATGTCGTTCGAGGACGTGAGCCGCGTCGCCGAAGCCAAGATCGCTCCGGCGCGGCTCGCCCGCATCGCCCGCGAGGAGTTGCGCGTCGGCGCCGACGAGCCCTTCGCCGTCTACGACTTCCTCAAGCCAGGGATCGAGGAGCTTTGCCAGGTCTTGCCGCCGTTTCTGGCGCGGCCGATCCTTGACCTCGCCGGCCGGCGCGGTTGGCTCGGCCGCGTCTATTTCGGCATGGAAATCAACAGCACCTCAGTCTCGGGCTATCTGCGTTTCCTGCTGCTCGCCAAGCTCAAGCGCTGGCGCCGCTTCGGCCATCGCTATCATCAGGAGCAGGAGGCGATTGTCGCCTGGCTCGCCCAGATCGCGGCAGCGGCGAAACTCTCCGGCGCCTTGGCGCTGGAAATCGCCGAATGCGCGCGGCTGATCAAAGGCTATGGCGACACCCACGCGCGCGGGGTCGCCAATTATCGCCTCATCGCGGCCCGCGTGATCATGCCAGCTCTCTCGGGCCAAATCCCACCCAGCCGCGCCGCCGATGCGATCGCCAGCGCCCGCACCGCGGCCCTCGTCGACCCCGAAGGCGAAAGCCTCGCCCGCTGCCTCGTCGAAATCGAGCAGCCCGCCTTCGGCATTGCAGCAGAGTAGGCGCGTTGTCAGCGTTCCATACCTCCAGTAACAATAGTTAGTGCAACAACAAGAAGAAACGGGAGGCCTCATGGAGGGCGACGACACCATGATCGTGCAACCGCCGACGACGGCCCGCAGCGAACGGCAGCCCATCGCCGCCGATGCTTTTCTGCGCGCGCTTGCCGATCACGGCGTCGACTTTTTCTTCGCCAATCCGGGCACCGATTTCCCGCCCATCGTCGAAGCCTTCAGCCGCGCCACCAAGACCAACGCCAAGGTGCCGCGGCCCATTCTGGTGCCGCACGAGAACCTCGCGGTCGCCATGGCACACGGCGCCTATCTGGTGACCGGACGGCCTCAAGCGGTGATGGTGCATGTCAATGTCGGCACCGCCAACACCATCAATAATCTGACCAATGCCAGCCGCGACCGCGTGCCGGTGATCCTTGCTGCCGGACGCACGCCGATCACCGAGAAAGGCACGTTCGGCTCGCGCAGCCGTCCGATCCATTGGGCGCAGGAGATGTTCGACCAGGCCGGCATGCTGCGCGAGCTGGTGAAATGGGATTACGAGCTGCGCGCAGCCGGCCAGACGGCGGACGTGGTGGCACGCGCCTGCGAAGTGGCGATGACGCATCCGCGCGGCCCGGTCTATCTGGTAATGCCGCGTGAACCCTTGTCGGCGCCGCTCAGCGAACCACCGGCGCCGATGAAGCCGCGCGCTCTGCCCGCGGCGGCGTGGCCTGATCCGCGCGCGGTGGCGACGCTCGCGGAATGGATCGCCATGGCGGAGCGGCCGCTGATCATCACCGCCGCCCTGCCGGGCGATGCGGTGACACCGCTCGCCGAGCTCGCCGAACGCTGCGCCATTCCGGTGGTGACGCACAATCCGCGCGCCATGTGCCTGCCTTCGAGCCACCCGATGCAATTCGGCTTCGAGCCCGGCGCGCTGCTGACCGATGCCGACCTCGTAATTGTCTTGGAATCCGACGTGCCGTGGATTCCGCATCTGCAGCATCCGCCGGGCGGCTGCCGCGTCGTGCATGTCGGCGAGGAGCCCTCTTACGCGCGTTATCCCATGCGCAGCTTTCCCGGCAATCTCAGCATCGCTGCGCATGCCGCGCACGTGCTCACTGCGCTCAACGACGCGCTCTTCGTCCCGCTGCAAATGGCGGAGGCGCGGATCGCCGCGCGGCGCGCGCGGCTGGTCGAACGCATGCGCAATCGCCGCACCCAGCTGGCCAAGGATTCCGCGCCGGGCGAGCGCATCTCGCCGGCGTTCCTGAGCCGCGCCATCGGCGAGGCGGTCGGGCCCGACGCCATCATCTTCAATGAATATTCGCTGCGCGCCGACCACTGCGTGCGCGAGCATCCCAACACATTCTTTGCGCTCGGACCCGCGGGCGGCCTCGGCTGGGGTTTCGGCGCCGCGCTCGGCGCCAAGCTCGCCGCTCCCGACAAGTTCGTTGTCGCCACTTTGGGCGATGGCGCCTACCTGTTCGGCAATCCCACCGTCAGCCACTGGGTCGCCGCGAAGCACGAGCTGCCGATCCTCACGGTGATCTTCAACAACAGCCGCTATGGCGCGGTACGCAACGCCACGCTGTCGATGTTCAAGGAGGGCGCCGCTGGCGAAACCGATGGGCGCACGCTCGCCGACCTCGACCCGGCGCCAGCGTATGACGTGCTTGCCCACGCCCAGGGCGCTTATGCCGAACGCGTGGAGAAGCCAACGGATCTGCCCAACGCCCTGATGCGCGCAAAGGAGGCGGTCCTCGGCGGCAAGCAGGCGCTGCTCAACGTCATTTGTCCCTATTAGTGGGACAAGAGCACGCATTCGGAAGCGTTGTACGCGGAAGCCGCCTCGATTAAGAATCGCCGCAACGGCAACAAGAAACGTCAGATCAGGGAGGTTCGCATGCGCCGCATAGAACACTGGGGCCGCTTCGCCGCCGGTCTCATCCTGTCCGTCCTGCTCCTGTCACCCTTCGCCGTGCAGGCGCAGACTTGGCCGCAGCGGCCGGTGAAATTCATCATTACGCTTGGCGCCGGTTCCGGTGTCGACATCACGGCGCGTATGTTCGCTGACCGACTCTCCAAGAAATGGGGACAGCCGGTCGTGGTCGAGAACCGGCCGGGCGGCGACGGCATCGTCGCCATCACTGCGTTCCTCAGCGCCAACGACGACCACGTGCTGCTGTTCACGCCGGCGAGCACGTTCACTGCGCATCCTTATTTGCACGAGCACTTGCCCTACGATCCGAAAGCGCTGGGGCCGATCGCGCGCGTCTCCAACACCCTCGTCGCCATCGCTGTCCCGGCCACGTCGAAGGCGCAGAACATCAAGGAGCTCCTCGACATGGCGCGCGCATCGCCAGGCAAGCTCAATTGGGCCTCCGCCACCGGGACCAACGAATTCCTGTTTGCCGGCTACCTCAAGGAGAATGGCCTGCAGATGGCCAAGGTGCCGTACAAGAACACCGTGGAAGCGCTCAACGATCTCGCGGAAAGCCGCATCGACATGTACATCGGCGCCTACGCCATCGTGCGCGCCCAGGCGGCCAACGGGAAGGTCAGGATATTGGCGCTGACCAACCGCGTGCACGTGCCGAGCTTGAACATTCCGAACGTAACCGATGCCGGCGTTCCGGGACTGGCGTTCGACGGCCTTGTCGGGCTGTTCGGACCGCAGAGCATGCCGATCGAGCTGCGTGAGCGCATCGCGGCCGACATGAAGGCTGTGGCCCAGGATCCCGACGTGGTGACCAAGCTCACCGCCACCGGCCAGGTCATCGCCCCCGGGACCGCCGCGGAATTCAGCAAGGCCGTTGCGGAGCAGCGCGCCGACGTTGATGCCGTGGGCCGCACGCTCGGCGTCAAGCCGTCGAAGTAAGCGCTTCCCGGCAATCAGAATTGACGCGTCAGGCGTGCGATTCCCTCACGCCTGACCGTCAAAAATCCCCCTGGCCACGGACGTGAATTCTCGTCAATAAAGGGCCGCCAAAAACCTCCCGCGCGCTGATGGTCCGGCGCCTCCTCAAGTCCAGCCAACCGGAGTCCCCATGCGGATCGACGCCTACACGCATTTCATCCCCAAGCGCTATTTCGAGAAGGTGCTCGAGAGCGGCGCGCACAAGGACATCGGCAAGCGCGTTCGCGAGATTCCCTGCATCCACGACATCGACGTGCGCTTGTCGATCGTCGACAACTTCGACGACTACGCGCAGATCCTGTCCTACCCGATGCCGCCGCTCGAGACGATCTTCGCGGCCAACGAGGTCGAGGAATACGCCAAGCTCGTCAATGACGGTTTCGTCGAGATTTGCGCCAAGCATGGCGACCGCTTTCCAGGATGGGTGGCGCAGGCGGCGCTCGGCGCGCCCGACGCCGGCGTGCGTGAGGTCGAGCGCGCGATCAAGAACGGCGCGCTCGGCGTGCAGACCTACACCAACATCGCTGGCAAGCCGCTCGACTCGCCGGAGTTCGAGCCGTTCTTTGAAACCATGAACCGGCTCGGCAAGCCGATCTGGATCCATCCGGCGCGCGCGGCGAACTTCCCGGACTATCTCACCGAGAAGAAATCGAAATACGAAATCTGGTGGACGCTCGGCTGGTCGTACGAGACCGCGGCTGCGATGTCGCGGCTGGTGTTCTCCAAGACGCTCGACAAATATCCGGACCTCAAGATCATCGTGCACCACTTCGGCGGTATCGTGCCGATGCTCGAAGGCCGCATCGGTCCCGGCTGGGACCAGCTCGGCGCACGCACCTCGGACGAAGACCTCGGCGCGCTGCGCCAGAGCCTCGCCAAGCGGCCGCTCGATTACTTCAAGCAGAATTTCTACGCGGACACGGCCGTGTTCGGTGGACGCGCGGCGACCGTGTGCGGGCTCGATTTCTACCCGCTCAACCAGGTGATCTTCGCCTCTGACTGCCCGTTCGATCCGGAGAAGGGCACCGGCTATATCCGCGAGACCATGAAGATCCTCGACACGCTGCCGCTGTCGAAGGCCGACCGCGACAAGATTTACTACAAGAACTTCGAGGCCCTCACCGGCCATAAGTTCGTCAAGTAGGTTCTAGAGCCAGCAAAAAAAGCCGTGGATGCCCGGCATAAAGCCGGGCATGACGGCGGTAAAACGTCTCCCGCGCCATGAAAGCCGGGCCGGCTTCTGCTAGCGTTTTTCCCCCATGGAAGCCGCGCGCGCCCTGCCCCCGCCCGACATCGCCGATGTGACGGCCGAACCGGCCGCTCGCGTCACGCCGATGATGGAGCAGTATCTCGAGATCAAGGCCGCCAATCCCGGCTGCCTGCTGTTCTACCGGATGGGCGATTTCTACGAGCTGTTCTTCGAGGATGCGGAAGTTGCCTCGCGCGCGCTTGGCATCATGCTTACCAAGCGCGGCAAACATCTCGGCCGCGACATCCCGATGTGCGGCGTGCCAGTCGAGCGCTCCGACGAATATCTGCACCGGCTGATCGCGCAGGGTCATCGCGTCGCCGTTTGCGAGCAGATCGAAGATCCGGCGGAAGCCAAGAAGCGCGGCGGCAAGAGCGTGGTGAAGCGCAACGTGGTGCGCCTGGTCACGCCGGGCACGCTCACCGAAGACACGCTGCTCGATCCCAACCGCAACAACTATCTGTTGGCGCTCGCCCGCGCCCGCATCTCCTCGACTGATGCTTCCGATCGCTTCGCGCTCGCCTGGATCGACATCTCTACCGGGGAGTTCCGCATCGCCGAATGCGAGCGCGGCGCACTGTCCGCCGAGATGGCACGGCTGGAGCCCGGCGAGATCATCGTCTCCGACGCGCTCTATGCCGATGCCGACCTCTCACCTTATCTGCGGACGCTGCCGGCGGTGACGCCGCTCACGCGCGACGTATTCGATGGCGCGAGCGCCGAGCGGCGGCTGAGCGAATTCTTCGGCGTCGCCACCAGCGCGTCCTTCGGCAGTCTGTCGCGGCTGGAGGTCACCGCCGCCGCAGCCTGCGTCACTTATGTGGAGCGCACGCAGCTTGGCAAACGTCCGCCGCTGTCGCCGCCCTTGCGCGAAAGCGCCGGCGCCACGATGGCGATTGATCAGGCGACGCGCAGCAATCTCGAGCTCATTCGCACGCTCTCCGGCGAGCGTCGTGGCTCTCTGCTCGCCGCCATCGATCGCACCGTCACCTCTGCGGGCTCGCGGCTCCTGGCGCAGCGGCTCGCGGCCCCGCTCACCGATCCGGCAGCGATCACAGAACGTCTTGATTCTGTGGATCTTTTTGCCCGCGACGTGGCGCTCCGCGGCGACCTCCGCGCGCAGCTCAAGGCGGCGCCGGATCTGGCGCGTGCGCTGGCGCGCATTGTCGTCGGCCGCGGCGGACCGCGCGACCTCGCGGCCATCCGTGACGGCATCGGCGCTGCCGGCAGCCTCGCCGAGCGACTAAGCGCACACGGCGATCTTCCCGCCGAGCTTGCGCAGGCTGTCGTCGCTCTGCGCCGCCCAGACACCAAGCTCGCCGACGAGCTCGGCGCCGCGCTCGCCGACGAACTTCCCGCGTTCAAGCGCGACGGCGGCTTTGTGCGCAGCGGCTATGAGGCCGCGCTCGACGAAGCGCGCGCGCTCCGCGATGAATCCCGCCGCGTCATCGCCGCGCTGCAGTCCCGCTATGCCGACGACACCGGCGTCCGCGCGTTGAAGATCCGGCACAACAATGTGCTCGGTTATTTCGTCGAAGTGACGGCGCAGCACGGCGACAAGCTGATGGCGGCGCCGCTCAACGCCACCTTCATTCACCGGCAGACGCTCGCCGGCCAGGTGCGCTTCACCTCTACCGAGCTCGGCGAGCTGGAAGCGAAAATCGCCAGCGCCGCCGACCGCGCGCTCGGCATCGAGCTCGAGATCTTCGAGCGTCTCGCCGCGACAGTGACAGCCGCGAGCGCGACGATCAAGCAGGCCGCTGAAGCTTTGGCCTTGCTCGACGTCGCCAGCGGCCTCGCGCTGCTCGCCAGCGAACGCGACTATGTGCGGCCGCAGGTCGACCGCTCGCTGGCCTTCGTGGTCGAAGGCGGCCGCCACCCCGTGGTCGAGCAGGCGTTGCTGCATGATGGCGGCCCGTTTGTCGCCAATGACTGCGATCTGTCGCCGCCACGCGAGGCCGTCGCCGGGCGGATCTGGCTGCTCACCGGCCCGAACATGGCCGGCAAGTCCACCTTCCTGCGGCAGAACGCGCTCATCGCCGTGCTGGCGCAGATGGGCGCTTTCGTGCCGGCACGCGCCGCCCATATCGGCGTCGTCGACCGGCTGTTCTCCCGCGTCGGCGCGGCGGATGATCTCGCCCGCGGCCGCTCAACCTTCATGGTCGAGATGGTCGAGACCGCGGCGATCCTCAATCAGGCGGGCGAGCGCGCGCTGGTAATCCTCGACGAGATCGGCCGCGGCACCGCGACCTTCGATGGTCTCTCCATCGCCTGGGCGGCGATCGAGCATTTGCACGAGAGCAATCGCTGCCGCGCTCTGTTCGCTACGCATTATCATGAGCTCACTGCGCTCTCAGCGCGGCTCCCGCGTCTGTTCAACGCTACGGTGCGGGTGAAGGAATGGCATGGCGACGTCGTGTTCCTGCACGAGGTCGTGCCGGGCGCCGCAGACCGCTCCTACGGCATCCAAGTCGCGAAGCTTGCGGGCCTTCCGGCGAGCGTGATCGAGCGCGCAAAGGTCGTGCTGGCGAAGCTCGAAGCCGAGGACCGCACCGCGCCGCGCGGCTTCGAAGACCTGCCGCTGTTCGCGGCAACGTCGAAGCCCGCCGCGACACCGGTGCCGGAGAGCCCGCTGGAGAAGGTCGTGGCCGCACTGGCCGCACTCGATCCCGACGAGATGTCGCCGCGCGAGGCGATGGACGCGCTCTATGCGCTGAAGGCCAAGCTTAAGGCCGAAAAGCGTTAGCGCAACAATCGCCCGCCGGTATCGAAGAACGGGTGCGGTCCGTCGAATTCGCCGATCGGCACCAGATGCGTCACCACGCTGCCGAAGCCATCGCCGGGAAACCACACATGCAGGTGGTAGGCCGGCGGCTCGACCTTGTAGCTCGGCGGCAGCCGCGCCTCGAGATCAAGCGCGACCGCGTGGTTCGGCGCAGGACAGATCGTCGCGGCAATATCGGCGAATGTCGTCACGGTGGCGCGGTGCACATGTCCTGCGGCAACGAGGCGTGCGCGCTTGTGCCGGCGCAGCAGGATCGCCAGATCGGCCGCATTGCGAAGGTTCTGCACATCCATGTGGCCAATGCCGGTGATGAACGGCGGATGATGCAGGAACAGGATCGCCGGACGCGTCGTCGAGGCGCCGAGCGTCGCATCAAGCCAGCGCAACGTCGTCGCATCGAGCTCGCCATGCGGCTTGCCAGGGACACTGGAATCGAGCGCGATCACGTCGAGGCCGTGGACCGCGCGCATCACATTCACTGGACCAGTTGCCCGCGCTTCGTCCTGGTGCGGCAAGGCCGCGCGAAGGAGCGCGCGATGGTCGTGATTGCCGGGCACGGCAATGAAAGGCAGCAGCAGCGACGATAGCAGCGCTCTGACATGGTCGTAGGAGACCGCGTCCGGAATGTCAGTGAGATCGCCGGAAATCACCACCAAATCGGGCCGCGGCGCGAGCCGGTTGAGCGCCATGATGCAGCGGCTGAGCGCCGCCGCGGTGTCGACGCGCCCGTAAGCGAGCGAGCCTGGCGGCTTGATGTGCAGATCGGTGATCTGCGCGATAACGACCGGCCGCGCGCTCACGGACGCTCCGCCGGGTTGCGCACGAGCCAGAGGAGCGCGTTCCAGCCAAGCTGGATCGAGAGCCCAATGCCATACGACCACCACACGCCGATCGCCGGCGCCAGCAGATGCACGGCGAGAAGGCCCAGGCCGAGCCCGATCAGCGGCGTCTGCACATGCGCGGCGACGCTTGCCGCTGCCGGCCCGCCAAGCCGCGAATGCAGGATCAGCAGGAACGAGCCCATCGCCACGGGAAAGAAAGCGAACAGCCCGGAGACGAACGAGCCGATCGAGGTGCTCGCGGCGGTGACGATGATGACGCATAGCGTGACCACACAGGCGCGCCAGGCGAGGTCGCCCGTGGTCAGCATCACCCGCGTCTTGATGCCGCCGGGCACGCGAAATCGCCGGCCGAGAACGATCGCGATCGGGAACACGACGAGATTGAGCAGCACCGCGCTCGTCGCCGTCCAATCGACGAGCCGCGTCAGTCCGGCGACACCAAACCAGATCGCGAAGGCACCGACGAGGCTGACCGGCAAGGATTGCCGTTGCGCCAGCGCCGCGTAACTCAGCGCGAAGATGGCGACGACGGCATTGGCGACGATGCTGCCGACGGCGCTCGCGGCGACGAAGTCCGGCGGATGCTCGATGGCGAGGATGATCAAAGCAGCGCCGCCCGCGGTCGGCAGCGAGGCGATGACCGCACCGATGAACGGCCCGCTGCGCTCCACGACGATCGAGGCGACAACCACGATCGAGGCAGTCATCGCAATCTTCAACAGCAGCTCCAGCCAGAACATGCGTCAAACCTTGATGCCGTACTGCCTCGCCGCGAGTATTCCGAGATTCCAGGCAATCGACACCGCGAGCGCCGACAGCAGCGCCAGCACCGAGCCGAGCGGCACCGCGGCGACGTGCAAGGTCGCGAGCGCGGCGGCGAAACCACAGAGGCCAAGCACGGTGTGGGCGAGCACTGCCGCGGTGCCCGGTCCGCCGACACGATGATGCAGCAGCAACATGATGCTGGTCAGAACGATCGGAAAAACCGCGAGCACACCGGTGCCGGCAGGCCCGATGCGGAAGCTCAGGCCGACGACGGTCGCCACCAGCAGCGCCACCATGCCGGCGCGGACGATGAGGTCGTACCAGCGGCCGCGCACGCGCGGGATCGGCACGTTGCGCAAAGGCCGCGCGACGATGAGGCAGAGCGGCATCACGACGACGTTCAACAGCAAGGCGCTTCCCAGCGTCCACGTCGTGCCGCGCAGAATGACGGCAAGCACCACCCAGACAAGAAATCCGATGCCGAGACTGATCGCGAGCCCGTGGCGCTGCGCCAGCCGCGCATAGACCACCGCATAGACCGCCGTCGCTGCGTTGACCGCGAGGCTCGACACCGCGCTTTGCGCGATGAAGTCCGGACCGTGATCGAGTGCCAGGAATATGTACGCCGGACCCGCGGCGACGGGCAGCGTCGCCACCAGCGCGCCAAGCAGCGGGCCGAGGCGCTCGGTGACGATCGTCGCCGACAGCACGAACGCGGCGGTGAGCGCCATTTTCAGCGCCAGCGATAGCCAAAACATCGGGTCAGGAATCACGGCGCGCGGAATGTACTCGTTTTCCGCGTGACGGCTCGCCCATTTTTGTCTCAAGGCCGCATGGCCTACGTGCGTGCGAGGCGCACCTCGACCGGTGGACCGCTCTTGATGGTCTGATAAACCACGCAATAGCGCTCGGTGAGCTTGAGCAACTGGTCGAGCTTGTCCTGCGGCGCCGGCGTGTCGACGTCGAAGCGCAGGCGGATTTGCGCGAAGCCGACCGGCGCGTCCTTGACGACGCCGAGCGTGCCGCGGAAATCGAGATCGCCCTCGGCGGACACGTTGCCGGACTTGAGCGGGATATCCAGCGCGGTCGCGACCGCCTTGAGCGTCACGCCGGCGCAGGCGACGAGCGCTTCGAGCAGCATATCGCCGGAGCACAGCTCCATCCCGGAACCGCCGGTCGCCGGATGCAGACCGGCGACCGCGAGCGCGCGGCCAGTTTCCACCTTGCAGGCGATGTTGGTGGCGTCGAGCGTGCCTTTGGCTTTGAGCGTGATGTAGGCGGCCTTGGGATCGCTCTTGTAGCGATCCTTGATCGGCGCCTGCATGGCGCGCAGTTCTCCGGCGTCCATCCTTACTGTCTCCGTACTTGTCTTCGTCAGTTAGGCGTCAACACCACGCGGCCGACAATCTTCCCGGCGCGCATGTCATTGAGCGTGGCATTTACCTGCTCGAGCGGCCGCGTCTGCAGCGGCACCGGCGGCACGCCCTTGCGGCGCACGAGATCCATGAGCTCGCGCATCTCCGGCAGACTGCCCACGTAAGAGCCCTGGATGGTCAGCGCGCGCATCGGGATCGGCGGCAGCGATTGCGTGATGTCGCCGCCATAGAGCCCGACGATGACGTATTTGCCGCCCTTGATCAGGCTGTCGATGCCGAGCCGGGCGCTGGCAGAAGAGCCGACGACGTCGACCACCGCCCAGGCGCCGCCATTGGTCATGTTGATGATCTGCTGCGCGGCGTCGGGCGCCTTGCCGTCAACGGCGGCCTTGGCGCCGCCTTTGAGCGCCGCCTCACGCTTCACCGGATCGATGTCGACGACGATGGCGCTGTGGCCGCCCATCGCCTTGTGCAGTGCGAGGCACATCAGCCCGAGCCCGCCGGCGCCGATGATCACCGTCGGCTCGCTCGTGAGCGTCGTCACCTTTTTTAGCGCGCCGTAGGTGGTGACGCCGGAACAGGCGAGTGGCGCGACGCTCGCCGGCGGCAGGTCGCCGATGTCGAACAGATAGCGTGGATGCGGCACAATCATGTAGTCGGCATAGCCGCCATTGGAGAACACACCGAGGCTGCGCATGGCGCGGCAGAGATTTTCCTCACCGCGCTGACAGACCGCGCAGGTGCCGCAGCCGATCCACGGATGCGCCAGCGCCCGCATGCCGATCTTGACGCCTTTCGCGTCAGGACCGACGGCGACGACCTCGCCGACGTTCTCGTGCCCGAGCGTCACCGGCAGGTTCATGCCGCGATCGGCGAGGCTCAGCTTCTTGCCGCCACCGAGATCGAAATAGCCGTCGTTGAGATGGATGTCGCTATGGCAGACGCCGGCGGCCAGCATCTTGAGCAACACCTGTGAGCCGACCGGCTCCGGCGTCGGACCTTCGTTCATTCGCAGCGGCTCGCCGCAGACGCAGACTTGGAAACTACGCATGGATGAATTCCCGGGCTGATGAAGCCACATCCTAGCGCGTGAAATCCATCACCACCACAGCGCCGCGCCGGCCGTCGCCTTGGGCTCGACATGCTCGACGGTCAGCCGATCGAGCGAGCGGTCGAGCGCCGCAAGGATGCGGCGTTTGGCAAAATCGAAGGCCGCCGACTGGCGGTCACGCGGGCGCGGCAGATCGGTGACGATCTCCTCGTGGATGCAGCCCGGCCGCGGCCGCATCACCATCACCCGGTCGGCAAGCACGATCGCCTCCTCGACGTCATGGGTGACGAGAATGAGCGTCGGCTTGGCATCGGCCCACAGATCAAGCAGGTGATCCTGCAGGTCGGCGCGGGTGAAGGCGTCGAGGGCGGAGAACGGTTCGTCGAGCAGCAGCACCTCCGGCCGCGGCACCAGCGCGCGCGCAATGGCGACGCGCTGCGCCTGGCCGCCGGAGAGCTCGCGCGGCCACATATTAGCTTTCTCGATAAGACCGACGCGCGTCACGGCCCGGCCCACGCGCTCGTCGCGCTCGGCTCTCGGCAAGTCATCGAGCCCGAAGCCGACATTATCGGCCACCGTGAGCCACGGCAGCAGCCGCGGCTCTTGGAAGATGATGCCGATCTTCTCGTGCGGCGCGGTGATCGGTTGTCCGTCGAGCAGCACGCGGCCCTGGCTCGGCGTGTCGAGCCCGGAGATGGCGCGGAGCAAGGTCGACTTGCCGCAGCCGGAGCCACCGACGATGGCGACGATCTCGCCGGGGCCAACGGTGAGCGACACGCCGTCGAGCGCGCGCACGCCGTTCGCATAGGTCTTGCCGACGTGTTCGAGGACCAGCATGTCAGTCGACCTCGGCCTGGGCGCTGAAGCGATCTTCCCAGCGCAGGAACGGCGCCGCCGCGAGCGCGACCACCGCGTCGGTCGCCTTGCCGAGCACGGCGAATGCGAGGATCGCGGCGACGATCTCGGCCGGCTTGCCGAGCTGCTGGCCGTCAATCAGCAGATAGCCAAGGCCCTCCGAGGCACCCATGAACTCCGCGGCGATGACGAACATCCAGCCGAGACCCAAGCCCGAGCGCAACGCGATCACGTATGCCGGCAGCACCGCCGGCAAGAGGATGCGGCGGACCATGGCGAAGCCGGAGAGCCGGAAGGCGCGGCCGACCTCGACGATCTTGCGATCGACCGACATTACCGCGCCCATGACGCCGAGATAGATCGGGAAGAACACACCGACCGCGATCAGCGCGATCTTCGAAGTCTCGAAGATGCCGAGCCATAGGATGAACAGCGGGATCCACGCGATCGACGGCACCGCGCGCAGGCCCTGCAGGCTTGGATCGATAAGCCTGCGCACGATGATCGAATAGCCGGCGATGGCGCCGAGGATTGTGCCCGCCACGGTGCCGAGTGCAAAACCCAAGGCGACGCGCACGAGCGTGACGACAACGTGGCGCCACAGCTCGCCGGTCCGCGCCAGTTCGGCGAACTCCTCATAGATGCGCGAGGGCGGTGGAACCAGCCGGCCGTTGGACCAACCGGCGCGCACGGCGAATTCCCAGACGACCGCCAACCCGACGGGAATGACGATCCCCAGCACCGGGCGCGTGAAGCGGGTGATGCTGGAGGACTTTCGTTCGCGGCGCTCCACGGGAGCCTCTTCAGCCGCCACTGCCATGGGCACAACAGACATAAGCCGCGCGCCAAAGGCAACCGGCTCGTGCGGTCAGGTCAGTTGGACGCCGCGACGTATTTGTCGTCGACCAGGTCGTCGAGCGCTTTCTGCACGTCGACATTGGCGGAAATGACGCCGGCCTTCTGCAGCGCAATGCCGGCCTGCAGGATCGAGTCGCGTTGCGCCGCCCCGATGCGGTTATGCGTGAGCTCGGTACGCTCCTTGAGCTGCTTGTCGACTACTTCGCCAGGCAGCTTGGTCGCAGCAATGAACACGCGCTTGGTCTCGTCGTAATTGGCGAGCGAATATTTGCGCGCGTCCTCGTAGACCGCGAGCACGCGCTTCACCAGATCCGGATGATCTTTGAGGAACTCCTCGCGCACATTGAGGATGCCCCAGGTGTTGGCCGCAGCGTTGCGGTAGAACAGCCGCGCGCCGTCCTCGATCTCGGCCTGCGCCATCATCGGATCGAGCCCGGCCCAGGCATCGACGTCGCCGCGAATGAGCGCGGTCTTGCCGTCGGGATGCTGCAGCAGCACCGGCTGGATGTCCTTCTCGGTCATTCCGGCGCCGAGCAGCGCGCGCACCAGGAAGATGTGCGGATCGGTCCCGCGGGTGACGGCGACGCGCTTGCCCTTGAGATCGGAAACCTTGGTGATCGGCGAATCCTTGCGCGTGACCAGCGCTGTCCACTCCGGCCGCGAATAGACATAGACCGACTTGATCGGATTGCCGTTGATGCGTGCGACCAGCGCCGCAGAGCCCGCCGTCGAGCCGAAGTCGATCGAGCCGGCATTGAGGAATTCCAGCGCCTTGTTGGAGCCGAGCGTCTGCACCCAACGGATGGAGATGCCGTCCTTGGCGAACTCCTTCTCCAGCAGCCCCTTCTCCTTGAGCACCATGGAGACCGGATTGTAGGTCGCCCAGTCGATGCGGATTTCACTCACCTTGTCGGCGGCGAACCCCGCGCCCGACGGCGCGAGACCGACAAGCAGAGCTGAAGCAAGAAGCGAACGTCGCGAGAAAATCGTCATGGCATCCTCCACACACGCTACACAGCTGCTCGCGTTTCCCGGCGCGGCAACCGCTTGGTTTACATGGAGGCGAGCAAATCGCGCCCGCCTTCAGCTCGGCGTGGGGCGCGGCCCCGCGCTTTAGCTGCATTTGTTGAGCGCCCGCAAGCTGCTTGCTCAAATCGGCGCTTAATTTCTTCTATAGAAGATCGTCAATATCAGCGTCAACAATAAGAATATTCCGAAAATGGCATTTTTTTAGATTATAATTCTACGTAAGCGCACCGCTTGATGCCTGCAATTTCATCGGACCGCGGCGGTGACAGCGCGAGCCCGCTCCGCTATCCCGGTGCGGACATGTCGGTTGTCGAAGCCACGGTCGAACACGCCTCGACGCGCCCGGTCACGGGCGTGCTCGACGCCCGTGCGGTGAGCGCCGATCTCGCCGGGATCGCCGAAGCCCACGCCGGCAACGAAAGCGAGATGCGCGCCGCCGTGGCGCGGCGGCTGAAGGCCGCGCTGGTCGAGGGTCGCGAGCGCGCCGAGCAGATGCTGCTCAAGGACCGGCACGGCCGGCTCTGCGCCGAGCGGCTGTGCGCGATGGAAGACGAGCTCATCGGCCTGCTCTTCGATTTCGCGCGCAGGCATCTCTACCCGTCGGAGAACCCGTCTGAGGCCGAGCGCATGGCGGTCGTCGCCACCGGCGGCTATGGCCGCGGCCTGCAGGCGCCCGGCTCCGACATCGATCTCTTGTTCCTGCTGCCCTACAAGCAGACGGCCTGGGGCGAGTCGATCGCCGAGGCGATCCTTTATTGCCTCTGGGATATGGGGCTCAAGGTTGGCCACGCCACGCGCTCGGTCGACGAATGCATCCGCCAGGCCAAGGCGGACATGACCATCCGCACCGCGGTCCTCGAGGCGCGCTTCCTGCTCGGCGACCGCAAGCTGTTCGACGAGATGGTGGCACGCTTCGACAAGCAGGTGGCGCAGGGCACCGCCGCCGAATTCGTCGCCGCTAAGCTCGCAGAGCGCGAGGAGCGGCATCGGCGCAGCGGGCAATCGCGCTATCTGGTCGAGCCGAACGTCAAGGACGGCAAAGGCGGCCTGCGCGACCTGCACACGCTGTTCTGGATCGCAAAATATGTCTACCGCGTGCGCGAACCCGACGAGCTGATCAAGCGCGGCGTGTTCGACGCTGAGGAGTACAAGCTGTTCCGCCGCTGCGAGGACTTCTTGTGGTCGGTGCGCTGCCACATGCATTTCATCACCGGGCGCGCCGAGGAGCGGCTGTCGTTCGACATCCAGCGCGAGGTCGCGGTGCGGCTCGGCTACATGGAGCGCCCCGGGCTGCGTGACGTCGAGCGCTTCATGAAGCACTACTTCCTGGTGGCGAAGGACGTCGGCGACCTCACCGCCATCATGTCCGCAGAGCTCGAGAACAAGCAGGCGAAGAGCGTGCCCGTGCTCAGCCGCATGGTTGCGCGGCTGCGCCCGACGCGGCGGCGCGTGCTCACCGAGACCGACGATTTCATCATCGACCACAACCGCATCACGGTTGCGCGCGCCGACGTGTTTCGCCGCGATCCGGTCAATCTCATTCGCATCTTCCATCTGGCACAGAAGCACAATCTCGCTTTCCACCCCGACGCGATGCGCGTCATCCGCCGCTCGCTGAAGCTGATCGATGCCGACCTGCGCAAGGACGAAGAGGCGAACCAGCTGTTCCTGGAGATCCTGACCTCGACCAACGACCCGGAGACGGTGCTGCGGCGCATGAACGAGGCCGGCGTGCTCGGTGTCTTTGTCCCCGACTTCGGCCGCGTCGTCGCCATGATGCAGTTCAACATGTATCACCACTATACGGTGGACGAGCATCTGGTGCGCTGTATCGGCGTCCTTGCCGACATCGATCGCGGCAGCGAGGAATTTCCGCTGGCCAGCGAGCTGTTCAAGAAACTGCAGCCGCAGAGCCGCCCGATCCTCTATCTGACGATGTTCCTGCACGACATCGCCAAGGGCCGCATCGAGGACCATTCGATCGCCGGCGCGCGCATCGCGCGACGGCTGGCACCGCGGTTCGGCTTCTCGCCAGCCGACACCGAGACCATCGCCTGGCTGATCGAGAACCATCTCGTGATGTCGAGCGTCGCGCAATCGCGCGACCTCTCCGATCGCAAGACAGTCGAGAATTTCGCCGCGCTGGTGCAGACCCTGGAGCGGCTCAAGCTGCTCACCATTCTCACCACCACCGACATCCGCGCCGTCGGTCCGGGCGTGTGGAACACGTGGAAAGCCCAGCTGATGCGCACGCTCTATTACGAGACCGAGCCCGTGCTCACCGGCGGCTTCTCCGAGGTCAACCGCGCGCAGCGCGTGGCCATGGCCCAGGGCGAATTCCGCGAAGCGCTCAAGGACTGGCCGGCGGAGCAGATCGACGCTTATGTCAATCGGCTCTATCCGGCCTACTGGCTCAAGGTCGATCTGCCGCACAAGGTCGCGCATGCGCGCTTCGTGCGCGCGGCCGAACAGGCCGGCAAGACGCTCGCCACGTCGGTTGCCTTCGATGCGAGCGATGGCGTCACCGAGCTCACTTTGCTCGCGCCCGACCACCCGTGGCTCCTGTCGATTATTGCCGGCGCCTGCGCCATGGCCGGCGCCAACATCGTCGATGCACAGATCAACACCACGACTGATGGGCTCGCGCTCGACACCATCTCGGTGTCGCGCGAATTCGACCGCGATGAGGACGAGGAACGCCGCGCCGCGCGCATCTGCGAGTCCATCGAGCGGGCGCTGCGCGGCGATCTACGGCTGCCCGACGTCGTGGCGAAGCGCGCGCCGCCGAAGGGCCGCATCAGGGCCTTCGCCGTCGAGCCGTCGGTGACCATCAACAACCAATGGTCTCACCGCTACACGATGGTCGAGATCACCGGCCTCGACCGCACCGGCCTGCTCTATGAGCTCACCGCCACCTTGTCGAAGCTCAATCTCAACATCGCCTCGGCGCACGTCGCGACTTTCGGCGAACGCGTGGTCGACGTGTTCTACGTCACCGACCTGATGGGCGCGCAGATCACCTCGCCGACGCGGCAGGCGGCGATCAAGCGCGCGCTGGTGGCGCTGTTCCGCGTGGCCGATGGTGACGCCAAAACGAGCCGCGTCGTCGCCGCGCAGTAATTCCCAAATTCTCATCGGCAAAATAAAAGGACCGGGACGGCGACCGCCCCGGTCCTTGCGCAGCTTTGCCGTTGCAGCGGAAATTACATCTTCTTCATCTTCTTCTTTTTGTGCTTCTTCACGGCCGGCGCCGGCGCGGTTGCCGGCTGACCGAGCGAGTTGGCCATGACGACCGGCGTCATCAGCAGGTCGGACACGTACTTCTCGCCATTCGCATTCGGGTTGGCCGGCTCGGCGGCCTTCTTCTTGGCGAGCGCCACCGTCGGCAGGCTCAGGGCGAGCGCCGCGACGAGGATCAGTGCGGATTTTTTCATTGGTATCCCCAGCGTTTGTTGAAACCGTTGGACCGGCGGGGGCGAAGCTTAAGCACGAAATGCGCCCCGTGGAAGTGGGGTTTTGGGCACAACTCCCGGCAAATCGACGCGTCTTCACGCGAATTTTAGCGGTTAAGGAGACCTTAAACCGCAGCTCGTAGCGTGACCCCACCGAGCCTGGGGACTCGGTCACGGGGACATCTCAATGGCTTCGGCTCGGCGAAAGGGAAGCGCGCGTCGCGACCCGAATTTTGACGCCGCGCCGAATCCCGAACTGCGCCTGCGCCCTCAGGATCGTCCGGCCGGCGGCTACACCGAAGGTCGTAGTGCGGCGCGCCCGAGCGCGCGTGGCCCGCGCAAGCGCAAAAGCGGCGGTGGCGGCGGTCGCGGACGCCGGCGGTCACTCCCGGTACGTCTTGCTTATTGGGGCGCGGTGCTCGCGCTATGGGGCGTGATCGCCGCAGTCGGCGTGGTGGCCTGGATCGGCGCGCACCTCCCGCCGATCCAATCGCTGGAAATTCCGAAGCGGCCGCCGTCAATCCAGATCATCGATGTCGCCCATCACGTGCTGGTGACCCGCGGCGACATGGGCGGCGGCACGCTGACGCTCAAGGACCTGCCGCCCTACGTGCCAAAGGCGTTCATCGCCATTGAGGACCGGCGCTTCTACTCGCATTTCGGCGTCGACCCGCTCGGCATCATCCGCGCGGTGATCGCCAACCTCCTGCATCGCGGCGTCTCGCAGGGCGGCTCGACGATCACCCAGCAGCTCGCCAAAAACCTGTTCCTCTCGCCCGAGCGCAGCCTCGAGCGCAAGCTGCAGGAAGTCGGCCTCGCGATCTGGCTCGAGCGTAAGTTCACCAAGGCGCAGATCCTCGAGCTTTATCTCAACCGCGTGTATTTCGGCGCCGGCGCCTGGGGCATCGAGCAGGCGGCGCAGCGCTATTACGGCAAGTCGGCGAAGCAGATCACGCTACCCGAAGCGGCGATGCTCGCCGGCCTGGTGAAGTCGCCGTCGCGCCTCGCGCCGACGCGCAACTTCGCAGCCGCCGAGCACCGCGCGCGCATGGTGCTCACCGCCATGGCGGACATGGGGGCAATCCCGCAGGCGAGCGCCAGCATGGCGATCGCGCAGCCGCCGAAGATCGTCGCCCAGGCCGCCAACGGATCGGCGAATTACGTCGCCGACTGGATCATGGATGCGCTCGACGACGTCATCGGCCATGTCGAAGAGGACATCGTGGTCGAGACCTCGATCGACCCGACGCTGCAGGCGACGGCGGAAAGGGCGCTCAGCGACGAGCTGGCGCAGAAAGGCGACAAATTCGGCGTGAGCCAGGGGGCCATCGTCGCCATGACACCGGAGGGCGCGGTACGCGCGCTGGTCGGCGGCAAGAATTACGCCGACAGCCAGTTCAACCGCGCCGTCGTCGCCAAGCGCCAGCCGGGCTCGGCGTTCAAGCCGTTCGTCTATCTCACCGCGCTCGAGCGGGGGCTCACGCCGGACACCGTGCGCGAAGACCGGCCGATCAAGATCAAGGGCTGGGCGCCGGAGAACTACGGCCACGAATATTTCGGACCGGTGACGCTCACCAAAGCGCTGGCGATGTCGCTCAACACCGTGTCGGTGCGGCTCACCATGGAGTTCGGCCCGACCGCGGTGGTGCGCACCGCGCATCGCCTCGGCATCGCCTCGAAGCTCGATCCGAATGCCTCGATCGCGCTCGGCACCTCCGAGGTCTCGCTGATCGAGCTCACCGGGGCCTACGCGCCCTTCGCCAATGGCGGCATGGCGGTGACGCCGCATGTCATCGAGCGCATCCTCACGCCCAAGGGCAAGGTACTCTACACGCGCAAAGCGCAAGAGCTCGGCCGCATCATCGATCCGGCTTACGTCGGGATGATGAATGCGATGATGCATGAGACGTTGACCATCGGCACCGCGCACAAGGCGGAGCTGCCGGGCTGGACCGCCGCCGGCAAGACCGGCACCAGCCAGGATTTCCGCGACGCGTGGTTCATCGGCTACACCTCGGCGCTGGTCACCGGCGTGTGGCTCGGCAACGATGATTCCTCGCCGACCAAGAAAGCGACCGGCGGCGGCCTGCCGGTCGAGATCTGGAGCCACGTCATGCGCGTCGCGCATCAGGGCATTCCAGTGGCCAGCTTACCCGGCGTTGGTGCCGGCGGACTGTTTGGCAATCTCGCCAATCTCGGTGGCAACCCGACGCCGCCCGCGCCGGTGCAGCAAGCAGCGAACAACGGCTCACAGCCGAACCGCGGCATCGACGACTGGCTGCTCGACAAGCTGTTTGGACGGCGCTGACGACGTTTGCGCGTCAGATAACGCGCTCTCCACAATCTCAGCCGTCATGCCCCGCGACCCGCCTCCGCTTGCTGCGCAAGCTCCGGCGCGGTGAAGTCGCGCCGAAGCGCGGAGCGCGAAGGCGGAAAGCGGGCATCCAGTAATCACAGAGAACGCCGCGATTACTGGATCGCCCGATCAAGTCGGGCGACGACGCCGAGTGTGTGGCTCGCGGTGAGCGCACTTCATCCGATTCACTTGTAAAACAGCCTGCAACAGCCAACGCTGCGCACTTTCGACGGCGTCGATTTTTTGAAATCAGCGGCCTTCTTGGTTCGCCGCGCCGGTCCCTCGCTTACGCTCGGCGGCGCGGCATTGGAAAAGACCAAGGGCGCGCGGGACATCCGTGATCCTTCGGGATCTACGGATCCTTCGCCCCTCGCGGAACGAAGGCAGATGGTAGTCAAACCGCAGGTCTCGTCGGATCGAGATATCCCGCGCGCGATGGGTGACAGCTTGTTTCGCGGGCCCCCGGAGGCAAGACCGTTGATGACCTCCGCTGGAAGGGCTCTGAGAGCTTGCGCTCCGGATCACCCTCATAACGCCGAAGCCTTCGGCGCCAGGACCTTCGCGACTTGGGCCGCCGAATGGATTGGGTGTTCGTCTGAAAGCCACCCGTCACTCGGCCATCGCATCCCGCCCCGCGACTGTAGACGCTTGCGCAGACGCCCCTTGGTATTGGAGCGGGACGACACTGATGTAGCAGAGCGGAACGAGCGCGCGAGAAATTTATTGCGAGTTACAAACGCTGTTCCCGATATTCTTGCTTACCAACACCCCCCGCCAGCAATCGCGATGACGGCGGGAAACTTTCTCAGGTCAGCATCGTTGGTGAAGTTCGCTCGGCCGATTGTCGTTCAGGGGAGGATCGCGCGTGAAATCGAGCCACGTTGCCGCATGGGTCAGCCTCATTGTCCTTACCGGCACACCTGTCGTTGCGCGCGCACAGGCCGGACCGGCGGGGACGACAAGCGTTCCCAGCACCACGAGCTCGAACGCCACATGTCCGAACACGCCGACGACGAATGCCGGCGCGGCCGGCGGCAGCCCCACGACGACCGCCTCCGGCGCGGCGAGCCCATCGACTGCGCGCGCAGCAACGGCGACGGCGCCAAGCAGTATCACTCCGGCGAGCGGACAAGGCGGCCCGGGACCGGGCAATGCTCGCGCCACGGTGCCCGCCGGCGCCACGACCGCGACTGGCGCACCGCGCAATGGCAACGGTGCCGCCGGTTACACGCATAATCCGACGGGCCCGACCGGATCGGGGCTTTCCGTCAACGATCCATGCTCGTGACGTCGCGCGCACAGCCGCTGGCGCGGCTTCGCACAAGAGCAACGATCAGCGCTGCCTCACAGCGGTGAAGGACCGGCAGTGTGGTGCCGGCCTGCGCAAAAGCCGCGCTCGTGCATTGAGCGACGACGAGATTAGTTCGCGCCGGATTTGCAGATCACGGCACCACAGGCGCCGACCGCGCGGATGACGTTGGCCATCGATTTGGGGCCGGGATAGCCCACGATGACCACACCCTTGATGATGAAGCCCGGCGTCGCCGCGACCTGCAGCGCATCGCCCATATGCAAATGCGCCTTCATCACTTCGGCAAACTGCGGGTCGTTGGCGATCTTCAAGATCTGCTGCGGATCGAGGCCGATCTGCTGCGCGGTGGCGATCGCCCGCATGCCGTCGACGGTGCCGCGCGTTTGATCGAGCAGCCGGTGGAACTGGTAGAACTTCTCCGGCGTGGTGAGCCGCATGACCGCGAGCTCGACCCGGGTGCCGAGGACCGAGGGGACGCCGAGCACCGGAAACGGGACCAGCACCAGACGCAGCTCGGGATTGGTGCGCAACATGGCGTCGAGATCGGGCGAGGCCGCGCGGCAGTATCCGCAATTGACGTCATAGAACTCTGTCAGCGTGATGCGGCCGTTCGGATTGCCGGCAACCACGGTGTCCGACAACTTGGCGAGCTGCGCCTCGAGCTCGGGCGAAATCGGGTGGTTGGCGATGATTTCGCCGTCGTCGGCGGCGATCGGATAAGTACCTTCGTCGGCCTTCGCGGCGAGCGGCAGCAGCAGACAGAGGACGGCGGCGATCCATTTCAAGCGGGGCATGCGGGCTCCTGGGATTGGCGCAGCCTTCATGCCTCATCGCCGGACATATATCGATTCACGGATGTGTGTCCTGCCCGGTAACCTTACATAGCAGCCCCGCAGGATCCGCCGGTGCGCTGTTGCCGGTCCAGGCGACGAACTGATCCGGCCGCACCAGAATGAGCTTGCAGCCATAGACTTCGCGGCCGCCGGCGCAAGAATCGCGGATGACCGCTAGCGGCACCTTGCGGTCATGCGCCGCCTGCTCCAGCCGCGCGACGTCATCCGGCGCGGCATCGAGCGCGATCAGCGCAAAGCCGTGCCCTAAATGCTCGAACACATTGCGCCCCGAGGACAGCGACTGCGGCGCAAGGTGATGTCCGGCCCGCGCGACAAAGGAATGATCGCCCCGCGCGCTGGTGATGCCGCCTTGCGGTCCGCAGACCACCGGCGAGCCCTCGTAATTCGGCTCGTAACGCCGCGCGCGATTGCCGAGATCGCTTTCGCGAGCGGCCCAGGCGCGCTCGAATTCGGCGCGGTCGCGTTGCGGATTGTAGCGCGCCAGGAAATCGCCCTCCTCGGCGATGCGCTCGGCGATGAAATGCTCGGCGACTTCGCGGAACACCTGCTGGCGCTCGAGTGAATAGGAATCGAGCAGCGCCTCCCCGCCCCAACCCTGAAGCTTCGCGGCGAGCTTCCAGGCGAGATTGACCGCGTCCTCGAGCCCGTTGTTGAGCCCGTATGCGCCATAAGGCGGATGCGTGTGCGCGGCGTCGCCGGCGATGAACACGCGGCCCGTGCGGTAGGTCTCGGCCACCGCGTTGCGCAGCTGCCAGAAGCCCGCATAGTCGATATCGAGAGCAAACTCGAAGCCTGCGGCACGATAGAGCGGCTCGCGGAAATCATAACCGTCGCGCTTACTGTCGCGCGCAATCGGCGCGTGGAAGAAAAAGCTCTCGCCGACATCGATGCGGCCGAAGAACTGCCAGTAGCCCTGCAAATCGGGATGCAGCACGCGATAGATCGAGCGCTGCGGGAAGCGCTTGAGCTTGTCGTGCAGGTCGCGCGAGCGGAATACGAGCAGCACCATCAGCTGATCGAAATCCGTGCCCACACGCATAATGCCGCTCGCCTCGCGCACGAACGAATTGCCGCCATCGCAGCCGACGACGTAATCGCCGACCAGGTCCGCCGTCTCGCCGCGTTCGTTGGCGATGGTGACGCGCGCCGTCTGCGCATCCTGCGCGACGTCCGTCGCGGTCCAGCCAAAGCGCGCGTCGACATTCGACAGCGTCGCCAGCTTCTTCCGCAGCACCATTTCCATCTGGTACTGCGGCATGCGGTCATTGTCCTGGAAGTAATACGGTCGCACCACCTCGCGGCCGCGCGGCGCGTGCCAGTAATCACCGGCAAGATTGCCGTAGACGGTGATCTCGCCGATCGGCGCATCCGTCGGCATCAGGCGGGCGCGGCGCAGCTCCTCGACGATGCCCCAGGAGTAGAAATGCTCGAAGGTCCGCTGAGTGAGATTCTGCCCCTTGGGAATGTTGTGCATCCCGACACGGCTCTCGACCAGCGCGCAGGAAATGCCGCGCAGGCTGAGGCTCACCGCCAGCGCGATGCCGACCGGACCGCCGCCCACGATCACGACCTGGTGGCGCTCGTTCACGCGAATTCCTTGTTGCAGGGGAGAGGCGCCTTGCGGCAAATGGTGGACAACAAGAAGCGCACATAACACAGGGAGGGAAAGCGTGACCATCAGAAGCACGCGACGCACCGCATTGCTGCTCTGCATCGGCGCGTTTCTCGCGATCGCACCGGCCTATGCGCAGGACTATCCGAACCGGCCGATCCGCATCATCGTTCCGTTCCCGCCGGGCGGGCTCAACGACAATGTCACGCGCACGATCCAGCCGCTCTTACAGCAGAAGCTCGGCCAGCCGGTGGTCGTCGAGAACAAGCCGGGCGCCAGCGGCATCATCGGTACCGATGCGGTGGCGAAGGCAGCGCCCGACGGCTACACGCTGCTCGTCGTCGCCTCCTCGCACACGGTGACGCCGGCGACCAATGCGCATCTGCCCTTCGATACCGAGCACGATCTCACCGCAGTGAGCCTCCTCGTGCGCGACCCGTTCCTGTTCGTCGGCGGCGCCAAGGTGCAGGCGAAGACGCTGCGCGACTTCGTGGCGCTGGCGAAAGCGCAGCCGGGCAAGCTCACTTATGCGACGCCGGGCACCGACAGTCAGTCGCATTTCGTGACTGAGCTGTTCGACCAGCGCGCCAGCATCAAGATGCTGGAGGTGCCGTATCGCGGCGGCGCGCCGTCCGTGCTGTCGCTGATTTCCGGCGAGACCGATTTCGCGGTGCTGTCGACGCAGCTCTCCGGCCCGCAGATCAAGGCCGGCAAGATCACCGCGCTCGCCTCCGGCGGCCGTACGCGCAGCCCGCATTTCCCCGACGTGCCGACGCTCGCCGAGCAAGGTTACGATATGGAAGTGCTGCAATGGGTCGGCATGCTGGCGCCGGGCAAGACGCCGAAGCCGATCGTCGCCAAGATCAACGCGGCGCTGCGCGAAGTGCTCAGCGATCCGGAGGTAGTGAAGAAGCTCGAAGCGCAAGGCGTCACTGCATCGGCGAGCACACCGGAGGAGTTTCAGACACTGATCGCCGCGGAGATCAAGCAGTGGAAAGAGGTTGCGCAGGCGATCGGGGTGAAGCCCCGGTAAGCTCGGCGGTCGCTACAACAGCATTCGACAGAGGGCACGTCGATGCCGCTGTGCGGCTGGCAGCGGCGCGGAAGCAGGCATCGCGCGAGGTCCGGAATGGGCCAAAGGCCGACATGCTCTTATTCGATCACCTCGTCGGCGCGGTCCAACAGCTCCGCAGTGAGGCCGCCTCAGTTGGCGGCCTCTGGTGCGTGCTCTTGAGGGTCAAAGCCGCTCGACCTTGAATAACTCGCCAAACCGAGGACGCCAGAGGATGCGACTGTATCGCCTCCGCTCAAGGCAAGGCTGAGCGGCGTTGCTCACGTCGGAAAAGAAAACCTCCGGCCAGCAAAATGTTCGCCGGAGGTCCGAGCTGATGGAAACTCAGAACCGATAATTCACACCGGCCAACAGGTTGGAGATACTGCTTTTTACGTTGACCGTACACCCGGCGGCGCAGCCGACCGCATCAAACCAGCTCCCGCTGGAAACCGGGAAGCGCCATCATCAACACCGCGTCGATCAATGCGGAGAGCTACACCTCGGGCGCGACGATCGCCGTCACCGGAGGCAAACCGATCCTTTAGCCGACGATCTATTTCCGAAATCGTGGCATCGGCGCCGCCACGCTTACTGTCGTGCCGACGCTGGCGGGCGTATGACCCGCATGCAAAACCTCCACAAGCTTCATTCGGCGGGTGCGGGCCCCCGTTGTGGCCGCTGCCGACGTAAACGAAACAGGAGCAATGATCGGCCGGTCACGTTATAAATATGCAGGAATTTCAGGAGGACGGGATCTTCGCTGTCCTCCTCCTCCTCGGGCAAATTGGTGTCGATCAGGCGCTCCCAATCCCGCCCATCTTTGGCCTCGGGCAATGTGAACTCGACGACGTCATGGTGGGCGTTGAGCACGAGCAGGAGCGTGGCTTCGCTGCCCCGGCGCCGGATGCCGCTCGTTTGTGCCCGCCCGTCGAGCAGCAAGCCCAGGCACCGGGTGGACTGGTCCTCCCAATTGTCCGCCGTCATTTCGCGTCCACTCGGCGCCAGCCAGGTCGAATCCTTGAGCCCGAGCTCCTCATTCCATTCTCCGGTGAGAAAACGCGACTGGCGGAGCACGGCGTAGCGTGCCCGCAGGGCCACGAGGCGTTGCACGAAACGATTCAGCTGCGCGCCTTCGTCGGGATATTGCCAGTTCACCCACGAGGTCTCGTTGTCCTGGCAGTAGGCATTGTTGTTGCCGTTCTGGCTGCGGCCGATCTCATCGCCGGCCAGCAACATCGGCGTGCCCTGCGAAAAAAGCAGCGTTGCAAGCATGTTGCGCTTTTGCCGTTCGCGCAAACCCGCGATGTCCGCTGCGTCGGTCGCGCCCTCGACGCCGTGATTCCAGGAGTTGTTGTTCGGGCTGCCGTCGCGATTGTCCTCGCCGTTCGCCTCGTTGTGACGCTCGTTGTATGAGACCAGATCGTTGAGCGTGAAGCCGTCGTGCGCCGTCACGAAATTGACGCTCGCCCACGGCTTGCGGCCGCGGCGATTGAACAGCTCCGCCGAACCGGTCAGCCGCCGCGCAAGCTCGGGGGCGATGCCCTCGTCGCCTTTCCAAAAACGACGTACGGCATCGCGATAACGGTCATTCCACTCCGCCCAGCCAGGCGAAAAGCGTCCGACCTGATAGCCGCCCGGACCACAATCCCAAGGCTCCGTGATCAACTTGACGGAGGAGAGCACAGGATCCTGGCGGCAGGAATCGAGAAAGCCGCCGCCTTCGTCGAACCCGTGGGGCTCGCGTGCGAGAATGGTGCCCAGATCGAAGCGGAAACCGTCGACATGCATCTCCTGCACCCAGTAGCGCAGCGAATCGTTCACCATCTGCAGGACACGCTGATGCGAGAGATTGAGAGTGTTGCCGGTTCCCGTATCGTTGATGTAGTGGCGCAGACGATCCGGAAGGAGCCGGTAATAGGAAGCATTGTCGATGCCCTTGAATGATAGCGTCGGCCCAAGCTCGTTTCCTTCCGCCGTGTGGTTGTAGACGACGTCAAGGATGACCTCGATGCCGGCGTCGTGGAAACGCGCGACCATTTCTTTGAATTCGGAAAAGGCGAAGTCGGGAATGCTGGCATAACGACGCGAGGGCGAGAAGAAGGAGAGGGTATTGTAGCCCCAGTAGTTGCTCAGCCCTTTTTCGGCGAGATAGCTGTCCGTGACGTAGGTATGCACCGGCAGAAGTTCGACCGCGGTGACGCCGAGTGCGCGGATATGGTCGAGAACGCCAGGCTCGGTGAGGCCGCGAAACGTGCCGCGCAGTTCCTCGGCCACCGCCGGATGCAGCTTGGTGTAGCCCCTGACGTGAAGCTCGTAGACGATCGTGCGTTCCCACGGGGTGCGGGGGCGGCGATCCTCGCCCCATGAGAAAGCCGGGTCGACGACGCGGCACTTCGGAACCCACTCTGCGCTGTCGCGGTCGTCGTATGTCAGATCATCGCCCGATTCCATTTTGTATCCGAACAAGGCCGGATTCCATTCGAGCTGGCCGACGATCGACTTGGCGTAAGGATCGAGGAGGAGCTTGTTCGGATTGAACCGATGGCCGCGCTCCGGTTCGTAGGGGCCGTGCACGCGATAGGCGTAAATCGTGCCGGGCCGCGCATCGGGCAAGAACGCATGCCACACTTCATCGGTATATTCCGGAAGTTCAATCCGCTCGAGCTCCTTATCGCCAGCATCGTCGAACAGACAAAGCTCGACTTTGGTCGCGTTTGCGGAAAACAACGCGAAATTGACGCCGAGACCGGTCCAAGTCGCCCCCAATGGAAACGGCAAACCCTCGCGCACGCGAGAGCGCCTGCCTTGCATTTGCGCCGTCTTGACCCGAGGTGTGTGCATTGAAAAAGCCCGTACCAAACAAGCTGATGATCGTTTGTTCGTTCCGTCTCCTCTTCTGGAAGGCAACGGCAGTTGAAGCCTCACGACGGCCTGATGAGGAGTTAGTCTAGATCAAGGTCCTTTCGCTTCTTCGCGTGGCGCCAACAAAAGCCACGATCGACCAGAAGCGGCTGCCTGACGGACTGAAAACGGAAACGTCGTCTGCGGCTCCGGCCGCCGCAGACGACGTGATCTGTATCGGCGAATTTTGCGGATCGACCCGGTCGGGTTCGCTCCAAAGCCGTTCGGGGCCTAGTGTTTCTTCAGTTCATCCGCGGCGTCACGCGCCGAATCTTTCACATCGGCGGCGATCTTGTGGGCTTCCCCTTTGGCCTTGTCGAGCTTGCCTTCCGCCTGAAGTTTTTCGTCGCCCGTCACCTTGCCGGCGGCGTCCTTGATGGCGCCTTTGGCCTTATCCGCAGCGCCCTTTACGTGTTCGCGATCCATGACATTTGCTCCCAGGGTTGAAGTCGGAAGGCCAACGCAAGAGCAGAAGGCCCGTTCCTCGCGCGCATGACGAGGGAACCATCGGCGCTAGCAACAGTATCCCCTTCAAGGAGCCGAACCGATGCCAAGCGAACCCAAAGAGCCGGGGCCGGACATTCCGGCAAAGAAACCCGACATCCAGCCTGAACCGAGACCTCAAGAAATTCCGCCGGACAAAAACTCTCCGGAGAAAGAGACGCCGCCCACGCAGCTTTAGCCAAGTTATCGCGCAAAGAAGCTCGGCCTGCAGCATCGCTTTCGAAGGCCCGATGCAGTTGCGTTCTGCCCGATGGCTTCCAGCAGCTGCAGCCCCAAAAGGGCGTCCGTCTACTTC
Source organism: Pseudolabrys sp. (assembly GCA_035651015.1). GTDB lineage: Bacteria > Pseudomonadota > Alphaproteobacteria > Rhizobiales > Xanthobacteraceae > Pseudolabrys. Next base: position 12,511 of record DASRGN010000065.1, on the reverse strand, counting down.
GGAACAAAACGTAGAAATCGGCGTTATTTTTCTTCGGCTCCTGTGTAACGCCTTGACCTAACGTCAAAATTCCCTTTGGTTCTGTATAAAGGCAGGATTATAACGCGCCCGTCGTCTGCCTTTCCGAGCACGAGCCATGCCGAAATATCCCCCCTACACCACCACTGTCGTTGGCGCTCACAGCGTGCCGCGTTGGTACGAGGCACTCGATCGGCTCGTTGCCCTTGGCCAGCTGGCGGAGGGTGATCTTGCCGACGCCCAGTTGCGCGCCGGTCAGGCCGCGATCCTTGAACAGGAGATCGCGGGCATCGACGTGATCACCGGCGGCGAGATGCACCGCCGCCGGCACAACCGGCACGCGCCACCGCACGCGATGCTCAATTACTTCTGGCAGAAGATTCCAGCCTTCCAGGGCGAGACCAAGCCCAAGCCGATCACCCGTTATGACCCTAATGTCTTTCATCCCGCCGCTGTCTGCCGCGGCCCGATCGGCGACAACATCGACCTTGGCCTGGTCGACGAGTTCAAGACCGTCTCCTCCTTCGCCCGTCAACCGGTGAAGGTGACGATGACGGGGCCGCATCTCCTCGCGGCCGTCGCCTATGACGAGTACTACAACAATCCAAAAACGATGATCGCCGATTTCGGCAAGCTGCTGCACCAGAACTTCAAAAAACTGGCCGCTGCCGGCTGCAAGCACATCCAGATCGACGAGCCTTACTTCACGGTGGCCGACGATGCCGAAGTGCTGGCCGCGGTCGATGCCATCAATGGATCCATCGAAGGATTGCCCGAGGACGTGCATGTGATGGTGCATTATTGCCAGGGCAATTACGCGGTGGGACCTGACTACGATGGGCAAATCGGCCACCGCTACTTCGATCACGGGCGCTACAAGGCCGATCTCGTCTGTCAAATCGAATGCGACGGCTACCTGATCGAGCACGACATGGCGGACCATTACCGGTCGTGCCTCGGTGAGCGCCAGCTCGGCGTAGGTGCCGTCGACGTGCAATCACCGAACGTCGAGCCAGCGGAGGAGCTCGTCGAACGGATTGAGGCGCACAGCTGGCTGGCGCCGGAGCAGACGATCATCACCAGCTCCTGCGGCTTCAATCACCTGCCGCGCCACGTCGCTCTCGGCAAGATGCGTGCCATGGTCGAGGCGAAAGCCATCCTGACCGGCGGCGTCTCCAAGTCGCAATGAGCAAGGAAACGAAAAGCGGCGGGTCTGCCGCCCGTTCAGTACTCGCGAACCAATTGCACCAAGCCATAGCCAACAGCGGCGTCGGCGCTTTCGTGCTCGACCTCGCTGGTTCGGCATGGTCGTTTACTCCGAATGTTGCCGCACTGTTTGGCCTTTCCGCTGAGACGGCGCCCGCAGCCTTCGAGGAATGGCTCAGGGTCGTGTTCGTCGATGACGTCCCCAAGATCCGGCACGCGCTGGATGCGGCACGCGAAGCCGACAGCTTTTATGTGGAATTTCGCGTCAAGTCTGAGGCCGGGCCTTTTCACTGGCTCGCTGCGAAAGCAAAGGCGGTCACCAGCGCTGAAGGCGGCCGGACGTTGCAAGGGACGATCACCGACATCAACGAGCGTAAGCAACTCGAGGCGCGGCTCCTATCGACCAATGAAATCTTGGAAACGCGCGTCGCCGAGCTGCGCGAGGAAGCAAACGCGCTCGACATTCTCAATCGGACCGGTGCCGCTGTCGCTGCCGAGCTCGATAGTGAACGCCTTGTCCAGGCGGTCACCGACGCCGGCGTCGAACTCAGCGGCGCGCAGTTCGGGGCGTTTTTTTACAACGTCGTCGATGCCGCCGGCGAATCGTACACGCTCTACACCCTTTCTGGCGCACCGCGCGAGGCGTTCGAACGCTTCCCGCAGCCGCGCAATACCGAGATCTTCGGGCCGACGTTCAGGGGCGCAGGCGTCGTGCGCTCACCCGACATCCGCGCCGATCCGCGTTATGGAAAGATGGCGCCGTATCACGGCATGCCTCCGGGTCACCTGCCGGTGCGAAGCTATCTGGCGGTGCCGGTCATCGCACGCAGCGGCCAAGTTCTGGGCGGGCTGTTCTTTGGCCACGCGCAGCCTGGCATCTTCACCGCTCGCGCCGAGCGCCTTTTGGTGGGGCTTGCCGGCCAAGCCGCGGTGGCGCTCGACAATGCACGGCTGCATCAAGCCAGCCAGCGCGAACTGACCGCACGCAAGGAGGCCGAAGAAAAGCTGCAGGAGGTCAACCGCAACCTGGAGCAGCGTGCACAGCAGCGCGCCGCAGAGCTTGCATCCAACAGCCTCAAGCTCGAGGAAACCGAGCGCCGGTTCCGGATCCTCATTGAAGGAGTCACCGACTACGCGATCTTCATGCTCGACATCGACGGCAACGTCATCAACTGGAATCCCGGAGCGCAACGCATCAAAGGTTACGCGCGTGAGGAAATCGTCGGTCGGCATTTTTCCGAGTTCTACACCGAGGAGGATCGCAGCGACCGCAAACCCTGGAAGGCACTTGAAACCGCGACAAGAACCGGAAAATTCGAGACCGAAGGCTGGCGAGTGCGCAAGGACGGCACCCGCTTTTGGGCAAACGTCATCATCAACGCCATTCGCGACGCCCATGGACAACTGATCGGTTTTGCCAAGGTGACGCGCGACATGACCGAACGCCGCGAGGCGCAAGAGCGCCTTGCGCAGGCGCAAAAGATGGAGGGCATCGGCCAGCTCACGGGCGGGATTGCCCATGACTTCAATAATCTTCTGACCATCATCATCGGCAACCTCGAGACGCTGCAGCGAAGCGGTCGCGACGGTGACCAGGATAGAAGCAGCTTGCAGCGCGCCGCGGATAACGCGATGCGCGGTGCTCGGCGTGCCGAAGCGCTCACCCAACGGCTGCTTGCTTTTGCGCGCCAGCAGCCGCTGGATCCCGTTTCAGTCGACGTGGGCCGCCTGGTTTCCGGAATGTCGGATTTTCTGCGGCGCACACTCGGCGAACAGATTGCCGTCGAGACTGTTCTTGCCGGCGGCCTGTGGCGCGCGTTTGCCGATCCGAACCAGCTTGAAGTAGCGATCATCAATCTTGCCGTGAATGCGCGCGACGCCATGCCCCGCGGCGGAAAGCTGACGATCGAGACCGCCAATGTTCACCTTGACGAATTCTACGCTGCGGCTCAGGCCGAAGTCTTGCCCGGCCAGTATGTCGCGCTTGCCGTAACCGATACCGGTGTCGGCATGCCCCCGAACGTCAAGGCAAAGGCGTTCGATCCGTTCTTTACCACGAAGGACGTCGGCCAGGGCACCGGTCTCGGGCTCTCGCAGGTCTATGGCTTCGTCAAGCAATCGCGCGGTCATGTGAAGATTTACAGCGAAGCGGGGGAAGGAACGACGGTCAAGATTTACCTTCCCCGGCACCATTCCGAAGCCGACGAGAAAGAAGAACCTGCGGAAGCGGGGCCCGTCCGTGGCCGCCGCAGCGAGACCATCCTCGTCGTCGAGGACGATGACGATGTCCGTAGCTACTCGACCGACAGCTTGCGCGCGCTGGGCTACAGCGTGCTCGAAGCGGCGCACGCCCGTGCCGGCCTCCAGATCCTCGAGGCGCATCCGGAGATCGCCGTGATCTTCACCGATGTAGGTCTCCCCGGCGGGATGAATGGGCGGCAGTTCGCCGAGGAGGCGCGCAGACGCAACCCAATCATCAAGGTCCTGTTTACGACGGGCTATGCCCGCAATGCCATCGTCCACGACGGCCGGCTCGACCCAGGCGTCGAGCTTCTACCGAAGCCCTTCACTCAAGCTGCTCTTGGCGCCAAGCTGCGTGACATTATCGATGCGCGCGCGACGCCCGCGCGCGTTCTCGTCGTCGAGGATGAAGCACTCATCCAAATGCTGGCCCGGGAATATCTCGAAGAGTGCGGAATCAAGGTTGATATCGCCTCCTCGGCGGCAGAAGCTCTCAACAAGCTGCGGCTCATCCCTGGAGGAGTCGACGCGATGGTCATTGACATAGGGCTTCCCGACAGGAAAGGCGACGTTCTGGTGCGCGAGGTCCGTTCCATCTACCCGTCGCTGCCGATCGTGATCGCCTCCGGTCAGGGCACTCCGGATATCCGCGAGACGTTCAAAGGGCTGGCTTCGCTTGCCGTGGTCACCAAGCCGTACACATCCGAGGAGTTGAAAGCCGCGGTTCGCAGCCTCGGCATCCGCTGCTGAGCAAGCCTGCGCGTCGTGCGTCGTTTTTGGAGACGACCCAGAGAAGAACAATATGCTGGAATCGCGTACGAGCCATTCGTCTTCGCGGCGCGGGCTGCAGACCTATGGGATCGCGCTGCTCGCGATCGCCCTCACGTTCGCGCTTCGACTCGCGCTGAGTGAGTGGCTCAATGGTGATCTCGGCCTGGTCACGTTCATTCCGGCCGTTCTTGCGGTGACTTATTTCGTGGGCCTCGGTCCCGGAATAGCGGCCAGCGCGGTTTCCATCATCGTCATCTGGTGTTTCCTTCTTCCGGAATCGGGCTTGTCTTCGTCCAGTGCTGTTGCGCTCGCCGCCTTCATTGTCGGTGTCATCGTCAGCATTCTTGTGGTCGATCGATTGAGGCTCGCAACCGATGAGGCAACCCAAGAATTGGCTCAGCTGCGGCACCTGCATGAGCTGAGTTCCCTCCTCGTCCGAGACGACGAAGATTTCGATCGGGTCGCGTCCGCGGCGGTCACGACAGCGATGCGGATTTCGGGCGCGGTCAAGGGCAATCTGCAGCTGTTCGATGCCGATTCCGGCGCTCTGAAGATTGCCGCGCATCAAGGGTTCGACGCCGGTTTCCTGCAGTTCTTCGAGTATGTCCGCAACGATGGTTCCGCCTGCGCCGCCGCCATGCGTTCGGGCCAGCGCATCATCATCGACGATGTCGCTAAGAGCGAGATCTTCGCCGGCCAACCGTCACGTCAAGTCATGCTGGACGCGCAGGCGCTCGCCGTCATTTCCACGCCGCTCATGAGCAGCAAGAACACTTTGCTGGGCATGATCTCGGTCCATTTCAATAAGCCCCACCAGCCGCGAGATGCGGAGCTCCATCGCTTGGACCTGTTGGCGCGGCAGGTTTCCGATTATTTGGAGCGCAAGCGGGCCGAACAGGTCGAAACGACCCTGATGCGTGAACTGCAGCACCGCAGCAACAATCTTTTGGCGGTTGTCCAGGCGATGGCGCATCGCAGCTTCTCCGATTCTGGCATTCCGGCGGATGCGAAGATGCGATTCGAACAGCGGCTGCAAGCGCTGGCGCGGGCAAATCGCCGGCTCACCAACTCCAATTGGACGAATGTTGATCTGACCGAGCTGGTGAACGGAGAACTCGAGTACTTGCCTGCTCGGACCCGCGTGACCGGCCCCACTGTGTCGCTTCAGGCGCAGTTGGTGCAGAAGTTCACCCTCGTTTTGCACGAACTCTCGACGAATGCCGTCAAGCATGGTGCCATGGCAGTGCCGGATGGAACGCTCACCGCCACGTGGTCGGTGACGCACAACGGCAATGGCCGGGTGCTCTGTTTCCGCTGGGAAGAGCGCGGCCGGTCTCAAGCCGCTGCCCCTGGCAAAGGCGGATTTGGGGCTCAGCTCATTACGACTAGTTTTCCGGAGGCGCGCACCCACTACGGCGACGCCGGATTCACCTGGGAGGTCGAGGTACCGCTGAAGGGTGACAACGACCCCGCCGCATTCGCGGCGCTGCGCTCCGCGATCGAGCAGCACACCATGCCGTGACGCACCAACTTTTCGCGAAAGCTCCACCGCGCGGTGAGCTTCCCACGAATTTTCCTGCAGTGGCGCTTCGTGAAAACGAGATCGTGCGACGAAACTGTTCTGTTGAGCCATATTCCCCGAACGGCATCGCGCGTCAGTTCGATGTGTTGGAGATGAAAGGTGCGATGACGAAAAAGCCGGCGGCAAGGACTCTCGGACCAACTTACCGAGCGGTGACTGCGCAGCCGCGACTGGCTGTTTCTGTTCATGCAAAAACAGCCAGCCAAGTTGCTGACAAGAGAGGAGTTGCGTAGCGGAGCGATGCACGAGGCTATGTGTCGACACTCTCGTTCCACATGGGTTGGATTGTGGCGATCGAAAAACGGCCGACACGATTGATGCGAGCTGGTGCGCCGGCAACCCCGCCCCAAGAGCTAGCCGACAACCGGTGGCGAGCGATGTTGAAAATTGGGGTAAAGCCGACAACATATACTCAATATACTCAGCCGATTTTCCAGCTAGACCGATACCCGACATAGTCGACCCAAAGGCGGACAGCCGCGACGCGGCTTGTCGGCACTGCACCGGCGGCAATCAACCGCCAGGCGCCCCAATCCATTACTGACTTGGATGCTTTACCGGCTTATGAGAGGCAATTTGAGCGTCAAAGCGCACCTGCGAGCGACGCCAGGCGGACCTGCGGGCATGGCGGGCGATTTTGTACACCGTCCGTGGATTTCCCGGTGTGCAGCACAATGACTGGACAGCTTTTCGCCCTATATTACGATCAGTCGCGCGAGGGGGCCGACATCAGGAACTCGCCATGCAGACCAGCGGATTACTCGAAGATACAAACGAACCCTGCGCCCATTGGGATCATATCTTGTCGCACGCAGGACCGTGTGACCACATGGTGCAGCTCTATCAAGATCAGGACTTTCTCAATCGCGCCGTCTGTCGCTTCGCCGGTGCGGCCCTGGCAAACGGCGAAGGCCTAATCCTGGTGCCGACCGTCCAGCACTGGAACGCTTTCCGCCCGCGGCTGGAGGCGGAGGGTGTGGACGTCAAGGGTGCGCAGGATAGCGGTCAGTTGACCGTTGTTGACGCGGATGAACTCCTGCCGCGGTTTATGCAAAAGGCTTTGCCGGATGGACCCATGTTCCTCGGGCTCGCCGGAGAAATTATTGCGCAAACCCGCGGGGCCGGCCGGTTTCCCAAGGTACGGTGGTGGGGTGAAATGGTCAATGTACTTTGGGAGCGAGGCGATGTCGCCTCCAGCATGAATCTCGAGGATCTGTTCGATCGCGTGGCAGAGGAGCAGAACATCGCCATATTCTGCTCGTTCCTGATGGACAATTTCAACGGCGAGATTCATACCCACATGCTCCCGCGGCTCGGCGAAAATCACTCGCACCTCATTCCGGTCGAAGACTATACGCGTCTGGAGCATGCGGTGGCGAATGCTCTGCGCGAGACCGTGGGCCCTGACGAGGCCCGGGTGCTGGAAAGCAAGTTGCTTTCGCAGTACCGGGCGCCCTTCAACATGCCCCGCGCTCAAGCGCTGCTACTGGCGTTGCGCCAGGTCTTGCCGGCGGTCGCGGACCCCGTCTTACAGCGCAGCCGCAATCTCTACACGGCTTCGGTACCAGCAAAATGAAGCTTCCGGCTGCCGAAATTTGCGACTGGGACAAGTCCCGCGACATGCTTGGTAGTGACGCGACGAGAAATGCGCTTTCAGCCGGCATCATTCAAATCGATGCGATCAGCGTCCCGATCTTGGTCCTTGGCCGGGATCTTATTGTCGCCTGCTTCAATCAGGCAGCAGCCGACGCACTGAGCCTTGTGGCAACGGACATCGGCCGTTCGGCGCAAGCAATTTCTATCCTTGGTGGCTTGCACGACCTCCCGACCTGGTGCACCGACGTGATCGGCACAAATGTGCCAACGCAACATGACGTTCGCATCGCGGACAAATCGTTCATTGTTCGTATAGCGCCTCACGCCAACGGCCAGGTTATCGGCACTGTGCTCACTTTCACCAATGTGACCGCCTTCCGTGCAAGTATTGATCAGGCAATCTACGAGCGGGAATATGCCAAAACCATTCTAAACACCGTCCCTGATCCTCTCGTCGTTCTGAGTGCGGACCTGACCGTACTGACGGCCAATAGAGCTTTCTATTCGCTACTTCGAGCCTCACGTGAGGCAATCCAGGGAGTTCTGCTCAACGTCTTAAGCAACGGAAGCTTGAACTTTGGGCGTTTGGCAACGCAATTAAAGGAAATGCTTGCCGAAGACGAGCCAGCCTTCGAGGCCTTCGAGATTGATTGCGACTGGCCGGAAATCGGCAAACGAACCATGTCCCTCAATGCATGCCCTTTGGTTTTAGCGGGTCACAGCGGACGCATGGCTCTTTTGAGTTTTCACGATGTAACGGAGTTAAAGCGGGCGGAGGCAGCTCAACGCCTTCTGGCCCAAGAAGTCGACCACAGAGCGAAAAATCTATTGGCGCTAGTGCAGGCGACCGTAAATTTCTCGGCTGCTGACACACCCGCCGGAATCAAGGCGGCAATCGAGGGCCGAATTCAAGCACTCGCAAAGGTCCACACGCTGCTCGCGAAGTCGCGTTGGGCAGGAGCCGACCTACGCACGCTGGTCATGGAGGAGCTTAAACCTTACGGCCTGCGAGACAGATCGCGCGCCAATGTCGATGGTCCTGATCTCATTTTGAAGCCGCAAACGGCGCAGTTTATGGCGATGATGTTGCACGAATTGACGACCAACGCGGTAAAATATGGCGCGCTATCCGTTGCGACCGGTTGCGTTCGGGTGGAATGGTCGCTTGGCCCGAATGCAAAGTTTGTCCTTCGCTGGATTGAAACGGGCGGCCCAATCGTCACGCCGCCAACGCGCCAAGGCTTCGGCACCCGTGTACTAGGTCGGGCCCTCAACACTCAATTGCATGGGAAGTCGAGGTTCGATTGGCGGGAGCAGGGACTCGCTTGCGAGATCGAAGTGGAAGCAGGTGATTTATAAGGGGCCAACGCAATTGCGCTAGCCAGAACAATTGCGCGCTAGAACAAGGTGCGAGGACACTGAACGAACCGCGCTCACAAGCTCGGTCTATGCGCCATCCCTGCCGAGCCTTGGCCAGAGGCTAAGGCCGACCTTGGCTCATTGAACTCCCGATGTCTGCTATGCCCCCAATAACGACTGAAGAGCGGACATCGTTTCACGTCAGGTAAGGGCCATGTGTGGACGACTCCGAGTTGGCAAGGAATTTTTCACGTCGCAGCATTGGTCGGTGCAGCCATGTGTTCGGCCTTTAAAGCGCGGCACATAGTTGATCCACACCGTTGCGCCCAACCGGTGCGACGATGCCGAACTCTGCAAGATGAGCGCGGATCGCATTGATCACTGAGGTCTGTTGGCGGATGAACCGGTGGCGAGTGCGATGAAGCGTCAAGCAGCTTTGCTGCTCGGGCGTCTTGGTCGCGACGAAGCGCATGTTCCGCCGAGTAACCGCCTCGCAGATTGCCTCCGCATCGGTTGCATCGTTCTTCTGCCGCTTCACCTAGGGCTTCACATAGGCCGGCGGCATCAGCCGAAGCGTGTGGCCGAGTGATTTCAGCTCGCGCGACCAGTGATGCGACGACGCACAGGCTTCAATGCCAATCAGGCAGGCTGCAGTTTCCGAAAGAACGCTAACACGTAGCGACGCTTCAATTGACGGCGGATAACCACTTGTCCAGCAACATCAACCCCGTGCACCTGGAAGACCGACTTCGCTATGTCGAGACCGATTGTCGTAATCGTTTGCATGGATAGCTCCTCCGAATCGTGGGGGCCTCAGCAGCACCCACATCCATGGCACTCACGTGCCGGTGGAGGAGCCGTCCACAGCATCAGAAGCAGACGAATCCGCGTGCCGGATCGCTTGTTCGCTGGCGGCCAAAAGGTGATTTCGCGCGCTCTATTCGATCGTCTCATCTGCGCGGGCGAACAGCGTCAGACTGGGTCGGCGAGCAGCGTGTCCCTTGTCCCGGCAGCGACGCAATGTTCGGCTGTATACTAGGCTACGGGCAGGGCGCGCTCGAGCCGCGCCCAAGACGACGGAGCGGATCGTGCATTTACGCGCCGTCGCTTTCGGAACCTCCTCGAACATACGGTATTACCGCTGGTGTCGTTTGTTATTCGACCCCCGGGAATATCCAGGAATTTTTGTGTCGATTCTTGTTCGCAACAATGTCCACACGGCGGGAACCGGCCGGACCGCAATGGTTTTTTCGCACGGCTTCGGCTGCGACCAGAACATGTGGCGACATGTATGGCCCGCGTTCCAGGATCAATTTCGAATTATTTTATTTGATCATGTCGGGGCTGGCCGTTCCGATTTGAAGGCCTATGATTCAAGGAAATACTCGCATCTCGAAGGCTACGCGGATGACGTTGTCGAAATTGGAAACGAACTTCGCCTCCGTGATGCGGTTTTCGTCGGGCATTCGGTCAGTGCCATGGTTGGACTGCTCGCGTCAATTCGCGCACCAAGCATGTTTCGCAGCCTCGTCATGGTAGGGCCGTCACCCCGCTACATTGACGACGATGGCTATTTGGGAGGTTTTAAGCAGCAGCAGATCGACGAGTTGCTGGACTTGCTGTCCGATAATCACATGGGCTGGTCCACCACGATGGCGCCGGTCATCATGGGCAACCCCGACCGACCGGAACTTGGGCAAGAACTCACCAACAGTTTCTGTCGGACCGATCCGAGTATCGCAAAAGAGTTTGCGCGCGTCACATTCTATTCTGACAACCGCGCCGATCTTACGAGGGTCACAATTCCGTCCCTTATCCTGCAATGCAGTGAAGACCTTATCGCCCCGGTTGCTGTCGGCGAATACATGCACAGGCAAATGCCGAATAGTAAACTGGTGATCCTGAAAGCAACTGGCCATTGCCCGAACCTAAGTGCGCCAGAAGAGGTTATTTCAGCGATGCGCGCCTTTGTCTCAAACTGACCATATCGAAGAGGATTTGGAAGACCTCTACGAGAACGCGCCGTGCGGATACCTCTCGCTGCGGCCAGACGGCCGGATCGTCAAAGCCAATCAGACTTTCTGCGGCTGGACCGGATACCCGCCGGGAGAACTCATTGGTAGCCGGTTGCACGAACTTCTCAACGTTGCTGGCCGCATTTTTTACGAAACTCACTTCGCGCCCTTGCTGCGAATGCAGGGGTTCTTCAACGAAGTGGCCCTTGATTTCGTGAAAAAGGACGGAGAACGCTTTCCCGCACTCGTCAATGCCGCAGAGCGAACCGATGCAGCGGGAAAGCCTCTGTTCATCCGCCTCACGGTTTTCAATGCAACGGATCGGCGCCGATATGAACGCGAACTGCTCAACGCTCGAGACGAACTCAAGGTGCTGGCCGGCGAACTTGAGCAGCGCGTTGCGGAGGAGTGCGCCCAGCGATTGCGAAGCGATGCTGCGCTCACCTCCCAACGCGAAGAGGCCCAGCTTCGCGAACAATTCATCGCCGTGCTCGGGCACGACCTGCGCAATCCGATTGCGTCCATCATGGCGGGAACGCGGCTGCTTCAGAAGTCGAACATCGACGACAAAGCTGGGACGATCATTCTCTCCATCGAGAAAAGTGTGGTGCGGATGGCCAACCTTGTCGAGAACCTTCTCGATTTCGCGCGGGGCCGCCTTGGCGGCGGTATCACGCTCGTACTGTCCTTTCAACCGCTCGAGCCGACGCTCCAGCAGGTGGTTGACGAATTGCAGAGTGCCCATCCCGAATCGATCATCGAGACACAATTTGCGTTGACCAAATCCGTGCAGGCCGACCCCGCACGGATTGGCCAGCTCTTCTCAAACCTACTGGGTAACGCACTGACACATGGCACCGCCGCGGAGCCTGTGACGGTTTTTGCGAAGACTGAGGACCAGTTCGAATTGACCGTTTGCAACGCAGGCGATCAGATTTCTGCGGCGACACGAGAGAGGCTGTTCCAGCCGTTCTCGCGCGGCGACGCGCGGCCGGGCAAGCGGGGCTTGGGCCTTGGGCTCTATATCGCCTCGGAAATCGCGAAGGCGCATGGTGGTATTATCGACGTCTCGTCAACGCGCGAGTTGACGTGCTTCACGTTCAAGATGCCGTTGCAGCATTAGCTCGTTCATGACTACAAATGCGCGGCACGGCCAAGGCAACGTGTGCTCGCTCCCTTCGCAGGAAAGCAGCCCATATCGTCCCGGGGGTCAGTAGCGCCGATTTAGAACTGTCCCGAGCCGGTCCGCTTAGCCACCAATCTCAGAAGTCAAAAGCGACAGTCGCAAGTGCCGTTCAGGGCCAACAAGCGACATCGCCTAGCGCACAAAAATCATAGCCCTTCGAAGCCTTTCGACTTCATCACAGCCTGGGCCGGCGCCGAGGTCAGGAAATTCACAAAGGCCTTGCTGCCGGCCCGCTCTTTGCCTGCCGTGACCAAGCCGCCTGCGTAGTTCGTATAATTATGTAGCTCGGATGGCAGCGAGCCCAACGACTCGATTTTCGGGTTGATAACGATGTTGCTCATCTGATCGAATCCGAGGTCAGCATCGCCCTTGGCAACCGTTTCGCCTTTCGCTCCCGCGGCGACGAGCTTTGCTTTCGACTTCATCTCGGCGGCAATACCCAGACGCGCAAGGATTGCTTCCGTGGCGACACCGCTGGAGTCACCGAGTTTCGGATCGCCGTAAACGATTGATTTCTGGGCAAGCAGTGTTTTCTTG
>DASRGN010000064.1:0-367798 GCA_035651015.1 Pseudolabrys sp. | reverse complement strand
TACGGATCCTTCGCCCCTCGCGGAACGAAGGCAGATGGGTAGTCAAACCGCAGGTCTCGTCGGATCGAGATATCCCGCGCGCGATGGGTTACGGCTTGCTTCGCGGACCCCCGGAGGCATGACCATTGGTGACCTCCGCTGAAGGGGCTCTGAGAGCTTGCGCTCCGGATCACCCCCATAACGCCGAAGCGCTCGGCGCCAGGATCTTCGCGACTTGGGCCGCCGAATGGATTGGGTGTTCGTCTAAAGCTCACCCGTCACTCGGCCATCGCATCCCGCCCCGCGACTGTAGACGTTTGATCAGGCGCCCCTTGGACTTGGAGCGGGATAAATGTGGTTATAGGCGGCCACACGCGGGAATGGAAGAGCGACCGCAAAATATTGTGAGTTACCAACACGATATCCACACCAGCCGGGGTATAACTTATCCCCGACCCGATTCAATGACAGCGATGCGCCACCTGTTGAACATCCATCCAGACTCGCATGGCCCAGAGGCGGCGCAGATCGAAGTGGAGATCGCGCGCAGCGGCGGCGATCGTTGGCTCCTGTCTTACGTCGTGACCGGCACGATTGGCGACATTCGCCTGCCGCCGATCACGGACGCAGCGCGCCGTGATGAACTGTGGCGGCATACCTGTTTTGAGGCCTTCGTCCGCAGCCGATCGAACGCCGCATATTATGAGTTCAACTTTGCGCCCTCCACGCAATGGGCCGCCTATGGCTTCACCGGTTATCGCAGCGGCATGAGTCCCACAGAGATCAGCACGCCGGCGATCAATGTCGAGGCGGACGCAGGCCGCTTCGTATTGACGGCTGTGCTGAACCCACGCGAGCTGCCGGGACTGTCCAGCGGGTTTCCGCTGCAGGTCGGCTTGTCGGCGGTGATCGAAGATCAGCGCGGGGACAAATCGTACTGGGCGCTGGCGCATCCACCGGGAAAGCCGGACTTCCACCATTCGGACGGCTTCGCCATCGAGCTTCCATGAAATTTGGCATCGACAGGCTGATCGCCGAAACTTCACTGCGCGCGCCGCTCGCCGGCAAGCGCGTGGCCCTGCTCGCGCACCCCGCCTCCGTCACCGAAGACCTGACGCATTCGCTGGACGCGCTCGCGCGCTGCGGTGATATCAAGCTCGCCACCGCCTTCGGCCCGCAACACGGGCTGCGCGGCGACAAGCAGGACAACATGATCGAGTCGCCGGAGTTCACCGATCCGGTGCACGGCATCCCGGTGTTCAGCCTCTACGGCGAGGTGCGCCGGCCGACGGCCGCCATGATGGAGAGCTTCGATATCCTGCTCGTCGATCTGCAGGACCTCGGCTGCCGCATCTACACCTTCATCACCACGTTGCGTTATGTGCTCGAAGCAGCTGCCGCGCGTGGCAAGGCGGTCTGGGCCCTGGATCGGCCCAATCCCGCAGGCCGGCCCGTCGAAGGCCTGACATTGCGTGCCGGTTGGGAAAGCTTTGTCGGCGCCGGCCCGCTGCCGATGCGCCATGGCCTCACGCTCGGCGAGCTCGGGCTGTGGTTCATCAAGACACTGAAGCTCGATCTCGATTACCGCGTGGTCGAGATGCAGGGCTGGAAGCCCGACGCCGGTCCCGGGTTCGGCTGGCCATTGGGAACCCGCGCCTGGATCAATCCGAGTCCCAATGCACCCAATCTGTTTATGGCACGTGCCTATGCGGGCACGGTGATGCTCGAGGGCACGACGCTTTCGGAAGGGCGCGGCACCACGCGGCCGCTCGAGCTGTTCGGCGCGCCCAATATCGACGCGCGCGCCGTCATGACCACGATGCAGGCGCTGGCTCCGCGATGGCTCGAGGGCTGCCGGTTGCGCGAATGCTGGTTCGAGCCGACGTTTCACAAGCACGCCGGCCAGCTTTGCCATGGCCTGCAGATCCACACCGAAGGCCCTGCCTACAATCACGCTGCCTTCAAGCCCTGGCGCCTGCAGGCGCTGGCCTTCAAGGCGATCCGCAAGCTCGATCCGGATTACGCGCTGTGGCGCGATTTTCCCTATGAATATGAGCGCGACCGGCTTGCCATCGACCTGATCAACGGGAGCCCGCTGCTGCGGGAATGGGTCGACGATGCCGCGGCGGGCGCGCACGACCTCGATGCGCTGGCGCAAGCCGACGAGCAAGCCTGGATGGACGAGCGAGCGCCTTACCTGCTCTACGGGTGAAGTGTAACGCGAGCCTCCTTAGCTCGACCAGATTCCGGCTGCGCGAAGCAGCGGCGGAACAACAAGCGAGAGCCCCGATCCGAATAGCAAGACGAGGACCACGCGGCGGAACGCAGCATCGTCAAGCCTGCCATAGAGCCAGATGCCGCACATGACGCCGACCACGAGCGCCGGCAGCGCGAGCAGGTACAGCTTCATCGTTTCGAGCGTGTACGATCCGACAAATCCGAATGACACCGCGCTGATCAGGAAGGTTGCGAAGCTCGCCGGCTGGAAGATGGCGCGCTGTGCATCCTTGTTGCCGCCACGCAACTGGCTCCAGACCGTCAATACGATGCCGCCAAGGCCGGTCAGTCCCCCGACGACGCCGTTGACGACGCCAACGCCGATCTCGACCGGCACACCGCCGGCTGGCGTCGCGATCTTTGGGCGAACAAGAAAGTAGAGACTCAAGACGATCAGAAGCACGCCAATCGACAGACGCACGAGGCGCTGATCGACCGTGCTCAGCAGCGCGGTGCCGATGGCCACGCCGAGCGCACTGCCGAGAACCAACGGCACCACCGCCTTCCAGCGGATCACCTGGCGAATGCGCCAGATGCCGACGGCTTGCGTGACGATCCCGCACAGAACAATGAGAAGCGCGTTCTGGCTCGGCGTGATGAGATGCAGCCAGATCCCCGAGACAACGAGCCCCATGGCAAAGCCCGACAACCCCGTTGTCACGCCGCCGAGAAAGGCGGCGGCGAAGAAAATCGCAAGAGAGATCATGTGCATTTCAAGCCCGCTCCAGCTCCAGAACACCGCCATGCGCCGGCGAGATCACGTAGAGTCGATCGGGCACGACCAAGGCCGTCGTTCCGGCGCCCGCCGCCGTCACGGTGCTGGTAACGGTGTTCGCCCGCGGATCGATCGTCTGGACGAGCCCGGGCTTGCCGATCGCCACATGCACACAGCCGCTCGATGGATTGTAGAAGGTCGCGTCCGGCCCGCCCTCCAGCGGCCATTGCCGCAGGCATTTTCCGCTGCGCGCCTCCACTTCAACCAACGCCCCGTCATCACACGCGACATAGAGAAGACTGCCGGCTTGATCGATGTCCATGCCGTGCGCGCCCCCCGAGGGGAGCGGCCAATGTTGCACGTCAGTGAGTTCCGGCAGACGCGCCGTGAGCACCATGGACGGCTCGCGGATCGCGAGAAACACGCGCGTGTCGTCGGCATTGACGACGCACCATCGCGGGCGGCCGGGCAGCTTCAGCGTCCATCGGCGCTCCGTGCCGAGCTCGAACGCGTGAAGCTCCGGCCCGTGATCGGCGTCGCCGATACAGGCGACGATCGCAAATTTCGCCGAGGACGTGATCGCCACACCGTTCGGCCTTGGCGCAGTCGAGAACACGGATCGGGTCTTGAGCGTTGCGGCGTCGAGCCACGCCATGCTGGCGGCACCGCGATTGGTGACGAGAACATGCCCATCATGCGCGACAACGCCGGCCGCTTCGGGAAAGCCTTTCAACGTCGCCAGGTGACGGCTTGATTCGTGGTCGATCACCTCAACATAGCCCCGGGCCGTGTGCGCAATGAACACGCGGCGCGTCTTCGGATCGAAGGCGCCGTGGTCGAAGTCGCTGTTGAGACCGTCCGGAATTGCGATGATGCCTCGTGGCTGCAATGCCATGGCTGCCTCCGCCGTCACGACAGAACGGTCGGATCGAAAAGCTTGACCGGCCCTTTGGCAGCTTTCCATGCGTAATGCCCGCCAGCCATGTAGCGCGCATCGAAACCGGCTTCGCGCAGCGTCGCCGCCGTCTGACATCCGATGTGGAATCCATAGACACAGAAAGTGACGACTGGGGCCGTCTTCGAAAGCTCCCCGATCCAGTCATCCACGCGCTCCGGATCGCGCCAGACCGCGCCTTCCACAATATCCTGCGCGCGGCTGCTGTAGTGTCTCGGCCGAGTATCGATAACTTGGACCGGTTCGCCGGATTGCAGCATCGCCTTCACTTCATCGATCGTGACGGACGGCACATCATCGAACTCCTTCTGCACCAAGGCCCGAGGCGGCTTGACCTCGACGGCATCCTCGTAACGCCCCTCGACCGCGTTCCAGTCGATGTTGCGCATGAACGCGGCGACGTGGGCGGCAGCGTTTGTCCCAAAATCGATCTGATAGGCGTGCTCGTACATGTCGAGAGCGAGGATCGGTATTCCGCCGGCAATGCCCGGGCAGGCGTCCGTCACAGTTTGATTGATGAGCCGTCGGTCGCGCGGCACCCAGGTCAGCAGGACCCAGCCGGAGCCGATCGCCAGTGCATTCGCCAAGTCGATGAATTCATGCCGCCAGCGGTCGACCGATCCGAAGTCGCGCGCAATCGCGCTCGCCATCGTTTCCGGTACGGTGCGACCATCGCCGCCGAGACTGGCAAAATAAAGCTCATGCAGCAGGGTGGAATTGAGCGCCGCCATCTCCTCCTGCTTCAGCCGGCTGATGACGTGAGCGGGCGCCGTTTGCGAATCGAGCGCAGCGAGCTCCTCCGCAATGGCGTTCAGGCGAGCAACAGCGCCGCCGTAGTTATTCTCATAGTGACTTTCGATCAGCCGTGGCGTGATGCCGTTGAGTGTCCACGGGCGGCAGAAAAGAGGCGCGATCTGGTAACGCATTTGCCTAGCTCTCCGAGCCCGCGGGGAAGACGGCATAGCCGAATGCCATCGATCGTGCGCGGGCAACCTGCAGTGCTTGGGCGAAATGCCTTTTGCGACCGGGCGACTGCGTGCGAGCCCGGCAAGTTTGGTTGCTCAGTCCGCGAACGCTCCGCGCGATTTGCCCTGCCGCACCATCTCGCGGCAGTAGGCGTAAAGCGCGTCGTAGACGATCCACTCGGCCGCGTTGAGATCGTGATCGTTCTTGAAGCCGAGGTGGCGAAAGCCTTCCGCGATCGCCTCGAGGCCGGCGCCCTCCGCCTGATTGTAGAGCGTGTTGTCCGTGTCGGCGCCGTTGACGATGCGGCCGAGCAGCACAAGCGCGGGATCGGTGTCGAGCCTATACTTCTTCACGATCGCCTCGAACGAGCACTCCTTGCCGTGATGACCGAGCTCGACATTCTTCACGTCGTAAGGCGTGGCATTGAGGCGTTTGGCATCGTCCATCACCTTATCGGCCGGAGCGAAAATGAATTCGGCATCCTTGTCGACGAACTTTTTGATCAGCCATGGGCAAGCAACCCGATCCACTTTCACGTGCTCTCGCGTGATCCATTTCATTGTGCTTCTCCTTGCTGGAGGTCGATGTCCTCGCGAATGGCGATTGCAGCGAAACCACGCCCTTCAGCGTGCAGCCGGCACGCGCCGGCGACGCATTCCCCGACCGACGCCAGAGCCGTCAGGTCCTGCTTCGATAAAACGATTAAAGCGGGAGAAGAGGTCATCAATGCATTTCGCCATATGCCTTCGGCCCGACGAGCGGTCGAAGTGCAGTACTTGGGCGAAATGCCTTGGATAGGCCGGGCGACTGCGATCAAGCCCGACGACCGAGATATGATCGCGGATCAGCCGAAGAGTCAATGCGGGCCGAGCGCGAGCGTCTTCGGCTTGGCTCATCCATTCGCGTCCATGCGCGATAACGCCGCCACACCTAACTGTCGCACTTTGGCGACAGGCGGCCGCCGAAATAGCGAATAGCTGTGCGAGTGCGACGGCGGTCAAGCTCTGTGCGCTAGAGAGCAAGACGTGATAGGGCGCCCTCGATACGAATTTCTCCGCGATCAGATTTGGGGCGGGGAATCATGCGCATCTCTTCAAGCTCTTGCGCGGGCGTTGCCGCGATCACGATCATCGGCGCAATGGTGGCGCCAGGTCTCGCCGCGGACTTGCCGCCGAGGCCGTCCGACCTGCCGATGAAGTCGACGGCGGCGGTCTACGACAACGGGACGTATCTGTGGGTCGATGGATCGTATCAGTCGATCAAGCTGCCGAGCTACGGGCTGGGGGTCCACCTGCTCTCGAATTCGGTGACGCTCCTGGATACAGGCGTGGTCAACTCGTTCGATCCGCGCGCGACCGGCGCGGGCGCGTCAGGCGGCATCGGCTATATTTTTCCGTCTGGCACTTTGCCTTCGATCTTCGGCGCGAAGGCGCGGTTCGAACTCGGCGGGTCCTACGTTCAGGCGAGGCGATCCCAGGCACAGACCGCAAGCGTACCACCAGGCGCCGCCAATCCGGGCGTGCTCGTTGGCGTGAACGGCGTGCCGTCGGGCCTTGGCTTTATCTGCGGCGTGCCGGGCTGTCCCCTGGCTTCGACGCTTTCGACGACCTATGCGGTCTGGCAAGTGAACGGAAAGCTTGCGGGCGATTATAAGCTCGGAATGGTGACGCTGACGCCCTCGATCGGCATTTTCGGTGGGCAAGATCGCGTGGACCAATCTTTCGCGCAGACCCTCGGCGGAGGTTTCGCGACGACCTATAACGCCACAACCGCCGTCCACTGGACCGACTGGGGCGGCAAATTCGGCCTGGCCACCAGCTACGAATTCATGCCGGGCGTTGCGGTTGGTCTCGGCGGCAGTATCGGCCTTGCCAGTCGTTCCGCGACACTTTCGGGGAACGATATCGCCACGGGGGCTTTTCCGTTGGCCTCCGCGGTGTCCAGCAGCGCGAATACAACGGCCTTCCTGGCCAATGTCGAGACGAGCCTGGGGGTGAGAGTGAGCAAAGGAATTGCCCTTCGCGGGTTCGCGGGCTGGAACTACGACAATCGTGTCCCCGGATTGCAGACGCCGGGCTTCACGGGGCAGTACCGTCGCACCGACAGGCGTTCCCGCGAGCCTGCGTTTCGATCATGAAACAAGCTGGTACGCCGGCGGCGGCCTGACCGTCGAGTTCGGGCCAAGCGACCGAGCGCTGCTGACGCTGCGCTAAGGAAACCCAGCCCGCCGCTACAGCAGACTGACAACAAAGCGCAGCGAGGCGAGCAGCAAGAAGATGCCGAAGGCGATCTCGAGCTTTCGCTTGGGCAGCCAATGCGCGAGCCGCACGCCATAGGACGACGTATAGCTCGACACTGGCGCCATCAAGGCAAAGCCGATCAGCGAGACGAAGCCGAGCGAGAATGGCGGCAGCAGCGCCTGATGGCGCCAACCCGCCAGCATGTAGCCGATCGTGCCGGCGATGGTGATCGGCACGCCGACGCCGGCCGACGTCGCCACCGCGGCAAGGATGTTCTTACCGTAGAGCGTGAGGATGAGACTCGAGATCGAGCCGCCGGAGACCCCCATCATCGCCGAGCACAGCCCGACGATGAAGCCATAGACATGCATCAGCGGCCCGCTCGGCAGGTCGTCGCCAAGCCGCCAGCTCTCGCGCGCGAACAGCATCTTCGCCGCCAGGAAGCCGGCAATGGCCGCGAAGGCGAGCTTGAAGACCGAGGCCGGCGCCAGCGCGGCGGCCAGCGAGCCGACGGCAACGCCGATGACGGCCGGCACCGCCCATTGCCACACCACATTGGGCAGCACCGCCCCCTTGGCGCGATGCGCGTAATAGGAGCGGATGGTGGTCGGCACGATGATGGCCAGCGAGGTGCCGATGCACAGCTGCATGCGCACCTCATCCGGGACGCCTATCACCCGGAAGACTTCGTAGAGCACCGGAACGATGATGGCGCCGCCGCCGATGCCGAACAGGCCCGCGAGAATTCCGGTGATGACGCCGCCGATGATGATCGTCAGCGCCAGCCAAAGCAGCTCATTGATGGGGACGCCCAGCATTCACTCACCCGGATGCGCATGACCGCCGCCCCGCGACGGCTGATGGCACTATCGATAATCATCAGAGGCCCGTCGAGCCGGAGGCGCGCATGGGCGCCCCTGCCCGCGCCGCATAGGTCGGCAGGTGCACTTTCAGAATCCCAACGTGATCGCTGGAACGGCGGCCACGACCAGCAGCCCGACCAGCAGCGCCAGGAGATAAGGCCAGATCGGCCGCACGCCCGCGTCCGGACTGACGCGGCCGATGGCGCAGGCCGCGTAGTAGCCGATGCCGAAGGGTGGCGCGAACAGGCCGATGCCCATCGCCAGGATGACCACGATCGAATAGTGCACCTCGTGGATGCCGATCTGCCGCGCGATCGGAAACAACAGCGGGCCGAAGAGGACGATCGCGGGGATGCCCTCGAGGACGGAGCCGAGGATCACGAAGGCGACGATCGACACGACCATGAAGGTGAAGGCGCCTCCGGGCAGCCCGGTCATCGCCGCGGCGAGATCGCGGGAGAAACCGGACTGGGTCAGCGCCCACGCCATCGCGGTGGCGGCACCGATGATCAGCAGGATCGCGCCGCAGAGCGAGGCGGTGTCGACCAGCATGGGGATCAGTCGGCGCAGCGGGAAGCTCCGGTTGATGATGAGGCAGACGATCACCGTGTAAGCGATGCCGATGGTCGAGACCTCGGTGGCGGTGGCGATGCCTTCGACCACCGCGGCGCGAATGAGGAACGGCAGAGCGAGCCCGGGCAGCGCGATAACGAAGGCGCGTCCCGCCTCGGCCCAGGATGCACGCGTGACGCCGGTGAGATCATCGTCGCGATAGCGCCGCCAGACCACAACGCCGAGCGCCAGCGCTAGCACCAGTGCCGGCAGGAGCCCGCCGCTGAACAGCGCCGCGATCGAGACACCGGTGACCGATCCGATGGTAATCAGCACGAGGCTCGGCGGGATCGTCTCCGACATGGCGCCGGAGGATGAGAGCAGCGCCACCAGCTCGCCCGGCCGCGCGCCACGCTCCTTCATCTCGGGAAACAACACCGGCGCCACCGCCGCCATGTCGGCCGCCTTGGAGCCGGAAATGCCGGAGACGAGGTACATGGCGCCAAGCAGCACATAAGAGAGGCCGCCGCGGACGTGCCCGAGCAACTTGGCGAGGAAGTCCACCATGGCGCGCGCCATGCCGGTGGCCTCGATGAGCAGGCCGAGAAAGACGAACAGCGGGACCGACAGGAGCACGAGGTGGCTCATCCCCTCGTCCATGCGGTTGACCACGACGGTGAGCGGCGTGCGCGTGGTGATGGCAAGGAAGGCGAAGGTCGCCATGGCGAAGACGAAAGCGATCGGCGCGCCGGCGAGCACGCCGGCGGCGACGATGATCACGAAGAAGATCACCAGCTTGTAGTTGCCGATAGCGAAGAACACCGGCTTGAGCAGCCACAGGCCGGTGCCGATTGCCGCGACGACAATGAGCGCCAGCGCCACCCAGCGCAGGCCGCCGACGCGCACCAGACGGCAGAGCGCGAACACCAGCATCAGCGCGCAGCCGATCGGGATCGCGGAGGCCCGCCAGATGTTGGGGATCTCCATGGCCGGCGTGACCACCGCCGCCTCGTCGAGGGCGTATTCGATGCTCGAATGCAGGATGAGGATCAGGAAGGCGATGGCGACCGCAATGGCGAAGGCGTCGAAGAACATGCGCCAGGGCGGGCGTGAGCGTGCCACCAGCATCGACATGCGCATGTGCTCGCCGCGGCGGAACGCGACCACGGCGCCGAGCATCGCCAGCCAGAGAAAGAGGATCGAGGCGAGCTCGTCGGACCAGACCAGCGGATTATGCAGCACGTAGCGCGAGATGACGCCCGCGAGCAGGATGAGGACTTCGATCCCGGTGAGCAGCGCCGCGACGAGCTCGACCACGCGGCCCATCCCGGCGTCGAGATGGGTGGTCGCTGAAGCCAAGAAGGAGGCCCCCGATGCGGCCTCCTCCTTCCGATTCACATCCATGACCCGTTCCGGCGCCAGCGCATGATCGCGTCTAATAATTTTGCAAGCCGCGCCTCAATCTCGGCCGTCATGCCCCGCGAATGCGGGGCATCCAGTAGACACCGCAAGTCCGGTGATTACTGGATCGCCCGCCTTCGCGGGCGATGACGCCGGAGCACAAGGCGACCATTTGGACAACGGCTAGGCGATGGGACCGGTATACTTCTCCAGCACTGCCCAGGCCTCGTCGCCGTACTGCTTCTTCCAGTCTTTATAGAACCCGGCCGCCTGCAGCTTGTCGCGGAACGGCTTCTGATCGACCTTGAGGAACTGCATGCCCTTGCCGGTCAGATCGGCCTTCAGGCTCGCATTGAGCTTGACGATGTCGGCGCGCTGGTCGACCGCGGACTGGTTGAGGTTCTTGGCGATGACGTCGCGCACGTCGGCCGGCAGCCCGCTCCACACCTTGCCGTTGGCGAGGAACCAGAAGCCGTCCCACATGTGGTTGGTCTCGGAGAGATACTTCTGCACCTCGTAGAGCTTGGCGAAGAAGATGATGGAGAGCGGGTTCTCCTGCCCTTCCGCCACCTTGGTCTGCAGCGAGGAATAGACCTCGGCGAAGTTGATCGACATCGGCGCGGCATCGAAGGCCTTGAACATCGACGTCCACAGCGGGCTTGGCGGGACGCGGATCTTGAAGCCCTTAAGGTCGTCCGGCGTCTTGATCGGCCGCGTCGAGGACGTCATCTGCCGATAGCCGTTGTCCCACTGCTTCTCCATCGCATGCAGGCCGGCCTTCGCGATGTCTCCGCGGATATGGGCGCCGAGCCCGCCGTCCATCGCCGGCCACACCTTGTCGTAGCTGTCCCAGATGAAGCCGAGGCCGTTGATCGAGGCGACCTTCACCAGCGTCGCCAGGATCAGGCCGGACAGCGTGAAGAACTCGATGGCGCCCGAGCGCAGCTGGCTCAGCATGTCGGTGTCCGAGCCGAGCTGGTTGTTCGGGAACACCTGGATCTCAACGCGGCCATTGGTCTCCTTCTTGATCCGCGCGACGGCCTCGTTGGCGCGGACATTGAGCGGATGGTCGAGCGGGGAATTGTTGGCGTATTTGAGCTGGAACTCGGGCGCGCCTTTCGCGATCCAGGGCATTGCGATGGTGGCGCCGGCCGCGGTGCCGGTGAGCAGCAGGCCGCGGCGCGTGGTCTTGAAGTTCATCCTATTTCCCCCGTTCGTTTTCTCATTCATGCGACGAGGCAAAAGGCTAGCAAAGAGCCGTGGATGGGTCCACGGCGAAGGCGGCAAGGCCGATCCGCGCTCAGCGCGGATAGCTCCCGTCGTTGACGTCGAGCGTCGAGCCGTTGACGTAATCGGGGCAGTTGCTGCCCAGCCAGAAAATGGCCCGTGCCACTTCTTCCGGCTCGCACGCGCGCCCGGAATAGACCGAGCGCATCACCCCGTCGCGGCGCGATTGCGGCAACTGGTCGTACATCTGCGTCTTCGTCGGACCCGGCGCGACCGCGTTCACAAGGACGCCATGCGGACCCAGCGCCCGCGCCCAAGACTTGGTGAGATTGAGAATTCCGGCCTTGGTGATGCCGTACCAGAGATCGGGATGGCCGGTGAACGCCGCGACCGACGCCACATTGACGATGCGGCCGCTGCGGCGCGCCTTCATGCGCGCCGACGCGGCGGCAATCAGCGCCGCGGGCGCCTCGAGGTTCACCGCCAAGATTTCCGTGCGGTGCACTTCCGGGATGGCGTCGATCGGATCGCAATAGAGCACGCCCGCATTGTTCACGAGCGTGTCGAGCTCGCCGAGGGAGTTGACCAGGTCCGCCAGCGCGGACGTGCGGCGCAGGTCGAATTCGATGCGCTCGCCGACAACATCCGCGTCGAATTCCTTGTCGAGCGAGAGGACGCGCCAGCCGGCGGCGGCAAATTCTTTGGCGGTGGCAAGCCCGATGCCGCGTCCGGCACCCGTGACGAGAACTGTTTTCACGCTTCCTCCTTCGGCGACATCCGGTCATAGTCGACGGACGCATTGTCAAAGACAACTACCATGCTTTCTTCCGATAGCGCCCCGAAGCCGCAGACAAAGCCGTTCCTGAGCGCCACGGTGTCCTTCGCCTCCGGAAGCGACACACCGCGCAAATTTCTCGAGCGCTGCCTCGACGCACTCGCTGTGTGGGAGCCGAAGATCGGCGCCTTCGTCGCGACCAATGTCGAGGCCGCCCGCATCGCCGCCGATGCCTCATCCGCACGCTGGCGCGCAGGCAAACCCCTCTCCGGCATCGACGGCATGCCGATCGGCATCAAGGACATCATCGAGACCGCTGATATGCCGACGCAGATGGGCTCGCCGCTCTTCGACGGCTGGCACTCGGGGCGCGATGCCGCGGCAGTCGCGGCGCTGCGCGAAGCCGGCGCCGTCACCCTCGGCAAGACCGTAACCACCGAGTTCGCCGCCACCGAGCCGCGCGGCACGCGCAACCCGTGGGATCTTGCACGCACGCCCGGCGGCTCGAGCAGCGGCTCCGCCGCCGCCGTCGCGGCGGGGCTCGTCAGCGCGGCGCTGGGGACGCAGGTCGTCGGCTCGATCGTGCGCCCGGCGAGCTATTGCGGCTGCGTCGGCTTCAAGCCGAGTGTCGGCGCCATCAATCGGGGCGGCAGCCACGATTACCTGAGCCAGAGCTGCACCGGCGTCCTCGCGGCGACGCTCGCCGATGCCTGGCAGGTCGCCGCCGAGATCGCCGGCCGCGTCGGCGGCGATCCGGGATATCTCGGGCTCGCCGGCCCACTGCATCCGCCCGACGCGATGACGCCGCGGCGGCTCATTGTCCTCGAGACCGCCGGCTGGGCTGTCGCCAGCGCCGAAGCCAAGGCGGCACTGAGCGACGCGATGGCGCGGCTCGGGATCGAAATTGCCACGCGGCGGTCGCACGCGGAGATCGCCAAGGTCGAAGACGCGATTGCCGACGCGCGGGCGCTCTCGCTGCGTCTCAATGCCTGGGAATCGCGCTGGCCGCTCAACACCTATCGCGATCGCGATGCGAGCAAGCTGAGCAAGGCCATGCTCGATCGGCTGACTCAAGCGGAGGCCATGACGCTCGACGACTATCGCGCCGACGTTGCCGAGCGCACCCGCATTCGCACGCTTTATAATGGCCTTGCTGCACACGGCGACGCTTGCATCACGCTGGCGGCGCCAGCGGCGGCGCCGGTCGGCGTTGGCTCGACCGGCGATCCAGTGTTTGCAGTGCCATTCTCGCTCCTTGGCGTGCCGGCAGTCTCGCTGCCGCTGCTGCGCGAACAGAACTTGCCGCTCGGATTGCAGGTGACCGGATTTTCCGGAAAAGACGAGAGCGCTTGCGCGATCGCCGCCTTCGTGGAAACAACGCTCACGCGCACGAACTAAGAAGACGGAGGCCGCCATGCGGATCATCATCAGCAGACCTTGCCGGATTTTGACGCTGCTCGCCTTCACGGTGCTGCTCGGCTCCGCCGTCCGCGCCGAAGACCTGAAGGTGTGGCGTCATGGCATTGTCGAGGCCAAGAGCGATGCAGGCTTTGTGTTCATGGGCAGCAAAGGCGGCTTTGCCGACAAGCAAGGCTTGAAGATCGAGATCAAGCAATTCAAGGGCGACACCCTGGCGCTGAAGGCACTGATCGCCGGCGAACTCGACAGCTACGAGGGTAATCCCGGCGCGCCGATGCTTGCGGTCTCGCATGGCGCCGACGTCAAGCTCGTCGGCTGCTACTGGCCGGGCCTGACCTACGCGATCTATTCGAAGCGCGACATCAACAGCCCCGCCGACCTCAAAGGCAAGACGCTGGCGATTTCCGCGCCGGGCGCCCTACCCGATCTCGTCGCCCGCGCCGTGCTGACGCAGAACCATCTCACCGCAGCGGATGTGAAGTTCGCGATCATGGGCAGCGATGCCGACCGCTTCCGGGCGCTGACCGCCGGAATCGTCGACGCCGCCGCCGCCTCGAGTGGCTTTGCGCCGGCGGCCGAGAAAGCGGGCGTCAAACTCCTCGTCCACGCGATTGACGCCGTGCCGAATTACGTGCGCTTCTGCATCTATTCCAGCAGCAAGACACTCGCCGCGCGCAAGGACGACGCCGCGCATTTCCTCGCTGCAGAGATCGCCGGATTTCGCCACGCGCTCGCCGACCGCGAGCAGACGATCGCGCTGACGCGCGAGGTCACACTCGCCAAGCCGGACAATCCGCAGCCGGCCTTCATGTATGACGAGGTGAAGCGCCGTTCGGCGATCAACCCGGAGATGCCGATCCCGATGGACAAGCTTGCCTGGCTGCGCGACCTGCTGGTGACGACCGGCAACCTCACCAAGCCGATCGACCTCAACGGCTTTGTCGCTACCGAGCCGCGGCAGCAGGCGCTGCAGCTCGTTAAATAGCCGTCCGCGCAGGAACCGACCCACGTGCTGCGGCTTGTCGTTGCCGACCTGGATTCTCCTTCCTATTTCGTCGCCACCGCGGCGGTCGAGCTCGGCTTCTTCAAGCAGGAAGGCATCGACATCGAGGTCGAGCGCGTCTACGGCGCGCGCACCGGCCCGGAACGCCTGCGTGATGGCGCCGTGCATTTCTTCGGCGGCCCGGCCTATGCCGCGACGCGCGCCTTCCCCGGCTGGAAAGGCGCGAGGCTCCTTTGCGCGCTTGCGCAATATTCCTACTGGTTCCTCGCCGTGCGCGCCGACCTCGACGCCAAGCGCGGCGACATGAATGCGCTCAAGGGCCTGCGCATCTCGTCGTCGACCGCATTCCCGAACCTGGGGTTGCGCTACATGCTGGCGGAAGCCGGCCTCGACCTCGCGCGCGACAAGATCGAGATCGTGCCGAGCCCGACCACCGGAAAGAATGAGCTATGGCGCGGACACGACGGCATCGAGGCGATCGCGCGCGGCGCTGACGCTTATTGGGGTAACGGGATGCGCGCCGCCATCGGCGAGCGCGCGGGCGTCGCCAAGATCCATCTCGACCTGCGCCGGGGCGACGGCCCGCCCGGGGCGCGCTTCTACAATTTCGCAGCGCTGACCACGACCGAAGAGCTCATCACCACGCAGCCGCAGGTCGCCGCCGGCGCGGTACGCGCGATCGTCAAGGCGCAGAAGGCGCTCAAGGCCGACCCTTCGCTGGCCACACAGGTGGGCGAGCGCTTGTTCCCGCCGGAAGAGGCATCGCTCATCGGCGGCCTGATTGCGCGCGATACGCCGTTCTACGACGCGCATATTTCGCCCGAAGCCATCGAGGGCATCAGCACCTTCGCGAAGGCCAACGGGCTGATTGCGGAACCCGCCACCTACGATCAATTGGTGGCCCCACCCTCCATCCGCGCCTGTTGGGGCCGGCGTGGGCTGACGCCGACGTGAATGGCCCTCCTCGTCAGGGCCATTGCCCCAGGGTTTTCCCATGGGCAAAATTGATCGATCTACGCAAGTGTGTGCCCGCCGCAGCAGACGGCGGCCAAGCAACAAGAAACTGTCGGCTCACTCAGCCGGCCTCCTTGCACAGGCATGGGGCCGCGCGTTCCAGGGAGGTGGCAATGAAGCGTAGCTTACTCGGCCTGCTCGCGGCAGGTGCGGCGCTGACGTTCACAATGGCGCAGCCCGCCGCCGCGCAGGAAAAGACGATCCGCATCGGCGTCAACACCGCTATTCAACTGCAAGTCGGACGCGATGCCATCGATGCGGTGCGCATGGCGATCGACGAGGTCAACGGCAAAGGCGGCGTGCTCGGCCGCAAGCTGGAAATGATCGTCGCCGACGAAGGCGAGGCGGCAACCGAAGGTCCCAAGGTCGGCATCGCCGCGGTCAACAAGCTGACCGGCGAAGACAAGGTCGATGTGCTGATCGGAGGCTACGACTCCGGCGTGACGCTCGGCGAGGTGCCGCATATTGCGCGCGCCAAAACGATCTTCCTCGGCATCGGCTCGGCTTCGCCCGCCATCCAGGCGAAGGTCAAGGAAGATTACGCGCGCTACAAGTACCTGTTCCGCGTCAACCCGATCAACTCAGCCAAGCAGTCCACCGCGCTCATCGACTTCATCTCCGGGAAGCTGAAAGGCGATCTCGGGCTGAAGAAGATCGCGATCCTCGGCGAGAACGCGAAATGGGTGCAGGACATGGTGCCTGCGATCAAGAAAGGGGCCGAGACGGCCGGACTTGCAGTCCCCGTCGCCGAATTCTTCGACGTGCAGACCGCCGACTTCTCGCCGATCTTCGCCAAGATCAAGGACAGCGGCGCGCAGTATCTGATCCTCATCATCTCGCACGGCGCGTCCGACGTGTTCGTCAAGCAATGGTACGACGCCAAGGTGCCGGTGCCGGTCGGCGGCATCGACGTGAAGAGCATGGACGCGAACTTCTTCAAGCGCGTCGACGGCAAATCCATCGCCGAAGTGTCGGCGAACTTCGTGATCCGCGCCCCGCTGACGCCGACGACCGTCGCCTGGTGGGACAATTTCCTCAAGCTCTACAACCGTCCGCCGGTCTACTCGGCGCCCGGTGCCTATGACGCGGTCCACATCTATGCCGATGCGGTCAAGCGCGCCGGCTCGACCGACACCGACAAGGTGATCAAGGAGCTGGAAAAGACCGACTATGTCGGCGTGCGCGGCCGCGTGCAGTTCGACGACTCCCACGAGGTCAAGGATGGGCCGGGCTTCGTCAACGAGCTGTTCGTGCAGTGGCAGGCGAACGGCGAACGTGTCGTCGTGTGGCCGAAGGAATTGGCTACCGGCAAGATGATCAGCCCACCCTGGATCGCCAGCAACTGATCGCCTGACCAAGACACTCTCCTCGCCTCCGCATTGCTGCGGAGGCGAGGCTCGTAATTGCGGTGACCAGGGGAGCCGCCGTGCTGCAAATCCTGATTTATGGCGCCGTCATCAGCGCGGTCTACGCGCTGCTCGCGGTCGGCTTCACGCTGGTGTTCGGCGTCGCCCGCATCCTCAACCTCGCCCATGGCTCGTTCTACGCGCTCGGCGCCTACGGCGTGTACACGCTGACCGCCAACGCGCATCTGCCGCTCTGGCTGGCGGCGATCATCTCGGTGCTCGCTGTCGGCGTGCTCGGCGTGCTCATCGAGCGCGTCCTGGTGCGGCCGCTGCGGCGCTCGATGCTCGCCGTGCTGCTGATTACGCTCGCCGTAGCGCTGATGGTCGAGCAGGTGCTGCTGCTCACCTTCGGCTCGGAGGCGCGCAACGTGCCCTCGCTCGTCGACGTGACCTATCACATCGCCGATGTCGACATCAGCGGCCAGCGCCTCCTCGCGCTCGGCGGCGGGCTCGTCGTTCTCATCGGCCTGTGGGCCTTCCTGCAGTTCACCAAGCTCGGCACCGCGATCCTCGCGGTCTCGCAGGATGCCGAAGCCGCGCAATATATGGGCATCCCGTCGGATCGCATCTATTCGATCGTGATGGGCGTCTCCGCCGCCATCGCGGCGATCGCCGGCGTGCTGGTGGCGCCGTTCCAGAGCGTGATCCCCGGCATGGGGCTCCTGCCGCTGGTCAAGGCCTTCGCCATCGTGGTCGTCGGCGGCCTCGGATCGATCGGCGGCAGCATCGTCGGCGCGCTGCTGCTCGGCTACTCAGAGACCATCATCGCCTTCAAGATCTCGATCGAATGGTCGCAGATCGTTTCCGTCGCCGCGGTGCTGATCGCGCTGGTGCTGCGCCCCGCCGGGTTCTTTGGCAAGCGCGCCGCCTTCTGAATGCGTACCGGCATCCTCACGCTCGATTGGGTCGGCGCCGTTGCTGCGGTCGCCGCGTTGGCCGTGGTCCCGCTGGTCTTCGGCTCGAGCTACACCATCGGCGTGCTGACCGTCGCGCTCTGCTACGGCATGTGGGCGGCAAGCTGGGATTTCATGTCGGGCCTCACCGGGCGCGAGAATTTCGGCCATTCGCTCTTCATCGGCGCCGGTGCCTACACGGCGGGCTTCCTCAACGTGAACTTTGATCTCAGCCCGTGGTGGAGCCTGATCGCCGCGCCGCTCGTCGCCGTGTTCTTCGCCATCATCATGGGCTTCCCGACGCTTCGCCTGCGCGGTCCCTATTTCGCGCTCGCCATGCTCTCGGCGTCGGCGGTGATGCTCAACCTCACCATCATCTTCTCGACTTATACCGGCGGCCAGGATGGGCTCAACGGCCTCTCCCCGATCCTCGACTCCACGCTTGCTTATTATTACCTGACGCTCGGCTTCCTGGTGACGAGCGCCATCATCCTCAAGCTCATCGCCAACTCGCCCTGGGGCCTGATCCTGCGCGCCATCCGCGGCGACGAAGCGACCTGCCAGGCCGCCGGCATCAACGTCACCTTCTACAAGATCGCCTCGCTGATGATCAGCGCCGCGGTCGCCGGGCTTGGCGGCGCGCTTTACGCGCACTACCAGCTGCAGGTCGGTCCGGACCTGTTCACCGTGGTGTTGTCGATCAACATCATCATCATGGTCTATGTCGGCGGCATGGGCTCGATCTACGGCCCGATCGGCGGCGCGCTGCTGCTCAACGTGCTCACCGAGACGCTGCGCGGGCTCAGTGAATACCGGCTGTGGGTCTATACCCTGCTCCTCGTCTTTATTCTCTTCTTCCTGCCGCAGGGCGCCATCGCACCATTGTGGCGACGCATCCGCAGGGTGTTCGCATGAGCGCGCTGCTCGAGGTGAAGGGATTGAACAAGCACTTCGGCGGCCTGCACGCCGTCAAGGACGTGTCATTCGAGCTCGCCGCCGGATCGATCACCGGCGTGCTGGGGCCGAACGGCGCCGGCAAGACCACCACCTTCAATCTGCTCACCGGCTTCATTCGCGCCGACACCGGCACGGTGATGCTCAACGGCCAATCACTCGCCGGACTCAAGCCCTACCAGATCGTCAACCGCGGGCTGGCGCGCACCTTCCAGCTGGCGCGGCCCTTCTCCGGCATGCGCGTCGTGGAGAATGTCGAGGTCGCCTGTCTCGCCGAGCGCGTGCGCCATCTCGGCGCGCCGCGGCAGCGCGCCTATGCACTGCTCGAGCAGGTCGGGCTTGCCGACCAGGCCGACGACGAAGTCGACATCCTACCCTATGGCGACCTGCGGCGGCTGGAAATCGCCCGCGCGCTGGCGACCAAGCCCAAGCTCCTGTTCCTCGATGAGCCGTTCGCCGGCCTTGGCGCCAGCGAGATCGGTCCGCTCGCCGACCTCATTCGCGCGCTGCACAAGAGCGAAGGCCTGACCATCGTGCTCATCGAGCACAAGCTGCGCGAATTCATGCAGCTCGTGCGCGAAATCATCGCCATGGATTTCGGCGAGATCGTCGCCATCGGTCCACCGTCAGAGGTCGTCCGACATCCGCGCGTGATCGAGGCTTATCTTGGCGCCGCTGACACCAGTTTCGAGCTCGCGTGACCTCCATGGCCGCGCTCCTCGAGATCGAGAACCTGGTGGTGCGCTACGGCAAGGCGCTGGCGCTCGACCGCTTGTCGCTTAACGTCGGGCGCAACGAGCTCGTCGCCGTGCTCGGCCCGAACGGCGCCGGCAAGACGACGCTGCTCAAGGCCATCGCGCGCTCGGTGGCGATGGCTTCAGGACATATCCAGTTCAACGGCGGCAGCCTCGACCGGCTGCCGGCGCACAAGGTCGTTGCGCTCGGCATCTGTCATTGTCCGGAGGGTCGCCGCGTCTTTCCCGAGCTCAGCGTGAAGAAGAACCTGATGCTTGGCGCATATCTGCGCAACGACGGCGACGGCATCGCGCGCGATCTCGATCGCGTCTACGGCTTGTTTCCCGTTCTGCAGAAACGCAGCAACCAGCAGGCCAGCACGCTGTCCGGCGGCGAACAGCAGATGCTGGCGCTCGGCCGTGCGCTGATGGGCAAGCCGACGCTGCTCCTGCTCGATGAGCCCTCGGTCGGCATCGCGCATCGCCTCAAGGTCGAGATCTTCCAGGCCATCAAGACCATTCAGCAGGCCGGAACGGCGGTGCTGCTGGTCGAGCAGGACGCGCGCTCCGCGCTCTCCATCGCCGAACGGGCTTATGTGCTGGAGCACGGATGCATCGTGCACGAAGGCGCGGCGCGCGAGCTCGCCAACGACGAGGACATCCGCCGCGCTTATCTCGGGATGTGACCGTTGGTCGCGGTGCCTTTGGCCTGGCAACAGTGCCGCAATTGCGCGCTCTGCGGGCGTCGGCGGATAAATAAGAGCAAATAGGTCATCACTGCTGACATGTAGCGCCGCGCGACGAGTGAGCGCTAAGCTAACCGCGGAAGACAAAGAGCCGGTGGAACGCGGCATTGGGGCTGCCTCGTCCAACTGAGCCAACCAGAGGAGGAACCCAAATGATCAGGAGCAAATTGCCGCGAATTACGAGGCGCCGGTTCTTGGAGAGCACGGGCCTCACCATCGCTGCCGCCGGCGCGTCGACCATCGGCGCGCCGTTTGTGTCTCGTGCCCTTGCCGACAACAAGGCGTTGTCGATCGTGCAATGGAGTCACTTCGTCCCGGACTACGACACCTGGTTCGACAAGTTCGCCAAGGATTGGGGCGAGAAGAACAAGGTCTCTGTCACCGTCGACCACATCCCGGTGCAGGACGTGCCTGCACGCGCGGCTGCGGAGGCATCGGCGCAATCGGGACACGATCTTTTCGGCTTCAACGGCGCCGGAGGCGCGCATCTCTATCGCAAATTCTTTCTCGACGTCTCCGACCTCGTGAAGGCGACGGAGAAAAAATTCGGCAAGGTCAGCATCATCGGCAAGCAGCTCGGCTACAATGCCGACGACGGCACATGGTCTGCCTTCCCCGATTTCTACATCAACTTCCCCGGCATGTACCAAAAGAGCCTGTGGGACGAAATCGGAATGAAACCCGATACCTGGGACAACGTGCGGATCGGCGGCGCCAAGCTGAAGGCGAAAGGCCACCCGGTCGGGCTCTCGCTCGGCCACAGCAACGACCCGAGCACGACGTGGCGCGGCCTGTTGTGGAGCTATGGTGGCGCCATCCAGGACGAGGCGGGAAAGAAAATCGTGCTCGACAGCAAGGAAGCGGTCGAGGCGACCAAGTTCGCCGCCGCGCTCTACAAGGAGGCGATGACGTCCGAGGTGCTGTCGTGGAACGACGCCAGCAACAACCAGTACATCGCCTCCGGCGTCGGCTCCTACATCATCAACCCGATTTCGGCTTACCGGACCGTGCAGAAGTCCAACAAGAAGCTTGCTGACGACATCTTCGTCATCGAGCCGCCGAAGGGGCCGGCAAAACAGATCATGGGCGCGGCTTCCGAATTCTATGGCATCTGGAAATTCGCCAAGAACAAGGAAGCGGCAATCGAATTCCTCAAATACTACGCCGACAACTGGCCGGAGGCGTTCAAGGCCAGCGAGGGCTATAACAATCCGTGCTTCGCCAATCTTGTGCCGAGGCCGATGCCGATCCTTGGAAACGATCCGACCTCGACGCCCGCCAACAAGCTCGCGATCCTGCAGGATTCGGACAAATGGTCCGCCATCCCGGGCTATCCCGGCCCGGCCACGCCGGCGACGGATGAAATCTACTATGCCTTCATCCTCAACGACATGATGGCGAAGGCGGCAACGGGCCGGTCGAGCCCGGAAGATGCGGTCAAAGCCGCGGCGCGGCAATGCGAGACCATCATGAAGAAGTGGGCCCACCGGGTCTGAACGTTGTAACACCGGGCCGCGCCACGCGCGCGGCCCGGACTTGCCGAAGACGGCAAAGTAACGAAAGGGGGCAAAACGAACGACGCGCGGCCATGGGGAACGGCGGTGCGGCGTTTTGAACGGCCAAGAAAAAGATCTGGGAGGATCAATGGCTGCTGTACTGACAAGGGATATCACCAAAAAATTCGGCGATGTCCCGGCCGTGAACGGCATCTCGCTGACGGTGCCCAACGGCGAATTCATGGTGCTGCTCGGTCCATCGGGCTGCGGCAAGACGACGTTTCTACGCATCATCTGCGGGCTCGAGCGACAGACCACCGGCGATCTTTTGATCGGCGGCAACGTCGTCAACGACATTCCGCCGCGCGCCCGCGGCGTGGCGATGATGTTCCAGAGCTACGGGCTCTACCCGCATTTCACCGTGCGCCACAACATCGCGTTTCCGCTGCGCACACAGCGCATCCCCAGCGCCGAGATCGAAAAGAAAGTGGAATGGGCGTCGCAGCTCCTCGGCATCAAGCATCTCCTCGATCGGCGGCCGCGCCAGCTCTCCGGCGGCGAGCGCCAGCGCGTCGCGCTGGCACGCGCGCTGGTGCGCGAGCCCACGGCGCTGCTGCTCGACGAGCCACTCTCCAATCTCGATGCCAAATTGCGCGCCTCCGCGCGCCAGGAGATCAAGCAATTCCAGCAGCGGGTCGGCGTCACCACGATTTACGTGACGCACGATCAGGTCGAAGCGATGGGCATGGGCGATCGCATCGCCGTCATCGACCATGGGCAGGTGCGGCAGGTGGGGACGCCGGCGCAGATCTATGACGATCCCGCCGACCGGTTCGTCGCCACTTTCGTCGGCTCCCCGCCGATGAATATCGTCGCGCGGAATGGCGGCTATCTCGGTTTCCGTCCGGAGAATTTCCTGCCCAAGGACATGATCAAGGACGCAGGCTGCACCGAATTCAAATTCCGCGTCGACCGCTCCGAATATCTCGGCGCCGAGCGGATCGTCTACGGCGTGCTGGAAGGCTTCGATCCGAAACAAGTGGTCACCGCGAAGCTCCCGCCGGCGCATGTCGCCGACGAATGGATCAGGCCCGGCGAGTGGCATCCTTTCGCCGTGCGCGACAGCGCCATGCGCCATTTCGACAAGGACGGCCTCAAGACGAGCCGCCACTAGAGGCATTTTCGCCAATGACCGTCATCGCTGAATCAATCCCGAAGACCCAGCCGATCTCGCGCTTTCGGTTCATCCTGGACCGCCGCGAGGTGCTCGGCTCGATCCTGGTCGCTCCGGCGATTCTCTACGTGCTGTTGCTGGTCGGCGTGCCGTTCCTGATGGCGGTGTATTATTCGCTCAGCGCCTACACGATCTACGACCCGTCCTGGAGCTTCGTCGGCCTGGAGAATTTCCAGGACATTCTTGAAGATCCCGGATTCCAGGAGACGCTCTACAACACCTTCATCTTCACCTTCGGATCGCAGCTCCTCGGCCTCATCCTCGGCAAGTTCGGCGCACTGCTGCTGTTGCGTCCCTTCCCCGGCCGCAAGCTTGTCCGTGCGCTGATCATCTTGCCCTGGGCGGTTCCGGTCGCGCTGGCGACGGTCGCCTGGCAATGGATGTTCGATTCGCTTTACAGCGTCATCAACTGGACGCTGATCGCGCTTGGCATCGTTGCCCGCTCGGACGCGCCGAACTGGCTCGGTAATCCGCATCTGGCGATGCTTTCGGTCATCGTGGTCAATGCCTGGCGCTTCTTCCCATTTGCCGTGGTCATCTTCCTCGCCGGCATTACCGCGATCCCGCAGGACGTGATCGACGCCGCGACCGTGGACGGCGCCGGCTTCTGGCGACGCAACTACCAGATCATCCTGCCGATGATCCTGCCGATCATGGCGATCGGCCTGATCTTCGGCATCGTCTTCACTTTCACCGATCTCTCGATCGTCTTTCTCATGACCATGGGCGGCCCAGTGGGCGCGACATCGGTCCTCGGCTTCGCGGGTTTCCAGACCGGCATCGTCTCCGGCGACGTGTCGCACGGCGCCGCCATTTCGCTGTTCATGCTGCCGGTGCTGCTGGTGGTGGTGATCGCGATGCTGCGCTTCATCCGGCGGCGGGAGATCTGAGATGCAGCGCGCCACCGTCACCAAGGCCCTGCAGGAGACCTCGTTCTACGGGGCCGTCGCGTTCTTCCTCGTGCTCGCGGCGTTTCCGTTCTATTGGATGATCATCACGTCGTTCAAGACGAACGGCGACCTGTACAACGTCACCAACACGCCATTCTGGTTCAACGACCCGCCGACCCTCGAGCATTTCCGCTATCTGTTCGAGAGAACGCTGTTCACGATCTGGCTGTTGAACTCGCTCATCATCGGCGTCTGTGTCACCGTCATCACCCTCGTGACAGCGCTGCCGGCCGCCTACAGCCTGGCGCGAATGACCGGCCGCAGCGGCGAGACGCTCGGCATCGGCATCTTTCTCACCTACCTGGTGCCGCCGACCCTGCTGTTCCTGCCGTTGTCGCGCGTGATCACGGAGCTCGGTCTGCAGAATTCGATGTGGGCTTTGGTCGTCGTCTATCCGACCTTCACCATTCCGTTCTGTACCTGGCTGCTGATGGGGTTCTTCAAGGCGCTGCCGGTCGAGATCGAGGAGGCCGCGATCGTCGACGGCTGCAGCCTGTTCGGCGCCTTCATCAAGATGGCGATCCCGCTGTCGTTGCCGGGCATCCTGACCGTGGTGATCTTCACCTTCACGCTGACCTTGCAGGAATTCGTCTACGCCCTGACCTTCGTATCGGCGTCCGATCAGAAGCCGATCACGCTCGGCGTCGCGACCGACCTCATCCGCGGCGACGTGTTCTTCTGGGGCGAGATCATGGCCGGCGCCTTGATCGCCAGCATTCCGGTGGCGATCGCTTACAATCTGTTCCTCGACCGCTTCATTGCCGGCATCACCGGCGGCGCCGTCAAATAGCGGTCACCTACGGCGTCTAGCGCACGTGTTCGGCCTCCCAGCTTCGGATGAACTCCGCGATCTGCAGGTTGTTCTTCTCCAGCATCATCATGTGCCCATTGCCGCGGATACCGTGATCGAGGAGCCGGATGAAGTCGTTCTTGACGCCGGCCTGCGTCAACCATTTGGCCGTGCAGTGATCGTAGGGCGCGTGATAGGACGCCTCTGAAGTCAGGATCAGGATCGGGATGCCGGCGAGGTGCGGCAGCTTGCGCGCCGGCGCCGCCTGCTCGAAGCAGCGTACGAGATCAGGCGCGTCGGGCTTCTCCTGGCGCACGAGCTTGAGCTCGGCGGCGTCCTTGATCGGCGGGTCGTAGGTCATCGGCCCACGGGTGACACCGAACGGGCGCGTCACCGGCCCGTCGCCGAAGAAATCCGGCGCGCCGCTGGCCACGTTCTCGTGGATCGGGGGTCCGCTCGGCTCGACGGCCAAGATGCCCTTGACGAGATGCGGACGCTCGTCGGCCGCCGCCCAACCGATGACGCCGGCTTGCGAGTGGGTCAGCAGCACGGCGGGACCGATGCGGTCGAGCAGCTTGGCGACCGCGGCGCGATTCAACTGCTCAATCATCGCCTCGTCGCCGATGGTCTCGACTTGCGTCGCGTTGAACTCATCGAAGACGGGATCGCCCGGCTTTCCAGTGCCGGGCCATTGGGTGTGTTTTTCAGCCTGCGGCCACAGCTTCTCGGTTTCCGGTGATGTGAAGCGCCGCGTTACGTTGGCGACGGTGGATTTGCGCGTCTTGCCATAGACGTCGGTGAAGAAGCCCGAACGGCCGCGGCCCGACTGGTCGACGACATAGACCGCGTAACCATGAGCCACGAAATCATCGGCCCAGCCGCGGCGTCCATCCGGTGTGCCGAGGAAATTGACCCCGGTCTGTCCGCCGCCGTGGATCATGACGATCGGGTAAGGCCGCGTCTTGTTCTTCGGCACCTGAAATTGCACGAACATCTGGCCGACCATGATCGTGTCCTTGCCGACATCGACATAGCGGCCGGGCACGACGAACGAACCCTGGTCGGCAAGCTCCAGGGGCTTATCGGCATCGAAGAGACGATCTTGGGCCATGGCGGTTGAGAGTCCGGTGAAGGCGGCAAATGAGCTGACGACTGCAGCGCACAGGATGCACATCGTCGACGCTCTGATAAGAAGCCGCTGCATCATCCCTCCTCACACATTGGCGGTCAGGTGAAGGATGATGCGGAGGACGAACTCGGTCGAGCGCCCGATCACCCGTGCGACGACGTCGAACTCGGCGCCGAGCATCGGCAACAGGAAAATCAATGCCAGGAGCGGCAGCATGCCGAACCGTTCGATCGATGCAAAGGGGACCGCGAGCCTGCGCGGGAGGAGGCCAGTGATGATACGCCCGCCGTCGAGTGGCGGGATCGGCAGCAGGTTGAACACCATGAGGACGACGTTCAGCACCAGCGCGTTCTGCAGGTTGCGGGCGAGCCATTCCGCCGCCATGCCCGGCACGAGCGGCACCAGGTGAATGGCCAACGCGGCGATGATCGCCAGCAGCAGGTTCATCAACGGCCCGGCGGCCGCAACCAACATCATGTCCCGGCGCGGATGACGCAGCGCGGCAAATTTGACAGGCACGGGCTTGGCGTAACCGAACAGGAACGGCGCCCCGCTCGCCAGCAGCAGGCCCGGCAATAGCACGGTGCCGAATGGATCGACGTGCACCAGCGGATTGAAGCTCACGCGTCCGAGATTCCAGGCGGTGTCATCGCCGAGCCAATGCGCGACCAGACCATGCGCGGCCTCGTGGAAGGTGATGGCCAGCAACACCGGAATGAGCCAGATCGAGACCTCGTAGGCGAACAGGTTCATCGACTGCATCTGGCGCCATCACGGAGGGGTGGGGTTGCGACGGTAGGCGGGGCCGGCGA
This sequence comes from Pseudolabrys sp., assembly GCA_035651015.1. GTDB lineage: Bacteria > Pseudomonadota > Alphaproteobacteria > Rhizobiales > Xanthobacteraceae > Pseudolabrys. Next base: position 341,268 of record DASRGN010000064.1, on the reverse strand, counting down.
GGCTTCCAGCCCGCATCCTATATATGTCTGGCGATAGCGCTACAGTGATGCGGCCAGCATGTCCTTGACAGCTTTCACGACTTTCTCGGGCGAGAGGCGGACCTGCGCTTCCAACGGCGGCGAGAACGGCACCGGGATGCGCGGCGCGGCAAGGCGTTTCGCCGCTTTGAGATTGGCCGGACCGATCGCGTCGACGACGCGCGCCACGATCTCGGCGCCGAAGCCCGCGACCTCCACCGCCTCGTGCACGACGAGGAGACGACCGGTCTTCTTCACTGACGCGATCACTGCGTCCTGATCCCAGGGCCAGATGGTCCGCAGATCAAGGAGATCGACCTTGATGCCTTCGCCGGCCAGCATCTGCACGGCTTTGGTCGCAACCGGCACGGCGGCCGACCACGACACGAGCGTCGCCGCCTCGCCTTCGCTCACCTTGCGCGCGACGCCGAAGGGGATCGGCGCGATCTCCTCGTCGATCTGGCCCGGCACGCCGAACAAGTCCTTGGGGTCGAAAAACAGCACCGGATCGTCGCTGCGGATCGCCTGCACCAGGAGCCCGGCAACGTCTTCAGCGGTCGAGGGGGTCACCACCACGACGCCGGGCAGATGCGCGAACCAGGCTTCCAGCATTTGCGAATGCTGCGCAGCGGAATTGCGCCACATGCCATGCGGCATGCGCACTACCACCGCAGGCCGCGCCTGACCGCCGAACATGTAACGGATCTTGGCGATCTGATTGACCAGCTCGTCCATAGCGCACATCACGAAATCGAAGATGCGCATCTCGATGATCGGCCGCATGCCGACCAGCGCCGAGCCGAGCCCCGCGCCCATGATGGTCGCTTCCGAGATCGGCGTGGAGACGACGCGCTCGGCGCCGAACTCGGCGAGGAAATCCTTGTATTGGCCCCACAGGCCGCCGCGCGCGACGTCCTCGCCGAGCACCCACACGCGCGGATCGCGCCGCATCTCCTGCAGTGCGGCGCGGCGCGACGCCTCGATCAACGTCACTTCGACCACGCCACCGCTCCCGTGTCCTGCACGTCCTCGAAGGCGACCGAAGGCTGCGGCCATGCCGCCTCGTTCGCAGCCTTGCGTGCTGCAGCCATTTCGGCGTGCGCCTCTTCGTCGATCTTTGCGAGCTCGGCCGCAGCGACCCCGCGCTCGCGCAGCACCCCACCAAGCCGCGCGATCGGCTCGCCCGCGCGTGCGGCATCCACTTCCGTGGGCGGACGCCACGCTGCGGCGTCGGTCGAGGTGTGGCCGAGAAGACGATAGGTGCGCACGTGGAGGAGATGCGGCCCCTGCCCGCGCCGCACCGCATCGACCGCTGCCTGCGCCGCGGCGTCGATGGCCATCACGTCGTTGCCATCGACACTTGCTGCAACGACGCCAAGCGCCTGCGCGCGGGCGACGATGCCGGGGCCGGCCGTGACGGCCTCGGCGCGGGTGAACGCGGCAACGCCATTGTCCTCGCAGACGAAGAACACGGGCAGCTTGTAAAGCGCCGCCCAGTTTAGCCCCTCGAGGAACGGCCCGCGGTTGACCGCGCCGTCGCCGAACATGCAGGTCACGATGGCCGTCGACTTCTGCATCTTAAGACCCTGCGCGGCCCCAACCGCGATGGGAATGCCGCCGGCGACGACGCCATTCGCGCCAAGCATGCCGACCGAGAAATCAGCGATATGCATGGAGCCGCCCTTGCCACGGCAGTAGCCGTCGGCACGGCCGTAGAGCTCGGCCATCATCCGCCGCGGCTCGGCGCCCTTGGCGATGGCGTGCCCATGCCCGCGATGATTGGAGGTGATGCGGTCGTCGGTGCGCAGATTGATGCAGATGCCGGCGGCAACCGCCTCCTGCCCGATCGATACATGCAGCGGTCCGGGAATTTCCCCGGCCTTGTGCGCGGCGACGGCGGTCTCCTCGAAGGCGCGAATCCGCGCCATCGTGCGGTAATGACCGACGAGGCGGCGCAGATTGTCGCCGGATTGGCTCATGGGCGGTCTTTCATTCAGGAACGCGGGTTGCGCGAGAGCATCCCGCATGTTTGAACAGGACGAACGGAATAATCAACACGCGCCACACGGCCCCGCCGCCGCAATCATCAAGATGCATGCCTGCTTCTCTGATTTTCGATAGCGTGACGGTGCTGCCACCTGAAGCGCGCGGGCATGCCGTGTTGGCAGCCTCGCATGGCGGCGACTATGCCGCCTATCTCGCGGCGAAGGCGGGCGTGAAGGCAGTGATCCTGTGTGACGCCGGCGTCGGCCGTGAGCGCGCCGGCATTGGCGGGCTTGCTTATCTCGAGGCGCTCGGCGTCGCCGCCGCGACCATCGGCCACCGTTCCGCCCGCATCGGCGACGGCGCGGATTGCGCGGCGCGCGGGGTCATCTCTTTCGTCAATGCCCGCGCCACTGCGGTGGGCGTGACGGCGGGCATGACCGCCCGTGAGACGCTGGAGCGGCTCGAACGCGCCGACCTGCCGGGCTCGCCCACGCCGCCGCCCATGCACGAAGCGCGGCATGAAATTGGCACCAGCGCCGCATCCCGCGTGCGCATTCACGCCCTCGATTCGAACGCCCTGGTCACCCCCGACGACGTCGGCCACATCATCGTCACCGGCTCGCACGGCGCACTGCTCGGCGGCCGGCCGGCGACGGCGGTGAAGGTCGAGGTGTTCGCCGCGCTTTATAACGACGCCGACTTCGGCATCGACGACGCGGGCATCTCACGATTGCCGGCCCTCGACGCGCGCGGCATCGCCGGGGCCACCGTGAGCGCCTGGAGCGCACGCATCGGCGACGGACAATCAACCTACCGCGACGGCTTCATCACCGCCGTGAACGCACGCGCGGCGCAATGCGGCGGCGAAGTCGGCATTTCTGCCATCGAATTGGTGGCGCGTCTGGTCGCCGCCCGTATGAAGGACCTCAAAGCATGACCGCACCGTCGAATTCGAACCGTCCCATGAATGGCGGACAGGCGCTGGCCGAGATGCTCAAGCTCGCCGGCGTCGGGCCGATGTTCGGCATGGGCGGCTTCCAGCTGCTGCCGTTCTACGAAGCGATGCGCGCGCTCGGGCTGAGGCACTTTCTCATCAATGACGAGCGCTGCGGCGCTTTCGCCTCCGACGCCTATGCGCGGGTGACCAACCGGCCGGGCGTCTGCGATGCGACGCTCGGGCCAGGCGCCACCAACCTGACGACCGCGTTGGTGGAATCGCTCAACGCCGGCATTCCGCAGGTCGCGATCATCGGCGACGCCAACCGCGACCACGCCTGGAAGAACATGACGCAGGAGGCACGGCAGGTGGAGATTCTGCGGCCGGCCTGCAAGGAGCTCATTCGCGTCGAGGCGACCAAGCGCATTCCGGAATTGCTGCGCCGCGCCTTCTCTGTGGCGACGAGCGGACGGCCGGGGCCGGTGGTGCTCGACGTCCCGGAGGACGTCTGCCACGGCGAGCACGCGTTCGACGCCGCCGATTTCTGGATCGACGAGACCACCCTGCAGGCGCAGGCGCGTCGCACCCGGCCCGACCCGACCGAGCTCGCGCGCGCCGCCGCACTGATCGCGAAGGCGGAGCGCCCGCTTCTTCTTGTCGGCGGCGGCATTCACATCTCGCAGGCATACGACGCACTGCTCACGCTCGCGGAGAGCGCCGGCATCCCGGTCGCGCACACCATGTCGGGCAAAGGCGCGATCGCCTGCACGCATCCGCTTTCGGCCGGACTGTTCGGGCGCTATTCGCGCATCGCCAACGACTTGATCGCGAGCTCCGACGCGCTGATCGTTGTCGCCTGCAAGCTCGGTGAAATCCCGACGCGGCGCTTCCAGCTGATCCCACCAGGGAAGCCTGTGATCCACATCGACATCCTCCCCGAAGAGCTCGGCCGCACCACGCGGACCGACGTTGCGATCGCCGCCGACGCCAAGCTGGCGCTGGAAGACCTTGCGGCCGCGCTCGCCGATGGCGGCAAGGCGCGCGCACGTCGCAAGGCTTATTGCGACGAGGTGCCGGCGATGATGGCCAAATGGGCCGCCGGCGCCGCCGACCGGCTGCAATCGAAAGAAACGCCGATCAATGTCGGCCGGCTGATGGGCGAGCTCAACGCCATCATGCCGGAGGATGCGATCCTGGTCGCCGATGGCGGCTTCGCCGGGCACTGGGGTGGGCTGTGCTTCGACACCAAGCGCGCTGGCCGCCACTTCATCGCCGACCGCGGCTTCGCCTCGATCGGCTACGGGCTCCCCGGCAGCATGGGCGCGCAGCTCGCCGCGCCGAAGCGGCGCGTCGTGGGTCTCACTGGCGACGGCGGTTTCAACATGACGATCGGCGAGCTGGAGACGACGCGGCGCGCCGGCACCCCCATCGTGCTGTGCGTGTTCAACAACGCGGCGTCCGGCTACGTGAAGGCGCTGCAGCACTCGATGTTCGGCAAAGGCAATTACCAGTCCTCGGATCTGGTCGAGATGGACTACGCCGCGGTGGCGCGTGCCATGGGCTGCAACGGCATCCGCGTCGAGGATCCGGGCAAGCTTTCGGCGGCACTGCGCGACGGGCTGGAGAACACGTCGAGCCCGACCGTCCTCGACGTCATCGTCACCCGCGATCCGGCAAAGATGCTCCCGGGTGTCGACAACCGCACGCTGACGGTCACCAAGGGCGACCGGCCGGTGTGAAATCCCTTGCTTCTGCGGCGTTTCCGCGCCGCAAGCGGCATGGACACAAGGCCGCCCTATTCTGCCGCTCCAAGAGCATCCGACCGATTCCAATGAACAAAAAGCACGCCCCGCTCGCGGCGATCCTCGCCGCCCTCGCCTGTCTCGCTGCGCCGGCTTCCGGCGACGCGCGGCCGGCCCACAGGCAGTCCCCACGCCCAATGAAGCCTGAGGAGATGCTGAAGCTCGATCCCTCCGCGCGGGTCGAGCAGCGCTGCAACGCGCGCGCCATGGGCGAAGTCGGCCGCGAGCACAAAGGCATGCGTCCCGACGAGTTCGTCGCCTATGCCTTCGCGGACACGCAGGTCAACGGCGCGACCGTGAAGGCGCCTGGCGCGGCGGTTCGCAGTCGCGGCGCCTGGTATCATGTGTCATATGAATGCGAGACCGCTGACAACGGCCTGTCGATCCGCAGCTTCAGCTACGTGCTCGGCGATGAAATTCCGAAGAAGGATTGGGACGAGCATTATCTCGTCCCCTGAGCACGGCGGCCGACGCCGCGTTATGTGACGACCGCGATCAACGCCTGCACTTGAGCCGTGTTCATCACGTCGATCTGCGTCTGCGTAAACGCATTGCCTTGATCCGAGGTCAACGCGCTGATGTCCTGTGTGCTGACGCCGGCTATCGCGGTCGTGCTCAGCGACGGGATGCCAGTCGTCGAGGAGAGCGCCGAGAACAGCGTCGTTGTCAGGCTTGCGACCTGCGTCGAGGTCAGCGCGCCAGCCTGCGCGGCGGTGAAGTCGCCGTACTCGACCGTCGAAATCATGCTGAGCTGACTGGTCAACAAGCTGGTCACCTGCGTCGCGGTCAGCGCGCCGATCTGCGTTTCCGCGAGCTGTCCGAAGGCCGTCGTCGTCAGGCTGGTGAGCTGCGTCGTGCTTATCTTGCTGGCGTCGAGCGCGTCGAGCGTCTCCTGCGAGAGCGTATTGAGCTGCGTCGTGGTCAGGCCCTGCACCTGGCCGGTCGTGAGCACGCCGATCTGATCATCGGAGAACCGGCTGAGGATCGAGGTGTCGAGCGCGCTAAGCTGCGTCGAGGTAAAAGCCTGGACCTGCGTCGTCGCGAAATTCTGCATCTCGGTCGACGACAACGCCGAGATCTCGTCGCTGGTGAGGCTCGAGATCTGCGCGGTCGAGAGGACCGCGAGCTGGGTTTGGCTCAGCTGTCCGAAGGTCGTGGTCTGCAGGCCGGAGACCTGCGTCGTGCTCATCTCGGTTATGTCGAGCGCATCGAGCACCGTCGTGGTCACCGCATTGAGCGTGTCGGTACCCAGGCTCTGGACCTGCGCGGCCGTCAGCCCGGCGAGCTGGTCGGCTGACAGATAGCCGAGCGTCGTCGTCGACAGATCGCCGACCTGCGTGGTGCTGAAGGCCTGCACCTGCGTGGTCGCAAGGTCCTGCACCTGGGTCGAGGTAAATGCCGCGATCTGATCGTCCGTGAGATTGGCGAGCTGCGCGAGCGACAGCGCCGTCATCTGGGTGTCCGACAGCCGGCCGATCGAGGTCGTCGTCAGACCCGTGACCTGCGTCGTGGTGGCCTTGGTCAGGTCCACGGAATCGAGCGCGCCGAGCGACAGCGCGTTGAGCTGACCGGTGGTCAGGCCCTGCACCTGGCCGGTGGTCAGCGCGGCGATCTGGTCGGTCGAGAAATAGCCGAGCACCGTGGTGGTCAGCCCGCCAAGCTGCGCGGGCGTCAGCGCGTCGACCTGCGTCGTGGTGAAGGCCTGGATGTCGGTCGAGCTGAGCGCGCTGATCTGGCTGGTGCTGAGTAGCGCGATCTGCGAGATGCTCAGCGAGCCGACCTGCGTATCCGTAAGCTCGCCGACTGCTGTTGTGGTCAGACCGCGGATCTGCGTCCAGGACAGGTTGCCGATATAGAGCGCCTGCACCACGCCGGCGCCGGCGGCATTGAGCTGCGTGGTCGTCAGGCCGTGGACCTGATTGGCGCTGAGCGCGAAAATCTGATCGCTGGAGAACAGGCCGAGCGCCGTGGTGGTCAGGCCGCCGAGTTGCGTCGGCGTCAAGGCGTTGGCCTGCGTGGTGGTGAAGGCCTGCACTTGCGTCGAGGTCAGCGAGCCGATCTGCGCCGGCGTAAGGCTGGAGACCTGGGTCGCCGTCAGGCTGGAAATCTGGGTATCGGTCAGGTCTTGGATCGTGGTTGTGGTCAGGCCACCGATTTGCGCCATCGTCACCTTGGTGACGTCGATCGCATCGAGTCTGTCGAGCGACAGCGCATTGAGCTGACCGGTGGTCAGGCCCTGCACCTGTGTGGTGGTGAAAGCCGCGAACTGGTCGCTGGAGAACAAAGCGAGCGCGGTGTTGGTCAGTCCGCCGAGCTGGGTCGCGGTCACCGCGTTGGCCTGCGTGGTGGTGAAGGCCTGGACGTCGGTGGAGGAGAGCTTCCCGATCTGGCTGGTGGTGAGGACGGAAACCTGCGTTGCCGCCAGCGCGCCGACCTGCGCATCCAGCAGCTCCGTGATCGCGGTGGTGGACAGGCCGGAGATCTGGCTCGTAGTGGCTTTGGTGATGTCCACGGCATCGAGCGAATCGACCGACAGGTTGTTGAGTTCCGTGCTGGTCAGCGCCTGCAGCTGCGTGGTGATGAACGCCCCGATCTCGTCGCTGGAGAACAAGTCGAGCGCGGTGGTGGTGAGGTTGCTGAGCTGGACCGCCGTCAGCGCGTTGGCTTGCGTGGTGGTGAAGGCCTGGATCTGCGTCGAGGACAGCGCACCAATCTGCGAGGCGAAGAGGAGACCGACCTGGGTCGAGGTCAGCGCCGCGACTTGCGTGTCAGCCAACTGGCTGACGGCGGCGGTCGCGAGCCCGCGCAATTGCACGCTGGTGAGCCTGGTCAGGTCGATGGCGTCGAGCACGTCGCTCGACACGCCATTGAGTTGCGTGGTGGTCAGGCCCTGCACCTGGGTGGTGGTGAAGGAGCTGATCTGAGCGCCGGCGAACAGCGCCAGCGCCGTTGTGGTGAGGCCGCCGAGCTGGTGCGATGTCAACGCGTTGGCCTGCGTGGTCGTGAAGGCCTGCACCTGCGTCGAGGACAGCGCCCCGATCTGCGCGGTACCAAGGAGGCCGACCTCAGTCGAGGTCAGCGCGGCAACCTGGGTATCAGCCAATTGGCTGACGGAGGTCGTGGTCAGCGATACGAGCTGGCCCACGGAGACTTTTGTGAGGTCGACGGCATCGAGCAGATCAACCGACAGGTTGTTGAGCTGGCTGGTGGTCAGGCCCTGCACCTGCGTGGTGCTCAACGCGCCGATCTGCGTGCTCGAGAACAGCGCCAGCGCGGTGTTGGTGAGGCCGCCAAGCTGGCGCGAGGTCAGCGCATTGGCCTGCGTGGTGGTGAAGGCCTGCACCTGCGTCGAGGAGAGCGCGCCGATCTGCGCGGTGCTCAGCAGGCTCACTTCGGTCGAGGTCAACGCCGCGACCTGGGTGTCGGCGAGATTGCTGACCGTCGTGGTGGTGAGGCCGTTGAGCTGGTTCTGCGCCAGCCTGGTCAAGTCGATGGCATCAAGGAGAGCGGTCGGCACCGCATTGAGCTGGGCCACGGAGAGGCCGTGCACCTGCGTCGTGATCAGCGCCCCGATCTGGGTGGTGGAGAAATTGCCGAGCACCGTGGTGCTCAGCGCGCCAAGGAGCCGTGAGGTCAGCGCATTGGCCTGTGTGGTGCTAAAGGCCTGCACCTGCGTCGAATTCAAGACGTCGAACTGCGACGTAGTGAGCAGGGCGACTTGCGTCGTGGTCAGCACGCTGAGCTGATCCGCGGACAACTGGCCGAATGTGGTCGTCGTCAGACCGCTGAACTGCGTATTGGTGGCCTTGGTGAAGTCGACGGCATTGAGTTCGTCGACCGACAGATTATTGAGCTGATTGACCGTCAGCGCGCGCACCTGCGTGCTGGCGAGCGCGGCAACTTCCGTGGTCGAGAACAGGCCGAGTGCCGTGGTCGTGAGCCCGCCGAGTTGCCGCGCGGTAAGTGCGCCGATCTGTGTGGCGGAGAAGTTCTGCACCTGTGTGGAAGAGAGCGCGCCGATCTGCGCGGTGGTCAGCAGGCCGACCTCGGTCGAAGTCAGCGAGCCGACCTGGGTGTCGGTCAGATTGCCGATCGAGGTGGTGGTGAGTCCGATGAGCTGACCGGACGACAGCTTGGTCAGATCGATGGCATCGAGCACGTCCGTCGACACGGCGTTGAGCTGCGGCACGGTCAGGCCTTGCAGCTGCGTGGTGGTGAGGACGCCGATCTGGTCGGTGGAGAACAGCGCAATGGCGGTGGTCGTCAGCGTCGAAAGCTGCCGCGTGGTCAGTGCGTTGACCTGCGTCGTGCTGAATCCCTGCACTTGCGTTGATGTCAATGCACCAATTTGCGTGACGCCGAGGAGGCCGATCTGTGTCGTGGTCAGTGCGGTAATCTGCGTTTCCGCCAGCTGCACGACGGTCGTGGTGTTCAAGGCCCGCAGCTGGATGCTGGAAAGCTTGGTCGGATCGAGCGCCGTGAGCACGTCGCTCGACACCGCGTTGAGCTGAACGCCGGTGATGCCTTGCACCTGGGTGGTCGCGAAGGCGCCGATCTGCGTGCTCGAGAACAGATCGAAGGCCGTGGTGGCGAGACCGGCGAGCTGGCGCGAGGTCAGCGCGTTGGCCTGCGTCGTGGTGAAGTTCTGGATCTGCGTCGAAGACAGCGACGAGAATTGCGACGTGCTCAGCAGGCTGATCTGCGTCGACGTCAGCGCGGCCACCTGGCTGTCGGCCAACTGGCTGATCGCAGTGGTGTTCAGGCCGCGGAGCTGGATGCTGGAGAGCTTGGTCAGGTCGAGAGCGTCGAGCACATCGGTCGGCGCCACATTGAGCTGCGATACCAGCAAGCCCTGCACCTGCGTGGTGGTGAAGGCGCCGAGCTGCGCGGTGGAGAAGCTTTCGAGCGCCGTGGTCGTGAGGCCGCCAAGCTGGCGCGAGGTCAGCGCGTTGGCCTGTGTGGTGGTGAAGTTCTGAATCTGCGTCGAGCTCAGCGCGCCGATCTGCGAGGTGCTCAAGAGGCTGATCTGGCTCGCAGTCAGTGAGGAAACTTGGGTATCGCTAAGATTGCTGAACGTGGTGGACGTCAGCCCGCGCAACTGGACGCTGGTCAGCTCGGTGAGATTGATGGCGTCGAGGATATCACTGGTGACGTTGTTGAGCTGGGAGCTGGTCAGGCCCTGGGTCTGAGTCGTGGTGAGCGCCCCGAGCTCGTCCGTGGAGAACAGCTCCAGCGCAGTGACGGTGAGGCCGCCAAGCTGCCGCGAGGTCAGTGCGCCGAACTGCGTCGTGGTGAAGGACTGCAGCGCGTTCTGACTGAGCACGCCGATCTCGGCCGCGGTCAATGATGCGATCTGCGAGGTGGTGAAATCGTCGATCTGGCTGTCCAGGAAGGACTCGATCTGCAGCGTAAGCAGGTGATTGATGACGTTGGGCGATAGCGCCGCGACCTGCGTCGCCGCCAGATATTGCAGGTCGGCCTGCTGCATCACGTTGAGCTGCGCCGTGGTCAGCGCGGCCGCTTGCGACGTGCTCAGCGAGGCAATGTCGGTGGTCGTGAGGCTGGCAATGAACGTCGTGGACAGCGACGAAATCTGTCTTGGACTGAGCGTAGAAATGATTCCGGACATTTGCCAATCCAGGTCGAGCTGCCATCACGCGCGCGCAGGAAGCGAAGCCTCAGAACTCGGCTCGACGCCCGCACACCGCGACACTCATCGATAAAAGTTGATTGCCCCAACGCCCGCGACGAGACGAACAAATGCTCCCGCAAAACGCAGGGAGCCACTGTGGTCTCGGCATTCTGAGGCCAGGGTGTTAAGGCTGCGTTAACCAGGATGGGCTCCGGTCAAGGCGCGGAAAACCCAATAAACGCGGGCGAAACGGGCCTCAGGCGGCCACCGTCTCCGCGCGAACCCCGGCATCCTCGGCAACCAGCGCGAGAGCCTCGAGCAGGACGCCGGCACCGGCGTCCGGCTTCACCGCGTGAGTCGCGATATGGCGGCGGAAGGCGCGCGCCCCGGGCACCCCGTGGAACAGCCCAAGCACGTGCCGGGCGATGGCGTAGAGCCGCGTGCCACGGGCCAGTTCGCTCTCGACATAGGGAATAAGCGCCCGCACGGCCTCCTTGGCCGAGGCGACTGGCGCGGCCTCTTCGAACAACTCCGGATCGACCGCGAGCAGCCGCCACGGCTCTTGATAGGCGGCGCGGCCGAGCATCGCGCCGTCGACATGCGCGAGATGCGCCTTCGTCTCCGCCAGCGAGCGGATGCCGCCATTGATGATGATCGGCAGCTTCGGGTGCGCGGCCTTGAGTCTGTAGACGCGATCATAGTCGAGCGGCGGCACGTCGCGATTTTCCCGCGGCGACAGGCCTTCGAGCCAGGCCTTGCGCGCATGCACGATCAGCGCGTCGGCCCCCTCGCCTTCCACTGCGCGCGTCAGCTCTTCGAGCGCGACCTCCGGATCCTGGTCGTCGATGCCAATGCGGCATTTCACCGTCACCGGCACGGCGACGGCGCGCTTCATCGCCGCGACGCCGTCGGCGACGAGCCGCGGCTCCGCCATCAGGCAGGCGCCGAAGCGGCCCTCCTGCACGCGGTCGGAGGGACAGCCGACATTGAGGTTGATCTCGTCATACCCGAAGCCCGCGGCGATGCGCGCACACTCGGCGAGCGCCGCGGCATCCGAACCGCCGAGCTGGATCGCCACCGGATGCTCGGAGGGGTGATAGCCGAGCAGCCGCTCGCGGTCGCCGTGCAGTATCGCGCCGGTCGTGAGCATCTCCGTGTAGATGAGCGCGCGCCGCGTCAGCAGACGGTGGAAGTACCGGCAATGCCGGTCGGTCCAGTCCATCATCGGAGCGACGGAGAAACGGCGAGACATCGCTTCTATCGATTTATCGGCTTTTCGGTCACTTGGTTGGTTCGCTCAAGGTCTCATGTCGTACCATTTTCGATCGTCATAATCCCTTGATCATACATCTTAATTTGTTCACTCTTGCGTATCCGGGATACGCTCGCTATATATAATTCCTCTCCGGAGCACTGCAAATGAGCACTCAGGAAAGGATTCAGAAGTACCGCAAGGAAGGCGGAGCGGCCGACCTAGTCCGCGTCGAAGTGCTGGTTCCTCCGCAAGCGCGCGAAGAAATCCTCGCCGCCGCCGTGCGCCTGCGCGATCGCCATCGCAACGACAAGCGACTTCGCGCGCTCTACGACGAGGCACTGGCCAAATACCGTGTGCGCGTCCGCGACAATGTCGACCTGGATCGATTGCCGGAATTCGAGGCAAAGGCGACCGTGGTGGCCCACGCCCTGATGGAGCGGGGCAACGCCCACGCCTTTCGCCTGGGACGGGAAATACTGGCACAGATTGGTGCGATCCGTGGCGCTCACTGATATTCAGAAGAAGGTCCTGAAGCTTCTGGCGGCCAACCGCTCCGAGAAGAGCTACGTGGCCGGTGGCGTCGTTCTCAATCGGGATTGGCCGCGGCGCTCCGACGATATCGATATCTTTCACGACGTGGACGAGGATGTCGCAGACGCCGCGAAGACCGATATCGCGACGCTTCAAGGCGCCGGCTATGACGTCAACATCGACGTGTTCACCTATGGCTGCGTCGATGCGACTGTCGCCAATAGTACCGGCGCCACGGTGATCCAGTGGATGGGCGACACGAAAGTCCGCTTCTTCCCGCTCGTGCGCGACGACGATTGGGGTGCGCGGCTGCATCAGGCGGATCTTGCGGTCAACAAAGTGCTCGCCGCCAGCAGCCGCTCGAAGGTCAGGGACATCGCCGATCTGGTCGCGATCACCGTGCACTACTGTCCCCTTGGCCCGCTAGTGCTCGCTGCGGCGGGAAAGCCTCCGAACTATTCTCCCAAGCGCATGATCGACGAGATGCGCCGGCATGTCGGCGCGATTCAGGCCGAGGAGTATCTGGCGATCAAGGGACTACCGTCAGAATGGTCGCCTGCGTTCGTTCGCGACGAGGCGCTTAGCCAGATCCACCTTGCCGAGAAGTATGCCTTAGCAGCGCCAACCGAAGTTGTGGGCATGCTCACCCTCAATGACGCCAGCACGCCGATCGAGGTAACGGCCGCTTCCTTGAAGAACGCAATCGTCCGGAAAGCGACGGCGGAGATCGATGTGGTGCCGGCCTTGTTGGAATTTGACATTGGGCGGTGGGACATTTGACACGCCGGCAAAGGATGCCAGTCGACTTTCATTGGACAATCTCCCAGAATCGTGGCCGCCACCACATCACTCCAGGTAAGGCTATGCGGATTGACATGGCGCAGATTTTTTGAAGAGCGCCGCAATGCGGAGCCCAACAGCAAAAAGCCGAGGTCCGTCCTATCATTCCAGTTGGAAATCGACCGTTGCTTGAGATGAGATGCATGATTAGAGGCCGATCCCACCATTCGATCAAGACAGCTCCGCAAACTCAAAATTTGACGGGAGGTCAGGCGCCCTACCAACTCTGTAATCGCCACAAAACTTCTGGCCAGAGTTGCAGTCAAAGACTCCCCACATAGTGCCTCTTATGAACAGCGCAACCTTTGTCTCAGCAACATTCCAACGCACAGATAGATCAGCTCGAGCAAAATCAATGTCACCCGATAATATGTGCAGCGCATCAGCAATTTTTCCACCAACGGCCGCCTCAACACGATAAAGGTAAAAATATCCGGTTTGTCCGTCGTATTCAAAAACTCCCGCCAGATCGCCGCTCGAGCGGACCGCGCTAACGAAGACTTCTTGCCAGGTCACGATCACTTATCCAACCATGGATGATTTCTCAGGAAATTATCCCCAAGCCGATGATCCGTTCTAGTCATTGGCTCGATACCCCCAGTGGGTGACCCGTCGACGTGGTGAAGCTCCATCGGATAGCCATCTGATCCAATCGGCGCTCTTCCGTTTTCCATCCGGGCGAGGTTGTCTGAGCTATAAGCGCCCGAGTTTTCCTGAGCTTCATTCTTCCAAAACGCTTCCCGTTCACTTCGAAACGTCGCGCGGTCAATCTGTGACGCGCCGCCCGGCTGTATTTCAGATGTTGACCCCGTAAGCCATTCCGATATGGCTCTGAGAAATGCGCCGGCGCCGCGCAATCCAGCGATTGTCTCTGCTAGATAGGACGGCTGAATGCTATTACCAATACAGGCATGGGTATATCCGCCATTGCAAATTGTCCCGTCAGAATAGATGGTCGGTTCGTAAGCTCTTTGTTTGAGTGTACCGAGTTCGTTGAATAAATAGCCGAATGCCGCAGTGATAGCCCCATTCTCGAACTTGCCACCGCCGGCGACACTTGCGGCTCCGCCCACCGCAGCACGCGCTAACGTCCCACCTACTAGGTCATGGGGGAGAAACGGACCGGCAGCGGATCCAGTTGCAGCAGCTAGGGCCGCAGGCCCGCATTTTCCGCCAGACGCGATGGCTGAAAGACATCCGACACCAGCGTGCGTAGCAACGTTGACTACGTAGGCTGCTGACCCAGGCGTCGGAATTCCATGCTCTCCGGCTGGACCGGCATTGGCCCCTGGGAATTGATTGGTAATGTCTCCAGCGGCGTAGAACGCCAACGCCGTTGCGCCGGCGATCGCACTCGCTCTCAGGATGCTACTGAGATTGCCGCCGGATAATCCGGTGACGATGGCTGCACTCCCTGCCGCCGCAATCGCCGCGCTGGCAGCCAGTGCCGCACTGCCGGCCAATCCGATAGCCCCGGCGATCACGGCCGCGAGCGGCGCCAGCACGACTGCGGCGACGATCTCCAGGACGGCGGCAACGATGGGATTGCGTTGGAGGAAGCTTGCGACTGAATGGAAGAAGCTCGAGAGCCACGAGAACCCGGTAGGATCGGTAAACGTCAGTGGATCGTTGCCGACATAGGAGTATCGATTCCATGCCTGCGGATTCATCGCATCCGGCACGGTCGGATCGGCGCTCATCATGCGAGCAACTAGCGTGTCGTAGACGCGACCGTTGAGGTGCAGCAGACCCGTGATGCCGAGCTCTTCCTGCCCGGTGAAGCCGCGCGTGGTCTGGCTGGTGATCGAGCCCGCGGGATCGTCAGCGCCATTGGCAAAGCGCCGCTTGCCCCACGGATCGTAAGAGAGCCGTTCCTGCACCGCCCCAGTCTCGTCGGTGATCACCGCGATCGAACCGAGATGATCGGTGTGGAAGTAGCGCGTCGACAGCGTCTCCGCGCCGGGGTTGTTGAAGCGCACGCCAACCAGGGCGCTGCCTACCGTCAGATACTCGTTCCAGGTACTGGAGCTCGACGAGACGACAAACTCGGCATGCACGCCGAAGCTGTCGAAGTAATAGGTCGTGCCGTTCGGGGTCACCTGCTGGAAGCGCTGATGATTGGGATCGTCGAGGAAGGAGATGGTGGTGGTGCCCTGGGTGATGCTGGCGGGCTTGTTGTAGGACGACCAGGCGATGCTGCGGCCGAGACCCGCGGTCTGATTGCCGTTGGCGTCATAGGTGAAGGTCGTGCTGATGACGCTGCCGCTGATCGAGGTCACCGCATGCGGCTGCGGCGAGCCGGGCACCGGATAGGTGTAAGTGCCGATGTCCGACTTGGTGACGAGATTGCCGATGGCGTCGTAGGCGAACGACTTTGCGGGCGAGATGTTGGTGCTGACAGTCGAGGTGTTCAGCCGGTTGAGCGCGTCATAGGTGAAGCTCTCGGAGAAGGCCTCGACGTTGTCGGTGCGGCCGAGCACATTGCCGAGGGCGTCATAACTAAAGCCCAGGTTCTGCACCGTGCCGCTGGAGCCCGAGGGCGCCGCTTGCACGCTCAACAGCCGCCCCGTGGTCAGACTGAAGCTGTTATTGGTGATGACACCGTTGCCGGACGTCGCCTGCATGATGTGCTGCTCGGCGTCGAGCGTGTTGAGCGTCCAATGCACCTGGCTGGTGGTGCCATCGGAGAGCTGATTGGAATAGCCGAGCGCCGTATAGCTATACTTGGCGACGAAGCCTGAGGGATAGGTGACGCTGGAGAGGCGCCCGTTGGAATCGTAAGCGCCGGTGAAGGTGTAGGTGGTGCCGCTGATGGTGGTCGCCGCTGACGCCGGGCGGCCCAGCGAATCATAGCTATAGGTGCGCGCATAGCCGGAGCCCGGTCCGGCAGTGATGCTCGCCGAGGTGAGCTTGCCGACGCCCATCGCCGCAGTGTCGTAGACCCACTGCGCGGTCATGTCGGTCTCGACACGCTGCACGGCACGGCCGAGCTTGTCGTAATTGAAGGTGGTGGTCTGGCTCTTGGCGTCGGTCTGGCTAACGAGCTCGCCCAGCGTGTCGTAGCTGTAAGTCCAGGTGCCGAGGTCGGGATCGGTGGAGGAGATCTTGCGCCCGCGCGTGTCGTAGGTCGCAGTGACGACGTTGCCGACGGCATCGGTGGTGCTGACCGGATTGCCGACGGGGTCGTAGGCATAGGTCATGGTGTGGCTAAGCGCATCGGTGACCGAGATCACCTCACCGCGGGCATTCTTGGTCACCGTGCGCGTCTGCGAGAGCGCGTTCGTCTCGGTGGTGGTGAGCCCGTGATAGGCTTGATGTGTGGTGCTGCCGTCCGGGAAGGCCGCGGTGAGGATGCGGCCGAGCGTGTCGAAGGTGTAGGTGGTCCACTGCGGCGTGCCGGAGGCGACGAAATACGGCCGGCTGGTCTGCTGCACGCGGCCGAAACTGTCGTATTGGCGCAGCGCGCGCACGGTGCTGGTGTCGAAGCCTTGCGTATCGCGGCCAATCTCGCGGTCGAGCGCATCGAAATAGACGATGCCGATGGGGCCGTTCTGCGTGGCGCCGTCGGACGCATAGGGCGTCGACTTGATCAGATAAGACGCCCCCGAGATGCAGGTCGCGGTGCCGCCGTTGACGCCGCTGCAGAACAGATAAGCGATGGCGGTCCGCGTGCCGTCGGCGCGCACTTCGAGGATCTTGCGGCCGAAGGTATCGTAGCTCCAGGTCGTGGTGAGTCCGTTGGGCCCGGTCTGGCTGGTCGCTTTGCCGAAGCGGGCCTCGAAGGCCCAGGTCTCGCTCTGGCCGAGCGCATTGGTATTGGTGACGACGAACTGCCCGCGGGCGTCGTATGTTGTGCTCGAGGCGCGCGTGGCGATATCGACGCCGCTCACCGTCACCGAGGCCTTGTTGCCGAAGGCGTCGTAGGCCGTGTCGGTCTCAAGCCGCAGCGCCGGCGTGCCCGGCTCGACCACTTCCTGGGTGATGAGGCCGGATGCGGCGTCATAGGCGAACGACGACGACCGCGTGAGGCTCGAGGTTGCCCCTGCCTCGCCCGGCCACATGATGCCGATGGCCAATGCGCCAACCGCAGCCACAACAACCCGTGTCGCCCGCGCCCGCTTCATGGGAAGCCCCTGTTCCTAAAACCTGGATCGCTGGGAAACTTGCATTCACGCACGCAAACGCTCAGCGCATTACTGAATCTGACTGGTCACTGACGAGGAGGTGAGCCGGCCAAGCAGCCAGTTCGTGGCGTCATTCGTGAAGGTGTTTGTCGTTGTCTTGCCGGAACCGTCCGACACCGACACCGCGATCTGCGTCGCATTGTTGTAGGCGTCGTAGGTGAAGGCGCTGGTCGTCGTCGGCAACGTCGAGCCGTCGAGATCGGCGCCGCTGGTCACGCTCTGCGCGACGGATACGCGATAGGGCGCGTTGGTTACGCTCGGCGTGCTAAGGCTCGCCGTCCCACCGCTGTTGAGAAACTGCAGCGTGTTGCTGGTCTGACTCAGCGTCTGCGCGCCGCTCGCACTCAGGGTCGATGAGACCATTCCGAGATAAGGAAAATCCTGCCGGAAGTTCGTCGTCTGCACGATGTTGGTCTGCGGATCCATCGTCTTCGTTTGCCGGAAGCCGAGAAAGCCGCGGCCGAACGTGTCGAATTTGGCACCGGCGTAGCTGTAGGTCCCCAAATAGGTGCCACCGATTCCATTCGGTGCTGTCACTTGCGAGACGACGAACAATGGGCTGTTGAGGTCAATGAGCGGGTAGACGGCGTTTGCGTCTTTGGCATAGACGCTGCTGTTCGTCAGCGGCTGGTACTGAATAGACGTCGTCTGCCCGAGCCCGGTCGTGACCGACGTCAACTTGGAGTACGGCGCACCATCAGAGCGGAAACTGAACTGCAGCGTCGAGCCGACGAAGGCGAAATCGGTCTTTCCGTCACCGTTAAAATCACCGACCACGAGGTCGTAGTTCCCGGTCGGTGGCGTGAGGAGATTGATGCCGCCGCCGTCCGCGGCCCCAGCAAGACCGAAGGTGCCATCACCGTTGGCACGGAAAATGACGTAGTTAGTGTTGTTGACATAGGCGAAGTCGGATTTGCCGTCGCCGTTGAAATCGCCAGTGATGATGGTGCCGTAGTTGCGCGGCGGTGATCCGAGTGTCGTGCCACCCGGGTATCCTTGCCCGAGAATGGAAAAGCTGCCATCGCCCTTGGACAGGAAGCTGAATTGCAGCTGGTTGCCGACATAGGCGAAATCGGTTTTGCCGTCGCCGTTGAAGTCGCCGACCACGAGGTCGTAGACGCTGGTTGGCGGCGGTCCTTGTAGATTGATGCCACCGCCGTACGCGGCACCGCTGATCGCAAAGGTACCATCGCCGTTAGAACGGAAGGTCACGTAGTTTGTGGAATTCGTATACACGAAGTCGGTCTTGCCATCGCCATTGAAATCACCGGTGATGACGTTCCCATAGTTGCGCGGCGGCGATCCGAGCGTTGTTCCGGTAGGATAACCTTGGCCCGACGCCGTGAAGGTGCCGTCGCCCCTCGAGATGAAACTAAAAACCAGCGTCGAGCCAACGTAAGCGAAATCGGTTTTGCCATCACCGTTGAAATCGCCAACGACGAGGTCGTAGATGCTGGTCGGAGGCGGTCCTTGCAAATTGATGCCGCCTCCGTATGCGGCACCGCTGATCGCGAAAGTGCCGTCGCCGTTCGAGCGGAAAGTCACATAGTTCGTCGCGTTGGCGTAAACGAAATCCGTTTTGCCATCGCCGTTGAAGTCGCCAGTGATCACACTGCCGTAATTGCGCGGCGGCGACCCGAGTGTTGTGCCGCTCGGATAGCCTTGGCCCACGAACGCGAATGTGCCGTCACCGCGTGAGATAAAACTGAACAGAACCGTTGAGCCGACGAAGGCAAAGTCGGTCTTGCCGTCGCCGTTGAAGTCACCGACCACGAGGTCGTAATTGGCCGTCGGTGGGGTGCCGTTCAGATTGAGGCCGCTGCCATATGCAGCCCCGCTGATAGCGAAGGTGCCGTCGCCGTTCGAGCGAAAGAGAACGTAGTTCGTCGCGTTGGCGTAGAGGTAATCCGTCTTTCCATCGCCGTCGAAATCGCCGGTAACGATGCTGCCGTAATTGCGCGGCGGGGTGCCCAAGGTTGTCCCCGTCCCATATCCCTGCCCGAGGATCGTGAGTTGCCAATCGGTATCATCGGCGAAGGCAAGAAACGTCGCCGGGAGACATGAGCCGTCGCTTGCGCACAGCGTGATCGAGGTGAGCTGGCTCGCCTGGCTCATAGTCATCTGCCGATAACCGAGCCGATAGTCCGCAACGAGACTTGTGTCGGCATAGGTCTTCACATCGGTGAGACGCACCGTGATCTGGTTCAGCGAGCCGGCTACGTATTGCGGCGTGACGTCGGGTCGCGTCGCATAGACGAACTGCACCTTGTTGTAGGGCGCCAGGCTCGCCGCGGCGTTGCCGGTGTAGTCGATCTCGATCGGATAGACCTGACCGTTAGTCGCGTCGTTGGTGTAGGTGATCGTGTAGTAGTTGCCCTTGGTGTCGGACATCTTGCTGAGCGCCCAGCCGAACACCGACGATTGATTGTGCAAGACCAGCGCGGAATCCGCTGTGTGGCCGAATTCCATCACCTGGCCTGTCTTGGTGTGCACCTCCCACCATTGCGGCGCACTGCCGGCAACCCCGTGCGAGATCACGCGGCTGAACGACTCCACCTCGGTCCGATATTCCGTTCCGTCGGCACCGTAACCGCCGCTGATGGCGACGAGCCGCTGTCCGTCGAGGCAATACCGATCATTGGCATCAAAATTGACACCGCCAAAGCCGCCGTCCTGCGTCACCGTCTTCGGACAATGGGTGATCGAGAGCAAACCGCCCAACGACCAGCCGATGCCAAGCAATCCGCCGCCGGTCTGACTGGTGCTCTGACTTGTATAGTCGAGCGTGAGCGCCGGGATCATGCCTGCGGTGCCAGGCGGCACAGCGATCGACACGCTGAATGTCGCCGCGCCCTGGTTGTTCACCGAAAACTTGCCTGGCAACGACATTTGTGCGCTCGCGAGCTGCAAGCCTGTCATCAACACCGCTGCTGCACCGACGCAGCGCCACGCGACGCCGCGAATGCGCGCACTCGACCGATCACGTACCGGCGTCTGCGCCGGCCCGCGCACAAACACACCCTTTGATTTCATCGATGCACCTCACCGCGATTGCGGCGGCTAAACGTCGCCAATCCACTCTACTCGTAGTCGTAAACTACGAATGCGTGCAGTCAACGATCAGCACGCGTCATTCACAGATTCAATTGCGCGCCTGTGGATGAAATCATTTTTCGTCGAAGCGACACACGCGTGTCACTGAAAATATCTCGCTCGATATCGCTTGTCGGGTCCAACGCGGCGTGAGGTTCGTGTGCAACGAAACATTTCGACATTCACGCGCGCAGCAGCGTTGCGCTCACGTGCAATTATCGTTTGTGCCTTTGTTCGTATTCATACAAAGCAGTCCGCCCCGCCCCCACTGCGCCGAGCTCACTGCGTTTGCGGAATCTGCCAGAGAATGCGCCGATATCAGCGCTGGGTGCTGGAGATATCTGCCGCAGTTCCGGTGCCGCCTTCAGCGCCGTCAGAACCTAGAGATACGATCTCATAAGGCGGCGTCACCTCGGACTGCATCCGATAGCGATAGGCATTGCCCCATGGATCGAGCGGCACGCGCGCGCCCTTCAAGTACGGACCATTCCACACGTCGAGATTTGCCGGTCGCTGAATGAGGACGCTCAGCCCTTCTTCCGCCGTCGGATAGCGTCCAGCATCCAAATAAAACAGGTCAAGCGCTGAACTGAAACCCTCGATCTGCAGCCGCGCCGTCTTAACCTTTGAATCACTGAGATAATTCAGGACGCGCGGGCCGACGAGACCGACCAGCAAGCTGATGATCGTCAACACGACGAGCAGCTCGACCAGGGTATATCCGTCGTTCGCTTCGGCAGCGCGAGCGACCGACCTAAGCCGATCAAGATATTTGGAGAAGGCGCGCTTTGCTCGTGCCGCTTTGACGGCAAGCGTTCGCATGATGCGCATTGTACAAACCACTCTCGCGTTCAGTCGGGCCTCGCACGCCGCAAAGTTGTTGCATCGGCCAAGGCGAAGTCAATTCACGCTGCAACTCAATTCACACTATTCACCGCAGCTTGCAAAATTCGACGCATCGCGTCGTCGTTCTGTTGCCAATCGCATGTAGATGAAGAGAGATGTCGAACTACGCGTACGCGCGCAGGCCGATCCTGCGCATCCGCACTGAGTGTCTTCGCGAAACTCCGATCCTCATCATCACACTATCGTGTTCGTGGAGTTTCATGTGGCGTTTGAATACTCACGAATGATCCGCTGCCAGGTGCTCGTGCCGCTCGTGGCATTGGCGCTCGTCGGCTGTCAGACGACAGAGAAGGATAAAGCCGCCGACGCCTGGGCCAGCGCCCTGCCGCTGCGTGCCGATACACCTGCCGGTGGCATAGTCACGATAGCCGCCGCCAGCCCCTCCGACACGAGCACGCAAGACAAGGACCTCACACCGCGTCCGGCCGGGCCGCAGAAAGAAAAAATCTCGTTCCTGGCCGGCACCGGGCGGTTCATTGGCGACCCGCCGACGAGCGACCGCAGCGCTGCGGATCCGAGCGAGGGCACGATCACCGTTAATCTGGTGGGGGTCTCCGTGGCCCAGGCAGCGAAGGCCGTTCTCGGCGACATGCTCGGCGTCAAGTACACGATCGATGCCGGTATTGACGGCAAGGTCACGATCCAGACGCCACGCCCGGTGCCGAAATCATCGGCGATCAACCTGTTCCAGATGGCGCTGCGATCCAACAATGCCACCGTCATCGAAGCCGGCGATCAATACAAGATCGTCGCCATCGACCAGGCCGCCGTCGGCGCCAATATCCGGCTCAACAGTAAAGCCGACGGCGAGGACAATCTCGGCTCGCGGGTGCAGATCGTGCAGCTACAATATGTGTCGCCTGCCGAGATCAAGCGGTTGATCGAGCCGATCTCGCCGCGTGGCGCGATCGTGCGAGCCGACGAGGCACGGCACACCGTCACCCTTTCCGGCACGGGCCCAGAGATCGCCGGAATGCTCGACGCGATCTCACTGTTTGACGTCGACGTGATGCGCGGCATGTCCTTCGCGCTGGTGCCGGTGACCACCGCACAGCCGGATGCCGTGGCCGACCAGCTGCGCGAGGTGTTCTCGGCGGACCGCGAAGGCCCGATGGCCGGCATGGTGCGGTTCGTCGCCAACAAACAGCTGAGCGCCGTGCTCGTAATCTCGCCGCAGACCAAATATCTCAAACGCGCCGCGGAATGGGTCCGCCGGTTCGACGCTCAGGCGGAAGGCAGCGAAAAGCAGTTTTTCACTTACACCGCGCAAAACCGGCCGGCGCAAGAGCTGGTGGACGTCCTGCAATCCATGTTCGGGCGTGAGGCCGGCGCGACCCGGAGCAACAACACACGCAACGTGGCACCGGGTTATCGCGAGGCGAATGTGCAGTCCGGCGGATCGTCGGCGTTCCCGAGCATATCGGGAGCCTCGATGGGCGGCGGCGCGTCTCAGGGCGGAGGCCTGTCGCAGGGCTTCGGGAGTGCGGGTGGGTTGTCGCAAATCCGTCCGCAGCAGACGTCAGCAAAAGGCCTCGACGCAAATCCCGGACCGCCGGCGCCTGTCACCGGCGACGGCACGCAGGACCAGCGTTTCAGGATCGCGGTAGATGAAGGCAAGAACGCAATCTTGATCGAAGCAACACCGGTCGACTATCGGCGCATCATGAAGGTCGTCAAAAGCCTCGATGTGATGCCGAAGCAGGTGATCATCGAGGTGACCATTGCCGAGGTGTCGCTCAACGACGAGCTTAAATTTGGAGTTCGCTGGTTCCTGACCAACAAGAACGGCGGAGCAGCCGCAACGTTCAGCGACGCTGCGACGGGCGCGATCGGCTCCGTGTTCCCAGGCTTCTCCTACGCGCTAACGGCGGCAAATCTCGTCGCCTCCTTGAATGCCCTCAATAGCATCACCGATGTCAATGTCGTCTCCTCCCCGTCCCTGACGGTGATGGACAACCACACCGCCTATCTGCAGATCGGTGATGAAGTGCCGATCACGACGCAGACCGCCGTTAGCACGCTCACCACCGGCGCGCCCGTGGTCAATTCGGTCAGCTACAAGGACACCGGCGTCATCCTGGCGATCACACCGCGGATCAATGCCAGCGGCCGGGTGCTGCTCGACCTCGAGCAAGAGGTCTCGAGCGTTGTGCCGACCACCTCATCGGGGATCGACTCGCCGACCATCCGCCAGCGCCGCATCCGCACCAGTGTCGTCGTGAACAACGGCGAAGGGCTCGCGCTCGGGGGGCTGATGGAGCATGGCAACACCGTTACCCGCTCGCAGGTCCCACTCTTGGGTGACATCCCGGCTCTTGGCAATGCCTTCAAGACCAAGGATAACACCGCTGACAAGACCGAGTTGATCATCCTGATCACACCAATGGTCATGCGCACCCTCAACGAGGCGCGCTGGATCACGGATGAATTCCGCCGTGAGCTGCGGCGCAATTTCCCGCCGCCGGTGACCTCACGCTCCATGGAGCAAACCTTCCGCCGAACCTTCGAGTAAAGGCCAGACGCAGGACGCTTGCGATGCCAACGTTTCGATATTCCGCCTACGGCGCGCGCGGCGAATTCGCCGAAGGAAAGATCGATGCGGCGACGCACGACCTGGCCACACAGCTCCTCTGGGCGCAGGGGCTTACCGCGTTTCAGATGCAGCCGATCGGCGCGGCGGAGACACCGTGGTGGCGCCGCGAACTTTCCGTGCGCCGCGGCAGCTCGCCGCGTGAGCTTGCCGCCTTCACGCGAGAATTCGCCACGCTGATGGGCGCCGATATCCCGCTCGACGACGCGCTTCGCATCCTCTGCGAGCGCGGCGCATCGTCGGCCATGACCACCATCGCCAAGGATCTGCGCGGCGGCGTGCTCAACGGACTGGCGTTGTCGGAGGCAATGCAGAAGCAACCGGGGGTCTTCGCGCCGGACTATCTGAGCATGATCCGCGCCGGCGAGATCGGCGGCCATCTCGGCTCGATGCTCGGCGAGCTCGCCGATCTTCTGGAGCGCCGGGCGGAGATCCGCGCGCGCATGCGCTCGGCCCTGGTCTATCCGGCATTGCTGTTGGTACTCGCGACCGCTTCGCTCGGCGTCATTATCGGCGTCCTGGTCCCGAGCGTCGTCGGCATCTTCGATGGAAGCGGGCGACCATTGCCCACGGTGCTCGGCCTCGCCATGGCGCTGCATGCCCATTGGTTAGAGATCATTCTCGGTATCACGGTCAGTGGCGGCCTGGCCGGCGCAGCGGTGCACCGGGCGTGGACCGGCCCGGCGACGCGTGCGCAGGCTGAGCGGCGGCTCCTACAAATCCCGTTCGTCGGGGCGCTCGTTCTCGATCAAGAGACCGGACGCTTCGGGCGCGTCCTTGGAACCCTGCTCAAAGCGGGCGTGCCGCTCCTTTCCGCGTCGCTCTCCGCGCGCGCCATCGTTCATAACGGTCACCTCGGTCGCGGGATCGATCGCGCCATCGACCGCATCCGCGAGGGCGCGGCGCTGCACCAAGCACTGCAGCAGGAGACAATGCTTCCGGCGCTGGCCCTGCGGATGATCGCGGTCGGTGAAGAGGCCGGAAAGCTCGACGTCATGCTGATGCGCGTCGCCATCATGTTTGAGCAGAAGACGCAGCGCACGGCCGAGCGCCTGATGACCGTGCTCACCCCGCTCCTCACCATCGTCATGGCCTGCGTCGTCGGCGGCCTGGTCATGGCCGTCATCGACGCGGTGATGAGCATCAACGATCTGGCGTTCCGATGATGAGCTTCGCCAAAGGCACCGACGATTCCGCTGCGGGCTACACGCTGCTGGAGTTGCTTGCCGTGATGGCGATCATGGCATTGGTCGCCACGATTGCCATTCCATTCCTGCGCGGTGGCACCTCCGACTCACTGCGGCTTCGCGAGGCGATCCATGACGTCGCGGGAGCGCTGCGGGTGACGCGCGCCAATGCCATTTTGCGCGACACGCAGAGCGTGCTTGTCGTCGACGTCGATGCGCACACGCTGTCGTCACCCGCGCTTCCCGCGCGCCACTTCGGCCACGACATCCTCGCGCGGGTAAAGGTCGCCGAGCCTGAACGGCTATCGCCATCGCGTGCCGGCATCCGCTTTTATCCCGATGGCAGCTCGACCGGCGGCGAGGTGCGGCTCTCGCTGCGCGGACACGAAAGCCAGATTTGCGTGAATTGGCTCACCGGCGAGCCGCGCATCGGGGCGGATTGCTGAGCCATGATCATGATCCGCCTCCGCCTCTCACTGCAAAAAAGGCTGCGACAGCGGCAGGACCGCGGCGACGGCGGGTTTACGCTCGTCGAGGTCATCGTCGCCATCGCCATCCTGGCGTCGTCGGCGAGCGCGATCTTCAAGGTGACCTCCGATAGCATCCACAACACGCGGCGCGCCGACGCACTTACTGACGCCAGCCTGCTCGCGCAATCGTTGCTGGCCAGGGTGGGCAAGGACATCCCGCTCCAAGCGGGAGAGTTGAGCGGGCGAACGGCGGCGCAGCTACCGTGGCGATTGCGGATCGAGCCCTATGGTGATGCGCCCGACCGCGACCAATGGCCCGTTGCTGCTTACACGGTCACCGCCGACGTCGCCTGGGAGGCCGGCGCCGATACCCACCCGATTGAATTGCGAACGCTGCGCCTCGGTCCGAAGGGGAGCGCGCGATGAGGCGCAAGCCGCGCGGAAGCCCACCGCGTGAAGGAGAGTTGGGCTTCACGCTCGTGGAGCTTCTGGTCGCGCTGACCTTGTTCAGCCTACTGAGCCTCGCCTTGTTCGGCAGCGTTCGCGCCGGGACCCAGGCCTGGGCGGGCGTGACGGCGCATGCAGACCGCAACGACAACAGCATCCATGCGCATGATCTGCTTCGCCACATGATCGAGGACGCCTACCCGCTGTTCCTCAGCGACGATCCGACGCACGGGCACGTCGACTTCGACGGAAGCAGCTCGTCACTGTCCTTCTTGACGAACGCACCCATCGCGCTGCGCAGCGCCGGCCGCTCGCGCGTCGCGCTCTCCGTCCAGCAGCATCAAGGCACCGTGGACTTGATGATCGCCTCGCATCCCGAGCTGGCGCAGGGCAGCGCCGCCGGCGACGCCCGCAAGCCACTGCTCGAAGGGGCGGCTAGCATCGAGCTCTCTTATTTCGGGCAGGCGCAATCCGAGCGAACTGCCGGCTGGCACGATCGCTGGAGCAGACAGGCCGAGCTGCCTCGTCTCGTTCGCATCCGTGTTCTGTTTTCCGCTAAGGACGGTCGCGAGTGGCCGGACTTCGTCGTGGCACCAAAAATCCTCGCTGATGTCGGCTGCGTCCTCGACGCGCTGACGACGCGATGCCGGGGGCGTTAGATGGCGATCGTCTCAACCCTTTGGAGCTTGGCGCTGCTTGGCGCCATCGCCATATCGCTCTGCTTTACGGGCAACGTCTCATATCGGCTCGCGCAGAACAGCTTCCATGCTGCCACCGACGAGGCGCTCACAGAGGCCACGATCAACCGCGCGGTGCTGGCACTGCTTGATCCGCGCCCGGATCATCGCCTTGCGCTCAATACAACCAGTCGCTTCACACTCGGCGGGGCATCGGTCGATATCCGCGTGCAGGACGAACTCGGAAAGGTCGACATCAACCAGGTCGATGCGCCGATCCTCATCGCCTTGCTGCAATGGGCTGGACTAGATGGGGTTTCAGCGAGCGCACTGCTCGATAAGATCCTGGATTGGCGCGACCGCAACCCGCTCAAGCGTATCAATGGCGCCAAGGCCGACGAGTATCGCGCCGCCGGTTACGACTACGCTCCGCGCAACGGGCCGTTTCAGAGTCTCGACGAGCTGCTGCTGGTGATGGGGGTTACACCCGATCTCTATCGCAAGATCGTGCCTGCCTTGACGGTTTACTCCGGACGACCGTTCGTCGACCCGCAATTCTCTCCCCCGGAGGTTCTCGCGGCACTGCCGTCGCTCGCCAATGCCGTCGCGGCGCAACGGGCGGCGGGGACAGCATCTTACGGAGGAATCGGCGATCCGATGCTGGCGCTCAAAGGCCGCGCCTTCAGCATCGACGTCGGCATCGCACGGCCGAATGGCGTCGCGCATCATCACGGCGCCATCCGGTTGACCGGAAATCCCAACGAGCCCTTCTGGATCTTAAGCTGGCAACGATCATGAACCAACACGTGTCGCCGCTGAAAGAAGCCTCTCCCACGGCTTCGCCGCTTGCGGACTTGGGGACGACGGCCACGCCAGCGCCGGTCGGTGCGGACGATCCGGCGTTTGCGGAAAGCTTCGGTGGCTTCCTGGTGCAGGATGGCGCGATCGACCACCTGGTGCTCGAGCGCGCACATCGCGCGACCCAGGCAACCGGCGAGCGGTTCGATCAAGTCCTCACCAAGCTCGGCCTGCTCTCGGACAACGATCTGGCGCTCGCTTATTGCAAATATTTATCGATCCCGATCGCCCAACCCGCCGAATTGCCGCCTGAGCCGATCCTCGTAGACACGCTCGGTGCCGATTTCGTCCGCCGCAACAGGATCATGCCGCTGGCGGCGACCCAGAGCAGTGTTGTTGTCGCCGTCGTCGATCCATTCAACGACGAGCCGGTACGCGCGCTGGCGTTCCTTATCGGCCGCCAGGTCAGCTTACGCCTCATGGCGCCGGCCGATTTCGACAAGGCCTTCGACGCGCTCTATCTGCTCGCCAACGCCGACGTTAACCGCGTCGAGACGGCAGAGGCTGCCGACGCCAGCGAGCTCGACATCCAACGATTGCGGGACATCGCCAGCGAGGCGCCGGTCATAAGGCTGGTCAATCAACTCATTGCCGATGCGGTCGAGACTGGGGCCTCGGACATCCACATCGAACCGAACGGCGAAGCACTGATCGTGCGCCACCGGATCGACGGCTTGCTGCGCACCGCCGAGCTGCTCAAGCTCGGACTGCGCGCCGCGTTGACTTCCCGCATCAAGATCATGGCCAAGCTCGACATCGCCGAGCGCAGGCTGCCACAGGATGGACGCATCAAGATCGCGGTGCGCGGCGTCGACATCGACTTCCGCATTTCGACGATCCCGACCGTGTTCGGCGAAAGCGTGGTGATGCGCATTCTCGATCGGTCGCGCGTCGAGCTCGACTTCGCCGCGCTCGGCTTCGCGGGCAAACAGATTGCGATGTTCGAGGATTTTATTGGGCGTGCCAACGGCATCGTCCTGGTCACCGGACCGACCGGAAGCGGCAAGACGACGACGCTTTACACCATGTTGAAGCGGCTCAACCGCGTCGAGCGTAAGGTGTTCACCGTCGAGGATCCGATCGAATACCAGCTCACCGGCGTCAACCAGGTTCAGGTCCAGCCGGGGATCGGGCTCACCTTCCCGCATGCGCTGCGCTCGATCCTACGCCAAGACCCCGACATCATCATGATCGGCGAAATCCGCGACCTGGAGACCGCCCGCATTGCGATCCAGGCGGCGCTCACCGGTCACCTGGTTCTCTCTACGCTGCACACCAATAGCGCAGCGGCCACGATCACCCGGCTCATCGACATGGGCCTTGAGAGTTACCTGCTCGCTTCGACGATCAAGGGGATCATCGCGCAGCGGCTGGTGCGCCGCCTGTGTCCGGCTTGCGCCATCCCGGACGAACGAGCCGTAGCGTGGACTAGCGAGATCACTTGCTCTGTCCGTGGGCTCGACGCGCACGGAGCACATCAGCTGCGGCACCCCCGCGGCTGCCCCTCGTGCAACGGATCCGGCTTCTCTGGCCGCACCACCATCGCCGAAGTCATGCCGATCACGGCGGCAATGCATCGGCGAATCGCGGCGAACGCGTCCGACGCCGATCTCGAAGCCGCCGCCCGCGAAGATGGAATGGCGACCTTGTACGAGAGCGGGGCCATCAAAGCCTGGTGCGGCGAGACCACGATGGACGAGGTGCTGCGGGCAACGCGGGTCGCTTGAGCTCAAGGACAATAAGATGTCGGTAGCGATTTCACTGGTATGGCGGCACGAGACAGTTGCGAAGCTTGAAGAAGCAGCCGGTCGCTTTGGGCAATGGTGGTTGCGCGAGTTTCTCGCGCTTTTCCCGCCACCGACGGCGCGCTGGCTCATGGGTCCGGGCAAGACCGCCCTGCTGTTCGCGGCGCGCGGCTCCGACATCGAACTCTCGTTGCAGGCGGACGGGTCGACGCTCATCG
This sequence comes from Pseudolabrys sp., assembly GCA_035651015.1. Lineage (GTDB taxonomy): Bacteria > Pseudomonadota > Alphaproteobacteria > Rhizobiales > Xanthobacteraceae > Pseudolabrys. The sequence goes on along the minus strand of DASRGN010000064.1, from coordinate 311,892 downwards.
CAAAAACGCTTGTGCACGGCGCGCAGAGAGTGGCCAGCGCGATTGCCGGGCTTCTCCGCGAAAACGGGCTCACAGCAGACGAGGTCGGCATCGGGGTCGTATTACCACTCGAACAGTTCTTCGAGCGTAAGCTGACGCTTCCGCCGCAGGTCGCGCGCGCGCTCGACGAGGTGGTCGCGCAGGATCTTGCGCAGCGAACACCATTCAAGCTGGCAGATATTCACTTCGACTATGTCGTCGCTCCAGAAGCTGGCAAGCTTGTGGTGACGCAGGTAGTGGTCCGCCGTGAGAGCGTGAGGGCCGCCGCAGCGGCCTTTGGCTTACGCCCGGATCAACTCAATTTCGTTGCGTGCGCGGCGCAGGATCGAGGATCTCCGGATCATCCGGTCATCGCGCTGCACAGAAATCGCCGTGACCGCTCATCTGTTCGGCGGATTGCGCTCGCGCTTGTGGCAAGCGCGCTCCTTCTTGCCTCGATCACGGGAGGACTGACCTATTGGCGCCAAAGCGCCGTTCTCGGCACGCTCGCGCCGCAGATCGCGAAGGCACGCCAGCAAGCCCAGGCAGTGCGCACCGCCTTTGCAAAGCTGGAGCGGCGTCACACCAGCATAGGCCGGGTGTTCGTCCAAAAGCACGAAGCCCCGTCGTTGCTGGCTACCTGGGAAGAGGCAACACGACTGCTGCCGTCGGATTCCTGGTTGACCGAGCTGCGCTTCACGGAAAACCAGCAGGAGCATCGTATCGTCATGACCGGCTTTTCCACCGCGGCGGCCAAGCTCGTCGGTATCTTCGATCAATCGCCGCTGTTTCATGATGCGTCACTGACCACCGCCATCGCGGTTGACCCGGTCCAGGAGCGGGAGCGTTTCTCTCTGCAGGCGCAACTTCGTAGCAGCGCGGCGCGGAGCACGAAACCATGATTGAACAAGTACGCACCAATGCATGGCTACGCCGCGGCATTTTTCTCGCCGTAAATCTCATCGCCAACCTGGCGCTGCTGTTTTTATTCGTCTGGCCGATCCAAGCCTTTTTTGCGGAGCGCAACGCGCAGATCACCAATCAGCGTGCGTTGCTATCGCGTCTTAATGCCGTCATTGCCCAGCAATCGACGGTCGACACACTTGCGGCTGGATCGGCCGTGGACAAGCATCGCGCCGAATTTCTGCAGGGAACCAATGAGGGCGTTATCGCGGCAAATCTGCAGATCACGCTGAAGGGCATGGCGCAGACGACTGGTGCGCGCGTGCGCTCGGCTCGGACCCTTCCGGCTAAGGTCAGCGACGACGTCAAATTGATCGGTGCCCAGATTGAGATAACCGGACCGATCCAGGCGATCGATCAGACCGTGCGAACCATCGAGGCCGCAAGGCCATTCCTGTTCGTCGTCGGGGCCGTGCTCAAGCCGGCGCAGCAAATGATCCTGCAGCCGACTGACGTTGCGCTACCGCCGCAGATCGATGCGCAACTCGACGTCGTCGGAGCCATGCAGATCGAGGGGAAGGACTGATGCGCTTGCCTGCCCCTCCTCTGGCATTGGCCGGACTTGCCTTGTTGGTCGGCCTCAACGGCTGGCTGCTCCTTGAGGCCATCGGCCAGTTCGCGGCCGACGATGCCGCACCGGCACCGACAGCCGCGTGGACGCCGCACCTCTCCGACTTCGGCGCCGACGAGAAAGTTCCGAAGGCAGCACCCTCTCCTAACGAAATCCTAGTCCGACCGATTTTCTCGAAATCGCGAGCGCCCTTCGTTGCTCCGCCGCCGCCACCGCCCAAAGTCGTCGCGGCACCGGCGGTCGCATTTGTCGATCCAGGCTTCGTCCTCGGCGGCGTGATGATCAACGGTCAGATCAAGAGGGCTTATCTGCAGCGCAAGGTCGATCTGAGCGGCGCCTGGGTCGGCGAAGGCGAAGATTTCGTCGGCTGGAAGGTGCAGACCATCAATGAGGGCACTGCGATCCTGAGGAAAGAGAGCCGCACAATCAATGTTGAGCTCTACGCGACACGATGAAGGCGATGATCGATGGCTGAAAACGCGGATTTTGTGCCACCCAGTGCGCGACAACCGCAAATAGTCGACCTGCACATCGGCCGGATCAATTTCGGCATTCCACTCGTACTGACAGCAATCATCGCCATCGTATCGTTCGCCAGCTTGCCGCCGCCGACCGCGCTCGCTTCGACTGTGCTCGGGGCTTTGATGGCCGTCGGCGGAATCGTTGACGCAAGGACCTATATCTTGCCGAATGCGATTACTTATGGCGCGATCGCATCCGGGATCACTGCTGCCGCGGCCTCGCACTTGGCCGCCGCTCTCGTAAAAGCCACGACTGCGACAGTTCGGGGCGTTGCCGTGCTGCTGGTGTTGTTGGCACTGCGTTGGTGCTACTCGCACTTGCGCGGACGGCACGGATTAGGCCTCGGGGACGTGAAGCTCGCGGGAGCCATCGGCGTTTGGCTTCCGATCGATTATGTACCACTTTGCTTCGCGATCGCCTCGGTGAGTGCGCTGATGCTCATCCTGATCAGAGTTCGGGCTGGACAGCAGACGAAACTGACCACGAAGATCCCTTTCGGAACCTATCTTTGTCCGGCCTTGTGGCTGACGTTTTTCATCGCATCGCGGGTCGGATTGGTCGGCTAGAAACAGCCAGGTTGCAACAAGCTCTGTTGGACGCGACAAAGCAAAAAGTACGACGGCCGGTACAACAGATTATCCGGCCGCATCATATAAGCGATTGAAATTAAGACGGTTTCTAGCAAAGACAGCGCCATCCATCATCGGCGCGACGGAGAACGTCCTTTGCATATCCGCCATTTAAATGAATGGCACAGAAGCGCAAGCCGGTGGCATCCGGGCCCTAAGCCGCCTCGATTTATTCCGATTCACTTGTCATGTGTGGACGGCCCCTGCGGATCAAGGTGTTTCTCGAGGTCTGGGCTGAGGGAGCGGTTGCGGTCATGTGTCCGGCCTTTGCTGCAGCCGTGACGGCCGCTGGCCTTGATGGAATCCGCGATGCGAGTGCCTGATCAAACAGGCGCGCTCCAAGTTGGCGCTCGACAAGTGTCTGGCTCTCTCGCATCCGGTCTTCGACCCTCTGTCCCATCACGTCTTGATGCACCTTGCCCTGATCGGCGGCGGCCCGCCGATCAGCTCATGGCGACGGCCGCAACCGCCGCGCGATAGCTTGTCCCTTTGACCATCAGCGCCCAGACGATCCGGGCTGTCTTGTGCGCGAGCGCCACGGCCGCGACCTTGAACGGTCGACGCGCGCGCAAGGCTCTGAGCCAGGCGGACATGCGCGGATTGCTGCGGCACAAGACGTTCCTGGCGCCGAGGATCAGCAGGCTGCGTAGGTAGCGATTGCCCCGCTTGCTGATCCGCCCCAACCGCTGCTTTCCCCCACTCGAGCTCTGACGTGGCGCGAAGCCGAGCCAGGTCGCAAAGTGCCGTGCCGAGCTGAAGCCGCCCGGATCAGGCACCATCGCCAGCAGCGCGCCGGCGATGATCGGTCCGATACCAGGAACATCGGCCAGCCGCCGGCCGAGCTCACTTGAACGCACCTGAGCGACGATCTCATCCTCCAGAGGCTCAATGCGCGCCTCTAAGGCTTCGATCTGCCTGATGAGCTCCTGCAGTGCTTCGCGGGCCGCCGGTGGAAGTCGGGCATCCTTGCGATCGCGGACAACTGCGATGAGACTATCGATCTTGCCCACGCCTTGCGCCGTGATGATCCCTAGTTCCGCGAGATGGCTGCGCAGTGCGTTGATCAGTTGTGTGCGTTGGCGCACCAGAAGCTCGCGCCCTTTGTAGATCATCGCGCTCGCCTGCTGCTCGGCACTCTTCACCGGGACGAAGCGCATCGTCGGCCGCATCACCGCTTCGCAAATTGCTTCAGCATCCGCCATGTCGTTCTTCCCGCGCTTCACATACGGCTTCACGTAAGCTGGCGGCATCAGCTTCACCGTGTGCCCCAGCGCAGCGAGCTCACGCGCCCAGTAGTGCGCGCTAGCGCAAGCTTCCAGCCCGATGGTGCACGGCGCCAGCTTCTCGAAGAACTTCAGCATCCCACTTCGCCGCAACTGCCTGCGTAGAACCGCATTCCCTGCATCATCAACTCCGTGAACCTGGAATACATGCTTCGCCAGATCTAGTCCGATCGTGCTAACCTCACCCATGGACGGCTCCTCTCGTTGTGGCGTTACCAGCGACCACGTTTTGGCACATCGATGCCGTGAGCAGGGGCCGTCCACCCCATCAAACAGCCCGCGTTGCTCCACTCGCGCAAAGCTTCGCACTTTCAGCACGACGCTGTTTTTTGAAGTCAGCGCCGCGGAGAAAACTCCAAGGGCGCGCGGGACATCCGTGATCCTTCGGGATCTACGGATCCTTCGCCCCTCGCGGAACGAAGGCAGGTGGTAGTCAAACCGCAGGTCTCGTTAGATCGAGATATCCCGCGCGCGATGGGTTACGGCTTGCTTCGCGGGCCCCCGGAGGCATGACCGTTGATGACCTCCGCTGAAGGGGCTCTGAGAGCTTACGCTCCGGATCACCCCCATAACGCCGAAGCGCTCGGCGCCAGGACCTTCGCGACTTGGGCCGCCGAATGGATTGGATGCTCGTCTAAGCTCACCCGTCATTCGGCCATCGCATCCCGCCCCGCGACTGTAGACGTTTGCGCAGACGCCCCCTGGTATTGGAGCGGGATAAGATTGATGTAGCAGAGCGAGATGCGCGCGCGAGACATTTCTTGCGAGTTACAAACGCTGTTCCCGATATTCTTACTTACCAACACCCCTCATGATTCTAAACGGGCCGCCACCCTCCACGCCAACACAAAAGACTGATCGCGGGCGCGCATCCTCATCTGCGCACGAACGGAGCTGCGTCTGCTGCTCATGGTTCCGGCTGGTGTGATCAATTTTGCGTTGCGACATTGTACTGGCGCCATGCGCGGACGAGGAAATATCGTATTTGTCCCTCGCCATGCCGGATTGGCATACCCGGCATAGCTCCGATAAGCTCGCAGGATGGATCTTCGGTCGCTTCGTTATTTTGTCTCGGCGGCAAAGCTCAATAGCATCAGCAAGGCCGCAAACCAGCTGCACGTCGCGCAGCCGGCGCTCGGCCGCCAAATTCGCAAACTTGAAAAGGACCTCGGCGTCGAACTGCTTGGCCGTGACAGCCGCGGCGTGCAACTGACCGAAGCCGGCGCGCGGCTGCTCGATAAAGGCGAAAGTATTTTGCGCCAAATCGAGCAAGCCACGGCGGAGGTGCGCAGCTGCGGGAAAGATCCACAGGGGTCGGTTTCGGTTGCGATCATGCCCTCGGTCGCCGCACTCTTTGCGCCACAGCTCGTCACGCGCGTGCGTGAGCGATATCCGGCCGTGAAACTCCAGATTTCCGAAGGGCTGACGACCTTCATCGTCGGCGGACTCTTGGGCAAGAAGTTCGATCTGGGACTCATTCCCGCGCGCCCGGTCGATCCTGCGCTTTCGACCATTCCGCTTCTCACCGAGCCGATGTTTCTGATCGGTCCCGGGCGCGAATTCGCGGATGGCGACGCCAGATCACCGGTCACGCTCAAGCAACTAGGCCGCTTCCCGCTGTTGCTGCCGAGCCGCGGAAACACATTGCGCGAGCAGATCGAGACGGTCGCGAAGCGCAACAAGATCCAGCTCGACGTGCGCGAAAATGTCGATAGCTCGGCCGTCATCAAGCATCTCGTCCTCTCGGGCCTCGGCTATACGATTCAGTGCTACAGTTTCGTCCACGAGGAAACGGAACGTGGCGAGTTGCAGGTGCGGCCGCTGCGCATTCCCGGACTTTCGCGTCAATGGGCTTTGGCGCGGTTGCGCGAGCAGCCGGAATCTTTCGTAAGTGTCGTCACCGCCAGGGTCATGCTCGAGATCGCGTCGGAGCTCTCGCGACGCACAGGCTGGTCGGCGCCGGAGCGCTCCGCCAAATAGCGGCAGACGATCGTTCAGGCCTAGGCAAGGCCTTAAAGATCAAGAACGATCAGAGGGGTCTTCGAACGCGAGCAACAGACGGTCATCTCGCTCTGTTGCTCCTGCGCCTCGAGCACAAAGTCGCGGTGATCGGGCTGACCCTCGAGGACACGCGTGCGGCAGGTGCCGCAGACGCCGAGCTCACACGACGTTTCGACGCTTACGTCATTCTCTCGCAGCACCTGCAGGATCGTTTTGTCTTCAGGGATATCCAGTGTCTGGCCGCTGCGCGCGAGCCGCACCTGGAACTTGCTTCCAAGCTCAGTCTGCGCCGCCGCAGGCTCGGCAGGGCTTTGGCTCGGGATTGCTGGATCGTTGGCCGATGGCGTGAAGAACTCGCGATGCGTGGTGCCTGAGGGCCAATGCGCACTCGCCGCAGCGACGGCTCCCATGAAACCGGGCGGACCACAATAGTAAAGGTGCGTGCCCTCCCCGTAAGCGCTGAGGGTCGCCTTGACGTCGAGCCCGTCGGCCGGATTACCGTTATCCCAGTGAATGGACACACGCCCTTCTGCGATAAAAGGCTGGAGGATGTCGAGAAAGGCCGTGCGGGACGGCGAGCGCGTGCAGTAGTGCAGTGTGTATTCCGCGCCGGTTCGCTGCAGATGCCGCAGCATTGCCATCATCGGCGTAATGCCGATCCCACCCGCGAGCAGCAGATGGCGGCGGGCCGATGGCCGTAGAGCGAAATTGTTGCGCGGCTCCGAAATTGTCAGCGTGCTGTTGACGTGGACACGCTCGTGGATCGCCTTCGAGCCGCCGCGCCCGCCAGGTTCACGCTGCACAGCGAAGAGATAACGGGAGCGGTCTTCAGGATCGCCGCAAAGAGAATATTGGCGGACAAGGCCAGCCTCCCCCGGGACATCCACATCGATATGGCTGCCCGCCTCGAACGCCGGCAACAGCTTTCCTGCCGGATCGACGACTTCGTAGGCGTTGATATCCTCGCCCTGACGCGTCACGGCGCGAACAAAGACCTGCAAGCGCGCGCGACCATGGGGCTGCACAGGCTTCGGCTGTTGTTCCTGCTTCGCCATCGCATTCATCCTAGACTTCCTCTCCGCCAATCTCGGTCACCTTGATAGCGCTGACGGGACATCCCTCCGCCGCCATCCGGATGCTTTCGGGACTGTCGCCAAGCACATCCAACACCAACGCTTGTCCTTCTTTGTTCAGGCCGAAGACGCGTGGCGCGATCGCGCTACAAATGCGCGAACCAACGCAGACGTCGTAATCGATTTCGATGCGAAATGAACGCGCCATCGGCCGGGCCTTACTTCAAAGTCACAGGCAGCGCTTTGAGCGCACGACCTCGCATGATCGCGTGATACTCGAATTTATCCGTGGCGAGGCGCATTCCGGGAAACCGTTGGCTGAGCGCCAAATAAGTCTCGTGTCCTTCAAGACGCGCAAGCGGCGCGCCGAGACAGATGTGAATTCCCTGTCCGAAGCCGAGATGCGGATTGGGGCGGCGGCCGACATCCACCTTCTGCGGATCGGTATATTTTGCGGAATCGCGATTCGCTGCCGCGGCGACAAGCAAGACCAGATCGCCCTTGCGGATGGTCTTCCCCTTGATCTCCACGTCCTCAAGCGCATACCGCAGCATGCTCTTGATGGCGCCCTCCATGCGAACGATCTCTTCGACGGCCAGCGGAATAAGCGAAGGATCCTTGCAGATCCGATCCCATTGATCGCGATGCGTCATCAACAGGTGCAGGCCGTTCGCGAGCAGATTGGTCGTCGTTTCATGTCCGGCGAAAAGAAGGTTCGCACAATGCACGATGATCTCCTCGTCGGTCAGGCGATCGCCTTTCCACTCGGACTTGATCAGCGCTGAAATATAGTCGTCCGTCGGATTCGCCCTTCGCTCCTTCACGCGCGGCGTCACATAGTCGGTAAGGCCCTTGATCCCGTCTACGCCCGACTGCCAACGCTCCGGATCGTTTCCACCGCCGAAATGATAGGTAAGCCAGCGATCGGAATATTCTTTGATCTCCTCCCAGTCTTCATGTGGAAAATCGAGGTAGTCGAGGATCACCTTGATGGGCAGAGGCAACGTGAAATCCTTGATGAAGTCGATCTCGGATTTCTTTTCCGCTTCGTCCAGCAGGTCGTGGATGAATTTTCGGATCTTCAGCCGCCGCTTTTCTGCCTGTCCCGGAGTCCACACCTGATTGACGATCAAGCGAATGTGGTCGTGCAGCGGATTGTCGGTTGCGCTGAGCCATATCGGATAGGTTGAAAAGATAGCCGCATAGCGCTGGCGGTAGCCTTCGCGATCGTTCTCCGGCAACGCTCTGACGTTGAAACCCAACTTGTCCGATGAGAAGAGCTGCGGTTGCCGCGCGACCCACACCACGTCTTCATAGCGGGTGAGGATCCACATCTTTCGCTTTTCGCTCCAGTGGATCGGGTCATGTTCGCGCAACCCCGCGAAATAGCACTCGGGCTCGACCAGAGCTTCAGGCGACAGCATGTCGTCCGCGGTCATCAGCTTGTTCATCATGCGGTCCTTTGCAGATCGGTCAGTTGGTCGCGGCCTGAATCAGCGGCAGCCACTTGTCGAGTTCCGACTCGACGAGTGCGTGCAGCGCCTGCGGCGTGCGCTGCTCCGGCGTCGGGATATCCAGGCCGATTTTGGTCATGCGCGCGACGACCGCTTCGTTCGCGAACGCCTTTTGCAGTGCTGCGTTCACCCGCTCGACGATCGGCTGCGGCGTGTCCTTCGGGAAGAACAGCGCCGTCCACGCGTTCACCAGCAGGTTCGGCATTCCCGCCTCGGCGGCGGAGGGAACATCGGGCATGACCGCCGAACGCTGCGGCGCCAGCACCACCATTGCTTTAAGTTGCTTGGATGTGACGTAAGGCGCCGCCAGAATCGACCAATTGAAAACCGCATCGACGCGACCGCTCATCACGTCCCGATCCGCCTCGATATCGCCGCGGTAAGGGACCGATACCGGCGCGGTTCCTGAGAGTTTGCGGAACAGGAGGTAGGTCAGATACGAGGTTGACCCGACGCCCGAGTGACCGATGGTGATCGGGCGCCCCACAGATTTCAGATAGGAAACGAACTCCTGCAGCGAATTCGGCGGCGCGTCCTTGCCGACAAGGAGGACCTCCGGCGCGTTGGCGAGGAGGATGATCGGCGTGAAGTCGACACGCGGATCGTAGGCCAGCTTCTTGAAGCTGCCGACGCTCGCAACCTGTGTGCCGAGATTGCCAACCAGAATCGTGTAACCGTCAGGCGCGGCTCGAGCCACGCGAGTCGCCGCGATCGTTCCTCCAGCCCCTGTGACGTTTTCGACGACGACCGGTTGACCGAGCGCCTGGCTGAGTTGCTCGCCCGCGAGCCGACCCACGATATCAACCGCGCCACCAGCCGCGAATGGAACGATGAGCGTAATGGGTCGTGTCGGATAGGCTTCCCCGGCAAGCGCCACGCCGAGCGTGCCGGCTCCCCACGCGATAAACGCAAGGAGGAAACGAATAAACCTCTGGGTCATGATCTCGATCCACCCTAGCAGGGACGGCATATCGGGAGCCGTCTACGGTCGATCGCTTTCGTGCCCCCATGAGAGGCACTCGCGCCTCGTCAGGGGGAACGATGCGACTTCAACAGGATGCTATCGAGGGCGACTGAGGCTCAGGAAATACCGTTTTTGTCATAACCCATGCCGACTCGGCATGATGCGTTCCTGGCCACCGTGATGTGCGCCGTCCCGCTCGATAAGCGCCATCTCATTAATCGATATTTTCGATTATTTCTATGAGAACAATCTGTTCGACCGCTTAATCGATCTGCCTTATGTGGAGCGCACTTGAATACCCAGGTGAAGCGATCCAATCCCGACATGACGTTGAAATCGGCGCTCCAGAGTCTTCCAGGTGTGCTGCTCTGCGCCACGGTCGCCGTGGTCGCAGCGGGCGTTCAAATGGCGGAGGAAACTGTCTTCGCCCAGCCCTATCTCGAGGCGCTTGTGCTTGCGATCCTTCTTGGTGTCGCCATTCGCACCGCGTGGAAGCCAGGCGCACGCTGGGCTCCCGGCATCGATCTCAGCGCCAAGTTCGTCCTCGAATGCGCCGTCGTCATGCTCGGTGCAACGGTGAGCCTTGGGACGGTAATGGCGCTCGGCCCGGCGTTGATCTTGGGCATCGCCGGGATCGTCTCGCTCGCGATCGGTGCGAGCTACGGGATCTGCCGCGCTCTCGGGCTGTCGTCGCGACTGTCGATCCTCATCGCCTGCGGCAATTCGATCTGCGGAAATTCCGCAATCGCCGCGGTCGCGCCGGTCATCGAAGCCGATGGCGACGACATCGCCTCCTCGATTTCGTTCACCGCCGTGCTCGGCGTCATTGTCGTGCTGACCTTGCCCCTGCTGGTGCCGATCCTGAAACTGTCGCTCACGCAATACGGTGTGCTGGCCGGGCTGACCGTCTATGCCGTACCGCAAGTCTTGGCTGCAACACTGCCGATCGGCGCATTGAGCAATCAGGTGGGCACGGTGATCAAGCTCGTGCGGGTCCTGATGCTGGGCCCCGTCGTGCTCGGCCTTTCGCTCCTCGGTTCCGGTTTGCGGTCACCGCAACTCGACCGCCGCCGGCCGGCGCTGAATGAAATGATCCCGTGGTTCATCACCGGCTTTTTGGCGCTCATGGTCTTGCGCTCGCTTGGTCTCGTCCCTGTCGCCGCCGTGCCTGCGCTCACACATGCAGCGGCACTTCTGACGACCGTGGCGATGGCGGCGCTCGGCCTGGGTGTCGACGTTCGCGTTGTCGCCCGAACCGGCTTGCGCGTGACGCTCGCGGTCATCGCGTCCCTGATCGTGCTCGCCACGATGAGCTATGCACTCATATTGGCAGCGAAGTTATGACCGCAGGCAAGCACCGGCGTCACACGATCACCTAAAATGAGCGCCCGATCAGCGGCGGCTCCCCAGCTCTCAGGATTATCATCGCCGCATCGAGCGGCCGCCATGTTGCATTGACACCGCATGGTAGCGTAAATGAATGATCTCGCCTTTGGCGCCGCGCAGCGCTGGTTGGCGCTGCTCGCAGCCAGGCGGCCTGATGAATTTCTCCTTCAAACATCACGCTATGATTTCAATCTACAATAGCAGGACTTTCAGAATCTTATGTACGGTCATATCCGTCATCTTTGTCCTGTTGGCCATAGCAAAGTGCCTGCAGAACGCTCCCAACAATTTTGACATCGCGCTCTACGATGAATCGAACTACCTCTTGAATGGACTCCAGCGAGCGTTCACGCCGAATGCGCCCTACGAAGATTACCTCGGTAAGGGTATCGGACGCCCAATTCCACTCTTCGCGGCCTATGAGGAAAACGGGCTCTACTCCAGCATCTATACGGTTCTTTCGGCCTTCATCAGCGACCCCGTCGATCTGCACTTGTACGGCGCCAACATCATTATCTTTGTTTGGCTCATCGCCGTATTCTTCTGTACAGCCTTCGTGGCGCGTTCCTTCGTCTATGGCAGTCTCATCGTAGGAATTTTTCTGCTATCGCCGGCAGTCACCACGACGCCGCGCGTCAGCCTTGCGGCAATCACGGTTATGGCGATCGGCCTCGCAGCCGCTGTAACCGTGCAGAGGCCGTCATCTCGCTTTGCGATTCTGACGCTTTGCGCATTCCTCTGCTGCTTTATTCGGGCGGAGTTCGTCCTGCCGTTCTATATCTTCGCGATATGCACTCTCGCCACACTGCTGTACGAAAACCGTCATTCGCTTCGCAAGCGAAAGCTCAGCGTAGACGCTCCCGTTTGGCTCTCGTTCGGCATGGTCCTATTGCTCTCGCTGGTTTGGTCATTTCCGCTCTTTACGCAAAGCCAGCGCGCGTTCGCAGCCTTCGCCCACGGGGTCGCCATCCATGTCGCACGCATTACACACTCGCCGCTTAATCCCTGGACGAATTGGGAATCCTTATTTGCGCTTGTGTTCCCTGGAGCGACGTCGATCTCCGAGGCTGCGCGAATGCAGCCTGGAATCTTCGTGGCCTTCATTGAAAGCAACGTTCTGCGAACATCGTTTCTCGTGTACAGTTCCTACATTGCGCCGTTCACGTCGGGCGCCGGGATCACAACGGCGAGCGGTGTTTCTCGACTAGTTCTCGTTTTCGCCGCGGCCTCATTTGTCGTCATGACCGCCCTGGCCATTCGGCGTCGCTTTACCAACAAATCCGCCATCCCGGAGCGATTCAACTGGGTCACGATCTTCGGCGTTCTTTGCCTTTTGGCTCCAGTGGTGCTGGCCTGTCTGTTCGTTTGGCCATTGGATCACTATCTCGTTCTTATCGTTTTCCTTTTCTTGAGCCTGCTGGCTCTCGTCATTCGCCGGATAAAAGTCCAAGATAATCCGCCCGCGCTGTTGCTGATGTCCCTTGCTGTTTTCCTCAGCGCTCCGGTTCTGCCCGTTGATCCGCAGCCGACCGCCAAGGTGATCCGAACGCTTCAACAGAGCGCGCCGAGAATGCATGCGATGTTGGAGATCGACGGCGGATGGTGCGTGTATCTAAGCCCGCGCTGCGAAACCTATTATGCCCACTGGCTACCGGCGGGCAAAGGTTTGCAGCAGCAGATCGACGATTTGGGCATCGATTCCATAATGGTCTCGCAAGGACTGATGAGTTATGCACCGGTCGCCAACGATCCGTATTTTTTGCAGCTCCGACAAGCTGCGTTTTGGAACGGTTGGACGCCGATAAGGATCGGTGATTTTGGAGTGCTCCTGGTCCGAAGCAAACTGCTGAATCGATAACAGCGGCAGTTCTTAACCGACTAAGACAATCGGCTTCTTCATCAACTCAATTTTGTTTCGAGTGCCGGGCGATACCGATAATGTTTGTCTGCGCGTAATAACGGCCAAGCTGCAGATATGCGACGAATATCCCGATGAGCGGCAGCAACAATGCCGCCGTCATCGGGGCGCCGAGCCACAACATGGCCGCGGCGATGAGACTCGCCGAGGCGCCGCCGAGATCCCAGCCGCCTTCGCTCGCGACTTGGAAACGCAGCGGGCAAGGCGAGCGCTTGGAGAGATTGTAGACGGCCGTGAGCAAAGTCGGGACGTAGAGACACATGGCGACCGGCGCGGCGGCATTGGCGATCACCGCAAGTCGTGCATCGCCGAAGGCCACCGAGCGCATCAGCACCACGAGCGCCAGCGCGCCTGCGGCCAGCGCCACCGCGCGTACACCGCCGCCTGCGTCGATATGCCGACCGATAAGGAGGCCGGAGACGGCGCCGACCAACGCCGCCACGGCGAGCGTCCCGCCATAGCCGAGGAAGCTGCGCTGCAAGGTCACGAACAGTGCGATCTGCCAGACGAAGAACAGCCCAGACGCAATCCAGCCGTCGATAAAGAAGAACTTGAAGCCTGGCAGCGACGCGCGCATGGCGCCGGGAACGCCACGTGCGACGGTAACATCCGGCGTCCAATGCAGCGGAATGGCGGCAGCAAGTGCCATGACGCTGGAGGCGCCGAAGGCTGCGAGCGGACTGAATGTCACGAGCAGCCACGCAGTCACGATCGGCGAGATGATGCCGACGATGGCGGCGATAGCTTCGCGCACGCTGACCTGATGGCCGCGATGCTCGTGGTCGCCAAGCGCCGCAAAATAGGCGTGGTACGCCGTCCAGTAGACCGTATCGCCGAGCGCCGACACCGCGATGAGCAGATAGAGCGCCGGCCCTACGCCGTTGACCGCGGCGAGCAGCGGCAGCTGCAAGGCGATGAGACCGGCGCCTATCATGACGACGCGCCGCAACCCGCAATGCACCACGAGCGGAACGACCGCCGGGCGAATAGCGAAGCGCACCAGCAGCAGCGCCGCCACCGAGACCAGCACGCCGGGCAGCGGCACACCGGCCTGCAGCAAATACACAAAGAAGAAGGCCCCCGCCCCGTTCATCACGAAGGCAAAGATGCCGTAGTGCAGATTGAGCAGATTGACGACGCTGTTTCGAAAATAAGCCATCGTGCGTTCGCATCGTTGTTCGAGCGGCGGCACGCACGCTCGATGCGCACCGATACAGGGATAGTCCGTCGATTTGAAGTTGAAATTCCCGGTTAAGGCTTTGCTCACCCTTCCCGCGCCGGAGCCAGCGTGCGGCGGTCGTCTCCGGTCAGTTTCGATAAAATGCGATGCAGCCGGAACAAGGTAACTTCACCACCGAAGGCTAAGAAACGCGCGACTATGTCTTTTTACAGGGCGGCGACCGTATTGCCATGTCAATGTTGTCTTATCACTTGCAGGAAATCGAAAGCGCGATCCAGTCGGGCTCCGGCGAACGGCGCCTGAAGGCGCTGATGCGCATCACCGACCTGTTCGTCGCCGAATCGCCGCGCTATTCGCCAGAGCAGATCCAGCTTTTCGATGACCTGCTCGAGCCGCTGGCGGCGGCGATCGAGGTCGAGGCGCGCGCCAAGCTCGCGCGCTATGTCGCACCCAAGCCCAACGCGCCGGCGGCGCTTGCCCGCAATCTGGCTTTCGACGACGCCATCGCTGTCGCCGGACCGGTGCTCGCAGAATCGACCGCACTCGACGAGGAAGACCTGATCGCCAATGCGAGCAGCAAGAGCCAGGAGCATCTGCTGGCGATCGCGCAGCGCCCGGTTTTGAGTGAGCCGGTCACCGACGTGCTCATCGAGCGCGGCGAGCGGCGCGTCGTGCACACCGTGGCGCAGAACCCGGGCGCTCGCATCTCCGACAACGGCTTTTCGACGCTGGTCGCACGCGCCGCAGACGACGACACGCTGGCGCAGCATGTGGGCACGCGCGACGACATCCCGCGTCAGCATTTCCTCAAGCTCCTCGATACTGCGACTGCCTCGGTTCGCGCCAAGCTCGAAGCCGCGAACCCGCGCGCCGCCTCCGCGGTGCAGGACGCCGTGATCGAGGCCGCCGACGAGATCAATCTCGCCGCGCGCAACAACTCGCTCGATCACCTGCAGGCCAAGGCACGCTTCAAGCGGCTGACCGAGTGGAACGAGCTCAGCGAGCGCGCGGTGCACTCCTCCGCCCGCGCGCAGAACTTCGAGCAGACCGCCGTGGCGCTCTCCGCGCTCGCGAGCTTCTCCATCGACATGACCGAGCGGGCGCTGCTCGACCGCAGCGCCGACCTGGTGCTGCTGATCTGCAAAGCCGCCGGCTGCTCCTGGACCACGGCAAAGGCCGTGCTGACGATGAAGGTCGCCGAGCGCGGATTATCGGAAATGGCGCTCGCCCACGAACGGGCGAATTTCGCGCGACTGCAGACCAAGACTGCAAAGCGCGTGCTCGAATTTTACGAGCAGCGCCGCAAGCTCCGCGTCATCCACAATCTTCCGGGCGACGCCGTCGGCGATCTGCCGCTGCAAGCGCAGCAGGCCTAGGCCGCCGAGGTTTCGCGCGCAACGACGGGATGCCCGGTCGCGCCGAGCAGACCGCCCGTCACTTTGTGAAATATCGAGCCGATGCGGGCGAGGAATCGATCTGTCATCGCCGGACCGATGAAGGTCACACCGGCCGGTAAGCCGTCGGCGCGCATGCCGGCAGGGACCGCGCAGGCGGCAAGGTCGAGCAGGTTCACGAAATAGCTGTAGGTGCCCATCACCGAGTTGCGGCCGATCGGATCCGCCTCGAGCTCGGCCACGGTCGGGATCGTCGCGACGGTCGGCACCACCAGTGCATCGATCCGCGCGAAGGTCTGCTGCGCCTTCTGCTTCAAGGCGCGCAGCCGATACTCCGCCGCAAAGGCGTCAACGGCTGAATACTTCTCGGCGCCGAGAATGATGGCGTGCGTCACCGGCAACACCGAGGCCGGATGCGCGCGCACATAGTCGCCGACGGCCTGCAGCCGCTCGGCAACCCATGGACCGTCGAACATCAGGCGGCCGGCTTCGGCGAAGGGCGCAAAATCGATCTCGACGACCTCGCCGAGGGTCTTGAGCCGCTCGATCGCCTTGGCGTATTGCGCTTCCGCCTGGCGGTCGCCGAAAAACTCCCGCTGGTCGGCGCGGATGACGCCGTAGCGCAGCCGCATGCCGTGCTGCGGCTCGATCTCGCTGTCAGTGTCCTCGCGGTCGAATGGATCGGCGGCGCCACCGCGCATTTGCCCCAGCACCTTGGTCGCATCCTCGCAGGTCAGCGCGAACACGGAGACGCAATCGAGCAGACGGCAATTCGGCACCAGTCCCGTGGTCGGGACGATGCCGCGCGTCGGCTTCACCCCGACGATATTATTGACGCCTGCGGGAACGCGGCCCGAGCCACCTGTGTCCGTGCCGAGCGCGAAGCTCACCAGGCCCGCGCCGACCGCAACGCCCGAGCCCGAGCTCGATCCGCCGGAGATATAGCGGTCGTCGAACACGCAGCGCGGGCTGCCGTAGGGCGAGCGCGTGCCGTTGAGCCCGGTCGCGAACTGGTCGAGATTGGTTTTGCCGATGCAGATGGCGCCGGCCTTCTCCAAACGCTCCACGGCCACGGCGGAGCGCTGCGGGTCATAGGAGAAATCCGGACATGCCGCCGTGGTCGGCATGCCGGCGACATCGATATTGTCCTTCACCGCGAAAGGAATGCCGTAGAGCGGCAGCTCGGCCGGGTCGCGCCGCTCGAGCCGCTTGGCGAGCTCCACTGCCGCGGCCTGCGGCGCGACATGAATCCACACGGCGTCATCGCCGCGTTGCGCGATGCGGCGATACACGCCCTCGACCACCTCCACCGGGGATAACTTGCCGCCGTCGTAGAGATTTTCCAGCGTCGCAATGTCGAGGCTGCCTTTGAGCGGGTCCCAACGGGTCACGGTCATTTCTCCTCGCCTTGCTGCTCGAATGCCTTCATGGTCTCGACCCGGATCAGCTCCATGCACTGCCGTTTGACGCGCGCAAAATACGGATCGAACAGCACGGCATGCTCGCGCGGCCGCGGCAGCTCGATCGGGATGTCGGCAATCACGTGGCCCGGCGCCGTGCCCATGACCACGACGCGATCGCCGAGGAAGATCGCCTCCTCGATATCATGGGTCACGAAGATGACGGTGATGCGGAACTCGTTCCAGAGCTTGAGCAGGCCTTCCTGCATCATGACGCGGGTCTGCGAGTCGAGCGCACCGAAGGGCTCGTCCATCAGGAGCACTTTGGGATAGTTGGCCAGCGCGCGGGCGATGCCAACGCGCTGCTGCATTCCGCCTGAGAGCGCTGCCGGATACCGCGTGGCGAACTTGCTCAGGCCCACCATCTCCAGGAAGGTTCGGGCTTCCGATTCCGCAGCGCTCTTGCCGCGACCGGTCATCAGCGGGCCGAAGGCGACGTTGTCGAGCACGGTGCGCCACGGAAACAGCGTCGGCTGCTGGAACACCATGCCACGGTCAGCGCCCGGGCCTTCGGGGACCACGCCATCGATGGTCACGCGGCCTTGCGTCGGCTCGACGAAGCCCGCGATGGCGTTGAGCACTGTGGACTTGCCGCAACCGGAGGGTCCGAGCAGCACCAGGAACTGGCCGGCCGGAATGTCGAGCGTGACGTCCTTGACCGCAATGTGCTGCGTCTTCGGATTATCGCCGAACACCACACTGAGATTGTCGATCGCAATCTGCCCCTTCCCCGACCACGACGGCCGCGAATGCGGTGCCACCGTTGCCGGGCTCTCGACGACGCGCATCACCACCATACGAACCTCCGCGCGAGGAAATTGAAGGTGCGGTCGGCGAGAGCCGAGATGACGCCGAGCATCACCAGTCCCCCCATCACCTGCGCCGTCTGCATGTTCTGCTGCGCGAGCTCGATGCGATAAGCGAGGCCCGCGAAGGCCCCCGCAAGCTCGGCACCCACCAGCGTGTAGAAGGAAATGCTCACCGACGTGCGCAGGCCGACAAAGATGTAGGGCACGGCGGCCGGAAACATCACGTAGACGAGCAGATTGCGTTCGCTGGTGCCGAGCGATCGAGCGGCGCGTAGCAACATCGGATCGACCTTCTGCACACCGTAATGCGCGGCGATCCACACCGTGAAGAAGACGCCCCAGAACACCAGGAAGTACTTGCCGAACTCGGTGAGCCCGAACCACAGCACGACAATCGGCACGAAGGCGATCGGCGGGATCGGTCGCAATAGCTGGAAAATCGGCGTCAGCAGGTTGGAGATGAGCGCGTAGCGGCCGGTGAGCAGTCCGACGACAATGCCGGCGGCAGCACCGGTCACATAGCCGACGAGCACACGGTTGAGGCTCGCCAGCACGTCGCGGATCAGCGTGCCGTCACGCACCGCCTGATAGAGCGCCACCGTCACTTCGGTCGGCGGCGGAAAGAGGATGCGGTTGACGACGCCGGAAACGGAGACGTACTGCCAGGCGACGAGCAGCAACGGCACTGAAAGCAGAAGCGCCGCTTGGTTAAGCCATCGTGCATAACCTTGCGTTTGTTTCGCCATCGTTGCGGCGCCCCCTTACGGCAAGCGCACGCGATCAGGCGCGACGTCATGCAGCGGAGCGCTGAACACCACCTTGGTGAAATCGGGCATCGTCGCGCCGGGAGGCGCGTTGCCGGTCGCCAACCGCCAGGTCGAATGCGCCTTGAGGATATCGAGGACTTTCTGATCGAGCGCGACGCCGAACACGAAGTCGTCCCAGATCGGCGCCAGATCGTCACGCTTCATGCGCGCGAAATCCGCCACGATCGTGATTGCCTCCTCGCGGTTCGCCTTCATCCAGGCCTCGGCCTCGATCAGCGACTTGATGAATGCGCGCACCACCTTCGGATTCTTCTCGGCGTAGTCGCGCATCACGACGATGTTGAAGGTTTCCGCATAGATCCCCTTGGTATCGAGCTGCACGACCTTGGCGCCGAGCGCCTTCTTGCCGTTGATGATGTGCGGCTCCCAGGTGTCGTAGGCATCGATGCTGCCGGCGGAGAGCGCGGGCGCCATTTCCTGCGGCCGCAGATTGACGAGCTGCACGTCGTCGGTGGCGAGCTTGGCGTTGCGCAGCATGGTCCAGGTGTAGACCTCGCTCCCGGTGCCGGCGGTATAGGCGACGCGCTTGCCTTTGAAGTCGGCGGGCGTCTTGATCTTGGCATCGGCGGCGACGAGCGTCTTCAGATCCGAATACTCGGTGCGGGCGAGGAACACGATCGGCACCTTCGCCATCACGGCGGCGGTGGTCGGCGCCTCGGCGGTCGTCGCGATTTCAGCGCCGCCACCGATCACGGTGTCGAGACACTGCTTGCCGGTGGTGAAGCTCGCGACGGTGACGTCGAGCCCATTCTTCTCGAAGAAGCCCTTGGCCTTGGCGATGATGCTGATCCCGGAGATCGGCGATTGATTCTGCGCGAGCCGCAATTGGTCCAGTGCCGCGGCGGGTTCCACCGCGGTCAGCCACAATCCAACGCCTGCGATCGCAAGTGCACCGAGTGCTCGCACGTCCCGCCTCCATCAAGAACCGCCGGCTTGATGACGCTAGAAAGCGCAGCAGCGCCGAACAACAGGAACTCGTTTCTCCTGGCAACTAATTGCCTAAATGACGCCGCCTGCTGCGAATTTCTCGCGGCCCTGACCATTTTCCGGGCAACTCGACGATTGGCTTTCAACCGCAGCGGGCGGCTTTCCGCTGCACAATGCGTGGCGCGCGGACGCCGCGAGTCGGCGGCTGAGGCCGATCAGCTTGATGACGATGATGCCGGCGAAGACACAGGTGCGACAGCTCGACGCACCGGGATCACTGCGCGCCCCTATGTCTCGGTCGGTAGCGCGGCATCAGCGCAAGCAATCGCGAGCAGCGCCCAGACATAGTCCGCATAGGAGCGCCAGAATTCCATTCGGAACGTCACCGGGGCGCTGCGCCAGAGCACGACCTCGCATTTGCCGAACAGCGTGCGTGTGCAAGCGCCAACCGGAAAGGCGCTTAAATCGAGATCGAGCGGGCAGCCGGCAGCAAGTGCATAGGTCACGCCCTCCCCGCGCAGCTCGATCGCGATGTTGCGATGACTGATCTCGACCAGCGAGAGCGGCGCGGTGATCGCGGCGAAAGCGGCTTTGATCGCCGCTTCGGCCTGTGCCTCGGCAAGGAGAAGCCATTCGTCAGGCCCCAGCCAGAGTGCCGCGCGGGTGCCGCTCGCTTGTGCACGACAAGCCGTGGTCGGGAGCGCAACGCCAAAGGCGACGCCCGCCGCCTGCATCTGTTCGGGCTTCGCGCGCAAGGCAAAGCGCGTCGCCGACGGCAAAGGTGTGACGAGGACGCGGCCGTCCGGCGAAGCCATTTGACGACCAATCAGGGGACGGACGCTCGCGGAATCAGGCATCGAGCCGCTCTCCCTTGGGATCGTAGAAGACCGGCGCCACGACCTCCACGGCGACGGCCCTCTCCGCCATCGGCACCAGCAGGCTTTGCCCCATGCGCTGCCGTCCGCCGGCCAGGAGCGCGAGTGCGATCGGCTCACCCAAGCACGCGCTCCAGTACGCCGACGTGACATGTCCCAGCGCCGCACGCGCCGATGCCACGTCAACGATCTGGGCCCCCTCGTCGAGCACCGTGCGTTTGTCCTTGCTGCGGAGGCCGACGAGCTGTCTACGATCTGCGCGCAACATCGCAGGCCGTGCGAGCGAGCGTTTGCCGACGAAGTCGGTCTTTCCCTTGCCGATCGCCCAGGAGAGCCCGGCATCGATCGGCGTCACCGTGCCGTCGGTCTCCTGGCCGACGATGATGTAGCCCTTCTCGGCGCGCAGCACGTGCATCGTTTCGGTGCCATAGAGCACGATGTCGAAGCGCCGGCCGGATTCGTAGATACGCTCCCAGACAGAACGCCCGAAATCTGCGGGCACGTTGACCTCGAAGCCAAGCTCACCGCTGAAGCTGACGCGGAACAACCGCATCGGTACGCCACAGATCGTGGCTTCGCGCACACTCATACGCGGGAACTGGTCCCGCGCGAGGTCGATCCCGTCAACGAGCGGCGCGAGAACCTCGCGCGCACGCGGTCCATTGACGGCGATCACCGCCCATTGCTCGGTGGTCGAGGTCAGCCACACCGTGAGCTCGGGAAACTCGGTCTGCAGGTAGTCTTCCATCACATGGAGAACCCGCGGGGCACCACCAGTCGTGGTTGTGACATGAAAGCGATCAGCGGCAAGCCGCCCAACCACGCCATCATCGAGGATGAAGCCGTCCTCGCGCAGCATAATGCCGTAGCGGCAGCGTCCGACCTCGAGCTTGCTCCATGGATTGACGTACATGCGATTCATGAATTCGGCCGCGTCGGGACCAACGACTTCGATTTTTCCAAGTGTTGAGGCGTCAAACAGGCCGACGCTCGCCCGCGTCTGCACGCATTCGCGATTGACTGCAGCATGCATGTCCTCGCCATCACGCGGAAAGTAGCGCGCTCGCTGCCACAGGCCGACATTCTCGAACACGGCGCCGCGCTCGAGCGCCCATGCGTGGATCGGGGTCTTGCGCACTGGATCGAACAGCGCAGGCCCGGCAGGCCCGGCCAGCGCGCCGAATGTCACCGGCGTATACGGCGAGCGGAAGGTGGTAAGTCCGACGTCGGGGATGCTTCTGCCGAGCGCCTGCGCGGCGATCGCGAGACCATTGAGATTGGAGGTCTTGCCCTGATCCGTCGCCATTCCCGTTGTCGTGTAGCGCTTGACATGCTCGATGGAGCGGAAGCCCTCACGAACCGCCAGACGGATGTCCTTGGCGGTGACGTCGTTCTGGAAATCGACAAAGGCCTTGAGCAAAGATGGATCGCGCGAAGTCGGCAGCTCGCCGTAAGGCGACCCGAGATCAGCCGGCATTGCATCAGCGCGGGGAATCGAGCGCGTGGGCGACCGGCTTACGCCCGCATCACGCGCCGCCGCGATGCCGGCGGCGTAGCCTTCCGCCAATCGATCCGCCAGCGCGACCGTGCCGGCGCAGGCTCCGACCGATCGTTGCGCCTGCGCGACTTCGCCTGGAACGAAGGTCTGTCGCTCCGCGTCGAAGCGCAGCTTGCCCCGTGACTGCGAAAACAGATGCACCGAGGGAGTCCACCCGCCCGCCATCATCAACAAGTCGCAGGCGATGCGACGGCCGGATCTCCGCGCCCTGCCCTCGCGCAGCTCCGCGATGTCAATTGCGTTCACGCGAAGCCGCCCATGGGTGCCGGTGACCGTATGGCCGCGCAGCACTTCGATGCCGCGCACGGCAGCCTGCGCAGCCACCTCCGAGCTCGTCGTTCGCGGATCCACAATGGCCGCGATGGTTGCGCCGGCATCGGCGAGTGCAAAGGCTGCGCGGTAGCCGCTGTCATGGGTCGTCACCATCACCGCGCTGCGGCCGGGGAGAACGGCATAACGATTGACATAAGTCTCCACCGCGCCCGCAAGCATGATGCCGGGACGATCGTTGTCGGCGAACACCAGGGGCCGTTCGATGGCGCCAGTCGCCAGCACCACCTCCTTGGCGCGCACATGCCAAAGCCTTTGCCGCGCGCAGCCCAAGGCCGGCAACGGCAGATGATCGCTCGCCCGTTCAACCAAGCCGAGATAGTTCTGTGCCTGGTAACCGAACGTCGTCGTGCGCGGCAGCAGCCGCACGTTCTCGCGCCCTTTGAGGTCGGCAATCGCCGCTGCGAGCCACTCCCAAGCCGGCCGGCCATCGATACTTAGCGCGGGCTGCGAAAGGAGACTGCCCCCGAACTCTTCCTGCTCGTCGCAAACGATGACGCGCGCGCCGGTGTCGGCAGCGGCGAGCGCCGCGGCAAGGCCTGATGGCCCGCCGCCGACGATCAGCACATCGCAATGCGCATAGCGCTGCGTATAGCGATCCGGATCAGGCGCATTCGGCGCACGACCAAGCCCAGCGGCGGAGCGGATCAGCGGTTCGTAGAGCTTGTCCCACGCCCAACGCGGCCACATGAAAGTCTTGTAGTAGAAACCTGCCGGCAATAGACGCGCGAACAGGCCGTTCAGGGCGCCGATGTCGAAGGCCAGCGACGGCCAGCGATTCTGGCTGTGCGCGCGCAAGCCGTCGAACAGCGCCGCTTGAGTCGCTCGCGTGTTCGGGTCCATGCGACCCATGCCGCGGTCGATGGTGAACAGCGCATTGGGTTCTTCCGGCCCGGCGGTGAAAACGCCTCGCGGCCGATGATATTTGAACGAGCGTCCCGCAAGATGCACGCCATTCGCCAGCATCGCTGAGGCGAGCGTGTCGCCACGATGCCCGGTATAGGCACGACTGTCGAGCGTGAAGGGCAGCGTCGCCGAGCGGTCGATGCGCCCGCCCTTCGGCAAGCGGAACGGCTGGTTCATGGCGCGCGTCCCGTCTTCGGATCAGGGCGCGGTTCGCCGACCTTGTAGGTGATGCCAAAACGGTCCGAGACACTATGGCGCATGGCGTTGAAAAAACGTCCGCAGCCATGGGTGTGCCGCCAGCGCTCGTAGTGTGTGCCTTTGCGATTAGCGCGGAAATACAGAAAGGCCGCCCATTGCTCGTCATCGAGCTGCGAGGGATCTCGCGGACGCGCGATGTGCGCCTCGCCGGCGTAACGGAACTCGAGCTCCGGACGATTGCCGCAATACGGACAGTTGATCAGCAGCATGACGCGGCCTCAGTGCGCGACCGCCGCGGCGGCGGCCTCGTCGACCATGTGGCCGGTGCGGAAACGATCGAGCGCAAACGGCTCGATGATCGGATGCGGCGCGTCCTTGGCCATGGTCCAGGCGAAAGTGTGCGCCGATCCCGGCGTTGCCTTGAAGCCGCCGGTGCCCCACCCGCAGTTGACATAGAGCCCGGGCACCGAGGTCTTGCCGATGATCGGCGATCGGTCCGGCGTGACGTCGACGATGCCACCCCAGCTGCGCAGCATGCGCATGCGGCGGAACACTGGGAACATCTCGCAGATCGCCTCCAGCGCGTGCTCGATGACGTGTAGGCTGCCGGTCTGGCTGTAAGAGACGTATTGGTCGGTGCTGGCACCGATAACAAGCTCGCCTTTGTCCGACTGCGAGATATAGGCGTGCACGGTGTTCGACATGACCACGCAGGGAAATACCGGCTTCACCGGCTCCGACACCAAGGCTTGCAGCGGATAGCTCTCCAGCGGCATGCGCAGTCCGGCCATGGCCATGACCACGCTGGTATTGCCGGCGGCAACGACGCCGATCTTGCGCGCCGCGATGAAGCCGCGTGTCGTGTCCACCCCGGTGACCGCGCCGTCGGCGCCGCGGCGTATACCTGTCACCTCGCAATTCTCGATGATATCGACCCCAAGCCGGTCGGCGCCCCGCGCATAACCCCAGGCCACCGCATCGTGACGCGCCGTGCCGCCACGCCGCTGCAGCGTGGCCCCGAGCAGCGGATGGCGGGCGTCCGGCGAAATATCGAGCGGCGGGCAGAAGGCCCTCGCCTCCTCCGGCGTCAGCCATTCACTGTCGATGCCGGACAGCCGGTTGGCGTGAAGATGGCGCTTGAACACCTGCACGTCATGCACATTGTGTGCGAGCATCATCACGCCGCGCTGCGAGAACATGACGTTGTAGTTGAGTTCCTGGCTCAAGCCCTCCCAGAGCTTCAGCGCGTGGTCGTAAATCGCTGCGCTTTCCTCGAACAGATAGTTCGAGCGCACGATGGTGGTGTTGCGCCCGGTATTGCCGCCGCCGATCCAGCCCTTCTCGACGACCGCGATATTGCGCAGCCCATGCTCCTTGGCGAGGTAATAGGCCGTGCCGAGCCCATGTCCGCCGCCGCCGATGATGATGGCGTCGTATCCTGGCTTCGGCTGCGCCGCGCGCCATTGCTCGCGCCAGCCGCGATGCTTGCGCAGCGCCTCGGCGGCGAGAGTCAAAACCGAATAACGCATGCGCGGCGAACCTCTGTCGCAGACCTTGGTCAGGCGAACGGCAGCGACCCGTCAGAGCCTTTGCAGTTTCGAGCGCAGCAACATCACGCAGACGAAGCCAAGCACCGCCGCAGCGCCGACATAGAAGCCGGGCACCAGATTGCTCCCAGTGAGCCCGATCAGCAACGTGGTCATGAACGGCGTGAACGCCCCGACAAAGGTCGCGGTGAAGTCGTGCACGATGGCCACGCCTGTCGTGCGGATCGCCGGCGGGAACAAGTCGCACAGGAAGGCCGGCATCGGCGCCTGGTAGGCGGTCAGCAGGATCGCCAGCACGAATTGCGAGCACATCAGCGCGATCACGGTCGGATGGCTAACAACCGCCAGGAAGGCTGGCAGCGTCACGATCGCCATTCCCGCGGCGCCAAACAGCATTACACGCGCTCGGCCGTAGCGATCGGAGAGATGCCCAAAAAACGGCGACAGCACAGCCTGCACGCTGCCGATCACGATGGTGGCGGCGAAGGCACCGGATGGCGGCAATCCGAGATTCTTGATGGCATAGGTCGGCAGGTAGAAGGCGAGCGCATAGTTGGCGATCGAGACCAGCGCAAAGGATCCCATGCCGATGATGAGGCGCGGCGTATATCCGGCGACCGCTTCGGTCAGCGGCGCGCGTGACTTGGCGCGGTGGCTACTCTCGGGAATGATCCGGCGCAGATAAAGCGCCACAGGAATGATGGTGAGGCCGAACACAAAAGGCACGCGCCAGCCACCCGCCTCGATCTGCGGCTGCGTCATCAGCGAGGAGACGAGGACGCCGCTTAAGCCGCCAAGGATCGAGGTGAGGCCAAGTGCGGCGATCTGGAAGCTCGCATAGAAGCCGCGCCGGTCCGCTGGCGCGCGCTCCGCCAGGAAGGCCGTGGCGGCGCCGTATTCGCCGCCCGAAGAGAAGCCCTGGATAACCCGTGCACCGATCATGATCAGCGTCGCCGCGATGCCGATCGTCTGATAGGTCGGCACCGCCGCCGTGACCGCGATGCCGGCGGCCATGCATGACAACGTCGCCGTCAGCGCCGCCTTGCGACTCACGCGATCGGCGTAAGACGAGAAGAACAACGCACCGAGCGGTTTGGTCAGATAGGAAACCGCGAAGGCGCCGACGGTCGCCAGCAGCGAAACCCACTCGTTGCTAGCCGGGAAGAACAGCTTGGCGATGGTGAGCGAGAAGTAGAGATAGAGGAAGACGTCGTAGAACTCGATCGCGGTGCCGAGCGACGCCGCGGCAATCGCCCGTGTTTCGATCGGCGATGATGCAGCCGTGACTTCGGCCGGCATCGCAGCCGTTTCGAGATTTGACATGGCTCCCTCCCCTCTGCTGCCCCCGTTCAGTCGAGTTTCCCCGCCGCGGCACCCGTGATCGGCACTTCGAGCAGATCGTTGCCAAACAGGATGTCGCCCTTGAAGATTTCCGCCATCTCGCCGACGACACGTTCGCGCACGCCGGGCCGGTCGATCTGTTCAGTGATATGCGTCAGCACCAGCGTTCTCACCTTGGCTTCGCGCGCCATTTGCGCGAGCTCAAGATGTCCCGTGCAGGAGCGGGCAAAGGCCTCGCTCGGCGCAGTGCCCGAAAGATAGTGACACATATGGATGAGCACATCGCATGAGGCGGCAAGCCGCACCAGGCTCTCGGTCGGACCAGTGTCGCCGGAGTAGACGAGCGAGCGGCCGCCGTAGGTGAGCCGGTAGGCATACGAGTTGAGATAAGGCGCGAAATGACACACCGGCGCCACCCGAAGCTCCCAGTCGTCTTCCTTGACGACGTCCGTTTCGCCGAGCTCGGCGACGATCGGGGCCGGCTTCTTGCGCTCGCCGACGCCGCCGCGCGCTCTATAAAGATCGAGACTGCATTGATCGCTGGTGCGCGCGCGCAGATCCGGCCCGAAAGCGCCATCCTCCGCAAATAGGCGTTCGGTGATGTGCCTGAGCGGCGGCGGACCATAGACCTTGAGGTCGGGCACGCGGCCGCCGCCCTGGTCCCAGCGCGTCAACAACAAGCGCGGGTAATCGCCCATATGATCGTAATGCAGGTGCGTGAAGAACAGATGCGACACTTGCGTCGCGCGAACGCCGAGTTCGAGCAGACGATGATGCGCCCCGAAGCCGTGGTCGAAAACGATATAGCGCGAGCCGAGCTGCACCAAATAACCCGAGCACATCCGCTGCAGTGATGGCGTCGGCGTGCCCGAGCCGAGAACCCAAACGCGCATCGCCTCCGCTCTCCCCCGAGCTTGCGCGCGTCTCAACGCGCGAGACACGCCAGTGACGCCGCAAGACGCATGCCAGCGCCTCCACGCGAGGCGAAAACTCTAAGGTGGTGAACCTGATTGGCTACGCACAATTGGCTATCATGTGATAACTTTTCACTCGTGCCCGATTGCGAAGTTCGCCATCGTTTGCGGCACGTTCCTAGCGAACTTCGGAATCGAAAGGACACTAAAAGACTATGATTCTAGTGCCCCTTTTGAACCCGAAGTTCGCATTCGGACTCGCGGAAATAAGTGTGCGAACTTCGGGTTCGGGGCACTAGCATGACCAGCAACGCATCACAGCTGACGCATCTGCTGCGGACACGTCTCAAGATGAAGCAGCTCGCCGTGCTGGCCACCATCGCGCAGGAAGGCTCGCTGCATCGCGCCGCCGCCGCTCAGGGGCTAAGCCAGCCCGCGCTAAGTAAAATGGTGAAGGAGATCGAGGATGCAATCGGAGCACCGCTGTTCGAGCGCAGTCCCGCCGGCCTGCAGCCAACACGTTTCGGCGAGCGTTTGATTTTCCGCGCCCGCGCGCTCCTCGCCGATCTCGATCAGCTGGCGCTTGAGCTTGCCGCGATCAAGGAAGGCTATGGCTCGTCGCTGCGCGTCGGCATGATCCCGCTGCTTTCGTCCACACTGCTCGCGAATGCCATCGAGCGGCTCGAAGCAGAAAAGAAGCACTACGTTTTTCAGATCAGCGTCGGATCAACCGATCTGCTGATCGGCGCCCTGCGCGCGCACACGCTGGACTGCGTGCTCGCGCGCTTTCCCGGAGCGACGTTCGCGGACGATCTCGACTGTCGCGCGCTCTATGCGCAGAGATCGTGCCTGGTCACGCATGCCGAGGGCCTCCTCAAAGGGCGTCGCGAGCCGATCGCCCTGTCAGGCCTGACCGATTGCGCCTGGATCCTGCCGCCGCATCCGACCCCGACGCGCAAGGCCATCGACCGCATGTTCCTGCTCGCCGATATTACGCCGCCGGTGCCGGCATTCGAATGCTTCGATCCCGCCGTGATCGGCGCGCTGCTGGCAAGCCGGCGCGATCTCGTCGCCATTCTGCCGCAGGAGATTGCCGAGGATCTCTCCGCCGACGGCCAGCTGATGTTCTTTCCGGTCGAGGCACAATTCGCGCTGCCGGAAATCTGCCTGATCAAACTGCGCGGCGCTCGCGAGGACCCGGCACTCGCCCATTTTTCCGCGGCGCTCGCGCAGGCGATCCGGGCGCGCGCTCCCTAGAGTACGCCCACCTTTCGCAGCGAAATCACGTCACACCCGATTTTGCGGCGGCACGCCGATGAGCGCCTCGAAGCGCTTGCTATACGCCGGCCATACCTCGGGATTGATCAGCCGCGGCGGGTGCTTCGCCCGCAGCACCTCGACGATCTGCTCCGCGGCAAAGCTCGCCATGGCCGCGCGCGCCTCATGCGTCACGCCGGCGGTATGATAGGTTGCGATCACGTTCGCGAGCTTGAGCAGCGGATGATCGAGCGGCGGCGGCTCCTTATCCCACACGTCAAGGCCAGCGCCGCGCAGATGACCGGAGGCCAGTGCGTCATAGAGCGCGGGCTCGTTGTGAATCCCGCCGCGCGCCGTGGTGATGAAGATTGCGCCCTTCTTCATTTTCGAGAAGGCGCGCTTGTCGATCATGTCCAGCGTCTCTTTGGTGCGCGGACAATGCACCGTCACGAAATCCGAACGCGCCAAGAGCTCGTCGAGCGATACTGCCTGCGCACCGCGCCGCGCGATTTCGTCCTTGCTCACATAGGGGTCGTAGGCGAGCGCGGTCATCTCAAAGGCGTTAGCCAGGCGCGCCGTGCGCCGGCCGATATTGCCGATGCCGATGATGCCGACGGTCTTGCCGGAAATGTCGCGGCCCATCACCTCATCGCGGTCGACAATAAGCTCTCTGCGCATCCGCCGGTCGGACTCGGTGATGCGTTTCGACACACCGATCATCAGCCCGATGGTGTGCTCGGCGACCGCCTGCGCATTGGCCCCGCTCTGGTTGACGACGATGACGCCCGCCTTGGTGCAGGCGTCGACGTCGACCGTGTCGAAGCCGGCGCCGCTCGTCGACACGCAGACGAGGTTCGGGCATTGCGCGAGCAGCTCCGCGGTCGCGAACCACTGCTTCCCCAGCTCATCCTTGGCGGAGGAGATGTGATAGACGTGCGCCGCCTTGAAATGCGGTAAGGCATCGGCATCGGGCGCCGCGCGGTCACAGGTGACGAGCTCGATGTCGTCCTCGCGCCCGAGGCGCTCGACCAGCACCGGGTCGTTACGGAAATTGAAACGGACGACGATTTTGCGATTGACCGGCATGCGCGGCTCACGAGTTGAGAAAGTGACGAGGCCTGGGCGGGAGGAAATGCGGCCTCAGCAGCCGTGATAGATCAAATAGTGCCGGCGACGCAATGTCCGCCCGCACGATCCGAGCGGATGTGCGCCCTACCCGGCCTTGCGCACGGTGTCGATGAATTTTTCCGATTGTGCGCGCAGCTTGTTGCTGTGCTCGGACAGCATGCGGGCGACGGTAAATACCCGCGAGGAGGCTTCGCCGGTCTCGTTGGTGCCGGCGCTCAGCTCCTCGATCTTTTCCACCACCAGCGACGTCGATACCTGGGTCTGGCGGATTTGCGCCGTCATCTCCAGGGACGTCTCATCCTGCAATGCAATGGCGGATGCAATCGAGGTGGCGATCTCGGAGACGCCGCTCATGGTGCCGGCGATCTCCTTGATGCTGGTGATCGACTCCTCGGTTTCCTGCTGGATACGGGCCACGTGCTGGGCGATGCCTTCCGTCGCCTTGGCGGTCTGTCCGGCGAGCGCTTTCACTTCCTGTGCGACCACGGCAAAGCCCTTGCCGGCTTCGCCGGCGCGCGCGGCCTCAATGGTGGCGTTGAGCGCCAGCAGATTGGTCTGGCTGGCGATCGCCGTGATCAGGCCGATGATGTCGCCGATCTCGGCCGCCGAGCGCGCCAGCGCGGCGATGCGCTCGTCGGTCTTCACGGCCTGCGCGGTCGCGTCGGCAGCGATGCGGTTCGAGCCCTCGACCTGGCCCTTGATGCGCTCCGCCGTCGCCGAGAGCTCCTTCGCGGCGCTGCCCATGGTCTCGACACTGACCAGCGATTGGCGCGAGGCATCGGCCACTGCCGAGGACAGGCTCTGCGCATTGGCCACCGTCTTCGTCAGCGTGCCTGCGGCCATCTCCAGATCCTGCGCCACCGAGGACACCGCGGTGACGATCTGCCCGATCTCGTGCTCGAAATTGTCGGCAAGCGCGCGCAGCTCGCGCGAGCGGGTTTCCTGATGATGTTTCTCGGCCGCCGCCTGCTCCGCCTTGATGTCGTCGATGAGCAGCAGCTTCTCCTTGAACTTCACGGCGGCGCGCGCATTGTCGCCGACCTCGTCGCGGCGTGCGCCATAAGGCACTTCGACATGCGTGTTGCCGGAGGCAAGCTCGTTGAGTACGGCGACGATGCGGCGGATCGGCCGCGCCACCGACAGATAGCCGATGCCGGCGAGCGCACAGAGCACGGCGACGACCAGGAAGCCGAGGCCGAACTCGAGACGCTTGGCGGTCTCCATGTCGTTGTTGGCGAGTTCGGTCTGCCGCTTAGCGACGACGCCCGCTTCCGCCGTGGATTGGCTGATCAGATCCTCAATCTCGCTGCCAATGGTGGCGGCCTGCGCTGCACGCGCCATGTTGTCGCGATAATCCTTCTTCGCCGCAACCACGTCAGCGATCGCCGCGGAGTAGTCATTCGCAAGCGAGATCAGCCGCGCATAGCGTTCCTTCTCGTCAGCCTCAGCGATGCGCGAGAGCGCTGCCTCGAGATGCGCGATACCGAGCTTGCGCGCGTCATCGAAGCGTCCCATCACGCGGTCGAGCTCTTCCGGGGCGATGGCGAGTTGTACCTCGCGCGTGTAGATCTGCATCTGGCGAAACGCCATGGCGGCACGCAGCGTGTCGACGACCGAATGTTGCTGGGCATCGGCAATCTGGTGCTGGTGCGCGACTCGCGCTTCGACGATGAACTGGTTGAGCAGCATCGCCGCCAGACAGACCACGCCGATGGCAGCCGAGGCCGCCAGCTTCAGGCCAATGCTCGCGCGGAGTTTCACCATGAGCGGCGGCGTATCCAGCAGACAAAAAGGGTCGAGGCGGATCCGCGCCACGGAACCGTCCAGACTCTTAATAACGAGGTAAGTTTAACGCTCTATTGCCAGCGGGTCCGGGTGGGCAGGAAAGTCGTTGGTAAACCAACAAGTTTTCGCCGTGTGGAATTTGGCGGCGGCCGATCAGGTGATCGCCCCGCGGGCCGCAATGGGCCACAGCGCTTCGACACGCACCTCCGACGTGCCGAAACCGCGCACCCCGACATACCAATCGTACAGATTGACGGTCGGATCGCAGTGGCCGGGGACGAGCAGGATTTTCTCGCCTAGTGCCGGACGCCAGTTGCTGGCGCTGAGATCGAGAATACCGTGCTCGTCGGAGGGCCGATGGTAGGTCGCCTCCGAATGTCCCCATACCAGCGGAAAGCCGGAATCATTCGCCGTCGCCTTATGGCCGACGTCGATCACCGCGCGCGTCTGAGCGCTGCGGCTCATCACCGTCGCCAGAATAAACAGCGCGTGCTCGAAGGGATGCGCATTGCGGCCGTCGTCCGGCGCGTTCTTTGCATAATCGGCGTCCATGAAAATGTAAGAGCCGGCCTGCAGTTCGTTCCACACGCCGCTGGCGCCTTCGAGCGAGAAGGTGCCGGTGCCAGCTCCGCCGACCGTGCGGCAGGAAAAGCCGGCGGCAGAAAGATGCCGCATGGTCTCCGCAGTTGCCGCCTGCGCCGCCGCGATCGCGGCGCGGCGCTCGGCCGGCGTGCGCAAGTGCTGCGCCGAACCGTGATAGGCCTGCAAGCCGCCGAAGCTCAGCGCCGGCGACGCCGCGACGCGCCTGGCAAGATCAACGGCCGCCGCGCCCGGCGCCACGCCGCAGCGTCTGCCGCCGACATCGATCTCGACCAGCACCTCGATCTGCGCGCCGGCATGCTCGGCCGCGTTCGCGAGCTGCGCGACCACGCCCGCATCGTCAACGCAGATACCGATGCGCGCATGCCGGGCGAGCGCGGCAAGACGCGCGAGCTTCCGTTCGCCGACGACCTCGTTGCTCACCAGCACGTCCGCAACGCCGCCTTCGACGAGCACCTCGGCTTCGCCGACCTTCTGGCAACACATGCCGACTGCGCCCCGCGCGATCTGCTTGGCGGCAATGATCGGCGACTTGTGCGTCTTGGCATGCGGACGCAGCCGCACGCCGAGGCTCTGCGCGGCCGCGGCCATAGTGTCGAGATTGCGCTCGAAGGCATCGAGATCGATGATGAGTGCCGGCGTGTCGATTTCCGTGAACGGAGCACCGATCGTGCTGGGCGGCGGCAGGGACATGGATGGAATCCAGGTTCGCTTTAGCGATTTGTCGAGACAAACCGCCGCCTTTGCAAGCCTGGATTATGCCGACGCCGCCTTCGCGGGAGCGGGCGCGGCGGCCTCCGGGGTCAATGAGGCGAGATAACCGTGGATCGCAGCGACCACCTGCGCGCCTTCGCCCACGGAGGCGGCGACGCGTTTGACCGAGCCGGAGCGCACATCGCCGACGGCAAAGACGCCGGGCAGATTGGTCTCCAGCAATCCGCCGCTCCGGTCCGCGCGCTGACCGGTGACGGCGAAGCCCTTGGCGTCGAGGCCGATGCCTGAGCCAGCAAGCCAGTCCGTGTTGGGCTCGGCGCCAATGAACAGGAACAGATGCCGCAGCGCGTGGCGCTGTTCGCCGGCGGGTCCACGCCAGCGGACCGCTTCGAGCATGCCGTTCTCGCCTTCGAGCGCGTTGATCGATGTCCTGGTCAGCACTGCGACATTGGGCAGGCCTTCGATACGATCGACCAGATAGCGCGACATTGTTGCTTCAAGACTGTCGCCGCGCACGAGTAGCCACACCTTCTTGGCGTGGCTCGCCAGATAGACGGTCGCTTGGCCGGCTGAATTGCCGGCGCCGACCAGCGCCACCTCTTCGCCGGCGCAGAGCTTCGTTTCCAGCGGAGAGGCCCAATAATGAACGCTCGCCGCCTCGAAGGCTTCGAGGTTCGCGACATTGAGCCGGCGATAGCGAGCGCCGCTGGCAAGAACGATGGTGCGTGCCGTCACCCGTTCGTTGCCGGCAAGCATCAGCGAGTAGCCGTGCACTGAGGGATGCAGCGACTTCGCCTCCGACGGAATGACGATCTGCGCACCGAATTTCTGCGCCTGATTATAGGCGCGCGCCATCAGTGCCATACCGGTGATGCCGGTCGGAAAGCCGAGATAATTTTCGATGCGCGCCGACGCGCCGGCCTGCCCACCGAATGAGCGGCAATCAAGGACGATCACCGAAAGCCCTTCCGATGCGGCATAGACGGCCGTCGCCAGTCCCGCTGGCCCGGAACCGACGATCGCGACGTCATAGACGCAGTCGGGATCAATCGGCTGCACCAGCCCGATGCAGCGCGCGAGCTCGACCTCGCTGGGATTGTGCAAGAGCTGACCGCCGGGGCAGAGCACCATCGGCAGGTGGCCCGGATCGATATGAAAGCGCTCGACCAGCGTCCGCGCGCAACTGTCCATCGCCGGGTCGAGGCTTTCGTGCGGGTGGCCGTTGCGGCGCAGAAAATTCGCAAGGCGCAGCACGTCCCCATTGTCGGCACGGCCGATGATGATCGGACCGCCGGCGCCCGATTGCAGCAACGCCATACGGCGCAAAATCAACGCACGCATAATGCGCTCGCCAAGCTCCGCCTCGGCGATCATCAGCGCCCGCAATTGGTCCGGCGGGATAGTCAATGCATGCACATCGCTTTTGGCAATGACATCGACCAGCGCCGGGCGGCCCGAGAGTTGCGCCAGCTCGCCCATGAAATGTCCCGGACCGTGCGTGACGATCGGCACATATCCATCGCCGCGACGCTGACTGACGTCGGCTTCGCCGGTGATGACGATCACCAGGCCTTCGGCGACTTTGCCGACCTGCTCGAGCGGCTCGCCGGCGCGGTAGGTGCGGCAGTGGCCGAAGCGGCGCATGCGCTCGATCTCGGCGGCCTCCAGCTGCGGGAATGCCTGGTCGCGGCGCTGCTCGATGATGAGGGGCTGGGGGGATGCCATGGCCGTCAACCTAGGAGCGCGCCACGCCTTGAGCCAGTGACAATCTCGTGTCGACCGGCGCCGCACGTCGCGAACCCTCCCCTGGCACCGTCGTCTCCTGCGTCACCGCTTCCTTGATCACCCAATCCTCGAACACTTTGACATGGCTGCGCGCGGGCGCGCGCTTGGGACGGATGATGTAGTAGGCCCAGTCGTTGGGCGCCTCGACCGCAAACGGCGCCACCAGCCGGCCATAGGCGAGATCGTCCTGGATGAGCGACTTCTGCGCGATGGCGACGCCGACGCCATCGATCGCCGCCTGATACGCGAGCGCGGAATTCTCGAACGTCAGCCCCTTGCTCAGATCGAGCTCGGAGAGACCGGCAACCGCGCTCCAGTTTCGCCAGTCGTTCGGCCGATGCATAGAATACATCAGCACATGGTCGAGGAGATCCGCGGGCCGGCGCAGCGCTCTCGGCCCGCGCGTAAGCTTGGGACTGCAGACCGGCAGCAGCATCTCGCCGAACAGCTTGCGCGCGTCGAGGCCTTTGGGGGGATGCGGCCCCGAATAGATCGCGACGTCGACGCCCTCACCGGCAAAATCCGGTGGACTGTGCGAGGTCGTGATCTGCACATTGAGCCTGGCGTCGAGCGCGTGCAGCCGCGCAAGCCGCGGCACGATCCAGCGGATGGCGAAGGTTGGCGGCAGCGTCACCCGCAGCGTCTTATCTTCCGCGGCAGCGCGCAGATCGTGCGCGGCGAGCTCGATGCGGTCGAGCGCCTCGCCAAACGCCGCAAGGAGCTTGTGCCCCGCAGGCGTGAGGTCGATCGCGCGATGGCGGCGCACAAACAGCCGCGTCGCGAAATGCTGCTCCAGCGCCGCCACGTGGCGGCTCACCGCGCCTTGCGTAACGCAAAGCTCGGTCGCGGCGCGGGTAAAGCTGTTGTGCCGCGCAGCTGCCTCGAAGGCGCGCACTGCATTGAGTGGAGGCAGATGTCGCCGCATGGCTCCTCCCCGAACTGCTTTTTCATGAGTTTATCAACAGGCTTCGAGACCGGATAGCAGGTCGCGTGCGGCCGTCGTAACGCACCGAATCCGGCGAAAAATGCGAGGAAAATCTCGCCTCAAAGGATTTTTCCATCATCCACTATGCATCAGCTTTTCTCATGCGAAACTGAGGAAAGCTGCCTTGAGAGCGTGTCCCGCCGGTGGTCTGCTGTGCACCTTGCGGAGATCCGATCATGAATAAAGTCGAGCGGCCGAACGCCCGGGTCTGGGGCAGCGACGCCGTCGCCAATCTTCTGCGCGCGCTCGACATCGACTACATCGCACTCACGCCAGGCGCGAGCTTCCGCGGCCTGCATGACAGCCTGGTCAACTTCCTCGGTAACACGCGGCCGGAGCTGCTGCTCTGTGTGCACGAAGAGCATGCCGTAGCGCTGGCGCACGGCTACACGCGCGTTACGGGCAAGCCGATGGCGGTCGCGCTGCACAGCAATGTCGGGCTGATGCACGCCACCATGGCGATCTTCAACGCCTGGTGCGACCGCGTGCCGATCCTGATCATTGGCGCGCAAGGCCCGATCGACGCAGTGCAGCGTCGGCCCTGGGTCGACTGGATCCACACCGCGACCGATCTCGGCGCCCTCGTGCGCGGCTACACCAAGTGGGACAATCAGCCGGGGTCGGTGCCCGCGGCGCTGGAAGCGCTGGTGCGCGCGCATCAGATCGCAGTGAGCGAGCCGAAGGGTCCGGTCTATGTCTGCCTCGATGCCGGGCTGCAGGAGAAACTGCTCGAGGCACCAATCGAGTTTCCCGCGCTCGAACGCTTCAAGCCGCCGCAGCCGGCGGAGCCGCCGCGCGATCTCGTCGCCGCAACCGCCGCGCTCTTGCGCGAGGCCAAGCATCCGCTGCTTATGATCGGGCGCGTGTCGCCCCGCCAGCCCGACTGGGATCGCCGCGTGGCGCTGGCCGAAGCCGTGAACGCGTGCGTTCTCACCGACATCAAGACCGGCGCGAGCTTCCCCACCGCACATGCGTTGCAGCCGTTCCCGCCAAGCCTTTATATCACGCAGGATGCTGGCGCGCTCATTCGCGAAGCCGACGTGATTGTCAGCCTCGACTGGATTGATCTTGCCGGCACCATTCGCCAGGCCGGCGGCGGGCAATGGCCGAGTGCCAAGGTCGTGCAGTGCTCGCTCGATCCGCATCTGCATAATGGCTGGAGCATGGACCATCAGTCGCTGCCGCCGGCCGACCTCTCAGCGCTGGCCTCGCCCGACCTTCTGGTCGAGCGTTTGCTCGAGGCGATCGGCCCCGCAGCGCGCAAGCCGCTCACGGCGACGGCGCGCGCCAGCGAGCCCGCGGGCCCGACGATGGTCGGCGGACGGCTGTCGATCGAAGGCATGGCGCAGATCACGACCGACACGCTCGCCGCACACAATCCGTCCTATATGCGACTGCCGCTCGGCTGGCCCGGCTCATGCTGCCGCTTCGCCGATCCGCTCGACTATATCGGCTTCGATGGCGGCGGCGGTATCGGCTCCGGTCCCGGCATGGCGGTTGGCGCGGCGCTGGCGCTGCGTGAGAGGGGCCGCTTGCCGGTCGCGATCCTCGGCGACGGCGATTACCTGATGGGGCTGACCGCGATCTGGAGCGCGGTGCACTACCGGATCCCGATGCTGGTCCTCGTCGCCAACAACGAGTCCTTCTTCAATGACGAGCTGCATCAGGAACGCATGGCGGTGACGCGCAGTCGACCGGTAGAGAACCGCTCCATCGGTCTGCGCATGAGCGATCCACCCTTCGACTTGGCGACGCTCGCCCGCGGTCAGGGCGCTGTCGGCCTCGGACCGGCACGCAGTCCCGACGAATTGCGCGACGCACTCGACCGCGGCATCGCGGAAACGAAAGCCGGCCAGGTCTGCGTCATCGACGTGCATGTGGCGCCGGAATATGCGCGCGCGGTATCCTCGAGCTTGCTGCGTCACATCCCGCAGGAGGCAAGCGCGAACAGCTAAACGATCGTCGTGCAAAAAGGAATCCGGCAAAGAGACCGGAAACGTCTGGGAGGAACGCAATGAAAGATTATCAGCCTCGCATCGCGCTGCTGGCCCTCGCCGCGGCGGCCTTCACGGCACTGTCACCCTGCGCACACGCGACACAGATCGCGGTCGGCAATTTCGGCGTTGCCGCGAACGGCATGCCCTTCGCCGTCGCGCTGGAGAAAGGCTACTTCAAGGAGGAAGGCGCCGACGTCACCGGCATCATCACCTCGGCTGGCGGCGGCACCTCGCTGCGCAACATGCTGGCTGGCGGCGTACCCTATGGCGAGGTCAATCCGGGCGTGGTCGTCGCCGCGATCCTGCAGGGCGCCGACCTTAAGATCATCAGCGACAAT
The DNA here is from genome assembly GCA_035651015.1 of Pseudolabrys sp. Taxonomy (GTDB): domain Bacteria; phylum Pseudomonadota; class Alphaproteobacteria; order Rhizobiales; family Xanthobacteraceae; genus Pseudolabrys. Next base: position 274,195 of record DASRGN010000064.1, on the reverse strand, counting down.
GTGCTCACCGTTGCCGAATTCGTCTGGGCGGTGAAGAAGGATTCCCCGATCAAGTCGATCAAGGACTTCAGGGGCAAGAAGATCGGCTACACCAATCCGCGCTCGACCAGCCAGGCGCTGGCGCAGATGCTGATCGAGAAGGCCGGCCTCAAGCCCAACGAGGCCGAGATCGTGCGCACCGGCGGCTTCGGCGAAGGTGTCGCCGCTCTGGAGAGCGGCTTGATCGATGTGGCGCCGCTCGCCGAGCCGCTGTGGTCGAAATACAAGGACAAATATCGCGCTGTCGCGGTGGCCTCGGAAGTGCTGCCGCCGCTCGACAATGTCGTCGGCGTCACCACTGCCAACATGGCGTCGGAGAAAGCCGACTTCATCCGTGCCGTTATCCGCGCCCGCCGCCGCGCCGTTGCCTTCATGAAGGAGCATCCCGACGAGGCCGGCGACCTCGTCGCTAAGCACTATAATATCGAGCCCGCGGTGGCGCGCAGCGCCGTGCGCAATCTCACCACCAGTCACACCGCCGGCATTCCATATTGGGGCCCGGGTGAGATCCATATGGAGGGTTTCAAGCGCATGATCGAGTTGCAGCGTGGGCTCGGCACCATCCAAGGCGATGTCGACTACTCCAAGATATTCGATACCCAATTCCTGCCCGACGACCTCAAGGCGATGAAATGAGCGTCACGCGCGTGGCCGCGGCTTCAGCAATGTCTCCGCAAGCGGGACAGGCCGAAGCCGCGCATGTGCAGCTGACCGGTGTTACCAAAGTCTTTGCCGGCGTGCAGGGCAGCGACGGCGTGCATGCGCTCGGGCCGATTGATCTCGAGCTTAGGCGCGGCGAATTCTTTGCCGTGGTCGGCCCGTCCGGCTGCGGGAAATCTACTTTGCTCGAGGTGATCGCAGGGCTCACGCAAGCAAGCGCCGGTGACGTGGCCTTTGAAGGCCGCGCCATTGCCGGCCATGTGCCGGACGGCATCGGCGTCGTGTTCCAGGAAGATGCCTGCTTTCCCTGGCTGAACATCACCGAGAACATCGCCTTCGGCCTGCACAAAGCCGGACTGCCAGCGGCGGAAGTGCATGCACGCGTCGAGCAGGCGCTGACCATGATGGGTCTTACGGGTTTCGCGCACCATTATCCGGCGCAGCTCTCCGGCGGCATGCGCCAGCGCGTCTGCATCGCCCGTACGCTGGTCACGCGGCCGCGGCTCATTCTGCTCGATGAGCCGTTCGGCGCGCTCGATCAGCAGACGCGGCTGATCATGGGCGAAGAGCTGCTGCGGCTGTGGCGAGAGACGCGAGCGACTGTCTTCCTCATCACCCACGCGCTCGACGAAGCGGCGATGCTGGCCGATCGCATCGGCGTCATGTCGGCGCGGCCCGGACGGCTCCTCGACATCGTGGAAACGCGCTGGCCGCGCGAGCGCGACAGCCGCATCGTCGAGGATCCGGCCTTCGGCGCCATCACCGCGCGTCTATGGCGGTCGCTGCGTGAAGAATCCCTGAAAGCGATCGGGAAAGCCTGACGATGCGGTTCTTTGGCAAAGCCGCCTTGTTGCGCATTGCCGTGGTGCTGGCGCTCATAGCGCTGCTCGAGCTGCTTTGCCGCACCGGCGTCATCGACAACTTCACCATGCCGCCGCCCTCGCGCATCGCGCAGGATTTCTGGCACCTGCTGATCGCCGGAAAGCATTTCGCAGCGATCCTGAAAACCCTCGGCAACGCTGCCATCGCTTTCGGGCTCGCGATCGTCGTCGGCATCATCGCCGGCGCCGTCATCCACGGCTTCGCCGGGCTGCGCGAAGCGCTGGAGCCGCTGTTCGCGACCTATTACGCGGTGCCGGTCTTCGCCTTCTACCCGCTGCTCATCGTCCTTTTCGGGCTCGGCGAGATCCCGCAGATCATCATCGCCTTCATGCTCGGCGTCATTGCTGTGATCATGAACACACTCAACGGCCTCGACCGCGTGCCGCGCGTGCTGTTGAAGACCGCACGGGTCAATCGCCTGACGCCGAGCGAGACGGCGCTGAGGATCACGCTCCCCTACGCCACCCCCTATGTGCTCACCGGCGCCAAGCTCGCCATCGCCTATGCGCTCATCGGCATCATCGGGTCTGAGTTCATCATGTCCAAGGGCGGCATGGGCTTCGAAATCGCCTTCGCTTACACGAATTTCGATAATGCGACGATGTATCCGCTGATCCTGCTCATCCTCGTCGCTTCGATCGCCGCCAACTCGGTGCTCGGATACTGGGAGCGCACGCTGCTCGGCCGCAGGGGACAGCAATGAATTTCATTCCTTTTTACCAGCGTTGGCGCGGCACCATCCTGCTCATCCTCGCGCTGGTGATCGGCTGGCAACTGCTTTATGCGGCGATCGGCGAAGTGGCGATGCGCTCGCCGCTGGAAACGCTACACGACAGTTTCGTCCTGCTCGCCAAGCCGAGCTTCTGGCCGCATGTGCAGGAGACGCTTGCCGCCTTCGCGATGGCGCTGGTCATCGCGGTGGTGAGCGGGCTCGTGATCGGGCTTGCGCTCGGCTTTAATCGCCTGGCCAACGAAGTGATGGAGCCGATGCTGGTCGCATTCTACGCACTACCGAAGGTGACGCTCTATCCGATCATTCTTCTCTCCTTCGGGCTCGGCATTTCCGCCAAAGTCGCGTTCGGCGCCATCCACGGCGTCGTGCCGATCGCGCTGTTCACCATCAATGCGGTGCGCAATATCAAGCCGATCCTGATCAAGACTGGCCGGGTGATGAATTTCAGCGCCTGGGACATGAGCCGCCGCGTGCTCATCCCGGCGGCGCTGCCGGAAATCTTTTCCGGCATTCGTGTCGGCTTCGCGCTGACACTGATCGGCACGCTGCTCGGGGAGATGTTCGCCTCACAACGCGGCCTCGGCTACATGCTGATGACCGCCATCGGCCTACACAATGTCGAGACCATCATGGCGGTCACCTTCATGCTCATCGTCTTCGCCGCGGCGATCAGCTCGATCCTGCTCGCCATCGACCGCCGGCTGCACAAACGCGCCTAGCGTCCGACCTACTCCGCGGGCGTTGCTGCCATCGCTGGAGCTTCGTTCACACGGCCGTATCGATCGACAAGCAACACCGCGACCGTATTGCCGAACACGTTCACCGTGGTGCGACCCATATCCAGCAGCACGTCGATCGCGGCGAGAACGGCGACGGATTCGAGCGGCATGCCGAGCGCGAGCAGCACCGTGGTTGCCGCAACCAGGCCGCCGCCGCCGACATTGCCCATCCCTTTGGTGGCGAGGAGCCCCGTGACGATGATGGTCAGCATCGCCGGGAGATCCAGCGAAATATGATGCGCCTCTACCACGAAGGCCACGGCCAACGAGACGTAGAGCGAGGTGCCGTCCTGGTTAAAGGAATAGCCGAGCGGGATCACGGTCGAGACAACCTTGTTCGGGATGCCCATGCGCTCGAGGATTTCCATGTGGATCGGTAGCGTGGTCTCCGACGAACGCGTGGTGAAGGCGAGCAACAGTGGTTCGGCGATCTTGCGGGTGACCGCGAGTGGATTGTGGCCGATCGCGAGCAAGACGAGCCACATGACCACCACGACGACGGCGAGCCCGAGATAGAGCGAGGCGACGAGCTTGCCCAGCGCCAGCAACACCTTGGTGCCCTGCGTGGAAAACAGCCAACCCATGACCGCCGCGATCGCGAGCGGCGCGGTGGCGATGATCCAGCGCACCATCTTCATCATCGCCTGCTGCACGCCGGCGAGAAGACGCGCCACATCGGCGCCCAGATCGCCGATCGCCGCGAGCGCGGCACCAAACAGAATGCCGAAGAAAAGCACCTGCAGGACCTTCTGCTCGGCCATCGCGGCAACGATGTTCACCGGCACCAGATCGATGAAGAACTGCATGAGATTGATCTTCAGCCCGGCATTGGCCGGCACCTTGCCGACGATCGACAGGTCGGCGCCGATGCCCGGATGGAACAGTGCGTTGACGCCGAGGCCCGCGACAATGCACACGCCCGTCGCCACGAAGAACCACAGGAAGGCGATGCCGACGATGCGGCCGAGCAGCGCGATTTCGCGGCCCATGTTGAAGATACCGAGCGCGATCGAGGCGAACACCAGCGGGATCACGATCATCCGCAACGCCTTGATGAAGACCTGCCCGATCGGGAGCAGGTCCTTGGCGAAATCAGGAAACAGGAGTCCGAGCGCGCAGCCGACGACCAGGCCTCCCAGCATCTGCGCGGGCAAGGTCCGCTGCCACCAGGAGCGGTGTGACGTGACGACCGGCACTGCTTCGTCTGAGATTGCCGCCACTGCCATCGCTCCCTCCATCGGGTCAGGTTTGCGTCGGACCGTTCAGGCTGTCTTGCGCGACGGCGCGCTCTCACGGCGCAGCCATTGCTGCGACAAGCGCACCACCTCGTCGATATCGTCGCGGTTGTTGTAGAGGTGGAATGAGAAGCGCAAGAGGTCGCGGCGAATGCTCAAACGCACGCCGCCGGCGACGAGGGCTTCGTAGAGCTGACCCATATCATGATCGCGCGCGGCGTCGTGGTCGTAACCAAGACTGGCGCCGACGGTGACGATGTGGCTCGACTGCGGACCCGGCCGTCCGCCATAGACCGGGAGGCCAGCCTCGAGCATGCGCTCCCCGAACTCGGCGGCGAGCCCGAACACATAATCCTGCACCGCGCGTGGACCGAGATCGAGAACGAGCTGCATCGCGGGGCCGACGGTCAGCGAACCGGCGAAATTGTAGTTGCCGACATCGAAGCGCCGCGCACCGGGAGCATAAGGCACGACCTCTGGATCACCGAGGCTCGCCTCGTGTCCTTTGTTGTCGATGCCGAAACGCGAAAGATAAACGGGCTTCATGCTGTCCGCGAGCTCGCGGCGCAGATAGAGGAAGCCGAGGCCGTAGAGCGACATCAGACCTTTCTGGGTCGACGCGGCGAGCGCATCGACTTGCCAGGCCTTCACGTCGGTGGCAACGACCCCGATCGACTGTGCGGCGTCGACAGCGAGCAGCACGCCGCGCCGGCGGCATTCGGCGCCGAGCTCGGCGATGGGAAAGCGGAAGCCCGGCGCAAACGAGATCGTCGAGATGGCGACAACGCGGGTGGAGGCGTCGATGGCCGCGAGGATGCGATCGAGCGCAATGACGCCTTGGCTCTGCGCCACATTCTTGATGGTGACGCCGAATTTTCGGCTCACGCCGTACCAGGGATAAATGTTCGCCGGGTGCTCGAGCTCCTCACAGAGGACGACGTTGTCGCCCGAGCGCCAGTCGAGCGAGGCGGCCAGCGCCGCGATGCCATCGGTGACGTTGCGGGTGAAGGCCACCTCGTCCGGTGCGCAACCGACGAGCGACGCGAATAGTCCGCGCGACTCCTCGACCTGCTTGAACAGAGCCTGCTTGTCGATGAGCCCCTCGGCCGCATCGCTCAAATGCTGCTGCATCGCCGCGCGCCCGCCGGGCGAGAGCAGACCACGCGCAGCAACGTCGAGATATGGCCCGCGCTCAGCGCCGGTGAACTGCTTGCGGAGTGCGGCAAAGCGCGCGTGCGGATCGGTCATGGCAATGCCCCCGTGGTGCCGAAGACATCAAGCATGGACCCATGTGTGTGGTCGAACAAGACATGAGGCGAGAGCAGCACGCATGATTTGACCGCAGAGCTTTGTGGAATTGCGCGCTGCAGTGCAGAATCCTGCTACCTATTTCGTTCGCCGATAAAGCCCGAGGAACGTCACTCCCGCACCGCCACAACCGCCATTGTCCTCGACCATCAGCCAAGGCCCGATGCGCTGCATGCGCACGCGGCATTCGCCCTCGTCGGTCTTATCGAATGGGATGTTGCCATCATCGACGAAGGCAATGGTGTCGCCGTTGGGTGTCACGTCCGCCGTGAAGTCTCCGTTGTGGAAGTCCCTGGCGGTCGGCACGGTCATGCCGCCTTCGATATGCAACTTGCCGCCGGCGCCCTTCTTGATCTCGATGGGACCGCCCGGGTGATACCAGCTGCCGATCCAGTCCGACGCCGCCGGGTGCGGATTGGGCGCGATTGCCTTCAACGCCGCGGTCGGCAGCCAGCCGGTGGCCCAGACCTGTTTCTTGGCGAGCGGCGACTGGAAGTTCACGCATGTGAAAGCGCCCTGCACGTGGCCGAGCAGCACGAGATCGCCCGTCACCACGTATGACTTCTTGCGGCAAGCATCGGTGTCCGCGGGACAGCTCTCCGCCTTGAAGTCGTCGTCATAGGGACTCTTGACGAAATTCGCGTGCGGCGCGGCGATCACCTTACCGACGGCGAGCGGCTGCTTGGGATCCCAATCGACGCCATTACAATTGTGCGGGTCGTAGGGGTCATAGGCTGCCGCCGACCCGCACAGTAGGACCGCGTTCAGCAAGATGGCGATGATTGGCGCGCGCATAATGCCCCCTCGGGTAGCGACGCCTGGTTAGTCGCACCGTCCGGACCTGCGGTTCAAGGCTTTCCCGCCGCCGCGGCATCGCTCACCACGCGCAGCATCACCAGCATCGTGCGGTTGAGCGGCGTCGGCATGCCGAGCCGCTCGCCGGCGGCGACGATGGCGCCGCTGATCGCCTCGACCTCGAGCGCACGACCGGCGAGCCGGTCGAAATACATCGAGGTGCCGGCCTCCGGCGGATAGGTGAGCAGCGCTGCCATGGCGCGTGCCGGCTCGTCCGCGGCGAGCTTGGCGCCGTCGGCCCGCGCCACCGCCACCGTCTCCTCGAGGATGGCGAGACAGAGTGCATGCACGTCGTCGCGGCGAAACACCGCCTGCCGCTGCAATGTCAGCGCCGTGATCGGATTGGCCACGGCATTAATGAGAAGCTTGCGCCAGGCCAGCGTACGGAAATCCTCGCTCAACAGCACGCGCAGCGGCGTGCCCTCGACAAGCTGCGCAAAGGCACGGCCATGCACGTCGTCAGGCACCGCGATGTCTTGCGCGCCAGTCGGCCGCATGCGTACGCGATCCGGCGCGAGCCGCTCGCCATTGTAATAGACCAGCGCCGGCACAACGGCCGCACCATTGACGTGAGGCGCCGTGCGCTCGACATGGCCCATGCCGTTCTGCAGCACGGCAACACGCGTCGATGCGTCGCACAGTTTGCCGAGCCACGGCGCGACCGATGCAGTCTGATAGGCCTTCGTGGCGAGGATGACCCAGTCGGCGCGTTTCGCTTCTTTCGGATCGGTGAGCGAGCGCAGGGGAAATTCATGGGCGCCGTCGGGCGCCTCGAGCGTGAGCCGATCGAGCGGGTTGCGCACGCAGGCGACGATGTCATGGCGCCCGCCGCGCAGCAGGCATCCGGCGGCGATGCCGCCGATACTGCCGAGACCGACGATGGCGATGCTGGCGCGGTGGTGGGCGACGCTGGAATCCATAGTCGGTCTCACCGGGCGCTCAGATGTCGATCAGTGCCGACAGCTTTCCGCGTACATCATCGAGCGTGTTTTGCGGAGCCTGTTCAATCAATTCAGCACACCGCTCCGGCCACGACAGGCTGCGAAGGTGATCAACAAGGATGACTCCTGAGACCGCTTGACCAGGAGGAATAGGTGTCTCGAAAGGATAACCCTTCTGGCGATTGGTGATCGGACAAGCAATGCACAGATTTGCGCGATGATTGTACGCACGCGGCGATAGAACGAGTGCCGGTCGCCGACCAGCCTGTTCATGGCCCTTTGTTGGCTCGAGATCGATCCAGATGAAATCGCCGGCGTCGGGGCAATAGCTTTGCGGATTACCAGACCTCATTTCCGCGTGACGGGCCCCAGTCGATCTCGGCGTGGCGGTTCTCTTCGGTGATACCATCGATCAATTTCTGCAAATCATAGCGGCGCCGTTTTTTCTCGACTTTGACGACGAGAGCACCATTTTCGACCGTCAAGTCTGCTCGTTTGCCCTCGGACGCACCGACCTCCTGGGCAAATGCTTTCGGGACCCGCAAGGCGAGGCTGTTGCCCCATTTCAGAAATTCGACCTTCATAATCCGATATCTCCGCCGTTGATACAAAGTAGAGACGGAGGATGCCGCGGTCAATCGTTCGGCGGATCGAGGGACTGCGCGCGAAGTCGACATTTCTACTTGCCTTGTTCTCTTTTTGTTCTAGCATAGGGGAGAGCCGAAAACAACTCCGAAAGCCCCTTGCGTGCGCACTTTAATTTCGCTGCTCTCTCAATCGCTTAACGACAACCGCCCGCGCCGCATGGTGGTCGAGGAGTTGCGTCGGCTGCTGCCGCGGCTGGAAACAATCGCCACCGAAACCCGCGCGCTGGCCTTCGGTCTCCCCGAGCTCGACCGCGCGCTGCCGCAGGGCGGGCTCGCCTTCGGCGCCTTGCACGAGATCGCCCCGCAGGACGCACGCGACCTCCCCTGCGCCTTCGGCTTTGCCGCCGCCATCCTCACCCGGCTGCCGCGCACCGCCCCCGTCTTCTTCGTCTTCGCATCGCGCAATCTGCGCTTTTCCGGCCGACCGCATGGCCACGGCCTCAATGCGCTCGGTCTCGACCCGGCGCGGGTGATCCTGATCGAGACCGACCACGACAAGCAGTCGCTGTGGGCGATGGAAGAGACCCTGCATGCGGGCGTGCCGGCCACCGTCGTCGGCATCATCGACAAGGAGCTCGACCTCAAGGTGAGCCAGCGCCTGCATCTCGCCGCCGCGGCGTCGGGGCGTCTGCTTCTGCTGCTGCGCCCCGCCGGCGCCATTGCCGCGAGCGCAGCAATGACGCGCTGGCGGCTGCGCGCTGCGCGCGCCGCGTGCGACCGCTTCGGGCTCATCACGCACGCATGCTGGCACGTCACGCTCGAGCGCTGCCGCAACGGACGACCGAACGACTGGTTGGTGGAGTTTGATCATGCCGCGCATCGTTTCAGTCTGGCTACCCAACTGGCCGATCACCCGCTTCCTCACCGCACAAACACGCAAGGCGCCCGAAGAGCCGGTTGATCCGGAAAAGCCTTTCGTGCTCGTCGTCGACGGTCCGGGCGGCGGCCGCATTGCCGCGCTCAATGACGAAGCCGAGAAAGCCGGCGCCGCGATCGGCGAGCCGCTGGCCGATGCGCGCGCCAAAGCCGGTTTCCTGCAGGTGCGCCCCGCCGAATCCGAAGCCGACACCGCAGCGCTGCACCGCCTCGCCCTATGGGCGACGCGCTACACACCGACCGTCGCGCCCTGGGGCGAGCAGGACGGTGCCGATGGTTTCTTCCTCGACATCACCGGTGCAGCACATCTGTTCGGCGGCGAGGAGAAGCTGCTCGGGGATCTGCACGACCGGCTATCAGCGTTCGGCCTGCCGTCACGCCTCGCCATTGCGGAAACGCCCGGCGCCGCCTGGGCGTTAACCCGCTTTCATCGCGAGCCGCACAAGATCATCGGCGCCGACACGGAGCTCTTCGCTTTGTCGGCGCTGCCCATCAAGGCGCTACGCCTGTCGCCGGAGACCGCAACCGCCTTGCAGCGCCTCGGGTTCAAGCGCGTCGGCGCACTTTGCGAGGCGCCACGCGCGCCGCTTGCCGCACGCTTCGAAACCGAGCTCCTGCGCCGTCTCGACCAGGCGCTCGGTCGCATGGCGGAGCCGCTCGCACCGATCGTGCCGCCGCCGGTCTATTACAGCCTGCGCTATCTGCTCGAACCCATCGGCGCGCAGGAGGCCGTGGTTTCCGTGGCCAAGCGGCTGATGCAGGACCTCGTGTATGCACTCACGCGCGACGGCGTCGGCGCGCGCGCGCTGCGGCTTTCGCTCTATCGCGTCAACGGCCTGGTCTCGCAGATCGAGATCGCATTGACGCGGCCGACGCGCGACGTCGCGCATGTCGGTAAGCTCATCGACCTCAAGCTCGAACGTCTGCCGGACATGCTCGAATCCGATTTCGGCTTCGAGACGCTGGGTCTTGCAGTGACGCTTGCCGAGCGCATGGAGCCGGCGCAGGCCGAGATCGCAGCCTTTGCCGGCGACGACGATCCGGAATGCACCGCTGCGCTGATCGACCGGCTGCGCCAGCGGCTTGGCCCGCGCAGCGTGCGGCGATTGGCGCCGGTCGAGAGCCACATCCCCGAGCGCGCCGAAGTCATGACAGCCGCGGCCTGCACGGCGCCCGCCTGGCCGCAGCCGGATGACACGCAGATGCGTCCGCTGTTGCTGCTGCCGCGCGCCGAACCGGCCGATGTCACGGCGCTGGTGCCCGAAGGGCCGCCGCAGCGCTTCCGCTGGCGCGGCGTCACTTATGCAGTCTCCGGCGCGCAGGGGCCGGAACGCATCGCCGGCGAATGGTGGCGCACGCAGACCGAGGTGCCGACGCGCGACTATTATGTCGTCGAGAGCGATGCCGGCCACCGCTTCTGGATCTATCGCGAAGGGCTTTACGACCGCGAGACTACGTCGCCGCGCTGGTTCGTGCACGGGCTGTTCGGATGACGCGCGTGACCCCCTACGCCGAGCTTGCCGTCACCACCAACTTCTCCTTCCTGCGCGGCGCCTCGCATCCACAGGAGATGGTGACACGTGCGGAGACATTGGGACTTGCCGCCATCGGCATTGCCGACCGCAACAGCTTTGCCGGCGTGGTGCGCGCCTATGACGAATGGCGCAAGCGCGAACGCAAGGAGCTCAAGCTCCTTGTCGGCACGCGGCTGATCACCACCGATGGCTTCGAGGTGCTGGCCTATCCGACCGACCGCGAAGCGTATGGCCGGCTGTGCCAGCTGCTCACCAAAGGCAACCGCGCGGCGGAGAAAGGCGAATGCCATATCGGTTTCGACGACATCCTCGCCGTGAGCCCAAAGCAGCAGCTCATCGTCATGCCGCCGGAGAAGCTCACATCGGCCTTCGCCGAACGTCTCGCCACACTCGCGCGCACCGCGCCGGATGCCACCTCGCTTGCCGGCGCGTATCGCTATCGCGGTGATGAGGCGCGCCGCCTCGGCCTCTTGCACGAGCTCAGCGTTCAAGCCGGCGCGCCGCTCATCGCCGTCAATGACGTGCACTATCACGCCCCCGAGCGCCGCGCGCTCGCCGATGTCGTCACCTGCATCCGCGAGAAATGCACCATCATGGAAGCCGGATTGCGGCTCGCGGCGAATGCCGAACGACATCTCAAGTCACCCGACGAGATGGCGCGGCTGTTCAAGGACTATCCCGAGGCGATCGCGCGCGGCGTTGCCATCGCCAACGCCTGTCACTTCTCCCTCGACCAGTTGAGCTACGAATATCCCGACGAGCCGGTGCCGCCGGGGAAGACGGCGCAGCAGCACCTCGAAGACCTCACCTGGGAAGGCGCGCGCATTCGTTATCCATCGGGCATTCCTGATGACGTTCGCACGCGTCTTGCCAACGAGTTCGCGCTGATCGCAAAACTCAAATACGCGCACTATTTCCTCACCGTGCATGACGTCGTGCGCGAAGCACGCCGACGCGGCATCCTCTGTCAGGGCCGCGGCTCGGCTGCGAACAGCGCAGTCTGCTACTGCCTCGGCGTCACCTCGATCGACCCGAACCAAAGCAATCTCCTGTTCGCCCGTTTCATCTCCGAGCGGCGCAACGAGCCACCCGATATCGACGTCGATTTCGAGCACGAGCGACGCGAGGAGGTGATCCAGTACATCTACGGACGCTACGGCCGGCACCGTGCCGCGATCTGCGCGACCGTGATCCATTATCGCTCGCGCCGCGCCATCCGCGAGGTCGGCAAGGCGTTGGGGTTGACCCCCGACGTCACCGCGGCGCTGGCCAAGACCGTGTGGGGCTATGGCGATGAGATGCCCGACGCACATATCCGCCAGGCCGGGCTTGATCCGCATAATCCGACGATCCGCCAGGCTGTCGATCTCGCCAATGAGATCACCGGCTTTCCGCGTCACCTCTCCCAGCATGTCGGCGGCTTCGTGCTGACCCGCGGCCGCCTCGATGAGACGGTGCCGATCTCCAATGCCGCCATGGAAGACCGCACCGTCATCGAATGGGACAAGGACGACATCGACACACTCAGCCTGATGAAAGTCGATGTGCTCGCGCTCGGCATGCTCTCCTGCATCCGCCGCGGCTTCGATCTGCTGCGTGAGCACTACAAGAAAGACTATGAGCTGGCGACGCTGCGGGCCGAGGATCCCGCGGTCTACGAGATGCTCTCACGTGCGGATTCCGTCGGCGTGTTCCAGGTGGAAAGTCGCGCGCAGATGTCGATGCTGCCGCGGCTGAAGCCGCATACGTTCTACGATCTGGTGATCGAAGTCGCGATTGTGCGCCCTGGCCCGATCCAGGGCGACATGGTGCATCCCTATCTGCGCCGACGTGACCGCCTGCGTGAATTCGGCGAAGAGCCACACTACCCCTCACCGTCTCCTGCGCATGGCAAGGCCGACGAGCTCAAGGAAGTGCTCAAGCGCACCCTCGGTGTGCCGCTATTCCAGGAGCAGGCAATGCAGATCGCCATCGAGGCCGCGAAGTTCACGCCCGATGAGGCCGACGGGCTGCGCCGCGCCATGGCCACCTTCCGCCACAACGGCAATGTGCACGTGTTCCGCGACAAGTTCATTACCGGCATGACCAGGCGCGGCTATGACCGCACCTTCGCCGAGAACTGCTTTGGGCAGATCGAGGGCTTCGGCGAATACGGCTTTCCCGAAAGCCATGCAGCAAGCTTTGCGCTTCTCGTCTACGCCTCGGCCTGGATCAAGTGCCACTATCCGGAGGTGTTCTGCGCCGCGATCCTCAACAGCCAGCCGATGGGCTTCTATCAGCCGGCGCAGCTGGTGCGCGATGCAAGACAGCATGGCGTCGAGGTGCGGCCGGTCGACGTCAATTTCAGCGACTGGGATTGCACGCTCGAACAGGCATCTGATGGCGGAAAATATCCCACCGCGGTGCGGCTCGGCTTCCGCGAAGTCTCGGGGCTTCGCGAGGAAGAGCTCAAGCTGCTCGTCGCCGCGCGCGGCAACGGCTATGCCAGCATCGAGCGCATGGCGGCGATCGCCGGCGTCTCCCGCTTCACCATCGAGCGGCTCGCCGAGGCCGACGCGTTCCGCTCAATGGGCCTCGACCGCCGCGCGGCGTTGTGGACAGCGCGCCGGCTCGACGCCATCGGCGTGAGGCGGACGCGGCCGGTACAGAAGAAGACCGAGACGGACAAAGTGACCGTACCGGATCAGGGACTGCTCCCCCTGCTCACGCCACATCTCGACGACGCGCTGTTCCCCGAGCCCGCGGTGACGCTGCCGCAAATGCCGCTCTCCGAGCACGTCGCGGAAGACTATATGGCGACCGGCTTCTCCCTGAAGGCGCATCCGGTGAGCTTCTTCCGCGACAAGCTCGCGCGCATGGGCATCGTCACCAACATCGCGTTGAGCGGTGAAAGCCTGAAGAACGACCAGCGCGTCACCGTCGCCGGCCTGGTGCTCATCCGCCAGATGCCGGGCACTGCCAATGGCGTCGTCTTCATGACGCTCGAGGACGAGACCGGCATCGCCAACGTCATCGTCTGGCCCAAGGTCTTCACGCGCAACCGCCGCACCGTGATGACCTCGCGCTTCATCGCCGTGCGCGGCAAGCTGCAGCGCGTCGGCCTCGTCATCCATGTGGTGGCGGAGCAGTTCATCGATCTGACCGCCGAGCTCGCGCGGCTGCGCGACGACGAGCCGCTCGACGTCGACGCCCGACCGATCGCTACGTCATCATCCGCCACGGTGCTGCAGAAGAGCCGGGATTTTCATTGAAGCTCCAATCCGTCGCCGCTCAGGTTCTTTCCCTCTCCCGCTTGCGGGAGAGGGTGGCGAGCGCGGAGCGCGAGCCGGGAGAGGGTCACATCAGCGGAGTACGGTACAATGAGCCTCCAGCACGCCAAACAATTGCGAAGCAAAATGACGGACGCGGAGTGGCGGCTTTGGTACCGGCTACGCGCTCACCGCTTCGCCGGATACAAATTCAAGCGACAGGTTCCGATCGGCCCATATGTCGTCGATTTTGCCTGCCTGCGGCACCAGATCGTCATTGAGGTTGATGGCGGGCAGCATTCCGAGTCCGCTTCCGATCGCCAACGCGATGCTTGGCTGCAGGCGAAAGGACTCCGCGTTCTACGATTTTGGAATGACGATATATTCAAACGAACGGAAGACGTTCTCGAAGCAATTCACGATGCGCTCGCACGAAGACTAAGACCCCTCTCCCGCCTCGCGTTCGCTCGGCACCCTCTCCCCGCTTCGCGGGGCGAGGGAATAGCGCGGCATCGCTTTGCCCAAAGATCGATGGCTAAAAAACTCGCCGAACCAACGTTGCTCTTGCACCAAAATCGGCTGCCGCTTCTCCTCATTAACCACTCATTAACCATGCCGGTCCCACGGTCGGAGCGACCCGCAATGATGCGGATTCGAGCGCCGAGCCCGTGAAAACCAACCTCGCCCTTCTTGTCTCCGATCCGCCGGCGCCCGAGCCGCTGCCGATCGATCTCGATACCGAATTGTTCGCCGCCAATGACGATCTCGGCAGTGACGACATCAACCCCGAGGTCAAGCGCCTGCGCGGCATCCTCATGGCGCTGAAAACCTTCATCAAGCAACGCGAGAAGCAGTCCTGCACCATGGCGACGCGGCTGCGCGTCTCCGAGGAGCAGAACCAGGACCTCACGCGCAAGCTGCAAGCCGCCCGCGCCGCCGGAGAGGAGCTCTCCCGCCGCGTTATCGATGGCCGCACGGCCCTCAATCAGACCGAAGCCGCCCTCAACGACGTGCGGGTCGAGGTGAAAAATCTGCAAAGCGCGCTCGATTCCACGAAGCGCGAGGTAGCGACCCTCGCCAGCCAGCTCGAGGCCACGCAGAAGCGCCACGAGAAGGAGCTGCGCTCCGCCAATGGCCGCGCCGCCGAGGAGCTGCATACGAGCCGGCGCGAGACCGCCTACGCTCTGGAGAAAGTCGACGCGCTCGCCAAGGAACTCGAAGTGCTCCAGGCCATCCGCAAGGTCGAGCGCGACGAGGCCGACGCCGAGCGCAACGCCTATGCGCGGCAGCTCAACAACGAGCGTCTCACGCACCTCGCGACCGAGCGGTCGGCCAATCTACTGCGTGAGGAGGTCTCGACGCTGCTTCCCACGCTAAAGGCCGCCGCCGGCTGCCGCTGACGCTTTTGAAAATCTTCACTGCCTTCGAAGGCGCTCACCGGCAACAGTGGGCGCCTTTGTCGTTTTGCCGCACCTAACCTTCGCCTTCTTGGCTCGCTAAGATGCGTCCTGAAGAATCGAGGACAGTCATGCGACGACGCGAATTCATCAAGGCGTTCGGCGGAGCGGCGGCAATCGCCTGGCCGCTTCTGGCACGCGCGCAGACGCCCGCCGCTCCGGGGAAGCCGCTCACCAAGCCCCAGCAAGAGGCGCTCGACGCCTACAACAAGGCTCTCGACGAATTCAAGGCGATCCTGAAGGAGCGGCGCGCTCAGATCGATGCGAAGCAGCCCTTACCGGACAACCCCGGACAGGCGCTTTACCTCGCACGCATCAAGGTGCTCGGCACCTACAAAGACCTCACCGACGTCACGCCGTCGACGATTGGCCGGCCAAACAAATACAAGGTGCCGCCCGCTTATTTCGACGCCGACACCGAGTCGCTGGTCGATGAATACAAGGCGCTGTTTGAGATCATGGATGCGCCGCCGGCCAATGCGCAGAATTCGCCGACGCCATTCAAAGATGTGGTCGACATCGCGACCGCCATCGCGCGCGCCAAGGGTCTCGATCAAGCCAACGCCGAGATCGCCGGCCGCATCGCACTGGGCGTCTTCTTTGCCGAAACCGACGGTCACCAGAATGTCGGCAATGCGCGCTCAAACAAGTATTTGGGCAGCATGCAGACGGGCGTGTCGGAGGCCAAGACCGGGCAGAAGAAATGGGCGGCGATCAAGGAGAAGATCCGCAGCTTTGATCCGGCGCTCATCGCGCGCGACGACAATGAGGTGAAACGGCTCGGCACGCTCGATCCGCGGTTCAACCACTGGATCGCGGTGCGTGACGGCCTGATCAACGCCCATGCCGACCTGTTTCCGCAAATCCCAGCGATCGTGAAGACCCTGCCCGACCCGGTCGATCAGATGAAGCTCTTCGAGATGATCCAGATCATCCCCTCGCCGACCAAGGCGGCGCTCAATTCGGGCGACCTGCTGCACTACAAGATCTCCGAGCCGCGGATCATGGGCTACCTGCGCAACAACAGCGTCTTCGCCTTCGGGCACACCGACCGTGCGCGGAGATCGGCGAACTTCCGCGACATCCTCAACGGCATGTTCCTGTTCGACGAGAAATTCGGGCGGGCGCTGGCGGCGTACAAAGAGGTGCGCGCCGGCAAACGCATCTAGCCCGAGGCGAGCATGGATGTCCTCAAAGGCAAGGTCGCGCTGGTCACCGGTGGCTCGCGCGGCATCGGCAAGGCGATTGCGATGGCGCTCGCGGACGCCGGCGCTGCAGTCGCGGTCAATTTCCACAGCAAGCAGGCTGAAGCCGACGCCGTCACGGATGCAATCCGTAAGGCCGGCGGCAAGGCGATCGCCATTGGCGCCGATGTGTCCAAGGCGAACGCAGTCGCCGGCATGGTGGCGCGGATCGAGCGCGAGCTCGGGCCAGTCGGCATCCTCGTCAACAATGCCGGCATCGGCCCGATCCGCACGCTCGATGAGCTCACCGAGCAGGACTTCGATGCCACCATCGCGGTCAATCTGAAGTCGGCGTTTCTCTGCATTCAGGCCGTGCTTGCAGGTATGCGCGCACAACATTGGGGACGCATCGTCAATATCTCCTCCGGCGCGGCGCGTGGGGCCGGCAGCATCGGGCCGCATTACAACGCCTCCAAGGCCGGGCTCGAAGGGCTCACCCGCGGCTATGCGGCACGCCTCGTCAAGGACGGCATCACTGTCAATGCCGTCGCCCCCTCGCTGATCGAGACCGACATGCTGCGCTCCGGCCTCGCCTCCTCACCCGCGCGCATCCCGCTCGGCCGGTTCGGCACGGCAGAGGAATGCGCACAAGTGGTGATGATGCTGATCGGCAACGCCTACATGACCGGCCAGACTGTGGGCTTGAGCGGCGGGCTTTCATTCATTTGAATGGCAGCCGACAAGCCGGAGCGATTATGACCATGCCGAACGAGCTGCGGGGCTGCGACGTCGTCGCGCGATCGCTTGAGCGCTTGGGCTGCCGACACGTCTTTGCGCTGTCCGGCAATCACATCATGTCGCTGTTCGACGCGGCGCTCGAGACCGCGCTCGATCTCGTGCATGTGCGCCATGAGGCGGCCGCGGTGCACATGGCCGACGCCTGGGGCCGCCTCACCGGCGAACCCGGCGTCGCTTTGGTGACCGGCGGACCAGGGCACGCCAATGCGGTCGGCGCGCTGTTCACCGCGCTTGGCGCCGAGTCGCCAATGGTGCTGCTCTCCGGTCATGCGGCGACCTGGGAGCTCGGCCGCGGCGGCTTCCAGGAGCTACGCCAGGCCGACATGGCGGCGCCGGTGACCAAGGCGTCATGGACAGCGACGAGCGCGGCGGCACTCGGGCGCGACATCGGCGAAGCCTTCCGCATCGCCAAGTCCGGCCGGCCGGGTCCCGTGCATGTGAGCCTGCCGTCCGATCTGCTGCAGGAGCGCGTCACAGAAGGCACGGACCTGTGGCCGCACGTTGACGGCAGCTCCGGGGCGACGCTGGACCGCGACGCTGTGCAGACGATCCTCGCCGCGCTCGCCTTGGCACAGCGCCCGATCATCCTTGCGAGCCCTGCGCTCTCCAGCGTCGGCGGCCGCGCGCTGCTGGGGACGATCGAGACCGCGATCGGCGCGCCCTGCGTGATCCTCGAAAGCGCGCGCGGGCTCGCCGACGCCACGCTCGGCGGCGTGCCGGACCTCTTGCACCGCTGCGATCTTGTCATCCTGCTCGGCAAGGCGCTCGACTTTACGCTGAAGTGGTTGTCGCCACCCGACTTCGATGCCAGTGTGAAATTCATCGCGATCGATCCGGATGCAGCACTGATTTCGCGAGCCATGCGCGAACGCGGCGCGCAACTCAGCTTTGCCGCTGTCGGCGATGGCCGTGGCGCGGCGGAAGCCTTGATCAAGGGCGCCACGCCGCACAAGCGCGGCGCCTGGCTCGCTGAAGCACATGCGGCGCTGCACGATCGACCGTCCGCCTGGGCGACGCTCACCGGCACCATTCCGCGCCGCCTGCATCCAGCCGAAGTGTTTCGGGCCGTGCGTCCGTTCCTCGACCGCGATCCGGAGACGGTGCTGATCTGCGACGGCGGCGAGTTCGCGCAATGGGCACAGGCCATGCTCCCGGTACGCCGGCGCCTGATCAACGGCGTTGCCGGCGCGATCGGCTGCTCGCTGCCCTTCGCGCTGGCGGCGCGGTGCGTCGAGCGCAAGGCGCCGGTGTTTGCCGTGCTCGGCGACGGCACAGTCGGCTTCCACATCGCCGAGTTCGAGACCGCGGTGCGACGCGATCTGCCCTTCGTCGCCATCGTCGGCAACGACGCGCGCTGGAACGCCGAGAGCCAGATCCAGCGCCGCGACTACGGAGCGCAGCGCATGCATGGCTGCGACCTTCTTCCCGCGCGTTACGACCGCCTGGTCGAGGCGCTGGGCGGCCATGGCGAGCATGTCGAGGCGGCGTCCGAGCTTCCCGCCGCCATCGAGCGCGCGCTCAAGAGCGGCAGGCCGGCGCTGATCAATGTGATGATCGAGAGCGTCGCCTCGCCGGCGATCCGCACCATCGGCCAGGGCGGCTGACGCGTCTCCTCCGGCGCTCTAGCCCTCGAGAACCGAGACAGCCGCGCAACTTTCGCATGAAACATAGACGACCGGCCCGCGCCGCGTGCGCGCCGCCATCATCAACTTGACCCGGTCGGCGCACATTTTGCAGCGCGTTTGCTTGATGGACGCAAGCAGCCGGTCAAGCCGGGCATTCAGCTCCGCCGTGTCGTCCCCCGACTTCATGCAGAGCAAACACGGCGCCTGCCAATTTATTGCACCGGCGTGGTGTTAATGCCGCGTTTGCCCAGATGCACCAGCAGCCAGGCACCGAGCGGCGCGCCGATGATCGCGCCGACCGGCATGAAGATGAAGAACACCATCATCCCTGCGCCGCCTTCGAACTTGCTCACCTCAAAGACTTCGACACAAATCGAGCCCACGCCGACGGCGATGGCGCCGCCGCCGATCAGTCCCAGAATGAGGCCAAGCACGCCGAGAAAAAACAGCTTCATCGTAATCCCCCGTTGGTCAGATCGATTGTCGTGATTGGTCGCGGCTTGGCGGCATCCGGTTCAAACGCAAAAGGCGCCCGCGCAGGACGCGGGCGCCTTCGCATCGCTTGATGCGCGATCGCTTATTTCTTGATCGACAGCAGCTCGACGTCGAACATCAGCGTGGCGTTGGGCGGAATGACGCCGCCGGCGCCGCGCGCGCCATAGCCAAGCTCCGGCGGGATGATCAGCGTGCGCTTGCCGCCGACCTTCATGCTGGCGACACCCTGATCCCAGCCGGCGATGACCTGGTGCATGCCGAGGGGAAATTCGAACGGCTCGTTGCGATCGACCGATGAATCGAATTTCTTGCCCTTGGCGCCATTAACATAGAGCCAGCCGGTATAATGCACGACGACTGTCTGCCCGGTCTTCGGCGAAGCTCCGGTACCGACTTTGCTGTCGATGATCTTCAGTCCCGACGCAGTGGTCATGGCAGTTTGCGCGCTCGCGGTTGAGAGGACGGATGACGAGATCGTGGCGGCGATGCCGGCCACGGGAGTGATGCCTGCGGCGAAGAGGACGTCACGCCGGGATGGTCGCATTGTGTCTGGCTCCTTCTGCGTTGCTGCGCAGATATAGCCGTCCACGCGATTGAGGCAAGGCGATCAGAGCTTGGTCGATGCGCGCGAGAGCAGCTTCCACTCCGACCCCTGCTTCTGCCAGTTCATCAGGATATGGAGATTGGTGCTGCTCTTCTTGCCATCGGGGGATTCGCTGTCGCCGATCCAGTGGAAGCGCACGATCGCGGCCGGGCCGACCACGCGGATCTGCGGGTCCTTGTATTCCAGCGAGGTGAATTTCGATTTCCGGTTGACGGTGGCATTGGCGATGAACGTCGCCTTGTCTTCGATGCGGGCGTCGGAGTGGCTGTAGCTGAGCTCAGCTGCACACAGCGCATCGAGCGCCTTGGCGTCGGCCGCGATCTGCGCCTTGCGGAATGCCTCGACGTTCTTCGCCACCGCCGCTTCGTCCGCCGACGCAGCAAGAGCCGGGACGGTCCCAAGCAACCCGATAGCCAGCGCCGGTAACAGCACGCGGCGGCGATCGATATTCATTGGTATCCTCCCAATTCGTTCTTGCAATCGATGCGCTATAGTGCGCCAAGGCGAGAAAATAAGCCATCAGGGCTAACGGAGGAAATAGCATGCCGGTGATCGCAGGCTTCGACAAACTCGCGTCCGTGCCGGAGGAGCAGATCAACGACAAGATCAAGCGCCGCGTCATGTCGGGCAAGCAGGGCACCATGGTTCATTGGACCATCAAAGCCGGCGCGCATGCCGCGGCGCACAAGCATCCGCACGAGCAGTTCGTCTGGATGGTGAAAGGCACCATGGAGTTTCGCATCGGCAACGAGAAGCGCACCATGAAGCCCGGCGACGTCGCCGTCATCCCCGGCGGCATCGAGCACGAAGGGTTTTTCCCGGAGGACTCCGAGGCGATCGACTTCTTCGCGCCGGTGCGCGAGGACTTCCTCACCGGCGCTCCGCCGTCCTACATGGTGCAGCGCTGAGCCGCGGCGGGCCCGCAGATGCCGTTTGCACAGACACCGATCCTGCGCATCGCCTATGAAATGGGCGGCCCGTCCACCGGATATCCGGTGCTCCTCCTCCACGGCTGGCCCGATGACGTCCGCACTTATGATCGCGTCGCGCCGGCACTGCAGGCGGCGGGCTTCCGCACCATCGCGCCATATCTGCGCGGCTTCGGCGAAACGGCATTCCTGTCGCCAGACATCGTACGCTCCGGCGAGATGGTGGCGATGGCGCAAGACGCCATCGATCTCGCCGATGCGCTGAACCTCGACAAGTTCGCGGTGGTCGGCCACGACTGGGGCGCGCGCATTGCTTATGCCCTCGCCATCGCCGTTCCACAGCGTGTCTCGCGGATCGTGACAATGGCCGTCGGTTGGCAGCCGGGTCCCTTGCCGACCCCGTCACTTCGACAGGCGCAAGCCTACTGGTATCAGTGGTTCATGGCGACGGACCGTGGTCGCCAAACGGTGCGCAGCAACGGCAAAGCGTTCGCCCGCATTCAGTGGGAGAACTGGAGCCCGCCCGATTGGTTCGACGACGCGTCATTCAACGTGACGGCGAGGTCATTCGAGAACCCGGATTGGCCGGCGATCACGTGGCATTCTTATAGTGTGCGTTGGGGCCAGGCGGACAAGGATCCGCGCTATGCCGAGCTCGACCGCCGCGTCATGGCCGCGCAATCGATCTCCGTTCCGACGCTGATGATCCAAGGCGGAGCTGATGCCGTCACGCTCCCGGAATCAACTGAGGGTAAAGAGAAATACTTCTCGGGCGGTTATGCGCGGCACGTCATTGCGAATGTCGGCCATTTTCCGACCCGCGAGGCACCGGATGCGGTGAACGCGCTCGTCACGGAATTCCTGCGAATGTCGTGAAGGCCGGCCGATGCCGTGCTCAACGTCAGGGGTCAGCTTGACTTGCGTGGCGCCGCCTTGCGCGTCAACCGCTCGTCGGGCGGCGCGATCTCGGTGGCGAGATCGGCGATCAGCGTTTTGTTGGAAAGCGGCGCCAGCGTCATCTCGCCTTCGCGCAGTCGCGTGGTGCAGGCGTAATCGACCTCGCCATCGATCACCATCATGCACTCCTTGCACGCATTGGCGTTGATGCAGGAGAAGCGGAACGACAGCGACGGATCGACGTGGCTGCGGATCCAGCGCAGGCCGTCGAGCAACGTCTGCCCTGGCACAAACGGCACCTCGAAGCGCGCGTCAGCCTCACCGCGACGGATCAGGAGCGTCGCTTTCACGCCGGCACCCGCACCCTCTCGCGCGACGCATGGGCGACCGGCATTCTGTCGAGACAAAGCGCGCCGTCCTTGAGTGTCACGACCTGATTGCACAGCCAGGCGTCATCCGCACCGGGAAAATCCTCGCGCTGATGAGCGCCGCGGCTTTCGCTACGCGCGATGGCCCCGAGGATGACGCTCTTGGCCACCAGCAGCATGTTGCGCAGGTCGAGCCAGTCGAGCAGCACGCGGTCGAAGGGCGCGCCGTCGGCCATCGGGACGTCGCTGATGTCCGCCGTCATGCGTTCTACCGCTGCGAGCGCATCATCCAATCTGGCGGCAGTACGGAACGGGCCGACCCATTTAGTCATCAAGACCTGCAGCGCGACGATCAGCTCGGCCGGATTGCTGTATGTCTTGGTACGCTGTGCGAGCATATCGAGCGCCGGCGCGACCGCGCCCGGCGTCCATTGGGCTGGCGACGTGCGCACGAGCTTTGCCGCGCTCTCCCCCGCGCGCGCGCCGAAGGCGAGCGCCTCGGTGATGCCATTGCCGGAGAGCCGATTGGCGCCATTGGCGCCGCCGACCGCTTCGCCGGCCGCGAAGAGATTGGGCACGGCGGTGGCGAAGGACGTGTCCACGCGCACGCCGCCCATATGATAATGCGCGATCGGCGACACCTCGATCGGCTGCTGCGTCAGGTCGATACCGTTCTTCGCCAGCGTGTCGATGATCGGCCCGAAGGCACGACGCAGCTCGGCTTCGGGAATGTGACGAAAGCTCAAAAAGGCGCCGCCGGCGGGCGAGCCGCGGCCGGCCTCGACCTCCTGCGTGATCGCATAGGTCGCAAGATCGCGCGTCAATATATATTGACCGTCATGACGCCTGTTGGCGTCGGCATAGCGTTCTTCGAACGGCTCCATGGCGCCATTGAGCAGGATGCCGCCGAGCTTGTAGCGGAACGGATCCCACATGATCGGGTCGAGGCCGACAAGCCGCGGCGCCAGATGCCCGATGGGGAAGAACTGCAAGAACTCCATGTCGATGAGCTGCGCGCCCGCGCGCAACGCCAGCGCATAGCCGTCGCCGCCCATGTTGGCGGAGGCGCTGTTGCGCGCATAGAGCCGCGTCAGCCCGCCGGTCGCGATGATGACGGCTTTTGCCGCGATGGTGACAGGATCCCCGCTCTGCATGTCGAGCGCGGTGGCGCCGCAGGCGACGCCGTCGGCATTGCGTGCAATGTCGACGATCATCAGATCGCCGATCCGCCGGATTTCGGGGACACCGATGACGCGGCCACGCAGCGTCTTCGAGACAGCGGGACCGGTGCGCAGGAAGTCGACATAACAGCAGCGCGGCCGGTCGTGACCGGGCGCATGCGCCTGCGCGATGTGTCCGTTCTCGCGCGCCCAGCCGACTTTCCAGCCGTCCATCTCGAGGATGCGCCTGACGCCGTCCTCGCAGAGGATGGCGGAGAGCCGCTCGTCGCACAGCCCATGGCCGGCCGCGAGCGTATCGGCGAGATGGTGCTCGGGGTGATCCGGCGTCTGCGCACCCAGCGCGACGGCAACGGTCATCATTGCCATCACGGTGGCGCCGCCGCGTCCAATGAGGCTGCGGTCCGCAAGGATGACGCGGCAGCCGCCCTCGGCGGCCTCGAGCGCCGCGTACATGCCGGCGCCGCCGGCCCCGATCACCAGGACGTCGGTTTCGAGGTGCATTGCAGCAGTCATCCCGCATTCCACCGCGATGTGGCGCCGGATTCAAGCGCGCCGTCATGTTCCCGACTGTGCTCAGAAGCCGGCGCCAATTGCCGCATGCGCCCGCGTTCTTCAATGCTATAGTCGAACGCGCACGATCCGAATCAGGCACGGGGAAAAAGCGCGGCGACGCACGGCCGCAGCTTGCACGGGAACGATGGCGAACCTCTCGCGACGAAGCTTCACCAAGGGGCTCATGGCGTCTGCTCTGCTGCCCGGCACCGCGGCCCTCGCGGAGCCCGACAACGCGGCCGGCATTGCCATCATCGACACGCCGAACAACGCGGCCAAATATGCCGCGAAGCTCGCGGCGAAGAACATCAAAGTGGTGGTGCGCTATTACGCGCGCAAGCCGCAGGCCGGCATGGCCGAAAAAGTCATGGCGTCGAACAACAACGTCATCGACGGCGTGCGCGAGCCGACAATCCTTGCCCGCAACGGCATCTCGGTCCTCTCGCTCTATCAATACCGCAACAATCTGCCGGAGAAATTCTTCAAGGGACTGGAGGACACCGGCTCGGCAAAGGCCGAGATCGAAGCCGACGCCAAGGCGGCGCTCGAGCAGGCGAAGCTCGTCGGCCAGCCCGAAGGCTCCGCGATCTATTTCGGCGTCGACTTCGATGTCGGTAAAGCCGGGGCGCAGGCGGCGCGCAACGCGCAGGCTGTGCTCGATTATTTCCGCGGCCTTGGCCGCATCGTCGGCAACCACTATGCGCTCGGCGTCTACGGCAACGGCTACGTCAATCGGCGGCTGCGCGAAGAGAAGCTCGTGGCCTACAACTGGCTTTCCGTGTCACGCTCGCACGAGGAAAACCCGGACTTCTTCAACAGCGGCCACTGGCATCTTTACCAGAACCAGGTCGACCATCGCTGGTTCGGGGCCGCCGGCAAATGCGCCACTGGGCTCGACGTCGACACGAGCGTGCAGAACCCGAAGGTATCCGGCATCGGCGCCTGGGGCGCGGGTGACATCGAGCAAAGCCGCAACCAGGCGATCTTCGACCAGCGCCGCTTCGCGATGCGCACCTGCTCGGTCGTGCAGGAGACGGCGACCGCTGGCGGCGCGGAGGTCGTGCGGCAGAACTGCCGGACCGACCGCGTTCCGCGCAACGCCAATGTGCGTGTGCTGGCGCAATCCGGCGCCTGGGCGAGCGTCGACATCGACGAAGACGGCAATCCCGATGGCCGCCTGAAGACAGCCGACCTGACGGCAAGCTTCGCGAAAATGCCGCCCTGGGACCCGACGGCATAAGCCGGGCAGCTATCCGCCAGCGCAAGTTGTCTTTTCCCCGGCGATGGCGAAACTCGCCTCCTCGCGGAGGACGCCCCCATGCCCGTCATCGATTCCCAGATCCACGCCTACGAGGCGAATACGCCGAAGCGACCCTGGCGCAACACGCCGAACTGGCCCGCCAGCGCCACTGGCGACGAAACGGTCGCGGCGATGGACAAGCTCGGCATCGACGGCGCCATCTTCATCTCCGCATTTTCGCTCTACGGCTATGACGCGAGCTACGCGGTGGAGGTGCAGCGCGCGCACCCCAGCCGCTTCGCCATCGTCAAGCCGGTCAACCCCGACGATCCCGCGGTCGAGGAAGTCGTCGCTGAATGGAAGCGGCAGCCCGGCGCGGTCGGCATCCGCATCTTCCTGCGCCAGGACGAGATGCGCCCGGTCGAGGATTTCTCGCGCATCGCGCGCGCTGCGGTGCGCCACGACTTTCCCGTCAACATCCTGTGCTGGGGCAATATGGACGCCGGCACGGCGCTGATCGACCACTATCCCGACACGCGCTTCATCCTCGATCACCTCGGCATTCTGCAACCGCGTGTGCCGCCGGCGCCGCCGAACGCCTGGGCCGATCTGCCGAAAGTGCTCGCGCTCGCCAAACGTCGGAACGTGGTGATCAAGGTGAGCGGCGCCTGCACGCTCTCGCACAAGCCTTATCCCTACCCCGACATCTGGGATCCGCTCGCGCGCGTGTTCGACGCCTGGGGCTTCGAGCGCTGCCTGTGGGGGACCGATTGGACGCGCGCCTTCGCCGTGGTCAATTACGAGCAGGCGGTCGAGCCGTTCCGCATGACCGACCGCCTGAGCGACAGCGAACGTGCGATGCTGATGGGCGGCGCCTGCGCCAAGGCGTATCGCTGGACGCCGACAAAATGACCCAGCCGTAACAGGCTTCCCGGTTTGCGCTATTCTCGTTCGCCTTCGACGGTTTCCAACCTGCGGGGAGAACGCCATGCGCAGCCAACGCTTCGATTTTCCCAATGCCAAGGGCGAGAAGCTCGCGGCGGTGCTCGATCTGCCGCTCGGCAGGCCGCTGGCGTTCACGCTGTTCGCGCACTGCTTCACCTGCGGCAAGGACTTTCGCGCTGCCAAGCGCATCGCCGAACAACTGACGATGCATGGCCTTGGCGTGCTGCGTTTCGACTTCACCGGGCTCGGCGCCAGCGAAGGAGAATTCGCCAACACGCATTTTTCCTCGAATGTCGATGACCTCGTCGCCGCCGCCGATCATCTGCGCGATATGTATGGCGCACCGGCGATCCTGATCGGCCACAGCCTCGGCGGAGCGGCCGTGATCGCCGCCGCGCACCGCATCCCCGATGCGCGCGCCGTCGTCACCATCGCCGCCCCGTTCGATCCGGCGCATGTGACCGGCCTGTTCAAGGAGCATGTCCCGACCATCCATGCCGACGGCGAGGTCGAGGTCGCTTTGGCGGGCCGGCCGTTTCGCATCCGGCGCGAATTCCTCGCCGACGTGGCGCAGGCCAAGCTCGGCGACCATCTCGCCAGCTTGCGCAAAGCGCTGCTGGTGTTTCACGCACCGACGGATGACGTCGTGGGCATCGAGAATGCGTCGCAGATCTTCACAGCCGCCAAGCATCCGAAAAGCTTTGTCACGTTGGCCGACGCCGACCATCTGCTGAGCAAGGCAAACGATGCCGTCTATGTCGCCAATGTGATCGCCGCCTGGGTTGAGCGCTTTCTCGACAAGCCGCAGATCATGAGCGAGGCCGAGGTCGAAGCCGGGCTGGTGCTGGTGCGCGAGACGCATGGCGGCAAGTTCCAGCAGGAGATCCTGAGCGGCCCACATCACTTGCTGGCGGACGAGCCGGTCAAGCTCGGAGGGCTCGATTCCGGTCCGGGGCCCTACGATTTCCTGCTCGCCAGCCTCGGCGCCTGCACCTCAATGACGATCCGGCTTTATGCGGATTTCAAGAAGATCCCACTCACCAACGTGTCGGTACGGCTCAACCACGAAAAGAAGATCCACGCCAAGGATTGCGAGGACTGCGACACCAAGGTGACCAAGGTCGATCACATCGAGCGCACGGTCACGCTGGAAGGACCGCTCGATGCCGAGCAACGCAAGCGACTCATGGAGATCGCCGACAAGTGCCCGGTGCATCAGACGCTGACGTCGGAGATCCACATCACGACGTCGGAGCGGGCTGCCTGACGCCTGACGCCTACGGCGTTGCCAGAAACACGCCGCAGGCTTTCTTCCCGGCGGGAATGACGATCGCCTTCGGCAGCTCGGCGCCGGCGCCGCAGCGCCCGAGCGACTGCGCCTTGGCGAAATCGATCGACACATTGCGGCCGACCGTGACCTTCACGCTGTCGGGTGCGCTGGGATTGAACGGCGCCTTGTTGGCGATGATCGTCGCGCCGCCCTCCTCCGACCAGGTCGAGTCCGCATCGCCGCGCGAGGAATCGATCGAGCACTCGTAGCCCGGCTGCCCGCGCTGGCCGCTGCACCACTCGACGTCAACCTCGAGCCGCTTCACCGCACCGTCCACGAGCGTGACCGTTGCCTCGCCGCTCGCACAACGGGCTTTCACCGCGAACTTGCACGCGCGGACGTCATCGGCGGCGTGGGCGGTCCCGATGAGCAGGGCGAAGAGCGCAGCAGCGGCGCAATGGCTACGAACCATGTCGGCTCCCCCGAATTGCGGCTCGCAGGATAAGCCAGGCCGGGAGTAGGCGGCAACGTGCGGCGTCGGCGTGTGACTTTCCGCTGTACACCGTCCCTGCTAGCCTCTTGGAGGCGCGAACAGGCGCCGAGGGGGAGACCATGAAAAAACGTTACCTTGCGATTCTCGCCGTTCCGGCACTCATCGCCATGTCATCGGGCGCGTCGGCGCAAGTCTGCGTGATCGGCGTCATGCTCAAGGCGGCGATCGTCGGCGCGCAGGAAAATCGCGAGCTGTCGCAGAAGGAGGCCGCGAGCTGCGGGCTCCTGACTGACGACGAAGCGAGTGCGGCCGCGGCGAAAAAGAACGCCGCGGCGAAGAAGCACAAGAAGAAGGTCGTGGCGAAGAAGCAGAGCTAGTCAGCGCGGCCGCGTGAATGCTCGCGCCGGCGGCTCGCCAGCGCGAGGTTGCGCTCTGTGCTCAATCGCACACTTGCACCCGCCGGCGCACCCAGCGGAAGCCGTTCCACACCGGCCGGCCATAGGTCCAGTAGCAGCCCGTCGGCGAGGCGTAATACGGCCCCGGTACTCCGATGCCGAAGCCGAAATAGCCGTGGTGATGGTGGTGATGATGATGGTGATGGTGACGGAATTGGGCGAGCTGCACGCGCGGGCCCTCTGAGCGTAGCCGCGCATCGTCGGCCTTGAGCGCCGCCATCGCATTCGGGACCGGCTCGAGCAGCTCGGCATAGGATTGTGCGGCAGTCGGCTGCGCCGGAACATCGCCCGTGGCTGCAAATGCAGCGGAGCCGACCGTTGCCATGGCGGCCGCGCTGCCCAGCAGGAGGGCGGTGGTTTTCTTCATGACTGTTCTCCCAATGAAAGCCCCGCCCCGAAACGGACAATCCAGCGCCGTGTCGATCGTTCCGGAGGAGCCGGCAAAATCACGCGTCCAGACTGTGGCGGGAACAGGTTACTCAGCGCGGCAGATCGAGCCTGGTCAACGATCCACCTCTTACAGCGCGCGGCGCACGCCGCCGCCGTCGACCGGGATGGCGGCGCCGTTGATGTAGCGCGCGAGCGGCGAGGCGAGGAACGCGACGAGATGCCCGACGTCGGAGGGCTCGCCGAAATAGCCGGCCGGAATATTCGCCTTGATGAAGTCGGCGCGCGACTGCTCGGTCGGATGCAGCTTCGCGATCTGCGCGGTGTTGATGCGTCCTGGTGCGATGGTGTTGACGGTGATGCCGTAGCCGCCGAGCTCGATCGAGAGCGTGCGCGACCAGCTCACCAGCGCCGCCTTCGCCGGTGCCGCGGCATTGAGCTTCGGCGCGACCAGCGTGCCGGAGATGCTGATGATACGCCCGAACTTCTGCGCCTGCATTACCGGGATGACACGCTCGGTGAGCCGCCGCGCCGCCATGAAATTGAGCGTGAAGGATTCCTCCCAGAACGCGTCGTCGGCGCCTTCGCCGCTCACCGGCCGCGCGGCGCCGGCATTGTTCACGAGAATGTCGATGCGACCGAGCGATGCGATGGCGTCGGCCGCGATCTGCGCCGGGCCATCCGTGGCGCCGACGTCGCCGACCACGATCGCGGGCCGGCCGCCCGCGGACGACGCAAGCGTCTCCGCCACCGCCTCGAGCGAGGCGCGCGTTCGCCCGCTGATGGCGACGCGCACGCCCGCAGCAGCCAACGCCTGCGCAACGCCGCGCCCGATGCCGCCGCTCGCGGCCGTGATCAGCGCGGTCTTGCCGGTGAGCTCGAGATCCATGATCCGCCTCCGCGCCCAGTCGGGCCGTCGGGGCGGATGCTAACGCGGCGGCGCAGATGTGTCCTGCCTGACCACGCCGACAAGCCGCGTGGTGTTTGCCTCGACCACCGGCAGCTCCGGCGCATCGCTCGTTTGCAGCATGCGCCGCACGGCCTCCTCGTCCATGCTCGCGACCACCGGCTCGATTTTCTGCGCCAGGTCCGCCGCGGTCGAGATCGCGAGCGGCGCGGTCAGCTTGTGCTGCATCACCGATGGCGGGATGAAACCGACGAGGTCGCCCTCCTCGGCCACGACATAGAGGGGCTTGCCTTCCCGCTCGGCGAGCCCGAGCGCGCGCAGCACCTCGGTGTAGGTCGCCGCCGCCGAGATCACGTCATAGTCGCCGCACACCGGCCAGCGAAAGTTCACGTCCGGCGCCTTTTCCACCGGCTCGGCGAGCATGCGCCCGGCGTGGATGCGCCCGGAATAGATCGAGCGCGCCTCGATCAGACGCTGCACCAAGGCGGCGCCGCCGACAGCGAGCATCAGCGGCAGAATGAGCCCGTGAATGCCGGGCGCGAGTTCGAGCACCAGCACGATGGCCGCGATCGGGCTTTGCATCGCCGCGGCCAGCATGGCGCCGGCGCCGATCAGCGCGTAGCTGCCGAGCGGCGTGCCTGGCCACAGCAGGCTCCACAGCGCGCCGAGCAGCGCGCCTAAAAGCGCGCCGAAGGTGAGTGTCGGCGTGAACAGTCCGCCGGGCGCGCCGCTGCCGAGACAGGCCGCGGTGATGCAGGGCTTCAACAGCAGCAGCGGCACGATCAACGCCAGGCCAAGCTCGCCGGAAAACGCCTGCTGCGCGACGCCTTTGCCGTTGCCGAGGAGCTGCGGATAGACGGACGCGATGGCGCCGAGCGCCGTCAACACCGCGACCGGCGTGACCAGCACTGGCCAGCCTTTCGGCTTGAGCGCGTCGGCCCAGGAGATCGCGACGACATAAAGCGCGCCCGCGAGCCCGCACAGCGGCCCGGCAAAGACCGCCCACACCAGTTGCCCGGCGGAGAATTCGTAAGCTGGGACGACATAGGTCGCCTTGTCCGGGACCAGCAGCCATGACGCGCACGTGGCGATGAATGAGCAGAGGAATGCCGCAGGAATGAGCGGCAGCGCCAATGTGCCGAGCAGCACTTCGAGCGCGAACAACGCGCCGCCGAACGGGACGTTGTACACCGCGCCCATCCCGGCGCCGGCGCCGCACGCGACGAGGAGCCGCCGCTCGACGGAGGACAATTCGCTGAGCCGGGCGAGCGTGCTCGCGATGGCACCGCCGGTGAGCTTCGCGCCCGCCTCACGGCCGAGCGAGGTGCCGAGCCCGACGATCACCATCGAGAGCATCGCGCGGCTGATCGAGCGCACGAACGGCAACTGCCCTTTGCGAAACCACAAGGCTTCGGCGAGCTCGCCGGCGTGTCCGCCGGGCTCTGACGCGATCAGATAGCGTCCCGCGGCCGCGACCAGGCCGGCCAGCACCAGCACAAGAATGCGGCGTTGCCAGCTCGCCTGCGTCACCGCGGTGATGAACTCGCCGCTCCAATAGGACCAGGCGACGTGCTGCACGAGGCGCAAGAGCTTCATCAGCAGTCCGGCGCCGATGCCAGCGCCGACGCCGGTGACCACCGCAAGCGCCCAGAAACGCAACGACAGCCCGCCGCCTCCGGCGCCCGAGAGTGCATTCGGCTGGGACGAGGACTCGAACATCGCGATCCTTTGCGAGCGGAGCGCGGCTATTTCTGCCGCGGGTCCTTGAGCTGCTCGCCGGCGGAAACGAGCGCGCCCTGGCGTTGCGCCGTCACCGCCTGCGCCAAGGTCGTTGCTACGTTCGCCACCTCCTGCTGCAGCGCTACGTCGGCATCGAGGTCGGCGTGGCTCGTCGCGTAAGGCTTCCAGTAACCGACATAGCGATCGAGCTCTGCCTTGCTGCCGGCCGCGTGCATCCCGATCGAGGACATCCAGTCCGCCAGCGCGCGGCGCACATTCTCGGCGCCCTCCGCATCGCCATGGGCGACGACGGCGAACAAGCGCCCGGCGAGATGGCGGGGATAATCCCAGCCGGCGAGCTCGATGCGCTTCGCCTTCGCGGCGTCCTTGCCGTGCGTCCGCGTCGGATCCGGGTTGCCGCCGTCGGCGCAGACCAGACGATCCATCATCAATTTCAACGGCGAGGAGACCTGATACCAATGCACCGGCGTGATGATCATGACGCCGTGCGCGGCGACCCACATCGGATAGATGTCGTTCATCCAATCGGATGTCTGCCCGAGCGAGTGGTTCGGATAACAGGAGCACGGCCAGTGGCAGAGCGCCGCCGCGGTAGAGAAGCACGCCTTGCACGGATGGATGCGGCGCCCGTGCTCCGAGGCGAGCCGCGAGAGATCGAGGATCTCGGTTTCGCAGCGCCCGTCGCGCGCGATCGCGCCGCGCGCGATCTCGACGAGCCGCCAGATTTTCGACATCTCGCCGGGACAGGTGTGCTCGCTGCGCGGCGAGCCATTGATGAGCAGCACGCGCAAAGGCGCATGCACCTCGTCGTGGCGCCGCTGCGCCGTCTCGATCGCCGCGCGCGCGGCGAGCCAGTCGACGGAGAGGTCGTAGTCGGGATCGGCGAAGCCCGCGCCGGCCTTGCGCGTCACCGGCGACTTGCGCGAGCCGTCATAGGCCTGCCAGGCAATCTCGGTGATGCGGTCGATCTCGGCGCGCAGCGGATCGAACAACGGATCGAAGAATTGCTGCAGGTAACGGGCGCGGAACTCCTCGTGGGAAAGCCGCGGGCTCGGCATGCCGTGGCGCGGTTCGCTGTCCTCGTCGCCTGTCGTCATCCCTCATTGAACAAGCGCCGGAGGGCGGGGTTCCGTCATCTCCGGGACGAATACGGGGTCGCGGCGCTCAGCTGGGGAGAGAGCGCACGCGACCGCCGTTCACATCATCGCGTCAGCGCAGACAACCGTAAGCCGCGTTCCAGGACAGCGGATTCTTCTGGCTGCTGGAGAGCTTGCAGTACGGGCTCTTGTCCGCACTGGCGTGCCGTTCTGTCACTTGCGCGACACGCTGGGGCGCTTGCGCCCGGGAGGTATCAAGGCAACCGTATTGCCTGTTCCAGGACAGCGGATTCTTCTGGATGTTGGTCAACTTGCAGTACGGGTTCTTCTCAGCCGCGCTCAGCGTACGATGATGGTGCCGCACGGAAGCCTGGCTTTGTGGGGCAATCAAAACCGCGGCCGCCAATGCCGCGGAAACGATGAGCAGTTTCTTCATGACGTGTCCTCCCTTTTCTTGTTTTGCCCGCATGCGGGGCGAGCGGCAAACTTCTTCGCCACCTGCAGGGTTTCAAATTTTCGACACGAATACCTTGCGGCATTTGACCGCGCTGCATGCGACGCGCTGTCGCGCGGACTCGCGGCGCGGCTTGCTCAATGATGCATGTGATGCTGTTGCTGATGTTGCGGCGGCGATGCGCCGCCAGCGTAACCGCGCAGCGCATTGTATGTCGCGATCTGCTCCGGCGTCATGATGGCGACGGTCGCGAGATGATATTTCAGATGCGCCGCGCGCAGCTTCGCCTGCGTCGCGCCGATCTGCTGCGTACCCATTTCCAGGCTCGCGAGCGTGATCGTTTTTCCCGCGAACGCGGCATTCAAGCTGCGCTCCTCCTCGATCAGCTGCGCGCCGATCGGGATGGTCTCGGCCTTCATCGCTGCGAAAAGCTCTTTGATCTTGCCAAGCTGCTCGCTGCTAAGGCCGAGCTTGTCGGCGAGCTCGATGGCATGCGCCGGCCCCGGATAGCCGTTGAGCTCGGCGGCAAGCGCGAGGCCCATGCCGCGGCCAGCCTGCAGGTCCGCGACCTGCTGATCCGACAGCGTCTTGATGGCGCGCGTTTCCATCCCCGCGTAAGGCTGCTGGGCGAGCGTCGCGGTTGAGAAAACCGCGACCGCCGCAAGCGCAATGCCGATTTTCATCGTCCGACTCCCTG
This sequence comes from Pseudolabrys sp., assembly GCA_035651015.1. Taxonomy (GTDB): domain Bacteria; phylum Pseudomonadota; class Alphaproteobacteria; order Rhizobiales; family Xanthobacteraceae; genus Pseudolabrys. The sequence continues at coordinate 240,682 of DASRGN010000064.1, read as the reverse complement.
TTGGAGGCGCCAGCATACCCGACCGCGAAAGGGTTTTCCTGCCCATTGAACCTTTTGTCGGCTCGGTCACACTCATGCAGGTCGGACCAGACCAGGGGGCTTTTCCATGAGCGACACCGGCAGCAGCAAGGCCGCAGCACCGCAGGGACGCCGCATTGCGCTCATCGGCGCCATCGCCACCACGCTCGGGCTGGTCAATCTCATGAGCAACGGCAGCGAGGCGCCTTCGCCGGCGGTGCTCATGCTCGAATATCTGGCGCTCGGCCTCGGGGTGTTCGCGCTCATCGGCGGCCTCATCATGCTCGCGCTGCGCAAGTGAGCCGCACATGATGGCCCGGATCGCACTCATTGCGCTCTGCCTGCTCACGCTCCACAGCGGCAGCGCGCGGGCGCACTTCCTCGACGATCCCGACACCTTCAATCTCGGCGTCTCGGTGCTGCGTGGCGCGCTCGGCGCGCATCCGCGCGTGCTGCGCATCGAGGCCGCGCGCGACGGCATCAGCATCGAGGCGCAGGACCCGGCGAACCGCTCGCATATCGATCGCTGGCGCTACGGCACCGTCACCTATTTCGGCGTCCTCTCCATGAAGCGGCTGACCGGCCCGCAGGCCGTCAACCCGACGCTGATCAATCACGACCTCGAAGCCAATCTGTTCGATCTCGACAGCGTCGACCTCGCCGCCACGGCGAAGCTCCTCAAGGACGCCGTCGGGCGCGCCAGGCTCGAGGATCCGGCCGTGGTGACGCGCATCGAGATCCAGCGGCAGCTTTTCCTCATTCCCCGTCCGACCAGCGGCGACGTGCGCTGGACGCTTTACGTCGACAGCGGCCGCGAGCGCGCCTCGATCCACGCCAATGCCGGCGGCACCATCACCGGCGCCGATCTCAGCGGCACGCACCGCGCGGAAAACCTCGACATCCTCGGGAGCCCCGAGCTCGTCCCGCAAGCCATCGCCGATTTCCGCACGCTCATCGGCGCGCAGCGCAACCTCGTTCGCGTCGGTATCGAGCGCAAGATCGTCGCCTTCCACACCAACACCCGCGATCCGACACTCGGGCAGATCGGCTTCAACCAGCCGTCCTTCGCGATCTACACCTGGGACCTCAACGGCCTGCAGCAGCGCCTCGGCCGCATCGACATCGACGCGGCGAAGAACGCGCCGGCGAATGCATTCAGCGTCGACGATGTGGACTGGAGCATCGTCGGGCGGCTGGCGCGCGACGCGCAGGCGCGCGCCGCCATCCCGAATGCCAGGATCACCAATATCGGCGTGGAGAAATCCTCCGATCAGCCGGGCGGCGCGGTGCTGGCCTGGACCGTCGAGCTCACCGAGCCGAGCGGCGAGCGCACCACCGTCGTCGCCGATCTCAAGGGCACGATCGCGCGCGTGGTGCTGCCGGAAAGCCGGCGGCCCAAGCTCAACTGGCTCGACGCCGCGACCATCGCCGAGGCGATCGCGCGCGTGCCCGCGGTCTTCGGCAACGATGCCAAAATCGCGTCCCTCGTCTTCGACGATCGCGGCGCCCGGGTCACCGTCGAGGATGCGGCGCGTGGCGGCCAGCCGGCGACGTTTAATTTCTCCGCCAATGGCGTCACCCGCGCGGCAATCTCCTTCTCGCTCGATGCCATGGGCCCGCGCTTCGCCACCTCCGACCTCACCGTGCTCGATGCGAAGCGGCTCGGCGCGTTGCAGGAAGAGGCGATGAAGCGGCTGACCAACGGCAAGCCGGCATATCTCGAAAGCGTGACCATCGGCGCGCATCCCTTCGTGCGCAAAGCTGGGGCGCGGGCGATCGAGGTGCGGCTGCGCGACCGCGCGCAGGATTCCGCGCAGGCGCAATATGCCTGGATCGTGTTCGACTTCGCCGGCCGGCCGCTCGATATGTCGAAGTTCTAGCGAGGGGACCATCATGCGCCTTTGCACCTCCACTCTGCTCATCGCAGCCATCACGTGGCTTGCCGCGAACGCGGGAACGCAGGCCGCGCCGGACACCGGCATGCTCCGCGTCCTCTCGTGCAAAAGCGAGGACGCGACGATGGAGGTCTATCTGCCGCGAAGCGTGATCAAGGGTCGCGACGGCATCGCCAATGTCGATCTCGCGCAGCCGCTCACCGGCGCCTATGTGCTCGATCTGAGCAGCGCCGGCAAAGGCAAGATCCTGGAGCAAGTCCGCGTCAGTCTCACGGCGGACAAGCAGGCGATCGTCGTCACCCAGTTCACGCGCGAGCTGCCGCCGACGCGCATTCCGCTCGCGGGCGGGACGGTCGATTTCGACAAGCGCTTTGCCGAGCAGGCGAAGTGTGGGGCGTTCAATAGCGAATGACGAACCCGGCAGCCTTGCTACTGAACGTCGTACTAGCCCACCGCACTACCCTTGCGATAGTCTCTCCGCGCGTATCCTTATAGGGGAGGACGTGATGGGCGACGATCCGGAATCCGAGGCCAATGCCAAGAAGCTGATTGCCGAGGCGGAGACCGCACTCGCGGAAGCCGAAAAGGCGCATCGCGATGCGGTTGCCGATGCCGCCGCGGCCGACGCCGACGCCGAGGAAGCCCTGATAGCGGCAATGAAGCTCGCGATGTATTTCATGAACAATCCCGGAAATGCGAACGCGCAGCAGGATGCCGTCGACGCGCTGGACGAGGCAGCATCGGCGAATTCCAACGCCGCCGACGCAAAGGCAAAGGCGCAAAGCACGCAGACCGTCGGAACCGACCTCTTTCTCAGGCTCGCGAAAGTGGCGCTTTCGCGTGGCGAGAACGAGAAGGCAGAGTCGTTGGCGAAGAGGGCGCTGATCCAGTCCAAGAAAGTGAAGGCGAATGCGTCGGACGCTCACATCGACAGGATGGGTGCGGACGGTTCGTGCAACAAAGCCAAGAGCCTCTTGGATCGATATCCGGCCGCGAAATAGGATCGATAGGTGCGGCCGTGGTCGGGACATGATTTAAATGTCGAGGGGCTCACCTTGAAGGTGAGCCCCTTCGCGCTACCGCGAGTATCTACTGTCACTGCGCGCTCTGGCTGAGCTCGGCAGCGCGGACGTCAACTTGCACTCAGCCCGGAGGCAGCGGCTGCGGATTCAGCGCGCGGATGTTGGCGCCGCGGCTGCGGAGCTCGGGGATGTGGGTGCCTTTGCAGAGCGGCGTGTTGACGCGCGGCCCGCCGGACATCGAGCCCATGCGGATGCCCGACATCGATGAGTGGATCGAGATCGACATCGCGGCGCTCGCGCCGCCGGTGGAGAGTGCCAGCACGGAGAACGTAGCGAGCAATGCGGAGATGAGAGAGATGCGTGTCATGGGAGCCTCCTTGCAGTGACCGAGAACCGCCCCGGCCTTCCTGCCCGTTGGTCGGCGGTGGATAACGGGCGGTTCAAAGTTCCAGCGTCGCGCCGCCGAGCGAGCATCTGCGAGCAAGGGTCCGGCGCGACTAAATAAAGGTGCCCTGGAAGCGAAGATCCGATCGGTACCGAGTCACCGCTGAAGGCGCTCAAAGCATGAGGATCGCAGCCGTGCCCTGCCCTCACTCGTGCGGCAGCACCTTGAACGGCTGCGAGTAAGGCTCAACGCGCAGCGAGGACGCGGCCAGCATCCCGACCTTGGCGAGCGGCGCGATCACGCGCTCGCCGTCCTTGAAGCTCCGCTCGTATTGCCAGAGCGCGAGCGAGCCTTTGGCGGCAATGGCGCGGGCAATGCCGCCGGCGTCACCCCCCAGCTCCTTCAGCTCGGCGTCGTTGAGGCCGATCACAACGTCGTCTCTGACGGTGATGATCTTGAACAGCGTTTCCGCCGACGCCGGCGCGAGCGTGACGAACGCGGCAGCCGCGAGCGCGGCGCCGACGAGTCGGGCAGAACGCATAGCTTCTCCTTGGTCCGCGATCCTCAGACTGGCCGGAGCGGCGTGTGAGACATCCACGGCGCGACGAGCATGGCATGCCCGGACGACCGCGTCGAGGATTCCAGCCGAGTCGTCACACGCCCGACCGTCATGGGCATCCAGGAAACACTCGAGCTTCGGTGAGTACTGGGTCGCGCGCTCGCGCTGGCGAGTCAGCGCGAACGGCCAGCGCGCCCATTCTAAATTGGCCGCGCCGGCCCCTCGCTTCCGCCTTCGCACAAGAGCGCTTCGTCGGACAGTCGCTCGGCGGCGCGACGTCAAGTCGGGCGACGACGCCGAGTGTGTGGCTGGAGATGCTCGCCTCTGCATGTTCGCGGCGCCCGCGCAATGGTTGTCGACGGTCATCAACACCTGTGAATATTGGTTATTATCGCAATAATTTCTATTCTGCCCCCCGACTCTCTGGAATCCATGACGGCAGCCGGCGCCTTCGTGCCGGCCGCGGCGGGCGAAGCCCTGCCGCCAACCGCATAAGTGAGACAGAGACGATGGATGATACGAACGACACTCCCCTCCAACCCTGGATCGACCCCGAGCTCGCCGAGCTCGCGGCGATCCGCTTCGGGCGCATCAGCAGCGACTTGCACGGCGCCACCGACCGGCTGCGCATGCTGCACCAGATGGCGGTCACCTTCGCGATGGACGTGAAGGCCGGCTACCTGGTGCAGAGCGAGGTCATCGACACGCTCATCGAGAAGGCGATGATCTACGGGCTCGGCGTCACCCACGGGCAGCCCTTCATCGAGCGCGTGATCCTCGACGGCTTCGACCGCATCTTCCGGCCGGACGCCAAGCGTGAGCCGATCCCGGGCATCCCCAACCCGCTCCTCGGCTACGCCACTTCAGCGCCGCCGACGGACGTGCTGGAAATGGCGCGCGCGTCGGAGATCCAAGTGAAGCCGATCGACTGGCTGTGGCCTTCGCGCATCGCCATCGGCAAGCAGGCGCTGATCGCCGGCGAAGCGGGCCTCGGCAAGTCGCAGGTCTCCGTCGCCATGGCGGTCGCCGTCACCACCGGCGGCGACTGGCCGTGCGGCGAAGGCCAGGCGCCGCTCGGCAGCGTCGTCATCCTCTCCGCCGAGGACGGCGCCGCCGACACCATCGTCCCGCGCCTCCTCGCCGCCGGCGCTGTGCTCGAGCGCGTGCACATCGTCAGCATGGTGAAGGCCGCCGACAGCAAGGGCCGCCGCGCCTTCAACCTCGCGAGCGACCTCGAGCTGCTCGAGCGCAAGATCGCCACGCTCGGCGATGTGCGCCTGGTGCTGATCGACCCGATCTCCTCCTATCTCGGGGCGCGGGTCGACAGCCACGTCAACGCCGCGGTGCGCAGCGTGCTCGAGCCGATCGGCGAGATGGCCGAGCGCATGCGCGTTGCGGTCGTCTGCATCACGCATCCGCCGAAGGGCGCGGCCGGCGGCAGCGCGATCAACCAGTTCATCGGCTCGATCGCCTTCGTCGCCGCGGCGCGCTCCGCCTTCATGGTGATGCGCGACCCCGACGACACCGACCGCCGCCTGTTCCTGCCGGTGAAGAACAACCTCGCCCCGCTGGGCAAGGCTTTGGCTTTCCGGTTGGAGCAGCGGCTCGTCGGCGAGCCCGCGGTCGTCGCGTCAGCGGCGGTGTGGGATCGCGCGCCGGTGGACATGACGGCGGACGCGGCGCTCGCCGCGCAAGCGGCGGGCGGTGGTGCTCGCAGCGAGCGCGACGAGGCTGAGGAGTGGTTGCGGGAAAGGTTGGCGGGTGGCGCGGTGGCTGTCACCGAGCTGCAGACCGACGCCGACGGGGCAGGACTGACCTGGGTCACCGTCCGGCGGGCGAAGAAGCGGCTCAAGGTCGAGCCGCACAAGAACGGAATGGACGGCGGGTGGACCTGGGAGCTGCCGAAGGTGATCAACCACGCCGAAGGTGATCAGCCTTTAGGGTGATCATCTTCGGGCGATGTGATCATCTTCGGTGAAGACAGAAGTGAAGGCAGGCATCGCGAAGTGCTGAATCGCAGGCGCCCCAGGGTGTGCCGGACGACCCCTTCGACGATGCATCAGGTGGCTGTGCTGGCGGAAAGCTGCCGGCGCGCGCCTGAGGGCCTTCAGACAAATAGCAACGCACTCAAATCAACCCGACTGCGCGAGGCCCAGATACATTCGTGAGAGGGCTTTTTGAACAACCGCGTGCTGCGGCCGCGGGCTTTGAGGATGGTGGCGGTTGAGGAGTGCACAATATGCAAAATGCAGACGGCGCAGGTACTTAAGCCCGGTGTCCGTGAAATCCGGTGCACGCCACTTGGCGAATCGCTTAAGTTGACGAATTCCCAAACACCAACCTGCGGCGGAAGAACATGATTGTCTTCGACGAGCGTTCGCGAACCTTGAATGCGTTGGTCGAGGAGCTTGAGCGCGTGTGCTACCTCAGCTGGGCGCTTCCCGAAGACTGGATCATTTGCACTGATTCCGACGTGCTGCGGTACGTGCCAAAAATGGCCGAGCGTCGGAGCCTGCTGAGAAAAGCTAAGGCGGAACTGACGCGAAGGCGAATCCAAGAGCGCGTGGACGAAATTTCGGAAGCTTGGGAAGATGACGATCAGATCATGATTGACGTGCTGGTAGCGGCGTTTCCTAAAGACTTGGAGGTTTACGGAAAGCTGCTGAGCAACTCACAGCGCCAATGGTGGATCGACAAAGCACGTCTGGCGGCGTGCGGGAAAGCTAACGAAGCAAGCCTGCGTGAGCCACTGATCTATTTCGTGAGCGAGGAAGGCGACGATACCCGCGTTAAGATTGGGCACACGACGAATCTTCCGAGCCGCTTGAGTTCACTTCGCACCGCGTCGGCGGGTGAGTTGCGGCTTCATTTAGTCATTCCGGGGACGCGTGATGACGAGAAGGCCCTGCACAGGATGTTTGCCAAATCTCGACTCCGCCGTGAGTGGTTTACGCGCTCGCCGCAAATTGACGAATTCATCGCCATGCGTCGCGCCAACGCCAATAATGATGCACCTAGCTGATTACCTGCTATGGAGACTTACGCACGTGCCAATCTTGCGCTAGGTGCGTATTGGAGCCAGCGGGATGACAACTCCTCTTAGCCGCCTAGTCGCTGTGCCGGTCCGCGATGTCTGGACCCACGAGGCGAGTGAGTTCACGCCTTGGCTCGCACAGCGTGAGAACGTTGCGCTCCTTGCCGAAACGCTTCGGCTTGGCGAACTGGAAGTCGAGGCCACTGAGCGGAGCGTAGGGCGCTTCTCGGCGGATATCGTCGCCCGCGACGAGGGCGGCGCCTTGGTGCTTATTGAAAACCAGCTGGAGCCAACAGATCATCGACACCTTGGTCAAGTACTAACTTATCTTGCTGGCCTTGAAGGCGACGCCACGGTTGTTTGGATCGCCACTCGATTTCTAGAAGAGCACCGAGCCGCCATTGATTGGCTCAATGCAAATACAAATGACCACTTTGACTTCTTTGGGATTGAAGTCGAACTCTTTCGCATCGGATCGAGCCCGCCCGCGCCTCGGTTCAACATCGTTGCCAAACCGAATGATTGGAGTCGCGAGGTGCGTTCTACAACGCGTACCCTCGGCGAGGCACCATCTAACGAATTACAGCGCTTGTATCTGGACTATTGGAATAGCTTTCGCAGCTTCTGCACCGTGGAAGCGCCAACCTTTCGCCTATCGGCTGCATGGGCTCGACAGTGGTGGCCAACGAGGATCGGCCGAACCGGATTTAACATCAACGGCGTGATCGGTCGGGAGCAACGCCAAATCCGAGTGGAGCTATATATCCAACTGCGCGGCCAAGCGCCGAAGATCGCTTTTCGTGCCCTGCAAGCTGAGAAGGAATCGATAGAGCGCGAATTAGGATATCCATTGTCGTGGGAGGAATTGCCAACTCGTCAGGCCACGCGCATCGCAATCTACAAAGACAATGTCGATGTCACAGAGCGTACAAGTTGGCTCGGACAGCATCGGTGGATGCTGGATCGGATGCTAGATTTTCGGCGCGTATTTTCGCAACGCGTCAGGGGTTTGGATCTTGATGCGTACGATGCCGAGGAAGCGTCAGAGCCTCCGGTCTAGAGTTAAAATGGCCTGCTGCTGCCGTCGTCGAGCACCCTCCCAAAACGGCGGGTTGCACTTGAACGAAGTTCGAAAGCACGACCAGCATCGGTTCTATCATGCGATTGGTGGGTGAGCGCGGCGGGCTCGCCACCGACCAATTAGCCATGCTGCCAAAGCCATTTCCAGCGCCAGAGATGTGTAGGTCGTTGCCAACGTGAACGGAGCCGACGCAGTGCTGTGACGGATCCCCATGCTCGCATCCAAGGCTGAAGTGAGGACCGTGAAGGCGATTGTTACGAACAGGGCGCCAACAAGCACGATTCCCCCTCGAAATCCGGGATGTTTTGGCGTCGTTGCCGCTGCGCCAATGGCGACGGCGAGAACGATGCCGATCGGATCAATCATCCGCGCAGCCACCACCACGACAAAGCTCAAGACAATCATGTGCGCCTGCTACTTGTCCTTAGAGCTACTGAAATCACAATAGCGCGGTGGTGCTCGGCCCTGCTTGCGCATTCTTGGCCATCCGGTGCAGTTCATCAACACCTGTGTGCGAGGGGACATGCCACATGTGCCTGGTCTGATCTTGTCGTAATTGTCTGCGTATGTCGTTCTTGTAAACGATAGATAAACCCGCTTCGTATTTCGATCTATTGTAAGCATGCTATTGAAGCATTGAGTGGTCGTCTCGATTCCTGAGAGAATGCCCCTTTGAAGCTCCTTCATCTGGTATGCTGAGGCGTCGAGGTCGAGCGAGCAATTTGGATTGTCTGGGTTTGGGTTACCCGATTGAGCCCATACGACAGCCTTCGTAATCTTACATTCAAAGCTTGCACTCGCGTCATCAGACTTTTCACAGTTGATCATGGCGAGGTTGAACATAGGCTGTTTGCTTTCGTCTTCCTCCCCAGCAATTCGAAACGTTCCGGCCGCATATATCCCAGACGCGTTCTCTCGCAGCCCGCTCTCATCGAACGAACCCATTACATCGACGTTCGCGCATGAGTTGGCCGAAGCAGTGCCTGCGTATCCAACTATTCCAAGCAGGCTGGCGATGAACGCATCTCGAATGCGTAGCCTTGTGCGGCCTTTAAACGTTCCAGGCATCCGGCGAATGAGCGCTCGAACGCAACTGCAGAGCGCAATAATGGCGTCAATGTTGGCGAACGTCTTACGCATACCTGCCCCCCGTTGCTCCGCCGAGATTGTGTCCATTTCCGGATCTCCTGCAATGAGGTGGCGCAGCCCCAGTTCGATCGAGCCATGCGCTACTCGAAGATGATCATCTCCCCCGAAGATGATCACCCGTAAGGCTGATCACCTTCGGGCCGCTTGATCACCTTCGGCGGCTTCCTTGTCGGGCACCTGCCAGACTCTCACCCTTGCTCCCCCTCCCTCGCTGGCTGCTTCCTCCGCACCCGTGCGCGATTGCGCAGCGCGATGCGTTCGTTGGGGATAGCTCGCCACTGCGACCTCGAAGGCGGTCGCGACACAGCCGACGTTCATGACGGGCATCGTTACTGGCGCGTTAACCTTTTAGCCTTGCTGCGACGCAAAAACTTTTTTCTTCGGCCGCCCTCTTGAAACAGAGAGCTCGTTTTCTAAGTCGGTAAATCGCCAGGCGCCTGACGGGCCTGGTTAACGACGCCGGGACAGCCGTCCCGGGACCCATGTTGCTCAATGGAGGATATGGCAATGAAGACATTCGATCCCACCAACCTTTGGCGCTCGACCATCGGCTTTGACCGACTGGTCGATCTGGTCGACCAGTCCGCCCGTGTCGATGAAGGCTATCCGCCCTACAACATCGAGCGGACCAGCGAAGACCACTACCAGATCTCGCTCGCTCTCGCTGGATTCAGTCCCGACGAGATCGCCATTACGGCGGAGCAGAATGTGCTCACCGTCGAGGGCACGAAGAACCAGAAGTCGGAAACGCAGTACCTGTACCAGGGCATTTCCGCGCGACCGTTCCGCCGTATTTTCAACCTCGCCGATTACGTGCAGGTGAAGAGCGCAGCCTTCGAGAACGGCCTCCTGAAGATCGAGCTCGTTCGCGAGGTGCCGGAGGCGATGAAGCCCCGCCGCATCGCGATCAATGGGGCGCAAAAGCCCACCGTCGACCAGAAGAAAGCTGCCTGAGAGGGGAGCGCCATCGCCCGCGGCCTCAGGCCCGGGCGATGGCTTCCTGCGCCCCTTGATTCATTCCATGTCGCTTTTTCGGAAGGATGTGGCCATGACACATGCGAGACATCAAAAGGACTTCGACCTCAATCACCTTCTCCATCCCGCCAGCGCATTCCGCACGCCAATGGAGGTCGTCGCCGACCCGGACATGACCGTTCAGGAGAAGCGCGCCATCCTGGCCTCCTGGGCGTCTGACGCTTGCGCGGTCGAAGCAACGCCAGAGCTACGACAGCCGACGCCCACGACGTTCGTTCGCTTCGACGAGATCATGGATGCACTGCGCCAGCTGGACGGCCAAGCGGCGAGCCAGCCTTCTTACGCCAAGCTGATCGACCGCGCGCAACGATGGAAGGATCTATTCTATAGCGAGGCACGCCCGGCCCGTTTTGCGCCTGCGGCCTCGAAGCAAAAACGTCCGCGCCGTGCCAAATGGCGCCATCCGAGCCGCAGAGGCGATGTTGGAGATGACGAGCCGGCGCCAGTTTGAAACAACACTGCCAAAAGTCGCGGCCTGATCTGCCAGTACGGGCCAGTTCGTGAACTCATATAAAGACAATGAACTGAGGCCGCATAGCTTGCGGCCTTTTTCATTTCCGGTTGTTGCCCACCTCGGACATCGCAGCTCCTCTTCCCGATCTCCGCATCACAACGGTCGGAGGCGGCCGACTTCAATGCAGGCGCTTTCTTTCAGCGATCTCGGCTGCGGTTTTCAGCCATTCCTGCGCCAGGCGCATCCACATCAGGCGCTTGGCCGGGTCGGCAGCCAGGTCTGATTTTTCCAAGCAGCTCTCAGCTTGGCGTTCGCACTCTATGATTTTGCGATCCGCAGTCATGTCTCCATCCCATCTGCCTTAAAATTCAGCAAAGGGAACTAAGTTCCAAGTGCGTCGCGTCACCCCGAACTGTTGGGATTCACATACGGAACGTTATTTTGTCATTTCACTTAGTAATGGGTTCGATGGCGAACATGACGGATCGCCCCTCAGATGCTGGCACCAGAGGACAAGGCCGCCGAATATAGGCGCGAGGCTGCGGCCTGTTTGGAAGTCGCAGAACGCATGTCGCTCGAAAGCGACAAGCAGCGGATGTTGGACATGGCACTCCGCTGGCTGGACCTTGCCGAGCAAGCCGACAAACTCCTAACCGGCAAAGACTACAGACGGCCTGAGTGAGGCCCCAACGGCCGCATCTTCATTGTCTCTCCAACCCCTTCTTTTGCCGCTCCACATCATCCTCGATCTGACCGCTCGGTCTCCGAGGGAAGAGAGGCTCTTGGTCATTTGACATAGCGGCTTTGGAACTGGGCTGTTTATACTTTGGGCAGGCGGGCGCTTCGGTGGGTAATGGCGATCTACAGAATACTGCGAGACTCGGCATTCGAACCCGAGCAGATCGAGCGCATGTGTGCAGCCTACGAAGCGACCCTGAAGGCGCTTCGATTGGCGGACCGCACCGATCCCATTACCGAGCTCATTGCCCAGAAGATCATCGAAGTCGCGCAGACCAACGAGCGTGACCCAGTGCGGATCAGCGCGATTGTCGTCGAGCACTTCGACCCTCGTACTGCGTAGTAACCATCCGGCGCGATGTCCCGGGAACGCGGGCGCACAGCCGGCGTTATCCGGCCTGGGTAAGGCATGCGAAAAGTCGCCGAATATCAAGAACACGCCAAGGAATGCCGCCGCATGGCGGCTGCGATCAGCGACCCTGAACACAAGCGCCGCTTGGAAGACATGGCGCAAGCGTGGGAAATGCTCGCTGAGGCGCGCCTTCGGCAACTGCGCAGGACAGCGACGGCTGAGTGAGGCCGCTTAAGCCGCGGCCTCTTTCTTTCGTCACCGCTCAGTGCCGCATGTCGACGAATGACAGGTCGACACAGGCGGCCTTCTGCTTCACCTCGTCGAGCGAGCGGCAGAGGAAATCCGCGGTTTCAACGGACGAGCAGTTGTTCTCAGCGCACCAGCGCAGATCGAGCATGTCCAGGTCGGACCAGAGCTCGCCGGTGTTCAGGCTTGCTTGCTCATCCCTTGGCAAGGGACCGCTCGACGCGCTTGCGACTATTGCCGACGCGTTTGACGGCGGATTTCACCGTGGGCGCACTATGGCCGGTTTTCTTCGCCTCGTAGCGCACTTCATAGTCCTGACCGTCCGCGACGCGCCGCCGATCCTGCGCTCGGGCGCGACGACTGTGCTTCGCCATGTTGCCTCCCTACTCGCGATCACCCCGACTACCGACCGCCATCGTGGCCCGGCATTCCGGTCCACGTGAAGCCACCATGGATGATGGTCCCGATTCTCCGCTTCTCGACGTCGGTCAGCCGGCAGTGAAGAAGACATTCCCGGGCGGGCGCTCGATCTGCCGGCATGTCCTCGTATCGCTTCTTCAGCGCGGCGGCGATGTCCGCGTAATCCGGCGGAGATGGCGTCTGATTGGCCGGCGTTGAAGCCGTCGGCGAGGAGCCCGAGGCCGTTGGCGGCGGTTGATCGCTTCCCGGCGTGGCGGAAGCAGGCGTGGCGCCCTGATCGGTTTTCGGAGGCGGCGCAGGCGGCGTGGCGCCATCACCGCTTGCGGAAGGTCCGGGCGGGGCTGGAGCATCGCTATTGCCGGACGGCGACGCGCCGCCGCCATTTCCCTTGTTGCCCTTGCCTTGAGCGTTGAGCGCGTCCCCGTAATCCGAGCCGGCATCCACCAGCGCGTTTTGCGCCTCGGCGTTCGGACTGGTGATGGTGTAGGTGGCCTTCATCGCGTCCATCGTCGGCCCCCATGTCGGACCGATGTGGTTGGTGCAGATGCTGCGCATCATCCCCCATTGGAAGTAGTTGACCACCTGCGCGTGCTGGCATGTGCCCATGAACTCGACTGTCGCCGAACACTGCGGTCGCGGGATCGCGCATTTTGCGCTGATCCCTTCGAGCCAGAAATGGCGGTGCGAGAATTTTCCCTTGGTTCGGACCAAGGCGGTGCCGGCGCCATTGGCGCGCGCTTTGCCCGCGCCAATGATCCAGTCATTGGTCTCGGGATCGAATTCATCACCCTCTCCCGGCGATGTCTCGGGATCGAGGCCGCCGATGTCCCAAGCCTTCAACGCGTATTTCGGATTGATCAGGTTTCCGCAGGCGATGTCTTTGTCCTTCGGCTGGAGATTGTCGAACTCCTCCTTCATCTTGCGCATCACCGCGAGGACGAACTCGGTGATGTCCGGGCCGCACAGTGTGGTCACGCTCGGCTTCGGCGGCGGCGCGTGCGGCGGCGTCAAGTTGCCGGCGGTGGATTCCCCTCCGGGCGGCGGCCTTTCTTCTTGCTGACCGTGTGATGCGCGTTGCCGCGCCGCGGCTCTTCGTGCGGCTGGTTGAGCTGATTGATGATGATGCCGGTGACGACACCGATCGCGAGCCCGGTGCCGACACCCTTCAGCCCACCCCCGCCGCCGCGATCATCGCCGCCCCGGTCGCCGCGCGCCGGCACGTCGCGATTGAATTTTCGCTCCTGCGCGAGTGTCGGAGAAGTGAGTGCCAGTAACGTGCAGGCCGCCACCGCCAGTCCTGCGCCGCGTCGGCCAAACGCAATCCATGTGCCCATATCAGCCCCCCTGATCGCACAATCCTAGCCAAGCCATGGACGGGTTCAACGGGGCGGGACCAGCATGGGAAGGCAGCATGACGTCCCTTCCTGTATGCTCTCCCCAAACACACCCCGGGGGAGACGAACCATGCACCGCACCACCACCTTCACCACCACGCTCGCCACACTCTGCCTCGCCGCATTCATCCTTACGGCCGCTACGCCGGCGTCCGCGCAGAACGCGGCGATCAAGCGCACGACGCTCGTCAAGCAGGACGCGCCGATCGCCGGCTATCAGTCGCTGATGAACATCGTCGAGATCCCGCCAGGCGTAAGCGAGGTGCGGCACACGCATCCCGGACCGCTGTTCCTCTACGTGCTCGAGGGCACGATCAGTGTCGAGCAGGAGGGCAAGGAGACGACGACCTACAAGGCGGGCGACGCCTTCGTCATCGGCGCCGGCAAGATCCACAAGGGGACCAATGTGAGCAACGTGCCCGTCAAGCTCGTCGGCACGCTCGTGTTCGAAAGCGGCAAGCCGCCGTCGACGCCGGTGCGGGAATGATATGGATTCTCGCGCTGGCCGCTCGCCAGCGCGAGATAAAAATGCCTCTCCCCTGGCGTAACCGCCAACGAAGGCGGCCTTACTCCGAGAATTTATAGTTCTTTCCGGTGGCGATGTTGTCGGCTTCCTCGGCCAGCTTTAGCCACCGAAAGGCCATGTCGACCATGTTCCGCCGATCCGAATCCATCGACATGCGTTCGGCAACCTGTAAGCAGGCGGCCGCTTGGCGACGATACTCCGCAGCCTTGTCGTCTGCTGCCAAGGGCATGTGGAGCGGGACCTTCCTACCTGCGATTGAGAAGTCTGTCCGCCTCAGCGATTATCTCCTGGGATTCGGAGATAGAGGCACGCGAGCTTCTGATCGTGCGCAGCAGATCGCTGCCCGCCTGGCGCAGCAGGCTCATGCGGTCATACGCGCGATCACAAAGTTCGGAACGAGCTTGAGCCAATTGCGAGCGATCCGGCATGATCGCGCTCCCCTGTTGTCAGGCGGGAGCGCGAGCGGTCTCTCAGCCACCGGCGCCTGGGCAAAAGCCGCTACCGGTGATGCGTCACCCTAGGCCGATCCGATCTGCACCGCTAGTCATCAGTGAGCCTTAGCCGGCCTAAATGATGCGTCTTCGGTCGGTGTCGAAGATGCGGACCGGAATGCCCGGCCTCACTTTCGGAACGCGCAAACGCCGACGTAGAGGCAGACGACGACATATCCGGCGACAAAAACGTGGACCGGCTCGGCGATGCCGAAAATCAGCACGGCCGCGGCCGCCGAGGCGGCGAACCATACGTCCGTGGGGATGCGAGCGAGCATTTTGAAACTCCCGACCCGCGCGAGGCGCGTGCGGAGGAGTCATCAGCCACCAAAGCGGTTCTCGGGGGACTCACCCCCCATAGCCTCAGGCTATCAATTCCGAGATCGAGCACAAGTTGCCGTCCGCGCAAAAGGACCAGGTGGTCTTTCCAAGAGAGGCCGGATCGCCAGGACCGGCGCCAATCGCCGATCAACGTGCCCGCCTTTCACTGCCTGCGATGCAGGCGCTTCCCGCCTTGCTCGCCAGCCTCGGTGAGCTTCGTCTCCGCGATCGTGGCGAGCTTTTCCCACTCATCGGCAAGGTTGAGCCAGTTTGCGCGGGCCTCGGGGGTCAGCGCACTGTCCGCCAGATGACGGCACTCTTCGGCTTCCCGCCGGCATTCGTCCGGTGTTGCAGTCACCGTGTTCGCCCCTTTTGGCGCACTAAGCGCCCATATAAATTTTGCGTAAACAGGAAAATGGTAGTGTCCAACCGCCGCTGCTTTTTCGGACAGAGACCTTACCCAGCTACCGCAAGACAGAACGAGAACCCGTGCGCTTTGGTCACGGACCCCAAAGCCCGCTTTCCGCGTTGTTCCGCCCGAACGCATGGAGGCAACAATGCGCACATTGACGAAGGCAATTCTGGTTCTCGGCGCCGCGCTCGGCACCGCGATGGCGATGGATATCAGCGTCCCGAGCGTCGCCAAGGCGCAAGGCTTTGCGATCGACGCGCCCGGCGTGCACGTGCGGGTCGGCCGCCGGCATCATCACCGCTACTATGACAACTACTATGGTGGCGGCTACGGCGCCTATGACTACGCGGGACCGCGGCGTGGCGGCGGCTACTACACCTATAATGGCTGCCAGCCGGGCTTCACGATCCAGAGCGGCGTCTGCAAGCCCTATCGCGGCTACTGATCCGGCTTGATGTTTTGGAGGCCGCCCGCTTGGCGGCCTCTTTTTCGGGTACTGGCCGTTTTCCGAGGCGGCTGGTGCCTTTTGACTTTGGCGCTGGCCCCTTTTGAAATGCAGCCATGCGCCACCGAGTCCGAGCCCTCACATTTATCGCTGTCGCCTTCTTTGTGACGGGACTGATAATTACCCACTTCAACTGGGAAACGACGCTCGCGATATTTGTGGTTGGTATTGTGCCGATTGCTGCTTTGGTTCTCGTTGATCCGACTAGACGCTACTCGCGGAGGCAATCAGACGATTAAGCTCTAGAGGCGGACACGACGCTCAGCGCGGCACTTCCTCCTTGCCCTCGTTGAGCTCGCCCTCCTTCGGCCGCTCGGCCTCCGGATCCTTGCGCTCGTCGGCGTGCACGCGTGGCGGCGACGGCGCGCCCTGCGGCGGCTTGCGCGACGGCGTGGGCGCCCTCGCCGGCTCTCGCGAGGCTTCCGACCGCTTGAGCGCGACGACGAACTCCGGCGCGGCGAAGGAAATCTTGGTATCGGCCGGCAGCGCGATGCCGGCGCTCTCGCAGGCGTGCTTGACCGCCTGCACGACGAGTGCGCGCGAGCGCACCTCATAGGTGCGCTGCGACTTCGTCCACCAGCGCACCACGACATTGACATTGTTGTTGGAGAACTCCCACGGCAAGACGTCCGGTTTCGGATCGTCGAGCACATCCTCGATCGGCGCGAGCGCGCCACGGATCACCTCGATGGCGTGCTCGAGGTCCACCTCCAATCCAAGCGGCACCACGATCTCGGTGCGACGGATATCGTAGGCGGTGTTGACCGTCACCGACTGCGTGTAGATCTCGCTGTTGGGGATGATGACGAGGCGTCCGCTGAAGGTCTTGACCAAAGTGGCGCGCGTCTCCACCGCCTGCACGGTGCCTTCGGTGTTGCCGACCTTGATCTGGTCGCCGCGCTTGAACGGCCGGCGGATGAGGATGAGCAGCCCGGCGAGCCAATTCTGCAGGACGTCCTTGAAGGCGAAGCCGATGGCGATCGAGCCGATGCCGAGGCTGGTGAAGATATCGACCGGATGCATCGACGGCAGCACGATGGTCAGCACGACCAGCACGCCGAGCAGCACGGTGAACCAATAGGCGAAGCGGCCGAGCACATAGCCGAGGTCGTGGCGGCCGGCGCGGGCGACGGAATGGTGGAGGATGAAGCCCACCCCATGCGCGATGCCGACAAAGATCAAGGCGACGATCAGGCCGACGATCAGGTTCGGCAGCAGCAGAATGAAATCGTGCAGCCAGGAATCGAGCTTGCCCAGCACCAGCTCGAAGGCGTCGGCGACGTGTTTGGGCGCTTCGGCGGCGTCCTGGGACAGCGATGGAGGTGTCGCGGCCATGACCGCGGCGGTAATGACAGGCGCCGGAAAAAGTTCCGCGCTGCGTCGCAACGGACGGCCTGAAGGCGCTCACGTTTTCAAGTGAGCGCCTTCGACATACGTGAGCCCCTTCGGGGAATCTGAGCCGCTCCGCTACTCCTTACTTCGGGGCGTCGTAGAGCGGCGCGCCTTTGTCGACGATGTGCACCGCGATGTATTTGAACGGCGCGTCGCCGACGATCTTGACGCCGCCATGCGGAACGTCGCGTGCATTGATGGCGGCGAAGCCGGGCACAAACTTGATCTCCTTGCCGTCCGGCGTCTGCACCGTCGCCGGCGCCAGCACATAGAACGCTTCCTCGCCGTGGTGGATGTGGCGATCGAGCGTTTCGCCCGGCTTGTACTCGACCGCCGAGATCACGACCTCCATGTTGGTGCCGGTGAGCGGCGCGCGCTTGAGCTCCTGGCGGCGGCTGCCCGGGTCGACGCTCTGTGCCGAGGCGGCGCTGACGAAAGCCAAAGTCAGACCCGCGGCGAGTATCCAAGCTTTTGCTGTGCGCATCTCTGTCTCCCCCTGTGTTATCCGGCCATGACGGCCGCAGAGCCACAGCATACAGCGACGATGCGACGGCTGTCAGCGTGCCTGTCTGGCCGCATCGGCGGCGGCCTGGCCAGGTTCGCGCGCGATGTCGGCAATGGCGCCCACGACCTGCTCCGGGGCTGCAAAGTGCACCATGTGCCCGACACCGGGTAACACGATGAGCTTCGCGTCTGGAAGAACGCGAGCAAGCGCCTTCGCATTCACGTCGGGGGATAGAACGGCATCATCCGTTCCGGTGATGATCGTGGTCGGCACATTGATCGTGGCGTAGCGCGGCGCCTGACTCTTCAAGGCGTCCTGGACGTCCGACACGTCCTCGGCATTGGCAATGAATTCGGAAGGCCGCAACAAGAGCTCGGCGCCGCTTTTGGCAATATAATCCGCGGGCGGCGATTGCGGTGCGAACGCGGTGCGAACGGCCAAGCCCAATGTCAACCTGCCGATCGGCAATATGACGGTGCGGGTCATCAGCGGGCCCAGGACAGGCGACCGCGCAATCTGCATGGAATAGTCCAGGAGAAAATGGACGAAGTTGTCGTGCCATGCCGACGTCGCCGACGACGGATGCGTGAGCGGCGCGAGCAGGACGAGACCCGCCGTCTGCTCCGGATAGGCGAGCGCGTATGCCAGTGCCAGCGCGCCAGCCCATGAATGTGCGACAAGGATGGCGCGACCGACGCCGATCCGGCTCAACGTCTCGCGCAGGATCGCCGCTTGGCGGGCCGGCGATGCATCCGCGGCGCCGTCAGGGCGGTCGCTCCAGCCATGGCCTGGACGGTCGACGAGAACCACATGATACTGGCGTTCGAGGCGATCCCCGAGAGCCATTCGCATATCGGCCAGATTGATGCTCGACCCGTGCAACAACACCACGGCGGGCGCAGCCCGGTTACCGAGTTCGACAACATGCATCCGCCCGCGCTCGACATCGACGAAACGTCCCGCCGGCGGGTGCTCAGCCTCGATTGTTTGGACGCCAAGCCGGGTGAACAGAAAAAGGCCCGCGAGCATCACCGCGAGGACGATCAGGACCACGACGGTGTTGCGCAGCAGAACAGGCATTTGGCTCCTGGCCATGATTGCTGCCGGCGATCATAGCCATGACCTCCCCGCCTGACCACCAATCCGCATTCCGCACCTGGAGCGCGCAATCGGCCGATGCGTTCCTGCTGCTCGCAGTCGTCGGACTACCCTGGTCGATCTCGGTCGCGCTGCTCTTCCTCGTGTTGTGGGCGATCGCGGCCATCTGTGCGTCGCGCTTCGCGGACGTCGCCCGCGAGCTTGCCACCGCCGCTGCCGGGCTTGCGGCGGCGTTAGCGGCGCTCGCAATCCTTGGCATGACCTGGATGCACGGCACGTGGGCCGAGGCGTTGGGCGGCGCAGACGCGTTCTTCAAGCTCCTGGCCATTCCGCTCCTGTTCGCGCAATTCCGCAGATCGGAAGCCGCGAAATGGATTTTTGGCGGCTATCTGGCCTCGTGCACGGTCTTGCTGACGCTGTCCTGGATCGTTGTGATCTGGCCTCAAGCAGCATTCTCATCCGGCCATGAGCCAGGCGTGCCGCTCAAGAGCGCGGAATCGCAAGGCGTCGAATTCGTCATCTGCGCGTTTGCGCTGCTTTTCATCGGCATCGACGGGATCCGGCGCCGGCACTTGCGCCTGGGTTTCGCCGCGTTTGCCCTCGCCCTGCTGTTTCTCGCCGACCTTTGCACCATTCTCATCGCGGTGAAGCCGTTCATCGTGCCGCACTTCGTGCTGCTGACCATCGTGATCCTGATCATGATCCTGACGGTGAAGGCTTTCGCGATGCGGGGATTGATTGCGGCCGCGATCCTGGTCGCGGCGATCGGAGCGAGCGTGTGGATATGCGCAGACACCGCGCGCGGCAAGAATGAAACGGCCGTCGATGTCATCGCGTCGCGGACGCATGATCTCATCGGGAATGACCGGCTCGCTTATTGGACCAAGTCCATCGGCTTCATCGCCGATGCGCCGCGCTTCGGTCATGGCAGCGGCTCCATTCTCGCCACGTTCGCCCGGTCGGCTGCAGACGAACCCGCTGATCATGCGCATGTGACCGACAACCCGCATCAGCAGACGCTCGCCGTCGGCATCCAGCTGGGTCTCGCCGGAATCGCAATCCTGTGGGCCATGTGGCTTTCACAGCTGCTGCTGTTCTCAGGCGGCAGCATCGCGCATTGGATCGGCTTCACCGCTGTGATCCAAAACATCATCGGCTCGCTGTTCCAATCGGACGTCGCGGATTTCACGGCAGGCTGGGTGTACGTGCTGACTGTCGGCATCGCCGGCGGGGTCGTTCGCGCCCTGCACGAGCAGACTCGATCTGCTGACTAGGGCGCGACCGCGTTGCGGATCATCCGCGCCAGCGCGAGACCGATGCACCGGTAGCCCTCGCCGGAATTGTGCAAGCCATCGAAGGCCACGAGGCCTTCGACGCCTCGCGTGCTGGCTGTCTGCATCAAACGGTATCGCGGGAACAAGGCGACGTGCTCGTCGCGTGCGACAGCCGAGATAAGTTTTTCGATCGTTTCCGCCTCCCCGGTCGCGCGGATTGCGGGCGCGTATTGCAGATCCATCAGGATGACATCGACATTGCTGGCTTTGACCCGGCGAATCGTCTTGCGCAGCACGGCTTCGGAAGCCCTGCTGGCGCCGCCGCGCAATGCGTCATTGGTCCCGACTTGCCAGATCATCAGATCAGGGTTTTGCCGCAGGACATCGCGGTCGAGGCGTTGCGCACTGGCTTCGATGGTGTCGAACCAACGGCCGCTGTTCACCAGCTCGATCTTCTGGCCGGAATAGAACTGCTGCAGTTCCCCTTGCATGACTTCCGGAAAGCCGGGGCCCAGCGTCCCGAAGCCCGTCGTCGACGAGGAGCCGAGCGCAACGATCTTGAGCCCCTGCTTCGCGTCCAATTTCGCTTTTGTCCGCGGTAGCGGAGCAGAGAGATTGAAGCTGCTCGCAAGCGACGCGCACGCATCGCTCGCATCTTCAGCGGCGGCTGGTGTCGCGGCGCAGCAGAGCAGCAGCGTGATGTAGCCGGCTTGCAACCATCGGACATCACCAAACGTCTGCCAAATGTGCCGCGTCATATGGCCGGTGATCATCGATCTTTACGACCGCATCAAGTTGGACGCGGCCGACTTCGTCAAGCGCTTATTGGCCGCGGGACGATCGAGGGAATTTCTTTTGGTTGGCGTTGGTGATGGCGCGGCAACGATCGCAGCTCCTCAAGCACCGGCCCGTTCAGCACCTCTTCCAACCTGGTCAGCGCTCGCGCGATCGTCCCACCGTCCAGCACGCGGTGATCGTAGATCACCCGCACCATGACATTGCCGTCGCCGTCGATCACACCGTAGTTGAGCAAAGTGGTGAGTGGCGACAGCGGGTGCAACGATTCCGCATTGAGTGCTGAATAGACTGAAACGCCGAACGTACCGAAATAATTGCCGCGTTGGCGGCCGATATTCAGCGCCAGCCACCACATCGCTCTGCGCAGTCCTTGCGGCAAGCCTGACAGGCTCAGCGCTCGCCTGAAATCCTTGATTTCTGCAACGGGTGCGGTGCCGGCATGCCGAATGGCGAGAC
This sequence comes from Pseudolabrys sp., assembly GCA_035651015.1. Classification (GTDB taxonomy): domain Bacteria; phylum Pseudomonadota; class Alphaproteobacteria; order Rhizobiales; family Xanthobacteraceae; genus Pseudolabrys. The sequence continues at coordinate 219,122 of DASRGN010000064.1, read as the reverse complement.
TCAGTTCCTGGACCGAGCCCAGCCCCTTGAGGAGATATGAGAACAGCGTGCGTTCGCCTTCGTACTCGCGTTCCAGGATAATCGTCGCCGTACTGACTGGATATTCGTAAAACTGCGGCCATGGCAGTTTCACGTAGGCACGGCGCAGCTGCGGGCACTCGGCCGCAACGACGGCATAACCTCTTGTGAAGATCGCAGACCATTGCGGTCGATTCGCGCATGCGGCTCTCGCTGCGACCACGGCCTGGATGTTGATGCGTCGTTGCACCGGAATACTCGGTACCGCTTTCGCAAAATACAAAAGATCCATCACCATGCGACGGGTCTTCGAGATTTTGATCGATTTTCCCCGCATCGATCGTGCCTAGATGAACACGCGCGGGATGATCCGCGCGGTCCGCGCCATGTACGCGCGATAATCATCGCCGAAGCTCTCGAGCATCATCGCTTCTTCGCGCTGTATCCGAAATACAAAGAGAAGGGCGGCGCCGATCAATCCGACAGCTCCGGCAAACCAATTCGGCAGCAGCAGCAGCTGCGCGACGCCGAGAAGGAAGAAAGAGGAGTACATCGGATGCCGGACTTGCGAATAGACGCCACCGGTCACAAGGCCGTGCTGCTCGCGCAACTTCAATGTTGCCGACCAGTTGCGCCCCAAATCCTTGTGGCTGCGGCGGAACAACCATAATGCGCCGATCATCACGGCTGTCCCGAGCCAAGCGGGCCACTGCGCGAACGGCCGTTCGAATATCCTCGGCTCATCTGCAATGACGTAGATGAGCGGAATGACCGAGAGTCCTAGCGAAGCGCTGACGAGCAGCACCCATTCACGCAAATCCATGAGCGACGTTTTGACCGCAGTCTTCTTCGACCTGCGCACGAACGGATGTCGAATGACATACCATCCGATAATGCCAACAACCCAGATGATCTCCGCCAATGTTTTGGTCATTGCTCGATCACTCGATTGCGAACGCTGAGATCTCGCACGCTGATTAAACCACTTCGCGCACCGAGACGGTAGTGATTATGGGCTGGGATTGGCTTGCTATGCACGAAGCTAATTAAGGTGCTTCGCACCCGACACAAAAAGTAAGTTCCGAGGCTCAATCTTTTCTTGTGTTCCGGGTGGCTCACAAACTTCAATTGCACATCACCTAGCAGCTTGCTTGTGTTGTGTCGGGTATCGCTCTGAACCGCTCGCTCAGCGCGCGAGATCGCGACCCCTCGCGGCGCCTCGTCTATCAGCGCGGTCAGCAGCCGGATGCTGGAACTCATCAACCAAGCTCAGCGCTGGCGATCGTGGCTTCGAAATTCTAGGCAAGGGCCGACTGTGACCGAGCCAGGCACAGCGCGTCGGCAACTTTAAAGCTGACTGGATTCGGATCTCTTGCAGGCACTGCTCGATGTGGTTCGCCACAGTGCAGTGAGCGGAACAGCATCATGATCGTCAGGATGCCGTGCACCGCGAGCAGGCAGCCAGTGATCGCAGCGATTGTGCGCTTGTGATTCCAATCCACATCGTGACCTCCATCGCTTCTCGCGAAACCGGCGGAGTCGCAAAGGAGAGTTCACTCACTCCTTTTTCGGCCCGACTTTCAGGACGCGACGCAAATCTTGACCGAGGCCGCCCTACTCATAAAAATGGCCGGGGCGTCGACTTCGGCCTGCGATCGAGGGGCTATAAACATGTCTATCTTTTCCCACTGCGCAAAAGCGTTCTTAACTCTCGCTATTCTTGCGCCCGTGTCCGTGAATGCTCGCGACATTGTTCGCCTTAGCGGCTATTCGGCCGGCACGGTCGTTGTAAAGACAAACGAGCGACGACTGTATTACGTTTTCGATGATGGCAAGGCGATCCGCTATCCGGTCGGCGTCGGTCGAGCCGGCATGGCCTGGTCAGGGACGGTTTCCGTCGACGGCAAGTACATACGGCCCGCGTGGTCTCCGCCCGATGTGATCAAGCGCGAAAACCCCAGAATTCCGAACGTCATTCCGAGCGGCAGCCCGGCGAACCCGATGGGTGAAGCAGCAATAACCCTGAGCGGAGGCGGCCAGTACGCCATCCATGGCACCAACAATCCAGGCTCAGTCGGCCGCTTCGTCTCTCATGGATGTTTTCGCATGTACAACAGCGACGTGATGGACCTGTACAACCGCATCAGCTTAGGCACACCGGTTGTCGTGTTGCGGTGAGTGGAGAGTTGACAGTGTTGGTGGACAGATCTCTTCGAGTCGCCCTTTCAATATGCGTTGCCGGCGCTGCATTGGCGGCCACGGCATCGCCGGCCGCCGCATGGTGGCAATTCGTAGCCAACAGCCCGAGCGGGCAACGACAGGTCTCGCCCCGCTACAAGACCAAGGAGGAATGTGAGGCCGCGATCAAAATCGCAGAAGCGAAGTTGGCGAAGCAATATCCGGAACTCTATCCGCTGGTCGGCAGCTGCGAAGAATACCGCTGATTTCCTTGTGGAAGATGGGCGTCTCGCCGGTTGCGTGTGTTTTCCGACAAATCAAGGGGGAACATGCCCGGACGTCGAAATTTATGGTGGGATGTGGCTTTCTTGCACTAGTCGGTGCAGCCATTCTCACCGATCCTTGTGTGGATTAGGCAGGAGGTGGATGCAATGAAAAAGCTTGTCGTTATGGGAAGCGCGTTGGCTTTGGGCTTCCTTGTTCTGAACGGGACGCAGATCGTGACCGGACCGGAAGGTCTGGTCGTGAAGTCGGGACAAGCGCTCGCGGCCGATATCGCTCCGGCGCCGGCGCCCGCGCCGGTCGGCAAGGGGAAGGCCCCGATCATCGGCAAGGGCAAGGGCAAAGCTCCGGTCGTGACCCGGGGTTAATTCGCTCGACTGAGTCCGCTACTCAACGGGTCGTGGAGAGGCGCCAGAGCGTGCCTCTCCCGCTGGGTTGATTCGCGGCTGAGATCAAGCACGGATAGCTTTTGCTAAAGTGAGGCATGCATGCGGTGCCGGTTACCTAATGCCTGCGGCCTGCTCTTTTGTGTGGGTTTGGCAGCTACTCTAAGCTTGGCCCCTACGTCGGCCCGTGCGCAGGCCTCGTCTTCCGAAACGTCCGGCTCTTCGCCCGCACCTGCCGCCTCTACATCTTCTGCATCTGCCCACAAGCAAACGCCCAGGCGGGTCGCAAGCGCTGCGCCGAAGCGTGGCCAAGCTTGGACGGTCAACGACGAGCCGTACATCGGCAGCGGCGCACCGAAATGGCGGTATTTCGTCGAGTTTCGGGCGCGCAATGCAGCCAGCTACGGCCACATGTACGTTATGTTCGGCGAAGTGAACGATCGCCACGAGGTCGTCAAAAGCGAAGTAGATGGCTTCTTTCCCGCCGGAGACGAGCGCGGCTGCGAGAACTGCAGCGTCTATTACTGGACGATCGGTCACATCGTGCCGGTCCCCTCGGAAATCGGCGCAAGCGACGGCGACCTTGAAGAGCAATACGTGCTAGGCCGCTTCCGCGTCTGGATCGACGCGGAGCAGTACCAAGGCCTGATCGCCTACATCAATGAACGCAAGGCCAATAAAGGCTTGTGGAATGCCTTGTTCGCAAATTGCGTCACCTTTGCGCGGGATGTGGCAGCGTTTCTGAAGGTCAAAATGCCGCCGGCCCTCGCCTTGGCACCCAGCGTGATGATGTATCCGAAGGACGTGGTCGACGGGATGCGGGAAGCGAATGGGTTGCGGCAGGAGCAGATGCCGCTGCGGGATGCCGCGGGGACGGCCGAAAAGGCGACGGCATCATCGCCAAAGAAAAAGATAACCAGCAGGCGCCCTGCCGAACAGCCCGTTTCCGCCACGTCCGCCTCTGCGAGCGCAGCGACCCGCTAGGCGTTACCGACATTGGTGCTGAATGAGGTTGCGCGCCGGTCATCTTAACCGTGCGCGCAGCTGTCATTTGTAAGTTGTCCTTCGCAATCGCAAATTCCTGATCGGGTCAGGACTTGTCCTTTGCGAAGAAGCATTCGCCGGATCGGAGTGGCTGGGCTTGCCGCCATGCTCGTGGCAGGCTCGCGCGCAAATGCCGTTCCCGCCGATCGTGCGGCGACCTTGACCCGTTCGCAAACGACCGGCCGCTACTTCGTCAATTTCCGCAGCCGCCCCGGCTATTTGTTCGGACACACCTTTATTGTGCTCGGTCGCTTTGACCCGGCCCGGGGCCCACGAGAACTCCAGTATGCTGGCATTTATCCGCTCGACGGGCAGCGCGGATTGATCATTGGCTCGGTGGTTCCAGTCCGCGCCTCCATTCGTGGCGTAGAAGAGGATTTCAACAAGCGGCCTAACAACATCTACCGGCGAGCGCTGACGGCGCGAGAATACGCGTTTTTGTCCACGGCGCTGAAACAGGCGCGCATGAGGTCCTGGAAATGGCACCTCGTGTTCGCCAACTGCAATGACTTCGCCATCTCCACAGCGAAGCTGCTCGGCCTGCGGACTCCATCCTCATGGCTTCTGCCCCCCTCTTTGTCGCCCAGCTACGCCTGCTGAACGAAGGCGCATCTCGACGGCAGCAAGCACTGGCACGGCAAAACAGCGGGCGCGAGGCGTCGCCCCGCTGATTTGAACCTTCCCGCCTCGCCACGCGACTAACGACGAGACATTGCTCGCACCGGGGGAACCGCTCAGGCTCCCCGCACCAGGTTCTTTTCTCCATGCGCATCATCGTCGGCTTCTTCACCGGTGTTCTCGGCATGCTCGCCGGCTGGGCGGGCCTGGCGTCCCTCGTGATGGCGTTGGGCGGACGGGATCGCGACGGCGGCATCGCCATGGCCGCGGTGCTCAGCATCGGCCCGATCGGCGGCGCCCTCGGCTTCATCGCCGGCGTGCTGCTGTTCGTCTGGATCGGGATCAAGCGCGAGAAGACGCCGGCGCCGGCTCCCGGCGCGGCAGCGGCCGTCCTGGAGCAGCCGCCGATACCCGCGCCGACGCGGATCTCCCGTCCGTTTGCCGTCATTGTTCTCATCATCAGCGGCGTGCTCGGCTTTGCGGGTTGGTGGGAATTCATCCGCTCGCCCTACCTCACCCACGGCGCCGACGCGGAGATGACGCTCGCCATGCAATTCCGCTTGCCGCCGGGCACGACGCTCCCCGCGAACGCGGACGAGCTCGAGCTGATGGTCGAGGACGGCGATGGGCGCGCCTCCACCTATTACGGCGAGAGCTGGTTCGGTGCGCGGAAGTGGCGCGCGCTCGACGGCGATCGCGAGGTTCTGTTCGCCAGCGCCGAGCTCAACAAGATCACCTATTGGCGCAAAGTGACGTTGCAGCTGCCGAATGCGCCGGCGCAGATCTGGACGCTCGATCTCGACGCCAACCCTTATCCGGTCCCCGACTACACGCCGTGGGAGAAAGCCAACGCGCCGACGGACGTCGCGATCGAGATGCGCTTCCGGCTCACCGCGGATCGTTGCGCGGTGTGCGCCTTCCTCAGCAAGTGAGCTCACGCACGCCCGCGGCGGCTCCGATTCCAGGGTGAGTTCCATGGAGTTCGGATTGGAATCCGGGACGAATTTCGCGCTATGATGGCCGCGCACGGCGCGCCGGTGATTTGGGGGGAACCGAGCCGGCGCCGGGGGAGCGGGGATGCGAACGTCCTGGTGGGCCTGCCTCTGCGTGGGCGTCATGACATGCTCGGCGGGCTTTATTCTCGCCAAGCGGTCGATGCCGGCCGGCACCGTGGAAGCGTCCGCGCCATCGGAATGGCGTGACATCGGACCGCAACCAGCGCCGTCCGTCACGGAGGCGTCAGTCAGCATCAAAGACAAAGACCAGGCGCCGTCGCTGAGTATCAAAGACAAAGACCCGGAGCCCTCGCGCGCCATTGCCTTGGCGCCTTATGGCTCGCAGCCTGAGGCCGCGCCCGACGCGGCGAAGGACGCGAAGGCCATGTTTCTGGCGGACGCCGCCGCGACCGGCTCGATCAAGCCGCTTGAGCTCAGCGATGTGAAGCCGGCGCCGCCGCTCATCGACAAAGCGCAGGCGCGGCTCCCCGGCCTCGCGCCGGCGCCCGCCGCTGTGCAGCCCGCTCCGCCCGAGCCAGCGCCCGCTCCGGTGAAAGAAGCGCGTCTCGAGCCCGCGACCGCACCGCTGCCGCCGTCCGAGATCAACGCGCCGACACAAGATCTCTCATTGCTGACCTATTACGCCTATTCGGAAATGCCGCCGGCGGTGAAACCGGCGGAGACCGTGCTCAACGCGCTCAAGGACATCCCGCGCGGCTCGGTCATGGATGAGATCAGGCTCATTGCAAACACGCTGCATCTCGACTTCACCTTCATGAAGACGATCGCCAAGATCGAGTCCGACTTCGATCCCAAGCAGCGCACCGGCTCCTATATCGGGCTCTATCAGCTGAGCAAGCATGAGTTCGAGCTCTACGGCTCCGGCAACATCCTCGATGCGCGCGACAACGCGGTCGCTGCCGCCTTCAAGTTCAAGACCGAGGCGATCCTGTTCGAGATCTTCATGCACCGGAAGACGACTTTGAACGACGTCTATCTGATCCATCAGCAAGGCGTCGACGGCGCGGAAGAGCATGTCAGCCATCCGCAGCGGCTCGCCTGGAAATCCATGTGCGCCACCGACGAAGGCCGGGAAAAGGGCGAGAAGTGGTGCAAGCGCGCGATCTGGGGCAACACGCTGCCGGCGATCAAGCGCGTCTGGAAGAACGTCAACAACGTCACCTCGGCCGCCTTCGTCTCCATGTGGCAGCAGCGCGTGGCACAGTTCTACGCGCGCTATTCGGCGGCAACGCCGAATTGATCGGGCGGACCGGCGCCGGCGCAATCGACCTCGTGCGACATATAGTCCAGAGATCGCTTCACGCGGTTGATGGCGCGAAACGACGCGGCTTTAATCCAACAGAATATCTGCGAATTTGAGCGGGGCGCTTGCGATGAGCGGAGGAAAACATGCGCACGAGTACGTTCGCCATGTCGGCAAAGTTGGCTCTCGTTCTTCTATTCGCGCAAGGCGTCACGGCAAAGGCCAACGAGGTCAAGGTCATCGCCGGCGCCGCATTTGCTCCAGCGCTGTCGGAGCTTGGCCCTCAATTCGAGCGCACGACCGGCGACAAACTGATTGTCGAGTACGGCATCACCGGAACACTGAAGCGGCAGATGGAAAGTGGTGAAGCCTTCGACCTCGCAATCATACCTGAAGGCCTGATCGATGCTGCGGTGAAGCAAGGCAAGATCGCTGCCGGCACGCGCCACGAAATCGCTCGGGTCGGCATGGCTGTGGCGGCGCGCGCGGGGGCGCCCAGGCCCGACATCAGCTCCGTCGACGCCTTCAAACGCGCGCTGCTGGACGCAAAGTCGATTGCCTATCCGCCGCAGGGTGCGGTCGGTATCCATCTCGCGAAGGTCTTTGAACGCCTCGGCATCGCCGAGCAGATGCAGAGCAAAATCAAGCCGCAGAAGAGCGTCGGCGCCGTTCCCAAAGCGGTGGCCGCAGGCGAGGCCGAACTCGGATTTGCACCAAGCACCGTCTTCCAAAACAAGAAGGACATAGAGATGGTCGGTGCTTATCCATCCGAGCTGCAGCACTATATCGTCTACGCAAGCGGCATCAGCGGATCTGCAAGCCGGCCGGACGATGCCAAGGCGCTCCTCAAATATCTGATGTCGCCCGGCTCCATTGCCGTGATCAAAGCAAAAGGTCTGGAGTCTCTCGTTACCGCGAACTGAGCTGCTGCTGTTCCCGAGCTCATGCCGACAATGCGGTCGCGTTCAAGTTCAAGACCGAAGCGATCCTGTTCGAGATTGGCCTTCGTCTCCCTGTGGCAGCAGCGCGTGGCGCGGTTTTACGCGCGCTATTCGGCGGCCACGCCGAACTGAGCCAGCCAGGGCTTTATTGAATGTGGCCCCTCCCCTACGCGCAAGGCTGATGCCGAACCCCGCCTGTTGAAACCGCGGGACCGCTGTGGCATCGGTGCCCCTGCACTTTAGGGGACCCGCACCCATGCCAAAAATGTACGAAGCCCTCGCCGAAGCGTTCCGCGCCGAGGGCGTCGACACGCAGTTCGTCCTCATGGGCGACGGCAACATGCACTGGTCCACCGCCTTCGCGAAACTGCCGGGCGTCGAGACCGTGCATGTGCGGCACGAGCATGCGACCGTGGCGGCGGCGACCGCCTACAACGTCGCCACCGGCAAGCTCGCGGTGGCGTCCGTCACCTGCGGCCCCGGCGTCACCCAGTTGATGACGGCGCTGCCGGCCGCGGTGCGCGCCCGCCTGCCGATGGTGGTGTTTGCCGGCGAGCCGCCGATCAACGCCAAGTTCTACAACCAGGCCATCGACCAGGCGCCGCTGGTGACGGCAACCGGCGCGCGTTACATCGCCGCGCACAGCGTGCCGCGCATGATGGACGCCGTGCGCGAGGCCTTCCACATCGCGCGGCACGAGCGCCAGCCGGTGGTGCTCGGCATTCCCTACGACCTGCAGAAGGTCGAGCACATGGCCAACCAGCCCTACGAGACCTCGGCGATGTACGAGCCGAAGGCCGGGCGCATGCATCCCGATCCCGCGATCGTCGCCGAGGCCGTCGAGCGGCTCGCCGCGGCGAAGCGGCCGATCATCCTCGGCGGCCGCGGCGTGCTGTGGTCCGGCGCGCGTGATGCGGTGATCAAGCTCGCCGATCGCACCGGCGCGCTCCTCTCCAACACGCTGCCGGCGCGGGGCCTGTTCCACGACCATCCGTTCGGGCTCGGCATCGTCGGCAGCTACTTCACGACGCTCGGCAAGGAGATGTACGAGAGTGCCGACGTCGTGCTCGCCGTCGGCACCAGTCTCTCTTATTACGTCGGCGCCGGGCACTTCTGGGGCAAGGCGTTCAAGATCCAGCTCGACGATGCGCCGCGCGGCCTGCGCGACGGGCAGAAAGCCGCCGACATCTACATCAAGGCCGATGCGCTCGTCGGCACCGAGGCGATCCTCGCCGGCCTCGACAAGAAGCTCGGCGCCGGCAAGCCGACGGCGGCGGCGATCCGCAGCAAGGAGCTCGCGCATCGCATCGCCACCGAGCCGGCGGACGATATGCCGTTCGACATCGCGCCGGGCCTGCTTGACCCGCGCAAGGCGATCGAGGCGATCGACGCGGTCATCCCCAAGGATTGGGACATCGTCGGCGGCAGCGGGCATCAGGCCTATTTCAACACGCAGATGCGCGGCCGCCCGGCGGAGCGCTACACGACGGTGCGCGAGTTCGGCGCGGTCGGCAACGGCCTGTCTTACGCGCTCGGCGTCGCCGCGGCGCGCCGGCAGGGCCGCGACGGCAAGGTGGTGCTGTTCGAAGGCGACGGCGGGCTCATGTTCCACATCCAGGAGCTGGAGACGCTCAAGCGCTGCGGCTATCGCGTGCTGATCTGCGCCATGAACGACGGCGGCTACGGCTCGGAATTCCACAAGCTGCGCGCCGACGGCGTCGACGACCGCTACGCGCTGTTCGGCCGCCCCGCCTTCGAGAACATCGCGCGCGGCTTCGGGCTTCGCGGCAACGAGATCCGCGACGTGTCGGTAATTCCGAAGCTGTTCGCCGACTTCGCCGCGCAGGGCGAAAGCGAAATCTGGAACATCCAGATTTCCGACCAGGTCACGGCGCCGGTGATCCGTCAGACCATCAAACGCGGCCACGGCAATATGTGAGACGGCCGCTTGCTTCGGCGCCGTGGCTTAGAGCCGGATAGCTTTAGATCGAATCGCTATCCCGCTCTAGATTCTTGATTGCGCATGATCTTTTCCGAAAACCGGTATCCACTTTTCGGGATCATGCGCTAGTGGCCGCGGCGCCTGCGCGTGCGCGCCGCTTTCTTTCCGGCATGCACACGTGAGGCGTGCGACTGGCTTCTGCCGCCTTTGCGGCCGCCCTTGCGGGATGACGAATGGCTCGTCTTCTTGCCGCGCCCAGAGCCGCTTTTCTTGCCGCCGCCGGACTCTTTATTCACCGTCGCCCAGGCACGGCGCTCAGCCTCCTTGTGCGAGGTACCGCGCTTTTCATAGCCCTTGGCGATATGTTTCGCCTTTCGCTTCTGCTTGCCGGAATAGCTCGATTTACTGCCGCGCGGCATGTGCATCTCCTTCGCCGAATAGGGAAGGAACCTGCGCCGCAGCTGCATTGTTCCGCGCCGGGCGGCGATCCGAATGCTCGACGCGCAGCGTAGGAACGAGCGTGACGCATTGACGTTCTCCGGACATGCGCTGCAGACACACCCGCGCCCGCCTTCCACGCCCAAAACTCTTGCGCATGCGCAGGCGGCTGCTCGCCTTCAATGAGCAGGACGACGAGGACCTCGAGCTCTATCTGGGCGGCGGCGCCGATGACGCGAAGGAGCAGCCAGCAGGTTCGCATTGATCGTTCTCCGAGACGGCTGCAAAGCGCACGCTTTGCGCAGAGCGCCGGCGTGGCTATGCTCGCGCGCCAACGTCGGAGACCGCGTGTCCACCCCGCGCATTTATGGCGTCGCCCGCACCCGCGCTTTCCGTGCGCTTTGGATGGCGAAGGAGGCCGGGATCGATTTCGAGCACCTGCCGATCGAGATCGGCGACGGCGGCGCCCGCTCGGCGGATTTTCTCGCCATCAATCCGAACGGACGGCTTCCCGTCATCGTCGACGACGGCTTCGTGTTGTTCGAGTCGCTGGCGATCACGCTCTATCTCGCGAAGAAATACACCAGCGGCACGCTCTATCCCGCAACGCTTCAGGGCGAGGCGAAGACGTGGCAATGGAGCATGTGGGCGCTCACCGAGGTCGATCGCGGCGTCAACATCTGGTCGCTGCACGCGATCCGCCTGCCGGTCGCCGAGCGCGACGCCGGCAAGCGCGAAGAGGCGCTCAAGGTTCTGGCGGCGCCGTTCGCCGTGCTCGATGCGGCGGTGGCGAAGAATCCATATCTGCTCGGCGATGCCTTTACGGTCGCCGATCTCAACGTCGCCGCCGTCATCAGCCGCGCCGTTGATATGGATCTCTCCGCGGTGCCAAATCTCAAAGCCTGGCTCACGCGCTGCCTTGATCGGCCGGCCGCGCGCGAGGCGCTGGCGCTCAAGACCAAGGCCGACCGTGAAACGCCCGCCGAGGTGACCCGGCGCATCGCCAGGAACAACCGCTTGTGAGGCCGCGGCGAACCAGCATCAGCGACGGGCCGCAGCTGCCTCGGGTCCCATATCAGGACCGATTGGCCCGATATCGACAAACGCCGTGGCTGACCGAGCTCTCCGATCCCTGCATGGTCCGTCCATTGCCGGACACGGTGAAGATGATCCGGTTCGTGTGCGTCGGATACGAGCGCCGCATCGTCAGCGTCCCTCCGGAAACCGTACCAGCGATCGATCCGTCGCCATCGTTTCCCGTGGCCGTGCCGGCAAACGAACCATCGTCATCTTGCGCAAATTCGAAATTGCCGGACCATTCACTGGCGTCATCACATTTCGCGATCCAAACCCAGCGACCCCCTAGCGAAGAGCGGGCGGCGCCATGATCGCTTTCGCTGCGTCGCTTTCTCGCGCGCTGCTCCTGCGACCGTGAAGGGGCCTCGGTCCGTCCAGTCACCCCCTTGTCGTGCTTACCGACAACACCTCCTGTCGACCCCGACTGCGCAAGGGCGACACCAGCATCAACGGCGGACGCCGCAATCCCGACCAAAATTGTGCAAGCTATCGCTATCCAGCGCATCGGATTCCGGTTCCCGTGGCTCGACAAAGATGGTCCATTTCCTCCAGGGCGGCAATTGCGCTTTGCCGGCATGTTACCGGCGCCTCCTGAAAACGCGATTCGCCCACCCTTGCCGCTCGCGCGGCCGCTCGTTAACTTCCAACAATCGAGCTTTGTTACGTGAACCACACAAGCGCGGCAGCGTTGTCGACCGGAGCTGGGTATGGTCAATCGATTGGCGAGGACGCACTCCATTTCGGCAATGCGGCATTGGTCCCAAAGCACGGTGAGGCGGCCTGCGGCGATCGCGACTCTTGCGGCGGTGGGCGCGCTGACGGCGCTGATCGCGCTGCCCCTCGCCTCGCAGGCGCGTTCCGCGCAGCCCGCCGAGACGGTGGCGCCGCGTCCGGCCGGCGAGCCGATCATGGCGATCGTCTCCATCAAGACCCAGCAGGTCACCTTCTACGATGCCGACGGCTGGATCCTGCGCGCCCCGGTCTCGACAGGGGTTTCCGGCCGCGAGACACCGGCCGGTGTGTTCGCGGTGCTGGAGAAGGAAAAAGACCACCACTCCACCATGTATGACGATGCCTGGATGCCGAACATGCAGCGCATCACCTGGAACGGTATCGCGCTGCATGGCGGCCCGCTGCCCGGTTACGCCGCCTCCCATGGCTGCATCCGCATGCCCTACGGCTTTGCCGAGAAGCTCTACGACAGGACGCGGATCGGCATGCGCGTGATCATCGCGCCGAACGATCCGACCCCGGTGGACATTTCCGATCCGAAGCTGCTGACGCCGAATGCGCAGGCGCTCGCCGCCGCTCCGGCGCGCATCGACACCGCCGCCCGCGAGGCCGCGGACGCCGCAAGGGCGGCCGACGACGCCAAGCGAGCGGCCGCGCGCGACAAGCGCGACGTGGCGTTGCTCCCGGCGACGCTGCGCAATCTCAAATCGCTCAAGAGCCGCGCCGATGCCGAGCTCGCTTTCGCCGAGAAGGCGCTCGCCAGCGCATCGACCGACCAGGCCAGGGCCAAGGCCGAGGAGCGCCAGCAGAAGGCCGCCGCCAAGGCCGCGGACGCGGCGGCGAAGCTCGATGCAGCCACGGCCGATGCCAACGCCAAGCGTGATGCCGACGCCGCCGCGAAGGACGCGCTGAAGGCGGCAGAGGCGAGGAAGACCGCCACCGCCAAGACGGCGCTCGACGCCAAGCTCGCGCTCGAGCCGGTCTCGATCTACATCAGCCGCGCAACACAGAAGCTTTACGTCCGCCGCAATACGCATAAGCACTGGCCGGACGGCGGCGAGGTGTTCGATTCGAGTATCGAGGTCCCGATCAGCATCCGCAATCCGGAGAGGCCGATCGGCACGCATGTGTTCACCGCAATGGCGCGCAACGGCGACGGCAGCCTGCGCTGGAGCGTGGTCTCGATCGACAACGGCGATGAGGCCAAGGACGCGCTCGACCGCATCACGATGCCGCAGGAGATTCTCGATCGCATCGCGCCGACCGCGGTGCCGCGATCCTCGATCGTCATTTCGGACGAGCCGCTGAGCGCCGAGACCAACTACCGCACCGAATTCGTCGCGGTGCTGAGCAACCAGCCGCAGGGCGGCTTCATCACGCGCCAGCCGACCACCGATTTTGCCAGCGACGAGTATCGCAACGACGGTTACGGCGGCTACGGCGGTGACGACAACTTCTTCTCCCGGCGCAGCTGGGGCTACCAGCCGGGCTATGTGCCGCGGAGCAACGGCTATGGCTATGGCTATCGCCCGCGGCAACGGGACTGGTGGTAAAGACGCCGAGGAGGCTCAAGGGCGCGCCGGGAACGGGTTAGATGTCAACGCGTACCGATGCGTTGGTGTCGCAGCGAGAAACCGGCAAAATGGCTGCGTCCATCTTCCCCGTTGTGGCCGGTTGTCACCCGGCGCGGTAAGTCAAACTCAAGCCTCGCAGGCGCGGTTCCAGACACTCGCGGCAGGTTTTGAGCAAGTCCGCAGCTAACGGCGCGTCCGCTTGCGGGCCTGTGCGCGCGACTGCTGTGCCATCTGCTCGTCGCCGACGAAATCCACCACCGTCCCCTTGCTCACTGACGAGGCGAGCTGCAGCGCGTCCCAGTTGGTGAGGCGCACGCAGCCATGCGACTGCGTCTTGCCGACCTGCGAGGGGTCGGGCGTGCCATGGATGCCGTAGCCTTCGCCCTGCAGGCCGATCCAGACCACGCCGACGGGATTGTTCGGGCCGGGCTTGATAGTGAACGGCCGGCGCGCATGCACGCCGCGAAACGCGTAGGCCGGATTGTAGTGATAGGTCGGATTGTGCGCGATGCCGGTGATCTTCACGCGCCCCGAGGGCGCCGGCTTCTCCGTGCTGCCGGCGGTGACCGGGTAGAAGGCGAGCAGCGCCCCGTTCTGGTCGAAGGCGCGTGCGGTCTGCGCGGTCTTGTCGATTTCGATGCGCGCGGTTTTGGCAGGAAGCTGCGGCGGCCCGAGATTGGGAACGAGGATGACCTCTCCCGCTGCGAAGTGACGGCCGGGATTGAGCGCGGTGAGCAGCGCTTCGCTCACGTGAAACGTCTCGGCGATTTCCTCGCGCGGATCGCGGTAACCGAGATGCGGCAGCGCTTTCATCTTTTCCAGATGCGTGGGGATTTTCGGCGTGAACGGACCACTGACACTGGCCGCCGTCAGCGTGTAGGAGACGACGGCGGGCGCGTCCGAGGTTTGCGTCAGGCGCTGCCAGAGATCCGCATTGAGCGTCTGCGCATCGGGAAGGCCGTTCGCCTGCGCAAACGCGCTCAGCGCCTTGTGGAAATTATCGCCGGCCTTGCCGTCGATTTCGCCCGGCGAGAAATGCGCGCGATCGAGCAACACTTGCGCCTTGACGAGCAGCGGACTGAAGCCACGCTCCGGCACGCGCTGGTTCGGTTGAAGCTGGGCCTGGTTGATCGCATCGGCATCGAGGCGAGCAGCGGAGGCGGCGCCGATCGTCAGGGTCAGCACGAATGCCAGGATCGCGCCTGCGATTGCCGTCCCCGCAGATGTCTTCTCGCCGCCTGAACGCATGGTAGTCTGATAACGGCCCCTGCATGGCCGGGTTCCAAGAACTCTTTGTTGGGCGTCAGCGCGCGTGATAGGCCGGCCGATGCTCACGCAACCAGAACGGCCCGCGCGGCTTGTTATGGCGGCCGAACCAGCGAGGCGTGCGGCATGAGCAGGCAAGAGCACGACCGTGAAATGATGACGCGCTGCATCGCGCTGTCGAAGACCTCCGGCCGTTCGGGGGAATATCCGTACGCCGCGCTGATCAGCCGGGGCGACAAGGTCGTCGCTGAATCGACCAATCGCGTGCGTCACGAGCACGACGTCACCCGCCACGCCGAGATCGTGGCGATCTCGCTGGCGCAGCACGCGCTCGCGAGCGAGAGCCTCGACGACTGCGCGATCTACATCAATGCCGAGCCGTGCGCGATGTGCTCCTTCGCCATCCGTGAGTGCCGTATCCGCCGCGTCGTCTACGGCCTGAGCTCACCCCATATGGGCGGCGTGAGCAAATGGAATGTGCTCGGCGATGCCGACCTGTCGAAGGCGATGCCCGAGGTCTATGCGCCCCCTCCGGAGATCGTGGCGGGCTACATGGAAGCGGAAGTGCAGCAGGCGCTGATCGAGTGGCATCCGTTGATCGCGCGCATCATCGAGCACCGCGGCCTGTTCGGCTCGGCGCCGCGCGTGCATGCGGCGGGCCTCACCGCGCCGCCGCCGCATCGCCACGACAATCCCCTGCTCCGCTTCCTGCGGCGCAATTTCTTCGATTATTTCGGGCGGCGCTAGCGGCCTCTGCTGGCGCACCCTGGCGCATTTCCGCTATACGGCGCCTCAACAGATAAAAACGGAGGAAGCCAATGCTCGCCGCTGTCGCCACCGAGAATGGCCTCGAAGTGCGGGACATCCCGCAGCCAAAGCCGAAGCCGCACGAGATCCTGGTGAAGGTGAAAGCCGCGAGCCTCAACCGCGCCGACCTTGCCGCCTCGCGCGGGCATGGCGGCCATGGCGCAGCCGGTGACACCGTCGGGCTCGACTGGGCGGGCGAAGTGGTCGAAGTGGGCTCCGAGGCGAAGGGCGCCTTCAAGGCCGGCGATCGCGTGATGTGCGCCGGCAAGGGCGGTTACGCCGAATATGCGGTGGCCGACTGGGGCCGCACGGTCCCCGTGCCCGCCAGCATGAAATTCGAGGACGCGGCGACGCTCCCCGTCGCGCTCGGCACCATGCACGACGCGCTCGTCACCAACGGGCGGCTGAAAGCCGGCGAGAGCGTGATGATCCAGGGCGCAAGCTCGGGCGTCGGGCTGATGGCGCTGCAGATCGCGAAACTCCTCGGCGCCGGCACGGTCATCGGCACCTCGACCAATCCCGAGCGCCGCGCGCGGCTCAAGGAGTTCGGCGCCGACGTCGCCATCGATACCAAGGCCGCGGACTGGTCGGATCAGGTGCTCAAAGCGACCCAAGGCAAAGGGGCCAACGTGATCATCGACCAGGTGTCGGGCTCTCTGGTCAACGGCAGCATGAAATGCGCGGCGATCCTCGGACGCATCGTCAATGTCGGACGGCTCGGCGGCGGAAAAATCGAGTTCGACGCCGACCTGCATGCGATGCGACGCATCGACTATATCGGCGTCACCCATCGCACGCGCTCGGTCGACGAGCTGCGCGAGGAGACGCGCGCCATGTGGACGGCGCTCTCGGGCGCGGTCAATGCCGGCAAGCTGCGGCTGCCGGTCGAGAAGGCGTTTCCGCTCGCCCAGGCGAAGGCGGCGCAGGAGATGATGCGCGCGAATAAGCACTTCGGGAAGATCTTGCTGGTGCCTTGAGAAGCCCCTCTCCCGCCCTCGCGCTGGCGAGCGCAGCGAGCGGCCAGCGCGAACATTTTTTAAGTAAGCCGCGCCGGACCTTTGCGTCGCTCAGCGGCGCGGCCTCGCGAGAGGATGGCGAGCGCGACGCGCGAGCCGGGAGAGGGTAACAAGCGATGCTTCGAAGAGGCTTACTCAACACGTGAGCGACTTCGGCCGCTGAACGCCTCCAGCGCCCTACTCCGCCTTGATATGCGCGGCGCGCACCACCTTGCCCCACTTCTCGGTGTCGGCGGCGACGAGCTTGCCGAAGTCGGCAGTGCTCAGCGGCATCGGCGTGCCGCCGAGCGCGGCAAGGCGCTCCTTGATGGTGGCGTCGACGAGGCCGGCATTGAGCTCGGTGTTGAGCCGCTCGAGGATCTCGCGCGGCGTGTCCTTCGGGGCGCCGATGCCGTACCACGCGGTCGCCTCGTAGCCCGGCAACGTCTCGGCCACCGTCGGCACATCCGGCAGCGCGGGAGAGCGCGTCGTCGAGGCCACCGCCAGCGCGCGCAGCTTGCCGGCGCGGATGTGTGGGATGATCGGCAGCGTCGTCTCGAACATCGCCTGCACATGCCCGCCCATGAGGTCGACCAGCGCCGGGCCGCCACCGCGATAGGGCACGTGCACGAGCTCGACGCCCGCCACCTGCTTGAACAGCTCGCCGGCGACATGCGGCATGGTCCCGCTGCCGGCCGAGGCATAGTTGACCTTGCCGGGATTGGCCTTGGCGTAGGCGATGAACTCGGGAAGCGTCTTTGCCGGCACCGCGGGATTGACCACCAGCACCTCGGGCACGCGCACGATGCCGCCGACCGGCGCAACGTCGTGCACGACGCTGAAGCTCAGGTTCTCGTAAAGGGTCGCATTCACCACCGACGGCGGGCCGAGTACGATCAGCGTGTGCCCGTCGGCAGGCGCGCGCACGACATATTCGGTCGCGGTATTGCCGGCAGCGCCGGCGCGGTTCTCGACCACGACCGGCTTGCCGAGATGATCGCTCAGCCACGGCGCAACGAGCCGCGCGCAGATGTCGTTCGGGCCGCCGGCGGCGAAGCCGACGATCAGCCGCACCGGCCGGCTCGGATAATCGAGCGCGGCGGCGCCACGCGCGAGCGCCGGCAGCGCGGCGGCGGAAGCGGCGAGGCGCAGGAAGCGCCGACGCGGAATGATGACGGTCATGTAAGTCCCCACGAGTGGCTCATGCACGCGAGGGGGAGATTAGCCGAGGCAGCGGACTTCAAGAAGTGTTGAAGGCGATCGCTTTCTCTACCCGGACGCTTATCATCCGCCCGGGGTTGTCGAGCCAGGAGACACCATCATGCGCATCACAATCTTCGCTGCCCTTGCCGCCGCCCCGCTCCTGCTCATAGCCGGCACACCCGCGGCACACGCCCAGGACGGTCCCTGGTGCGGTGTGCAGCAGCGCGGCGGCATGTCCTGGAACTGCTCGTTCCAGACGCTCGAGCAATGCCGCCAGGAGATGGTCGCCGGCAACCGCGGCTACTGCAACCAGAACCCGAGCTTCTTCGGACGTGCGGAGGGACCGCGACCGCGCCGGCATCGGCATCGGTATGAGCCGCGCTGAGCCGCGTAGGCGCCGCGCCTGGACCGTCACTCCCCCGCCGCCCAAGTAATCGCTTTGTAATCGAAGCCGGCTTCGATGGTCGGCTTGATCACGGCGAAATAGGGCGAGATGTCGAAATCGCGCGGCGTGTACAGCGAGGAGTCGCGGATGTGATAGATCTCCTGCCGCGCCTGCTCGCTGCCGACACGTGAGATGCTCGGCAAAATCGGAAAGCCCACGGCGCGGAACGCCTGCGCAATCAGCGCCGAGCAGATCATCTTGGTCGGATCGCCGGAGCCAAGCGCGATCATGCGGCGGCGGAAGCGCTGCGGCACCGGCAGCGGCACCAGATAGCGCGCGAGGTCGATGAGGTTTTTCAGGTCGTAGGCCATGCCGAGACGGGCGACCGCGTAGTCGCACACGATCTTGCAGTCTTCCGCCGTGAGGCCGACGGGCCGGCAGATGCGCGTGTGATACGGGAAATAGCGCGACAGCGGCACGCAGGCGATGCCGTCATCGAGGTTGGATTCGATGAGGTCGCAGATCTCGCCCTCCGCGCTCAGCTTGCCGGCGAGCGGCCCGACATAGAGCGCCGCGTGCGACCAGGTGGACTGCGTCAGATATTTGATGATGCCGGCGATGCGGGTGTGGCCTTCGATCAGCAGGATGTCGCCAGGCTTGATGTAAGCGCGCAGCGCCGCCGGATCGGACGGCGTGAACGGCTCGTAGTCGCCCGCCGGCTGCTGCAGATAATTGGCGATCACGCGCCCAATGGGGTCGAGCAGCCAGGCCATCAGCGTTGCCGTTCACACCTTGGTCGCGGCGATGAGGCGATCGAGGCTCGGCTCGCGCTCGATGCCCCAGAGCACGCGCAGCAAGGCGTCGACACGTGCGGGCGGCAAATGCTTTTGCGCGAGCTGACGGAATTTCTCCTCCATCTCGGCATCGGTCATCGGGTTCTTGAAATGCCCGCGGTGATATTCGACGCGCGCGGTCTTGCGCTCGCCGGATTTGCGCACGACCTCGAGCTCGCAGAGATTGAACTCGTTCTCGGTGCGATCGGCCTCGTCGGAGGGGACGACTTTGACGCGGCTCACGAGATCGAGCAGCCGCGCATCGTGCAGATACGGATCCTCGTAGAAATCCGGATCGATGCGGCCATACATCAGCACTAGGCCCGCCGCATAGGGGATGCTGTGGTCGGCAGTCTCGTGCGTCTGCGGACGCCATTTGGCGGGCCCCTCCGCCATGATCTTGATGGCGGAGCGCGACACCGCGATGTTGACCGCGGCGATGTCGTCCGGGTTTTCCGCAAACGGCCGCACCTCGACCGCGGCTTGCGCCACCGTCTGCGAGAATTGCCCGAGCGGAAAGCGCTTGGTGAAGGCGCGGCGGATGCCGAACGGCTCGCCGAGCTGTACAGGCTCGACCGCCTTGCGCCCCATCACCTTGAAGAAGCCATAGCGGCCCTCGAACACCAGCGCCGGGCCGGTCATCCCGGCCTGCGCCAGCTCGACGGCGAAGATCGCCTTGCGGCAGGCATCCGCCGCGGCAAACGCCTTCCAGTTCGACAGCGCGTCGGCGCGGCCCTGGCGCGTCGCGGTGTTGCCGCCGACGGTGATGCCGATCGCGTGCAGCATCTGCTCTTCGTTCAAGCCTGCCAGATGCCCGGCACCGACCACTGCGGCGATACCGGTGATGGTCGAATGATCGATGCCGTTGCCGAGATAGTCGAACACATCGGCGACCTTGCAGAACACCTCATAGGCCAGCACCGTCGCGGTGATGAGGTCGCGGCCGCTGCGCTTCTTGACCTCGGCGGCGGCCAGCAGCGCCGCGATGGTGTCGCTCGGATGCCCGGCGCCGTGCGTCAAGCTCACGAAGGCGTCATTGAAGTCGAGATAGCGGAACATGACGCCGTTCGCGAAAGTCGCGAGATCGGGCGTCGTCCGAATGCCGGAGATCAGCACCGTCGCGCTCTCTCTGGCGCTAACGTCGGCGGCGAGCTGCATCGCAATTTTGCTCGGCCCCGCCGCGTAGCCGCCATAGGCGCAGCCGACGGTATCGAGGATGGTGCGGCGCGCGATGCGCACCACGTCCTCGGGCAGGTCCTCGTAACGCAAGGCTGCCGCATAGCGCGCAAGCGTCTGCGCCAGCACCGGCGCGGCGCTCGCCGCCGCTGGCTTGCCCTCCTCGGCGAGCGCCGGCAGCGCTGGGACGATCGGCGTCAGCCCGGCGGCCGCCGCCCGCGTGAGGAAGTGCCGTCGCGCGATGCGCCTCTCGATGTCCATGGAAAGCCCGGTCCCCGCTGCAGGTCGGGCGTCACTTTACGGCGCGCGCTCAACGCGCCGCAAGCAAGCTCGGCCTGCCGGGGAATGCGCAAACTGTTCCACCTCAGCGCCGCGCATTGCCGTAGAATAGGAGGCGTCCATTCGGGGGCTGACAATGCTGCGTGTCCTGCTGCTGCTCGCTTGCACCGCGAGCACGAATATCTTGGCGACGATGCTTTCGCCCGCGCGCGGCGACGATGCACCGCCAGCCTGGGCCTATCCAGTGAACCCGCCGGATTTCAAGCCGCCGCCGGACGACGGCAAGCCGCGCTCGGTCCCCGGCAGCGACCGCACCTATACCGTGCCGCAGACGCGCGATCGTTTCTTCGCCCCGGTCTGGTATCCGGCCGAGCATCCACCGCTGCCGGAGGTGGTGGCGCAAGGGCGCAAGCCCGGTGTCTTCGCCTGCGGCTTCTGTCACCGCGCCGATGGCCCCGGCGGCCCGGAGAACGCAAGCCTCGCGGGACTGCCGCAGGCCTATATCGCGCAGCAGATGGCCGACTACAAAGCCGGCAAGCGCACCACATCGGTCCCCCGCCGCAACGTGGACTTGATGATCGCGCTTGCCAAAGCGGCGAGTGACGAGGAGATCAATGCCGCCGCCGCGTATTTCTCAGCTCTGCCGCGGCGTGCCGTCATCAACGTGGTCGAAACCGACAGCGTGCCGAAGACCGTCGTCGCCGGCTGGTTCCTCGCCGACAGCAAGAGCGGTGAGCGCGAGCCGATCGCCGGCCGCATCATCGAGACGCCGGAAGACGTCGCACGCTTCGAGAACCGCGACACGCATGTGAAGTTCATTGCTTACGTTCCCGTCGGCAGCATCGCGCGCGGCAAAGCGCTCGTCGAAGGCGGCAACGCACCCTGTTCCGCCTGCCACGGTCCCCGGCTCAATGGCGTCGGCAACATCCCGGCGCTTGCCGGCCGCTCGCCGAGCTATCTGTTTCGCCAACTCTACGACGTGAAGCACGGCGCGCGCGCCGGCGCCGAGGGTGCCCCGATGAAAGAGGTCGTGGCGAGCCTGTCGAACGAGGATATGACGGCGATCGTCGCCTACCTGGCATCGCTGACGCCCTAGCGCACAGGGCCGAGGCCTCGCGGCTGCAAGCCGCAGAAGCAAAGAGCGGAGGCAGCCTGCCTCCGCTCTTTAGTCCCGGCGTTGTCCGCCGTCCTCAGCGGACCGGATAGTTCTCGGTCCGGTGGGCGGCGACGCCGCGCCGCGTCAGGTTCTTGCCGGTGTCGGCGCAGGAACCCCAGTAGCCGTAGCCGCGCGCCGAGTCGGTCGAGACCCAGCAGCCGCGGCCGGGATAGGGCGCGCCCTGATATTCGCCGACATAGGCGTAACTGCTGTAAGCGGGCGCCGGCGCATAGCCGTAACCATAGCCGTAATAATCGGGGCCATAACCGTAGGCGTAATCGTCATAGCCGTAGCCCGGCCCGTAGTAATACGGCCCGCTCGACGCCGCCGCGGCACCGACCGCCGCACCGGCGGCAAAGCCTACTCCCGCCGCCGCAGCCGTGCGGCCCCAATCGCGGGCCTGGCTCGGGCTTGCCGCAGCCAACAGCAAAGCCGCGGCCGCTGCCGCAACACCAATCTGCATTCGTCGCATCTGATTCCTCCGGAATGTTCGCGTTCCGCCGCTAACGGAACTCCGCAGCAGCCTTGCTGCGGCCAGAGGTACAATCCGGACCCGCGACAAAAAGTTTCCTGCCGCGCATAGGCAAGGTGCTCTTTCCTCGTGAGCACCTTCGATCGCCAAAGGAAAGGGCCGGCCCGCGTCGCGCCGCCGAACCAACGCGACGCGACCCCCTCCTGGTCGACTAGGCCGAGCGGTTTCTTTATTTCGCCCGCTTCCACTCGTTGACCGGCGTGATCGTGCCCTGCGGTGTCTTCACCTCGGACGCGGTCGTGACCATGACGTCCCCCTTGAAGCTGATCTTCTGCCCACGCAGAACGCCGTCGAAGGTCGGATTGCTCGCGCGCTCGACCTTATAGCTCAGCGTGTTGTCGGCCTCGTTCACCGTGTAGGTGCCGTAATAGGCGACGATCGGCGACACCGGGACGCGCGGATCGCCGTTGCCTTTCGGCCGGTCCTTGCCGATGACGAAGAAGGAGAAGTGTCCGGTCGGATCGAGCAGCAGGCTACCCGCCTCCCAGGGCACGACCTTCTTGCCGTCGGCGAAGATCTCGGAGCCGACGTCCAGCGTCCAGGCACCCACGACCTTCTGCTTGAGCCCCTGCGCGTTCGCGGGAACCGCGATCGCCAGAGACAACACGCTCGCCGCCCCGGCGGCCAACATCCATCGTTTCATCATAGTCTCCTTCGCTTTGATGTTCGTGTCACGATTTGCGCGAGAGCATCGCATCGATGCTCCAGCGCCCGGCGCCGATCACCAGGATGGCGAGCAGCCCGCCGATGATCGCGGTGTTCTTCATGAAATGCGCATACATGTTGCCCTGCTGGCCGGCCGGATAGGTCCACCACAGATGCGCGCTGAAGCTCGCGATCAGCACGTAGATGATGCCGAGCAGCGCGGCGTAGCGCGTGGCCAGCCCGAGGATCAGGCCGAAGCCGAAGGCGAACTCGCACATACGCGCGATCACGCTCCAGACCTCCGGCGCCGGCCAGCCGTGGCCGGCGAGCGTCGCCGCTGTCGGATTGCCGTAAGAGGCGGTGACGATGAACACCGCGGCGAGCGCGATGCGCCCGAGCACCAGGATGAGATCGGTCAGCCGGACAACGACGCCATCGGCGCATGAGAGTAATGGATGCGATGAATTCTGAACCTGAAGGTTCATTGTTTCTCTCCCCTGAGTAGTGCCGCGCATCCTAGGCAGCGGCCTCCGCGGGTATTTGGAACAGTTTGCGTATATCGGCGGCCCTCACCGCCAACTTTTCCATATCGAGGAGGAATAAAGTGGAACGCCCACTTTGACGCTGCGCCGCACCTATGGCACCCGTCGCGCGCCATGCCGCTTCCCGCGCACAGTCCGATCGTCATCGCCGGCGCCGGCCCGACGGGGCTCACCCTGGCCAACCTGCTCGGCACCTATGGCGTCCCCTGCCTGCTCCTCGAGCGGAACGCGGCGACGGTCGCCGAGCCGCGCGCGGTGTCGATCGACGACGAGTCGCTGCGCAGCATGCAGATGATCGGCCTCGACGACACGGTGATGCGCGAGACGGTCGCCGGCTATGGCTCGCATTATTTCTCCGCGCGCGGGCGTTGTTTCGCCAAGGTGCAGCCGACGGCGGAGCCGTTTGGCTTTCCCCGCCGCAACGCCTTCCGGCAACCGGTGCTGGAGCGGCAGTTGCGCGAGGCGCTGATGCGGTTTCCGCATGTCACCGCCGCCTTCGAGCACGAGCTCCTCAGCTTTACCCAGGACGGAGACGGCGTCGCGCTGCGCATCCGGCACGCCGGCGAAGAGCTTCGCGTCGGCTGCGGCTATCTGATTGCTTGCGACGGCGCATCGAGCCCGACCCGCCGCGCGCTCGGCATCGGCATGAGCGGATCGAGCTTCCGCGAGCGATGGCTGATCGTCGACCTCGACAATTCGCCGGTCGCCTCGCCGCACACCAAAGTGTTCTGCAATCCGGCGCGACCGTGCATCGCGCTCCCAGGCCCCGAGCTCACGCGCCGTTACGAGTTCATGCTGCACGATGACGAGCGCGACGAGGCCATGCTGGCGGATGACACGATCGCGCGGTTGCTGAAAGAGCACGAAGCGGCACCGCAAAGCCGCATCGTGCGCAAGGTGGTCTACACCTTCCACGCCCGGCTCGCCGATCGCTGGCGCGAGGGCCGCGTCCTCCTCGCCGGCGACGCCGCGCATCTCACCCCGCCCTTCGCCGGGCAAGGCATGAACAGCGGGCTGCGCGACGCCACCAATCTCGGCTGGAAGCTCGCCGCGGTGATGCAAGGCCGGCTTGGGCCGCGGCTGATGGGAAGCTATGAGCCGGAGCGGCGCGATCACGCCTGGTCGATGATCGGCTTCGCACTCACCATCGGCCGCGTCATGCGCCCGCGCAACGCGCTCAATGCCTTCGCTACCGAAACCTTCTTCCGCCTCCTTTCGCTGTGGCCGAGGGCGCGCGATTACGTGGCGCAGATGCAGTTCAAGCCGCCGCCGCGCTTCGCGCAGGGCTTCATCGTGCCCGACGGGCAAAGCGCCAAGACCACGCTGGTCGGCCGCATGGTGCCGCAGCCGCGCCTGATGACGGATGCTGGCGAGCGGCGGCTCGACGATGTGCTGGGCGATGGCTTCGCGCTCATGGTGCGCTCACCGCGGGCGAATGCCGTGGTCCCCCGGCTTCAAGGAAAGCCATGGAGCGATCTCGGCGCTCGCATCATCACAATCGGCGGCGCGCCGGCGGACGGTGCCATTGCTGTGCAGGAGCTGGGCACGCCCCACCCGCGGATTGCGCCCTACAACGACCACGTGCTGCTGATCCGCCCGGATCGTTACGTGGCGGCGTGCATTCCGGTGGATACACTCGATCAGGGCGCTAAGACCGTGGCGCGGCTGATCGCGGAGACGTTCGAACGATAAGCTGGGTCAGGCCGACTGCGCCGTCTTTTCCCGCAAATGCGGGAAGCGCTCACTCAAAAGCGAGCCGGGATAATAAGTCGGCGCGAACGCGGGCTCCTTGCGGATGTTGTCGAACCAGGCGGTCACGCGCGGCAGATCGAGCCAGCCCGGAAGCCCGAGATCGTGCATGCGCACCAGGGCCGGCATCACCGCGACGTCGGCGAGCGTGATGCGCGCGCCGAGCAGCCACGGACCGCCGCTTGCGGCGATCTCGCTCTCCATGCGCTCATAGGTGCGGCGCAGCCGCGCCAGCGAGGCGTCCATCTCCGCCTTGGGGAAGCCGGTCTGCCCCATGGTCATCATGAACTCGCGGCGCAGCGGCTTTGATTCCGCCATGGCCACGAAGGCCGCGCGGCTCATCTTCTGGAAGCTCGGCAGGAAGGCGAGATTGAAGGTCGGCACGCGCACGGCCGCCGCCGCCATCTCGTCGATGAAATGCATCATCGCCCGCATCTTGGCGCGCGCCACCGGTTGCTCCGGCGTGAAGCTCTGCGCCGGCTCGACCTCATCGAGATATTCGGCAATCACCGTGGAGTCGATGACGACGGCGCCGTCATGATCGAGCGTCGGCACCACACCGTTGGGATTGAGCTTGAGGTAATCGGGCTTGAGCTGGTCACCCTCGAGCAGGTTGAGCTTGACCTCCTCGAACGGCAGCCCCTTGGCGTTGAGCACGAAGCGCACCCGCTGACTGCAGGTCGATTGCGGCGCGTTGTAGAGCTTGTAGGTCATGGGTCGGCTCCGCTCGAGGCGTGATCACGAAAGGTGAAATGCCCGGCCCTTACATGGCCGGCGGCGGCAGCGTCTTCAAGAACTCGGCCAGGTGGCCCTTCCACAGCGCGGCCTGGAAATAGGTGAAGTGGCCGTGCGTGATCGCGCTCGCGGGAATGAGCACGAAACGCGCACCGGGGATCGCCTTGGTCGCCGGCTCAACCACGCCGAGCTCCGGCGGATTGACCTCGTCGTCGGCGGAATTGATGGCGAGGAGCTTCGCCTTGATCTTCCCGATGTCCTTAGACGGATCGTAGTCGATCACCGCCTCGGTCGCGTAGAGCTGGTCGTTGGCGTCGCGCTTGGCCGCCGTCTCCACTATCTTGCGATAGAG
The DNA here is from genome assembly GCA_035651015.1 of Pseudolabrys sp. Lineage (GTDB taxonomy): Bacteria > Pseudomonadota > Alphaproteobacteria > Rhizobiales > Xanthobacteraceae > Pseudolabrys. Next base: position 192,978 of record DASRGN010000064.1, on the reverse strand, counting down.
CGCATCGCCTGCTTCGCGGCTCGGCGCCTTCTGCTGCAGCGACAAGGCACTGTCCGTCATCAGGGCCCCGATCGGCGCCGTATAAATCCAGTGCGTCGGGTTTTTCTCGTAGTTGCCGTCACGCCAGTCCGGGTCGTTGCGGATCGCCTCGATGGCCGCGCGCCGCATCATCCAGTTGCGGCCACTGATGCCGACCGGTTGGCTGGCAATGGGGACGAGACCATCCATGAAATCCGGGTACATCTCGCCCCACATCCAGCTGTGCATGCCGCCCATGGAGGTGCCCATGACCAGGCGCAAATGCTGGATGCCGAGATGCTCGGTAAGGAGCTTGTGCGTGGCGACGATCATGTCGGAGTAGCGATAGTGCGGGAATTTCGTGCGCAGCCCGTCGCTCGGCTTCGACGAGCCGCCACGGCCAATGCCATCCGGGATGATGATGTAGGTCTCGTGGGCATCGAGCGGCGCGCCGGAAGCGTAGAGCTCGTCCGCCAGCGACGGCTGCAGCCAGCTCTTCGAGGTACCGCCCGTCCCGTGCAGAAGCAGCACGGCATTGACGATCTTGCCGGCAGTGTTGCGCTTCGGCGTCCCCACCGTGATGTAGTGCAGCTTGAGCTCGCCGAGCACCTCGCCCGAACCGAAGCGAAAATCTCTGAAGACCGCGTCGCCTTCTTTCTGCCCGGGCCATTCGGCGGCGCGCGCGACGCAGGAGACGCTGGCAGCGAACAGCGCGGCGATCAGGATCCGAAACATGACGTTCTCCTCGCTTGGCGTGACCATGATAGCGAAGCCCATGTCGGCGCGCGAGGCAGCCAGGCTCAGGACGCGCGCAGCCGCAGCGATCGCCGCACCGGACCGAGCGCCAGCGCCGCGGCAACGAGGAAGAGGTAAATGCCGAGCAGCGTCTTGCGCCACAGCTCCAGATCCATGCGCGCCGCGTCGCTCGGACCTGCCGGCATCGTCGGCAGCTGCAGCGCGATCTCGGCGCGCATATTGAGAAATCCGGCAGCGGCGAGGCACGGCACCAGCACGACCAGCGCATTGAAGCCCCAGCGCAGCGCCCGCCCCGGTTTGTGGTGGGCGACCGACAGCCACAGACCAAGGCAGCCATGGACCCAGCCGGGCGCCAGCAGCGCGAGCTGCCAGCCCTCGGTGCCGGATTTCACCAGGTTAGCGACGATCGGTGCGTAATGCGGATCGGCGACGTGCAGCGCGAAGGCGAGCCGCGTGACCACCACATGGCCGATGAGCAGGAGCGGCAGGGTAAAGCCGGCGCCGAGGCGGATATATTCCACCAGCGGCAAGCGCCAGTGCGGCCGCAGATAAATGGTGCGCAACGCCAGCGACACATGAATGGCGGCCGCACCATAAAGCACAATGGTGCCGGGCACGCTGTACCACACGCTCTTGGCGACCACGAGGACGCGCTCGGCGAGGCCGAGGCCGAACAGGCCGAGGGCGTGATTGATGAGATGCGTGGAGATATAGAGGAACAGCACCAACCCGGTGGCGAGCCGCAGCTGGCGCAATCCGAACGACGTTCTTCGTTTCACTTCGCGCATCCCGCCTCAGCAAACCCCGGCGCCGGCGACAGCATTCCGCCGGCTTCAGACGAACCCGAACAGACGGGTCGGATTGTCGACCAGCATCAATCGGCGCGCTTTCACGTCGGGCGTGATCTCGGCGATCAAGTCGACGAGGTCGCCGTCGTTCGGCATATGCGCGACATTGGGATGCGGCCAGTCGCTGCCCCAGACCACGCGCTCCGGTGCGTGCTGCGCAAGCTTTTTGGCGAACGGGATGGCGTCGCGGAACGGCGGTCCGGCCTTGGAGATACGATCGGCGCCGGAGAGCTTCACCCACACATGTCCGAGATCAAGGAGACGCAGGAGCGCCGTGAAGGCTTCGCCATTGAGCCCTTCGGCGATGTCGATGCGCGCCATGTGGTCGATCACCACCGGCGCCTCGAGATCGCGGATGAAGTCGAAATGTTCGACCGCTCCCTCACCCGCGATATGCATGGCGATGTGCCAGCCATAGGGCGCGACGAGGCGAATGACCTTGCGGATGTCCTCCATCGGCGGCGGCGCGCCGAGATGCGACATGAAATGAAAGCGCACGCCGCAGACGCCGACGGCGTCGAGCCGCTCCACCTCCTCCGCCGGCGTATCCGACGCCAGCAGCGCCACGCCGCGATAGCCGCCCTGCCCGGCCTGGAGCAGATCGACCAGCGCCGCATGGTCCTGGCCGTGGCAGGACGACTGCACGAATACCCCGCGCTCGAAGCCGAGGAAGCGATGCAGCGCGAACAGCTTTTCCTTGGGCGCGTCATGCGGCGTGAAGGTCCGCCGCGGCGAGAAAGGAAACCGTGCGGCCGGCCCGAAGACATGGAAATGGGCGTCGCAGGAGTGCAGCGGCAACTGCAGCGCCGGTGTCCTCGGATGCGGATCGGGCGGCGGGATGGTCGGCGTAAGGCTCAAGGGCGAGGCTTCGTTCACGCGGCCACCTTGAGCTTCAGTCCAAGCGCCCGCATGACCTTCAGCACTGTCGTGAATTGTGGGTTACCGTCCGGCGAGAGCGCCTTGTAAAGGCTTTCACGGCCTAACCCCGCACCTTGCGCAACCTTCCGCATACCCTTGGCGCGCGCAACGACACCCAGCGCATGCGAAATAAGCGCCGGATCACCATCCTCGAAGACAGCTTCCAGATAGTGAGCAATCGCTCTGTCGGTCTTCAGGTAGGCGGCGCTGTCCCAGGGGATCGTCTTCGTCTTGCCCTTGGCTGCTAGCGCCTTCTTTCCAGGACTTTTCTTGCGCATACCCGCTCCTAGAGATTCTCCGCCAGAACTATCGCCCTTCGAATGTCGTTGTCCTGAGTTCGTTTATCGCCCACAGCAAGGCGGTCGAGCCGAGCTTGGATACGAGTTTTGGCATTGGTGTCGCGCAACGCGCCAAACCATCTAGCGAACACGACCGTTTGACGTATCTCGATCACAGCTTACTGTATCCCATAGGATACGACACGTCCAGTAGCTTCAATCACACCGCGCGGTCATGCCGCCGTCGACCACGATCTCGGTTCCGGTGATGAAGCGCGCCTCCTCGCTGGCGAGGAACAGCGCGGCATAGGCCGTGTCGCGGCCATCGCCCATGAAGCCGAGGGGAATGCGGGCGACGCGCTGCTTGAGCAAGACCTCGACATCACCGCCGGCGCGCTGCTTGGCGAGCCGCACCTCGACCATCGGCGTATGCATCTGTCCGGGCACCACCGTGTTCACGCGGATGCCTTTGCTTGCGTATTGGACCGCGGTGACGCGGGAGAATTGGATTACGCCGGCTTTCGAGGAGGCGTAGCCGACCTGCGCAGCGCCGGTCCAGCGCGTCCCCGATGTCGAGGCGGTGTTGACGATCGCGCCCCCGCCCTGGGCCTGCATCAGCGGGATGACATGCTTGCAGGCGAGAAAAACGCTCTTGAGATTGTAGTCGAGCTGCGCGTCGAAGCCCTCCTCCGAGAGCTCGGCGGCGCCGCCCGCGGCCGAGCCGCCGACATTGTTGACGAGAATGTCGACGCAGCCGAACGCCTTGACGCAGGCGGCGACCATGGCGGCAACCGAGGCGCTGTCGGTGACATCGCACTGATGCGTGACGATCTCGCCGTCGGCCTCGCGCACGCGCGCGACGGTTTCCTCCATCGATGCCGGGTTCTTGTCCACGGCGAAGATCTTCGCGCCTTCCTGCGCGAACAGCACCGCCGCGGCGCGGCCATTGCCCCAGCCGGGGCCGACGCAGCCAGCACCGGTGATGATCGCAACCTTGTCCTTGAGCCGTCCTGGCATCGCGCGCCGCCTCCTCGTCGCTTCATTTCTCGGTGTTTTCGCTACAGTTGATGGCGGCGTGACTCGAAGCAAGGGTTAAATCGCTGTACCGCCATATAGGATGCCGTTGACGCTCGCAGTGGGCCCCGCTACCCCCTCGCGCACGAGGTTTCACGATGCAGGATGTCAAAGAGCAGGTGGCGCTCACGTCGATTGCCGCCTCGGCCGCGCTGACGCTGGCCAAGGCCGTGGTCGGCGTGCTCACCGGCTCGCTCGCCATCCTGTCGGAAGCCGGGCATTCGCTGATCGATCTCGGCGCCACCGTGATGACCTATGTGGCGGTGCGCATTTCCGGGAAACCGGCCGACGCCGAGCACCATTACGGCCACGGCAAGGTCGAAAGCATATCGGCGCTGGCGGAGACCGCGCTGTTATTCCTCTTGTCAGGCGTGGTGATTTGGGAAGCGTCGAAGCGTCTGCTCGGCGAGACCCATCACGTGGACGCCACGATTTGGGCCTTCGGCGTCATGGGGCTCTCAATGGTCGTCGACTTCTTCCGCGCCCGCGCGCTCTCGCGCGTCGCGCGGAAGACCGCGAGCCACGCGCTCGAGGCCGACGCGCTGCATTTCAGCTCGGACATGTGGTCCTCCCTGGCGGTCATCGTCGGGCTGGTCGGCCTTCGGCTCGGGCTCCCCTGGGCCGATAATGCCGCCGCGCTGGTCGTCGCCGTGCTGGTCTGCATCGTCGGCTGGAAGCTCGGCAAGCGCACCATCGACACGCTCACCGATACCGCCCCGCCTGGCGCCGCCGCGCGCATCACGCAAGCCGCACGCCGCGTCGCCGGCGTCGTCAGCATCGACCAGGTGCGCGCCCGCGCAGTGGGCGAAATCATGTTCGTCGACGTCGGCGTCGGGGTGAGCCGCACGCTACCGCTCGACCGCGTCAGCGCGCTCAAGGATGAGGTCAAGGACGCGATCCGCGCCGACCTTCCGGGCGCCGAGGTCATCGTCACCACCGAGCCGCGCACGCTCAACAGCGAGAGCGTGATGGACGCCGTGATGGTGACCGCGCGCAACCGCGCCCTCGCCGTGCATCACGTCACCGTGCATTCGATCGCCGGACGGCTCTCGGTATCGCTCGATCTCGAGGTCGACGGCACGCTGTCGCTCGGCGCCGCGCATGCGATCGCCGACGGTCTCGAGCAGGCGATCGTCGGCGAGATCGGGGCCGACGTGGAGGTCGAGACCCATATCGAGCCCTTGCAGGTGCCGCAGCGCGCCGGGCGCGAGGCGCCGCCGGAGCGCGTCAAGGCTGTAGAGATCGCACTTGCCGAGATCGCTGCCGAAGGCCGCGTCATCCGCGACGTGCACAATGTGCGCGTGCGCGAAACCGACGACGGCGAGATCGTGAACTTTCACTGCCGCGTCGACCCGGCGCTCACCGTGCGCGCAGTGCACGAGAAGGTCGACGATGTGGAGCGAACGCTGCGCGAGCGCTCCCCCTCGATCAAACGGGTGATCGGGCACGCGGAGCCGATGCATTAGCCGAACGCTTAAGGCGCCGGCTCAGCCGGCCCGACGCAGCTCCGCGGCCGCTGGTTGCGGCTCGGCATCATTAAGCCGGAAGAAGCGCACGCGCTCGTCCATAGCGCCGGATTGCCCTTCGAGCGCTTTCGCCGCCGCGGCATTCTCCTCGACCAGCGCCGAGTTCTGCTGCGTCATCTCGTCCATCTGCGTAAGCGCCGTGGTGATCTGCTCGAGACCCAGCGTCTGCTCGGCGCTCGCGGTCGCTATTTCCGAGATGATCGACGCAACGCGCTTGATCGAGCCGACGATCTCGCCGAGCGAGGAGCCGGCGCGGTTCACGAGCTCGACGCCCTCGGTGACATGCTTGGTGCTGTTGTTGATCAGCTCCTTGATGTCCTTGGCCGCCTGCGAGGAGCGCTGCGCCAACGAGCGCACTTCCGAGGCGACGACGGCAAAGCCGCGGCCCGCTTCGCCCGCGCGCGCGGCTTCGACCGCCGCATTGAGCGCCAGCAGGTTGGTCTGCCGCGCGATCTCATCGATGACGCCAATGATGTCGCCAACCTTGCGCGAAGAGTCTTCGATGCGCGACATGGCGCCAACCGCTTCGGCGACCACGGCGCCGCCGCGATCCGCGATCTGCTGCGTGCCCGTGGCCAGCTCGCTCGCCGCCTGCGCGTTCTCCGCGTTCTTGCGCACCGTGTTGGCGATCTCTTCCATCGACGCCGAGGTCTCTTCCAGGCTCGCGGCCTGCTCTTCCGTGCGCTGCGAGAGGTCGGTGGTGCTTTCGGAAATCTCCGAGGCCGCGCTCGACACTTCCTTGGCGGAGGCGGCGATGGCGCTGATCGTGTCCTGCAGATTCACCACCGCGGCGTTGAAGTCGTCCTGGATCTTGCGGTACTCAGCGGCGAACTCCGCGGTCACGCGATAAGACAGATCGCCCCTGGCGAGGCTTTCCAGCGCAGCGCCGAGCGCGTCGGCGACCTTCTGCACCTCGGCCGCAGCCGTTGCACGCGCGGCTTCGTTGCGCGAGCGCTCTTCTTCCGCCGCGCGCCGCTCGTCGGCGGCCCGCGCCTCGGCTTCACGCAGCGCCAGCACCTTGTTGCGGAACGATTCGACGGAGCGAGCGAGGCCGGCGACCTCATCGTCGCCGACGGTGTCGAGCCCGGTGTCGAGCTGGCCCTCGGCGATGGCGCTGGTCGCACTCCACAGATGCCGCAGACGGGCGACGATCATCGGCCGCACATAGAACACGGCGATAGCGATGGCGGCGACGACGCTGAAGGCGCCGATCAGCACCAGCCACAGCTTGCTCTTGCCGATCAGCGACTGGCTCGATTCCGTCGCGATCTCGGCGCTGGAGCGCGCCTCGGTAACCACATGATCGACTTGACCATTGAGCTCCTTGGCGGCGCCGGCGGCCGCAGCAAGGCTTTTGCTGAGCATGCCGCGGGCGGCAAAATCGCGCTCGCGCAATTTGATCAGGCTGTTGTCGCCGGAGGCAAAGGCAAGCACCGCCTCGGTGACCTTGCGTCGTTTCGGATCGGCGGAAGCCTTTTCCGCTTCCTTGAGCGCCTTGATCGCGCGTTGCGACAGCGCCTGGTAGCGATCCATGGCCGGGACCATGAGCTCGTGGCGGTCGAGCACCAGGATCTCGCGCAACAGGCCGGAGACCTTGTTCATCTCCGAGATCAGGGTCATCTCGGCGCCGTAGCTCGCCAATTCCTTGTCGGTGAGGCCCTTGAGCGTGGAGCGCAGCTCATCGCCTTCCTTCTTGCCCGCGTCTTCAAGGCCGAGCAGCAAGTTGAACTGGGCCTCGTCGGCCGAGCTGAGCAATGTTTCGTTGAACGCGTCGCTCGCCTTGGTGAGCTGCGCGGCGCGCTGGGCGATCTCCGCCCCGATGGCGATGCGCTGCTTGGCCGCGGCATCCGCATTGCGGATGCCGCCGGCGAGCGCGTCAACCTTGGCGAGGAACGCCGCCTTGTCGATGGCGCCACGTGCAGCGAGATCTTCGACCAACGCGCGGATGCGCTTGTCCGACTGCTCGAGCCGCGCGATCACCGCGGCCCGATCCTTGTCGCTCGTCACTTCCGCAAGCTGCGGCGCCACGGTGAGCGCCTCGGTCGCGGCCTGTGCAAGCTTGAGCGAGACCTCGACCACCGGGTAGCGGTCGTCGACCAGCGTGTGGATCGTACGATCGACACGCTGGAACGAGAGGAAGGCCAAGGCCGAGGCGGCAATCGTCAGAATGACGATCGCACCGATCGCACCATAGACTTTGGTGCCGACACCGGCACGCTTGATTGCAGCAAAGGTCAACATGGCCGTCCTCGGTCGCGCGGGTGGGGCTTAGGCGAGCGTCGTCAGCGGCTTGAAGCCGCCGGCGCCGTCGAGCTCGGTGAGGAAGACCGTGTTCGAGCCCTGATTGTTGTCGGGCTTGAAGGTGAGCGTGAAGCCGCCGAGGTCGTAAGCGCCGTTGTGCAGCTGGTCGAGGAACGCGGCCCGCGTCGGATCGCCGGACACCTTCTTCAGCGCGGCCACCACGGTGCGGCCGACCAGATAGCCCTCGAGCGACACGAAGCCCGGCTTGGCGTCGGGATTCGACGCGGCCAGCGCCTTTTGATAGGCGGCGACCACCGGGATCGAGGCGTCGTGGGGAAACGGTACTACCTGCGTGACCAGCACGCCGGCGCCGGCATCACCGAGCTCTTTCGCCAGCGCGTCCGAGCCGACGAAGGAGATGTTGATGAAGCTCGCCGCGAACTTGATCTGCTTCGCCAGCTTGATGAATTCGGCGCACGGCTTGTACGGGCCGATCAGCACGACCGCTTGCGGCTCCGCCTTGCGGATCTCGAGCAGCGCGCCGCGCACCGCCACCGTATTGCGCTCGAAGGAAGCCTCGGCGACGAGCTTCATGCCGCGCTTGTCCATCGCCTTGCGCACGCCGGCGAGGCCAGCCTGACCGAACGCGTCGTCCTGATAGAGGATCGCGATCTTGTCGTACTTCTTATCCTTGGTGAAACGCTCGATCATCACCTCGGTTTCTTGGAAGTAGGACGCGCGCACATTGACCACGAGGGGCTGATAGGGGTTGCGCAGCGATTCCACGCCGGTGAACGGGCCGATGAAGGGGAGGTTGGCTTCCTTGGCGAGCGGCAGGGTCGCCATCGAGGTCGGTGTACCGACCGCGCCGACCAGCGCGAACACGCCCTGCTCGATCAGCGCCTTGGTGGCCTCGATCGACTTCGTCGGTTCGTAGCCGTCGTCCTTGGAGACAAGTTCGAGCTTGTGCGGCCCGACGGAGCCGGCCTCGGCGAAGGCGGCGAGGATGCCTGTGCGCATGCCGGTGCCCAGCAGGCCGGCAGGGCCGTCGAGGGCGGCGGCCTGGCCGAACACGATCTTATCGGCGGAGACGCCGCCTTCCGCGAAGCCCGCGCGGGGCAGCAGGACGGCGGCACCGGCGCCAGCGACACCGGCGAGGATTTGACGACGATTGACGGATTTCGAGCGCATATTGTCCCCCAGATTGTTCCCCCGGGCAGGACTGTAGATTGCGCATGCTAATGCAGCCTTAATTCTGGTTATGACGTGTAGTCGATGCGCTACACGTTCTGCGCGAGGATAGAATTGCCGGCACGCAATAATATCCGGCTTGCGGAGAACCCTGACGGCTTTGCCTCCAGGGGCAAACGGCCCCGGGCGGGGGGGGGGCGCCGTTGAGGCGGATGGAGCCGAGACAACGTGTCGCTGGCCCCTTCGCCGATCCACGCCGAAAGGCCGGATCGCCGACATTGAATCCTGGCGCCGGCCACGCCTCCAGAGCGAGGTCATTTCGCCTTCCAATTGCTGCGGTGGCACCTTAGATGGAGCGACCATGCGCACCGACACCGCCGCCCCCATCCTCCTCAAAGATTACCGCCCGCCAGACTGGCTGGTGGAGACCGTGCATCTCGACGTCGCGCTGCACCCGACCGCGGCGCGCGTGCGCGCCAGACTTGCGCTCAAGCCCAACCCGAAGGCGGCGACGCCTGCCCCACTTTCGCTCGACGGCGACGGCCTCAATCTCGTGGCGCTCAAGCTAGACGGCAAAGCGCTCTCGGCGGAGAGCTATGTCGCCTCAGCCGACAAGCTGACCATCGCGCAGCCGCCGAACGGCCCATTCGAGCTCGAGATCGAGACACTGGTCGATCCGACTGCCAACACGCAGCTCTCCGGGCTTTATCGCACCAGCGGGAACTACTGCACGCAATGCGAGGCCGAAGGCTTTCGCCGCATCACTTATTTCCCCGACCGCCCGGACGTGATGGCGGTCTACACCACGCGCATCGAGGCCGACAAAGCCGAGGCACCGGTGCTGCTCTCGAACGGCAATCTGATCGACAGCGGCGCGCTCGAGGGCGGCCGGCATTTTGCCACCTGGCACGATCCATTTCCCAAGCCGTCCTATTTGTTTGCACTGGTCGGCGGCAATCTCAGCTATGTCGAGGACACGTTCCGCACCGTGTCCGGCCGCGATGTGACGCTGCGCATCTATGTGGAGCCGGGCAAGGAAGGCCGCTGCGCCTATGCGATGGACTCGCTCAAGCGCTCCATGCGTTGGGACGAGCAGGCCTTTGGCCGCGAATACGACCTCGATATCTTCATGATCGTCGCCGTCTCCGACTTCAACATGGGGGCGATGGAGAACAAGGGGCTCAACGTCTTCAACGACAAGCTGGTGCTGGCGACGCCGGAAACTGCAACCGATGGCGACTATGCCTCGATCGAGGCGGTAATCGCGCACGAGTATTTCCATAACTGGACCGGCAACCGGATCACCTGCCGCGACTGGTTCCAGCTTTGCCTGAAGGAAGGCCTCACCGTCTTCCGCGACCAGGAGTTCACCTCCGATCAGCGTTCGCGGCCGGTGAAGCGCATCTCGGATGTGCGCGGGCTGCGCGGGCATCAATTCGTCGAGGATGCGGGCCCGCTGGCGCATCCGGTGCGACCGGAGAGTTATCGCGAGATCAACAACTTCTACACCAGCACGGTCTACGAGAAGGGCGCCGAGGTGGTGCGCATGGTGAAGACCATGCTTGGCGCCGAGGCCTTCCGCAAAGGCATGGATCTCTACTTCAAGCGTCACGACGGCGAGGCGGCGACCGTCGAGCAGTTCATTCAATGCTTCGCCGATGCCAGCGGCCGCGACATGACGCAGTTTCGGCGCTGGTACTCGCAGGCCGGGACGCCGGAGCTCGTGGTCACCGGCAGCTTTGATGCGGGCGCGAAGACCTATCACCTCGAAGTGGCGCAAACGGTGCCGCCCACGCCAGGCCAGCCGGTGAAGGAGCCGATGGTGATACCCTTGGCCATCGGCCTCGTTGGCGCCGACGGCCGCGACCGCAAGCTCATCCGCGAGGACGGCACCGAGGTCGAACGCGGCGTGCTGCTCATCACCAAACCGGCCGAGCGCTTCGCCTTCACCGGCATCACTGAAAAGCCCGTCGCCTCGCTCAATCGCGGCTTCTCGGCGCCGATCAAGCTCACCGCGAACCTCTCCGCCGACGAGCTCGGCTTTCTCGCCGACCACGATAGCGATCCGTTCAATCGCTGGGCCGCGGTGCAGGGGCTCGCGATCCGCCTGCTGATCGACAACGTGGCCCGGCTGCGCCAGGGCCAAGCTCCGCGGGAGGACGCAAGCCTGATCACCGCACTTGGCAGCGTGCTCGGCGACACCCGGCTCGAGCCCGCCTTCGTGGCGTTGACGCTGGCGCCCCCCTCGGAATCGGACATCGCCCGCGAAATCGGCCGCGACATCGATCCCGATGCCGTTTATCGCGCCCGCGCGGCGCTGCGCGCCTCGATCGGCGAGCGGCTGTCGACGGAGCTGGCCAAGACTTATGACCGCATGGCGGTCGCCGGCCCCTACTCGCCCGATGCCACAGCCGCCGGGCGCCGCAGCTTGCGCAACATCGCGCTCGACCTCCTCGCCGCCACCGGCAAGAGCGAGGCGACCACGCGCGCCGCGCGGCAATATGAGGCCGCCGACAACATGACCGACCGTCTCGCGGCGCTAGCGACGCTGGCGACGCATGACCGGCCCGAGCGCGAGGCGGCCCTCGCCGATTTCGCCAAGCGCTACGCCAAGGAGCCGCTGATCATCGACAAGTGGCTGGCGTTGCAGGCTGCGATCCCCGAGGAGCAGACGCTTTCGCGGGTGCGCGGCTTGATGAAGCACCCAGCCTTCTCGCCGACCAATCCGAACCGCGTGCGGGCGCTGATCGGGGCGTTCGCCCAGGCCAATCTGCGTGAATTCAACCGCGCCGACGGGTCCGGTTACGAGTTCACCGCCGACTTCATCCTCGGCCTCGACGCCGCCAACCCGCAGGTCGCCTCGCGCCTAACCACCGCCTTCCGCAGCTGGCGCTCGCTTGAGCCCGCCCGCCGCGCCAAGGCCGAGGCAGCGTTGCGGCGCATGGCGGCGGCTGCGCTCTCGCGCGATGTGTCGGATATCGTCCAGCGCTCGCTCGGCGATTAAGTTAACCCGCATTGCTATCTGGTTGAGTCATCTGCGCCACACAGAAAAAATTGTGGGCGTTAACCGGTCATTATTGACTCTCGGACTCTCGACAAACCGGAACCCATGGATTCCAATGGCTAGTGATTCGGAGTGATGCGGCACATCCTTCCGATCAGGGTGGGTAGGGGACAAAAATCCGAATGGAGGCCTGTGAATGGCGCGCGCCGAAGTGGCGAGTGCGTCCGCACGTCCGGATTCTATCAAGGGACTTGCGCAATCGATTGCCAAGCCGGCATACCGCCGGCTGCTGACCGCAGAGCCCGCGCTACGTCGCGCGGTACCGGTGCTGATCGTCGCGTTTCTGGCGACGATTTGCGTGGGTGCGGTCGTGCAGGTGCTCGATCACCGACGACAGACGCTGACGGAGATGATCGCGGAGATCGCGGCTGTAGCTGATCTCGTTAGCGAACGCATCGAATATACGGCCGCCAAGGACGACGTCGCCCGCCGCCCGCAAGAGCTGCTCACGCGACTAATGCCGGATTGGGGCGCGCGCGCCGGCCGCCAGGTACTGATTACCGGTAGCGACGGCGCCGTGGTAGCGACCACCCCTTCCGCCAGCAGCCTCGTCGGCGCGCACCTCATCGACGTCCTCGGTCCCTCACAGCCGCTGACCACCTTCGGCGCCACTGCCGGCGTTCTCGAGATCGCGCTGGCCGACGGCACCGCCGCGCTCGCCACCGTGCGCATGCTCAAGGCGCCGCTCGGCCAGGTCGCCGTCGTGCAGACGAGGCGCGACGCACTCGGCTCCTGGCGCTCGCTCACCACCCTCACCGTCACCCTCTCCGCGACCACCGGCTTCGTGGTGCTGATCCTCGGCTTCGCCTTCCACTGGCAGGCGACACGGGCACGCGAAGCGGACGTCATCTACGAGACCGTGCGCAGCCGCATCGACACGGCGCTCAACCGCGGACGCTGCGGCCTGTGGGACTGGGATCTCGCGCGCGGCCGCATCTTCTGGTCGCAGTCGATGTTCGATATCCTCGGGCTCGAGGCGAGAGAGGCGCTGCTCACCTTCGGCGAAGTAAGCGCGCTGGTGCATCCCCAGGACATCAAGCTCTATGAGCTGGCGACCGAGCTCGCCGACGCGCGGACCTCGACCGTCGACCACGCTTTCCGCATGCGCCATGCCGACGGTCACTGGGTATGGCTGCGCGCACGCTGCGAGCTGGTGCGCCAGGCAGGAGAACCGGGCCTGCATCTGATCGGCATTGCTGTCGACATCACCGAGCAGAAGCACTTGATGGAAAAGACCGTCGCCGCCGACCTGCGGCTGCGCGACGCCATCGAGACGATCCCCGAAGCCTTCGTGGTGTGGGATGCCGACAACCGCCTGGTGCTGTGCAACTCAAACTTCCAGCAGCTGCACCAATTGCCCGACGAGGCGATTGTGGTCGGGGCATCCTATGAGTCCGTCGTCGCCGCCGGCACCCAGCCGGTGGTGCGCACCAGGCTCACCGCCGACGAGCAGAGCATTCCGGGCGCGCGCACCTTTGAGGCGCAGCTCGACGACGACCGCTGGCTGCATATCAGCGAGCGGCGCACCAAGGATGGCGGCTACGTCTCGGTCGGCACCGACATCACCGCGCTCAAGGCGCATGAGACGCGGCTCGTCGAAAGCGAGAAGATGCTGATGGCGAGCGTCGCCGACTTGCGCAAATCGCAGCAGACGCTGGCCGACCTCGCCGAGAAATATGCCGCTGAGAAAACCCGCGCCGAGGACGCCAACCAGGCGAAATCGAAATTCCTCGCCAATATGAGCCACGAGCTGCGCACGCCGCTCAACGCCATCATCGGCTTCTCCGAGATCATGGAATCCGGGATGTTCGGACCGCTCGGCGCCGACAAATATCGCGAATACTGCCACGACATTCGCGGCAGCGGGCAATATCTGCTCGACGTCATCAACGACATCCTCGACATGTCGAAGATCGAAGCCGGCCGCATGCGGCTCGACTTCGAGGACGTCGAGCTCGGAAACCTGCTCGCCGACGCCATGCGGGTGGTCTCCGGCCGCGCCGAGGAGAAGCGGCTCGTCGTCAACGCCAAGATCGCGCCCGATCTGCATCTGTGCGCTGATCGTCGCGCGCTCAAACAGATCGCGCTCAATCTCCTCTCCAATGCGGTGAAGTTCACGCCCGAGGGCGGTGGCATCACTGTTCGCGGCCGGCGCGCCGGCAATCACGTGCTCATCGCGATTGCCGACAGCGGCATCGGCATCGCGCCCGACGCGCTGAGGAAGCTTGGCCGGCCTTTCGAGCAGGTGGAAAGCCAGCTCACCAAGAGCTATCAGGGCTCCGGCCTCGGTCTCGCCATCGCCAAATCGCTCGCCGAGCTGCATGGCGGCTCGATGCGCATCCGCTCGACGCTCGGCACCGGGACTTTTGTGATGGTGCGCCTGCCGCTACGCCCGCAGTGCACGCCGCAGCGCGACGAGATCGCCGCTTAGTCCGCCCTTAACCTCTGCCAGCCAGCACCTGATCCACCATCTGCGGCGCGGCGCCGAGATAGTTCGCCGGATCGGTGAGCCGCTCGATGGCGGCACGATCGAGATGGCGGGAGACCTCGGCGTTAGCGGCCAGGACGACGGCCAGCCGCCTCCCCGTTTCGTTGGCTTCGCGGCATGCGGCGTAGACGACATCATGCGCCTGCTGGCGGCCGATATGCGGCGCCAATCCCATCATCACGGCCTCAGCGACGATCAGCCCATTGGTGAGATCGAGGTTCTTACGCATGCGCGCCTCGTCGACGATCAGGCCCCCCAGCATGAAGCGCGCCTGGTGCAGCGCGCCGGCGGTGAGCACGAAGCTTTCCGGGACCGCGATCCATTCGGCATGCCACGGCCCGGTGGCGCGCTCGAAGTCTTGCACCATAGCATCGACCATCAGCCCGGCGTGCTGACGTACCGCCTTTGCGCAAGCAAGCATCAGCTCGCTGGAGATCGGATTGCGCTTCTGCGGCATGGTGCTCGACGCGCCGCGCCCGGGGACGAACGGCTCGAATACCTCGCCGAATTCATTCGCCGCCATCAGCATGACGTCGAACGCGATCTTGCCCAGCGAGCCGGTGACAAGCGCCAGGAAATTGATCGCCTCGGCAAAGCCGTCGCGGGCGACGTGCCAGGTTGCCGCCGGCACGCCAAGCCCAAGCTCCTGCGCCAGCGCCCGCTGCACGTCGAGGCCGCGATCGCCAAGCGAGGCGAGCGTGCCCGCCGCGCCGGCGAATTCCGCGACGAGGACGCGCGGGCACAACTGCGTGAGCCGCTCGGCGTGTCGATCGAACATGGTCAGCCAGATCGCGGTCTTGTAACCGAAGGTCACCGGCAGCGCGTGCTGCAGGTGGGTGCGGCCGGCGAGCAGCGTGTCGCGATGGCGGATTGACAGGTCGGCAAGAATTTTGCGCAGCGCGGCGATGTCGGCTTCGATCACGTCGAAGCCGGCGCGCATCTGCAGCACCACCGCAGTATCCATGATGTCCTGGGTTGTGGCACCCCAATGCACATAGCGGCCGGCACCGCCGCACATCTTCACCAGCTGATGCACCAGCGGCAGGATCGGATACCCCACGATATCTGTCTCGCGGCGCAGCAGCTCGAGATCGAGCTTGTCGATGTCCGAGCTTACCGCGATCTCATTCGCGGCCGCTTGCGGGATCACGCCGCATTTCGCCTGCGCCCGCGCCAACGCAACCTCAACCTCGATGTAGCGGGCGATCAGCGCGCGATCGCAGAAAATCTCGCGCATCTGCTGCGTGCCGAAGGCATCCCGGTAAAGAACCGAATCGAGGACGGTGGCCGAGCCGAACGAGGAGTGCCTTGTGTTCATGCGTGAGAATCCCTTGCGAATATATGGTGTGTCGCGGCTCAAAGCCTCGCCGGCTTCGGCGCCTTGCCGAGGATGCGCACAAAGCTCGCCCGCACCTTTTCCTGCGTCTCGACCAGATAGGCGTCGAGCGTCGCGAAGTCGGGCACGTCGGCAGCGCGCGCCAAAAGCCGCAACAGTCCCTGCCCGGCGCTCGCGGGATCGAACGGACCCGACAGGCACAGGCGCAAAATCTGCGTGAGGTCGTGGTAAAGCCGCGCCGCTGGGCGCAGCACCTCGGCATCCTCGGTCGCGAGCACGCCCAGCCGCCACGCTTTGTCGAGGACGGCGGCGGTCGAGGTGTCGACGATCTCCGGCAAGCGGGCGGCATGCACGAGCTGCAGATATTGGGCGATGAACTCAAGATCGATCAGCCCCCCGGCGGCATATTTGAGGTCCCAGCGAGTGCCTTCGCCCTTCTCCGCCGCGATCGCTCCGCGCATCTCCACTACATCGCCCGCAACGAGCTCGGCATCGCGCGAGCGCTGCAGCACATCGCCGATCACGCGCGCGACACGCATGGCAAAGGCCGGTGACGACGAGAGCACGCGCGCGCGGGTAAGCGCCATGTGCTCCCACGTCCACGCCTCGTTCTCCTGATAGTGCTCGAAAGCATCGATATGCGTCGCAACCGGCCCCGACCGCCCCGAGGGACGCAGCCGCATGTCCACCTGATAGAGCGCGCCGTAGTTAGTGGGCGCGGTGAGCGCATTGATCAGCCGCTGAGTGAGCCGTGCGAAATACTGCCCGCCATAGAGCGAGCGCTCGCTTTCGGATTGCGGGTGCTTCTCATCAAAGTCGTAGACCAGGATGAGATCCAGATCGGAGGCCGCCGTCATCTCCATGCCGCCGAGCTTGCCGAGCGCCAGCACCGCGCTCTCCTGCCGGCGCAGGCGGCCGTAGACCTCGACAAAGGACGCGCTCACGGCTTCATGCAGGGCGCGGATCACCGCATCGGCAAGCCGCGCGAAGGCCTCGCCAGCCTGCCGCGCCGTCGCCGTGCCGGAGACGATGCGCACGCCGATGAGGAACATGTATTCGAGGCCGAACATGCGCACGTGGTCGAGAAATTCTTCGCTATAGCCCGCCTGTGCCACGCTGCGGGTCAATCGCGCGCGCAGCTCGGCCACATCCGGCAGCGCGCCGAAGAAGCTCGGATCGACCAGCGCGTCCATGACCTGCGGATGCCGCGCCAACGTATCGGCGAGGCGCGGCGCGACGTCGAGAATGAGCGCAATCAGCGCCACCAGGTCGGGATTTTGCCGGATCAGCGAGAGGAGCCGCGCGCCGCCATGCAGCCCGCCAAGGAAGCGGTCGAACAGCATCAACGCGTTGTCAGGATTTTCGCTGTGGCCGAAATGCTCGAGCAAGACCGGCAGCAGCGCTTGCAGGTGGCCACGCGCGGCTTCCCCGCGCAGCGGTCGATAACTGCCGGCAAGCCATCCCCGCACTCTCGCCGAAGCTTCGAGCGGCTGACGAAAGCCGAGTGCGCTGAGCCGGTCGAGCGTCTTGCGATCGTCCGCTTCCGCCGGAAACACAAGTGACGGCCGGTCCGGCGTATCCGCCGCGGCAAACAGTCGTGAATAGTGGCCCTGCACCGTTTTGAGGTGCCCAAGCAAAACCTCGGCAAAGGCGTCGCGATCGGAGAAACCGAGAAAGCGCGCGAACTGCTCGAGCGCGCCGCGCTCGGCGGGAAGCTCCTGCGTCTGCTCGTCGCGCTGCATCTGCAGCCGGTGCTCGACTGTGCGCAGGAATTGGTAAGCTTCGGTCAATTCTTTGCGCACCGGCTCCTTGATCCAGCCGCCGGCGGCGAGTTGCTCGAGCGTCCTCAGCGTCTGCCGATCGCGCAGTTCGGGATGCCGCCCGCCGGCGATGAGCTGCTGCGTCTGCACGAAGAATTCGACTTCGCGGATGCCGCCGCGGCCGAGCTTGATGTTGTGGCCCTCGACCGCGATCTCGGCATGCCCTTTGTAGCTGTGGATGTCGCGCTTCATGGTGTGGATGTCGGCGACCGCCACATAGTCGAGATATTTGCGCCAGACGAACGGCTCGAGATCGCGCAGCAGCGCCTCACCGGCAGCGATGTCGCCAGCGCAGGCGCGCGCCTTGATCATCGCGGCGCGCTCCCAGTTCTGCCCGACGCCCTCGTAATAGGCCAGCGCGGCGCTGGTCGACACCGCGATCGCGGTCGACGCCGGATCCGGCCGCAGCCGCAGATCGGTGCGAAAGACATAGCCATCGGCGGTGCGCTCCTGCAGCAGCTTCACCAGGCGCTGCGTCAAGCGCACGAAGAATGGCGCCGGCTCGAGCCCACTGCGCAGCGCCCCAGCGTCCTTGTCGAAGAACACGATGAGATCGATGTCGCTCGAATAGTTGAGCTCGAACGCCCCCATCTTGCCCATGGCGATGACGATGTATCCGGAGCCCCGCTCCGGCGCCGCGCGATCGATGGCCGCGAGCTTTCCCGAGCGCACGGCATCCGCGAGGAGGAAGCGCACGGCCGAAGCGACCGTCGTGTCGGCGACGTCGGTGAGCGCGCGGGTCGCGCGCATCACCGGCCATACCCCGCCGATATCAGCGAGCGCGATGAGGAGCGCGGCCTCGTTCTTGGTCTGCCGCAATACGCGCATGGCCTCGGCCTCGTCGTCGGTATCACCGACGGCCTTGGTGCACGCATTGAGCAGCGCGGCGAGATGGGCGTCCGGATCGGCGCCAAGCACGCGCAGCAGGCGCGACGGATCGCTCGAAGCGAGGTCCCAGAGATAAGGCGAGCTTTCCGCCAAGCTCTCAATGACGGTGCCGAGATGCGCAGAGCTGCCAAGCAGATCGCGCAACGCTTTGCCCGCGGTGCCGCGGCGAAGCTCGGAAAGCCAGCGTTTGACCTGTGCTCGCGCCTGCGCGGCATCGCTCAACCGCGGTGCGGTGCAGATCGACTGCGCGAGCGTATGTACGCGCGCTGGCGGCTTGGCCGCTCCCTTGTTCGACTTCCGGGACGATGGGCTCATCCGTCCCTGTGTACCGGGCCTCCGCGCGGCAACGCAATGACGGTTTTCAAGCCTGGATGATTGTCCTCGAGCGTGAGCGCGCCCCCGTGCAGATGCGCGACGGCGGAGGCGAGGCTGAGCCCCAGGCCGGAGCCGGGCTCCGAGCGGCTCTGCTCGAGCCGCACGAAACGCTCCACCGCGCGCGCGCGATCGGCCTCCGCAATGCCCGGACCACGATCACCGACGCTGAGCAGAATGCGATCGCCCTCGCCCAGCGCTTTGACCACAATCTCGCTGGGCGTGCCGTTGGCGGCACTCGCTTTGGGTCCGCCGTATTTGATGGCGTTGTCGATGAGATTGGCGATCGCCTGGCTGACCAGGTCGCGATTGCCCTTGACCGGAGCGGATTCCGATGCCTCGACAAGCAGCGAGATACCCTTCTCTTCCGCGACCGGCTCATAAAGCTCACCGAGGTCGCGGATGACTTCGGCCGCGTCGAACTCGGCCATGTCGTCACGTGCCTGACCGGATTCGGCGCGTGCGATCATCAGCAGCGCGTTGAAGGTGCGAATGAGCCCGTCGGACTCGTCGATGGTCGCCTCCAAAGCCGTGCGGTATTCCGTCTCGGTCTTCGCCGAACGCAGCGCCTCTTCGGAGCGGTTGCGCAGCCGGGTCAGCGGCGTCTTCAAATCGTGGGCGATGTTGTCGGACACTTCCTTGAGGCCACGCATCAACGCCTCGATGCGCTCGAGCATCAGGTTGAGGCTGTCGGCGAGCCGGTCGATTTCGTCGCCGGTGCCGGCATTAGGCAGGCGTTCACTGAGATCGCCCTCCATGATGGCGCGCGTCGTCTCCGTCATGGCGTCGACACGGCGCAGCACGCGCCGCGTGACAAACAACCCGCCAACGAGACCGAGCACCACGACGATGGCGACCGACCAGCGGCCGGCCGAGGCCACGATCTGTGTGATGCGCTCACGCTCTTCGAGATCACGCCCGACGAGCAGGCGGAACCCGCCGGAGAGTTCGAACACACGCACCAGCGCGTGGTGCTCCGCCCCTTCCGCCGCCTCATCGAGGCGGCGGTAGACCGTCTCTTCCCAACCCGGGTGATCCAGCACGCCGGGCGCGAGCGAGCCGACGTTTCCGGTCAGCGCCTCGCCGGAAGAGCTGGTGAGCAGATAAAGGCTCGAGCCCGGACGTCGCGAGCGTGCCTCGATGATCAGCGCCAACCGGCGGATGCCGCCCAGCCGGTATTGCTCGGAAAGCCCGGTGATCTCGGCGTCGACGGTTTCGGTGATCTGCTCGGTGATCAGCCGCCGCGTGTTCCAGGCGAAATAGCCAAGCAGAAACGCGGCAAAAAGCGAAAAGACCGTCAAATAGACGAGCGTGAGCTTGAAGGTCGTGGTGCGAAAAAGCTTGCCGAGGGCCGTCATCGCGCTGCGTCCGCGCCGGGTCAGAGCGGGTGAGCCAGTATCGACGATGGCAGGGCTTTTGTCTTGCGGTGCGGGGGATAAAACGGCCCCGCCGGACAGCACGCCAGCGTTATCGATTGTCACGAATCATGTACCCGGCGCCGCGCACGGTGTGCAGAAGCGGCGGCGAGAAGCCTTTGTCGATCTTCGAGCGCAGCCGCGAGATGTGCACGTCGATGACATTGGTCTGCGGGTCGAAGTGATAGTCCCACACATTCTCCAAGAGCATGGTGCGGGTGACCACTTGCCCGGCATGCTTCATCAGATATTCGAGCAGACGGAATTCGCGGGGCTGCAGTGAGATTTCGGTGCCGGCACGGCTGACCTGGTGCGAGAGCCGGTCGAGCTCGAGATCGGCAACGCGATAGACGGTCTCTTCGCCGCGGCCACCGCGGCGGCGCGAGAGCACCTCAATCCGCGCCAGCAACTCGGAGAACGAATAGGGCTTGGGCAGATAGTCGTCGCCACCCGCGCGCAGGCCGCGCACGCGGTCGTCCACCTGGCCGAGCGCCGAAAGGATGAGCACCGGCGTCTCGACGCCTTTCTCGCGTAGCGTGCCGATCACCGACAGCCCGTCGCGTTTCGGCAGCATGCGGTCGACGATGAGGACGTCGTATTGTCCGTCGAGCGCCATCGACAGGCCCTCTTCGCCATCGGTCGCCTGATCGGCGACGTGACCGACCTCGCGGAACGCCTTGGTGAGATAGTCGGCGGCATCGCGATCGTCTTCGATGATGAGAAGGCGCATGGCGGTCCGCTCGGGCTCGATCTCCGGCGTCCGGCCCGCAGGGCGGTGCCGCTGAAAATCCAGAAAGCTCGGCATCGGTTACACCAACTCCCCCCTCTGGGCCAGTCGCGGCCGTGGCAAAAATGTGAGGGGGCGGCGGGCAAGCCCGCCACCCCCTCGACCGACCCTTGCCCTGGCGGGGGCGACGGTTGCCAGGACAAAGGTGCGTCTCAAAGACAGGCGATTAAGCGAAGCACCTGTCGAATTGGTGGGAACGGGCCGGAGGCCCGTTCCCCCGGGTCCGCAACGTCGGCGGGGGCGACGGTTGCCGACGAAACGTCCCCATCTGCGAATTCCCTTCCATCGTCGCGCGTCAGGCGCGGCCGATCGGAAGCGCCACGTAGTGCGTGTTGTCTCCCGACTTGATGCGCATGAGCACGCTCTTCTTTCCGTTCGTATGCGCGTCGGCGAGCGCCTTGCGCACATCAGCCGGGCTGGACACCGATTGGCCACCGATGTCGAGAATGACGTCACCGGTCTTGAAGCCGTTCTCGGCAGCCGAGCCGGACGGATCGACATTGGTCACGACGACGCCGTGCGAGCCGGCACCAGCGACGTGACTTGCAGGCGCGACCGTGAGACCGAGCTTGTTGCCAATATCACCGCCGCGAGTGTCGTGGTCCTCATCGGGAGTGGCGCGGGCTTCCTTCTGCGCCGGCAGCTCGCCGAGCGTCAGCGTCAGCTCCTTCTCGCTGCCCTTATGCAGGACCGAAAGCTTCACCGACGTGTTCGGCGCCATCGAGCCGATCATCTTGGCGAGCGAGCGCGCATCCTTCACGTCCTTGCCGTTGACCGCGGTGATGATGTCGCCGGCCTCGATGCCGGCCTTGCTCGCCGGACTGTTGGCTTGCGGCTCCGCGACCAGTGCGCCCGCCGCCTTCTTCAGGCCGAGGCTGTCGGCGATTTCAGGCGTCACCGGCTGGATCTGCACGCCGATCCATCCGCGCGTGACCGAACCCTTGTCCTTGAGCTGGGCGACGACGGTCTTCACCGTGTCGGACGGAATGGCGAAAGCGATGCCGACCGAACCACCGGAGGGCGAGAAGATCGCGGTGTTGACGCCGATCACATTGCCTTCGGTATCGAAGGTCGGGCCGCCGGAGTTGCCCTTGTTCACCGGAGCGTCGATCTGGATGAAGTCATCATAGGCGCTGGCGCCGATATCGCGGCCGCGTGCCGAGACGATACCCGCCGTGACCGTGCCACCGAGGCCGAACGGATTGCCAACCGCGATGACCCAGTCGCCGATGCGCGGCGCATTGTCAGCAAGCTTCACATAGGGGAAGTTGCCGCCATCGACCTTGATCAGTGCCAGATCGGTCTTCGGATCGGTACCGACGACTTTGGCGGTGTGGATCTTGCCGTCATCGGTGGTGACCTGAACGTTTTCCGCCTTCTCGACGACGTGATTGTTGGTCACGGCATAGCCGTCCGGCGAGATGAAGAAGCCGGACCCCTGCCCGGTAATGACGTTATGCTGCTGCTGTTGACGCCCGCGCGGCAGGTTGTCCGGCATACCGAAGCGGCGGAAGAAGTCCTGCAGGCCTGGCGGCAGGTCGTTTTGATTGAGGCCCGACGTCTCGGCGGAGCCGCCGTCGATCTTCACACGCACCGAAATGACCGCCGGCTTCACCTTCTCGACGATATCGGCGAAACCAACCGGTGCGCGAACCTTCTGCGCCTGGTCACTCAGATTCTGCGCGAACGCGCTCGAATAACTTCCTTGCGGGGTAAGGCCCGGGCTGAAAACCAAGGCCGCAGCGCCGAGACCAGCGGCAGTCGTGGCGAGAAGCAAAAAACGACGCGCCGAGAGACGGCGCTTCGGAGCGGACACATCGCTCGAATTCATGACGTTGACTCCATCTTCCGTCGATCGCGTTGGTGCCTTCATGCACCCTGTCAACGAGGAAGATGGGGGGAAGCGCCTTACCGCGCGCTGTCGGCGAAATTAATAATTGGTAAGGTGGACTAGCCAGTTGTTTTGTTGAAAACTCAATGGCTTAGCTTGACTTCTCGGCAGTGGGTGGCGGCACCAATTGCGCGAGACGAGCCTGCTCATCGGCGCTGAGTGTGGCTGATTCGGCGCCCTGCATCGGCCCTGCGTCGCGGCGGCGCAGCGCGAACACCAGGGCCAGCGCCCCGACCAGCAGCACCGCGATGGGCGTTCCCCACAGCAGCGCGTTATGCCAGGCGAAGCGCGGCTCAAGCAGAACGAATTCGCCGTAACGCGCGACGAGGAAATCGAGCACCTGCCGGTTGCTGTCGCCTTTGCTGAGCCGTTCGCGCACCAGCAGCCGCAGATCGCGCGCCAGCGGCGCTTCCGAGTCGTCGATCGACTGATTCTGGCAGACCATGCAGCGTAGTTCGCGCGACAGCGCGCGAGCGCGCGCCTCGAGCGCCGGATCTTTCAGCATTTCGTCGGGCTGCACCGCGAAAGCCGGCAGTGATTGCAGCACCAGCAGTAGGACGCAAGCCGTGATGCGGATGAAACGCATCGCCCTACTCCGCAGGCTGCGCCGCGAGCTTTGCCGCCGGCTTCGGCGCGCCGACGCGCAGCCGCCGGTCGGAGAGCGACAGCGCACCACCGAGCATCATGAGGACGGCACCGCCCCAGATCAGCAGCACTGCGGGTTTGTAATAAAGACGCACGGCAATGGAACCGTCGGCGTTGCTGTCGCCGAGTGACAGATAAAGTTGGCCGACACCCTGCCGCATCAAGGCGGCCTCGCTGGTCGACATGTTGCGCGTGGCGAAGCTGCGTTTCGACGGCTCCATGGTCCCAATCACGACTCCGCCCTCACGCACGGAGAAACGCGCCGCGAGCTCGCGATAGTTTGGACCTTCCCGCGGGACGAGACCTTCGAAGCGCAGATCGTAGTCGCTGATCGATACGCTCTCGCCCGGCTTGAGCGCGACGATGCGTTCGCTCGACCAATTGGTCTCGCTGACGATCCCGAGAAGCGTGATGCCGACCGCGAAATGCGCCAGTGCCGTGCCCCAGGCTGAGCGCGGCAAGCCCCGAGCACGTCTGCCCACCGTCGGCCACGGCGCGCTGCGCAGACCTATGCGTTCCGCGACGTCGGTGAGCGCGCCGGCCATGACAAAAAATGCGAGCCCGATACCGAACGGCGCGAGCGTGCCCTTCGCGCCAGACAACGTGAACACCACGGCCATCACGATGGCGGCGAGCGCACAGGCAGCAAGCAGCCGCTGCGTCACCGCGACGAGATCGCCGCGCTTCCAGGCCAGCAACGGTCCGAACGGCATTGCGATCAGGAGCGGGACGAACAGTGGCGCGAAGGTCAGCTCATAGAACGGAGCTCCGACGGACATCTTAGCGCCGGTCACACCCTCATAGGCCAACGGATAGAGCGTGCCGACCAGCACGGTGGCGCAGGCAGCGCTGAGAAACAGATTGTTGAAGACCAGCGCGCCCTCGCGCGACACCGGAGCGAACAAGCCGCCCTGCCTGAGCATCGGCGCGCGCCAGGCGTAGAGCGCCAGGCTGCCCCCGATAAACACGATGAGGATCGCAAGGATGAACACGCCGCGCCTCGGGTCATTGGCGAACGCATGCACCGAGGTGAGCACGCCCGAGCGCACGAGGAAGGTGCCAATCAGCGACAGCGAGAAGGTGAGGATGGCGAGCAGGATGGTCCACACCTTGAGCGCATTGCGCTTTTCCATCACCACCGCGGAATGCAGCAGCGCGGTGCCAGCGAGCCACGGCATCAACGATGCGTTCTCCACCGGGTCCCAGAACCACCAGCCGCCCCAACCGAGCGTGTAGTAGGCCCAGTAAGAGCCCATGGCGATACCGACGGTCAGGAACATCCAGGCAAGCAGCGTCCACGGCCGTACCCACCGCGCCCATGCGGCGTCGATGCGGCCTTCAATCAGCGCAGCGACGGCGAAAGAGAAGGCGATGGAGAAGCCGACATAGCCGAGATAAAGGAGGGGCGGATGCACCGCGAGTCCGATGTCCTGCAATATCGGGTTGAGGTCGCGTCCCTCAAACGGCGCCTGCGGCAGGCGCAAGAACGGATTCGAGGTGAACAGAATGAACAGATAGAACGCGCTCGCGATCCACGCCTGCACGGCGAGCACATTGGCGCGCAGCGTCGCCGGCAGATTGCCGCCGAAGACCGCCAGCAACGCGCCGAACAGCGCCAGGATGAGAACCCAGAGCAGCATCGAGCCCTCATGGTTCCCCCAGACGCTGGTGAACTTGTAGATCAGCGGCATCAATGAGTGCGAATTCTCGTAGACGATGGCGACCGAGAAATCCGAAGTCACATAGGCCGCGGTGAGCGCGGCAAACGCCAAAGCCACGAACGCGAACTGGGCGAGCGCGGTCGATCCGGCAAGGCGCATCAGCGTGGCATCGCGCAGACGCACGCCGATGATCGGCGCAACTGACTGGATCAACGCCAGGCCGAGCGCCAGGACCAGGGCGTAATGTCCAAGCTCCGGGTTCATCTACATTGGGCCTTCGTGCCCTTCAGGCAGCCTGCTTCTCCATGGCCTCGCCCTCGAGGAGCGGATGCGCCATGGTTTCATGCAGCTTGTCGCGGTCGAGTTCCTTTTCCCACAGGCTGATGACGACGCACGCGACGCCATTGCCCACGAGATTGGTCAGGGCGCGGCATTCGCTCATGAATTTGTCGATACCAAGGAGCAGCGCCAGCGACTGGATCGGAATGTCGGGAACGATGGCGAGCGTCGCCGCCAGCGTCACGAAGCCGGCGCCGGTCACGCCAGAGGCGCCCTTCGAGGTGATCATCGCGATCACCAAGATACCGAGCTCCTGACTGAGCGTCAGATGCGTGTTGGTCGCCTGCGCCAGGAACAGCGTCGCCAGCGTCATGTAGATGTTGGTGCCGTCGAGATTGAAGCTGTAGCCGGTCGGGACCACGAGGCCGACCACCGAGCGCGAGGCGCCGAGATGCTCCATCTTCTGCATCAACTGCGGCAGCACGGTCTCCGACGAGCTAGTGCCGAGCACGATGAGCAACTCATCCTTGATGTAGCCGATGAAGCGGATAATGGAGAAACCCGCGAAGCGGGCGATAGTGCCGAGCACCAGCAGCACGAACAGGATGCTGGTCGCGTAGAAGGTGGCGATGAGCTGCACCAGATTCCACAACGAGCCGAGCCCATACGCGCCGATGGTGAAGGCCATGGCGCCGAAGGCGCCGATCGGCGCCGCGCGCACGATGATGCGGATCACGCCGAAGAAAACCTTCGCGGCCATGTCGATCGCACCGGCGATGCGCTGCCCGACCTCGCCGAGCCGCGCAATCGCAAAGCCCGAGAGGATCGAGACCAGCAGCACCTGCAGGAGATCGCCTCGCGCCAGCGCGCCGAAGAAGCTGTCCGGCGGAATAATGGCGAGGAGATGTGCGACGATGCCCTCCTGCTTGGCACGGGTCACGTAGGTGGCCACCGCCTTGGCGTCGAGAGTAGCGGGATCGACATTGAAGCCCGCGCCGGGCTGCACGAGCTCGCCAATAAGCAGGCCGAAGGCGAGCGCCAAGGTCGATACCGCCTCGAAATAGAACAGCGTCTTCAAACCGACACGACCGACCTGCTTGAGGTCGCTCATCGAGGAAATGCCGTGCACGACGGTGCAGAAGATCACCGGGGCGATCATCATCTTGATCAGCGCGATGAAGCCATCGCCGAGCGGTTTCAGCGCCACACCCGTATTGGGAAAGTAGTGGCCGACGGCGACACCGACGACGATGGCAATGAGCACCTGGATATAAAGGATCGAATACCAAGGAGTACGCTTGGTCATGAGAAAAAACGCCCCTGCTGGCCGGCGATCCGCATCAGCAGTATTTCACGGCTGTCGTCAAGAATGGCGCTATTTGGCAGCTGGCTTGGCCGGGTTTTGTGCGCTGCCTTCCTGCCAGACACCTTGCTTCTTCAACGCGTCGACCACTTCGCGCGGCATGTAGCGCTCATCGTGCTTGGCAAGCACCGTGTCCGCCTTGAAGGTTCCCCCGGCCTGCAGGCTGCCTTCTGCGACCACGCCCTGCCCTTCGCGGAAGAGGTCGGGGACAATGCCCTGATAGGTCACCGGAATGTCGCTCTTGCCGTCGGTAATGGCGAAGCTGATGGCGAGATTATCGCCGCGCACGACCGAACCCGGCTTCACCAGGCCACCGATGCGCATGCGGGACCCGGGCGCCACGTGCTTTTCGACAACGTCGGTCGGCGAGTTGAAGAAGACGATGGATTCGCGCAACGCGCTGAGCACGAGCGCCGCGGCGATCGCCAGCACGCCGAGACACGAGCCGATGAGGATGAGGCGTCGTTGCTTGCGCGTCATTATCCTGTCAGCCCCATGCTCTTGATCAGGTCCTCCACGCGGCGGAGCTTGTCAGCATCGGTGCCGAGTGCGCGACGGGCATCGGATGCGGCCGCGTTGGCTTTGTCGCGGTCGCCGAGCACGACATAAGCGCGGATCAGCCGCAGCCAGCCATCGACGTCGGAGCCGTCCTGCTGCAGCTTTTCCGCAAGTCGCGCCACCATGCCGCGCACCATCTGCTCGCGCTCGGCCGGACTCATGCTCGAGGCCGCAGCCACGTCGCCGGCGCTCGGTCCGGGTTCGGCGGCCTTGGCGTCGGCTGAGCCCTCCGCCGTGATCCCAATATGCGCAAGGGCCTGACGGACGGCCGGGACCCAGGGCGCGTCACGCGGCGCGCCATCGAGCATGCCCTGCCAGATCTTGGCCGCCTCGTCGCGGCGGCCATCCTGTTCGGCGGCCATGCCGACATAGAAACGCGATTTGAGCTCGGCCGGGTCGCTCGCCAGCGCCTTGTCGAATGCGGCCTTGGCTTCCGCGGTGACAATGCCGTTCGCCGCCGCGACCAACGCCTCACCGAGATCGGCCTGACGCTCCGGCGTTTCGCCGTTGAGCTCGAGGGAGCGGCGTCGCGCCTTCACCGCGTCGTCGAAACGCCCGAGGCGCAGATAGATCGGCGCCAGCACTTCCCAGCCGCGGCCGTCATTCGGATGCCGTTCGATCTGCGCTTCGGCCTGCGCGATCAGGCTCTCGATCGAGCGGTTCTCCTGCAGCGGCTGGCGGCGGGCGGAAAGCGGTGCGCCGGGCAAGTCCGGCGAGCCGAGCATGAGATAAAGAGCGCCCGCACCAGCGGGCAGCAATAGAAGCGCGATGACGGCCATGATCCGGCGCGATCGTACGCCTTTCGTGTCGGCATCGGGCAACGATTTGACCGCATCGGCCGCGTCAGCGGCGGCAATCAATCGCCGCGACACCTCGACACGCGCCGCATCCGCCTCCGCTTGGCCGATAAGCCCAGCGGTGCGGTCGCGCTCGATCTCCTCGAGTTGGTCACGATAGACCGCGAGATCGCTCCCGGAACGCGTGCCTCCGGCACGGCTCAACGGCCAGAGCACGGCGAAAACCGCCGCCGCCGTCATCAGCGCCACCACGAACCACAACGTCATGAAGCCGTTCTATCCGCCCTAATCCGGATACAGGCAATACATCAGGGGCAAACATGGCGGCAATGCGCAAGATCAAGGCGCGGCTGGCTGCGGAGAGCCCGCCCCGCGAGGCCGCAAATTAGGCGGTGGCGAGCTGCTTTTCGCCGGCCGCGGCGAGTGCCGCCTTGCCGAGAGTCGACCCGTATTCCGGTCCGAAGATCTTGGTGCAGAAGCGCACCGATGCATCGACCTGGGCCTGGCGGAACGCACGATCCGCATCGCCGGCGTGGC
The DNA here is from genome assembly GCA_035651015.1 of Pseudolabrys sp. Lineage (GTDB taxonomy): Bacteria > Pseudomonadota > Alphaproteobacteria > Rhizobiales > Xanthobacteraceae > Pseudolabrys. The sequence goes on along the minus strand of DASRGN010000064.1, from coordinate 164,227 downwards.
GCAGCCCGTCGAGCAATGGGCTCATTCCGGCATCGAGGAACTGCTTGAGCTCGGCGAAGGCGCGTTGCGAGGGCTCGGCGATCGCAAGCTCACTGCCGAAGTGCCGGCAGGCGACGACGAGATCCATCAATGCCTCGGTTTGGGTGACCTCGTCAGTGTCGAGCGTCGAGTCGGCGCGGATTTCCGTCGGCGGCCGCGGCCGCAACAGCTTGCGCACCCGCGCTGGCGCCTGCTCGAGCTCTCCCTTGAGCGTATCGGAGACCTGAGCCCGCAGCGTCGAGAGCTCGCGGCCCCAGGGCGAGTCCTGAGTGAGATCAAGCGCCGTCCGCATTCCGCGCGCGGCGTCGTGGATGAATTTGAGCAGGGAGACGACCGACAGCAGTTTTCTGTCCTTGAGATCGGCCTTCAGCTCGCCAACCAGCCGCCCGAGCTCGGCGAGCATGATCGCAACGGCGACCTCGTAGGGCGTCTCGGAGACACGCATGACATTGTCGCTGCCGGCGGCGCGCGTCGCCAGCCGGATAAGCTGCCAGGGCGCCGCGAGGCGGCTCATCACCAGCAGCAGCGCATAGATGAAGAGCTTGCGATCGGTTGCCTGAATCGAATCCACCAGCTCCTTCGCCTGGTCGAGCATGGCATCCGCGAGATTGTCGACGTGGCCGGGCAGCTTCGCTCCCGACGCGGCAAACAAATCGCGCGCTTTGAGCACCCGCATCAAGGTGGTGGCATCGTCCGTGGCGCGCGGCGTGCCGATCTGCGCGAACAGCCGGCGGCGCACACGATCGTCGCGCTGCGCCAGACTGAAGATCTCTTCGATCTTGGCCGCCGCGCGATCCTGAAATCCGCGGACGAGTTGCTCGGCCTTGTCGCTCTCGTTGGCGATCAGCGCCTGGTTGACCGCAGCGGTGACCGCCTCGGCCTCGTCGGGCATGAGATCGCGGCGAATCCAGGTCCACATCGGTTCGAGCGCGGTCCGCGAAAGCCGGCCCGGATGCTGATGCTCGGCGACATCGTCGACCAGGAATGGCTCGAGCGGCTTGAAGAACAGCCGCGCCGCATTGCCGATGCGCGAACCCGTGCGATCGCTGCCGCGCAGCAGTCGGCGCAATTGATCGAGCACAAGATCATTGGCCGGGGTCTCATCGCCGCGCAGCACGCCGCGCTCGAGCTCTGCCACGAGCAGAGTCCGTGTTTGCGGCGTCAGCTCACGGAGGAATTGCTGCAACCGTTCGACGGTTGAGCCTTCACTGGCCATGACACATCCGTTCCCAATCCTCGCGTCATACCTCGCCGGGGCTTAAGAACTCGTTGAGGATCGGGAAGAGTCGGGACCGTGCGGGTCGAATCAGCAGGCGCTAAAAATGCGTTAGCGCTGCGAGACTGCCGTTACGAAACAGGTACCCAGGAGCCGTCGGGGTTGCGGCAGGCGGTGCCGCGCGCCGTCTCCGGACGACCGTCGATGTAAATCGTGTGGGTGAACGAGCGGCAGTTGCGCCCGTCAGCCGCCTGATATGCGGGCCCGGGGACGATCGTCCCATAGCGGCCAGAGTCCGGATTCTTCCATGCAACCGGCGCGCCGGAGGGACCGCGGTCGAGCGCCGCCATCTGCGCTTCATAGGCGCGGCGCTTGTCCTCGTCGTCCATCGCGGCGCCGATCCGATTGCCGACGAGCCCCCCGATCAACCCGCCGATCGCGGCACCCGCGAGCCGGTTTCCTGTGCCGCCGCCAGCGACCGCCGCGCCGACAAGCGCACCACTGCCGGCCCCGAGCAGCGTACCGGTGTTTTCGCGCGGGCCCGGTCCTTCCGGACTACCGGCGCAGGCTGCAAGCATCAGCGCCAGCGCGGCGCTCACAAGGAGCTTCGATGCGGACATGAGGTCCCCCTCAGGGATGGGATTCGGCCGTGGAATCCGCTTCAGCGATACTAGTGCCCCGAACCCGAAGTTCGCACGTCATTTCCGCGAGTCCGAATGCAAACTTTACCCAGAGGTGAGGAATAGGGCAAAACTCTGGCCCGGTATCCTGAGCCTCATCCGGCCGGCAGAACCAGTTCGGCACGCAGTCCGCCGAGCGGTGCACTGCTCAGCGTCAGGCCGCCGCCGTAAAGCCCGGCCAGCTCGACGACGATGGAGAGGCCGAGACCGGAGCCGGGCTTGGTCTCGTCGAGCCGGCGCCCGCGACGCGCAACCTGCTCACGCTCCGACGGTGACAGTCCGCGTCCGTCGTCGTCGACCACGATGCGCACCATGTCGCGCGGCGCCGGCGTTTCCTGACGCTCGCGCACGACCTCGATGCTCACGCGCGACTGCGCCCATTTGCAGCCGTTGTCGACCAGATTGCCGATCATCTCCTCGAGATCCTGCCGCTCGCCGCGGAAGCGCGGCTCGCCGTCGACATGGACCTCGACGGCAATGCCGCGATCGCGATGGATCTTCTCCATCGTGCGCGCCAGCGACGTGACCACCGGCGCGACCTCGGTGACGCTGCCGACCACGGTGAGACGCGCGGCGAGCCGCGCGCGCTCGAGATGCCGTGCCACCTGATCGCGCATGATATCGGTCTGCTCGCGGACTTTTGTCGCAAACGGATCCTCGCCGCGCGACACCGCTTCGTTGACCATGACCGAGAGCGGCGTCTTCAACGCGTGCGCGAGATTGCCCACATGCGTGCGCGCGCGCTCGACGATCTCGCGATTGGCATCGAGCAGCGCGTTGGTCTCGCGCGCCAGCGGCGCGATCTCATCGGGAAAGCTGCCTTCGAGCCGCTCGGATTTTCCCGAGCGGATCGCGGCAAGCCCTTCGGAAATCCTCTTGAGCGGCGCCAGACCGAACCGCACCTGGAACATGGTGGTGAGCAACAGCACCGCAGCAAGCACGGCGAAGGTGACGACCAGCGCGCGATCGAAGGCATGCACCTCCTCGGTGATCTCAGCCGCATCGCCGGCGACGGAAACGAGATAGTGACCTTCGTCGCCGAGATCGATGTTGCGCTCCACAAGCCGCAGACGCTGATCTTCCGGACCCTGCACGTAGCCTTCGCGCGAACCACCGGCAGTACCTCCGCCGGTGTCCGGCAGCCGCGGCAGGCCGCCGTCCCAGAGCGAGCGTGAGGAGCGCACATCGTTCTTGCCAGGATCGAGCCGCGTCACCTGCCAGTACCAGCCAGAGAGCGGCAGCTCGAACAGCGGCTCACCCAACGACTGCGGGAACTTGTCGGAGCCCTCCTCCGGCGACGCCACGTCGGCAACGAGCGTGCGCAGATAGACGCCGAGACGCCGGTCGAAGGCGCGCTCCACTGCCTGGCGATACAGCGAGGAGAGTACGATGCCGGTGATCAGCAGGATCACAACGGCCCAGGCAGTTGCCGACAGGAAGAGGCGTAGCGCGAGCGAATTAGCGCGCATCAGGAGGGGTGAGCAGATAACCGAGGCCGCGCACGGTCTGGATGATCTCGACGCCGAGCTTCTTGCGGATGCGGCCGACGAAGACCTCGATGGTGTTGGAGTCGCGGTCGAAATCCTGATCGTAGAGATGCTCGACGAGTTCAGTGCGCGAGACCACGCGACCGGCGTGATGCATCAGATAGGACAGCAGCCGGTATTCGTGCGAGGTGAGCTTGACCGGATTGCCGTCGACGGCGACGCGGCCGGTCCTGGTGTCGAGCCGGACCGGTCCGCAATTGAACTCGCTCTTGGCGTGCCCGGCGGAGCGGCGCAGCAGCGCACGCACCCGCGCCAGCACCTCCTCGAGGTGAAAGGGCTTGGCGACATAGTCATCGGCGCCGGCATCGAAGCCCTGCACCTTGTCGCTCCAGCGGTCGCGCGCTGTGAGCATCAACACCGGCATGGCGCGTCCGGCGCGACGCCAGGCTTCGAGCACGGAAATGCCGTCCATCTTCGGCAGGCCGATATCGAGGATGACGGCGTCGTAGGGCTCGCTCTCGCCGAGATAGTGGCCCTCTTCCCCGTCGAAAGCGCGATCGACCACGTAACCGGCATCGGTCAACGCGGTCGCCAATTGTCGGTTGAGATCGGGATCGTCCTCGATCACGAGGAGACGCACGTTATTGCTCCTCCAGCTTGCGGCCAGTGACCAGGGTGCCACTCTGCGCATCAACGGTTGCGCGCGTCACTTTGCCATCCCGGCCGAGCAGAGTCAGCATATAGACAAGTCCTTTCGGCGTTTCGCACAAGCGGGCGCGCACCAGCTCGCGGCCGGCACGCCCGCGCAGCGCTCGCATCGCCTTGCCGAGCGGCATCGCCTGCCCGGAGGTGATCGCCGCGGTGCGCGCGTCCTTGCTCAGGCAAGTGCGATGGCCAAGCTCGATCGCTGCAGCCGGCGACAGGCAGGCGGCAAGCAACAGGGTTATGATCAGGCATCGGGCCAGCATTTGGCGCCTCATAGCCATGGACGGGTGAACCCCTGCTGAACGGGCTTAGTGAGAAAAACCATCGAATATGGCGAATTCATCAAGCGCCGCCCGAGGGCTGCGCCAGGAATTGATCGGCGCGGCCTCGTCCGCGAATCCCATGGCCATTCCAGAGTAAACCATCAAATTCGGCGGCAAATCGAGAAAACTACGCACCGTGCGATGCCAGGACACCCAGGCCTGCTGTGGGCAAGTGTGCAGGCGGTAGCCGCGGGCGAGCACCATCACGGTCTGTAAGAGGCCCCCGATATCGGCCCATTGCGCGAGACCGAACGAGCGATCGAGTGCGAAAAACAATCCGACCGGAGCGCCGAAGAACTGGAAGTTGCGGGCGTATTGCCGATAGCGTGCCGGCTTGTCCTCGCGCGCCACGCCGATGGCGCGATAGAGCCGCTCGCCCACATCGAAACGCCGCGCGTTGTACGGCTCGGTCATCGGATCCGGATAGATGCGGTAATCGCCGCCCTCGGCTTTCGGCAATTCGCCCATGCGCGGTGCCAGCAACGCCTTGAGCGCTTCGACGCGCGCTCCGGCGATCGCGTAAATGCGCCATGGCTGCATATTGCCCGCCGACGGGGCGCGAGCCGCGCGCTGCACGATGTCACGCACGACATGCTCGGGGACGGGCGTAGGCAGGAAGGCACGGCAACTAAATCGGGTGGCTACCGCGTCGCGTACGTCCATGGAGGGAGAGCTCTCTTCTTCAGCGGCGTGTCTTGTCCGCGTCGGCCACAGCATAGAAGGGGACGGTTGACAGCAACAGCCCGAACGGGCTGATGCGGTCGGCATGCGCGCTGTCCTCGCCCTGCTGTTTTACTCTCTCGCCAGCCCGGCGCTGGCGATCGTCGGCGGAGCGCCGGAGGCGCCAACAGCGCCGCGCAGCACGGTGATGATCGTCGGCTCGGGCGGCACCTTTTGCACCGGCACGGCCGTCGCGCGCGACCTCGTCCTCACGGCCGCGCACTGCGTGTTGCCGGGCGCGGTGTACAAGCTCATCGAGTTCGACAGGCAGCACCAACCGATCCTGCTCGACACGGGCGAGATCGCGCGGCATCCGTTATTCAATCTGCAGACCTTATTTGCGCATCGCGCGACCGCGGATGTGGCGCTGATCCGCATGCGCGCGCCGTTGCCGGCGGCCATCGCTCCCACGCGGCTCGCTGCCCCAAGGGTCCCGCCGAGCCCGGGCGACCATTACAGCGTGCTTGGTTATGGGCTCGCGGTGCGCGGCGATGACAGAACCAGCGGGACCCTGCGCCGCGCCGATCTCGTCGCCACCGGCAAGCCGGGCAATCTGCAAATCCGGCTCGTCGATCCGGCAACCAATGGCGAGAGCCCAGGTCTTGGCGCCTGCACCGGCGATTCTGGCGCACCGGTCTTTGCCGGCGGGAGCAGCGCCGAGATTATCGGCGTGGTGAGTTGGTCCACTGGGCCGAAGCTCAGCGGCGGCTGCGGCGGCCTCACCGGTGTCACGCCACTCGTTCTTTACAAAGAATGGATCCTGCAGACGGCGCGGCGCATGGGCTCACCGCTCGCGCCGTGAGCGAAGGCTCAGTGGAAGAATGCGAAATAGATGATCGCAAATAAGACGATCACGCCGGCAAGACTGAGCGTCAGAACATAACGGACATTGTGCCCGGTCACGCCCTGCCGTGCTTCAGTTCTCGTCTCGACAATCTGCGCGCCATGTTGTTCGGGCATCGCATCCTCGCACATGGTGAAAACGCCGCGGTCAGCGGCTCTTCTGTCAACGCGAGGAGCAGAAAGGCTGTTCCGGATCGAATATCAGTGCGGAGCGTCGGCGCGGCAGGATTTCTGCGCGTCGTCCCAGATCCAGCCGCATTTGGTGCAACCGCCGAGCGTTGCGGCAACAAGCACGAGCACGATCAGGGCCGTCAGGCGGCGGGCAAGACTCATGCTCGCAGCATAGCGCAAGCCGTCGCCGGCCGCGAGACGGCGCGGGTCCGGGCTCCCCTATCACTAGATATCGAGACCCTCAACCGGGATGGCCGCAAACTGCGTTGCGCCGTCGACCGTGCGCCAGCCGTCGGGAGTCGCCGCAGCAAAGATCTTGATCTCCATGATCTTGAACAGGCCTTTGTCGTTGTGCACGTCGCCGACATGCTTGCCGGGCTTGAACGCAACCGTCGCCAAGCCGCAGGCGAGCGGGTTGTCGGCTTCCTTGTTGACTGTGCTCAGCGCGTCCCCGGGCTCATGCTCGGCGATCAATGAGGCAAAGCGTTGGGCTTGCTGCTCGGTATCGCACACAACACCTTTGCCAACCTGAACACCGGTTGTGTCGGCAGGTTGCTCATCGGCGCGCGCCGCCGCTAAGCCCAGAGCCGACACGAACAACACTGCTGCGATGGGTCCAATCCTGGTCATGTTCCGCACTCCTTTGGCGGAAAACGGCCGGCAACCGAGCTTCGTTGCGTCGCAGCAGTGAGAACCGCCTCACAATGCAGTTATCGGGAATAGCGCACAGCAACGCCGATTGCGCCGCGGCTGCCGACGACTTCGACCGAGACATCATCGCGATGCCGGTGTACGCGCAGGTCGACGCTCGCGTCGCCGAGTCGCAGGTTGCGCAGGAACACCTCATCGAGAAATGCCGGCAGCTGCGGATTGCACAGCCTGATCTCGCGCATCCACGGATCGAATTGGAGCCCGAGTGCGGCATCGAGCAGCGTGAATGGCGTCGCGCTTGCCCAGGCTTGCGGCGCGCACGCAACGGGATAGAGCGTCGGACCACGATTGCGGGCGCGCTGGAAGCCGCAGAACAATTCCGGCAGCCGGCGGAATTCCATGTAGCTCGCGGCGGTGAACAGGCCTTCGAACACTCGTGACACCGCGCGCTTGAGCCCGTAGCGCGCGAAGCCGAGCGTGATCAGCGCGTTGTCGTGCGGCCAGATCGAGCCGTTGTGATACGACATCGGATTGTAGCGTGCCTCGCCGCTCGCCACCGTGCGGATGCCCCAGCCGGAGAAGAACCGCGGCGCCAAAAGACCCTCCGCCACTTTCGCCGCACGGTCGGCGCGCGCGATGCCGCCGAACAGCACCTGTCCCGCATTGGTGGTGCGCACGCGGCACGGCGCCTTCTTGCCGTCGAGTGCAACGGCATAGGTCTCGATCTCGTCGCACCAGAATGCGGCCTCGAACCGCTCGCGCAGGCGCTCTGCCTGCGCCTCGAGGTGCTTCGCCTGCTCGACATGCCCGAGCCGGCGCGCGCAACGCGCGATCACGCACTTCGCGGCGAACACATAGGCCTGCACCTCGGCGAGCGCGATGGCGCCGAACGCGAGGCCGCCGTCGGCGTGAAAGATCGCGTCCTGCGAATCCTTCCAGCCCTGGTTGGCGAGCCCCTCCTCGGTCGCGCGCTGGTACTCGACGAAACCGTCGCCATCCGGATCGGCCGGCCCGTCGATCCAGCGCAGTCCGGCTTCGATCGCCGGCCACAACTCGATCAGCGTCGCATCGTCGCCGGTCCGCTCGGCATAGAGACCGGCCAGCAGCACGAACAGCGGTGTCGAATCGACGCTGCCGTAATAGAGGCCAAACGGGATCTCGTTGAGCGCCGCCATCTCGCCATAGCGCATCTCGTGCAAGATTTTCCCCGGCTGTGCATCCGACGCGGCGTCCACGGCCTTGGCCTGATAGGCCGCGAGCCGGCGCAACACGCCGCGGGCGACGCTCGGATCGGCCCACAGCATCTGCAGCGCAGTGACCAGGCCGTCGCGCCCGAACGTCGTCGAATACCAGGGCACGCCGGCATAGGGATAACGTCCTTGCGGCGTGTCGGTCATCAACATGGAGAGGTCGGCCATCGAGCGGCACAGCACCTCGTTGAAAATCTGGTTCGAGGTCTCGATCGTGGTCGCATTCGACGTCGCGCGCTTGAGCTCACGACGCGCCGCACGCAGGCCACGCAGAAACGGTGGCGGCGCCTGCTCCGCCGGCTGGTCGCAATTCACCGTGAGGAAAATCGGATGGCTCTCGCCGGGCTGCATCTCGACCATATAAGAGGCGACGCCGGGCTCGAGCTTCGTCGGCGGCGGATCGAATGTGAGCGTCGTATGCCGCGTCTTGCCATCGAGACCACGATAAGTGAGCGCCACGCGATCGTCCGTGATCGACGGCGACGCCAGGACCCCGCGGCGCTTGCGCGCGGTCCCGCGCACCTCAAAGAGGTCTGCGAAATCATTGTCGAAGCGGATAGTCAGGCGCAGCACGGCGCGGCGATCACCATAATTGCGCAGACCCAGGCGCTGGTAGGCGATGCCACGCCAAAGAAACACGGTGCGCACGATATGCACCGTGTCCTTGGCCATGACGATGTGGTCGTTAAGGTAGAGGTCGGGGTTGGTGAGATCGACGGCGAGCACGGCATTGTCGTCGCGCAGGTTGGAGCCGAGCAGCAGCGGTCGGTGACCCTCGAGCAGCAGCTCGAGCCGCGACAGATAGCGCGTGTCGCGATGAAACAATCCGTCGGGGCCACCGCCGGCGGCACCGATGTCGCCATGGCTGTCAACGACGAGGAAGGTATCGCCGTATTTCAGCGCACGCCGCGGCCGTGTCGGCGAATGCGTCGCTGGAATATAAAATGGCGCTTCCGCCGCGTTGTCGGTGGAAGGCGAATCGAGCTTCGCGAGGCCTGCTCGTGCTTTGGCAATCATGCTGGGACACCGACGAGGTCGCGGCATTCAAGACCGCTAAACTCTTTCAACGCCTTGGTGCCGCCGCGGTGCCGTGCGAATCGCAGATATGCGGCAGCCACTTAGTATGCAGCAGAAGAATACCGCTGCACCGCCCTACTCCGCCGCTGCGCGCACCGGGGTCGCGGCTGCTTCCGGCAGCGGGCCCGGGTGCGCGGCCGGACCGCGCAGCGGCTTCTCCTCAAGCGCGATGAGGAAGCAAAGCCCGAAGGCCAGCACCAGAGCCGCGGCCAGAAATACGAAGCGGAAGGCATAAGCAAGCTCCGGCGCCGAGGCCGCGCGCGCCAGAATCTCAACCGACATTCCGGTGCTGCCGCCGAGGCCGCCCAGCACGATCGCTCCGAGGATCGCCACCACCAGCGCGGAAAATAGGGCGCGGAAGAAATTCGCCGCACCGGTGGCGATGCCCATCTGCGCGCGCGACACCGCATTCTGCAGGCACACGGTAGAGACGGGAAACAGCGTGCCCAGGCCGAAACCGATCACCGTCAGCACCGTCAACACCAGGCTCATCGGCATTGCGCTCGGCCAGATCGCCAGCACGCCGAGGCCCATCAGCGCGACAACGAGGCCAATCAGCGGAATGCGCTTGTAGTGCCGAACCCGCCCCATGGCACGGCCAGTCACAGTCGAGGCCACCACGGTCATTCCCATCAACGGTATCAAGGCCAGGCCCGATTGACCGGCAGAGAGGTGGAGCACAGTCTCGAAATAGAGCGGCACGAAGATGGTCATGCCGACTAGCGCGCCCATGTTGCAGGCACCGGCGAGCGCGGCGCAGCGCACGACCGAGTTGGCGAGCACCGACAGCGGCAGGAAGGGCTCCGCGGTGGAGACGAGACGCCACGCGAACAGACCCCAGGCGATGGCCGATGTCAGCAGCAGGAGGCCGATCGACGCCGAGATCCATTCGAAGCGCCGGCCGCCCCAGGTCAGCGCGAGCAGGAGCGCTACCGCCCCGATCATCATCAGCACCGCACCGATGAGATCGAGCCGGTGCTTGCGTGCGTGATACGGCACACGCTTGAGCACAATGCCGGTCCAGATCAGCGCGCCGAGCCCGATCGGCAGATTGATCCAGAAAATCAGCGACCAGTGCAGATGCTCGGTGAGGAAACCACCGAGCACCGGACCGCCGACCGAGGATGTGGCGAACACAGCGCCGATGTAGCCTTGGTAGCGCCCGCGTTCACGCGGCGACACGATGTCGGCGATGATCGTCTGCGATAGCGCCATCAATCCGCCGCCGCCGAGGCCCTGGAACGCCCGCGCCAGGACGAGGACGATCATGCTCGGCGCCATCGCGGCTGCGATCGAGCCGGCAATGAAAAGGGCAATGCCGACCAGCATCACCACACGGCGGCCATGGATGTCGGAGAGCTTGCCGTAGAGCGGCGTCACCGCCGTCGAGGTCAACAAATAGGCGGTGACCACCCAGGAAAGATTTTCGATGTCGCCGAAGGTGCGGCCGATGGTCGGCAGCGCCGTCGCGACGATGGTCTGGTCGAGCGCACCAAGGAACATCGCCAGCATGATGCCGACAACGATGCCGCGAATCTCTGTGTGGCTGAGCGGCTTTGCTTCCGGCTTGGTCGGCTTTGCGGCGGTCATCAGATGATCATCAAAAGTCGTCGTGCCCGGCATCACGCCAGGCACGATCGATTCGGTTGACTGCGATTTTAGCGCACTAGGTGCCGTCCGCGTTCCGCGGAAACAAGGCCGGCCGGCGCGGGGCAGCCATGCCCCCGTTCGCTTACTTCCGCGGTGGAATCTGGATGAGCTCGGCGAGCTGCTCTTTGGTCAGCTGGTTCGCCGTGAACTTGAGCTCCACCGCGTCGCGCACGATGGTGTCGAGGCCGACGATCTTGTCCGGATCGATCGCCTGTTTCGGGAAGAAATCGTCGCGCGTGCGCTTGGCCTTGGCCTCGGTGATGTTGAGCCACTGCGCATAGACTTTCAGCGCTTCCGGATTCGAATACATGTAGTCCACCGTTTCGCGATAGGCCTGCATGTAGCGATCGACGACGTCCTTGCGGCTCTTGAGCACCTCGGCATTGGCGATGTCGAGACGCACCGTCTGTCCCTTGAATGCCGAGGCGTCATTGCCGGTGGCGATGATACGGATCTGTTTCTGATCGAGCTGATCGAGCCCGAATGGCGGCGCCGACCAGCCGACATCGACCTGGTTCGACATCACCTGCGTCAGTGTCGAGGGCGGCCCGCCGGTCGGCGTCGGCTTCGCCTTCAGCGCGTACTCTTTCATGAAGGCGGTGACGATGCCGTGTGTCGAGGAGCCGTTGGTTGAATAGGCGAGCGTCTTGCCGTCGGTGTCCTTCAGTGACTTGATCGGTGAATCGGCCTTCACATACCAATAGAGATCATTGGCGCCCGTCGTTTCGGCACCGATCACGCGCACTGGCGCGCCCTTGGAATAGGCACCGAGCACGCCCATGACGCCGGCGGCGATGCCGAGATCGACGCTGCCCGAGATCACCGCCTGCTGCGTCTCGCCAGCGCCCTGCGTATAGACGATGTCGAGCGTGAGCCCGTGCTTCTTGAAAATGCCGGCACGCTGGCCGATCTCCGACACCGAGGTGTCCCAGTTGCCGCGCTGGCCGACGGCGAGCTTGAGCGTGTCTTCCGCGAGCGCCTGCGTCGTCAGCAGCCCAAGCGCCGTAACGGCGCAGCCCAATCGAATCTTTGCCGCAATGGCGCAGCCGAGTTGAATCCTCATCACGTCCTCCCTCTCAAGACCCGCATCTTATGGCTGATGCGGTGTCGCAAATGCATTCTGTCAGGCCACGCGCTCTTGTTCTACTGCGCCGACCCTGTACGTCTGCCAACTAGTGCCCTTGAGGAGCACCTTCTCGAACGAGGCGATGTTGGCGTGCGGAATGTGTGGCTCGGTGCGCCCGAGCGCGGGCCCGCCGTCCTGCATCGCGCGCGCGGCGTCGACCATCAGGCGGCGGAATTCGACCACCGCAAGATCGCTGGCCCCGAGCCGCTCTTTGCTGCGATCGGCGATCGCGCCCATCGACTCCCACATGGCGATGTCCTGGTTGGGAATGCCGCGGATGCCGGTGAAGTCGCCGAGCTTCATGGCGTTGCGGTCCTGCAGGTAGTTGTTGGCGCGCGTACGCCTGTTGCGGAAATCTTTTTCGAGATCGATGCCGGGCTGCGCCACGTTGAACTTGCGCCAGGCTTCCTGGTCGATGTTGCCCTCCTCACGCCAGGCAAGGAAATAGAACGTCGTATGCGTGTCATCCATCGGCACGATGACGCTGGTGACATTGTAGGCATTGTTCGGCGGGATGAGACAGACGAACGGCGCGATGTAGACGGTCTTGCGCACATACTCGTGCGTCGCCGAATTCACGATTGGGCGGCGGATCGCCGCATAGTGAAAGCCGAAACTGGTGCGCTCGACCTGCAGGCGCGGCGCCTTGTCGGTCGATGGCCGCAGCCAATGCGTCTCCACCGCCTTGGCGCTGTCCACCTTGGCCGGCCGCATATCGGAGGAATGCAGGCTGGATGAATGGGCGGAATCGATCTGCCCCTCCAGCACCTGGGCCCAGTTGCACTCGACATGCACCTTGACGATCGAGACCTGCGTGGTCTCGGTCGGCGCAAACGCCGGGCGCTCGAACTCAGGCATGGTGTCGGCCGGCCCCATATAGGTCCAGATGAAGCCGCCGGCTTCGCGCGCCGGATAGGCCTTCATCTTCACCTTCTCGGCGAGACCGCTCTCCGGCGGCTCGGAGGCCATCTCCAGCACGTTGCCTTCGACGTCCATCTTCCAGCCGTGATAGAGGCAGCGCAGCCCGCATTCCTCGTTGCGACCGAGCGCCAGCGAAGCGCGCCGATGCGGGCAATACTCGTCGAGCACGCCGAGCCGCCCGTCGCTGTCGCGAAACACGACGAGATCCTCGCCGAGAAGCCGCACTTTGACCGGCGTCCCATCCGGCTCGGCAACTTCATCCGCCAGGCAGGCGGGAATCCAATGCCGGCGCATCAGTGCGCCCATCGGCGTATGGCCTTCGACGTGGCACAGAAGCTCGTTCTCCTCGCGCGTAAGCATCGGCGTCCTCCGCATCGCCCGTCTTGCGCGGGCTTCCAATTATCTTAGGTCTCTAAGATAATCAGCTTATCGTGATTTGCCGTGGCTGTCGAGCGCCCGCGCTTGCCGCGGCATGGAACGGCCTCTAAAGGGACAGGCATGAGCGTCGCCCCCAATACACCACCGCTGCAGCTCAAGGTCGCCCGCAAGGAAGAAGTTGCGCGCGGCATCCACGTGTTTGAGCTGCGCGATCCTGCCGGCGATCCGCTGCCCGCCTTCACGGCCGGAGCGCATGTCGCGCTGCGCACACCGAATGGGCTCGAGCGCAAATACTCGCTGTGCAACGACCCCGCGGAGCGCGAGCGCTATGTCCTGGCGGTGCAGCGCGAGGCAGAGGGTCGGGGCGGCTCGATTGCGCTCGTCGATGCGACGCAGGTCGGCGACCTGCTCACAGTCTCGGCCCCAATCAACGACTTCCCCCTCCCCGAGCGCGCCACCGACTTCATCTTCATCGCCGGCGGTATTGGGATCACGCCGATCCTCGCCATGATCCGCCGGCTGCAGGCGCTCCCGGACAAACGCTTCAAGCTTTATTACTGCTCGCGCTCGCCGGAGATGACCGCGTTCCTCAACGAACTGTCGGTGCCGGAGCTCAACGGCAAAGTCGTCATCCATCACGATGGCGGCGACCCGACCCGCGCATTCGACTTCTGGCCGATCCTCGAGGAGCGCAAGAACCGCGCCCACGTGCTGTGCTGCGGTCCGCGCGGGCTGATGCAGGCGGTGCGCGACACGAGCGGTCACTGGCCGAGCACCGCCGTGCATTTCGAGGCCTTCAGCGAGCCCGAGCGCACCAAGCCCGACGACACCGCCATCATCGTCCGCCTGGCAAAGTCCGGCGAGGAGATCGAGGTGCCGGTCGGCACCACCATCCTCGAAGCCTTGCGCGCGCACGGTCTCGACGTACCGAGCTCGTGCGAGACCGGCACCTGTGGCACCTGCCGCACGAAGCTTCTGGACGGCGAAGCCGATCATCGCGACCTGGTGCTCGCCGAGCACGAGCGCGGCAACAACATCATGATCTGCGTGTCGCGCGCCCGCTCCCCGAAACTCACGATCGATCGCTAGATGCCGACCACCTCCCGCCCCCGCAGGCTGCGCATCGGCGCCATCGGGCTCGGTCGCGCCTTCACGGTGATGCTGCCTACGTTCCTCGAAGACGATCGGGTGCAGCTCGTCGCCGCCACCGATCCGCGCGTCGAAGCGCGCAAACGTTTCGCCGCCGACTTCAACGCGATCGGCTATGAATCCGTGGAAGCGCTGTGCAGTGATCCGAAGGTCGAGGTCGTCTACATCGCCACGCCGCACGAATTGCATGCCGAGCACGTGCGCATTGCCGCGGGTCACGGCAAGCACGTGCTCGTGGAAAAGCCGCTGGCGATCACGATCGCTGACTGCACGGCAATGATCGATGCTGCGGCGAGCGCGAAGGTCCACCTCGTCGTCGGGCACAGCCACAGCTTCGACGCGCCGATCCTGCGCGCGCGCGCGCTCATCGAGGAGCACACCTACGGCCGTGCGCGCATGATCCAGATGCTCAACTACACCGATTTCATGCTGCGGCCACGCCGTCCGGAAGAGCTCATCACCGCGCGCGGCGGCGGCGTGCTGTTCAGCCAGGCCGCGCATCAGGTCGACATCGCGCGGCTGCTCGGTGGCGGCGAAGTGAGGAGCGTGCGTGCCGTCACCGGCAACTGGGATCCGGCGCGGCCGAGCGAGGGCGCCTATTCGGCATTGCTGACATTCGGTGACGGGACATATGCGTCCCTCGCCTACAATGGTTACGGCCGCTTCGATTCCGACGAATTCACCAGCTGGATCGGAGAAATGGGCGCGCCGAAGGATCGCACCCGCTATGGCGCCGCGCGCAAGGCACTGCAGTACGTCTCGAGCGCCGAATCCGAAGCGGTCATCAAAGCCGCACGCAATTATGGAGGCTCCGCATATCAACCGGCCGCGCCCACGCCGGAGCGCCAGCATCAGCATTTCGGCCTGGTTCTGATTTCCTGCGACCAAGCCGATCTGCGCCCGCAGCCTGACGGCGTGATGGTCTATGGCGATACCGAGGCGAAGCTCGATCCCGTACCGCTGCGTGTGCCGCGCGCCGAAGTGATCGACGAGCTCTACGACGCGGTGGTGCATGATCGCGCGCCGCTGCATTCGGGTGCATGGGCGCGAGCGACGGTGGAAGTATGCCTTGCCATGTTGCGCTCGGCGCGCGAGGCCAAGGACGTCGACCTGCAGCATCAGGTCGCGGCCGCGCCGGTCGCCACGGTACGCGGCGGACACCCATGAGCTCCCTCAGGCACGCACGGCAACCGACGGCAAAACCGCCACAGGGCGACACCGATGTCATCCTGCGGCATTGGCGTGAAGCAGTCCCCAACGACCGCCTGGCGCATCTCGTCAAGGACGCCATCCGCGCCTTGCTGCGCGCGCTGCAGGCGCGCCTTGCCGAACATTCGGTATCACTCGGCCATTGGACGTTTCTGCGCATCCTTTGGGAGAAGGACGGCTTCACGCAGCGCGAATTGAGTGAGCAAGCTGGCGTCATGGAGCCGACGACCTTCTCCGCCCTCAAGGGGATGGAAAAGCTCGGTTACGTGCGCCGGCAGCAGAAACCCGGCAACAGGAAGAAAATGTTTGTCTTCCTCACACCCAAGGGCCGCGCGCTCAAGGACAAGCTGGTGCCGCTTGCCGAGGAGGTCAACGCGGTCGCCGCGCGCGGTGTGCGCGCGGCCGATATCGCCACGACGCGCGCAACACTCCTCGCCATCATCGAGAACTTGGCGCGTGATGAGGCATCGAGTGTGCGCGCACGCAAACGTGCGCGCTAGCGCCGCGTTTGATAGTCGCCCCACGCCAGCGCACCGGCGAACATTGCGAATGCAAAAGCAATGATACCAACAACCGCGTAGAATTCGCCCTGCATGATGTCGCTCCCCTCTGCAAACAGGAGCATTGTTGCCGGCGAGACGCCGTCGACGTTGACCTGGGTCAATGTCCGGATTTCTGGTTGGGCCGCTTACGTGCGCTTGCCAGTCAGCGGCGGGGCTTGCGCGAGGCTTTCGGCACCTTGCCCGGCCAGCTGACGATGTGGTCTTCGAGATCCTCGTCGGCCACGTTCTTTTCATTCTTCAGCCCGCGGCCGCGCACTGAGACGCCGGCGATGTGCACCGTCTCCGGGTCGCCGGACACCAACGGATGCCACCAATAGAGATCGCGGCCCTCGGCGAGGAGCTTGTAGGCGCATGTCGGCGGCAGCCAGACGATACGGCCGACATTGCGCGGGGTGAGCCGCACGCAATCCTTCACCCGGCTCTGCCGATGGCTGTAGTCGCTGCAGCGGCAAGTCTTCGCGTCGAACAGCCGGCAGGCCACGTCGGTGAAGAACGTGCGCCCGGTCCCCTCTTCCTCGAGCTTGTTGAGGCAGCAGCGGCCGCAGCCGTCGCACAGGCTCTCCCATTCGGCGCGGGTCATCTCCGAGAGCGCCTTGCGTTTCCAGAACGGGACATCGTCATTTTCAGGCATTTGCGCTCCTTAGCAGCAAAGCGGACGGATTTCCTCTGAAGATCGGGAGCCAGCCCAGTCCTGCCAGCGGTGGCAAAAAACCGCCCATCCGCCCCCAATTTGCCCGCAATTTACGCTCACTCCTCACTATTCACCTTGTGAAGCCGCTGCCATGGTCCCGCAACCCTGGATCGGGTAGAAAGTTGAACTGAATCAGGCTGCCGCGCCCGGTTCCCTGCCGGCTGCGGGTCCTGGAGTTGTTGATGCGCAAACTGCTCCCCGACGACTGGAAAATCGATTTCAAGCGATTTTTCCTCGACCTCGATTCCCGGGTCGACTCCTCGATCTTTTCCTCGTTCACCGGGCTGCGCGAGCTCTGGGAACGCTTCACCACCTTCATGGACCACTTCCACGCCTCGGGCTGGAAGCGCTGGGTCAACGAGCTGTTCTCGGAAGCGGCGACGCTTGGCACCGGCGGCCTGCTGCTCATGCTGGCGCTCGCCATTCCCGCCTTTCGCGAGACCGCCGACGACGACTGGCTGAAAAAGTCAGAGCTCGCGGTGACCTTCCTCGATCGCTACGGCAACGAGGTCGGCTCGCGCGGTATCCGGCACAATGACAGCATCCCGCTCGACGAGTTCCCGGACCACCTGATCAAGGCGACGCTCGCCACCGAAGACCGCCGCTTCTACGAGCACTTCGGCATCGACATTTCCGGCACGCTGCGCGCGTTCGTCACCAATGCGCGCGCCGGCGGCGTCGTGCAGGGCGGCTCCTCGATCACCCAGCAGCTCGCCAAGAACCTGTTCCTCACCAATGAGCGCACGATCGAGCGCAAGATCAAGGAAGCGTTCCTGGCGCTGTGGCTGGAAAGCCGGTTGACCAAAAACGAGATCCTCAAGCTCTATCTCGATCGCGCCTATATGGGCGGCGGCACCTTCGGCGCGGACGCGGCGGCGCAGTACTATTTCAACAAGTCGGCGCGTGATGTGAATCTCGCCGAGGCGGCGATGCTCGCCGGCCTGTTCAAGGCGCCCACCAAGTTCTCGCCGCTCGTCAATCTGCCGGCGGCTCGCGCCCGCGCCAATGTCGTGCTCGACAATCTGGTCGACACGGGATTCATGACCGAAGGCCAGGTGTTCGGCGCGCGGCGTAATCCGGCGACACCGGTCGACCGCCGCGACGAGCATGCGCCGAACTATTATCTCGACTGGGCCTTCGAAGAAGTGAAAAAGCTCGTCGACGCCTTCCCCAAGTCGATGACTGAGCGCGTGTTCGTCGTGCGCACGGGGCTCGACGTCAATTTGCAGCGGCAGGCGGAAATCGCCATCGAGAACTCGCTGCGCCAATACGGCCAGGAGTATCACGCCAAGCAGGCAGCGACGGTGGTCATGGACAATGACGGCACGGTGCGCGCCATGGTCGGCGGCCGCGATTACGGCGCCAGCCAGTTCAACCGCGCCACCGACGCGCTGCGCCAGCCCGGCTCCTCGTTCAAGCCTTACGTCTATGCCACCGCACTGGAGCATGGCTTCAAGCCGTCGACGACGGTGGTCGATGGACCGGTGTGCATCGGGAATTGGTGCCCGCACAACTATTCCGGCGGCTATCGCGGTGCGATGTCGCTGACCCAGGCGCTCACCAATTCGGTAAACACCATCGCGGTGAAGCTCTCGATCGCCATTGGCGACGGCAATGCCAAGCTCGGGCGCGCCAAGATCGTCGCCAACGCCCGCAAGATGGGTCTGCGCACCCCGCTTCCGGACACGCCCTCGCTGCCGATCGGTGCCGACGAAGTGACCGTGCTCGACCATGTCGGCGCTTATGCCACCTTCCCCAATCTCGGCATGGCGGTGACCCCGCACGCCATCCTCGAAGTGCGCACCGGCGCCGGCGAGACCGTGTGGCGTTTCGACCGCGACGGCCCGAAGCCGCGTCGCGTGCTGCCGCCGCAAGTGGCGCAGGACATGATCTTCATGATGAACAAGGTGGTCGAGGAAGGCACCGCCAAGCGCGCGCGGCTCGATGGGATCGCGGCATCGGGCAAGACCGGCACCACCAACAATTATCGTGACGCCTGGTTCATGGGCTACACCGGCAACATGGTCTGCGGCATCTGGTTCGGCAATGACGACTACAGCCCGACCAATCGCATGACCGGCGGCTCGTTGCCGGCCATGACCTGGCACGAGATCATGGAATATGCGCACGAAGGCATCGAGGTGAAGCAACTGCCCGGCGTCCCGGTGCCGGCACGACCGCAACCGACATTCGTGGCTCAGAACAAAAACAAGAACAGCGAGCCGCCACCGCCGCGACCGACAACCCTGACCCGGCGCGGCGCCGACATCCTGGTCGAGGTCGAGCGCCTGATGGAGGACGCCAGCCGCAAGCTGCCGCCCGCGGGCCCGAAGGTCTCCGGCGAGCCGCCGAAGCCCGGCGCAGCGCTGACGCGTCCGGAAACGGTCGCCTCTGCGACGGCGGACGGGACCGCCCAACCGGCCGGCGCCAAGCGATGAGCGCGCCGGCTATTCATCCATCCGTCGACCCCTGCGCGACCCGTTGAGCCGATCGGACTAAATCCGTGCGATTGCTTTTCGGATCACTGTTCGCCTTTCTCGTTGCCGCAGCGGTTGGGCTCGGCGCCACCTATCTGACGCTGACGCGCGGCGCTGCGTTCGGCACTATGAGCATTGGTGCCTGGACCGCCCGGCCGAAGAGCGGCACTGCCGATGCCGATCCTTATGCGCGCGCCGAGATCGCGCGCGCTGGTCGGCTTCCGACCGGCATCGGCGACGGCGTCGCCTTTACCGCGCAGACCGACGACGCCGGCAAGCCGCTTGATGGCCGCTGCGAGGTAGTTGTCTCCGGAGTGACGCCGGCGGCGCGGTTCTGGACCATGACGCTCTACACTGTGGACGGGTCGCTGGTCGCCAATTCGCTCAACCGCTACGGCTTCACCAGCGAGGAAATCGTGCGTCACGCCGACGGCAGCTTCGATATGACGATTTCACCGCGCGCCAGTTCCGGCAACTGGCTGCCGACCGGCGGCATCGAGCACTACCTGCTGATGCTGCGCTTCTACGATACCGCGGTCGGCGTCTCGGCGCGCACCGGGCGCGAGGTACCGATGCCCAGCGTTACCACGAGGTCGTGCCCATGATCCGCTGGCTGCTCCTGCTCGTCGGCGGCGCCCTGCTCGGCGGCATCGTGCATCTTGGGAGCGTGATGCTCGTGCCGCGCACGGCGACGCAAGACGCCTATTCGCGGCTGGCGCCATCGGCCCCGGTCAACACCGTGGTGCCGCTCGCCGCGCCGACGCCGGAGAACGAGGCAACGACCTTCATGGATCCGGCCTTTGCCACGGCCGTTTGCCGCTATGACCTCTCACAAGGCGCCTTGAAGCTCACGGTGCCAGTAAGCCAGAGCTACACATCGGTGACGTTCTACACGCGCTACGACGTCGCCTACTATGCGATCAACGACCGCGCCGCCGGCCGCCGCGTCATCGAGCTCGACCTGATGACGACCGAGCAGCGCAATCAGTTGCCGGAAGACGAAGACGTTACCGCCGCCGACCGGCTGATCGTCGAATCCCCGACGCTCACTGGGATCATCGCTGTGCGCGCGCTCGCCGCGGAGCCGGGCTTGATGCCGGCAGCTCGCGCCGCGCTTGCCTCTGCGCAGTGCAAGCGCTCGTAGGCGGCTTAAGTCCGATTTATAGCGAATTGCGGACGTAGACCCCGCGCGAGGGCTGCTGCGGCACGAAGCCGGGACGCTGGGCGATCCGCGCCTTGAGATGCACGATCGCGCGCTCGATATCGACCGCGCTTGGCGAGGGATCCATCACCACGAGCCGCTCGAGCGCGAAGCGGTAAGCGTCGGCGCGCTCACGCAGCGATTGTTGGACCCAGTTCACCAGCAGCGCGTTTTCGCGCATGCGCCGCTCGGCGTTCTTGCGTTCTTTCTCGCTCACCGAGACGAGGGTCATGCTCTTGCGACGCTTCGCGTCCATGTCAAGGACACGCCAGGCGGTCGCAAAGAATTGCGGCATGCGCTCATTGTCGTTGCGGATGTCTTCGAGCACGCGCGCATAGCGGGCAGTGGGCGAACGATAAGGCTCGTCCTGAAACAGCCGGTTGACGTAGTTGGTGACGTCGAAGCCGTCGGGATGATCGGGACCGAGGAGCCCATACTCGCCGAGCACACTGTAGAACCGTTGGCGATCGAAGGGCGGCTGGATCAGAGGGTAAGCGAGATCGCGCAGCTGGCGCTCGTCATCGGTCAATTCGAAGCTGGAGGCGGGCAGACCCGAGGCCGCGGGCCCCAGCCAATCGTGCATACCCTCGCTGGCGAACATCGGGCGGACTTCGCCGAAGTCGCCATTGGCACATCCGGTCAGCAGCAGCAGACCGGCGACAGCGATTCCGGAGAGAATGCGCGTTCGGCGCAAAGGCAGATTTGATGGCAAGTCCATCAGCGGCCGTGCGTCCCGCCCGTTCAGCGAGCGGCGCGGCGGCGGCGGCGGCGACCGGCGGAGCTGCCAGTGTCCGGTTCCAGGGTACCTGGCCCATCCGGCTGCCGTTCGATGCGGATGACCGGAAGAATGATCACCGTCGCCGGCTCACTGGTGCCGTCAATGTAGCGGCCGCGACGCGCGTATCCGGCGCTGTCGGGAA
Organism: Pseudolabrys sp.; assembly: GCA_035651015.1. Lineage (GTDB taxonomy): Bacteria > Pseudomonadota > Alphaproteobacteria > Rhizobiales > Xanthobacteraceae > Pseudolabrys. Next base: position 142,780 of record DASRGN010000064.1, on the reverse strand, counting down.
AATCGATCACAGTGCCCATTCTGTCCCCCCGGGCATTCCGTTTGGCCGAAGGACCTGACACCCGACCCGCCCTTCAGCGCCTGGGGTCAATTAAGCGCGGTGCAAGGTTAACGGTCTGCTAACGTCCGAGCGCTATTCTGTTTTTCACGTTGATTTCGGTTATGCGTTCCATGGAAATGAAACTTCCCGCATTTGCTCCCGTCGAAGGGCTGGTCGACCTCGCCTGCCGCGACGGTGTCGATATCCGGCCAACACTTTTGCGCGTGCTCACCGACCTTTATGTGCAGAAACCCGCACATTCAGCCGAAGAAGAAGCCCAATATGTCGAGCTTGCCGGACGGCTGATCCGTTCCGTGGACCGGCCGACACTCGCCGCCGTCGCCGGCAGGCTTGCCAACTACCGAGGCGCCCCGCCTGCGGTGATGCGGCTGCTCAACGTCCCCGAAGTCTTCCCGGACCCGGCGCTGGCCTGGAGCTCGGCGTCGGCCGTGATTGCCGCGCCGCAGCCCGTCGCGGAGCCGGACCTCAGCGAGCTGTTCTTCACGGCCAGCGCGCAGGAGCGTCGGCTGATCCTGATCTCACTCGATGCCGTTGCCGACGAGGCCGACGTCCCCGCGGCGAATATGGAGGCCGTGCGCAAGATCGAGGCGGCAGCGCTTAAGCACGACAGCCGTGCACTGGCTCGCGAGATCGACCGTGCGCTGGGCCTCGGCTACAGCCTCGCACACCGCATTGTCGAGGACGCCTCGGGCGAGCCGCTTCTGGTGACGGCGAAGGTGCTCGGCACCGCGCCGGAAGTGCTGCAGCGCATTCTGTTGTTCGCCAATCCGCGCGTCGGTCATTCGGTGCAGCGGGTCTACGATCTCACCCGCCTCTATGGCGAGTTCAGCGTCGCCGCGGCGAACCACATGCTCAGCATCTGGCGCGACGGCGCGGCGCCACGACGCGCCACGCACGAGCCCGTGCATGCGCCGGAGGCTCCGCAACGCGCCCGCCGCGCGGCAACGCCGGTGCACTATCATTTCGACGAGAGCTTCGAGGAGCTGCCGGCGCCGTTCCAAATCGGCGTGCGCTAGCCGTAGCAGCGATCACGCGACGACGTGATCGAGGAAATGCCGTCCCTCGCGATCTTCGATCTCGACGATCCACACATCGGGATCGAAGCGGATTTCGCGTGACAAAGCCGCCTCGACCTCCGCGTCGCTCGCGGGCTTCTTGATCCCGAGGCTTGGCGCAAAGGCGCGATCCGATGGGCGGGTCTCGTCGAAGGCGGTCTGCGGGGCCGGGCTGTAGAGCACCGCCGTGCCGTCGAGCTTGCTGACCTTGATGAAAACCGCACCAGCCTCCTCGGCGCCGCGACGGCGCACAGCCGCGAAGACGCCCTCGCTGTTGCAGCGGCGCAGATAGGCGGCAACCCAGATGCCGGATTTCAGGCGCATAAATCTTATTCGCCCGCGCGCGCCGGCCTGACAAGACCAATTCGCGTGAAGCTTAAAAAGACGCCGTTACTCGAGCGGCCTGCCGGTGACGGCGGAAAGCTCGCGCAGCAGTCGGTCGGAGATCTGGCCGGTGACCGGAAGCTTGCGATCGCGCTCGAACTTCTCGATCGCCGCCTGAGTCTCGGGGCCAAGGACGCCGGTGGGCTTGATCTGCCCGTAGCCGAAATCCGAGAGCGCGCGCTGCACGGCCTGCACACTTTTCGATGGTGCCAGCAATTCAGCGATCGGGTCGTTGTGCGGCGCCGAGTCAGCAACGCGAGCCCGGAGGTTGGATCTCGCGATCTGTCGCAGCAGGTCTTCACTGACGTCGGCGGGCGCCTTGACGCCGGCGGCCTGCGCGAAATCGCGGATCGCGGCATCGGTCTTGGCGCCCCAGACGCCGTCCGCGGCACCGTCATAGAAACTGCGCTTGGCGAGCTCGCGCTGGATATCGGCGATGATTTCCGGCCGTGAGCGTGCGGGTGCCGCCTGCGGCGCTGGCGCTGGCGCCGGCGATGGTGCCGGCTGCACGGTGGCCCGCGCCGGTGCTGCTCGCACTGCTGCCGCATCGGCGACCGGCCGCGCCTTGAAGGCCCAAAGCGGCGCCGGGTGCGGTCCCGCCTGCAGAAACAGAGCGTTGACCAGGATGGCGGTCGATGCCGCCGTCATGACCAGGAGCCCGACGAACTCACGCGGATGCCGCGAGATCAGGCCAACCACCGCAGCGAGGCGGCTGTCCTCGAATTCATATTCATCGTCCATGGCTGCCGCACGACGGCGGCGTCCGGATTGACTAGGCACTTTTCTTCACCCTGTCATTGATGCCGTCGCTGTCCATCGCGACGCTGTCCTTGCGCGGAAGACTGACCGGCTTCGCCGTCATTCGCACGCCTTCGCAGTCGATCGGCAGACGCACGGTGACGCAGGTCCCCTCGCCCAGCCGACTCCTGATGCTCATGTTTCCGCCGTGTAGCCGCACGAGGCCTTTGACGATCGACAGCCCCAATCCCGAGCCGTCATGGCGGCGGTCATAGGACGAGCGCGCCTGGAAGAAGGCCTCACCGATGCGCGGCAAGTCGTCATCGGCAATGCCGACGCCATTGTCTTCGACGGAAATGACGAGCTGCGTGCCCTCGCGCGCCGCGGTCACGACGACCTCGCCACCGCGATGGCTGAACTTCAGCGCATTGGACAAGAGATTGATGAGGATCTGGTTGAGCGCGCGCTTGTCGGCGACGATCTCCGGCAGGTCGGCGGCGCGCACGACGAGGTCGATCCCGGATTCGGCCGCCTTGAGCGCGAGCAGGTCGCAGCAGCCGGAAATCGCCTGGGCGGGAGTGAACGGCTCCGGCGTGATCTCGAAATTCCCAGTCTCCATCTTTGACATGTCGAGAATGCCGTTGACGACCGAGAGCAGGTGGCGGCCGGAATCGTTGATCAGCTTGGCGTATTCGAGCCGCCGCGCGGGATCGAGCATCAGCTCGCCTTCGCGACCGAGCATGTCGGAAAAGCCGATGATGGCGTTGAGCGGCGTGCGCAGCTCGTGGCTCATCGTGGCAAGGAAGCGCAACTTGCCGGCATTGGCGCGCTCCGCTTCGGCGCGCGCCTCTTCGACTGCGGCTTCTTGCGCCTTGCGCGCGTTGACGTCGCGCAGCACGGCCACGACCTCGCGCTCTGCCGGCGCGGTCGACTGTGCGGTGGCGTCGTCGAGCGGACGGCAGCGCATCTCGATCCAGACGAATTCGACGACCGGGCGGCCGGCGGCATCGACGCCGTCGCGGCGGATGCGGAATTCGGCGGAGCGAGCATCACCGCAGGCGGCCGCATCGGCCAGCGCCGTGAGATAGGCCGGACGATCGGCAACGTGAACGCGGTCGAACAAGCCGTGGCCGCCGAGCTCGCGCACGTGCGCGCCGAACAGCTGTTCGGCCGCCGGCGAGACAAATAGGACGGCGCCGTGCCGCCCGTGGCGCGTGATCACGTCGGTCATGTTGCGCGCCAGCAGACGATAGCGATCTTCCTCGGCATAGAGCAACCAGACGCTGGTGCGTGCCAGCGATTCCGCGCCGAGCGCAAGTCCGGTGGCATAAAGCGCCGCGGAGATGATGCCGAGCGCGGCGAGCGCGCCGTGCTCGTTCTCCACGCTGGGAGGCACCGGCAGCAGGCCGGTCGCGGTGAGCACGAGGAGGAGGCCGGCCGCTGCGAGCGCGATGGTCGAGGCGACGCCGACCACGCGGCGCGAGGCCGAGAGCGCGGCTTCGAGCGGCACGACGACGAGCCAGATCGCCGCGAAAGACGCGATGCCGCCGGTGCGCCAGGCAACGCAGGCGACGAGCCCGGTCAGCGCCAGCGAGGAGAGCACATGGGCGCTCGTGTAGTTGCCGGTGCGCGAGAGGAAATAGGCAATGAGGATCGGCGCCACCAGCCAGGCGAACACCAGGAGCTCAATCGCGCTCGGCACGCCGCGGAAGACCAGATAGATCGGGAATGCCGCCAGCGCGGCGAAGCTGCCGATGAGGCGTGGCGCGATGAAGGCGCGATGCCGCGCAGCCGTCAGCGCATCCTGCTGTGCAGAAGGATGCACCAAGGCGTCGACGTAGCTCCGCACCGGTGTGAGGAAACTCACAGGTCCCTGTTCGCGCCGGCCCCACAGCCGGGCACGCTCCCCTTATTCTCCGTGCGATCCTATCCAGAGGCGGCTTAAGCGAACGCTAAGGGGCGGCGCTTGCGGCCGCATCCCGCGGGAATGCCGCTGGAATCTGGCGTTTCAGGCAACGTCAATTCCCCGCATGGTGAACGTTCGGTTGCCGGGAAAGGGGCTGCGGCGGCCGGCATGGTTACTTAAAATTTGAGACAAATGCCGACAGCTCAAATTTTCTGAAAACTCGCGACAGATTCGCTTTGAAACTGCGCAAAAACATGGCGTTGCAACCAACGACAGCTTTATTCCCATCTGCTAGGCTTTTGTTCAAAGGCGGAGAAAAACCGCTTGGGGATGAGGGACGCGTCATGTTCTTTCTGTTGCGAATGACGTTCTGGCTCGGCCTCGTGTGCGTGCTGCTGTCGCTCGGCACCAAGCAGCCTACGGACACGACGCAGGTCGACGCCGCACAGGCGGTCTCCGCGGCAAGCGCCGCGGTGTCTGACATGCGGGGCTTTTGCGACCGGCAGCCTGACGCCTGTGCGGTCGGCGGGCAGGCCGCTCACGTAATCGGTCAGCGCGCACAAGCCGGCGCCAAGGTGATCTATGAGTTCATCAGCGAGAAGCTGCAGGACAGCGGGCGCGGCAATGTACGCAAGCTCACCGCATCGTCCGGGTCGCAGAACACGCTGACCCCGGCCGATCTGGCTCCGACGTTCCACGGCGGCTCGCCACCGCTGCCACGGGCGCGGCCGCAGCGCGAAGCGCAGAATAGCCGCCCGTCGGCGTAAAAACCGCCGCGCGCCGCATCGTTGGCGCGCCGGCATAAAGACTTATATATCTGACAGGCGCAGCTTCAGACGGCAGCCAGTCAGAGTATGTCGACGATTGACGAGATCACCGATAATTTCTCCCTGCTCGATGAGTGGGACGACCGCTATCGCTATGTGATCGAGCTCGGGCGCATGCTCGAGCCGCTGCCCGAAGCCGCGCATAACGAAGCCAACAAGGTTCGCGGTTGCGCCAGCCAGGTGTGGCTGCTCACGGAGGTCAAGCCGGACGGCTCCGGCGGGCCTGTGCTGTCGTTCCGCGGCGACAGCGACGCGCATATCGTGCGCGGGCTCATCGCGATCTTGTTCGCGCTGTATTCCGGAAAGACCGCCAAGCAAATTCTCGATGCCGACGCGCTTGCGCTGTTCGATAAGATGGGCCTGCGCGAGCATCTTACGCCGCAGCGCTCAAACGGGTTGCGGTCCATGGTCGAGCGCATTCGCGCCGACGCACGCGCCGCGCTGGCGCCGCAGCTCCAGTAAGACGAAGGAGCCGCGGATCTGATCCGCGGCTCCTGATTCAACAAAGCTTGCTGTCAGTAGCAGTAGCGCTCGCCGTTGTTCCACTGGCAGGCGCCGCGATCCATCACGCCCGAAGTGTAGCCATAGGCGGGGACCCTATACCTGTATCGTGGCGCCACGACATAGCCGGGATCATAGCCGTAAGCCGAATAGGCCGGCCCCGCGTAACCATAATAGACTGGTGCCGCATAAGCCGGCTCGCTCACGACGACTTGCGCCGATGCCGCCGAAAGCGCGGCAAACGACAACGCCGCCACGGTTCCGGCCAAAAGAATCCCACGTCGCATCTTTGCCTCCTCTTGCGTGGTTCTCCGGAGGCAATGGCTAAGGAGGCGCCGTCGTTCCTGCCGCATATGCGACATTTCCCGGTGGAAATAGCGAGCGTGACGGAACAATTCGCGCGGAGAAAGCGCGCACGAAAGGCTAAGCGTCCTTTATTTGGAACGGCGCCGACGCTGCTGGCCGAGGCCCATCTGCTTGGCGAGTTGGGAGCGCGCCGCGGCATAATTCGGCGCCACCATTGGATAGTCTGCGGGTAGACCCCATTTGTCGCGATACTGTTCGGGCGTCATGTTGTACTGCGTGCGCAGATGCCGCTTCAGCGACTTGAACTTCTTTCCGTCTTCCAAGCAAACGATGTATTCCGGCGTGATCGATTTCTTTACCGGCACTGCCGGCCGGAGCGGCTCGCTCGGGGCATCGGTCGGTCCGCCGGAGACGCGCGTCAGCGCGCTGTGCACCTGATTGATCAGCGCCGGGATTTCGGCGGCGGCCACGGAATTGTTGCTGACATAGGCCGAGACGATGTTGGCCGTCAGCTCGATGAAACTGCCATTTCCCGGAGTATCGCTCATCGGGCCTCGGCTCCCTTGCGCTTTGCTAAAAACTCACGCGGAACAGGGCAGGTTGGCGCTTCATTTCAATCCGGATCGTCCGCTGCACAACACGGAAGAAGACCGAATAGTTTCCAAACTCTACTAGTGAGTCTTAATGACCGCAAGATGAGCAGAAGAGACAATACGTCCAAGACTTATTGGTTTTTCTGTAGAAAGCTTGGTATCGCCGCCCGTGTCAGCGCCCCGCCGCCCTCAGGAATTCTTTTCCAGATGATGACGCAGCTCGCCGATGGAGTTGAAGCGCAGCGTGCCTTGCGGCAATTCCGCTTCGATCGAGCCGTCGACATAGAGCGTGTAGCCCATGCCGTCGACCACACCGGACTTGAGGATGGCGACCGCGCGCGTCTCACGCGCCGGCATCGCCTCGGCCTCGCTGGCGTCCGGCGGCGATCCCACCGGCTCCGCGGCCGGTTCGCGCGGCGGCGCTTTCGCTGTCGTCTCGTTGGTCTCAAGTTTCGCGTTCGGCCCTGCCTTCGCCGGACGTTCCGCCGGCCACAGCGTATCGAACAGCGGCCGCGACGGCGGCAGTCCTGGTGATGTGCGCCAGGGCGGTTCCGGCAGCGGCGGCGTGGCGGGCTTGGTTTCCGCTGGCTTTGCGGACGGTGCACTTGGCGCGCGCGGTGGCGTCAGTGGTGACAGCGGCACTTCATCGCTTTCCTCGCCGCCAGTGTGTAAATCCGCTGGCGTCGGCGCGAATGTCGAAGCCGTCCGCGTCGGCACCTCATCGAGGCGCAGCGGGATTGTCAACTCGCGCGGCGCAGCGGCGGCTTTCGCTTCGCCCTTGGGTCGCGGTGGAAATTGGACGCGCGCGGCGGGGGGACGGCCATCCTCGAGCGGTCGCGGCAAATCCGATCGGCCGAGCAGTTCGGCGATGCGCCGCAACTGCGCCACCGCCGCGCCGAGCCCGATGATGATAAAGCCGCCGACGAGCGCGGTGACCCCGGCGACGATCAGCGAATTGCCGAAGCTGAGCTCGATGGAAAATCCGAATGCGGTCAGCGCCGCGCCCGCAACCACGCTCAAGCCGCCGATCACGAACAACAGCACTGCCATACGCGCAACAATCCTTGCGATAGCCGACCGGCCTCTGCGATCTGGCGGTAATTTTGCCGTCCCGCGCCGTTAACCGCAATCTGTTGACGTAAAATGCGTCAGCGCCTTGCAAACGTGATTAACGATACTTCGTCGGCTTTTTGCCACTGATCGGGCGAAAACCCACACATCGCTACCGGAAAACGCAAGAAAGCGCCCTCCCGCCGCATTCCGGCACCACGATTTGTCCTCGCCCGCCGTGTTGCCCCGCGCCGGTCGAGGCCCTAATTAATTCCCTGGAACTCGCTTCCAGCCCTGCGGTTGCCACCGCAGCAAGCTCTATTTTCAGCGCCCCCGCCATTGTCGACCAGGAGACCTTCGATGACCTTCAAGCTCCCCGATCTGCCCTATCCGCACGATGCGCTCGCACCATACATGTCGCGAGAAACGCTCGAATACCACCACGATAAGCATCACCTTGCTTACGTGAACAATGGCAATAACCTGCTCAAGGGCACCGAGTGGGAAGGCAAATCCCTAGAAGAGATTGTCAAAGGCTCGCACGGCAAGAATGCCGGCCTCTTCAACAACGCCGGCCAGCACTACAACCACAATCATTTCTGGAAGTGGATGAAGCCCAACGGCGGCGGCGACAAAATTCCGGGCAATTTGGAGAAGAAGATCGCCGCCGATCTCGGCTCCGTCGCCAAGATGAAAGAAGATTTCATTCAGGCCGGCGTCACACAATTCGGCTCCGGCTGGTGCTGGCTCGCGGTGAAGGATGGCAAGATCGCCGTGATGAAAACCGCGAACGGCGAGAGCCCGCTGGTGCAGGGCGCCAAGCCGATCCTCGGCTGCGACGTTTGGGAGCACTCCTACTACATTGACTACCGCAATCGGCGGCCCGATTACCTCAAGGCCTTCGTCGATCACCTGGTGAACTGGGACTACGTCGCCGAGTTGTTCGAAGCCAAATAGGACGACGCTGATATCCAAGCGGATCGGAGCATGACGACCGTCGGCCAGGACGGCGCGACGGTCGCGCGCCCTTCACGCACACTCACATTAGGGCGCGCGCTGCAAGCGCCGACGATGATGGCCGACGGCCTAGCCGTCGGCGTGCTGGTGATCGTGTGCATCGTCGCGCTCACCACCTTCCGCGCCTATGGGCTCGGCTGGGATGACTACACGCATTCGCAGATGGGCGAGCTGCTGCTCCGCCTTTACGGCTCTGGCTTTAAGGACCAGCGCGCGCTCTCGTTCGTCAACCTCTACATGTATGGCGGCGGTTTCGACATGCTCGCCGCGCTCGTTGCCAAGGTCCTGCCGTTTGATCTGTTCGAGACCCGCCGGCTCGTCGGCGCCGCCGTGGGCGTCGTCGGACTGATCGCCGCCTGGCGCACGGCGCGCCGGCTCGGCGGTCCGCGCGCCGGCTTTCTTGCCATCGTCCTGCTTGCCGCCTGCCCGCTCTATTTCGGGCACATGTTCATGAATGCGAAGGATGCGCCCTTCGCCACCGCCATGGCGATCCTCGCCTACGGCTTCGTGCGGCTGATGCAGGAATACCCGACGCCGCAGCCGTCGAGCATCGCCTGGTTCGGTCTCGGCCTCGGGCTTTCCGTTGGCTCACGCGTTTTGGGCGATCTCTCGGCGATCTCCGGCGCCGGCGCACTGGCCCTCACCTTTGGCGCCGAATGGCGCAGCCTTGGCTTGAGCACCGCGGCGCGGCGCATCGGCCGGTTCATACTCGTTCTCCTCCCCGGCCTTGTGCTCGCCTATCTGATCATGGGCCTGATCTGGCCGTGGAGCATCGTCTCTTTCGACAATCCGTTGCGCGCCCTCGAATACTTTTCGCGCTTCTTCGAGAAGCCGTGGCGCGAGCTGTTCGACGGCGTGCGCATTCCAACGATCGACATGCCACGCAGCTATGTCCCGACGCTGCTGGCGCTCACTTTGCCGGAGATTTTCCTCCTGCTCTCGCTCGGCGGTGTCGTCGCGACCCTCGCCGCTTGCTTTCGCCGCACCATCACCATCAGCACCCGCGCGAGCTATGTTTATCTCCTGCTCGCGGCGCTGGCCCCGGTTGCCATCACGGTCGTCGAGCGGCCGGCGATGTACAACGGGCTACGCCATTTCGTTTTTATCCTGCCGCCACTTGCCGTGCTGGCGGCACTCGCCGGCATTTGGCTGCTGGATTGGCTGGTCGCCCGCATCAGCGCATCGCCGCGCGTGATTCTCACCGCGTCGGCGGCGGTGCTCGCGATCGGCCTCGCCTTTCCGGTCGTCGCGATGACGCGGCTGCATCCCTACGAGTACGCGTACTACAACTCGCTCGTTGGCGGGGCTCCGGGCGCGCGACCGCTCTACATGCTCGACTACTGGGGCTTGTCGTTCAAGCAAGCCGGCGAGGAATTGCATGCCTGGCTGGCGGAGCGCGGCGAGACCCCGCCGCATGGCCAGTGGAAGATCGCGGTATGCGGTCCGCACCCGCCTGCGCATGTCGCACTCGGTTCGCAATTCGATCTGACCTGGGAGCCGAAGGGCGCTGATTTCGCGCTGATGCTCGGAGAATTCTACTGCGCACAATACGACGCGCCGGTCGTGGCGGAGGTCAAACGCGACGGCGTCGTCTTTGCCCGCGTCTACGACCTGCGCGGACGCAGCGAATCCAACATCTTCACCACACCGCCGCTGGGCCAATAGGCCGCAGAACTTGCCGGGAGTTGCGCCATGCCGTCACGGATTTTCGTTTTCGATGCCTATGGCACGCTATTCGACGTTCATGCCGTCATCGCCCGCCACAGCAGCGCTGCCGGGCCGGACGGGCCGCGCCTGTCCGAAATCTGGCGCACGAAGCAGCTCGAATACAGCTGGACGCTAACGCTTTCCGGCCACTACGCGGATTTCTGGACGCTCACCCAGCGCGCGCTCGATTTCGCGCTGGCGCGCTGTCCGTCCGTCGACAAGGCGCTCAGGCCGAAGCTGCTCGACGCGTATTTCAAGCTTGACGCCTTTCCCGATGCGCGGGAGATGCTGGGTACGCTCAAGGCCGCCGGCCACAAGACCGCAATTCTCTCGAACGGCTCGCCGGCGATGCTCAAGGCCGCCGTCGATGCGGCCGCGATCGGCGGGAACCTCGACGCAGTGCTTTCGGTCGATCCGCTGCGCATCTACAAGCCGAGGCCCGAGGTCTATGCGCTGGTCACCGAGACCTTCCAGATTGCGCCGGCGTCTGCGACTTTCGTCTCGTCGAACCGATGGGACGTGATGGGAGCGGCCGCATTCGGCTTCCGTCCAGTATGGGTCAATCGCGCCGGAACTCCGGACGAATATGCCGATTTCCCGCCGCTGCATGTAATTAACGATCTCGCGGCGTTGAGCCGAATGGACATCTAGCAAGCCGCGCCGCGTCCGATTATATCCGCGAAGCCAACCTCATCCCCCCACTCGTGCCGCGGTCGGGCAGACCGCCACTCACGTTTCGCATGCAATCCATCATTTCCGTTTCCGGCCTGTCGAAGACTTACGCGTCAGGCTTTCAAGCGCTCAAAGAGATCAATCTCGAGATCCGGCGCGGCGAGATCTTCGCTCTGCTCGGCCCAAACGGCGCCGGCAAGACGACGCTGATCAGCATCATCTGCGGCATCGTCAATCCGTCACAGGGCACGGTGAAGGTCGACGGTCACGACATCATCAAGGACTACCGCGCCGCGCGCTCGCTGATCGGGCTGGTGCCGCAGGAGCTGACCACCGACGCTTTCGAATCGGTATGGGCGACCGTGTCGTTCAGCCGCGGCCTGTTCAACAAGCCGCCGGCTCCGGACATCGTGACCAAGGTGCTCAAGGAGCTTTCGCTCTGGGACAAGAAGGACAACAAGATCCGCACGCTGTCCGGCGGCATGAAACGCCGCGTGCTCATCGCCAAGGCGCTGGCGCATGAGCCGCAGGTGCTGTTCCTCGACGAGCCGACCGCCGGCGTCGACGTCGAGCTGCGCCAGGATATGTGGAACATCGTGCGCGCGCTGCGCGCCTCTGGCGTCACCATCATCCTGACCACGCATTACATCGAGGAAGCCGAGGAGATGGCTGACCGCGTCGGCGTCATCAACAAGGGCGAGATCATCCTGGTCGAGGACAAGATCGAGCTGATGCGCAAGCTCGGCGCCAAGCAGCTCACGCTGCATCTGCATCAAAAGCTCGAGGCCGTACCCGAGGCGCTGTCGGCTTATAAACTCACACTCTCCGCCGACGGGCACGAGCTCGTCTACAACTACGACACCAAGGGCGAGCGCACCGGCATCACCTCACTGCTCGACGAGCTCAGCAGCGCAGGCATCAGCTTCAAGGACCTGCAGACCACGCAGACTTCGCTCGAGGACATTTTCGTGGGTTTGGTGAGGAAGGGGTCATGAACCTTCGCGCAGTCGGCGCCATCTACCGCTTCGAAATGGCGCGCACCGGACGCACGCTGATGCAGAGCATCGTCTCGCCGGTGATCTCCACCTCGCTGTATTTCGTGGTGTTCGGCGCGGCCATCGGCTCGCGCATCACCCAGATCGAAGGAGTGAGCTACGGCTCTTTCATCGTGCCCGGGCTGATTATGCTCACGGTGTTGACGCAGAGCGTGATGAACTCGTCCTTCGGCATCTATTTCCCGCGCTTCACCGGCACGATCTTCGAGCTCCTCTCGGCGCCGATCTCGTTCTTCGAGATCGTGCTCGGCTATGTCGGGGCGGCGGCGACCAAATCCATCATCCTCGGGCTGATTATTCTCGCCACCTCGTTCCTGTTCGTGCCGCTGCACATCGCTCATCCGGTCTGGATGTTGACCTTCCTCATCCTCACGGCCGCGAGCTTCAGCCTGCTCGGCTTCATCATAGGCCTGTGGGCCGATGGCTTCGAGCGGTTGCAGGTGGTGCCGCTGCTCATCATCACGCCACTGACCTTCCTCGGCGGCACGTTCTATTCGACGCACGTGCTGCCGCCGCTCTGGCAGACCGTCACGCTGTTTAACCCGATCGTCTATCTGATCTCGGGCTTCCGCTGGAGCTTCTTCGAGATCGCCGATGTCGGCGTCGGCGTCAGCCTCGCTATGACGCTGGTGTTCCTCAGCATCTGCCTCGCCATCGTCTGGTGGATGTTCAAGACCGGTTATCGGCTGAAGAACTAAACTCGTCCCTACTCCGCCAGTGACGCCAGGATCCGCGCCCAGGAGCGGATGCCTTTGTGGAAACATTTGAGGTCGAACTTCTCGTTCGGCGAGTGCACGCGGTCATCGTCGAGGGCAAAGCCGACGAGCAGCGAATCCATGCCGAGCACGCGCTTGAAGTCGCCGACGATCGGGATCGAGCCGCCGGCGCCCACTGCAATCGCCTTGTGGCCCCACTCCTGCGCCAGGGCGGAGCGCGCCTTTTCCAGCGCTGGATTGTCGAACGACAGCTCGATCGCCGGCGCCAGCGCGAAATTGCCGAACTCCACCGTGCAATCGGCAGGCAACCGTGCGCGCACGAACGCGCGGAACGCGTCGCGGATCTTTTCCGGGTTCTGCGTGCCGACCAGGCGGAATGACACTTTCGCCAAGGCCTGGCCGGGGATCACGGTCTTGGCGCCCTCGCCGGTGTAGCCGCCGATGATGCCGTTGAATTCCGCGGTCGGGCGCGTCGTGAGCTGTTCGATGAGCATGCGATCCTTCTCGCCGGCCGGGATTTTCAGTCCGACCTGCCCGAGGAATTCATCGGCGGTGAGGTTCAGTCCCTTGAGATCCGCCTTGATGTCAGCCGGCAGTTCTTTCACCCCGTCATAAAATCCAGGAATGGTGACGCGCCCATTGTCGTCGTGCATCGCGGCGAGGATTTTCGCCAGCACCCGGATCGGATTCTGTGCTGCACCGCCGAACTGGCCCGAATGCAGATCGCGGTCGGCGCAGGTGAGTTTCACATCCTCATAGACCAGGCCGCGCAGCGAGGTCGTCACCGCCGGTGTATCCGCATTCCACATGGCGGTGTCGCAGACCAGCGCCAGGTCGAGCTTGAACTCGTCGGCATTGTCGCGGACGAAATCGAACAAGTTCTTGGAGCCGCACTCCTCCTCGCCTTCGATCATGGTGGTGATGGAGAGCGGCAGCTTTCCGGTCACCGCCTTGAACGCCCGGCAGGCCTCGATGAAGCTCGAAGCCTGGCCCTTATCGTCACAGGCGCCGCGGGCGACGATGATCTTGCGCCCACCGGGAAGCGTTTCGATGCGCGGCTCGAACGGCGGCGTCTTCCAGAGGTCGAGCGGATCGACCGGCTGCACGTCGTAGTGGCCGTAGAACAGCACGCGCGGCCCGGCACCGTTGCCGCCCTTGCCGACGACGACCGGATGGCCGGCGGTCGGGCGCACGTCGGCGGTAAAGCCGATCGATTGCAGGTCGGCGGCGACGTGGTCCGCGGCCTTGCGGCACTGATCCTTGTATGCGGGATCGGTCGAGACCGATGCGATGCGCAATAGTGCGAACAAACGCTCGACGCTGCGGTCGATATCCTGATCGATGCGGTCCAGCACCGCGTCGAGTGTGCTCATGATCGGCTCCTTGGCAGAAGGTGAGGCTAGCAATGACGCGATGTGCTGAAAAGACGAAACCCTTGCAAGCATAACTGGCCCGCCACGCGGGTTGCGGCAAGATGGAACGTTGCGACTTCTGTCTCAATGGGTGCGATATCGTTGCAAAAATCCAACAACGCCCTGCAATCATCGCGAATGACGCTCGTTCCACTGGCTTTTACCTGCCGATCGCGCGAGGAAGAAGGTGACACATCGCACCGCGAGATCGCGGCGCGTCTCGATTCACCGACCAACAGTTCACGATGATGTCAGTTCTGCGCGTCCGAACAATTTTGTTTCTGCGACGCTTCGCGCTTGTCATCCACGCAAGTGATGTTCAATATACAAACAACCTGCCGTCAGTGCGGGGCTGGTGAGGGGCTATGGACGAACTCGTTGCGCGTCTCGTCGCCAACGTCGGCGTCGATCGAGACACTGCCGAGAAAGCAATCGGCATCATCCTCGACTTCCTGAAGAAGGAAGGTCCATCCGATAAAGTGCAAGCGCTGATCGATCGCCTTCCGGGCGCCGATGCGTTGTTGCAGGCGCAGCAAGGCGTCGACGCATCCGGTGGCGGCATGTTCGCCATGGGCGGCATCATGGGCGCCGGCACCAAGCTGATGGGCATCGGGCTGAGCATGGGCCAGGTCCAGTCGATCACCAAAGAAGTCATTGGATACGCACGGGAAAAAGCCGGGGAAGACGTGATCGGTGAGATCGTCGGCGCGATCCCGGGATTGAGTCAATTCGTCTGAACCTCTTCCGCGTGGGGGCGACTAAGGAAGCGAGCAGGCGGCGGACAATGTCTTATCCACTCACCGATCTCGATGGCTGTGACGGCGAACACGCCGCCGCGTTGAAGGCGGCCGGTGTGCGCTCGACTGGCACGCTGCTCAAGCGCGCGAAGGATGCGAAGGGCCGCAAAGAGCTTTCGCAGCTTACCGGGATCGGCGAGCGTCAATTGCTGTGCTGGGCGAACGCCTGCGACCGGATGCGCATCAAGGGCATGGGCAAGGAATATGCAGAGCTCCTGCAGGCCGCCGGCGTCGATACGGTGAAGGAGCTCAAATATCGCAACCCGGCCAATCTCGCCAAGGCGATGGCTGAGGTGAACAAGAAGCGCAAGCTCGTCCGCTTTCTCCCCTCGGAGAAGGCCATCGTCCGCTGGATCGACGCGGCCAAGACCTTGCCGCTGATGATCAAATACTAAGTCCGACGCCGCCGCGCCCGCGCTTGACACCCCCGCGCTGACCGCGCAAAGCCACGGGCATGACGTTTGCCCGTTCCCGCATTGTTTCCAGCGAGACCGCGCTGCCCGGCGGCCTTCCGGCGCTGCTGGGCAAGCGCCGGACGCTGGTCATGGGCATCCTCAACATCACGCCGGATTCATTTTCCGACGGCGGCCAGTTCGTGGATCCGGCTGTCGCCATCGCGCACGCCAAGACGATGGCTGCGCAAGGCGCCGACATCCTCGACGTCGGCGCGGAATCAACCCGCCCTTATGGCGGCGCCAAGCCGGTTACCGCGGAAGACGAGCAGGTGCGCCTTGCCCCCGTGCTGCCGGCGGTGATCGCGCTCGGCCTGCCGGTGTCGATCGACACCATCAAGGCTTCCATCGCCGCCTGGGCGCTGGACCAGGGCGCAGCCATCGTCAATGACGTCTGGGGTCTGCAGCGCGACGCCGACATGGCGCGCGTGGTCGCCGACTATGGCGTGCCGGTGATCGTCATGCACAACCGCGAAAGCGCCGATCCGGAAATCGACATCATCGCCGACGTCGATGCGTTCTTCGCCCGTTCCCTGGAAATCGCGGCGCGCGCCGGCATCCCGCGCGAACGCATCGTGCTCGATCCCGGCGTCGGCTTCGGCAAGACGCCGGAACAGAGCATGACCTGCATCGCGCGCCTCGACGCCTTCAAGCATTTCGGCCTGCCGATCCTGGTCGGTGCCTCGCGCAAGCGTTTCATCAACAGCGTCATACCCTCGGAGCCGAGCCAGCGCATCGGCGGCTCGATCGCCGCACACCTCATCGCCGTTCAGGGGGGCGCGGCGATCATCCGCGCTCATGATGTTGTGGAAACCGTGCAGGCGCTGCGCGTCGCCGCCGCCATTCGGAGCGCGCGATGAGCGACCGCATCTTCGTCCATGGCCTCACCTTGCACGCCTATCACGGCGTGATGCCGCATGAGGCCAAGGTCGGGCAGACCTTCATGCTCGATCTCCTCCTCGATATCGATCTCAAGGCCGCCGCCCGCTCCGACAAGGTGGCCGATACCGTCTCCTACGACCAAGTGGTCGACGCGGCGAGCAAGGCGTTTTGCGGTGAACGTTTCAAGCTGATCGAAGCCGCCGCCGGTGCGGTGGCCGACGCCATCCTCGACGGCTTTGCGCGCGTGCAGACGGTGCGCGTCACCATCCATAAGCCGCACGCCCCGATCGCGGCCACCTTCCGCGATGTCGGCGTCGAGCTCGTCCGGTCGCGCCGTGGCTGAGGCGCTGCTGGCGCTTGGCGGTAACGTCGGAGACAGCCGCGTTTTGCTCGATCGTGCAGTCGCCATGCTCTGCGACGGTAATGATATCGTTCTGCGCGCACGCTCGTCCGATTATCGCACCCCGCCCTGGGGCGACGAAAACCAGCCGCCCTTCATCAATCTCGCCATCGCCGTCGAGACCGCGCTCACCCCGCACGCGCTGCTGGAGCGCGCGCAGGCGGTCGAGCGCGCGTTCGGCCGCGACCGCGCCCATGAGCGGCGCTGGGGGCCGCGCACGGTCGATGTCGACATCATCGCCTATGACGACGTCACGCTGGCGTTGCCTGATCTCAAGCTCCCCCACCCGCTCCTATTCGAGCGCGCTTTTGTCTTGCTGCCGCTCGCCGAGATTGTGCCAGATCGCATGATTAGCGGACGGCGCATTCGCGATGCCGTGGCGCAGGTCGATGCCGCCGGCATTCAACGTTTGCCGCATCGCCAAGGCAGCCAAATTGCTTCATAAATTCACGTCATGACCGACGCGTCCGAACCACTGGTCCTCGCGGCCGAATTTCCGCGCACGACGCACGCCGAATGGCGCGCCCTGGTCGAGGCCGCACTCAAGGGCGCCGCCTTCGACAGGCGGCTGGTCAGCCGCACCTATGACGGCTTGCGCATCGAGCCGCTCTACGACCACGCCACAAACGCCAAGCCAGTGATCGGCCGTGCGCCCGGTGCGCCGTGGAGCGTCATGCAGCGGGTCGACCATCCCGATCCGGCCGTCGCCAATGCCGAGGCACTGCACGATCTGGAGAACGGCGCCACCGGGCTGACGCTGGTCTTCGCCGGGGCTATCAGCGCCAACGGCTATGGTCTCGAACCATCGGTCGAAACCATCTCGCGCGTGCTCGATGGCATCGTGCTCGACGCCGGGATCACCATCGACCTCAATCTCAGCCCGCAATCGCGCGAGGCGGCGCGTCATTTCGCGACCGTCGTCGAGCAACGGCGGCTCAACCCAGCGTCGATCGATTTCTGCGCCAGCATCAACCCGATTGGCGGCCTCGCCGCCGTTGGATCAAGCCCGCTGCCCTG
The DNA here is from genome assembly GCA_035651015.1 of Pseudolabrys sp. Lineage (GTDB taxonomy): Bacteria > Pseudomonadota > Alphaproteobacteria > Rhizobiales > Xanthobacteraceae > Pseudolabrys. The sequence continues at coordinate 125,233 of DASRGN010000064.1, read as the reverse complement.
GAGCAAGCTGTCGCAAGGCCTTGCCTCGCTCCTCGGCGACCTCGCGGGCCGCGGCTTCCGTGGTCCCTTCGCGGTGGCCGACGGCCGCGTCGTCCACAATGCCGGCGGCTCCGAGGCGCAGGAGCTCGCGTTCGCCATCGCCAGCGGCGTCGATTATCTGCGCGCCTTGGAGCAAGGCGGCGTTTCCCTCGATGCCGCGCGCCGTATGATCTATTTCCGCATCAGCGCGGATGCGGACGAATTCCTGACCATCACCAAGTTCCGCGCGCTACGGAAGCTCTGGGCGCGCGTCGAAGAGGCCTGCGGGCTGACGCCACAACGCGCTTACGTCGCCGCCGAGACGGCCTGGCGAATGATGACTAGGCGCGACCCGCACGTGAACATGCTGCGCACCACCATCGCCATCAGTGCCGCGGGCCTCGGCGGCGCCGACAGCATCACCGCGCTGCCGCACACCGCGCCGCTTGGCCTGCCCGACCGCTTCGCGCGGCGCGTGGTGCGCAACACGCAGCTTCTCCTGCTCGAAGAGTCCAATCTCGCCAAGGTTGCCGATCCAGCCGCCGGCGCTGGCGCGATCGAGCACCTCACTGAGCAGCTCTGCGCCACCGCCTGGACGCTCTTCCAGGAAATCGAGGCCGCAGGCGGCACCTGGGCAGCACTCGAGCAAGGTCTCGTGCAACGCAAGGTCGCGGCCGTGCGCACCGAACGGGAAAAAGCCGTCGCGCGGCGCAAGGATGCGCTCACTGGCACCAGTGATTATCCCGATCTCAATGAAAAGCCGCCGACCGTGCTCGACGTCGCGCCGCGCCCGTCAATCAAGCCGAGCGCAGCCGCGCTCACCATCGAGCCGCTGCCGCGCATCCGTCTCGCTGAGCCGTTCGAAGCGCTGCGTGACGCCGCCGACGCCACGCTCGCTCGCACCGGCAAGACGCCGCGCGTCTTTCTCGCCACGCTCGGCAAGCTTTCGGAGTTCAATGCGCGCGCCACCTTCGCGAAGAATTTCTACGAAGCTGGCGGCATCGAAGCGCCCGGCCATGAAGGCTTCAAATCGCGCGAGGAGATGCTGGCCGCATTCAAGGCCTCGGGCGCCAAGCTCGCCTGCCTGTGCTCGAGCGACAAGGTCTATGGAATCGAAGCAGCGGATGCCGCCAAGGCGCTCACCGCCGCCGGCGCCGTCGTGCATCTCGCTGGGCGCCCTGGCGATCACGAAGCCGCATGGTCCGAAGCGGGGGTGAAGGCGTTTATCTATCTGGGGTGTGACGTGCTGGCGACGCTGCGGTCGGGACATGATATTCTCGGAATAAGCAAAGGCTTCTGATGGGCGCGATTCCGGATTTCTCCAAGGTTCCGTTTGCCGAGACGGCCGCGAGCGAGGCTGCCACCGGCACTGCACCTTGGCTCACGCCCGAAGGCATCCCGGTGAAGCCGGTCTACGGCCCGCGCGATGTCGCCGGCCTCGACTTCCTCGAGACCTATCCGGGGAAGCCGCCTTATCTGCGCGGCCCCTATCCGGCGATGTATGCGGCGCAACCCTGGACCATCCGGCAATATGCCGGCTTCTCCACGGCGGAGGATTCCAACGCGTTCTACCGGCGCAACCTCGCCGCCGGGCAGAAGGGCCTTTCTATCGCTTTCGACCTCGCCACCCACCGCGGCTACGACAGCGATCATCCGCGCGTCGCCGGCGACGTGGGCATGGCCGGCGTCGCCATCGATTCCATCTACGACATGCGCACGCTGTTCTCCGGCATCCCGCTCGATCAGATGTCGGTGTCGATGACCATGAACGGCGCGGTGCTGCCGGTGCTGGCGCTCTATGTGGTCGCCGCCGAGGAGCAAGGCGTGCCGCCACAAAAGCTCGCCGGCACAATCCAGAACGATATCCTCAAAGAATTCATGGTGCGCAACACCTACATCTATCCGCCCGGGCCGTCGCTGCGCATCATCTCCGACATCTTCGCCTTCACCTCGGCGAACATGCCGAAATTCAATTCCATCTCGGTGTCCGGCTATCATATGCAGGAAGCCGGGGCGACGCAGGATCTCGAGCTCGCCTACACGCTCGCCGACGGCGTCGAATATGTCCGCGCCGGCATCAAGGCAGGGCTGACCATCGACCAGTTCGCCCCGCGCGTATCCTTCTTCTGGGCGATCGGCATGAATTATTTCATGGAGATCGCCAAGCTGCGCGCCGCGCGGCTCCTTTGGGCGAAGCTGATGAAGCCGTTTGCGCCGCAGGATCCGCGCTCGCTGTCGCTGCGCACCCACTGCCAGACCTCGGGCTGGTCGCTTGCCGCCCAGGACGTGTTCAACAATGTCGCGCGCACGATGATCGAGGCCATGGCGGCGACGCAGGGCCAGACCCAATCGCTGCACACCAATGCGCTCGACGAGGCGCTGGCGCTGCCGAGTGACTTCTCCGCCCGCATCGCACGCAATACGCAGATCGTGCTGCAGCAGGAAGCCGGCGCCACCCGCATCGTCGATCCCTGGGGCGGCTCTTATTACGTCGAGCGGCTGACTTACGAGCTCGCGCGCAAGGCCTTCGGGCATATCGAGGAAGTGGAAGAGCTCGGCGGTATGGCGAGAGCGATCGAGGCCGGCATCCCGAAACTGCGCATTGAGGAAGCCGCGGCGAAGACGCAGGCGCGCATCGATGCCGGCACGCAGTCGGTGATCGGCGTCAACAAATACAAGCCCGAGAACGAACTGCCGCTCGACGTGCTCAAGATCGACAATTCGGCTGTGCGCGCCAAGCAGATTGAGAAACTGGCGCGGCTCAAGGCCGAACGCGATCCGGTTGCGCTCGAAGAGGCGTTGTCGGCGCTGACGCGCGCCGCCGACGGCGGCAACGGCAATCTCCTGGCGCTCGCCATCGATGCCGCGCGCGCCAAGGCCACGGTCGGTGAAATTTCCATGGCGCTGGAGAAGGTGTTCGGGCGCCATCGCGCCGAGATCAAGGCGATCTCCGGCGTCTACAAGCGGGAGGTCGGCATGACCGACGCCGTCGAACGCGTACGCAAGCTGGTCGAGGGTTTCGAGGCCGACGAAGGCCGCCGCCCTCGCCTCCTCGTCGCCAAGATCGGCCAGGACGGCCACGACCGCGGGCAGAAAGTGATCGCCTCCGCCTTTGCCGACCTTGGCTTCGACGTCGACATCGGCCCGCTCTTCGCCACGCCATCGGAAGCCGCCCGGCAGGCGGTGGAGAACGACGTGCACATTCTCGGCGTCTCCTCGCTGGCCGCCGCGCACCTCACGCTGGTGCCCGAGCTCAAGGTCGAGCTCGAGAAGCAGGGCCGGCCCGACATCATGATCGTGGTCGGCGGCGTCGTGCCGCCGCAGGATTATGAGGGCCTGCTCAAGGCGGGCGCCGAGGCCATTTTCCCGCCCGGGACAGTGATCGCCGAGGCCGCCGAAAATCTGCTGAAAAAACTCAACAAACGGCTTGGTCACGCGCGCGCTGCGGCAGAATAGCGCCGCTGCTTGCCTCCGTTATGTCCGGTTCTTAGCATTCCATCGCGAATCGCTGCCCGGAGACCTCTGCTTGATCCGCTTCACGTTGCGCGCGGCCGTGATCGCCGCACTCGGGCTGCAGCTCGCGGCCTGTATCGACTCCACGGGGCCGATCCTCTCCGACTCCCGGCCGCTGCTCGGCGACAAGTCGGTCAAATTGCAGCTGTACACCCTGCGCAACGGCACCGTGCGCGAGCCGCAGACCGTCTCGTTCCGCTGGAACGGCGCGCTCTACGACCGCGTCAGCGGGAGCGCCATCGGCATCAGCGCGTTCTCGGTGCATGAATTCGAAGCCGGCGACCTGATCGTGCAAACCGTGCCGACCAATCGGCCGCGCATCACCGAATACGGACTGCTGCACAAGCTCGCCGAGGGCGTCTACCAGCTCGTCGCCATTGACGAGGCCGACACCGACGACCAGACCCGGGCGGATTACTGCACCAAGGTTGATAAATCACCCTGCCGCATCGAGACCCGCGACCAGCTTTTCGCCTTCGCCCGCGCCACCGCGGTGCGGCAGAAGAACGTCGGTGCCCTGGTGCTTCGCCTGCCCGACGGCCCGGATCGGCCGGAGCGCGCGGCACCACGCGTCTCCCACCCGCAACATCTGCCGCATCGGCCGCCGCCGCGCCTGCGCCGCGCACCAGGCCCGGTGCCACCGCCGGGCTTTCCGCGGTAACCTGTCCTTCATGGCTTCGCGCCCCCAACCGGCATCCCCGGATATCGCCGCACTTGCCTGCGCCATCGCGCAAAGCGATCGCGCAACGCTCGCGCGCGCCATCACGCTGATCGAGAGCAAGCGCGGCGACCACCGCCGCGCTGCGCATAAGCTGGTGCAGGAGCTGCTCCCGCGCACCGGCAAAGCCATGCGCGTCGGCATCACCGGGGCGCCAGGCTCGGGCAAGTCGACCACCATCGACGCGCTCGGCACCTATCTCACCGGTCAGGGCCACAAGGTCGCTGTCCTTGCCGTCGATCCGTCCTCGACCCGCACCGGCGGCTCGATCCTCGGCGACAAGACGCGCATGGCGCGGCTCGCGACCGATCCCAACGCCTTCGTGCGGCCATCGCCGTCGTCCGGTACGCTCGGCGGTGTCGCCGCGAAGACGCGCGAGACCATGCTGCTCTGCGAGGCCGCCGGCTATGACGTCATCCTGGTTGAGACCGTCGGCATCGGCCAGTCGGAGACCACCGTCGCCGACATGACCGACTTTTTCCTCGCGCTGATGCTGCCGGGCGCCGGCGACGAGCTGCAGGGCATCAAGAAGGGCCTGGTCGAGCTCGCCGACATGATCGCGGTGAACAAAGCCGATGGTGACAACATCAAACGTGCCAACGTCGCGGCCGCCGATTATCGCGCGGCGCTGCATATCCTCACCCCGCGCTCGCCCAACTGGACGCCGCCCGTGGTCACCTATTCAGCGCTCACCGAAAAGGGCATCCCCGAGTTATGGGGCAAGATCGTCGAGCATCGCGGGATCGTCGAAGCATTGGGCGAGCTCGCCGCGCGCCGGCGCGAGCAGCAGGTGAAGTGGATGTGGAGCATGCTCGAGGAGCGCCTGTTCGCGCGTCTACGCGGCGATCCGGCACTCAAGGGCAAAGTGAAGCAGATCGAGACCGGCGTCGCCGACGGCCGCCTTGCGCCGACGCTGGCTGTGGAGCAGATCGCGGCAATGCTCGGCCTTTCCGACGCGAAGTAAGTAAATGGCCGACACCATCCTGATCACCGGCTTCGGGCCGTTTCCCGGCGCACCATTCAATCCGACAACGGCGCTGGCGCGCAGCCTCGCCAAGTCGCGCCGCCCGGCGCTCGCGGATGCTAGGCTCGTCGCCCACGTGTTTGCGACGAGCTATGCCGCCGTCGATCGCGAGCTGCCTGTGCTGCTCAAGCGGTACCAGCCGCGCGTCCTGCTGATGTTCGGCCTCGCCGCGCGCACGCCGCATGTGCGCATCGAGACGCGGGCACGCAATGCAATCTCAGCTTTGCTTCCGGATGTCGGACGAAACCTCCCCGTCGCGCGCGCTATCGCAGCGGGGCGACCCGCATCACTGCCACTACGCGCGCCGGCCCGCATTCTGCTTGCCGCCGCCAGGCGCGCGCGGGTGCCGGCGGCGTTGTCGCGCGATGCCGGGCGCTATCTGTGCAATTACCTGTTCTGGCGCGGTCTCACGGCAGGCACAATGCCCGGCGGCCCACAGCAGGTTGCCTTCATCCATGTGCCGATGGCGGCGCGCTCGCGCAGGCGGACGAGCAAACGCCGGCGCCTCACCGCGGACGATCTGTTGCGCGCCGGTGTCGAAATTCTGCGTGCGTTGGCCAGCGCGTCGCGGCCATGATTGCAGCCTGTTAATGTTCGTGATCTTTCGCGCCATGTTTCGGACCGAAATGCTTTCCTAGATTGGGCATCCATGTCCCGTTTCTTCTCCCGCAAGGTCATCATGTTCACCTTTCTCGCCGTCTTTCTTTTGCCGATCGTGGCACGCGCGGCGTTCTATGCGGCGAGCGACGGTCCGCGCAGCTGGCGCGATGCCGACTGGTCGTCGATCGGCAGTTTGCCGCCGGCGAACGAGGAGAAAGAAGCCCGCGTCATCATCTTTTCCGGACGCACCGGCGGCTGGAAGGGGGTCGTCGCCGTGCACAGCTGGGTCGTGCTCAAGGCGGAGAATGCGGCGGCCTGGACGCGCTACGATGTCGTCGGCTGGGGCAATCCGCTGCGCGTCAACGCCTGGGCGCCCGACGGGCGCTGGTTTGGCGACAGGCCACGCGTCGTTGCCGATGTGCGCGGTGCCGAAGCGGCGGCGCTGATCCCGAGGCTCGAGACCGCGGTCCGCAGTTACGAATATCGTCACGCCGGCGATTATCGCATCTGGCCGGGACCGAACAGCAACAGCTTCACGGCGGCCCTCATTCGCGCTGCGCCCGAGTTGCAGGTGGCCTTACCGTCGAATGCCATTGGCCGCGACTTTCGCGATGGCTTCTATCTCGGGCCGACCGACAGCCATACCGGCGTCGAGATTAATCTCTGGGGCTATTGCGGCATCAAGCTCGGCTGGGTCGAGGGTATCGAGATCAATATGTTCGGTCTCGTCGCCGGGCTCGATCTGCGGCATCCCGGCGTGAAACTGCCAGGCTACGGCCGCATTGGGGTTTGAAGTTCCGGCAATTTTGCCGCACGCTTAGTCCGTCACGGCCAGGACGGAGGCGCTCGGCCCATGCACGCGACACGGCCGCTGCTCGAACGCATCGCGTTTCCCGCCATCACCCGCGGTCGGCTCGATACCCTGCAGATCAATGTCGGCTATCGCTGCAATCAGTCCTGCGTGCATTGTCACGTCAACGCCGGGCCGACGCGCACCGAGGAGATGAGCGCGGAGGTCGCCGACCTCGTCCTCGCCTTCCTGGCGCGCCGGCGCATCCCGACGCTCGACATCACCGGCGGCGCGCCGGAGCTCAATCCGCAATTCCGCCGCATCGTCATCGCCGCGCGCGAGATGGGTGCGCGGGTAATGGACCGCTGCAATCTCACGATCCTCGAGCAACTCGGGCAGAATGATCTTGCTGAGTTTCTTGCCGCCCAGCAGGTCGAGGTGGTTGCCTCGCTGCCCTGCTATCTCCTGGAAAACGTCGAGGCTCAGCGCGGCAAGGGTGTGTTCGATGCGTCGATCCGCGGCCTCTGCCGACTGAATGCGCTCGGCTACGGGCGCGAAGGCAGCGGGCTGACGCTCAACCTCGTCTACAATCCGCAAGGCCCGTCGCTGCCGCCAAGCCAGGACGCGCTCGAAGCGGATTACCGGCGCGTGCTCGGTGAAGCGCATGGCATCCATTTTAATCGTCTTTACGTGCTCGCCAACATGCCGATCCAACGCTTCGGTTCGACCCTGATCTCCAAGGGACGGTTCGAGGCTTATCTCACACTGCTGCAGCACGCGCATCGCGATCCCAATCTCGAATCCGTGATGTGCCGCAATCTCATCTCTGTCGACTATCGCGGTTATGTCTACGACTGCGACTTCAATCAGATGCTCGACTTGCCGCTTGGATCGCATGCCGGCGCCCGCGTGCATCTCTCCGCGCTCATGGACGAGAGCTTCGAAGGCCGCCCGGTACGCGTCGCCGGCCATTGCTTCGGCTGCACGGCCGGCCAGGGATCGAGTTGCGGTGGAGCGTTGCAGGACGCGGCGGAATGAGCACGTCGCCACAACTCTCGATCATCATGCCCGTCCTCAATGAGGCGGCGACGATCGAAGCTGCACTCGCGGCGCTGCAGCCCCATCGCGCGCGCGGCACCGAGATCATCGTCGTCGATGGTGGCAGTAGCGATGGGACGCGTGCACGCGCACAGGCCGGAGCGGATATCGTCGTCACCGCGTCACGCGGCCGCGCCGCCCAAATGAACGCCGGAGCGGCGCACGCACGACGCGAAATTCTCTTGTTTTTACATGCAGATACACAATTGCCGCAGAATGCCGATGGACTGATCGCGAAAGGCCTTGCGAGCTCCGGCCGCCAATGGGGCCGCTTCGACGTTCGCATCACCGGCGGACCATTGCTCGCGCTCATCGGCATGCTGATGAATATCCGCTCGCGCATGACCGGCATCGCCACCGGCGATCAGGCGATCTTTGTCACGCGTGATGCGTTCCACGCGGCGCTCGGCTTCCCGCAAATCGCGCTGATGGAGGACATCGCGTTCTCCGCGCGATTGAAGCGTCTCGGTCGGCCGCTCTGTCTCACCGAGCGCGTGACGACATCCGGGCGGCGTTGGCACAAGCACGGCGTGCTGCCGACTGTTTTTCTGATGTGGCGGCTGCGCCTTGCATATTTCCTCGGCACCGAACCAGCGGTGCTTGCTCGCCGTTACGGCTACGCGCCGCCGGAAGGCTAGTGGTTCGATTCTAACATTCGCGTCTCGAGCGCTATTCCGCTTCGCCGAGCATATGGCTGAGCTTCGCGACAAGGAGCTCGCGACCGTAAGGCTTGAGGATCGTCGGGAATTCCTGTGCCGCTTTGGTCGCCGCCGCCTCGGCATAGCCCGTCGCCAGCAGGATGAACACGCCGGGGAATTCCGCGCGCACGACACGCGCAAGATCCGCACCGTTCATGGCGCCCGGCATCATGATGTCGGAGAAGACCAGATCGATGCCGCCGCCGCCGCGCAGCCGTTCCAGCGCTGCCTGGGCGTCGGGAACATGCGTGACCTTGTAGCCGGCGCCTTCGAGGAGATCGGCCGTGGTCTCGGCAACATTCAAGTCATCCTCGACGAGCAGGATGTTCATCGGCGCCAGCGGCCGCGCCGCAACGCTACCGGGCGCCAGCGCCTCGCGAGCCTTCGACTTGGCGGCTGGAAGATAGAACGTCACCGTGGTCCCCTTGCCGACGGCGCTTTCGAGATCGACCGCACCGTTCGACTGACGGGCGAAGCCATAAGCCTGACTAAGGCCCAGACCACTGCCGCGCCCGATCTCCTTGGTGGTGAAGAACGGCTCGAAAGCGCGCTCCTTCACGTCGTCCGGCATGCCGATGCCGGTGTCGCTCACCTTGATCTCGACGAAGTCGCCGATGAGGTGCCGGCTCTTTTCATCGAGTGTGACATTACTGGCACTGACGCGCAGCGTGCCGCCTTCCGGCATCGCGTCGCGCGCATTGAGCCCGACATTGAGCAGCGCCAGCTCGAATTGGCCGGCGTCGACCTCGATCGGCCAGAGTCCTGGCGGAATGTCGATGACGATGCTGATGTCGCCGCGCAGCGATCGGCCGAGCAGATCGCCGACGGTGTTGAGCTGGCGGTCGAGATCGACGCGCTCCGGGCTCAACGGCTGCCGGCGCGAGAAAGCAAGCAGCTGTCGGGTGAGCGCCTCGCCGCGCTTGGCGGCGTGACGGATGTTGACGATCAAGCGTTTGAGCTTCTCGTTGTCGCCGGCGAGCCGCTCGGCCATATCGGCGCCTCCGAGAACGATCGTCAGCAGATTGTTGAAATCGTGCGCGACGCCCCCGGTCAGTTGTCCGATGGCCTCCATCTTCTGCGCCTGGAACAGCTGCTCGCGGGCTTCCTCGAGCCGGCGCTGCGCCTCACGCGCCTCGGTAACGTCGCGCGTGACCTTGGCAAAACCGATCAGCTCGCCATCCGCATCACGGATCGCGTGGATGACGACATGCGCCCAGAAGCGCGTGCCGTCCTTGCGCAGGCGCCAGCCTTCACCTTCGAATTTTCCCTCGCTCGTCGCCTGCGCCAGGTTGCGTTGCGGGCGGCCAGCCGCACGATCCTCCGGCGGAAAAAACACCGAATAGTGCTGCCCAAGAATTTCGTCGGTGGCATAGCCCTTGATCCGCTGCGCGCCGCTGTTCCAGCTGACGATCGTTCCGTCGGCGTCCATCAGGAAGATGGCATAGTCGGCCACCGCCTCGACCAGGAGCTCGAGGCGGCGTTCGGCACTGAAACTGCTGGCAAAGGGCTCGTGCACCAAAAGACCCTGAACTCGCTGGCTAATTCCCCCAACGAGGGAGAGGTTCCATGGTGCGGCCTCTCATTGCAAGCGGATCATAGCCAGCCCGCAGACGATGAGCGCGGCTGCAAGGATGCGGACCAGTGGCAGCGGCTCCTTGAGCACGAACACCGCGATCGCCGTGGCGAACAGGACACTGGTCTCGCGCAGCGCCGCCACCATGGCGATCGACGACGCCGCCATCGCCCAGATAACGATGCCGTAGGATACAAGCTGCAGCGTCCCGCCGGCGAGCGCGCTCGGCCAATAGCGCACGACCTGCGGCAGCGCGCCACTGCCTCTGCGCCAAAGTGTGTAAGGACCCATGACCAGCGCGAGGCCGACGAAGAGCGCCAGCGAATAGGTATTGGGATCGCCGGAGGCGCGCGAACCTATTCCATCCACCAGCGAATAAGCGCAGATGGTCATGGCCGTGAGCAAGGCGAAGCCGATAGCCCGGCGGTCGAGCTTAGCGAGGTCACGGCCGCCGCGTAACGAGAGCAGCAGCACCCCGGCAACCAGCGCCAGGATGCCCGCCCAGCCGATCAGGCTCAGGTGCTCGCCGACGACCAGCGTGCTCATCGCCGCGGTCATCAGCGGCGCCGAGCCGCGGGCGATCGGATACACCTGCCCCATGTCGCCGGTGCGATAGCTCTCGGCGAGCGCGGTGAAATAGACGAGATGGACGGGGAGCGAGGCCGCGAGCCATGGCCACCCCTTAGCTGCAGGCAGCCCGACAAGGGGTATCAGGACCAGGGCCATGGCAGCCGCCCCGATCGAGATCAGGGTCGTCGTCCATAAAGGGTCGAGCCCGATCTTGATGACGGCGTTCCAGCCGGCATGGCACGCCGCAGCGAACAGCACCGCGGCAAAGATGAAGCCGTCCATCGTCTATAGCTATTTGCGCTCGGCGGCCGGCGCCCACAGCTTCGGCGCGGTGCGCGCATATTGCGGCGGCCGCGCCACGTCGGCGCCGAGCGCCTGCGCGGCATGCCAGCCCCAATGCGGATCGTCGAGCATGGCGCGCGCGAGCGAGACCATGTCGGCCTTGCCCTCGGCAATGATGCTCTCGGCCTGTGCCGGTTTGACGATGAGGCCGACGGTGCGTGTCGTGATCCCGGTCTCGCGCACCTTGGCTGCGAGCGGCACGTTATAGCCGGCGTCCGTCGGATTGCGGGTATCGGCGGTGATGCCGCCGGACGACACGTCCACGTAGTCGAGGCCCGCGGCTTTGAGTGTCTTGGCGACGGCGACTGCATCATCGACGGTGATGCCGTCGTTGCGCCAGTCGCTGCCGGTGATGCGGGCACCGACCGCGATCTCCTTCGGCACCGCGGCACGCACCGCGCGAGCCACTGCGAGCGGGAAGCGCATGCGGTTCTCCAGCGAGCCGCCATACTGATCGGTGCGCTTATTGGACACCGGCGAGACGAAGCTGTGCAGCAGATAGCCGTGCGCCAGATGCAGCTCGATCACCCCGAAGCCGATACGCAGCGAACGCTTGGCCGCGGCGACGAAGGCCTCCTGCACGCGTGTCATGTCGGCTTCGGTCGCCTCGCGCGGCGTATGCCAATTGTCGCCGAAGGGGATTGCCGATGGCGCGATGGTCTCCCAGGGGTCGCCGCCGGTCTTCAGCGCATTGCCGCCTTCCCATGGCCGCTGCGCCGAGCCCTTGCGACCGGAATGCGCGAGCTGGATGCCAAATTTGGCCGAGCCGATGCGCTTGCAATGGGCGATGATTGGGGCAAGCGCCGCCTCGCAATCGTCCGAATACATCCCCAGGCAGCCGTGCGTGATGCGGCCGAGCCGCTCCACATGCGTGGCCTCGATCACCACCAGGCCGGCGCCGGAATTGGCCAGCATGCCGAGATGCACCAGATGCCAGTCGTTGGCGCAGCCGTCATCGGCGCTGTACTGGCACATCGGCGAGACGACGATGCGGTTGGAGAGATCGAGGCCGGCAAGCCGGATCGGCGAAAACAGTGCGCTGCTCATGGGTTTCACGGGGGTCTTGAGGGCGGGAGCGCGATCATAATCAACCGCGGTGTCGGGGCAAGCGGCCCGCCCCCGCCTGCACGCCGAGCGTCTTAACGAGGCGGCGGCGAGCTGGTCTCAGCGAGACGAAGTCCCGCAATCTGCGCCCACGTGTTCACCGCCTCGACCGCATCGCGCAAACGCTCGCGAAATTGCTCTTCGCTGTAATAGTGCTTCCAGCGGCCGCTCTGATAGAGCTCGACATAGTGGTCTCGCCGGCGCTCCGCGAGGCTGCACCATTTGCGTGCAGCCTGGTCCAACGAGCGTTCAGCCGGCGGCGCCGACATCGGTCGACCCAGGAAAACCGCCGAATCGGCGGCCACTCATGCTGACCGGTTCACCCTCACGCTGCAACGATAACTTGCATTGGTAATCGGCTGGGGCGCGCTGTGGATAACAGCGCGCGCAATTGCGCTATCGCATGGAAACTACAACCGAATGCGCAGCAGATGCGCGATCTCGCCAACCACGCCGCGGCGGAACAGCAGCACACAGGTGACGAAGATGCCGCCTTGGATGACGCTGACCCACTCGCCGATCTGCGCCAGCGAGAACTGCATGGTGACGATGATGAAGGCGCCGACCGCCGGGCCGAAAATCGTGCCGAGTCCGCCGACCAGGGTCATCAGCACGACCTCGCCCGACATCGGCCAGTTCACGTCGGTGAGCGATGCGATTTGCATCACGATCGCCTTGGTCCCGCCGGCGAGCCCCGCGAGCCCGGCGGAGAGCACAAAAGCCGCGAGCTTGTAGCGCTCGGTCTTGTAGCCGAGGGAAATCGCCCGCGCCTCGTTTTCACGGATCGCCTTGAGCACCTCGCCGAACGGCGAATGGATGATGCGATAGATGAGCAGGAATGCGGCGAGGAACACCGCGACGACGAAGATGTACATCGCCTCCGAGCTCGCCAGGCTGATGAGGCCGAAGAGCTTGCCGCGCGGTACGCCCTGGATGCCGTCCTCGCCGCCGGTGAACTTCGCCTGCAGCGCGAAGAAATACATCATCTGCGCCAGCGCCAGCGTCACCATGGCGAAATAGATGCCCTGGCGGCGGATGGCGAGCGATCCGGCGACCAGGCCCAGCACGCCTGCCGCCAGCACGCCGGTCAGGATAGCGAGCTCCGGCGTCAGACCCCAGGTCTTGGCCACGTAGGCGGTGATGTAGCTCGCCCAGCCGAAATAAAGCGCGTGGCCGAACGAGAGCAGTCCGACATAGCCGATGAGCAGGTTGAAGGCGCTCGCGAACAACGCGAAGCACAACGCCTGCATCAGAAACAGCGGATAGACGAAGAACGGCGCGACGACGAGCGCGGCCAGCATGACGACGAAGCCCACCGGTTCGCCCCAATTGCGCACTGCCGCGGTCGTCTTCTCGGTCGCCTGCGCGATCACGCCCTCCATGTCAGGCTCTCCGCCCGAACAGGCCGGCCGGGCGCACCAGCAGCACGATCGCCATGATGACGAAAATCACCGTGTTCGACGCCTCGGGAAAGAACACCTTGGTGAGCCCCTCGACGACACCGAGGCCGAAGCCGGTCAGGATGGCGCCCATGATCGAGCCCATGCCGCCAATGACCACCACCGCGAACACCACGATGATGAGCTCAGAGCCCATCTGCGGCGAGACGTTGTAGATCGGCGCCGCCATCACACCGGCGAGCGCCGCGAGGCCGACGCCGAAGCCATAGGTCAGCGTGATCATGCGCGGTACGTTGATGCCGAAGGCGCGCACCAGCGTCGGGTTCTCGGTGGCGGCGCGCAGATAGGCGCCAAGCTTGGTGCGCTCGATCACGAACCAGGTGCCGAAGCAGACGACCAGCGAGAATGCGACCACCCAGGCGCGATAGTTCGGCAGGAACATGAAGCCGAGATTCCGTCCACCTTGAAGTGCCTCCGGCACCTGATACGGCAAGCCGGCGGAACCATAGTAATTCCGCGTCACGCCCTCGATGATCAAAGCCAGGCCGAAGGTGAGCAGCAGGCCGTAAAGGTGGTCCAGCTTATACAGCCACTGCAGAAAGACGCGCTCGATCACGATGCCGATGATGCCGACGATGATCGGCGCGACGATCAGTGCCAGCCAGTAATTGATCCCGGTGAGCTGCAGCAGCAAGAACGCTGCGAAGGCGCCCAGCATGTACTGGGCGCCATGCGTGAAATTGATGATGTTGAGCATGCCGAAGATCACGGCGAGGCCGAGGCTCAACAGCGCATAGAACGAGCCGTTGATCAGCCCGATCAAGAGCTGGCCGAACAAGGCCGACGACGGAATACCGAAGATCTCGAACATGCCCCAAACTCATGAGGGGCGGGCTTGCAACCCGCCCCTCTTGTCGTTGATTGCGATCAGCCGCTGACCAGCGGGCAGCCGCCGTCCTTGAGCGGACGGAATGCCTCGTCCGCCGGGATCGTGGCCTTGAGCTTGTAGAAGTCGCCCGGATATTTCGACTCCGCCGGCGTCTTCACCTCGAACAGATAGGCCGGATGCAGCACCCGACCGTCGGGGCGCACCGTGCTCTTGCCGAACAGCGGATCTTCCGCCGGCAATTTCTTCATCTCGGCGACCACTGCCTTGCCGTCGGCCGCGCTCTTCAGTGCCACGACAGCCTTGAGGTAGTGCAACACGCCGGAATAGACGCCGGCATGCGCCATGGTCGGGATCTTGCCGGGGTGCGATTTCTGCCAGCGCTTGGTCCATTCGCGGTTGCCATCGGTCATGTCCCAATACCAGGTCTCGGTCAGCGTCAGACCTTGCGCGGTCGGCAGACCGAGCGCGGCAACGTCGCTGGCGAAGACAAGGAGGCCGGCGAATTTCTGCCCGCCCTTGACGATGCCGAATTCGGCGCCCTGCTTGATCGAGTTGATCGTGTCGCCGCCGGCATTGGCCAGGCCGATGATTTTGGCCTTGGATGCCTGCGCCTGCAGCAGGAAGGACGAGAAGTCGCTGGTGTTCAGCGGATGGCGCACCTTGCCTAGCACCTTGCCGCCGGCCTTCTCCACGGCCGCCGCGGTATCGCGCTCGAGGGCATGACCGAATGCATAATCGGCGGTGAGGAAGAACCAGGTGTCACCGCCGGACTTCACCAGCGCTGTGCCGGTGCCGTTCGCCAGCATCCAGGTGTCATAGGTCCAATGGATGGTGTTGGCATTGCACTTCGGGCCGGTGAGGTCAGAAGCGGCTGCGCCGGAAACGACGAACACCTTGTTCTTCTGATTGGCGACCTGACTGACGGCGAGCGCTACACCGGAGTTCGGCACGTCGATGATCATGTCGACATTGTCGGCATCGTACCAGCGATTGGCGATCTGCGTGCCGATATCCGGCTTATTCTGGTGATCGCCGCCGACGACCTCGACCTTCACATTCGGATTGGTCTTGTTGAAATCCTCGACGGCCAGCTTCGCGGCGGTCACCGAACCCTGCCCGCCGAGATCGGCATAGAGGCCCGACATGTCGTTGAGCACGCCGATCTTCACGTTGATCTGCTGCGCGAAGGCACTGCTGCACGAGAGTGCCGCAGCCAACGCCGCAACCCCCAAGATCTTTCTCATTTTCTCCTCCTTATCGTTATCGGGATGCGATCAGATACCTCAGCCGGAGACCAGCGGGCAATTTCCTTCCTTGAGCGGCCGGAAGGCTTCGTCCGCGGGAATCGTGGCTTTGAGATTGTAGAAGTCGCCGGGGTACTTGGACTCTTCCGGCTTCTTGACCTCGAAGAGATAGGCTGGATGCAGGACGCGGCCATCCGGGCGGATCGAGCCTTTACCGAACAGCGGATCGTCGGTGGGCGTCGCCTTCATTTTGTCGGCAACCGTCTTGCCGTCTGGGCTGCCGCCGAGCGCCACGCGCGCCTTGAGATAATGGATGATGCTCGCATAGACGCCGGCCTGGTTCATCGCCGGCCACTTGCTCGCGTCGCCACGCTCCTGGCGCCAACGTTTGGTCCAGGCGCGGCTGCCATCGTTCAGGTCCCAGTACCAGGTCTCGGTCAGCGACAGGCCCTGCGCGATTTTCAGGCCGAGCGCATTGACGTCGGTGGCGAAGACGAGAAGGCCGGCGAGCTTCTGCCCGCCCTTGACGATGCCGAATTCGGCGGACTGCTTGATTGCGTTGATGGTGTCTCCGCCGGCATTGGCGAGCCCGATCACTTTGGCCTTCGATGCTTGGGCCTGCAGCAGGAATGACGAGAAGTCGTTCGTATTGAGCGGATGACGCACGCTGCCCAGGACTTTGCCGCCGTTCTTCACCACCACCGCCGAGGTGTCGCGCTCGAGCGCATGGCCAAAGGCATAATCCGCGGTGAGGAAAAACCAGGTGTCGCCGCCGGTCTTCACCATCGCCTTGCCGGTGCCGTTGGCGAGCATCCAGGTGTCGTAGGTCCAGTGAATGGAGTTGGCGTTGCACTTCGGTCCGGTCAGGTCGGAACTGGCCGCGCCGGAGATGAGGAACAGCTTGTTTTTCTCCTTGGCGACCTGGCTCACGGCCAGCGCCACCCCGGAATTCGGCACGTCGACGATAACGTCGACATTCTCAGCATCGAACCAGCGGTTGGCGATCTGCGTGCCGATGTCCGGCTTGTTCTGGTGGTCGGCGTTGACCAGCTCGACCTTCACATTGGGATGATCCTTGGTGAAATCCGCGATCGCCATCTTGGCCGCGATGACCGATCCGATCCCGGTGGCGTCAGCGTAAAGGCTCGACATGTCGGTGAGCACGCCGATCTTGGCATTGATCTGCTGCGCACTCGCGGTGCCGCAGGCGAGCAAGGCCGCCGCTGCGGCCACACTGAACATCCGTTTCATGTGACGCGTTCCTCTCCCGTTTGCGTGCCGTTCGGCATCTTTTTTATACGCCGAGATAGTCGTGCAGCTTGTCGACATTGGCCTCCAACTCGGCATTGGCGAACCGGTCGATGATACGTCCGTGCTCCATCACGTAATAGCGGTCGGCGACGGTCGATGCGAAGCGGAAATTCTGCTCCACCAGCAGAATGGTGAAGCCCTGCTCCTTGAGCGTGCGGATCGTTTTGCCGATCTGCTGAATGATCACCGGCGCCAGGCCTTCGGTCGGCTCGTCGAGCAGCAGCAGACGCGCGCCGGTGCGCAGGATACGACCGATAGCCAGCATCTGCTGCTCGCCACCCGACAGTTTGGTGCCCTGACTCGAACCGAGCCGCTCCTTCAGGTTCGGGAACAATTCGAAAATGCGCTCGAGCGACAGGCCGCCCGGGCGCACTTGCGGCGGCAACAGCAAGTTTTCCTCGACGCCGAGGCTGGCGAAGATGCCGCGCTCCTCAGGGCAGAAGGCGATACCGGCGCGCGCGATGCGATCGGACGAGAGCGAAATGAGCTCCCTGCCTTCGAAGCGGACCGAGCCCGTGCGCCGACCGACAATGCCCATGATCGATTTCATCGTGGTGGTCTTGCCGGCGCCGTTGCGCCCGAGCAGCGTCACCACCTCGCCTTCCTGCACGTCGAATTCGACGCCATGCAGAATGTGCGACTCGCCGTACCAGGCCTGCAGGTCCTTGATCGCCAGCAACGGGGCGCGCGCATCAAGCATGGCCGGTCCCCATATAGGCCTCGCGCACGTCCGCATTGCTCGACACCGTCGCGTAATCGCCTTCGGCGAGCACGCGCCCGCGCGTGAGCACGGTGATACGATTGCAGAGATGCTCGACGACGCTGAGATTGTGCTCGACCATGAGCACCGTGCGATCGGTGGCGACGCGCTTGATCAGCGCCGAGATGCGCTCGATGTCCTCGTGCCCCATGCCGGCCATGGGCTCGTCGAGCAACATCACCTCCGGATCAAGCGCGATGGTGGTCGCGATCTCCAGCGCGCGCTTGCGGCCATAAGGCAATTCCACCGCTTGCCAATGCGCGAACGAGGCAAGGCCGACCTCAGCGATGAGTTCACTCGCACGTTCGTTGAACGCATCGAGAACGCGCGAAGAGCGCCAAAAATCGAACGAGGTGCCGCGTCGGCGCTGCAGCGCGATGCGCACGTTCTCCAGCACCGTCATATGCGGGAAGACGGCCGAGATCTGGAACGAGCGCACCAGCCCGAGCCGCGCCACTTCGGCCGGCGGCAGCGCTGAAATGTCGCGGCCGTTGTAGACGATGCGGCCGCGCGTCGGCTGCAGGAATTTCGTCAGCAGGTTGAAGCAGGTGGTCTTGCCCGCGCCGTTCGGGCCGATGAGCGCATGGATGGTCCCGCGCTCAACCTTCAGGTTGACCCCGTTGACCGCGACGAAACCAGCAAATTCCTTCGTGAGATCCTCGGTCTCGAGGATGATCCCGTTCTTCATTGTCTAGCTTTGACGTTCCCCTCAGGCCCATTGTCTGCATTTTTGCAGTGCCGTCCAGTGCGGCGCGCATAGAACTAAGGTCCGGGAATGCCTGAGAAATTGGCAACGGCCTGATCGGCCCGGTTCGCGGGCTGCCCTGCTCGCGCAGTGGAGCAAGCAGGCCGGTCGATGGATCGCGGATCGTTAGGAGGCTTTGGCCAGCGCCGGCGCCACCTTGAAGGTCGCTTCCGTCTTCTTCTTGATCTCGTCGACGCTCACGCCGGGCGCGACCTCGGTCAGCGTCATGCCGGAGCCGCCTTCCTTGTCGATGGTGAACACGCCGAGATCGGTGATCACCATGTCGACGACGCCGGCGCCGGTGAGTGGCAGCTTGCACCGGTGCAACAGCTTCGCCTCGTCCTTGGCGGTGTGCTCCATCACCACCACGACCTTCTTCACGCCGGCAACCAGGTCCATGGCGCCGCCCATGCCCTTCACCATCTTGCCCGGGATCATCCAGTTGGCGAGGTCGCCGTTCTCGGCGACCTGCATGGCGCCAAGGATCGACAGGTCGATGTGCCCGCCGCGGATCATGGCGAAGCTGTCGGCGCTGGAGAAAAAGCTGGTGGTCGGCAGCTCGGTGACCGTCTGCTTGCCCGCATTGATCAGGTCGGGATCCTCGTCCCCCTCATAGGGGAACGGGCCGAAGCCGAGCATGCCGTTCTCGCTCTGCAGCTGCACCGTCATGCCGTTCGGAATGTAGTTCGACACCAGCGTCGGGATGCCGATGCCGAGATTGACGTAGAAGCCATCGCGCAGCTCCTTCGCCGCGCGCTCCGCCATCTGCTCACGGGTCCAGGCCATCAGACGTCTCCACCGGTTCCTGCGGCGGCCGCGCGCTTGCGCACCGTGCGCTGCTCGATGTGCTTCACCGCATTGGGGACATGGACGATACGTTTGACATAAACGCCCGGCGTGATGATGTGGTCGGGATTGAGCTCGCCTGGCTGCACCAGATGCTCGACCTCGGCGACCGTCATCTTGCCCGCCGTCGCCATCATCGGATTGAAGTTACGCGCGGTCTTGCGATAAACGAGATTGCCTTCGGTATCGCCCATCCACGCATGCACGACCGAGAGATCGGCGACGATGCCGCGCTCCATGACATAGCTGTGGCCGTTGAACTCGCGCGTCTCTTTGCCCTCGGCGATCTGCGTGCCGGCGCCGGTGCGCGTGTAGAAGGCCGGGATGCCGGCGCCGCCGGCGCGGATGCGCTCGGCGAGCGTGCCTTGCGGGTTGAACTCGATCTCGAGTTCGCCGGCGAGGAATTGCTGCGCGAACAGCTTGTTCTCGCCGACATAGGACGAGATCATTTTCTTCACCTGCCGCGTCTCCAGCAGCAGGCCAAGGCCGGCGCCATCAACGCCGGCATTGTTGGAAACGATCGTGAGGTTCTTCACCCCGGAGTCGCGGATCGCTTTGATCAGGGTCTCCGGAATGCCGCAGAGACCGAAGCCTCCGGCGCAGATCAGCATTCCATCCTTCAGGACATCTGCCAGCGCCGCTTGCGCGTCCGCATAGACTTTTTTCATATCACCGACACCACATCGTCCAGCACTGCGAACGCTCTACATCCTCGGCGACGATGAAGTCCAGAGCGGATTTATCGAGCGCATGGTCCCGAAAAGTGGGCACCGGTTTTCGGGCAAGATCATGCGCCAAATCTAAAGCCTGGTCGGCAGCGGCAGCCCGTGCGGGTAGTAGGTCCAGGCAATGAAAAATACGGCGAACAGCAGCGCCGAGAGGATCGCCGCGATGCCGCGGCTGTTGAACGAGAGCAGGTTGGCGATGAAGCTCGCGATGAGGACAAAAACGGCAAGAATGGCGACATAGAGCCAATTCACGGCGGCAAAATCGATGGGTACATTCGGCATAGTGGTCTCCGGATCTGGCGCTTCAAGGCGCTGGTCGAAATCTTAGCCCATGCCGCGGGCCAAAGGGCGACCGGTTTGCGGAAAGGTTACGCGGCCAGAACCCTGCATTAAACGTACCGTATCGTGGCAAGTGACGGTGCATTCTCGGGAATTCTGTGATTGCTTAGCGCGCTCTATGATGACGCGCCTGATTGTGACCGCCCCTGCCCTATGACCAACGTCCTCATTCTCACCGACCTGCCCGCGCCGATCCGCAAGCAATATGTTGGCCACCTCTCCGAGCTGTTTCCGCAGCTCAAGGTCAACGATGTCGAGCATCGCTCCAAAGTCGGGCCCTATATCGGTGATACCGACGTGCTCATGACCTTCGGGCCGATCATGGCCGATCACGTCATCGAGGACGCCAAGAAGCTGCGCTGGATCCAGGCGCTCGGGACCGGCGTCGACAGACTCGCGGATTCACCAGCGCTGCGCAAAGGCACCATCGTCACCAATATCCGCGGCATCCATGGGCCGCCGGTCTCCGAGGCCGCCATCGCCTACATGTTCGCGCTTGCCCGCGACATGCCGCGCACCTTTCGCCAGCAGGAGACGCAGCAGTGGATCCGCTGGCCGATGCAGCTCCTCGACGACAAGACCGTAGGCATCCTCGGCGTCGGGCTCATCGCCGAAGCGCTGGCGCCTCGCTGCAAGGCGCTCGGCATGCGCGTCATCGGCATCAGCTCGGGGACACGCGACGTTCCGAATTTCGACCGCATGGTGCACCGCGACGATCTCGTCAAAATTGCCCACGAGCTCGACTTCCTGGTGCTGCTCACGCCGCTCTCCGCGCAGACCAAGGGGATGGTTGGCGCGGAGGTGTTCAAGGCGATGAAGCAGACCGCCTATCTCGTCAACGTGGCGCGCGGCGGTGTGGCCGACGAAGACGCGCTCATCGCCGCGCTCAAGAGCGGCGAGATCGCCGGCGCTGCGCTCGACGTGTTCAGCGAGGAGCCGCTGCCGGCAGGTCATCCGCTCTGGAGCACGCCCAATCTGCACGTCTATCCGCATCTCGGCGGCTTCTTTGACCGCTACGAAGAGCGCGCGCTTCCGACGATCGCGCACAATATGCGCTGCTTCCTTGCCGGCGATTACAAGTCGATGCACAACGTCGTCGTGCCGGCTTTATAGGAGTTGTTCATGGCTTTGTCGGAACGTCTCAACACGCCGATCTCGACCGCCGAGCTCGAGCGCCGCTGGTCCGCGGTGCGCGCGGCCATGGCGCGCGAAGGGATCGACGTGCTGCTGATGCAGAACAACAACGACCACATGGGCGGCTACGTCAAATATTTCACCGACATGCCGGCCACCAACGGCTATCCCAACACCGTGGTGTTTCCGCGCGACGACGAGATGACCGTCGTCTGCCAGGGTCCGTTCGGCGGCGGCGAGGCGACCGCGCAGGGTGATCAGAGCTGGCGCGGCGTCAAGCGCCTGCTCACCACCCCGAGCTACGCCTCCGCGCACTACACCAAGGATTATGACCCCGAGCTCGCGGCCAAGGGGCTCGGGCCCTATGCCAAGGGCACGATCGGGCTCGTCGGCACCTATCAGATGTCCTTCGCGACCGTCGACTACATTCAGCGCGCCTTCCCGCAGGCGCGCTTCGTCGACGCCACCGAGATGGTCGACCAGATCAAGATCATCAAGAGCGCCGAGGAGATGGAGCTCGTGAAGCTCGCCGCGCGCATGCAGGACGGTGCCATGCGCGCCGCCTTCGCCGCGGCGAAGCCCGGCATGCGCGACCGCGAGGTCGCCGCCGTGGCGCAGCACTACAGCCAGGCCTTCGGCAGCGAGAACGGCATCTATCTCTGCGCCTCGATGCCGCTCGGCACGCCGTCGAAATTCTCCAACCGGCACCTGCAGAACCGCGTCATCCAGGAAGGCGATCAGATCGCGCTCCTCGTCGAGGATAACGGGCCGGGCGGCATGTACACCGAGCTCGGCCGCTCCTGCGTCGTCGGCAAGGTGCCGCAGGCGATGAAGGACGAGCTCGCCTTCTGCATCGAGGCGCGGCGCATGACACTCGATCTGCTCAAGCCGGGCACGCCGTGCAAGGACATCTGGGGCGCGTTCAACGCGTTCATGCGCAAGAACGGCCGGCCGCAAGAGGCGCGGCTCTATTGTCACGGCCAGGGCTACGATCTCGTCGAACGTCCGCTCATCCGCAACGACGAGCCGATGGTCATCGCCAAGGACATGAACATCGTCGTGCATCCCACCTACATCCACGGCGGCTATCTCAACTGGTTGTGCGACAATTACCTGATCGGCGGCAACGGTCCCGGCGACCGGCTGCACCAGTTTCCGGAAGAGGTTGTCGAGGCGGGCTGAAAGGCGCGGCAATCGCCGGCTTGACCTGCGCGGCAAAGGCCGCCAAAGGGTGCCCCACATAAGAAGAACGCACCCGTGGAGGACTACGATGCTGACGAGATTTCTGGGCGCGACCGTCGCGGCGATGACCGCGCTGACGGCACCCGTCTTTGCGCAGGACTTCCCCACGCACCCGATCACCATGGTGGTCCCGTTCGCCGCCGGCGGGCCGCAGGACACCATCGGGCGCATCTTCGCGCAGCGCATGAGCGAGGCGCTCGGGCAGAACGTGATCGTGGAAAACGTCGGCGGCGCCGGCGGCATGACCGGCTCGAAGCGCGTCGCCGACGCGAAGCCTGACGGCTACACCATGATCCTTGGCAGCGTCGGCACGCACGCGCAAAACCAGACGCTCTACAAGAAGCCGCTCTACAATGCGGCGACCGACTTCACGCCCGTCGCCTTCCTCGGCGAGACGCCGATCGCGCTGATCACACGCACGGACCTGCCGGTGAGCAACTTCAAGGAATTCATCGCCTACGCCAAGGAGCATCAGAAGCAGATGCAATACGGCTCGGCTGGCGCCGGCTCGGCAACGCATCTCGGCTGCGTGGTGCTCAATGCCGCGATCGGCGTCGACATCACCCACGTGCCCTATCGCGGCACCGGTCCGGCGATGCAGGACCTCGTGGGCAAGCGCATCGATTACCTGTGCGACATCATCGCCACCGCCAAGTCGCAGATCGACGGCGGCACGGTGAAGGGCATCGCCATCATGACCAAGGAGCGCTCGCCGGTGCTGCCGAACCTCGCCACCACGGGCGAGCAAGGCCTCGACGTGCAGGCCTACACCTGGAGCGCGCTGTTCCTGCCGAAGAATGCGCCCGCCGCCGTGGTGAAGAAGCTCAACGCCGCGGCTGTGACCGCCATCAACACGCCGGCAGTGCAGCAGCGCATGCAGCAGCTCGGCGCCAGCGTCCCCAAGCCGGATCAGCAGAGCCCGGAATGGCTCGGCCAGTTCGTGGTGAGCGAGATCAAGAAGTGGGAAGGGCCGATCAAGGCGAGCGGCGTGTCGGCGGACTAAGTCCGCAACGCTCGATTCCTTCCGATATGCGGGCCTGAAACGAGCGTTTCAGGCCCCTGTTCCCGTGCGTTTCACGCCGGCCCGAGCGGATTCCGCGCGTTTGAACCCAGCTGCAACTCCCCGCGACCAAGAGATGTCGCACCAGGGGAGATCGCCATGCTCTCGCAATCCTTTTATCTCCAGCAGGCGGAGACCTGTCTTATGCTGGCCCGCCGGACGCTCGATCCCGCGCTGCGGCGCCGCTATGCAGAACTCGCAATCGAATTTAGCGAGGAGCTTGAAGACTTGCCGCATGGCGATCGTGCGCTCGCGATGTGCCATGATCCGGCCCAAGCACTCGCGCTCCACAGCCTGCGCGCAAAATCTCACTGACCGCGAACCTGCCCGCTAGCCCCGGTTGCGCGCCGGCGAACCCGCGCCCTACTCTGCGGCCTGAGCAACGCCGATCATCGGACGCCCAGGGAGACACGCAGAATGCCCGACATCAAGATCATCAACCCCGAAGGCCTCGGCCAGCCGATGGGGCAGTATTCGCACATCACCCGCGTGAAGGCCTCGGAGTTCGTCTTCATCGCCGGACAGGTTGCGGCCGACAAGGACGGCAAGCTCGTCGGCGTCGACGACTTCGACACGCAATGCGTCCAGGTCTTCGCCAATCTGCAGGTTGCGCTGAAATCGGTCGGCGCCGGCTGGGGCAATGTCGTGCAGTTCACCACCTACCTGGTGCACTCGCAGGACATCCCGAAATTCATGAAATTCCGGCTGCGCGAATTCCCGAAGATGTTCACGAATGGCGCCTATCCGCCGAACACACTCTTGATGATCGACCGCCTGGTCAACGAAGCGCTGCTCGTCGAGGTGCAGGCGATCGCAGCGCTCTAGCGTTCTGCCTCAACCTCCCGGCGGCGCCACCGGCGCGGTCTGGCCCGAGCGCTTGAGCGCGTCGGCGACGAAGCCGTTCGCCTTCATCTCCTCGACGAAGCTGCGCACATACGCGATGCTTTCGGGCTTGCGTCCTTTCGGCGTCGCCACCGCCTGGCGGATCTCTTGGAAGCTGCCCTTCATCACGCGGAATCCGGGGTGCTCCTTGGCATAGGCCTCGAGCGGCTCGCGCACGCCCGCCGCGGCATCGAGCTTCTGCCCGAGGAAGGGCTCGACGCCACCGGCGCCGCCGCCCTTCGGATTGCGCACCAGCGTCGCGTTCTTCAACTCGCGCGTCAGAAAGAGGTCGTAGACCGAGCCGAGCCCGATGCCGATCTTGATGCCCGGCCTGTCGACGTCAGCGACATCCGCGAGCGGCGAATCCTTGTGCACCAGATACGTGCCCTGGATCAGCACATAGGGCGGAGAGAAATTCACGTCGCCGGCGCGGCCCGGATCGATGGCGATGAAGGCGATGTCCCAGGCATTCTCCTTGGCGGCTGCGAAGGTCTTGCCCGCCGAGGTGAAGGTGACGAACTCGACGGGGACACCGAGCCGCTTGGCAAGCGCGGTCGCGAGCTCGGGGGTGACGCCTTTGGCCTCGCCGTTTGGCCCCTTCTGCACCAGCACGCCATTGCCGAAATTGAGCGCCGCGCGCAGCTTGCCGGTCGGCGCCAGGTCCTTGAGGACGTCAGCCGGGGGCGCCGTTTGCGCCAGCCCCGGCAGACAGCCGGCCACAACCATGACAAAAGCCGCGAACAGCCTGACCATCTGGTCTCTCCCCTTCTCGGACGCGCGGTAGTAGTGAACGGGGCACGCGGAACGTCAAGCACCCGACAAACAACGGAGCCTTGCATGCGAATCGATGGCGCCTGCTCCTGCGGCATGATCCGGATCGAAGGCGAAGCCGATCCGGACAAGACGCAGATCTGCCATTGCACCGATTGCCAGACCGGCACAGGAACAGCCTTTCGCGTGTCCGTTCCGGTGCCTGGTGCGAGCTTCAAGATGACCGGCAAGCCGACGATCTTCCTCAAGACCACGGCCGAAAGCGGCAACCCGCGCGCCCAGGCCTTCTGTCCCTCCTGCGGCTCGCCGATCTATTCGACGACGCCAGGGGACGGCGTGCAGCCGTCCTACATGGTGCGCGTCGGCGTCCTGCATCAGCGCGAGCAATTCGTTCCGCGCCGGCAAAATTGGTTTCGCTCCGCGCGCGCCTGGGTCGGCGACATCGGCGGCATCCCGAAAAATCAGAAACAGGGCTGAATTTAGAGTGTCGAAATTCCGACGCTGAGGCGGATTTTGCGGGTTAACCAAAATCCTTGCCGACCGCCTCTTCCCCGAGCGGACGTGCTTAATTCCCGCCGGTTCTCGCGACTATCCGGAGCGATCATGTCGACCATCCGCAACGCCGCCCTCATCGCCGCAGCGCTCGCGATTTTTACGCCGACGCTCGCCTCGGCCGGCTGGCATTACGACAAGGTCTGCAACTGCCGGAAGCCGGACAGTGAATACAACACGCGCCGGATTGTGCGCGAGAAGCCGCGGGTGATCACCGACACGCGCGTGGTGAATGAGAACAAGGTGATCCGCCGCGTGCGCGTGGTGCAGGAGAACCGTCTCGTCACCCATGTGCGGCCGGTGATCCGCCGCCACATCATCGTGCACCGGCAGAACCTGCTCTATCGCAACATCGTGCTGCACAAGAAGCCGGCGCGGCGGAAGTCGATCATCTCGTATCGCGGCTGATCTCTAGCGGACGTTGCTCACCGGCGCCGCTGCGTTGCGCTCTTGCGCGACAACATCCGCGAACACCTGACCGATCAGCACCAGCACCGGGCCTTGCAGCGCCTCCGCGGTGAGCCGCGTCGGCAGCTCGGCGATGCTTGCGGCAACCACCCTCTCCTGCTCCCGCGTCGCCTGCGCGATCGCGACCGCCGGCGTCTGCGGATTGAGCCCTTGAGCAATGGCGCGGGATGAAAGCTCGGCGAGCGTGCGCGTCGGCATATAGACCGCGGTCGTCGCCGAAGGGTCGGCGAGGCTCGCCCAATCGATATCATCGGGGAGCCTTCCGTCCGCCGCATGCCCGGTGACGAATTGCAGCCGTCGCGCGTCAGCGCGATGCGTCAGTGAGACGCCGAGCCGAGCCGCCGCGCCCTGCGCAGCGGTGATGCCGGGGACCACCTCGATGGCGATGCCGGCGTTGCGGCACGCCTCGATCTCCTCGCCGGCGCGGCCAAAGATCATCGGATCGCCGCCCTTCAACCGCACCACGCGTTTTCCGGCCTTGGCGAGCGTGATCATCATGGCGTTGATCTCGTCCTGCTTGCAGGACGGCCCGCCGCCGGTCTTGCCGACCAGCATCTTCTTCGCCTCGCGGCGCGCAAAATCGAGGATCTCCGGTGCCACCAGGTCGTCGATGAGGATGACGTCGGCCGACTGCAGCGCGCGCACCGCGCGCAGCGTCAGGAGCTCGGGATCGCCGGGACCGGCGCCGACCAGCGTCACATGCCCGCGCTCGACCACCTCGCCATCGTGGCGGGTGCGCGCGATCAGCGTGTCAAAATCGTCCGCTTGCGGGGTGCGCTGCGGATTTTTCACCGCCAGCGCGGTGAAGCGCTGCCAGAAGCTGCGCCGGCCCGCGAAGCTCAGGCCCGACGCCTGCACGCGGGCGCGCCAGTTGCGCGCCGCTTCCGCCCAGCGCGCAAAGCCCTGCGGCAGCATGGCTTCGAGCTTGGCGCGGATCGCCTGCGCAAACACCGGCGCGGCGCCGTCGGTGGAGACGCCGATCACCAGCGGCGAGCGGTTGACGATGGAGCCGAAGGAGAAGTCGCAGAAAGCCGGCTTGTCGATCACATTGACCGGCACGCCACGCGCCCGCGCCGCTTGCGCGAAACGCGCGGCCTCGGCCTCGTCATCGCAGCCGGCAACCGCGATCGCCGCCTCGGTGAAATCCTCTGGGGCCCATCGCCGCGCATGCAGGTGGATCGCCTCGGTCTCGGCGACCAACGCACGCAGTTCGTCCGACGCGTCGTCCGCATAAAGGTCAACATGCGCGCCGGCGGCGGCAAGAAGCTCGGCCTTCCAGGCGGCCGCCGCGCTATTGCCGACGACGAGCGCGCGCTTGCCGGCGAGTGCATAGAACACCGGCAGCCGCGCCAGAGGCTGCATGCGCGGCGATCGCGTTTCTTCCGGCTTGCGCGCCATGACCTTACGCGGCCGCTGCGGGGCGCTTGCTGCCGGTATTGGCGTGGAAGTCCGCTCCGTTGCCGGTACGCGCGACAAATCCGGCACGGATCACGAAATCGCTGAAGTGCTCGCCGTCGGTGCGCTCTTTCGCATAGGCCGCGAACAGCGGATCGAGCGCGGCGACGATGCCTTCGTGGTCGAGGTCTTCGGCGTAGAGCTTCGAGAGCCGCGAGCCGTCGAAGGCGGCGCCGAGATAGAGATTGTACCGGCCGGGTCCCTTCCCGACCAAGCCGATCTCGGCGAGATAAGGCCGTGCGCAGCCATTGGGGCAGCCGGTCATGCGGATGACAATCTCGTCCTCGCTCAGATCGTGCTGCGCGAGCTTCTCCTCGAGCGCGGTGATCAACGTCGGCATGTAGCGCTCGCTTTCGGCGAGCGCGAGCCCGCAGGTCGGCAGCGCCACGCATGCCATCGAATTTCGCCGCAGCGCGGAGGCGCCCGTCACCAGGCCGTAATCGGCGACCAGGCGCTCGATCTGCGCGCGGTTCTCTTCCGCCACATTGGCGATGATCACGTTCTGGTTCGGCGTGAAGCGCAGCTCGTCATGGATCGAGGCGATGCGGCCAAGTCCGGAAAGCATCTGCGCTCCGCCGGCGACGTCGCGCAGGCGCCCGTTCTCGATGAACAGCGTCAGGTGCCACTTGCCGTTCTCGCCTTGCGTCCAGCCATAGCGGTCGCCGGTCGCGGTGAAGGTGTATGGCTTCGGCTTGTCGAGCGTCACGCCGGCGCGGCGCTCGACCTCGGCGCGGAATTTATCCAGCCCATGGTCCTCGACCGTATATTTGAGCCGTGCATGCTTGCGGTCGGAACGGTCGCCCCAGTCGCGCTGCACGGTGAGCACCGCCTCGGCGACGCGCACCACATCCTCGGGGCGGCAAAAGCCCATCACGTCGCCGGTGCGCGGATAAGTCTTCGGCTCGCCATGGGTCATCCCCATGCCGCCGCCGACGGTGACGTTCCAACCGGCAATGTCGCCCTTGTCGTCGACCACGGCGATGAAGCCGAGATCGTGCGCGAACACGTCGACGTCGTTCGACGGCGGCACTGCGAGCGCGACCTTGAATTTGCGCGGCATATAGGTCTTGCCGTAAAGTGGCTCGACCACCTCGTCCTCACCGCCGACGACCTTCTCGCCATCCAGCCAGATTTCGCGATAGGCCGGCGTGCGCGGCAGCAGGTGCCGGGAGATGGCGAGCGCCACCTCATAGGCCTTGGCGTGGGCCTTCGATTGATGCGGATTGGTGACCGCGATGACATTGCGGTTGACGTCGCCGCAGGCGGCGATGGTGTCGAGCGCCGTGTCGTTGATCGCCTTCAGCGTCGGCTTCAGGTTCGACTTGATGACGCCATGCAGCTGCACGGTCTCGCGCGTGGTCAGCCGCACCGAGCCATTGCCATAGATCCGCGACACCCGCTCGATCGCCAGGAACTGCTTGCCGGTGAGCACGCCGCCGGGGATGCGCAGGCGCAGCATGAAAATGAACGCCTTCTCCATCTTCTTGCGCGAGCGCTCGCCGCGTAGATCGCGGTCGTCCTGCAGATACATGCCGTGGAATTTGAGGAGCTGCGCGTCATCCTCGCTGATCGCGCCGGTCGAGGTGTCGCGCACGCCTGCCGCGAGCGTACCGCGAAGGTAATCACTTGCTTCCTTGATGTGCTCGTTGCGTGAAGGTTCTTTGGCCATGATGCTTGCACCTATCTTGACCCGTCATCCTGAGGTGCGCGCCCTTGCGCGCCTCGAAGGATGAACGGCCCGGGAGTCTGTGCCCGACATCCTTTGAGGGCCGCTTCGCGGCCGCCTCAGGATGACGGATATAAGTCTGGATGTTGCCTCAGTACACGTCCTGCAGATAGCGGTGATCTCGCTCGAGGCCGCGCACCGCCGCTTCCGCCTGGTCGGCGGAGAGCGCCTTCACGTCGGCATAGGCGGCGACCAGCGTCGCGCGCACGTCCTTGGCCATGGATTTGGCGTCGCCGCACACATAGAAGGACGCGCCGTTCTCCAGCCAATCGACGAGGTCGCGGCGTTGTTCCCACATCCGGTTCTGCACATAGACCTTCTGCGGGGTGTCGCGCGAGAACGCGACGTCCAAGCGGGTGAGTGCGCCGTCCTTGAGCGCATCCTGCCATTCGAGCTGATAGAGGAAGTCGTGGGTATAGCTGCGGTCGCCGAAGAACAGCCAGCTGCGGCCGCTGGCCTGCGTCGCGCGGCGCTCCTGCACGAAGGCGCGGAACGGCGCCACCCCGGTGCCGGGGCCGACCATGATGATATCCTTGTCGGGCGCCGGCAGCGCGAAGTGCTTGTTGGGCTTTACCTTCACGCGCACGCGCTGGCCCTTCTTCAGCCGGTCGGCGATGAAGCTCGAGGCGACGCCTTCGCGCGCGCGGCCGTGCGTCTCATAGCGCACCGCGGAGACGAGCAGATGCGCCTCCTCGCCGACCTCGCGGCGTGAGGACGCGATCGAGTAAGCGCGCGGCGCCAATGGCCGGGTCACGCCCTTGAGCTGCTCGGCGGTGAGCGCAATCGGGAACTGCTCGATCAGGTCGATGAGCTGGCGCCCGGCGATCCACTGCTTGGCCTCGCCGCTCTCGATAAGCTGCGTGACATATTGATGTCCGGTCGAGGCGGCATAGGTCTCGACGCTTTTCAGCGACAGTGTGGTCACGTCGCGGCTCGCGATCAGCTCGCCGCGCAGCCCGTCGTCCGCGGACAGCCCCGCGGCCTTGAGCAGCGCGTCGACATAAGCGGGATCATTCTGCGGATAGACGTCGAGCGAGTCGCCGGGCTTATAAGCCGGCGCCGGACCGTCGAAGGTGAGCTCGACGTGGATGGTTTCCTTGTCCGACTGCGACGAGTTGAGGTCGATGTGCTCGCTGACCTCGGCCTCGACCGGCTCGAGGTCGGCGGCGCTGTGGCCGCGGGCGCTGAAATCGACGGGAATGACGGTGCCGCGCGAGGACGCCGCAACCGGCGGCGCCAGCGCCTTGAGCGCGCCCTCGATCCAGGCGGCCGCCGGCTTCTCGAAATCGAGATCGCAGTCGACACGCTCGCTGACGCGCTTGCCGCCGAGAAACGCGAGCCGCGCATCGATCTTCTTGCCGACGCCGCAGAAATCCGCATAGGCGGTGTCGCCGAGCGCGAGCACGGCGAATTCGATGCCATCGAGCTTCGGCGCCGCATCGCTCATCAGCTCCGCATAGGCGCGCGCGGCGCGCGACGGCGGATCGCCCTCGCCCCAGGTCGCGGCGATGACCACGAGACGTTTCACTTTGCCGAGGCTCGCCACGTCGAGATCGGCCATATCGACCAGCGAGGGCTTGAGGCCGAGCTTGCGCGCCTGCTTGCCCATGTCGCTGGCGAGGCGCTCGCTGTTGCCGGATTCGGTGGCGTAGAGAATGGTGATCGGCTCAAGCGGCGCCGGCGGCGCTGCCGGCTCGGCGACCGCACCGCCCGAGGCGGCGTCGATGCCCGCGAGGAAGCCCGCGAGCCAGGCGCGCTGGATCGGGCTCGCGTCGCTGACGACGCGATTGAGGAGGTCGATCTCCTCCTCATGAAACGGAGCGTTGCGCGGGATCGGAGCGTTCATTGCCACTTCCAAGTCCAAAGACTGCGAGAAACCGGCCGGGGGGCCGTGCAAGACACTGATATGTAGAATGCCGTTCTCTTAAACCGCAATGACACGGGGTAAAAAAGAAAATTACTGCTTTTAATACGCCTCAGACGGCGCCTTTATGCCAAATCTTGGCGGCGCGGCAGGACAGGCCTCGGCCTCGTTTTGAGGCAGTTGCGGCCACAGCCGGTAAGAGCCCGATGCACGCCACCGACCCCGACTCACGCCAAGCGCGCATTCACCAGCCGAATACCGACAATTGCAGACGGAATAGCTGCAAACGCAGAGTGTTGAATTGAAACCGCTCCATACTACGGCGATGATCGAAATGAAGGGCTGGTAGAGCCCCGCGAGCGCAAAAGGGCTGGAGAGCCCTCAGGGAGAGACAAATGGTGCGACTGACCGTCAACGGGAAGAATTACGATGTCGATGTAGAGCCGGATACGCCGCTGCTTTGGGCGATCCGGGAGCAGGTCGGCCTGACCGGCACCAAATATGGCTGCGGCATCGCGCAATGCGGCGCCTGCACCGTGCATATCGACGGCGCCGCTGTGCGCTCCTGCGGCATGCAGGTCAGCGACGCGGTGGGCAAGAAGATCACCACCATCGAAGGGCTCGCCCAGAACGGCACCATGCACAAGGTGCAGAAGGCCTGGATCGCCAACGACGTCCCGCAATGCGGCTATTGCCAGAGCGGCATGATCATGGCGGTCGCTGCGCTTCTGAAAGAGAAGCCGAAACCGACCGACGCCGACATCAATGAGGCGATCACCAATATCTGCCGTTGCGGCACCTTTCAGCAGGTGCGCGAGGCGATTCATTCTGCCGCGGCAAGCGCGTGAGGGAGGCGACCATGAACGCAATCGTAAAGCTCGACCGTCGCACCTTCGTCCTCGGCGGCGCCGCAGCCGGCACGGGGCTCGCCATCGGCTTCGATCTGCCTTTCGGCGGCCCGCAAGTCATCCGCGCCGCCGATGGCTCTCCGGAAGTCAACGCCTGGGTAGTGATCCGCCCCGACGACACCGTGGTCATCCGCATCGCCCGCTCGGAGATGGGCCAGGGCACGCTCACCGGTCTCGCCCAGCTCGTGGCCGAAGAGCTCGACTGCGACTGGAAGAAGGTCACCACCGAATACCCGACGCCGGGCCAGAGCGTCGCACGCAAGCGCGTCTGGGGCGCCTTCTCCACCGGCGGCAGCCGCGGCATCCGCGAGTCGAATGAATATGTGCGCAAGGGCGGTGCCATCGCGCGCGCCATGCTGATCCAGGCCGCTGCCAATGAATGGAAGGTGCAGCCAGGCGAATGCAAGGCCGAGAACAGCGTGATCACCGGCCCCGGCGGCAAGAAGACCACCTACGGCAAGGTCGCCGAAGCCGCGGCGAAGCTGACGCCGCCGACAGACATCAAGCTCAAGGATCCGAAGGACTGGAAGATCGCGGGCAAGCCGCTGAAGCGGCTCGACACGGTCGACAAGACCAACGGCAAGATGATGTACGGCATCGACGTCAAGCTGCCGGGCATGCTCAACGCCGCGATCAAGGATTGTCCGGTGTTCGGGGGCAAGGTGAAGAGCTTCGACGCCGCCAAGGTCGAGAAGATGAAAGGCGTGAAGAAGGTCGTGCAGGTCGGTGACAGCGCCGTCGCCGTCATCGCCGACACCTGGTGGCACGCCAAGACCGCGCTCGATGCCTTGCCGATCGTCTTCGACAACGGCGAGAACGTGAAAGTGTCGAGCGAGAGCATCGCCGAATGGCTCAAGGCCGGCCTCGACGACAAGGAGCCGGCTTTCGTCGGTAACCAGAACGGCGACATCAAAGCCGCGATCGCCGGCGCCGCCAAGACAGTCGAGGCGGTCTACAACTATCCCTATCTCAACCACGCGCCGATGGAGCCGATGAACGCCACGGCGCGCTACACGCCCGACAAGTGCGAGGTGTGGTGCGGCACGCAGGACGGCGAGTCCGCCTTCGCTGCGGTGCTCGCGGCGACGGGCCTCCCCGCCGACAAGTGCGAAGTGCACAAGATCATGCTCGGCGGCGGCTTCGGCCGGCGCGGACGCACCGATTACGTGACGCAGGCCGTGCTCATCGCTAAGCAGATGCCCGGCACGCCGATCAAGCTCCTGTGGTCGCGTGAAGAGGACATGCTGCACGGCACCTATCACCCGGTGACGCAGGCACGTCTCGTTGGCGCCTTCGATGCCAACAACAACCTCACCGGCTTGCGCATGCGCATCTCCGGGCAGTCGATCCTCGCCACGATCTTCCCGGCGCGCATGGAGAACGGCAAGGATCCGGCGACCTTCCAGGGGCTGGCACCGAAGGGCGAAGCCGCGTTCGGCTACTCGATCCCCAACCTGCTGATCGATCATTCGATGCGCAATCCGCACGTGCCGCCGGGCTTCTGGCGCGGCGTCAACGTCAACCACAACGCCATCTATGTCGAATGCTTCATGGACGAGTTGGCGCATTCGGTCGGCGTCGATGCGCTGGAATTCCGCAGGAAGCTGATGGCCGACAAGCCGAAGCATCTCGCGGTGCTCAATGCGGTCGCCGAGAAGATCGGCTGGGGCAAGCCGGCGGAGAAAGGCGTCTATCGCGGGCTCTCGCACTTCATGGGCTTCGGCAGCTATGTCGCCGGCGCAGCGGAAATCTCCGTCAGTGCCGACGGCAAGAAGATCAAGATCCACCGCCTGATCGGCGCCACCGATCCGGGACACGCCGTCAATCCGTGGCTGATCGACCGCCAGGTTGCTGGCTCGTTTGTCTACGGTCTCTCCGCGCTGTTCCTCGAGGAGATGACGGTCAAGGACGGCCGCATGGTGCAGGAGAACTTCGACACCTTCGACTCGATGCGTCTCGCGCAGATGCCGAAAGTCGAGTCGATCATCATGCCGAGTGGCGGCGAGCCCTGGGGCGGTGTCGGCGAGCCGACCATCTGCGTCGCCGCGCCGGCGGTGCTCAATGCCTATTTCAACGCGACGGGCAAACGCATCCGCTCGTTCCCGCTGAAGAACCACGGCATCGAGTTCGCGTAACTCCTTCCTCTCACCTCTCCCCGCTTGCGGGGAGAGGTCGCCCGCCGAGCGCAGCGAAGGTGGGCGGGTGAGGAGGTGTTTCCAAGGTGTCGAGCGCGTGAAAGGCCCCCTCGCCCCAACCCTCTCCCACGAGGGGAGAGGGAGCCTGCTGTCGATGTAGTAACCGCCGTGGCCAACACGATGCGCTTCATCATCGCTGCAATTGTCATTGCATCATCGACCGCCGCCCTCGCCGCCGCGCCGGAGCCACCACCCGGCGCCGCGTCGTGTACCGGCTGCCATGCAACAAACCCCAATGTGGACACGGCGGTGCCGCGACTGACCGGCAAAACACCCGGCGAGATCGTCGCTGCGATGCAGGCGTTTCGCAGCGGGCAGAAGCCGGCGACCATCATGGACCGCATCGCCAAAGGCTTTTCCGATACCGAAGTGCAAGCCATCGCCACCTGGCTCACGGAGCCACACTAAGATGTCCGCGCGCATCAGCCGGCGCACACTAATCGCCTCCGCGGCTGTTGCGGCGGCGACGACCACCCTCGGCCGCCCGGCGCTGGCGCAGTCCTCAGCCCGCGTCGTCATCATCGGCGGCGGCTTCGGCGGCGCCATGGCGGCGCGCGCGGTCAAGCGCGCCGACCCGCGCATTTCGGTGACGCTGATCGAGCAGAACCGCACCTTCACCGCCTGCCCGCTGAGCAACGCCGTGGTGGTCGGCTTGCGCGAGATCAGGCTGCAGCAATTCAGCTATGAGCGCCTTGCCGCCGAAGGTATCGCGCTCGCCTACGAAGCGGCAACCTCGGTTGACGCCGGCACGCGCAGCGTGCTGCTCAACAGCGGCACCAGCGTGCCCTATGACCGCCTCATCCTCGCGCCCGGCATCGACTTCCACTGGGAAAAGCTCGCCGGCTACAACGCACAGGCCGCCGAGCAGCTGCCGCATGCGTGGAAGGCCGGCGAGCAGACGCTCATCCTGCGCCGCCAGCTCGAAAGCCTCGAGGACGGCGCCAATGTGCTCGTCACCGTCCCCGCCAATCCCTATCGCTGCGCGCCGGCGCCCTATGAGCGCGCCAGCCTGATCGCCTGGTATCTCAAGAACCGCAAGCCGCGCTCCAAGGTGATCGTGCTCGATGCCAAGGATCAGTTCTCCATGCAGCGGCTGTTCCAGAACGCGTGGAAGGAGCTCTACCCCGATCACCTCGAATGGGTGTCGCTGTCGGACGGCGGCAATGTCACCGCAGTCGAGGTCACGAACCGAACGGTCGACGCCGACTTCAACAATTACAAAGGTGGCGTGGTCAACATCATCCCGCCGCAGAAGGCCGGACGCATCGCCGACATCGCCGGCGTCGCCGACCGCACCGGCTGGTGTCCGGTCGATCCCGTCACCTTCGAGTCGAAGCTGCAGCCCAATATGCACGTGCTCGGTGACGCGGCGCTCTTGAGCGGCATGGCCAAATCCGCTTTCGCCGCGACCGCCTCCGCCAAGGCCTGCGCCGCGGCGGTGGTGAAGCTCCTCGCCAACGGCGTGCCCAGCGAGACCAAGCTCATCAACGCCTGCTACAGCCTGATCGCGCCCGATTACGCGATCTCTATCGCCGGCGTGTACCAGCCGGAGAACGGCGCCTTCGCCGAGGTCGAGGGCTCGACCGCGTCGAGCCCCGTCGATGCACCGCGCGAGCTGCGCGCCGCGGAAGCGAAATACGCGGAGGGCTGGTTCAACACCATCACCGCCGAGGTGTTCGGTTGAGATGCGGCGCCCGGCACTCATTATATGTGTGGCGCTGTCCGCGCTCCTCTCCGTCGCCGCGGCCGACGAGCTGCGGCCGTTCACCGTCGTCGGCGACGCCATTCCAGCCTCGCTCACGGGCGAAAAAGGCGATCCGGAGCGCGGCAGGACAATCGTCCTCAACCGCAATGTCGGGCTCTGCCTCCTCTGTCATTCCGGCTTTCCCGAGGTGCGCTTCCAGAGCAATCTGGCGCCGAGCCTGCAGGGTGCCGGCTCACGCTGGAGCGAGGGCCAGCTGCGGTTGCGCATCGTCGATGCGAGCCGCCTCAACCCGGAAACGATCATGCCGCCCTATTATCGCGTCGACGGGCTCACGCGCGTCGCGCCGAATTTCCGCGGCAAGCCGATCCTCACCGCCGAGCAGATCGAGGACGTCGTGGCGTTCCTGATGACGTTGAAACAATGAACCGATGCGTCCATTCTTTCCCTCTATGAGCAACACCTCGCGCCGTGATCTCATCAAAGCCACCGGTGCGCTGGCGCTTGGCGCCGCGGTGCCGATGGTCAGCGTGCGCTCGGCGCGCGCGACACCGGCGACCATGCGCACGGCGATCCATCAGGCGATCGGCGACGCGCAGGTCTTCAAAGGCAAGGTCACGCTCGATATCCCGCCGCTGGTCGAGAACGGCAACACCGTCGCCTGCTCGGTCTCGGTCGACAGCCCGATGACGCAGGCCGACCACGTCAAGGCGATCCATATCTTCAACGAGAAGAACCCGCAGCCTAACGTGCTCTCGGTCAAGCTGTCGCCGCGCTCCGGCCGCGCCCGTGTCGACACCCGCATCCGCCTTGCCGACACGCAGACCGTAATCGCCATCGCCGAGCTCTCCGACGGCAGCTTCTGGTCAGGCTCCGCCGACGTGGTGATCACGCTCGGCGCTTGTCTGGAGGACGGCTGACATGGCGGCACGCGCGCTCATCAATGTTCCGCCGAAGGCCAAGCGCGGCGACGTGATCGCCATCAAAGCGCTGATCTCGCATCACATGGAGACGGGCTTTCGCCATTCCACAACCGGCGTCCTCTATCCGCGCGACATCATTACCGACTTTCTCGTCAAATATAACGGCGAGGAGATCTTCCGCGCCGCATTCTACCCGGCGATCTCGGCGAACCCGTTCATCGTGTTCTACACGGTGGCAACCGAGAGCGGCACGATCGATTTCGCGTGGACCGGCGACAACGGATTTTCGGCGACGCAGAGTGCACAGATCACGGTGGAGTAGATTGCCGTCGAATAGACCACCGATTCCAGAGCTGTCATCACCCGCGAAAGCGGGTGATCCAGTAATCCGAATGATCAGTTTTGGATTTCAGCGTTTACTGGATGCCCCGCTTTCGCGGGGCATGACGCTCGTCGTGTTTCTCGTCCTCGGGTTCATCTCAACCGCGCCCCTCTCCGCCACCGAAATCCCCCTCGACCAGCGCAAGTCCGGCACCGAATTCATGGGGCCCGACAGCCGCGCCATGCAGGCGGACGACACGTCCAATCCCGGCATGCTCACGGTACTCGACGGCGAAGCGCTATGGTCGGACAAAACCGGCGTGGAGAAATCCTGCGCCGATTGCCACGGCGACGCCAAGACCAGCATGAAAGGCGTCGCCGCGCGCTATCCGGCTTTCAGCAAGCGGCGCGAGGCGGCCGTCGACCTCGAAGCGCGCATCAACGGCTGCCGCGTCGGCCGGCAGAAGGCGGCGGCGTTCGCGCCGGAGAGCAAGGCGCTGCTCGCGCTCACCACCTATATCGCGCACCAGTCGCGCGGCATGCCGATCGCCGACCTGTCGAGCGACGAGCACATGCGCCCGGTCATCGAGCAGGGCCGCAAGCTGTTCAGCGAGCGCCAGGGGCAGATCAACATGTCCTGCGCCCAATGCCACGACGACAACTGGGGCAAGAGCCTCGCCGGCAATCCGGTGCCGCAGGCGCATCCGACCGGCTATCCGATCTATCGCCTGGAATGGCAGAGCATGGGATCGCTGCAGCGGCGGCTGCGCAACTGCATGATCGGCATGCGCGCGGAGAGCTTTCCCTACGGCTCCCCCGACTACATCGCGCTCGAAGCCTTCCTGATGTGGCGCGCGCGCGGCATGCCGATGGAGACGCCGGCGGTGCGGCCGTAACTGCGCAGCGCGTTCTACTTGATCCGCTTCCAGTCGACCTGCGAGCTGCCACCGCCCATCGAGGCGCTGGCGACGAAGAACGAAAGGCCGTCACCCTTGAGCGTGAACGGGCGCGCCTGCGTGCCGCCGTCCCAGTTGGGGAACGTCGCATGCTCGACATGGAACACGATCTTGCCGTCGGCGACGCTGTAGGTGCCGAAATGGCCGATGCTCCCCTGCACCACCGCGCGGTTCTCCTCGTCGCTGCCCTTGGCGCGGCCGCCACCGGCGAATTTCGGCAAGCCATCGCGCACGATCACCAGGGCATAGCGGCCGTTGCTCTCGAAATAGAGCACACCGTGCGGATTGGGTCCGAACTGATCGATCTTCTTGCCGTCGACGGTGATGACATTCGACGTCAGCTGCCAGGTGCCCACCAGATCCTTGGCGTCCTGCGCGAACAGCGGACCTGACATCAAGCCGAGCGCCGCACCGATCGCGGCTACGAGCTTCATTATTCTCATTGTCGCCTCCCCACGTTGTCGTTCTCGACTTAAGTCTATTGTCGCGGCTTTGGCGCCGCCATGCCGCAATCGCGCCACATGGGACGCCCCGATGTGCGCCCGCGCGCCAGGTCCCATGCCTGCGACGCATAGACGCGCTGCAATCCGGCAGCCATTGCAGGCGTTAATTGAGGGGCGCGCGCAACAGCGACGAACAGCACAGGGCATGCGAAGCACCACCGAGACCGTTGCCACCAAAGTCCCCGAAGTCACGCTCGTCTTCTGGATCATCAAGATCGCCGCCACGACGCTCGGTGAAACCGGCGGCGATACCGCCACCATGACGCTCAACTGGGGCTATCTCGCCGGTACCGCGCTATTTCTGGCTGCGCTCATTGTGCTGGTGGCGGCGCAGATCGCGGCAAAGAAATTCCATCCCGTGCTGTATTGGGCGACCATCGTCGCCTCCACCACCTTCGGCACCACCATGGCCGACTTCGCCGACCGCTCGCTCGGCATCGGCTATGCCGGCGGCGCCTCTCTCCTGTTCGTCTGCCTGATGGCGATCCTGGCGCTCTGGTATTGGTCGGAGCGCTCGATTTCGGTCAATACCGTCACCACGCCGCGGACCGAGATGTTCTATTGGGCGGCGATTACCTTCTCGCAAACGCTCGGCACCGCGCTCGGTGACTGGGTGGCCGATGCCGATCTCGGCTATGGGGGCGGTGCGCTGCTCTTCGCCGCCGCGCTCGCGGTCATCGTCGCACTCTATTACTGGACCAGCCTTTCGCATGTCGCGCCGTTCTGGGCGGCGTTCATTCTCACGCGGCCGCTCGGCGCCACGGTCGGCGACTTCCTCGACAAGCCGATCCAGGATGGCGGCCTTGCGCTCAGCCGTCCGCTCGCCTCGCTGGTGCTGGCGATCTTCATCATAGGCTGCATCATCATCCTGCCGCAGCGTGCCGGTCGACACCCCGGCCGGGCGAAACCCGTGACTGGGTGAACGAGCTCAGTAACCCTCGGACATCTTGCGCAGCTTGCGCTTGCCCTCTTCCGAACGCTGGGCCACCGCGACGGCGGAGCGCATCAGAGGCTCGAGCTCGCCGCGCACCTTGGCATCGTTGGTCATCGGCACGCCATCGCGATAGCTGATGGCGCGCCGATGCTCGTCGAGATAGGCCGCGAGCTCCTTGAGCACCGGCAGATCCTGCTGCACCGACACCGCGAGCTCGCGCATCGTGTCCGCCGGCAGAGCGACCATGTGGTCGTAGGCCGTGTCGTAGACCACCTTCAGGTCGGCCGGCTGGTGGAGCGCATTGTGCGCGGCATCGGCTTCCGCCCTGGCTTTGTCAATCTCGCTCTGCATATGCGTCATCGCGGTCTGCAGCACCGGCAGCATGGCACGGCGCGCCACCAATTCCTCGATCGAGCGCGGCTGGCTCGCCTGCAGGGCCTGCATGTCCTTCGACACCGCATCGTTCATGCGGTGATGGAAGCCGTTCATGATGCGGTACTGATCGGCATAGGGCCCGAGGTTCTTGATGTCCTCGTCCGACATGATCGGGATATGCAGCCCCGGCTTGTCGATGATGCGGGTCTGCAGGAAGGTGATGAACGCGCGGCGCTGCGCCGGCTCGTCGTCGCAGCCGCCGAGACCGATCGCCAGGACCGTGAGCGCCGCGGCGAGCACCGATCGAGTCGTGAATGTCAGCCCGAACATGAGATTTGCCGCGACGCGGCTCCCCCGTTGTGATCAGGATATTGGTCGCGGCCGAGCGGCGAAAGGTTCACGGAGGGCAATGTTGCCAACAGCTCCTGTGAGCATCGTGTTGGTAACCGCCTTTATTTTCCGGCCGCCCTTCCCTTCTCACGCCTCGCGCCTATAACGACATTTATCCCGTCCCATTACCAAGGGGCGTCTGCGCAAGCGTCTACAGTCGCGGGGCGGGATGCGATGGCCGGATGACGGGTTACTCAGACGAACACCCAATCCATTCGGCGGTGAAGTCGCGATGCTCCCGGTGCACAGAACCCGTGCATCACGAGAGGTGTGGTCCCCCCGGTTTAGGTCGAGCTACCGGCCAGACCGGGGAAGTACTCTCATCAGCGGTGGATAGAAGGTAGGAACACTTCCACCGGGGGGCTTGCGGAATAAGCCGTAACCCATCGCGCGCGGGATATCTCGATCTAACGAGACCTGCGGTTCGCTACCCACTTGCCTTCGTTTCGCGAGGAACGAAGGATCCGTAGATCCCGAAGGATCACGGATGTCCCGCGCGCCCTTGGTCTTCCAGCGGCGCTCAATTTTTCAAAATCGGCGCCTGTCGAAATGGCGAAGCTTTGCGCGAGTGGAGCAACGCTGGGCCGTTTTAAAGCGAAGGACGAAATGCACTCAACGCAAGCGATGTTACGCCTTCCCGGCCATCTCCGCGGCCAGCAGCAAAGCCGCGCGCGTGGCACCGACATTCGCGATCCCCTGTCCGGCGATGTCGTAGGCCGTGCCGTGCGCCGGCGTGCAGATCGGGAACGGAAAGCCGCCGAGCATGGTGACGCCACGATCGAAGCCCATGAGCTTCATCGCGATCTGTCCCTGGTCGTGATACATCGTCAGCACCGCATCGAACGCGCCGTTCTTGGCACGCAGGAACACGGTGTCGGCCGGAAACGGTCCTTCCACGGCGATGCCCTCGCGTTTTCCACGTTCGACGACCGGCTCGATGACGTCGATTTCTTCGCGGCCGAAATTACCGCCATCGCCCGCGTGCGGATTGTAACCGGCCACTGCGATCCGCGGCGGGTTGAAGCCGGCGCGGCGCATGCAGACATCGGTGAGGCTGAGCGCCCTGTGGATGCGCTCATGCGTGAGCCGTTCCGGCACGTCCTTCATCGCCACATGCGAGGTGACGCGCGCATTCCACAGCCGCTCCAGCACATTGAACTCGCTGGCCGGTCCTTCGATGCCGACGACCTCGCAGGAGAACACGATCTCGTCGTCGTAGCTCGGGCGCGCCAGCCGCATCGCCTTCTTGTTGAACGGCGTGAAGCAGACCGCATCGGCGTGGCCGTCGCGCGCAAGCGTGAGCGCGTGACGGTAGTTGGCGAGCGCAAATTGTCCGCCCTGCTCCTTGGGCACTGCGCGCTCGACGGCCGCCGGGTCGAGATGACCGAGATCGATGAACACCGGATTGCCGTCGCGCGTGAAGTCATTCGCGCCCGCCGCAATGCTCGGCATGTCGATGGTCACGCCGGCCGTGCGCGCGCCGGCGTCGAACACGCGCCGATCGCCGACGATCACGATCTGCGCTCTGGCGCGCACCTCATCGAGCGCGGCCACCTTCGCCGTGAGCTCCGGGCTGATTCCGGCCGGATCGCCCATGGCCAGTGCAATGATCGGCTTGCCTGCGCGCGGCTTCATGTGATCGGTATCTCCCCGTGATCGCGCTTGTCTTGCGCGGATTTCCCGAAGCGCGCGACGCGCGCAATCTGCAGGACCAAGGGCAGGATGAGCAGCACCGCGCCGAGGACCACGAGGCTCGTCACGAGGCGGTTGGAAAAGAAGATGCCGAGCGAGCCCTTGGACATCAGCATGGCTTGCCGGAATGCATCCTCCGCCTTGTCGCCGATGACGATGGCCAGCACCAGCGGCGCCAGCGGATACCGCAGCTTCTTGAACAGGTAACCGACGACGCCGAAACCGAGCATCAGCACGACGTCGAGATAGGAGTTCGACACCGAATAGGCGCCCACCGCGCAGACGATGACGATCAGCGGCGCGATGATCACGAAGGGAATGCGCATCAGCGCGGCGAAGATCGGAACCGTC
Organism: Pseudolabrys sp.; assembly: GCA_035651015.1. Lineage (GTDB taxonomy): Bacteria > Pseudomonadota > Alphaproteobacteria > Rhizobiales > Xanthobacteraceae > Pseudolabrys. Next base: position 82,519 of record DASRGN010000064.1, on the reverse strand, counting down.
AGCAGCACCAGCACGACGGCGACGATATTGCCGACATACATCGACGCGATCAGGCCCCAGACGAAATCCTTCTGGTCGACGAACAGCATCGGCCCGGGATTGAGCCCCCAGATCATCAGGCCGCCCATCATCACCGCGGCAGTCGCCGAGCCGGGAATGCCAAGCGAGAGCATCGGGAGAAGCGCGCTGGTGCCGGCAGAATGGTCGGCGGTCTCCGGAGCGATGATGCCCTCCACCTCGCCTTTGCCAAAATTGGCGCCGCGCCGCGAGAACCGCTTGGCGATCGCGTAGCTCATGAACGACGCCGCGGTCGGCCCGCCAGGCGTAATGCCCATCCAGCAGCCGATCGCCGCGCTGCGCAGCAGGGCGAGGCCGTGGCGCGGCAGCCGGACGAGCGTGCGAAAGACTTCGCGCCATTCGATCTTCGACGACACCGCCTTGGCGTGGACTTCCTCCTCGACGGCAAGCAGCAGCTCGCCGATGCCGAACAGGCCCATGACGGCGACGACAAAGCTGACGCCTTTGACCAGCTCGTCGATGCCCATGGTCAGCCGCACGCTCCCGGACACGGTGTCGATGCCGATGGCGGCGATGGCAAAGCCGATCGCGAGCGCCACCAGCGTCTTCATCGGCGGCGAACCGCCCATGCCGACGAAGCTCGAGAAGGCGAGGAAATACACCGCGAAATATTCCGGAGGCCCAAAAGCCAGCGCCACCTGCGCCACCCAGGAGGCCAGGAATGTGATGAGCACGACGCCGACCAGCGCGCCGAATGCGGCCGAGCCGAATGCGGTGGCGAGCGCGGTCGTCGGCCGGCCGTCGCGCGCCATCGGGTAGCCGTCGAAAGTGGTCGCGACCGAGGACGGCTCGCCCGGAATGTTGAACAGGATCGAGGTCACGGAGCCGCCGAATAGCGCGCCCCAATACATGCTGGAGAGCAAGATGATCGCAGATACCGGCTGCATGCCGAAGGTCAGGGGCAGCAGCAGCGAGACACCGTTCGGCGCGCCGAGCCCCGGCAGCACGCCGACGAGAATGCCGAGTAGCACGCCAATGACCATCAGCAGCAGATGCTGCGCCGTCACCGCGATGGTGAACCCGTGCAGAAGCAGTTCGACATTGCCCATCGCGCCGCTCCTCAGAACCCGAGAATGTCGGCGATCGCGCCGTGCGGCAGCGAGACCTGGAAGAGGCGTTCGAACACGAAATAGAGCGCCAGCGGCGTCACGACGGCGAGGATCGTCGAGCGCGGCAACGTCTGCCGGCGCAGCGGCAGTCCCGTCACACCGAACATGTATGCACCGGACGCGATGTACATCCCGAGGAACGGAATGACGCCGATGAACACCGCGGCCGGAATGAACAGGCCCAGGATCCGCCGCAGGTCGAGCCGGGAAATCATCACCTCGCGTCCGGCGAATGCGCCGCGCGCAAGATTGAACAGGCTGCCAGAAAGAATGATCAGTCCGGTGAGGAACGGAAAGGTCCCGGAATCCACGCCGCCAGTCGACCAGCCGATGCCGTTGTCGATCGAAGAGACCACGACGGCAAGACCGAACGCTCCGGTCAGCCCCGCCGTCGTCAGTTCAAGCACGCGTCGCGAGATCATCGCGTGGCGCCGTTCATTTCACCAGCCAGCCCTGCTCGCTGGCGACCTTGCGCAAGCGCTGGGCGTCTTCCTTGATGAACTTGTCGAAGGCGGCGCCGGTGAGGAACGTGTCGACCTGCGACGTCTTCTCGATGTAGTCCTTCCACTCCGGCGTCGCCTGCACCTTCTTCATCAGGTCGACGTAGAACGCCACCTGGTCGGCGGTCACTTTCCCCGGCAGCCACACCGTACGCGGCTGCTCGTATTGCTCGATATCGAGGCCCTGCTCGACGCAGGTCGGCACGTCGCTCCAGCCCTCGGTTGCGGTGATCTTGGGGCCTTTCGGCAGCCGCTTCGGGCTGAAGGCGCAGAGCGGACGCTGCGTGCCGCCGCGCCACTGTCCGAGGCTCTCGCTTGGATTGTTGACGTGCGAGTCGATATGTCCGCCGGCGAGCTGCACAGCCGCCTCGGCGCCGCTCTTGAACGGGATATAGGTGAACTTGACGTGGGCGGTCTTCTCGATCATCCGCGTCAACACCTCGTCGGTGTCCTTGGACTGGGCGCCGCCCATCTTGAAGTCGCCGGGCTTGGCCGCAACAGCCTTGAGGTACTCGCTCGCCGTCTTGTACGGAGCGTCCTGCTTCACCCAGAGCAGGAATTCGTCCTGCGCCATGGCCGCGATCGGCGTGAGGTCTGTGTAGTTGAACGCCACCTTCGAGACCATCGGCTGCTGCCAGGTGTTCGAGGTGCCGAAGATCACCTTGTAGGGATCGCCGGCGGACGCCTTGCCATAGACATAGCCTTCGGCGCCGCTGCCGCCGCCTTTGTTGACGACGACGATCGGCTGATCGGTGAGCTTGTATTTGGTGATGATGTTCTGCACCGCGCGGGCGAGATTGTCGGTGCCGCCCCCCGGACCCGCGGTGGCGACGAACTCGATCGGCTTCACCGGCTTCCATTCGGCTGCCGCCGGTGCGGTAGCAAGCGCGATGGCGGCAACGGACAGCAGCAGCCGGGATGTGACGCTCATGACTTCCTCCTGGTAGACTGGTTCTTGTTGATTGAACGCTTCTCGATTGAACGTTTACGCGACGCGCTGGCGGCTCGAGCCCTCCGACGCTGCCGTCATGATGGCCCCCTCCTTCGCGAAAGCTTCGATCTGTTCTTCGCTGAAACCGTAATCCCGCAGCACGTCGCGTGTGTGCTCGCCATAGACCGGCGCGCCGCTGCGCACCTTTCCAGGCGTCGCCGAGAACTTCACCGGCAGCCCGATGGTCTTTACCGGGCCGAGCGTCGAATGCTCGACCTCGACAACCATATCGCGGGCGATCGTCTGCGGGTCCTCAAGGGCCTGCACCATGTTCTGCACCGGGCCGCAGGGAAGACCCTTCTCGTCGAGGACGCGGAGCCAGTGCGCCACCGTGTTGGTGCGGAAGCGCTTGCTCAGCTCAGCCTCGAGCTCCTTGAGATGCCCCATGCGGTCGGCGCCGGTGACAAAGCGCGGATCGTCCGCAAGCTCGGTGGCACCCAGCGCCTCGAGCAGCAGAGCCCAATGCTTCTTGTTGGCTCCGGCGCAGACAAGCCAGCCATCCGAAGCCTCGAAGGCCTGATATGGCGCATTGAGTGGATGCGCCGAACCCATCGCCTTCGGCGACACCCCGGTCGCAAGCGCGATTGCCGATTGCCAATAGGTTTGCACCAGCGCCGCTTCGAACAGCGATGTCTCGACCCACTGCCCCTCGCCGGTCTTCAGCCGGTGCGCATAGGCGGCGAGAATGCCCATGGCCGCAAGAATGCCCGCCGTGATGTCGGACAGCGGTGCGCCGCATTTCACCGGCGGCCCGTCGGGCCGCTCGCCCGTGAAGCTCATGATACCGCTCATCGCCTGAGCGACGAGATCGAAACCGCGGCGGTTTTTGTAAGGCCCGGTGCGGCCAAAGCCCGAGAGCGAGCAATAGATCAGCGCCGGAAATTCCTTGCGCAGGTCCTCATAGCCGAAGCCGAGCCGCTCCATCGCGCCGGGTGCGAAATTCTCCACCAGCACGTCGGCCTTGCTGACCAGGCGGCGCAGGATTTCCTTGCCGCCTGCGGTCTTGAGGTCGAGGACGATGCCGCGCTTGTTGCGGTTCATCATCAGGAACGAAGCTGCCTCATCGCCGATCTTCGGCGGCACCGAGTGACGCGTGTCGTCGCCTGCCGGCGCCTTCTCGATCTTGATCACCTCGGCGCCCATATCGGCGAGCATCAAGGTGCAGGTCGGGCCCGCCATGACATGGGTGAGATCGACGACCTTGAGGCCTGCGAGTGGTCCCTGTGGACGCGTTTCATTGTGAGCCGGCATGCGCGCTTCCTATTCACCGCGCCATTGCGGCGCGCGCTTCTCGAGGAACGCATCCATGCCTTCGCGGAAGTCCTTGCTCATGTAGCACATGAGGATGAGGTCCTCGCCCTCCTCGCGCGTCAGCCGCCGCTGCAGCCGGGCCAGCGCCTGCTTGGTGGCATTGAGCGTCAACGGTGCATTGCCGGCGATCAGCTTGGCGAGCTCGTCGGCGCGCTTCTCCAAGGCGGGGAGATCCTCGACGACTTCGCTGAGCAAGCCGACCGCGAACGCCTCCTCGGCGCCGAGAAGCCGCGCGGTGAAGATCAAATCCTTCACCCGTGCCGGACCAACCAGCGCGGTGAGCCGGCTGATGTTCGACATCGACAGACAATTGCCGAGCGTGCGCGCGATCGGAAATCCCATCTTCGTCGTCTTGGTGCCGATGCGCAGGTCGCAGCAGGCGGCGATGCCGCCGCCGCCGCCCGTGCAGGCGCCGGAAATCGCGGCGATGATCGGCACGCGGCATTTCTCGATCACGCCGAGCACGCGATCGATGCGGCCCTCATAGTCGAGCGCATCCTGCGGCGTCTTGAAGGCGCGGAATTGGTTGATGTCGGTGCCGGAGGCGAAGGCCTTATCCCCGGCGCCTTGGAAGACCAGGACCTTGATCGACTTATCCGTGTTGGCCTGCTCGCAGATCGCCGCGAGCCGCTCATACATCGCGAAGGTGAAGGCGTTGCGCGCCTGCGGGCGGTTGAAGGTGACGCGGCCGATGCCGTCCTTCAGGTCGAAAAGCAGGTCATTTTCTGCCGACGGGGTCTGGTCCATGTGCCTTTGGCCTCTGGAGGGGCGTTAAGGCAATTTGAATGCAAAACCTAGCCAGCACAAGCGAAAAAGCTGGTCCAAGTCCGCATTTTGATCTATTTTGCATGCAAAATCAGGTATTGGCGGGCGACCATGCTGCATGAAGAGGTTGTGGCCCGCGTCCGGGCGATGCTGCTCGAAGGCGATATTCCGCCGGGCGCGCGCGTTCCTGAGCGCGAGCTCTGCGAGAAGCTCGCGATTTCCCGCACGCCGCTGCGCGAGGCGCTCAAGGTCCTGGCCGCGGACGGGCTGGTGCTGCTGCTGCCGAACCGCGGCGCGCGCGCGGCCAAGCTCACCGCCCAGGACGTGCATGACCTGTTCGAGGTGTGCCAGGGCCTGGAGGCGCTCGCGGGGGAGCTCGCATGCGAGCGCATCAGTGACGAGCAGGTCACGCAGATCGGCGAGCTGCACGCGGCGATGGCGCGGCACTATCGGGCGGGCGACCTCAGTCATTATTACCGTTGCAACCGCGCCATTCACGAAGCCATCGTCGCCGCGGCATGCAATTCGGTGCTCTCGTCGCTTTATGAGTCCGTCACGGCGCGTATCCGTCGTGCCCGCTACGTGACGCCGATGACGCCGGAGCGCTGGGCCATGGCGCTGCAGGAGCACGAAGCGATCCTCAACGCCCTGCAACGCCGCGATGGCATCGGGCTCGCGCATATCCTGCGCGCGCATCTGCGCCATAAACGCGAAGAGGTCGTTCAAGCCGGATTCGCCGAAGCCGATGCTAACGGCTCGAACGGGCCACCGGCGAGCGTGCTGGAAATCACCACCTAGCGCGCGTCGAACTCGTCGTGAATGAGATCGCGCAGCTTCCGCTTGAGCCGCAGATAGCCGGCGTCGTCCTCGTCGCGCGGGCGCGGCAGGTCGATCTCGACAAACGCCTTCACCTTACCGGGCCGGCGCGTCATCACCGCCACATAGTCGGCAAGCTTGATCGCCTCGTCGATCGAATGCGTCACCAGCATCACCGTCTTCGGTTCGCGTTGCCAGATGCGGGTGAGCTCGTCCTGCATGAAGCTACGGTTCTGCGCGTCGAGCGCGGCGAACGGCTCGTCCATAAGGAGGAGATGCGGCTGCACCGCGAGCGCGCGGGCGATTGCCACACGTTGGCGCATGCCGCCGGAGAGCTGGTGCGGATATTTGTCCTCGAAGCCGGCAAGCCCGACGAGCTCTATATAATGAGTGACGATGCCCTCGCGCTTGTGGCGGGCGACGTTCTTCATCTCCAGGCCGAAGCTGATGTTCTGCGCCACGCTCATCCAGGGGAACAGCGCGTAATCCTGGAAGATCATGGTGTTCTGCCAGCCCGGCGCGTGCACGTCCTCGCCGTCGAGCGTCACCGCGCCCGCCGTCGGCTTCTCGAAGCCGGCGGCGATGTTGAGGAGCGTGGTCTTGCCGCAACCGCTGTGGCCGAGGATCGCGCAGAAGCAATTGTTGGGGATCTCGAAGGAGATGTCGTCGAGGGCGAGCAAGGCGTCGGCGCCCTCGGGATCGCCATAGACCTTGGAAACGCTTTTGACTGCCAGCGTGCCCATCGCGACCTACCTACCCAGCGCCAACGACCAAGGCAGCAGCCGGCGGCCGAAGAACCGGATTGCGACGTCGATGAGCAACCCGATGATGCCGATGGTCAGCATGCCGACGATGATGGTGTCGGTGCGCAGCATGCTGCGCGCGTCATTGATGAGGAAGCCGAGACCGGAATTGGCGCCGACGAGCTCGGCGGCGACCAGCGCCATCCAGCCGACGCCGAGCCCGATGCGCACGCCGGTGATGATCTGCGGCAGCGCGCCGACGAGCACGATGCGGATGAGCACCTTGTGCTCCGGCGCGCCGAGGCTGCGCGCCGCGCGCACCAGGTTCGGGTCGATGTTCTTCACGCCGACGATGGTGTTGACCAGGATCGGAAAAAACATGCCGAGGAAGATGATGAACTCGTTCTGCTCATCGCCGATGCCGAACCAGAGAATGCTCAGCGGGATCCAGGCGAGCGGCGGGATCGGCCGCAGGATCTCCATGATCGGGTTGACCTGATTGTAGACGAGGCGCCACCAGCCCATGGCCATGCCGAGCGGAATGGCCGTCGCCGAGACCAGGAAGGCGAAGGCCTCCCGCTGCAGGCTCGCGGTCAGGTGATAGAACAGCTCGCCGGAGGCGATCATCGCCGCCGCGGTTTTCGCGATCGCGGTCGGCGCCGGCATCAGCACCGCCATGTGTGGATCGATCAACGGCAGCCACACCGTCGAGGCCAGCTGCCAGGCAATGACGAGGATTACCAGCGTCGTGAGATGCGGAAGAAAATTGAGCACGCGAATGAACCGCAGCACCAATGCACTGCGCTTGCGCCGGGCCGCCGGCGCGCTTCCCGCCGAAGACGCGGCGGCCGGGGTGAAGGGACGCTTCTCCGTGCTCAGCATTGCGCGAAACGTCCCTTCACCTGCGTCCTGCTACGGCTGATAAGTCTTGCCGTCGAAGGTCCAAGCTTTGGTCAGGTCGCCCTTCTCCGGCCACGGCTGCGGCCCTTTCAGGGTCAGCGCATTGTCATAAGCCGGATACGGCAACTGGCCGATCTTGCCCGACCAGTTGGCCGGCAGGAAGGGCGCGCGCGTCGGCACCGCCCAGCCGAGCTTGGCGTAGGTCTTCTGCATGAAGCTCGTGTCGAACGAGGCTTCGTAGTCCGCAGCGCTGATCGGCTTGGTGATGCGATTGCGCTCCTTCAGCCACTTGGCGATGCGCGCATCCTCCTCGCCCCACATCTTGGCGAAGGGATAGCTGTAGGTCGGCTTGTAGAGATTGTTGTAGAGCAGCGTCTGCTGCAGCATCAGCGGTTTGCCGTAGCTCTTGAGCATCGGCTCGGCGGCGAGCATATCCGCGGCCTTGTCCGGATTGAGTCGGATCCACAGCGTCGCTTCCATGAAGGCGTCGCTGAAGGCCTGCACCACGTCGGGCACGTTGTCGATCAGCTCCTGGCGCACATAGAAGCGGCCTTCGTAGAAATTATACGGGAAGATCGCGTCGACCTCGCGCCCGTTCTTGCGGTCTTCGGTGATGATGGTCACCGACGGCTCCCAGGGCACGACCGCGCCGATGCCTTTGGCCATCAACAGCTGCTCGGCCGGGGGCATGTTCTTGAGAATGACATCCTTGCCGATTTGCAGCCCGACTACTTCCGCGGCCTGGGTGAAATAGAACTCGGCGGACGAGCCGGTGACGATGCCGATGGTCGCCGGCGGATTGGAGCCCTTGAAGTCGGCGAGCTTCTTCACCGGCGAATCGAGCGGCACCACCGTCGAGTGCTTCAGGTTCGGCGCCACCACGGCGATCGAGCGCACCGGCACGCCGCGATCGAGCAGCGAGGTGAACGGGAAGTTGCCGCCGTTGCCGACCTGGATGCGCGCCGCGGCCACCGACTCGTTGACCTCCGGCCCGGAGGCGAAGGCCTGGAATTTCGTCTCGAGCCCGCGCTTCTCCAGGAACCCCGCCTTGTCCATCACCACGTTGATGGTGTTCTGCCCGGAGAACGGCGCCTGCCAGCCGACGCCGATCGGCCACCAGCCTTTCTGCTTCAGCCAGGCAACGGATTTGTCGGAGACTTTTTCATAGGGCTGCGGCCAGCCCCATGCCGTAAAGCTCTGCGCCGCAGCGGGCGCGGCGGTCACAATGAATGTGGCGAGCGCTAATGCGGCGCCCGAGAAAACTCCCGATTGTCTTGGCATGGCGTGCCTCCCATCTGTTTCATGGTTTGTCTTTTTCTTGTTGTTGGTTGATTGACCCCGTTTCACGTCGGCTCGATGACGAACAATGTGCGTCCGTACTCGACCAGTTCGCCGTTCTCCGCGCCGATCTGCACGACGCGGCCGGCAAAGTCGGAATTGATGGTGGTGAAGAGCTTCATCACCTCGATCAGGCAGAGCGGCTGCCCGACCGTCACGATGCTGCCGACCTCGACGAAGGGCGGCGCATCGGGGCTCGAGGCGCGATAGAAAGTGCCAACCATCGGCGCCGCGACTTCCAATCCTCCGGCCACCGGTTTGACGGCGGGCGTCGCCGGTTTCGCGGCAGCATCATTGGCGGGCTGCGGAACCACCGGCCGCGGCACTTCGCGCGCCGGCGCCAGTGGCATCTGCACCGCCGGCGCGCCCGCGGCACCGTTTCTCCGCACCACGAGCTTCACGCCGCCGGTCTCGATCACCACCTCGTCGCAAGAGCTCGAGTCGATGATCTTCAGAATGTCGGCGATTTCGTCGTAACTGAGACTCACACGCGCTCCTGTTGGTTTCCTCGCGGCGGCGTTTCTTTGGACGTTTCTTCGTCGATGGTGGTGGTCAGGCGTTCGGCGGAGGCGCGCAGCAGCGGCACGTATTCGAGCATGCGCGCGAGCGTCATGCGCGCGAGCGGTGCCGAGATCGCCAGCGCTGCCACCGGTAGCCCGCTCGGCGCGCGCACCGGCACCGCGACGCAGACCACGCCGGCGAGAAACTCCTGGTTGTCGACGGAGACTTCGCTGGCGCGGACTTTTTCCAACTCGGCTTCGAGCCGCTCGACGTCGGTGAAGGTATGCTCGGTGTAGCGATAGAGCGAGATCGAGCGGATGAGCGAGGCGCGCCGCGCTGCCGGCAGCATGCTCAGGAACAGCTTGCCCATCGACGTGCAATGCAGCGGCACGCGCGAGCCCGTCTCGAAGCGCAGACCGAACGGCCATTCGGATTCGACGCGGTCGAGATAGACCACATGGCTGTCGCTCATCACGCCGAAATTGCAGGTCTCGCCGATCTCTTGCGACAGCGCTTCGAGCACCGCATGGCGCGGCGCGCGTTGCATCGAGGCGGCGACGATATCGAGCCCGAGACGCACAAGCCGCACACCGGGCACGTAGCGACGGCTGCCAGGCTCACGCTGCAAAAGACCTTCGCTCTCCAGCATGCGCACGATGCGATGCGCGGTCGGCTTCGGAATGCCGAGCAACACGCCGAGCTCGCTGACACCGAGCGGACGCTTGGCACCGGCAAAGGTTTCGAGGATGGCGACCGCCTTCACCGTCGGGAAGGCGCGCGACGGCTCCTCCACCGCGGGGTTCGCGCGCGGCGCCGTGCGCTTGAGGCGGCCGGGGGCGCCGGGTCTGTGGTCGAGCGGAGTGTCCATGCAGCTCGTATCAAAAACCGGAACAAAACGTCTTGCAATATGAATTTGAACGATGCCACAGTCGATCGAACCCACCTAGTGAAAAGGTGGCTGGTACTGGGAGGTGGCAGCGTGCGGCGGGTCTTGATCGCCAACCGCGGTGAAATCGCGTTGCGCGCGGTGCGCGCCTGCCGCCAGCTCGGGCTCGAAAGCGTCGCCGTCTACTCGGTGGCGGACGGCAACTCCCCGCATCGCTGGGCTGCCGATCAGGCGATCTGCATCGGGCCGGCGGCGCCGAAAGCGAGCTACCTCAACCAGCCGGCGCTCATCGAGACGGCGACCGCGCTTGGCTGCGATGCTGTTTATCCGGGCTACGGCTTTCTCGCAGAGAATAGCGCCTTTGCGGCGCGCTGCGCCGAGGAAGGTCTCACCTTCATCGGTCCAAGCAGTGAGACCATCGCACGCATGGGCGACAAGGTCGCTGCGCGCCAGGCTGCTGCTGCGGCAGGACTTCCTGTTGTCCCAGGCTCCGAGAATGGATTCACATCCTCGGCCGACGCAGCGACGGTCGCGCGCTCGCTTGGTTTTCCACTGTTGCTCAAAGCCAGCGGCGGCGGCGGCGGACGCGGCATGCGTATCGTCACGCGCGCGGAAGATTTCTCCGCGCAATTCGATCAAGCGTCCGCCGAGGCCCAAGCCGCATTCTCAAACCCTGAGATTTATCTCGAGCGATTCTTTGCACAGGTTCGGCATATCGAAATACAAGTGTTCGGCGATAATGACGGTCACTGTGTCCATCTCGGAGAACGAGACTGTAGCGTGCAGCGTCGACACCAAAAGCTGATCGAGGAATCGCCCTCGCCTGCCCTCGCCGGCGCAACGCGCAAAGCGATGGCGGATGCCGCGGTCGCGCTCATCCGCTCGATCGGCTACGTCAATGCCGGCACCGTCGAGTTCATCTATGAGCCGGCGAGCGGCGAATTCTTTTTCATCGAGATGAACACGCGCATCCAGGTCGAGCATCCGGTGACTGAAATGGTGACCGGCAAGGATCTCGTGCGCGAGCAATTCCGTGTCGCCGCCGGCGACCCACTCTCGTTCGACTCCACGTTTGCCAGCGGCGCCGCCGCGATTGAATTCCGCATCAATGCGGAAGACGCGGAGCGCGGTTTCATGCCGTCGCCCGGGACGATCAAGCGCTGGCGCCCGCCGTCAGGCCGCGACATCCGCGTCGACAGCCATGTCTATGAGAACTACGCGGTGCCGCCCTATTACGACTCGATGCTGGCGAAGCTGATCGTCACCGGGCCAGATCGCGCGTCGGCGATCGAGACCGCGCGCTCGGCGCTGTCGCGCTTCCAGGTCGCCGGCATCGCCACCACGGTGCCGTTCCACGCCAATCTCGTCGATCGCACCGAATTCGCAGAGGCACAGATCCACACCCGCTGGATCGAGCAGACCCTGCAAGGCAGCGCGCACTGATGGCCAGCAAGCGCACCATCAAGATCATCGACGTTACGCTGCGCGACGCGCATCAGTGCCTGTGGGCGACGCGCATGACTACAGCGATGATGGCGGAGCTCGCGCCGCGGCTCGACCGCGCCGGCTTCGAGGCCATCGATCTCGCCGGCGGCGCGGTGTTCGACGTCTGCGTGCGCTATCTGCGCGAGGATCCCTGGGAGCGCATGCGCATCCTCAGCAGCTGGGTGAAGAATACGCCGCTGATCGTGATGACGCGCGGGCAGAGCCTGTTCACCTTCGAGTTCTTCCCCGACGACGTGGTCGAGCTCACCGCCGAACGCATCTTCGCCAACGGCATCCGCTATCACACGCCCTATGATGCGCTGAACGACATGCGCAACATGGAGGTGCCGATCAAAGCGGCGAAGCGCGTCGGCCTCTATACCGCGGGCGGCGTGGTCTACACGCTGAGTCCCGTGCACACCGACGAGTATTACGCGCGCAAGACCCGCGAGCTCATCGCGCTCGGCGTCGATGCCATCTACCTCAAGGATGCCAGCGGGCTCCTCACGCCCGAGCGGGTGGAAACGCTGGTGCCGGCGCTCAAAGCCGTGTGCGGCAAGATGCCGTTGCAGCTGCACTCGCATTGCCTCACCGGGCTCGCGCCCTACACCGCCTGCCGCGCGATCCAGCTCGGCGTCGATATCGTCCACACCGCGACCTCGACGCTCGCCAACGGCGCCTCGCATCCCTCGACCGAGTGGTTCGTGCGCAATGCACGGCGCGAAGGTTTCGACGTGCCGCTCGACCTCGCACCCGTCGAGGAAGTGGCGGAGCGGCTGCGCTACATTGCAAAGCGTGAGGGTAAGCCGATCGGCGACATCGTCGAGTTCGATGCCTTTCACTACGAGCATCAGATGCCGGGCGGCATGATCTCGAACCTGAAGTCGCAATTGACCCCGCTCGGCATCGCGCACCGGCTGCCGGAAGTTCTCGAGGAGGCCGCACGGGTACGCCACGATCTCGGCTATCCGATCATCGTCAGCCCCTTCGCCCAGTTCGTGATGACGCAGGCCGTGCTCAACGTCATGGGCAAGGAGCGCTACGCGACCGTCCCCGACGAGGTGCGCAAATACGTGCTCGGCTATTACGGCGAGATCGCCGGACCGATCGACCCGAACCTGTTCGATCGCATTGCCAAGGGCGCCGCGCCGACCAAGGCGCGGCCGGGCGATTTGCTCGAGCCTGGCCTGCCGAGGATCCGGCGCGAGCGCGGCCCGTTCGCCAGCGACGACGATCTTCTCCTCGCTGCCTACTATTCGCCGCGCGAATACGATGCGCTCAAGGCCGCGGGACCGATCAAGACCGATTATCCGCTGGCCTCGACGCCGCTGGTGACGCTGCTCAAGGAGGTCGCGCAGCGCCGCGACATCCGCTCGTTCCATTTGGCCAGCTCACGGTGAGCCCATGACCACGCCCGCCATCATCACCGTCGCCATCACCGGATCGATCCCGCGCAAGGCCGACAATCCAGGGCTGCCGGTGACGCCGAGCGAGCAGATCGAATCGACGCATGAAGCGTTCGAGGCAGGCGCCACCGTCGCGCACATCCACGTGCGCGACAAGAACGAGGATCCGAGCTCCGACCCTGCCCTGTTCGCACAAGTGCAGGAAGGCGTCGCCAAGCACTGCCCGGGCATGATCATCCAGTTTTCCACCGGAGGCCGCGGACGCGACCAGAACGAGCGCGGCAGCATGCTGCATCTGAAGCCGCACATGGCCTCGCTCGCCACCGGCTCGGTGAACTTCGCCAAGCTCATCTACGAGAACACGCCACAGCTCGTCGAAGCGCTGGCCACGTCGATGCTGCAGAACGACGTGAAGCCGGAGATCGAGGTGTTCGACGCGGCGATGCTCTACAACGCGCGCGCCATGGCCGATCGCGGCCTGCTCAAGCGCCCATGCCAGGTGCAGTTCGTGATGGGCATCCCCAACGCGCTGCCGGTGCGGAAGAAGCTGCTGGAATTTCTCATCGCCGAGCTGAAGGAGCTGATGCCCGACGCCACCTGGTCGGCGGCCGGCATCGGACGCCAACAGCTCGAGGTCAATCGCTGGTGTCTGGAGCTCGGCGGCCATGTGCGCACCGGGCTCGAGGACAATATCAAATTCGACAAGGACCGCTTGGCCAAGAGCAATGCCGAATTGGTGGCGCGGCTCGCGGGCATCTGTGGCGAATACGGCCGTCACGCCGCAAGCGTGGCGGAAGCACGACAACTACTGCAACTGCCGCCGGCATGAAGCGGCAAGAAAGCGTAAGGGGGAAGCGATGAGCGATGGGACAAGACAAAGTGGCGGCATGTCGATCAGTGCGATCGCGGCAGCCAGTACTGTAGGCACGACGATCGAGTGGTACGATTTCTTTCTCTACAACACGGTAACGCCGCTCGTTTTCAATAAGCTGTTCTTTCCGGAGATGACTCCGCTTGCCGGTATGCTCGCGGCCTACACGACATCATTCGTCGGATTCCTCTCCCGGCCGATCGGCGGCGTCATTTTCGGTCACTATGGCGACCGGATCGGCCGCAAGACCGTTCTCGTGCTCACCATCGTCATCATGGGCATGGCGACCTTCCTGATCGGCCTGTTGCCGACCTACGCGACGGCCGGCTACTGGGCGCCAGCCATGTTGCTTGCGCTTCGGGTATTCCAGGGCATCGGCATTGGCGGTGAATGGGGTGGCGCCGTGCTGCTGGCGGTGGAGCATTCGCCCGGCGCTCGCCGCGGCTTTTATGGAAGCTGGCCGCAGATCGGCGTGCCAGGCGGCCTCCTGCTCAGCGCGGCAGTCGTCTCGATCCTCTCGCTGCTGCCCGACAAGGACTTCCTGTCCTGGGGTTGGCGCATCGCCTTCCTGCTGAGCGCCGTGCTCGTCGCCATCGGGCTCTACATTCGCTTGAAGATCATGGAGACCCCGGCTTTCACAGCGGCACAGCAGCAACGCAAGATCGCGGCGGTGCCGGTGGTCGAGCTGTTCAGCAGCCACCTCAAGCCGACACTGCTCGGGCTCGGGGCCCGCTTCATCGAAGGCGTCACCTTCAACATTTATGGCGTCTTCATCATCTACTACGTCACCACCGCCCTGCAGCTGCCGCGGCAGGTCGCGCTCACGGGCGTGATCATTTCCTCGGCGCTGATGATCGTCATGCTTCCGATCTTCGGCAATCTGTCGGACAAGGTCGGGCGCAAGAAGATGTTCGGCGTCGCCGGCTTGCTCATCGGCATCACCAGCTTCATCGCCTTCTACATGATGGGATCGCGAGAGCCGCTGCTGATCTGGATCGCGATCACGGTGCCGTTCGCCTTTATCTACCCGGCGGTCTACGGCCCGCAGGCGGCACTGTTCTCGGAGCTGTTCGACACGCGCGTGCGCTACACTGGAATCTCGTTCGTGTATCAATTCTCCGGAATCTACGCGAGCGGGCTCACGCCGATCGTCGCCACCGCCCTGCTCGCGTACGGCGACGGCAAGCCGTGGCTGATCTGCCTCTACGTGCTGGCGGTGAGCATCGTCAGCGCCTTGTCGGCCTTCGCCATGCAGGAAGCGCACAAGCGCGACATGGCGCAGGACTTGATCAAGGCGTAACGGAAAGGACGGACGGCAACGCGACCATGGATCTCGATCTCAAGGGCCGCGTTGCCGTCGTCACCGGTGCCGCCACCGGCATCGGTGAAGCCATCGCCCGCACACTGGCGCGCGAAGGCTGCACCGTCTGCATCGCCGATCGCGATGCGGACGGCGCGCGCAAGGCGGTGACGGCCGTCGGCGGTCACGCCGTCACGCTCGACGTCGGCGACGCCAACGGGGTTGCCAAAGCATTTGAGGGCATCGTCGAGACGCACAAGCGCCTCGACATCCTGGTCAATGCCGCGGGTCTCCTCTCCACCGGAAAGATCGCGGACCTGCCGACCTCGGAATGGGACCGCGTCGCCCAGGTCAATCTCTCAGGCCTCCTCTATTGCGTGAAGGCCGCGATCCCGGCCATGCAGGCGCAGCGCCATGGCCGCATCATCAACATCGCCTCGATCTCGGCGATGCGCGGGGGCGGTTCCCTCGGCAATGTGCTCTATGGCACCACCAAGGCCGGCGTTGTCGCGCTGACCATGGGGCTCGCGCGCGAGCTGGGGCCCTTTGGGATCACCGCCAACGCCATCGCGCCAGCCGTCGTCGAGACCGCGATGACGCAGAAATCGCTGACCGACGAGGCGCGCGCTCGGATCACCGCGCGGATTCCCTTGGGCCGGCTTGCCAGCACCGACGATGTCGCCGACCTCGCGGCGTTCCTCGCCTCGGACCGCGCAAGCTTCATCTCAGGCACGACGATTCCGGTCGACGGCGCCATCCTCACCACTTGATCACCGTGATCAACACGACCGATCTCGCCGCTGCCGCGATCGTCCTGCTCGCCGGCCTGGTGCGCGGCACCACCGGTTTTGGCGGCGCCATGCTGATGACGCCGGTGCTCTCGCTCCTGATCGGCCCGGTACCGGCGGTGGTCACCGCGCTCATCTTGGAAACGGTGGTGGCGCTGATCGTGTTTCCGCAGGCGCTGCCGATCGTGAACTGGCGCACGCTCGCGTTTCTCAGCGTGCCCGCAGCATTCACTGTGCCGATCGGCGGCTACTTCCTGCTCACGCTCGATCCGTTGGTCGCACGCAAGATCATCGCGCTCGTGGTGATCCTCTTCAGTCTGCTGCTGCTCACCGGCTTTCGTTACGCGGGGAAGCCGCGGGCGGCGACCTCGATCGTGCTCGGCAGCGTGGTCGGCGTGCTGCTCGGCGCCACCAGCGTCGGCGCGCCACCGGTCATCCTTTATCTCTTGTCCGGCCCCGATCCAGCCGCGGTGACGCGTGCCAACCTCACCGTTTTCGTTACCGCCATTTCGATCTTTGGCCTGATCATGCTTGCAGCCACCGGCGCGATCCGGACCGCGCATCTGCCGATGCTCATCGCGCTCTCAGCCGTCTACATCGCCGCCACCTGGCTCGGCGGCAAGCTGTTCGCCCGGCTCACCGACAATGGCGCGCGGCGGATCGCGCTTGGCTTTATGCTGCTGATCGGGATCGCGACCCTCGTCGCTTAGTGCCCGCCCGGTCCCATGCACCGTCTGCGACTATAGTCTAAGCCGCTCATAATGTTGGGTTATTCCCCTGGCGTGCCGCGACAATTTGACCGCGCCTGCTCCTAAAAGACGCTATTTCCCCGATAATTGCTCCCTAGCCCGTCTCACAGGACGGATGTATGGTTTTCACCACGCCAAACAGAACAAAACGACTGGCGACTTTGTCTGGGAGGACAACAGAATGACCACCTCACGCCTTTCTCGTCGCAATCTTTTGAAATCCGCGGCTCTCGGCTCCGCGGCCGCGATCACCGCGCCCTATGTCAGTGGCGCCTATGCCGCTGGCTCGCTCACCCTCGGCTGCTGGGACCACTGGGTGCCCGGCGCCAACAATGCGCTGACCAAGCTGTGCAATGAATGGGGCGAGAAGAACAAAGTCGACGTACACATCGACTACATCACCTCGCAGGGCGAGAAGGACAAGCTCACCGCCGCCGCCGAGGCGCAGGCCGGCACGGGACACGACATCATGTCCCACCGCGACTGGAACATCCGCATCCACGAGCGCGTGCTCGAGCCGCTCGACGACGTCGCCAATTCCCTGATCAAGACGCACGGCCCGATCAGTCCGGTCGCCGAATATCTCGCCAAGATCAAAGGCACGTGGCGCGGCATTCCGACCACAGTCGGCAGCCAGGTGAAGCCCTGCTGCTCGCGCTTCGATCTCTACAAAGAACACGCCGGCATCGACATCCGCGACATGTTCCCGGCCGACGAAGCGAAATACGACAAGGCCAAGACCGATCAGTGGACCTGGGATCTCTATCTCTCCAGCGCCGAGAAGCTGTTCAAAGCCGGATACCCTGTCGGTCTGCCGATGGGTCAGGCGAGCGACGCGGTCGACTGGGTCGGCGCGCTGTTCAAATCTTTCGGCGTCGTCATGGTCGACGAGAAGGACAACATCAAGATCAACTCCGACGAGACGCGCAAAGCGCTCGAATATCTCAAGAAGCTGATGGCGGTGAATCCGCCCGAGGTCTACGCCTGGGACGACGCCGGCAACAACCGTTGGCTCATCTCCGGCAAGGGCTCCAGCATCATGAATCCGCCGAGCGCCTGGGCGGTCGCCAAGCGCGACAATCCGAAGGTGGCGGAGAACTGCTGGACGCACGCGATGCCGAAGGGCCCGAAGGGCCGCTTCGTCGGCCAGCTGCCGCAGTTCTACGGGCTGTGGCAATTCTCCAAGAACAAATCGGCGGCGAAGGATCTGCTCCTGCACATCTCGCAGCGGGATGCGGTGGCGCAGCTCGTCGCGGCTTCGGTCGGTTACGATCTCCCGTCGTTCAAGAGCCTGTACAATCTGCCCACCTGGCAGAAAGTCGAGCCTCCGATCGGAACGGTCTACTCATATCCGCCGCGCGGCGACGAAGAGACCTCGATTGCGGCTGCGCCGGCGCGTTCGGAAGTCGGGGCGCAGATCTACAACCAGGCGATCAATACCGTGATGGTCTCCAAGTTCACCCAGGGCGGCGAAAAGCTCGACGAGGTGATCAAGTGGGCCGAACGGGAACTCGAAGGCACGCTGCGCGCCTGAAGTCCGTGATGGCTTGATAGCCCTTCCGCGCGCCGGTGAAACCGGCGCGCGGGTTTCCATCTTATACCCAGCGGTGGACGTGATGGCCGATATCGCCCAACGATCCTGGAATGCCGAGCTCGCCGGCCAAGCGCGAGCACCGGTCCGCCGCGGCGGATTGCATCGCTTGGCCCGGCGCCGCTCGACCATCGCCTTCTTCATGTGCCTGCCACTGATCCTGATCGTCGCCGGGCTGATCGCATATCCCGCGAGCTACTCGATCTACCTGTCGATGCTGAACAAGGCGCAGACACGCTTCATCGGCCTCGGCAATTTCAGATTCCTGCTGACCCGCGACGTGTTCTGGATGGTGGTCTGGCAGTCGGCGATTTTCGCGCTGTCCGCAGTATTCTTCAAAGCGCTGATCGGGCTCGTCACCGCGCATCTGATCAACAATCTGCCCGCCAAGGGTCAACGCAAATGGCGCGGCATGTTGCTGGTCCCCTGGGTCATCCCGCTGGCGTTGTCGTCGCTCGGCTGGTGGTGGCTGTTCGACCCGACGCACTCGGCTTTCAATTGGATCCTCACCAGCCTCGGCTTCAACGAAATTCCCTGGCTGAGCGACCCCTATTGGGCGCGCTTCTCCGTCATCCTAGTGAATGTCTGGTACGGCGCGCCGTTCTTCCTGATCATGTATCTCGCGGCGCTCAAGTCGGTGCCCGAACAGCTCTATGAGGCGGCCGCGATTGACGGCGCCAATGCCTGGCAGCGCTTCGTGCACATCACGCTGCCGATGATGCGCAACATCATGGCGATCACCATCCTGTTCTCGCTGATCGTCACCTTCGCCAATTTCGACATCGTGCAGATCATGACCGCGGGCGGACCGCGCAACATGACGCATGTGTTCGCGACCTACGCCTTCCTGCTCGGCATCCGCTCGGGCGACATCCCGCTCGGCTCGGCCTCGTCGCTGTTCATGTTCCCGATCCTGGCGATCGCCGCGATCTTCATCCTGCGTGGCGTGCGTAAACGCGGAAGGGAAATCGGATGACCGCCACCACGCTCGATACCGCGCCTTCAGGGGCGCGCCGCACCTCGCTGCGCGGCAGCCTCAGCCGCAATCGCCGCTGGGCGCTGATCACGTCCTACGTGTTCCTGATCCTGTTCGCGATCTTCTTCCTGCTGCCGCCCTACTACATGATCGTGACCTCGCTCAAATCCGATGCCGAGGTCGCGCATATGGCGACCAATCCGTGGATCGTCGCCACCGGCATCACGCTCGATCAGTACAAGATCCTGTTCACGCAGACCGACTTCCTGATCTATTTCAAGAACACCGCGATCGTGACGATCTGCGTCGTCTGCATCACCATGGTGGTGAGCGTGCTCGCCGCCTTCGCGCTCGGGCGCATGAAGTTCTGGGGCTCGAGCATTCTCGCGACCGGCATCTTCCTCACTTACCTGGTGCCGGACACGCTGCTGTTCATTCCGCTGTTCCAGATCGTGCGCGGGCTCGGGCTGCTCAATTCCTACTGGGGCATGGTGCTGGTCTATCCGACGCTCACGGTGCCGTTCTGCACCTGGATCATGATCGGCTACTTCCAGTCGATCCCGAAGGAGCTCGACGAAGCGGCGCTGATTGACGGTGCCGGGCACATGCAGATGCTGCTGAAGATTTTCATTCCGGTGGCACTGCCGGGGATCATCGCCGCCACCATCTTCGCCTTCACCGTCTCCTGGGCCGCCTTCGTCTACCCGATGGCGTTCCTCTACTCCTCGGACCAGCAGGTGCTGACCGTCGGCACGGTGACGAGCCTCATTCGCGCCGACGTCTACAAATGGGGAATGCTGATGGCTGGCGCGCTGGTTGCCGCCGCGCCGCCGCTCGTCATCTACGCCTTCCTCATGGACTACTACATCGCCGGTCTCACCGCGGGCGCGACAAAGGGATAAATCATGTCGGACGTTGTGTTGCGTAATGTGGTCAAGCGCTACGGCGACATCGAAGCGGTACGCTCGATCAATCTCGACATCCCCAATAACGAGTTCGTGGTGCTGGTCGGCCCCTCCGGGTGCGGCAAGAGCACGACGCTGCGCATGATCGCGGGTCTGGAGGAAATCACCGGCGGCGAGATCTTCATCGACGGCGAGGTGGTCAACGACCTGCCGCCGAAGGATCGCGACATTGCCATGGTGTTCCAGAACTACGCGCTCTACCCGCACATGACCGTGTTCGAGAACATGGCGTTCGGGCTCAAGCTGCGGAAATTCGCCAAGGCGCAGATCCGCGAACGCGTCGAGCATGCCGCGCGCATTCTCGACATCACGTCATTGCTGGAGCGGAGGCCGAAAGCGCTCTCCGGCGGCCAGCGTCAGCGCGTCGCCATGGGCCGCGCCATCGTGCGCAATCCGAAGGTGTTCCTGTTCGACGAGCCGTTGTCCAATCTCGACGCCAAGCTGCGCGTGCAGATGCGCACCGAGATCAAGCGCGTGCATCAGAAAGTGAAGACCACGACCGTTTACGTCACCCACGACCAGGTCGAGGCGATGACGCTCGCCGACCGCGTAGTGGTGATGAACAACGGTATCATCGAGCAGATCGGTTCGCCGCAGGAGCTCTATCACAGCCCGAAGACGCGCTTCGTCGCCGGCTTCATCGGCTCACCGGCAATGAACTTCATTCCCTGCAAGCTCGAGCAGAACGGCTCGGGATTGCGCGTGCGCGTCAACGACGCCATCAAGCTCCCGGTGCCGCAGACGCACTCGCCGCGCTACCAGGGCTCGATCGGCAAGGACCTGATGCTGGGGCTGCGCCCGGAGCATCTCACCGAGCCGCGGCACGGCGAGCGCAACGAGCAATGCGAATTCAACGTCACGCTCGACGTCGTCGAACCCATGGGCATGGAGACCATGGTGTTCTTCAGCGTCAACGGCCAGGAGCTCTGCAGCCGCGTCGATCCGAGCAGCGCCGCCGGGCCGGGCGAGACCATGCGCCTCTACGCCAATACCAACCACATGCACCTGATTGATCCGCAGTCCGGCGCGGTTCTGTAAGGCCTATAGACGACATATCCGAGTGAGGATTGCCACGATCCATCCCGGATCGCGACAATTCGATTCAATTGCGCGCTGTAAATTGTGCGCATCGATCACAATGTCGCGCGTCCGGCGCGACAGTGCGGCGGTCAAGGAGTAGCGTAGCGCTAGTGGATAGTAATCTCTTGCGACGGGGCTCGCCGTTCCGGCGACACAAATGCAGGAGGGCGCCATGGCGGAATTGATCTTCCGTTGCCCATACACCAACAAGCCGATTCAATCCGGCATTGAGGTGGATCAGCAGACCGCGTTCGGGATCCTCGGCCACGCCGTACGGATCCGCTGCCCCTATTGTGAGACGAGCCATGACGGCCGCATCGCCGATGGCGAATTGGGCCGACCGGCCTGGGAGGCGGCGGTCGCGCCGGGAAGCACACAGCCCGAGCTGGTGGATAGCTGAAGGCGCGCGCCAGCGCTTGACTTCCACCCAATTCTGAAACATTGATCGCAGCGTCGGGTTTGAACGCAGTCGCCCGGCTCCTTCAAGGCATTCGCCCAAGCACTGCACTTTGGCCTTCGTCGGCCAGGGGTCTTGGCGAGTGTCTTTTTCATTTACAGAACGCGCGCCATCCCGCTGCCGCCGAAAGTCGTTGTCTTTCGGGCCTGCAGGACGACCGCCCGATGAGCTGCTGCGCAGCCAAGCGCCGTCTCATTCCTTCAATGGAGATGAGAAATGCCTTGTGCTGAGAAGACTCGCTCTGACGTCATTCGTATCACCGCTGCAGAAGCGCGCTGGGTCAATTGGCTTCGCGTTGCCTGGGACGGAGCCATCCGCGGCTTGCGGGAGACGATCGCCTGGACGATCGAGCGCCAGCGGCAGCGTAACGCGTTGGCCGAGCTCAATGACCACATGCTCAAGGACATCGGCATCAGCCGTGAAGAAGCCAGGCGCGAAGTCGGTAAGTGGTTCTGGCAGTAGGCGCATCACAGCAACTTTCGGGAAAGAGCTAACGAGGAGATCGATTATGAAAATCATTGCCTTTGTTTTCGCGTTGCTCGGCCTTTGTCTGACCATCGAGACCGCCGCGGCGCAGACTGGCGACTGCAAGCTTTGCCGCGAGGATTACCTGGCGTGCCGCAAGGCGCACTCTGAGGCTGCTTGTAAGGCCAACTACGACATCTGCCGCAAACACTGCCGGGCGAAATAGGCCCATGATCAAAAGCAGACGCATTTGCATTTACGCCACGGAGCGGCTCCTCGCGGCCGCATTCATCGCGAGCATTGCAACCCTTGCGCCCGCGCAACAGGGGACCACCATGGTGTCGATTGAAAGCATGGACATCGGGAGCACGCCGGCCGATTTCGACTTTGCACGAACCGGGCAAGGCGGCCCCGGAGTGTGGAAAGTCGTCGCCGACCCGAGCGCGGGCGGCGGACGCGCCATCGAGCAGACCAGCACGGAACGCACCGACTATCGCTTTCCAATGGCGGTCTACCGCTCCGTCGCGGCGGCAAACATCGAGGTCTCGGTGCGCTTTAAGGCCGTCGGCGGCAGCGTGGATCAGGCCGCCGGCGTCGCTGTCCGCGTCGCGGATGCCGATAATTACTACGTGGTGCGCGCCAACGCTCTGGAGGACAATGTCCGCTTCTACCGGGTTGTGAACGGGCGCCGCGAGCAGATCGCCGGAGTCAACCTGAAGGTCGCGCCCAGCATCTGGCACACGCTGGCGCTGCGTGCTGAAGGTAGCCGCTTTATCGTCACCTTCAACGGCCAGGAGCTTTACACCGCTAACGATCAGAGCCTAACCGCCGCCGGCAAGATCGCGCTGTGGACAAAAGCCGACAGCGTGACGCGGTTCGATCAAATGCGCATCAACGTCCTGCCCTAGAGCGCTATAGACCATGTCGCAGCAGGCTGCTGATCTACATTGGATACGGCGGACATCGATGACCGCTCAGTCGAATATCCTTCTCCTCTACCTCGCCCGCGCGCTGCGTGGCTTTGGCGACGGTTTTGCCGCGGTCATCCTTCCCGCCTATCTCGCCTTGATCGGCTTCGATGCGGCGCTGATCGGCGTGGTCGCCGCGACCGCACTGTTCGGCACCGCGCTCTCGACATTGCTGATCGGCTTCGTGGCGCCACGTTACGACCTGCGCAACCTGCTGATCGCCGGCGCCGCAATGATGGTCGCGACCGGGCTCGCATTCCCGCAGTTCGAGCTCCCTGCCCTCGTCCTCCTCGTCGCCTTCCTCGGCACCATCAACCCGTCGACCGGCGACCTCGGCATCCTGATCCCGCTCGAGCATGCGATGCTGGCGCATGGGGCCGCCGACCAGCATCGCACCAACACGTTCGCGCGCTACAGCTTCATCGGCGCGCTGGCCATGGCTGCGGGCGCGCTCGCCTCCGGACTGCCCGATGTCATGGCCACTTACGGTATCGACAATCGCATGGCCTTCCGGACGATGTTCTATGCCTATGCCGCGCTCGGCCTGCTCAGCGCCTTCGTTTATCTGCGGCTGCCGCACGCGCATGTGGAGCGCCGCGCGCCGACAGCGCCGCTCGGGCCGTCGCGACGGGTCGTGTACAAGCTCTCGGCGCTGTTCTGTCTCGACGCCTTTGCCGGCGGCTTCGCCGTGCAGTCGATGATGGCGCTGTGGCTGTTCGAGCGCTTCGACCTGTCGTTGTCGGCGGCCGGCCTGTTCTTCTTCTGGTCGAGCGTGCTCAGCGCCTTCTCCTTCCCGATGGCGGCATGGATCGCCAAGCGCATCGGCCTCGTCAACACCATGGTCTACACGCACATCCCCTCGAGCCTCTGTCTGATCGTGGCGGCGTTCTCGCCGAACCTCGTCGTGGCGCTTGCACTCCTCCTCATTCGTTCGGCGCTGTCGCAAATGGATGTGCCCACACGCAGCTCCTACGTGATGGCCGTGGTGACGCCGCCGGAGCGGCCGGCGGCGGCCAGCGTGACCGCGGCCCCGCGCACACTCGCCTCATCGCTGAGCCCCGCGCTCGCGGGGGCGCTCCTAGGCAGCTCGTTCATGGCGCTGCCCTTCGTGCTCTGCGGTACGCTGAAGATCGTCTACGACGTGGCGCTGCTGTTCAGCTTCCGACACATCAAGCCGCCGGAAGAGGCTTAAGCGCCGTCGCGGAAGCAGGAATAGCCCCACGGCGTGCATTTGAACGGCAGATGATAATGCTGCTGCGGGTCGGCGATGCCGAAGCGAAAGATGACAATATCGAGGAACGGCACCGCCGGTAGTGCCGCCCTGGCGTCGCGATAATAGTCACCGACACGAAACACGGCCTCGTAGGGACCCACGGCAAAGTTCCCTTCCAGTGCCGCATCCTCAAGCGCACCATTGGTCCCGATCACGCCGCTGGCGATCAGCTCGCGCGCGTGATTGGCCACGGCAAAGACCTCGATCGTCGTGCCGGCGGCGGCAATCCCGCGCGAGACATCGACCACATGGATGGAAATACCGGGCATCGTGTCAGCGCATCTGCCTGCCGGGGCCGGCGAAGTGCGCCCACAATGCGCGCGGGAACATCCAAAGAGCTGGACGGCTAGTCGGCGGAAACTTGGAGTTTCGTATCCGCAGACGCGGGAACGAGCGTCGCCTCGGCGTCGGGAACAATATTGGCGCCGACCACCTCGCTGGCGAGCACCAGCCAATAACGTGCCATGCACAGATAGCGGCGGCGCTCCGCATCCGTCGCGGCGTTCTCCGCGGCGCTGGTGAACTCGTCGGCTTTGGCCAAAATCGCGTCTGATGACGTCGGAATCATGTGGCACCCTCCCGGTTCGCCGTTTTCAACGAACATCGTTTCTGTTCGTTCCCATCACGTTAATTTTTGCGGCGTTGATAAGGCCGACGCGCGCTTTTTCCGGCGGAGCCTATGCGCGACTAGCTGTTCCCGACGCGGAAACGACAACGCGTGAGTGAGCGCGGTTTGGCTTGGTGCGCGGCGGCGCGCCCTAGTTCCTGTTTGCAATAATTCAAATGTATAAACGTTGGACTGCTCGCACTTTGCCTGGCGTTTCCGAATTGAAATAATTCTAAGCTTGGCGAGTACGTTGACATCACTGAACAATTCTCCACCTATACTTGCCGTCGCGACAAGAATGAGATCGCCACACGGGGATCGGCGCGACCGGCGGGGCGGTGATGAGGGGTGCATTGTGGCGCTACGGATTGGCGCTCGTCGCCGCGGCGTCGATGACGACGGCAGTGCGGGGCCAGGACGGCGCAAAGTTCTACGAGATCGAAACCAAGTACATTTTCGGCTTCACCGAAGGCTCCGGCATCGGCCTCGAAGGTGAAAAAGAAGTCACGACAGAAACCGTGGCCGGGCTCAGCAAGCGGGATGGACGCTACTCCGCGAGCGAGACCAAGCTCGAATTCGAGATGACGCCCAACCAGTACGTCCAGCTGGAGATGGGCGCACTGGTGGCTAGTCACAATATAAGCGCCGTCACCGGCCTCGATGACCGCAACGAAGTCGCGCTCTCCGGTGCCTTCGGCGAGCTGCGCTATCTGCTCCTCGATCGCGGGCCCTCATCGCCCCTCGCCGTCACCCTGTCGCTCGAGCCGGAGTGGCATCGGATCGACGAGACCTCCGGCGCGCGGGTGACGAACTACGGGCTGGAGACGAAGGTCAATGCCGACCTCGAAATCCTGAAGAACCGCGCCTATCTCGGCTTCAACCTGCTCTACGAGCCGGAAGCCACGCGCAACGACTTCGGCGGATGGGCCAAGGAATCCAAAGGCGGTGTCTCGACCGCGCTCGCCTATCGGGTCACGCCCGAGCTCACGCTCGGCGGCGAGGTCTGGTACCTGCGTCACTACGACGGGTCGTTGTTCAACAGCTTTACCGGTGACGCCGTCTTCGTCGGCCCGACACTCTATCTACGCCTCGACCGCAAGACCTTCATGACTGCGGCATGGAACGTGCAAGTCGCCGGCCACGAATACGCGGACGACGGCAGCACGCTGCATTTGAACCTCACCGAATTCACGCGGCATCGCGCCAAGCTCAAATTCGCCCATGAATTCTGATCGGACGCGCCGGTCTGCCCCGGCAGCAAGGAACGCATCATGCGCATTCTGTCAAAAGTCCTCGTCATCCTGCTCGCCGCTGTCTTCACCCCGGGGAGCTTTTCACCACTCGACCTCACGGCCCATGCCGAACCAGCGGCGCTCACGATCCAGATCTCGGTCAAGAACCACCACTTCCAGCCGGCCGAAATCCACGCCCCTGCCAATACGCCGATCATGCTGCGCGTGAAGAACCAGGATTCGACGCCCATGGAGTTCGAGAGCGTTACGCTTCGCGTCGAGAAAGTGGTGGTCGGAAACGGCGAAGGATTGATGCGCATCCGCCCGCTCGCGGCCGGGCGCTACGAATTCTTCGACGATTTCAATCCCGACACACGCGGTGCCCTCGTCGTCCAGTAACCGGGCGCCCGCCGGAATGCCCACCAGCTGCGATAGCGTGCGCCGCGCGCAACCGCTGTTCGGCACCTTTGTCGAGATCGCAGTCGACGCTCCCGCGGGCGCGAAAACCGACGCGGCCATTGACGCCGCGTTCAGCACGGTGATCGAGACGCACCGGCTGATGAGCTTCCATGAACCGGACAGCGACGTCAGCCGGCTCAATCGCGAGGCGTCCCGGCGCGATGTCGAGGTCGCGCCATGGACTTATGATGTCATCGCCGCTGCACTCGATCTCTACCACCGCTCCAGCGGCGTCTTCGACATCGCCATCGCACCGGTTTTGCAAACACTCGGCCTGCTGCCACCTGCTGATGCCGGCGAAGCCGAGGACACAGGCGCGACCAGCGCCGCCATTCTGCTGCTGCCGGGAAACCGCGTCCGCTTTCAGCATCCCGCACTGCGCATCGATCTCGGTGGTATCGCCAAGGGCTTTGCCGTCGACCGGGCCATGCATGCATTGCACCGTCACGGTGTGACCTCCGGCCTGGTGAACGCCGGCGGCGACCTCGCGGCCTTCGGTGCGGACGGTCATAGTGTCGGTATCCGCGACCCGCGCACGCCCGACCGCCTGCTCTGCGCCGTGATGCTGCACGATCAGGCGTTGGCCTCAAGCGCCAGCCGCGCGGGCACGCACGGCTACACGCAGGCCGCCGTGATCGATCCGATTCGCCGCCTTCCTACCGGCGCACTCGGGGCGACGGTGCTGGCGCGCTCCTGCATGCATGCCGACGCGCTGACGAAGATCGTCATGCTGGCTGGCGAACGGGCGGCGCCCATTCTCGATCATTTTGGCGCCAGCGCGCTGCTCATCACGGCGAATGGCGAAGTCACCTCGAACGCTGACTGGCAGAACGTCGTCTCCAGTGCAGCTTAGGCCATTCTTTCGTTACTCCATCTATGCGGTGCTGACGGTCCTCGTCGTCACCGGTGTCGCATGGCTCATCGCCAATCAATTCAAGAGCAGCGCCAATGGCGAGCTGTGGCAGGCGGCCGCCGCCAATCTGCTAATGCCGCATGGCGGCGCTGCGACGATCTCGCTGCTGCTCATCGGCGCGCTATTTCCCGTGCACATCCGGATGTCGTGGATGCGCGGCAAGAATCGCCTCACAGGCGGGTTGATGGTGAGCATCGGCGCCGTGCTGATCGCCACGGCTTTCGGACTTTATTATACGGGCTCCGACCTGCTCCGCCCCTGGATCAGTTGGACGCATATTGGATTCGGTCTTGCTGTGCCGCTGCTGGCGCTCGTGCACATTGTCACCGGGCGGCGCAGCCGTTAGCGCATGTCCCGGAAATGGACACCGGTTTTCCGATAAGGGCATGCGCAAATCTAGTCGAACGTGATCACCGAGCGGATTGCCTTGCCGGCGCGCAGCGCGGCAAAGCCGTCATTGATGGCGTCGAGCCTGATGCGCTGGGTGATCAGCTCGTCAAGCATCAGGCGGCCGTCGAGATAGGCTCGCGCCAGCATCGGGAAGTCGCGCGCGGGCCGCGCGCCGCCATAGCTCGAGCGCCGGATACGCTTTTCCTGCATCAGCGCGCCCCAGCGGAACGCGACATCGTTCGCGACGTCGATCTTGCCGAGCCACACCACTTCGCCGCCCGGGCGGACCGCCTCGACGGTCGCGCGGAAGGCGACGCCGCTGCCGGCGGCCTCGAGCACCACGTCGGCGCCGCGGCCGCCAGTCTCCTTCTTCACCGCGGCAACAACGTCGTCGCTCTTGGCGTTGACGCAGTGCGTCGCGCCGACTTTGCGCGCCAGCGCCAGCTTGGCCTCGTCGAGATCGACCGCAATGATCTTGGCCGCGCCGGCGAGCCGCGCGCCCTGCACAGCGGCGAGACCCACGGCGCCGCAGCCGACCACCATGACCGCATCGGCGTGGCCGATATGGGCGATGTTGAGCGCCGCGCCGACACCGGTCATCACCCCGCAGCCGATGAGGCAGGCCCGGTCGAACGGCAGCTCCTTGGCGACCGCAATCGCCTGCTGCTCGGGCACGATGCAATATTCACCGAATGCGCCGAGGAACATCAGGTGCTTGAGCTCGGTGCCAGCAGTCAGCCGGGCCTTGCTGTAGCCGTCGAACTGCACCGCCTGCGGACCCTTGCCGAGATACTCCTCGCACAGGATCGGCAGGTCGCGGTCGCAATAGAAGCAATGGCCGCAGTGCGGATTCCAGGAGAGGATGACGGGATCGCCTGCCTTGAGCTTGCGCACATCGGGGCCGACCTCCTCGACGACCCCGGCCGCTTCGTGCCCGAGCACAATCGGCATCGGAAAGCGCAACGAACCGTCGATGACCTCGAGGTCGGTGTGGCAAAGCCCGGCGGCGCGGATGCGCACGCGGACGTCGCCGGGTGCGAGCGGCGCCGCGGTGACAGCTTCGATGGCGAGCGGCGTGCGCGCCTGATGCAGCACGGCCGCTTTGTAGGTGAGAGGCATCGGTCGTCAGTTGTGCTTGATGTCACCCTTCTTCACCCCGGCCTCGGGGAAGATCCACATCGCCACCACCATGAACACGGCGGTGCCGATGACGAAAGTCGAGAAGCCCGGCCGGATCGGCGAACCACTCCAGAACGCAAGGATGGCGGCGATTGCCAGCGTGAGCAAGGAGACGATCGCTTTGACGTCGTTCGGCATCGCGACACCTCCTCAGTTTGCGCCAACCGGGACGGCCGCCGCCTCATCGGGACGGCGCGGGTGGCCGCGCAGGCTCTTTTTCAGGTACCGCGTCTCGTAGCCATTGAGCAGCGTCCCGAGGAGCCCGCGGTCGAGGTCGGACGTGCCGAACAGCCAGTCGGCGATCGGGAATGTGAGGTTCATGTTCACCTCCATCATCAGGCGGCCGTTGTGATGCGCAGTGTGGTGACGGCGCAACGTATTCACGAAGGGACACGCGCGCACGAACCAGTTCTCGTCGACATGGCAGCAGAAATGCATGAACTCGTAGATAAGGTACATGCCCGTGGTCACCGACATGAACAGCCAGCCGACATTCGGCGACAGCAGGAGGCCGAGAACGACGGCGACCGGCAGCGACATCAGGATGAAGACGACCAGCGCATAAGGCGGGAACACGGTCACGCGCCAATCCTTGTGGTCGCGGAAGCGCATCTCCTCGTCGGTGAAGAACTGGTGGTGGTTCAACGTGTGCCGCTCGTAGACCGAGCGCAGGCCTTTGATGTTCACCGGCCGGTGCATGACGTATTTGTGCACAGCCCACTCGAACAGATTGGTGAACAGGAAAGTCACCGGGATCGTCAGCCATTCGAGCCAGGTCACATTGTGGATGTGCTCGACATAGATGTAGAAGGCCGCGGCGCCCATCGCGTAGATGATGGCGATGTGGAAATAGCCATCGTACCAGCCGATGATCCGCGACCGGTATTCCTGGCGGAAAGCGATTTGCCGCTGACTGATCATGAGCGTTCTCCTGCTCTCATTTGTCTAGTGTCCGGGCTGCGTGCTCAGGAAGGCGTCAATTTCAGCGCCGCTGAGCGTCCAATCCTGGTCGAAATTGGCGACCACCGCGCGCATGAATGGCTCCGATAGCGCGATCGCCCTATCCTTCTCGCCGAGATAGTCGAACAAAATCGCCAGCGCCAATTGCTGCGGGCTCTCGCCCTCATAGGTCCATTCGAAGCCGTAGGTGGTGAAGCGCTTGACCTCGTAATGCTCGTCGAGCTTCTGGCCGTCGGCCGTGACCACCAGGCCATCAATCGTGCGCTTGCCTTCATAAGTCGTCATGGTTCACATCGATACCGTTGCACGGGTGAAGGTCTCCACATAGTCCATCAGCTTGTCGCTGGCGCGCGCCGCCGCTTCGCCGTCGCCCTTGGCGATGGCGCGAGCCTGATTGGCATGCAGTCGCGCGCACAGCGGCAGATCTGCGGCCTCGCGGTAATGCATGTACCAGAAGCGGCGCGAGAGCCCCTGCAGAAGCTTCATCGAGCGCGCGGCAAAGTCATTGTGCGCAGCCTCGAGCATTAGCCGGTTGAGCTCGCCATCGAGGCGCATGAAGGCGATGTCGTCGTTCTCGCGTGCCGCCTGGTCCATGGCGCGGGCGATGTTCTGCAGGCTCTCCCGCTCCTCCGCAGTGGCGCGCTCGGCGCCGGCGCGGCTGAGCAACCGCTCGAGCTCGCGCCGCACCTCGAGCACCAACAGCTGCGTGCGCGGATTGAGATCGGAGACGAGAATGCCCTTGCGCGGCAAGATGGTGACGAGACCTTCGCGGGCGAGCCGCTGCAAAGCCTCGCGGATCGGCGTGCGCCCGAAGCCGTAGTTCGCGGCGAGCAGCTGCTCGGAGAGCACCTCGCCGGGCTTCAGCCGCAAGGTGACGATCTGCTCCTCGATGATGCTGTAGGCCTGCTCGGTGAGCGATTCAGCCGGGCGCAGGTCGCGCGGCCGGCGCGCCGGGCGCACGACAGCTGCTGCGGCCTGTCTTGCCGCCACGACGCGATAGGCTTTCACGCTCTTCCCTGCCATGTCAGCCGCTCTTGCCTGCCGCGCTGTGATATATTAGACGTATATTATCGGGCTGATCCGCCGACGGCAAGAGGCCTTCGTCACCGTGCTGCCGCTGACCGCCATTATTCCCCTGGCTCTGTTCATGGCGATCCTGCTCGCGGCAGCCCTGTGCGCCCTGGCGGCGAGCGGCCACTTCCCACGCGAGCATCGCCCGGCATCGCTGACGACTCCGCTCGGCGCCGGCATCCTGCATGGCTCGATGGCGCTCTGCGTTCTGAGTGTGGTCGCCGGCGTCGCGCTGATCGCGCCGATCGTGCCGTGGTACGCCGCGGTGATCGGCGGCGGCGCCGTCATCCTGGCGACACCGCCGCTGCTGCAACCGCTCCCGGACCATTTCGTCAACGGACGCGGCGCCCTCTTGACCTTCGCCGGTACAAGCGCGCTGATGGCTGCGCTGCTTAATTTGGTTGCCGGGTAACACGACGAATGATCAACAAGAATGATGACCGCCATGCAGGCGGACGATGGCAGCGTGCGCTCGACAATCCTTATCTGCTGCTCGCATTCGCATCACTGTGCTGGTCCGGCAACCACGTGATCGGTCGCGCCATCGGCGGCCATGTGCCGCCGCTCGGCCTCTCCACCGTGCGCTGGCTCATTCCAGCTTTCGTGCTGTGGCCATTTGCACGCGAGCACCTGCGGCGGGATTGGCCGGAAATCAAGGCGCACTGGCGCATGATGCTGTGGCTCGGCATCACTGGCGGGGCGCTGTTCAGCGCCCTGCAATATATCGGCCTGCAATACACCGCCGCGCTCAATGTCTCTGTGCTCAATTCGCTGGTGCCGGTGCTCATCGTCGCTGCTGGAGCGCTGCTGTTCCACGACCGCATCCGCGCCGCGCAGACGATCGGCATCGCGGCATCGCTCGCAGGTGTGCTGGTCATTGTAAGCCACGGCAGCATCGAGGCGCTGAGCGCGCTGGCCTTCTCGCACGGCGATCTCATCATCCTCGCCAATATGGCGATCTTCTCGGTTTACGCGGCCTATCTGCGGCTGCGCCCGAAAATCCATGGCCTGAGTTTCATCTTCCTGCTCTCGGTAATTTCCGCCGTGCTGACCTTTCCGTTCTTCGTCGCTGAATCGCTTTCCGGTTTCACCTTCAAGGCGGATGTCGAGACGGCGATCGCGATCGCCTATGTCTCGATCTTCCCGAGCGTCATCGCTTTCGCCGCCTGGAATCGCGGCGTCGAGATCATCGGCGCCAACCGCGCCGGGCCATTCCTGCACCTTGTGCCGATTTACACCGCCGTGCTCAGCACGCTGCTTCTCGGCGAGCATCTGGCGCTTTTCCACATTGCTGGCTTTGCGCTGATCCTCTGCGGGGTCTGGCTCGCCTCGACCAATCCGAGGCTGAGCAAAAGCCTATGAAGCGCTTATGCAACGTGCAGTGGTAAAACCTCTTTATCGCAGCGTCCCAAAGAGATAGTCGGGCCTGAGGTCAACCTGTGGATAACGGGAGCAACCATAGTTCCGCCGCTCCCGGGAGCGCCCGGACAGTATCTACTGGGCCTATGGGAACTCAGATATTTCAGCAGCGCGAGGCCGCCGCGCATCCGATCTGTCCGCAATGCCACACGATGATGCGGCTGCGCGTGATCGAGCCCGACCCGCATCTCGATCTGCGGGCAGATCGCTACACCTTCGACTGCACCTGCGGCAGCGAGCTGACCAAGGTCTCGGCGCGGCCGCACCGGCTCTGAGCTAAAGCTTCAATCGAACAGCGGCGTCTCGACGCTCGAGCGGGCCTGGGCAGCAAGCCGGATCTGCGCATTGGCGGCGCCGAGCCCCTGATAGCCGCGCCGCTCCACGATCTCGAAAAAGAACCGCTCCCCGAAGGTCGGCGTATAGGCCTGCAGATATTCGCCCTCCGCATCACGGTCGTAGAGCACGTTGGCTTTCTTCAGCTCGGCGATGCGCTCGAGCGGCAGATCGGTCTTGGCTTCGAGGTCGTCGTAGTAATTCTCCGGAATGGGCAGCGGCTCAATTCCGCTTTCGCGCAGATGCGCGAGTGTCGCCATGATGTCGCACGTCGCCAGCGCGATGTGCTGCACGCCCGAGCCGAACGCCTCATTGAGGAAGCGAGAGGACAACGTGCGCGGGGACTGTGAGGCATTGAGGATGAGGCGCAGCGAGCCGTCTTGCGTCTGCAGGACCTGGCTGCGCACGATGCCGCCCGGATCGATCACGTCCTGCGCCGGCGTCTTGCGCACGTCGAGCAGCGACGAATAGAAGAGAAGCCACATCAGCATCTCTTCATAGTGCATCGACTGCGAGACGTGATCGATCGCGGTGAGCGTACCGCCGCGTTCGGCTTCTCCAGTGGCCTCGAAATCGATGTGCCACCAGCGGCCGAGATCGCTTTTGCCATCGACAAGATAGATCAGGCTGCCGCCGAGCCCGCGGACGGCGGGGATCTCCAGCTCGCCAGGCAACACCGCCTGATGGAAGGGTCGGTCGAGCAGCTGCTGCGCGCGCTGATAGGCCTTCGCGGCATCATCGACCTTGAGCGCCATGGCGCAGACCGAAGTGCCGTGGGTGATGTTGAAGGAGTGGGCGAAGCCTTCCTTTTCGGTGTTGACGACGAGATTGATCTCGCCCTGGCTCCAGCGCATGACCGACTTGGAGCGATGCACGCCGGTTTTGCGGAATCCGAGCCCGGCGATCAACCGGGTGAAGTCCTTCGCCGCGGTTTCATCAAGCGCGAACTCGATGAACTCGACGCCCTGACATTTCGCGCGCGGCGGCAGTGGTGGCAGCGACGTGTCGGCCTTCCCGCACTGCAGGCGCAGCTCGTCCAGCAGATAGATGAGGGAGCGCTGCCCATCGGCGGCCACCCGCCGCGCCGAGCCGGCGCGGAACTGGTCGTTGAAGATCTCGAGCGACAGCCAGTCGTCAAATCCAGTCGTCGCCAGGGCGCGCATGAAATCGAGCACCGCCAGATCGCCCTGGCCCGGAAAGCTGCGGAAATGCCGGCTCCAGGACAGGTAGTCCATATCGAGCAATGGCGCGTCGGCGAGCTGCACCAGGAAGATGCGCTCGCGTGGAATATTGGCGATCGCCTTCAGGTCGGTCTTGCGCACCAAGGTGTGGAAGCTGTCGAGCACCAGGCCGACTGCCGGATGATCGGCGCGGCGCACGATTTCCCAGGCGTCGCGGCAATCATTGACATGGCGGCCCCAGGCCAGGGCCTCGTAGCCGATGCGCAGCCCACGTTTAGCGGCGCGTTCGCCGAGCTCGCGCAGATCGGCAGCCGCGCGGTCGAGCCCACCGAGGCTGTCGGGCGAGACATTGGAGCAGACCATCAGCAGATCGCAGCCGAGATCGCCCATCAGGTCGAACTTGCGCTCGGCGCGAGCGAAATTGCGCGCCCGCCGCGGCTCCGGCATGCCTTCGAAATCGCGGAACGGTTGCAGCGTCACGGTCTCGAGGCCGAGATCACCGATCATCCGGCGCACCTCGCCCGGCGTCGCATTGAAGGAAAGAAGATCGTTCTCGAAGATCTCGACACCGGCGAATTTCGCTTCGGCGATGGCGGCGAGCTTTTCGTCAAGACTGCCGCTGAGCGAGACGGTGGCGATCGATCGCTTCACGTTGTGCTGCCCTCCGCAAACCGCGCCCGCTAAGATGGGCCGCTTTTGCGTCAGGGTTCGGTCATCGGCGAATGTGCGTCAATGACCAAGACGTCATCGGAACTCAACATCGAGTTACTTTTTACGTCTCGCGGCGGCGACGCGCAGCGATGGTGGCGGCCGCAGCGCCTCCATGCGCGCGCGCAGCGCGCGGATGAAGGCTTCGCAATAGCTCGAGAGCGTCGAATCCCGGCGGAATGCCACATAGGTCTGGAACTCGGTCGCCTCGCGGATCGGGATGGCGCGCAGCGCCGGCCAGTTGCCGCCGGCGACGGTGAACGCATCGACCACCGCGATGCCGAGCCCATTGGTCACCAGCGCACAGACCGTCGAGCCAAAACGTGCCTTGATCACCACCTCATAGGGCAACGCGTGCTGCGCGAAGATATTGGCCATGATCCGCCCGTAGGGGTCGTTCGGGTCGATGCCGATCAGCGGGTGCTCGGCGATCTCCGCCGCGGAGATGATCGTGCGCCGCGTCAGCGGATGCTCTTGCGGCACGACGCAGACGAGATGCCCCTTGGCAAGCGGCTCGAGCGTGAGCATCGGGTGCTCGTATTCTGAGCTCAGTGCCACAATCTCACCCTTGCCGAGAAGCAGATAGTCGACCGCCTCCTCGATCTTGAGCACGTCGACGTCGACGACGAGATTAGGGAATTTGCGGCGCACGTCGGCGAGCGCGCGCGGCACCATGACATTACAGATGCTCGGGACCGAGCCGATGCGCAGCTCGGAATCGGCACCGCGCTTGAGCCGCTGGATGACGTATTGCAGGTCCTCGACCCGCTCATACACCGTGTTGATCTGGTTGAAGATGTCGCGAGCTTCCTGCGTCGGGATGTAGCGGCCGTGGCGGCGGCTGAACAACTTCATGCCGAGCACGCTTTCCGCATGCTTCATCACCCGGCTTACCCCCGGCGAGGAAACGTTGAGCATGCGCGCAGCGCTGCCGACCGTGCCGGTCACCATGATGGCGCGGATCACCTCGATCTGCCGCAGGGTCAGCATGTGGCCTCAAAATCGGGCTCCTTCGGCCCTCCCGTGAAAAGTAACACGAGTTTACGGCTGGCAAACATTTTGGTTATTGACGGCAGGCAATACCGCCGTCATGGTCCCGACAAAGCGCGCTAAGGCGCTGCAGCACAACGAATTCTAGAGGGAGGGCTTGTTTTCATGCTTCGCACTGGCATCGTCGCATCGGCACTCGCGGCCGGGTTCGCGCTCGCCACACCGGCATTCGCGCAGAACACGGTCTACATTCCGGCCATTCTCGAATTATCGGGCGCTGGCGCTGTGTCCGGCACCAATTTCCGCGACGGCATGCTGCTCGCGATCGAGGAGATCAACGCCAAGGGCGGCATCCTCGGCAAGAAGATCGACACCCCGATGCTGGACACGCAGAGCGACGCCTCGACCTCGCGCGCGCAGATGCAGAAGGTCCTCGACAACAAGCCCTATGTGATCCTGGGGCCGGTGTTCTCCGGCTCGGTGCTGGTCGACATGACGCTTGCCGCGCAGGCGGAAATCCCGGAGATCGTCGGCGGCGAAGCGGCCGCGATCACGCAGAAGGGTAATGCCTTCGTGTTCCGCACCTCGTTCGGCCAGCAATTCTCCATGCCGAAGATCGCGAACTACATCCGCGACGGCATCAAGGCGAAGACGGTCGCCGTGCTCTGGGTCAACAACGACTTCGGCAAGGGCGGTCGCGACACCTTCATCAAGGAAATGGCCTCGCGCAACATCAAGGTCGTCGCCGACGTATCGACCGAGTCAGGCCAGACCGACTTCTCTGCCGACGTGGTCAAGATCAAGGCGGCGAATGCCGACGCGATCTTCGTCTACACCAACGAAGAAGAGAGCGCGCGCTTCCTCAAGGAAGCCAAGAAGCAGGGCATCAAGGCGCCGCTGATCGGCGAGACCACGCTGCTCGGACAGAAAGTCATCGATCTCGCGGAAGGCGCGGCGGAAGGCGTGAAGGGGCATGTCGGCCTCACCATCGACGCGCCGATCCCGGCTGTGCAGCAGTTCGCCGAGCGCTTCAAGAAGCGCTTCAACTACGCGTGCGACCACAACGGCATCAAGGGCTACACTGCGGTCTACTTCATCAAATATGTGACGGAAAAGATCGGCAAGTTCGACAGCAAGGCGTTCGCCGACAAGCTGCATGGCCTGACCATCTCGCCGAAGGATGAGCCGAACGTGCTGATGGAAGCGACCTTCGACAAGAATGGCGACATCGACCGCGAAAGCTTCCTCGGCGAGGTCGTCGGCGGCAAGCAAAAGATCGTCGCCGTGCTGCCCAAGCTCGGCAAGT
Source organism: Pseudolabrys sp. (assembly GCA_035651015.1). Classification (GTDB taxonomy): domain Bacteria; phylum Pseudomonadota; class Alphaproteobacteria; order Rhizobiales; family Xanthobacteraceae; genus Pseudolabrys. Next base: position 45,459 of record DASRGN010000064.1, on the reverse strand, counting down.
AACGAGCTCTTTCATCCAAGCGCTTTCGCCCGGCCAGCGCCGGGCGGAAGGCCCATGCAGGTCGCGATGGCGTCGTTCATTCAGCTTCTGGTTTCCGGTTTGGCGACCGGCGCCATCTACGCCCTGATCGCCGTCGGCTTCACTCTGGTCTGGCAGACATCGCAGACGATCAATTTCGCCCAGGGCGAATTCGTCATGCTGCCGGCGTTCTTCATTCTTGCGGCGATGAATTTCGGCTACCCGTTCCCGATCGCGGCACTGATCGGCATCGCACTCTCGGTCGTCATCCTCGGTGTCCTGTTCAAGATCGTCGTCGTCGATCCGATGATCCGCCACGGCGTGCTGCCGCTGGTCATCTCGACCATCGCGCTGTCGCTGTTCCTCAAGGAAGCTGCCAAGGACTTCTACAGCTCGCAGGCGCAGCCTTTTCCGTCCCTGGTGCCGCCGACGGACATCCATGTGTTCGGGGCCGTGGTCTCGACCCAGAGCCTCGCGGTGATCGGCGTCGCCGTGGTCACCGTGCTGGCGCTGCATCTCCTCCTCAATAAGACCCGGCTCGGCCGCTCCATGCAGGCCACCGCGCAAAACCCGACACTGGCCCGCATTCTCGGGATTTCGGTGCGGCGGATGGTGCTCTATACCTTCCTGATCAACGGTGCGCTGGTCGCGATCGCCTCGATCCTGATCAGCCCGATCTATCTCGCTAAGTTCACCAACGGTGAGACCCTCGGCATCGCGGCGTTCCTCGCGGCCATCATCGGCGGGTTTAACCAGGTGCGGGGCGCCATTCTCGGCGGCGTCATCCTCGGCGTGCTCGACAACCTGTCGGCGGCGTATCTGTCATCGCAATATCGCGCCGCGTTCCCCCTGCTCATCCTGATCGTCGTCATCCTCTGGCGCCCGCAGGGGCTACTCGGCCGCATCGAGGAGCGCACGGTATGAAGGCGGTCGGCGCGGCAGCGTTCGCGCTCGCGGCGGCCTTCGCCGTCATCCTGCCGTTCTTCCTCAAGCCGTACGGTCTTTATCTTATCTCCAGCTGGGCCGTGCTCACCATCGCCGCGATCGGGCTCAATCTCACGCTCGGCTATGCCGGCCAGGTGACCATGGCGCAGGGCGCCTTCGTCGGCATCGGCGCCTATACCGTCGCCCTCCTACTCCCGGTCGGCGTGCCCTTCCCGCTCGCCTTCATTGCGGCTGGGCTTCTGTGCTTCGCCATCGGCTGGGGGCTCGGCTATCCGGCGCTGCGCGTGCAGCATCACTATCTCGCCTTCGTCACGCTTGCCTTCAACACGCTCGTTTTCCTGGTGCTGCGCAACGAGGAGTGGCTGACCGGCGGCATCTACGGCATCAACGGCACACCGCGACCGGTGCTGCTCGGCTGGTCGACCAACAAGGCGATCAACTTCTACTTCTTTGCGCTCGGCGTGCTGGCGCTGCTCGCGCTTGCCACCTGGTGGATGCTGCGTTCTCCTTGGGGCCGCGCCTTCCTGGCGCTGCGCGAAAACCCGGTGCGCGCCCGCTCGCTCGGCCTCGACACGCGTCGCTATACGCTGATGGCCTTTGCCATCGGCTCAAGCCTCGCCGGTCTCGCCGGCGCCCTTTACGCGCCGCTGGTGCAGTTTATCGAGCCGGCTTCGTTCTCATTGAATATGTCCTTCAACCTGCTGCTGATGGTGATCGTTGGCGGCAGCGGCTACTTCTTCGGCCCGTTCCTCGGCGCGCTGGTCGCGGTGCTGCTGCCGGAGTGGATGCGGATCGCGCAAGGCTATTACCTCATGGTCTATGCCTTGATGGTGATGGTGCTGATGGTGTTCTGCCCCACCGGCCTGTTCGGCCTCGTCGAGCGCGTCATCAAGGCGATCAACCGCAGACGAGCCGTCAAGGCGCCCGCCTCCTCGCTCAACGCGCAGGGGGCGCCATGACCGCGGTGCTTCAGGTCTCTGGACTGACCAAGACCTTCGGTGGCATCACCGCCGTCAACGACGTGTCGTTCGAGGTGAATGACGGTGAGATCCTCGGCATCATCGGGCCGAACGGCTCCGGCAAATCGACGCTGTTCAACTGCGTGCTCGGCCAGCTGCAGCCCAGCGCCGGCGAAATCCGCGTCGACGGCAAGGTAACCACCGGCATGCGGCCGTCCGACCTCAACCGCCTCGGCGTCAGCCGCACCTTCCAGCTCCTGCAGGTATTTCCGCAGCTCACGGTGCGCGATAACCTCATCCTCGCCGGCCAGGAGCACCAAGGCTCGATGGCCTCGCGCCTGTTCGGTCCGCCCGACGCCGGGCTCGGCGGCGACGCCGAGCGCATGATCGAGTTCTTCCGCCTGTCGCATCTCGCAGACGAGCAAGCAGGCCTGCTGAGCTACGGCCAGCAAAAGCTGCTCGACGCCGCCATGGCCTTCATGGCCGGCCCACGGCTGGTGCTGCTCGACGAGCCGGCGGGCGGCGTCAATCTCACGATGCTCGGGCAATTGCGCGAGCGGCTGCAGAGCTATCACAGCGAGCGCAAGGCGACCTTCGTGGTCATCGAGCACCAGATGGAATTCGTCATGGCGCTGTGCACGCGCGTCCTCGTGCTCGCCGAAGGCCGCATCATCGCCGAGGGAGCGCCCGCCGACGTGCGCCGCGATCCCAAGGTGATCGAAGCGTATCTTGGGCACTAATATGGGTGCCGCGGAAACGATGCTCTCGCTCGATGGCGTCATTGCCGGCTACGGCAAGATGACCATCCTCAACGGTACCACCGCGCACATCCGCCGCGGCGCCATCACCACCGTCATCGGGCCGAACGGCGCCGGCAAGTCGACCATGTTCAAGACCGTGTTCGGGCTTCTTCCGGTGCGCAGCGGCACGATCACGCTCGGCGGGCGCGACATCACCAATTTCTCGCCGCGCGCGATGCTCGATGCCGGCGTGATCTACATTCCGCAAGGCCGCAACATCTTTCCCGAGCTGTCGGTGTTCCACAATCTGGAGCTGGGCGGCATCGCGCTCCCCGAGCAGACCAATCTGCCGCAGCGGCTCGACGGCATCATGGCGCGCTTCCCCATGCTGCGCGAGAAAGCCGGCGCCCAGGCCTCGACGCTCTCCGGCGGCCAGCAGAAGATGCTGGAGATCGCCCGCGGGCTGCTGCTCGATCCGAAGCTGATCCTGATCGACGAGCCCTCGATCGGCCTCTCGCCACTGATGGTGCAAGAGGTGTTCGCGATCCTCAAAGACCTGCGCGACAAGGGCGTCACCATCCTGCTGATCGAGCAGAATGCGAAGCAGGCGCTGCAGATGTCCGATTACGGACTGGTGCTTGAGCAGGGCCAGACGCGCATCGAGGACAGCGCAACGAATATCCTCGCGGATCCTCGGATCGCGCAACTTTTTCTGGGCGGCGGATTGGCGCCGGTTTCACTGGAGACGACGTCGTGAGCAAACGCAGAATGCTGGTTGGGCTGCTTGGCGCCAATATCATGGGCTCGCTGTCGCCGTCGCTGTTCGCCGATGCCTTCGCCGCTGCCGATATCGATGGGTTCTATCATTTGATGGATGCCGATCGGCTCAACGAGAAGCGGCTCGCTGCCATGCTCGATGCCGTCAAGGCCGCGGGCTTTGCCGGGGTCAATGTCACTTATCCGTTCAAGCAGGACATCATTCCCCTGCTCGATGCGGTCGATCCCGAGGCGCGCGAGGTCGGCGCGGTCAACACTGTGGTCATCGCACCTGACGGACGCACCACCGGCTTCAACTTCGACCGGCGTGGCTGGCGCAATGCTTTCATCGAAAGCTTTGGCGCCGATGCCGCCAAAGGCGCCAAGGTGGTGATGGTCGGCGCCGGCGGCGCCGGACGCGCAGTGTCCTGCGCGCTCATGGACCTGGGCGTTGCGAGCCTGATCATTAGCGACCAGGACGGCAAACGCGCGGCGGCGCTAGCCGCCGAGCTTGCATCGCATTTCGGCGACGCGCGCGTCGCGGTGTCGAAGGACCTTGCAGCCGACATCGCCGCCGCCGACGGCGTCGTCAATGCGACGCAGACCGGCATGCGCGGTTTCCCCGGCAATCCGGTGCCTGCGTCGTCGCTGCGCCGCCAGCAATGGGCCGCGGACGTCATCTACACTCCGATCGAGACTGAGTTCATCAAGGCTGCGGCGGCCAAGGGCTGCCGCACCATGAGCGGCGACGGCATGTGCGTGCATCAGGCGGTCGAGGCCTTCCGCCAGTTCACGGGAGTGACGCCGGAGCTGGCGCGGCTGCATAAGGCCTTTGCCGCGGGCCTTGCCGCACGCGAGACGGATCTCGCCCAGGCGTCGTAACGCCCATTGACCGCCCGCCGAGGTCGGCGCAGAAACCCACGCCGAAACGGGGGATCGCGATGGGTCGATTATTTGCCGACAAGGTGGTTGTGGTGTCCGGCGGCAGCCGCGGCATTGGCCGTGGCATCGCCGCAGCATTTGCCGCCGAAGGCGCGCGCACCGTTCTCGCGGCCTCCTCGGAAGCCAATCTGCAGGCCGCGGTCGCCGAGATCGAGCGCAGCGGCGGTGTGCGGCCGGACGTCTGCGCGACGGATCTGCGCACGCCCGCCGGCTGCGCCAAGGTGCACGAGTTCGTGGCGCAGACGCACAAACGCTGCGACGTGCTGGTCAACAATGCCGGCGCGACCAAGGCCGGCCCCTTCCTCGAGCTCGGCGACGAGCTCTGGCAGGACGGCTTTGCGCTGAAATTCTTCGGCTGCGTGCGGCTCTCGCGCCTGTTTTGGCCGTTGTTGCGCGAGGCCAAGGGTCACGTCGTCAACATCATCGGCGGCGCCGCGCGCACGCCGGATGCGCAGTTCACGATCGGCGGCTCGGTCAACGCCGCCATGAACAATTTCACAAAATCGCTCTCGGACCTCGGCAAGCGCGACGGCGTCAACGTCAACGCCATCCTGCCGGGGCTGACCGAGACCGAGCGCGTCGAGCAGCTATTCAAGCAACGCGCCGCCGCGAGCGGCAAGACCGTGGATGCGATCCGCGCCGAGATGGTCGCCAAGGACGGTTTGCAGCGCCTGGGGAGGCCCGACGACATTGCAGCGTTGGCGCTGTTCCTTTGCTCGGAAGGCGCCCGGCACATCCAGGGCACCGCCATTGCCGTCGATGGTGGCTCGACGCCCGGGGTGTACTAGAATGGGGGCTTCTGGAGGTCTGCAATGACGGTCATGGTCAAGCCCGAGGCGGAAACGCCGCGCTATATCCGGCTCAAGGACGACGACAATGTCGCCATCATCGTCAATGCTTTCGGGCTGCCGGCAGGCACCAAGTTCCCGGACGGGCTGACGCTCAAGGATTTCGTGCCGCAGGGCCACAAGGTCGCGCTCAGCGATATCGACGACGGCGCACCGATTCGGCGCTACGGCGAGGTGATCGGCACCGCCATCGGCCGCATCGACGCCGGCTGCTGGGTCGAGGAATCGCGCGTGCGCATGCCGTCGCCGCCGGTGCTCGACCGCCTCGAGCTGTCGACGCGCGTGCCGGCGCCGCAGCCGAAGCTCGAGGGCTACACCTTTGAAGGCTTCCGCAATCGCGACGGCTCCGTCGGCACCAAGAACGTGCTCGCCATCTCGACCAGCGTGCAGTGCGTCGTCGGCACGCTCGACGTCGCCATCAAACGCATCAAGGCGGAGCTCCTTCCGAACTATCCGAATGTCGATGATGTCGTCGGCGTCACCCACGCCTATGGCTGCGGCGTCGCCATCAATGCGCCGGAAGCGAAGATTCCGATCCGCACGCTGCAAAACCTCGCGCAGCATCCGAATTTCGGCGGCGAGGTCTTGGTCGTCGGGCTCGGCTGCGAGAAGCTGCAACCCGAGCGCATCGTCGGCGACAACGCAGACGACATCATGAAGCTGCAGGATCAGCCCGGCTTCGGCGCCATGATCGAGACCATCATGCTGATGGCGGATGCGCGACTCAAGCAGCTCGATGCGCGCAAGCGCGAAACCTGCCCCGCCGCCGATCTCGTGGTCGGCATGCAGTGCGGCGGTAGCGACGCTTTTTCCGGCGTCACCGCCAATCCGGCGCTCGGCTTTGCCGCGGACCTCCTGGTGCGCGCGGGCGCCACGGTGATGTTCTCGGAAGTGACCGAGGTGCGCGACGCCATCCACCTGCTCACCCCGCGCGCCGCGAACACCGACGTCGCCAAGGCGCTTATTCGGGAGATGGCCTGGTACGATAATTACCTCGCCAAGGGCGAGGCCGACCGCAGCGCCAATCCCACGCCCGGCAACAAAAAGGGTGGCCTGGCCAACATCGTCGAGAAGGCGCTGGGGTCGGTGGCGAAGTCGGGCTCGAGCGCGATTGCCGCCGTGGCCTCGCCCGGCGAGCGCGTGCGCGAGAAAGGCCTCATCTTCCTGGCAACACCCGCGAGCGACTTCGTCTGCGGCACGCTGCAGCTCGCCGCGGGCATGAACGTGCACGTGTTCACCACCGGCCGCGGCACGCCGTATGGTCTCGCTGCCGCACCGGTGATCAAGGTGGCGACGCGCAGCGAGCTCGCCGAGCGCTGGGCCGATCTCATCGACGTCGATGCCGGCAAGATCGCCACCGGCAAAGCAACCATCGAGGAGGTCGGCTGGGAAATCTTCCAGCTCATTCTCGACGTCGCCAGCGGCCGCAAGAAAGCCTGGGCCGATCGCTGGGGCCTGTTCAACGACCTGGCGCTGTTCAATCCGGCGCCGGTGACCTGAGCGCACGCGGCTGGCTTCAATGACGGCGCCCGTCAGGATCGCGGTGCTTGGCGCGGGCGCCATTGGCCGCCGGCATGTCGAGCATGTGCTGGCCGAACCCAATGCCTCACTGTCCGCAATCGCAGACCCCGCGCCCGCCAGCCATGAGCTGGCAAGGAATGCCGGCGTGCCGTGGTATCTGGACTTCGCCACCCTGCTCGCCGCTGGCAAACCAGATGGCGTGATCATCGCCACGCCCAACACCCTGCATGTGGAGCATGGTCTCGCCGCGGTCGCGGCCGGCATTCCAGCGCTAATCGAGAAGCCGATCGCGCATAACGTTCAGGCGGGCACCACGCTGGTCGAAGCCGCCGAGGCCGCACGCGTCCCGCTCCTTGTCGGCCATCATCGCCGGCACAATCCGATGATCCCGCGGGCCAAGGCGACCATCGACGGCGGCCGCCTGGGACAGCTCGTGGCGGTCCACGCATTCTTCTGGCTGATGAAGCCTGACGATTATTTCGTCCCGGCCTGGCGGCGCGAAAAGGGCGCCGGGCCAGTGCTGATCAATCTCATCCACGACATCGACTTGCTGCGTTACCTCTGCGGCGAGATCGACGGCGTGCAGGCGCAGGCGTCGAACGCGCAGCGTGGCCATGCCGTGGAGGACAGCGCAGCGATTCTGCTCAGGTTCAAGAACGGAGCGCTGGGCACAGTCACCGCGTCCGACAGCGCGGTTGCGCCGTGGAGCTGGGAGCAGACGACAGGCGAGAACCCGGCATATCCGCACACGGAAGAGTCCTGCTACTTCATCGGCGGCACCCACGGTTCACTGACCGTGCCCAAGCTCGAGGTGTGGTCGAACAAAGAGAAGCGCGGCTGGTTCGAGCCCTTTGTCGTCGAACGCAGTGGGTTTTCGCAAGACGATCCGCTGCGGCTGCAACTGCAACATTTCTGCCGCGTGATCCGCGGCACCGAGCCGCCGCTCGTATCCGGCCGCGAAGGTCTCAAGACATTGGCGGTCATCGATGTCATCAAGCGCGCCACCGCGAGCGGCGGGCTGGTCCGCCTCGACTGACGCTACGTCCGCTTCTTCCCCTCGCCCAGAAAAGTTTCGAGCGTCATCGGCGCCGGCTTGACGTCCGGCTCGCGCACGGCCGTGCCGGCAAACACCGTTGCCTCCTCGAACCAGGCTCCCCGCGCCGGCAGACCCCAGGGAAAGGACATTTTGCGGTCCGCCGGATCCCAGGCGATCGGCTCGTTCTCGATGTCCATTACCTGATAGTGCGTGTTGAACAGCTCGATGCGATGGCCGTCGGGATCGCGGAAATAGACGAACAGCGCGTGCCCAGGCCCGTGGCGTCCCGGCCCGCGCTCGACGCCTGCGCCATAGCCGAGCTCCCCCGCGACGTCGCAGGCGTGCAGCATGTGATGTATTTCCGGCGCACAGAACGCGACGTGATGCAGCCGTGGTCCGGCGCCGTTGAAGAACACGATGTCGTAGGGATTGCCCTTGCGCTGGAGGAAGACACCGCGCAGGTCGAAGGTGCCTTTCGGCGCCACGTATTCGGACAGCCGAAATCCCATGCTCGTGTAAAACTCGGACGCCTGGCGCACCTGTGGCGTCAACACCTGCACATGATCGAGGCGCAGCGCACAGCCGCCGCGATGCGCGGTGAAACTCGTGATCATGCGCGGCTCGACCGGCATGCGCGCGCAAAATTCGAGCGGCGTGCCGACCGGATCAGTGACGTGCAGCGTGCGTCCCTGGAACGGGACCTCGGCCCAGGCGGCGGCGCATCCATGCGCCTCGAACCAGCCCTTGGCCTTCTCCAGTTCGGGTTCGGTGAAGATACGCAGGCCGATGCGCAGGCATGACGGCTCACGCGCCTGTCGCAGCACCAGCGAGTGGTGGCAGGCCTCCTCGACACCGCGCAGATAAAGCGTGCCGTCGGCCTCCACGGTGACGATCAGCCCGGCCACCTCGGTGTAGAACGCGCGGCTCGCCTTGAGATCCTTGACGGTGAGCACGACATGGCTCGCCCGCGTCACGCGGAACGGCGGATCGAGATTGGGCGCGGGCAGCGACATGCAGCGAGCTTATCCGACCTTCAGGAACGCCGCAGTCTCCACATCGATCGGGATGCCATCGCGGAGGCGCGCGGCTTCGACGTCCCATTCACGATCGCCCGGCGCCATGACGCGCTCGCCGGCACGCGCCGGCACCGCGCGCAAGGCGTCGCGATAGCGCTTGATCGCGAGATTGTAGGCGTCGCGGCCGACGAAGTGGCCAGGGTCGAGCGCGAGACAGAAATGTCCGACATTGCGCGGCGTCGACATCGCGTCTTTGCGGAACATCGGGATCATCTCGTGATCGATGGCGCCACCGGTAAGGATCGCAGAGAACAGCGTGGCCACGCCCGCGAGCGCGGCGCCCTTGAAGCCATAATCGGTGCCGCCAAGTGGAATGAGCGACGTCGCCGCGTGCGGGTCGCGCGTCGGCGCGCCGCCTGCGTCAGTCGCGACGCCTTCAGGCAGCGTCAAACCAAGCGTTCGCGCGAGATGCACGCGGTTGAAAGGGATCGAGGACGTCGCGAGATCCATCAGCCACGGCTTCTCGCCGGCGACAGGCGCCGCAATCGCGAGCGGATTGGTGCCGTGGAAAGCCTCCGTGCCGCCATGCAGCCCGACGAGGCTATCGGCATTGGTCGTGGAGAAGGCGACGAAGCCCGCTTCCGCGCCCGCCAGCGCGTAGGCGCCCGCGGCGCCGAAATGCGATGAGCGGGCGACGCCGACGGCACCTATGCCGGCCTCGCCGGCGAGCTCACAGGCATAACCCATAGCGGCATAGGCGGCGGCATGGCCGAGGCCATTGTCAGCATCGAGCATGGCGCTGCCCGCGGCGGTCTTGCGCAGCGTAAAGTTCGGGTGCGGATTGATGCGGCCAGACTTCATCATCGCCGCATAATGCGCCGTCAGGCGGACGCCGTGGCTGTCGATGCCGAGCCGCGAGGCATGCAGCATGGCATGCGCGCAGGCCTGCACTGACGCTTCGTCGGCGCCTGCGGCGGTGAGCGCCGCCAGCACCTTCTCACGCAATACAGGTTCGGGCACGGTGATGAGGGCGGCCATAGAAGATATAAAGAGGCCGCCGGCTCGACGAGTGTCAAGCGCGGCGGCCGCTTATCCCGGATCGGCCGATCGGTGTCGGCGATCGGTTAGAACTCTTCCCACTCCTGCTCGATATTCAAGGCGGTAGCCAGGCCGGCCTGCAGGCGGCCGACCGGACCGTTGCCGCGCTTGGCGACCGCCGCCGGCGCCGGAGCCTTGGGTGCATGCGGCGCTGCACTGGCGGGTTTCACGGGGCTCACAATTGGAGCGCTGCTGCTGAGCTTGAAGGCCGCGACATGCCCGCTCATGATATTGGCCTGCTGATCGAGCGACTTGGCGGAGGCCGCATTCTCCTCGACGAGCGCCGAGTTCTGCTGCGTCACCTCGTCCATCTGCGACAAGGCGGTATTCACCTGGTCGATGCCGGTCGCCTGCTCGGCACTGGCATTGGCGATGTCGGACACGATGCCGGCGACCTTCTTGATCGACTCGACGATCTCGGTGAGCGACGCGCCAGCCTTGTTGACGAGCTGGACACCTTCGGAGACCTGACCGGAGCTGCTCGTGATCAGATCCTTGATGTCCTTGGCGGCCTGCGAGGAGCGCTGCGCCAAGGTACGCACCTCCGAGGCGACCACTGCAAAGCCGCGTCCCGCCTCGCCCGCGCGGGCGGCTTCGACGGCGGCGTTTAGCGCCAACAGGTTGGTCTGCCGCGCGATCTCGTCGATGACGCTGATGATGTCAGAGATCTTGCGCGACGATTCCTCGATCCGCGCCATGGCGTTGACCGCCTGTGCCACCACCGCGCCGCCCTTGTCGGCGACCTCACGCGTGCTGGCGGTGAACGCATTGGCTTGCTGCGCGTTCTCGGCGTTTTTCTTCACCGTCGCGGAGATCTGCTCCATCGACGCCGAGGTCTCTTCGAGGCTCGCGGCCTGCTCCTCGGTGCGCTGCGACAGGTCGGTGGTCGAGGTGGCGATTTCCGCCGCACCACTGGTGATCTCACGCGAGGCATCAGCGATCGCCTTGATCGTGTCTTCAAGTCGCGCGATCGCGGCATTGAAGTCGTTCTTGATCTGCAGATAGGCGTCGGTGAAGCCGTCGCTGAGGCGGACCGTGAGGTCGCCGTCAGCCATGTCCTTGAGGCCAGCCGCAAGCGATTCGACGACGCGAGCCTGTTCCGCCGCCGACTTGGCGCGCTCCTCCGCGGCGCTGGCGGCTGCTTCGGCCTCGGCCTTCTGCCGCTTCAAGGTCTCGTCGGCTTCGAGTCGCGCCTTGTCCGCGGCCTTGACTTTGAACTCTTCGACAGCGGCGGCGATGTCGCCGACCTCGTCCTTGCGGCCGAGGCCCGGCAGTACGACGTCGAAGTTGCCGGAAGCGAGCTCCTTCATCGCAGCGCACAGCCTGCTCAGCGGATTGGCGATGCTGCGGGCGATGAAGAAGGCGATCACCGTGCCCAATACGAAAGCCAGAGCGGCGACAATCATCTGCATCGTCACGGTGCTGGAGATCGTGCTTCCGGTCTTGGCTTCCGTCGCAGTGAAATCGCTGTCCAGTGTTGCCTGCGCCTTGGCGAGCTGCTGCAGGCTGCCGACGGTAAGATTGCGGACGTCGGTCCGATAGAGCTCATTGGCTTTGAGGATGTTCGCCGAAGCGGTTTCGAACGAGCTGGCATAGGTGGCCAGATTGCTCTTGACCGCGGCGAGATGGGTGCGAACCTCCGCGGGCAGATCCGCCTTTTCCAGCGCGGCAATTTGGCTCTGCGCCTTGGCAACGGCGGTCTTGAATGTGGCAGGACCCTTTTCGTCCTGCGTCGCCAGGAAACGCCAATTGGCGATGCGAACCAGCAACACCTGGGTTCCGAGCTCGGCCGCGTCGCGCAGGCTCGCATTGCTGGCCCGCGCGCCATCCAAGAACTTCGCGGCGTTAGCGGCCAGGTCATCGCCCACCTTGAACAGCGTCGCGCGCGCGGTCTGCATGGCCTTGATCTCGGCACCGAGAGTCTCCCGCTTGGCGCGCAGCTGCGCCACATTCTTTTCGACCGATCCATAGATGGCACGGCGCTCTTCCGAGAGTGTCGCCTTGGCCGCTTCCTGCAGCAACTCGGTCGTCTTCGTTTCGCGCTCCGTGGCCTCCTTGAACGACGCCTCATCGGCATCGTGAATGTAGCGGAGATTGGCGCGCCGAATGGCTTGCAGGTCGCTCGAAATGCGTAGAACGCGCGACGCGTTGTCGGCGATCGCCGACATCTTCCCGACCTGGGTTCGGATTTCCAGGAGCTGCCAGATGCCGAATATCGCCAGCGCAACGCCAAAGAACACAAGGACGCCGAAACCACCGTAGAGTCGGCCTTTGATTCGCAATTGCAGCAGCGACATGGTCATTATCCCGGATGAGGTTTGAAGGTTGCGGCGAATTCGCCGTCAGGCGGCACTGGTCAGATCGAGCGTCGGACCGATCGTGGAGAAGAGTTGCGGCAGGCTGATCAGCGCGATCATCGCGTTGTCGATCGTCACCAGGCCGGACAGGAAGTCGAGATGCGCGTTTTGCGAAACGCGCGGCACGGGCTGAATCTGCTTGGCGTCAACGGATACGATGTCGAGCACGCGATCGCCGAGCAGGCCGATGAGCTGTGAGCCGATCTGGACGACGATGATCACGTGGATCGGCGTCGCCTCGGTCAGGCCCTGACCGAAGCGGCAGCGCAAGTCGACGATCGGGACCATGGTGCCGCGCAGATTGAGCACGCCGCGCACATAATCAGGCTGCTTCGGCAGATACTTGATCTCCGACCAGCCCTTGATCTCGCGCACCGCCATGATCTCGACGCCGTACTGGTCGCCGTCGACATCGAAGCTGATGAATTGGGTAACGCCGTCCCCGGTGCTCTCCGCCACAGTCTCTGGCGCTTCGTGCATTCTCATTCCCCCAAGAACAGCTGCACTGCCGGCCGATCGCGAGAAGACGAGCGGCGAGACGATGAAAGCGCAACGTGCGCCGCCGATTCACAGGGGGATTGTTGTGCGTTATGGATTATAAATGTGTTTATCGAAAACACGATCGCTCAAAAACTGCGCAACATATGATAATGCCAGCGCACACATGATAGACGAGCCAATTCGAGCGCGACTGCGCGATTGAGAATTCCTATCGCGCTTTCGTTTCCGTCGCGCCGAACTCGGTGGACAGCCGGTCGGCCGCTTCCCTTACGGTCTTGGCGCGATTCTGCAGCGTCTGGATCGACAATCGCCACACCGGACCTGAGATACCGATGGCGCCGATCACCTGCCCGCTGAAATCGCGGACCCGCACTCCGACGCAGCGCACTTCGGCATCGAATTCGCCGTCGTCGAAGGCGATGCCGGAGCGACGGATCTCCTCGATCTCGCGGCGCAGAAGCTGGGGATCGGTCACCGTCTTCGGCGTCAGCGCCCGCAACTCGACCCGCTGCAGATAGCGATCGAGCTGGTCCGGACGCAGCGCCGCGAGAATGACCTTGCCGAGCGCGGTGCAGTGCGCCGGGCGCACCACGCCGACCCGATCCGTGAGCTGGAACGCGCCGGGTCCGGACGTACGCGCAATGATCACGACCGCATCGCTCATGCGCACCGCGAAATGGCTGGTCTCCCCGGACTCGCGGGAGAGATCCTCGAGCACCGGCGTCGCCAGGCTCACCATCTCCATCTCGTCGAGCGCGCTCGCCGCCAACGCAAACAGCGGGCGGCCGACCCGGTAGCGCTTGCTGTCCTTGATCTGGCGGATGTAGCCGAGCGACACCATGGTCTTGACGAGATGGAAGGTGGTGCTGTTGTGCAGCCCTACACGTTTGCTCAGCTCGGCGAGCCCGATGCCGTCGCGGTTGCGCGCAACTTCCTCGAGGATGGCAAAGGCGCGGCCGAGCGATTGCACGCCGCCGCGGGCGCGATCCTCGGCCTCGTCGTCGATATCCGGCAGCGTTTCGACCCTCCGCGCGACCGTGGCGGAACGCCGGGACGGCGCCGCAACCTCGCTCGTAGCCTTTGATTTTGCTCGTGTTCTCAAGTGAGCACCTCGGCGGCCAGCGTCGCCGAACTCACAACACTAGCATCCGGTATTTCGAATTGGCAAACCGGCGCTCACATTGTCGGATTGATTGACTCTCGGAAGTGCGCCCCTACACTGCCCGCGATTTCAAAACCCCAAGCCCAACAACAAGCAGGTCCTGCGAAAAATGCTGCCTTCTTCAGTTGATGTAGTCGTGGTCGGTGCCGGTAATGCGGCGTTCTGCGCGGCACTCGCCGCCGCCGAGCATAATGTGTCGGTGCTGGTCATCGAGCGCGCCCCGGAGGATGAATCCGGCGGCAACAGCCGCTTCACCGCCGGCGCTTTCCGCTGCGTCTATGATGGCGTCGAGGATCTGCGCGCGCTGATGCCCGACCTCACGGACGAGGAGGTCTCGAAGTCGGATTTCGGCACTTACACGCAGGACAAGTTCTTCGACGACATGGGACGGATCACCGAATACCGCACCGACCCCGATCTCTGCGAGATCCTGGTCACGCGCAGCCGCGACACCATGCGCTGGCTGCGGGACAAGGGCATCCGCTTCGCGCCGATCTGGGGACGCCAAGCCTACAAGATCGACGGCAAGTTCAAGTTCTGGGGCGGACTCACCGTCGAGGCCTGGGGCGGTGGCCCGGGTCTCGTCGAGATGCTCACCAAATCGGCGAAGAAAAACAACGTCACCATCGCCTACGACACGCGCGGCCTTGCGCTGATCGCCGACGATGACGGCGTCAAAGGCATTCGCGTGCGTCATCAGGGCCGCACCATGGAGATCGCCACCAAATGCGTCGTGCTCGCGGCCGGGGGCTTCCAGGCCGACGCGGAGATGCGCACGCGCTATCTCGGGCCCACCTGGGAGCTGGCAAAGATCCGCGGCACCCGCTTCAACACCGGCGACGGCATCAAGATGGCGCTCGCCATCGGCGCGCAGCCGATCGGCAACTGGTCCGGCAGCCACGCGGTGCAGTGGGATCGCAACGCGCCGGAGCACGGCGACCTGTCGGTCGGCGACAATTTCCAGAAGCACTCGTATCCCTGGGGCATCATGATCAATGCCAATGGCGAGCGCTTCGTCGACGAGGGCGCCGACTTCCGCAACTACACCTATGCCAAATACGGCAGCGTGGTGCTCAAGCAGCCGAAGCAGTTCGCCTACCAGGTGTTCGACAACAAGATCATCCCGATGCTGCGCGACGAATACCGCATCAAGCGCGTGAGCAAGGTGCGCGCCGACACGCTGGAAGAGCTGTGCAACAAGCTCGAGGACGTCGACGCGGCGAAGGCGCTGGCGACCATCAAGGCCTACAACAAGGCGGTGCGCACCGACATCAAGTTCGATCCGAACGTCAAGGACGGCCGTCGCACCGAGGGCCTTGCCATCAACAAGTCGAACTGGGCCAACACCGTCGACGAGCCGCCGTTCGAGGCCTATGCCGTCACCTGCGGCATCACCTTCACCTTCGGCGGCCTGCGCATCGACACCGAGGGCCGCGTAATGGACAGCGACGGCCATGCGATCCCCGGGCTGCATGCCGCGGGCGAGCTCGTCGGGGGGCTGTTCTATTTCAACTATCCGGGCGGCACCGGGCTGATGGCCGGCGCCGTGTTCGGCAAGATCGCCGGCACCACAGCGGGCCAGCGCGCGGCGCAGATGCCGCATTAGCACTGGCCTGCCGTCGAGCGGGCCACCGCACAGAAGACGCGCGAGCCGCAATGCGGCTTATGCGGCGACGAGCGGAAACGCGGTCACTTAGCGTCGTCGGTCACCGGCGACGTGGCGACAATGAACACGAGATCGACAAGCCCAGTATTGTTGATCGAGTGCGACACGCCGGGCGGCAGGTAAATGGAATCGTGCTTGCGCACGACGTGCTTCTCGCCGTCGATCTCCATCAGGCCTTCGCCCTCGAGCACGTGATAGACCTGCTCCTGCACCGCATGCTTGTGGTAGGCCACGTGCGCCATCGGCTGGTACATCGAGATTCGATAGTCGAGATGCTTGGAGCCCGCGGTCTCCGGCATCACCAGCGGCTTCGACAGCGCGCCGCCGAAATGGTTCGGGAATTCTTTCCATGCCACTTCGGCGATGTTGCGGATGAAAGCTTTGCGGGTCGAGGTCATGTGCGGCACTCACCAAAAAGCGGCTCATCGGCCGCGCGCGACGTATATCACAATAGCAATTGACGTGCAGCATTGTGAGAAATAGCGTGATCCGCCCTTGAAAAGCGGTCGATTTCAAGTGGCTAAATTCCGGTGCGGTCAAGGAGGAATGAGCGGATGGCGACGCGTAACATGCTCAACGGAGCGCAGGTCATCGTCGACTATCTGATCCAGGAGAAAGTGCCGACCGTCTTCGGGCTCTGCGGCCACGGCAACATCCAGTTCATCGACGCGCTGTTCGAGCGTAAGCACGACATCAAGACCGTCTCGGTGCATCACGAGAGCGTCGCCGGATTCATGGCGGACGTCTACTACCGCGTGTCCGGACGGCCGACTGCGACCTTCACCTCCTGCGGTCCGGGCTCGGCGAACCTGCCGATCTCGCTCGCCAATGCCTTTCTCGATTCCGTGCCGTTCATGGCGGTGACCGGCAACGTACCGACCAGCCAGTTCAATCGCGGCGCCTTCCAGGAAATGTATCGGCACTACCAAGCGGACTTTCCCTCGACCGTGCGCGCGCTGTGCAAGAAGGTCTTCCAGCCGACGCGCGGCGAGATGGTGCCGCTGGCGGTGCGCCAGGCGTGGAAGACGATGGTGACCGGCCGGCCGGGCCCCGTCGTGCTCGACGTTCCCTTCGATGTGTTCATGGAATCGGCCGCGGAGGAAGCGCCGAAGCCCGAGGAGTGGAGCGCCAACATCTCCAGCCGCTGCGGCGCCGATCCGGAAGGCGTCATCAAAGCGGTGGACATGCTGCTCAGCGCGGAGCGTCCGGTGATCATCGTCGGCCAGGGCGTGCGCTATGGCGGCGCCTGCGACGATCTCCTGAAGCTCGCCGAGAAGCTGCAGATCCCGATCGCGGCCTCGGCAAGCGGGCTTGGCGCCATCAACATGAACCATCCGCTGGCGCTCGGGCTTGTGGCGCGCGGCGGCCATTATCAGGCCAACCATTCGACGCGGCAGGCCGATGTGCTCCTTGCGCTCGGCGTCCGCTTCGACGACCGCACCTCGAGCTCGTGGATTCCCGGCTACTCCTTCACCATTCCGCCGACCAAGCTCATCCATGTCGACATCGACCCGGAAGAAATCGGCCGCAATTATCCCGTGGCGCTCGGCCTCATGGCCGATGTGCGCACCTTCCTGCGCCAGCTGCTCGCCGAGCTCGACCGCCGTCCCGACGTCAACAAGCGCGCCGACGCGCGGGCGAAATGGCTGAAGCTGATCGACGGCTATCGCAAGGAATGGGACAAGTTTGTTGCCCCGGGCTTCACCGACGATAGCGTGCCGATCAACCCGCAACGCGCCGCCGCCGAGATCGACAAAGCGCTACCCGAGGACGCGATCCTGGTCAGCGATATCGGCGTGCACCACAACTGGCTTCTCGGCTACACCAAGCCGCGGCGCCCGGATTCATTGATCGGTTCGATGGGGTTCGGCCCCATGGGCTTTGGCGTCGCCGGCGTCATGGGCGCGAAATTCGCGGCGCCCGATCGCCCTTGCGTTTCGGTGTGCGGCGACGGCGCCTTCTTCATGCACGCTAACGTGCTCGGCACCGCGGTCGAGTACGATCTCCCCGTCGTCTGGGTCGTGTGGAACAACTACGCCTATGCTTCGATCCGTGGCCTGCAGCGCGGCTATCTCGACGGCCGCGAGCTGGCGACTGACTTCCACGATCCAAAAACGGGCCAGCGCTACAATCCCGACTTCGCCGCCATGGCGCGCTCCGCGGGCGTCACCGGCGTGCGCATCGATCGCGCCGGCGATCTCGCCGAGGCGGTGCGCACCGGCATCAAGGCCAACCGGCCTTACCTGATCGACGTCGACATCGCTGCCGACATCAATCCCACCGGCGCCGGCGTCTGGGAGCTGCCCGGCCTCGGGCAGAGCAAGCCATCGATCGGCACGCGGTATCAGCCCGGCTGATCCGCATCACGGCAGGTGTCAAAAGCGGTTTGACGCAATTCGAGACGTTACCCTGAAGATGCTCTGATAACTTAGCGAAGCGCTGCTATCTAACGCGGGTCAACGTATCACCGCCGCAAATTCCCAACACGCATCCTTCGATCCTGATGCGTTCAGCATCGAGCTCGATCAAGTTGCCATTATAGGTGTTGCCGTCATCGTCGTTGTAGAGCGAGCCCGACCATTTGCCTCGCGCGGCGATGTGCATGTCGCTGAGCACCTGCACACCCTCCAGCGGACGATTGCGTTTGGCGGGATCGTGGTTGTGCTTGTCGGTCGGCGGCCGGCCGGTATCCGGGTCGATGGCGTGCGCCGGCTTCGCAATGAACGCGCAGAGGCTCGGTCCGCATGGCGCAACGCGTATGATCGCGCCGTCTGGCGCGCGCCACAGCCCAACCGGCGAGGCCATCACCGGACGGACATCGAGAAGGCCGCCGAGAACCACAAATTTCGCGAGACAGGCAGACAGCCGCGCGATACGCCCCCGCATCGAACGTCCCCAGATCGTTTGTTACGCATGCACTACCGCGGGGGCCGCTGCGCGGGGCGTAAAATTTGCGTAACAAACGACGGGAGGAAACGAGCGCGTTATGCGCCCGGCGGCGCCACCACGGCATCCGGCTGATTGCTGCGCTTGAGCGCGTCGGCAACGAAGCCCGACGCCTTCATCTCCTCGATGAAGTTGTTGAGAAACGCCGCGCCGGCAACGCGTCCCTTGGGCGTGCCCATGGCCTGGCGGATCGCCATGAAACGCTGATCGATGATGCGCAGGCCGGGATGGGTTCGCACATATTCAGCCGCCGGCTGCCGCACGCCGGCCGCGGCATCGAGCTTGTCGGCGACGAACATGTCCATCGCGTCCGGACCCAGCGAGGAGCGGACCAGCGTTGCGTTCTTCAGCGTGCGCGAGAGATAAAGGTCATAGGCTGCGCCCTTGGCCACCGCGATGCGGATGCCCGGCTGGTCGACATCGGCGATGGTCTTGAGCGCCGAGCCTTCGGGCACCACGTAGACGCCCTCGATCAACACGTAAGGCGCGGTGAACTCGATCTCCGCCGCACGCACCGGCTCGATCGCGAGGAAGGCGATATCCCAGGCGCCGGTCTTGAGCGCGTCGAACACCTTGCCCGCAGCATCGAAGGGGACCAGCTCGAGCGGCACGCCAAGCCGCTTGGCGACGCCGGCGGCAAGCTCCGGCGTGATCCCGGCCGGTTTGCCGGCGGCGTCGGTCTGCGCCAGCACCGGATTGCCCAGATTGATGGCGGCGCGCACCTTCCCGGTCGGCGCCAGGTCTTTGATCACGTCGGCGGAGATCGCACTCAAGGGTCACCTTTTCGCGGTTTTTGGAAGCGCGCGGGAGACTAGCGGGTTTCCTGCAGGCTCCGCTAGCGGGTCGCCTCACGTTTCGCGCGGGTGACGATCTGCGTCGGATCGACGAAGCGCAGCGCGATCAGGAGCCACACGAGCGTGGTGACCATGTAGATGACGGCCATGGCATCGATCGATTGCCCCGCCCGCACGCCCGCCGCGTAGACCGCATAATAAAGAGCGACCACCAGCGTCTGGCTGGTCGGGCCCGCGGTGAAGAATGTCAGCTCGAACATGGCGATGGTGCGCACGAGGACGAGCAGCAGCGCAGCCAGGATTCCCGGCGCCAACAATGGAATGAGGATGTGCACGAACAGCCGCCCTGTGCCGGCGCCGAAGACGCGCGCGGCGGATTCGATGCGCGGATCGATCTGCTCGATGAACGGGATCATCACCAACACCACGAACGGCACCGTCGGCACCAGATTGGCAAGGATGACGCCGGACATGTTGCCGGCAAAGCCGGCCTGATAGAGCACGGTCGCCAGCGGGATGCCGAAGGTGATCGGCGGGATGATCAGCGGCAACAGAAATAGCAGTGTGACGAATTTCTTGCCGGGGAATTCGCGGCGCGCCAGCGCGTAGGCGGCCGGTACGCCGAGCAGGCCCGAGAGCAGCACCACCGCGCCGACGATCTCGAAGGTGACGATGAGCACGTCGTCGAGCTGGAATTCGCTCCACGCGGAGACGTACCAGCGCGTGGTGAAGGCAGGCGGCAGCCAGGTGCCGAGCCAGCGCGTGCCGAACGAATTGACCACCACCGTCGCCACCATCGCCACAAGGTTGACGATGAAGAAGACGACTAGTGCCCAGATGGTGATGGCCCAGAGCCGTTCGGTGAGCGACTTGTCGCGGGTCATGACATCAACCCTTCCCACCGGCGGTGGCGCCGCGATAGACGAAGCTGCGCCCCGAGAGGATTGCCGCGACGATGATCAGCTGCACGAAGCCCATGATCATCGCGATCGTCGAGGCCATCGAATAATCGTACTGCTCGTAGGCAGCCTGATACGCGGCGATGGAAATGACGCGCGTTGCACCCGCCGGTGCGCCGAGCAGCACGGCGGACGGAAACACGGAGAAAGTCTGCACGAAGGAGAGGCACAGATTGATCGCGAGCCCAGGCGCCAAGAGCGGCATCAGGATGTGCCAGAAGCGGGCGCGCGCATTGGCGCCGAGCGTCGAGGCCGCCTGCTCCAGCGACGGGTCGATGCCGGTGAGATAGGAAAGCGTGAGCAGGAAGGTGAAAGGAAAGCCCGACAGGATCAGCGACAGCATCACGCCGGTGTAGTTGTGCACCAGCCGGACCGGCGAATGAATGATGCCGAACAGCATCAGCACGCGATTGAACCAACCCTGCGGGCCGAGATAAGCAAGCAGGCCCTCGGCGATCAGTACGGTGCCGAGCGTGATCGGGATCACCAGGATCGTGGTGAGGATGCGGCGGCGATGCATCAGCCGCACGCGCATCGCCACGGGAATCGAGATCGTGGTGTTGATCAGCGTCGCCGGCACCGCCAGCCAGAGCGTCGCGGCGATGGTGTCATAAAGGAACGGCTCGGAGAAGAACTTGCGATAGTTGGCGAGCCAATCGCCGGCTTTTGGCTGCAGCGACAGCACGAAGCCGTAGACGAAGGGATAGACGAACAGCGCGATGACGAAGATCACGGCGGGAAGCACCAGCAGCGTCACGCCGTCGAGCCCGCGCAACGCCAGCCGGGCGCGCAGGGACAGCCGGCGGTCGGCCGCGATTGGAGCTATGCTTTCGGTCACCGCGCTCACGCAGGTGCCCCAGCGTAAATGAGAACGCGCTGCGGATCGGCAGCAAGCCGTACGCTTTCACCTTTCTGCACAGGTTGCTTGGCACAAAAATAGATCTGGGTGCCATCGGCGGTGCGCCCGAGGCAATAGAAGTCGCGGCCGTGATATTGCGCGCTCTCGACCGTCGCAGCGATCGGGCCGTCGCTCGCGGCGTGCAACTCATCGGGACGGATGGCGACGGTCGCCTCGCCCTCGCCCGTCATATCGATCGGCGTGCCGCGTAGGCTTGCACCGCCGAGTGTGACGCTGATGCCGTCGCCGCCTTTGCTGACGCGCGAGCGGAACAGATTGCGGTAGCCCATGAATTCTGCGACGTCGGCATGCGCCGGCTTGGCGTAAAGCTCGGCGGGCGTGCCGACCTGCCGCACCTCGCCCTCACGCATGACAACGATGCGGTCGGCGAGCGAGAGCGCCTCTTCCTGGTCGTGCGTCACATAGATGGTGGCGGAGCCGATCAGCTCGTGGATGCGGCGGATCTCCGCGCGCATCTCCAGCCGCAGCTTGGCATCGAGATTGGACAGCGGCTCGTCCATCAGCACCAGCGGTGGCTCGATGACGATAGCGCGCGCGATGGCGACGCGCTGCTGCTGGCCACCGGAGAGCTGGCCAGGCAGCTTCTCGGCCTGCGTGCCCAGCCGCACAATGGACAGTGCTTCGTCGACCTTGCGGGCGACCTCAGCCTTGGAGCGCCTCTGCATCTGCAGGCCGAACCCGATGTTCCGGCGTACGCTCATATGCGGGAACAATGCGTAATTCTGGAACACCATGCCGAAGCCGCGCTGCTCGGGCTTGAGCTCGTCGATGCGCGTCTTGTCGAGCCAGATGCTGCCGGCCGACAGCGTGAGCAGGCCGGCGAGGCAATTGAGCGCCGTCGACTTGCCGCAACCCGAGGGTCCGAGTAGCGCGATGAACTCGCCGCGCTGCACCGTCAGGTTGATGCCCTTCAATGCATTGAGCGCGCCGAAATTGCGGCTCATTGCGTCGAGCCGCAGCTCACGGAAATCGCGTGCAGCGATGGCCATGTGGTCTCACCTTTTTCATCGAACCGTCGTAACACTCACCGCCGTCATGCCCCGCGAAGGCGGGGCATCCAGTAATCACAGAAGCGCTTGTGTCTACTGGATCGCCCGCCTGCGCGGGCGATGACGGCCGAGTATGTCTCGCGAGCGGTGTTCGCCTCACACTTACTTCTTCTTCTGTCCGCCGATCTGCTCGTCCCAACGCGAGAACGCGATTACCAGCTTGTCCGGCGTGAGCGGCAGCTCCTGCGGATTGTCGGTGATGGCCTTGGCGTATTCGGCGCGGCCGTACTCCTGGATCACCTTCTGGCTCTCCGCCGGCGCCAGCGAGAGCGGCACGTCCTTCACCGCCGGGCCCGGATAGAAATAGCCATCGTCATAGGTCGTGGCCTGCGCTTCCTTGCTCAGCATGTAGTTGAGCAGGTCGATGAGGACCGCGACCTTCTCCGGCGCCACGCCTTTCGGGATACAGAGGTAATGCGCGTCGAGCACCCAATGGAAGCCCTTGAGGAAGAACACCTTGGCTTCCTTGGGCACGATGCCCAGCGCGCGTGGATTGATATCCCAGCCCATCTGCGACGGCGTCATGTCGCGTGAGCCCTCGCCGAGCTCCTTCATCACCGCGCCCGTGCCAGACGGATAATATTCGACGTATTGCCCGAGCTCCTTCAGATAGGCCCAGGTCTTGTCCCAGCCGTTGACGGGGTCCTTCGGATCCTTGTCGCCGAGGATGTAAGGCAGGCCCATCATGAAGATGCGGCCCGGGCCCGAATTCGCCGGACGCGCGTAGATGAAGCGGTTCGGATTGGCCTTGGCGTAAGCGAGCAATTCCTCGGCAGTCGAGGGCACTTGCTTCACCTTCTCCGGCAAATATTCCATCACCGGCCCCGCGGGGCAGAACACGATGCAGACGCCCTGGTTGCCGGCGAGACCCTGCATGGCCTTGGCGCCGGGAAGATAGATGTCGTCGAGCTTCGGCAGCTTGCCGGCATATTCCGAGGCGATCGGGATCCACAGCTTCTGGTCGACGCCGGCCGACAGCGCGTCGATGCCAGTGAGCACGCCGTCGATGTCGACGCGCTTCGCATCCTGCTGCGCCTTGATCTTGCCCGGCAGCTCCGGCGCCGGCGCCTTGGTGAAGGTGATGCGGGAGACGAGCTTAGGGTTCTTGTTGCGATAGGCCTCGATCGCCTTCTGCGTCAGAGCCAGATTGCCGGCGACGTCGACGAAGTTCAGCGACACCGGCGATGATGGCAGTTGCAGCGACTGTCCGAACGCGCGGGCATTGAGCGCCATCGTTCCGGCAAGGCCGCCGACGACGGCGCGGCGTGTGGGTGTAAAAGTCATGACGATTTCCTCCCTGGAGTTCACATTGTTACTTCGTTCGTGACTGAGCGTATTGTCGCGGGCGGCGTTTACCCGGCGTTTGCGAACCATTGGCCGCCATCGGCGCGGCCGCATCCTCTTCCTGCGTGAAGTACTCGTTCTTGTCGCTGGTGAGAATTTCGAGCGTGCGGAAGATGCCGCGCAGATGCACGCGCATCGCCTCGACCGCGCCCTTGCGATCACGCGCGAGCAGGCTGTCGACGACGGCCGCATGCTCGGCGATGACCAGCGACTGCTTGCGCGGGATGGTCATCGCCAGATAGCGCACCCGGTCCATCTGCGCCTTGGCGTTCTCGACGATGTGCCAGGCGCTGGCATGGCCGGCGATGCGCAGGATCAAGGCGTGTAGATTCTCGTCGGCGCGGAAGAAGCCGTCCTGGTCGCCGACGCGCAGCAGCGCGCGCTGGCGGTTGATCATGGCCTTGAGCTCACGGCCCTGCGCGTCGTCTATGCGCGTCACCGCTTTTTCGATCGCGGCGCATTCGAGCGATTCCCGGGCAAACTGGCTGTCGAAGACCTCGCTCAGCTTGATCGGCGCAACGAAGGATCCGTATTGCGGGAAGATCTCGACGAGCCCCTCTTCCGAGAGCTTGATCATCGCTTCGCGGATCGGTGTGCGCGAGACGCCGAAGCGGCCGGCCAGCTCCTGCTCTGAGAGCATCGCCCGCGGCAATCGGCGGCCGGCGATGATTTCGCGGCGCAACAGCGCATGGATCTGGGCGGCGATTGTGTTGCGGCGTAACGAAATAGGCGCGTCGTCGCTGCGCACGGCGTCCGTGCGCACGGCGGCGAAAGCAGCCTGGTTGCTGCGGGCAGCCCGGCGGGCCATCCGTCCTCCCCTTTTGCGTTCTTCTTCTTTTCCGGTGCTAGTATACTACAATCCAAGCGCCGGCAAGCCAGCGCACGCAGCGCCCTACTGCCGCGACGCGCGGGCGAGCCGAGTGACCGCCTGGATCATCGCCGTCGGATCGGCGACGCCCTTGCCGACGATGTCGTGACCACTTCCGTGGGCAACGGACGAGAACAGGATCGGGCTGCCGATCGCCAGGCCCGCCGTGGCCCTACGCGCCAAGAGCTTGGCGGTGATGTGCCCCTGGTCATGCAGCATGACCACGAAGGCATCGACGCCGCTCTTGTGGAACATGGTGTCGGCACCGAACGGCCCCGCCACACGAATGCCTTCGCGCGCCGCGCTATCGATTGCCGGCTTGATGATGTCGATCTCCTCGCGGCCGAAGAGCCCGCCCTCCCCGGCATGCGGATTGAGCCCGCCGACATGGATGGTCGGATTGGGAACGCCGAGGCGCTTGAGTGTCGTATCGGCGGTGCGGATCACATGACCGACGCGCTCGGGCGTGATCAGGTCGATGGCCTCGCGGACACCCACGTGCAAGGTGCAATGCACGATCTTCACATCCTCGAAGCAGAGCATCAGATAGACGTCGTTGCGATCGAGCCCGGTCTCGCGCGCGACGAAAGACGGATAGCCGTCGAACTCGATGCCGGCGAGTGCGATGGAGGTCTGGTTCTGCGGCGCGGCGACAACGGCATCCACGTGACGATTAAGCGCGGCATGGATCGCCGCGCCGGCGGCCGCCAGCGACGCGCGACCGCTCGCCGCGCTGTTGCCGCCGAAGGGAATAGCGTCGAGCTCGCTGGAGCGTACCGCGAGGATCGGCAAGGCAGCATTCGGCCAGTCCGCAGCATCGACACGCTCGAGCGCCGCAAGATCGCTCGACAGGCCGCAGGCTTTGGCATGACGTTCGACGACCGCGGGATCGCCGACCAGAATCGGCCGGCACAACGCTTGAACCGAGGGGTCGCGGGCCGCCTTGAGGCTGATCTCCGGACCGATCCCGGCGGGATCGCCGGTCGCGATGGCGATAATGGGTTTTCCGTCACTCACAGCATTCATCCGCTCAGGCCCGCAACGCTGTCAGCATCGCTTCGACATAGTCCTCGCCGCGGGCGACGACCAGCATCGAAGCCGTGGCACGCAGCGGCACCATGGTGTGCAGCAGCGAGGCGTCCGTGGTTGCCGGCGGATCGATGACCAATGACGTCAGCATCACGCGGTGCAGATGGCAGGCTTCGGCGATAACGGCAGCATTCTCGGAATCCTGCCCCGCGGTCGAGACGGTCACGACCGCGTCGGCCGAACTGACCTCGTCGAGCAGCGTCAAGGTCCGGCCGTCGAGCGAGCGCAGCCAGTCATGCACCGAGGCGGCCGCGCCTTCGGCGACCGTCATGAAGCTCGCAGCATTCCAGGCTTTCTGGTGCAGCCTGCGCAGCAGCGCATCCGCGATAGCGTCAAGCGCGATCACCTTGATGCGGCGCGGCTGCGAATTCGGGTAGTCGATACGGAAGGAGGCTTCCTCCGCCGTCGTCACGCGCGCGCATTCGCTCAGCATGCCGGTTCCCTAGACGGACGCATGCGCGACGCCGGCGCGGATCGACAGCGCCTCCTTGGCGCCATCGGTGAATGGCTGGTCCGGCGGCAGCACCACAGCCGCGGAGCGCACACGCTGATGCGCCGGATCGACGCCCGGCGGCACCGTGCCCTTCTCTGTCAGCGCCTTTGCCGCCTTGAGCAGCCGATGCCGCGCCATGATGATGCCGTTGTCCGTCGACACCAGGTTTTCCTTGGTGCGATCGACGATCGGACCCATGCTCTCCTGCAGCGAGGCATCCTGCATGGCGATGCCTTCGACGCCGCTGAAGGTCTTGCCAGCCTTCTGCGCGGCACGATCGATCAGATAGTCATTGTCCTTGTTGGCGAGCGGCCGGAACGAGCCGGGCTCGAATTTCACGTAGATGCCCTTGCCGTCACGCATCGCCTGCACTTCCGTCTCGGTCAGCGCGCGCAGCGGATGGTAGTCGAAGCTCCAGGTCCAGCAGTTGTGATCGTCGATCGGAATCCAGAAATGCCCGTGCACCGGATGGTTGCCGCGCGGCGGGATCATGGTGAAGGAGGGCATCACCCAGGGCGTGATGCGCCAATAGTAATTCCCGTTCTCAGCATTGCGCCGCGCGCCGATGTAGAGACCGCCGGCGCTCTCCACGACCTCGAAGACGGGGCGCGAGTCATTGAGATTGTACTGGTTGCCCTTGGCGCCCTTGAACAGCGGGTCGGAATTGAGGTCGCCGCGGTGCAACCAGGACACGTGACTTGAGTCGATGCCGCCTTCCAGCGCCTGCAGCCAATTGGATTCCTGGGTGCGCTTTGCGATGAAGCGCTGCGTCGCCGGCACCGCGGTGAACTCGAACTCCGGCAGCGGCGGCTGCTGCTCCGGCGCACCCATATAGGTCCACAAGATGCCGCCGCGTTCGATGAGCGGATAGGATTTGAGCTTGATGCGCTTGCAATAGCCACTCTCGACCGGCTCCGACGGCACTTCCATGCACTGGCCGGTGACGTCATATTTCCATCCGTGATACGGGCAGCGCAGCCCATTCTCTTCATTGCGGCCGAACCACAGCGACACGCCGCGATGTGCGCAGAATTCGTCGATCAGCCCGAGCCGACCCTGGGTGTCGCGAAACGCCAGCAGCCGCTCCGAGAGGAGCTTCACCCGGACCGGCGGGCATTCGTTGGCGGGCAGCTCCTCGGCAAGCAACGCCGGGATCCAGTAGCTGCGAAATAGCGCGCCACCCGGCGTGCCCGGCCCGGTTTGCGTCAGCAGGTCGTTTTGTTCTTTGCGGAGCATTTCCTCACCTTGCGTCGGGCTAGCGCATGATCCCGAAAAGTGGGCACCGGTTTTCGGAAAAGATCATGCGCCAATAAAGAGAATACTCGGGCTTGACGCCGATTTGAACCGTGTTAGCCAGGGTCTCCGGAACCCGCATGACTGACCAGACCTCCACCGCCGCACCGCAAACCCAGGTCGAACTCTGCAGTACCGACGAGGTCGCGGCCGGAACCGCACTCAAGGTCGAGACGCAGGGACTGACTGTTGCGGTATTCAATCTCGACGGAGCGTTTTTCGTCATCGACGATCAGTGCACGCATGGCCCGGGCTCGTTGTCGGAGGGCTTCATCGACGGCGATATCGTCGAGTGCACCTTCCACCAGGGGTGTTTCAATATCCGCACCGGCGAAGTCGTGCTGCCGCCCTGCATCGTGCCAGTGAAGAGCTACAAGACCTTCGTCCGCGACGGCAAAGTCTACATTGAAGTCTAGCTCTATTCCGCCTTGGCGCCTGACGCTTTCACGATTGGCGCCCAGCGCACCACTTCTTCCTCGACGAAACGCGTGAAAGTCGGTGCATCCATCGCCTTCACGTCGATGCCCTCCTGCGCCAGCCGGCTACGCACGTCCGGATGCTCGAGCGCCGCGACGAAGGCGCGATTGAGCGTGTCGACGATCTCCTTCGGCATACCCGCTGGACCCGACACCGAGAACCAGGTTGTCGCCACCAGCTCCGGATAGCCGAGCTCTTTGAATGTCGGCACGCTGGCGTAATCGGCCATGCGCTTCTCAGACGTCACGGCGATCGGCACGGCCGTGCCGGCGCGAATGTGCCCGAGCGCTGTCCTCCAGGTCACCGACGCCATTTTGACGTGGCCGGCGATGAGATCGAACATCGCCGGGCCGGCGCCCTTGTAGGGCACGTGCTGCAGCGGCAGCTTGAGCTTATGCGCCATGTAGGCGACGACCAAATGACCCTGCGTCCCGGTGCCAGGCGATCCGAAGTCGAAAGTCTGGCTGCTGCGAACGACCTTGAGCAGCGCATCGAGCGTCTGCACGTTGAGCGACGGATGCACGACCCAGACGATCGGCGGCCCGCCGAAATAAGCGATATGCGTGAAATCGCGCACCGGATCGTAGCCGGTGTTGGCATTGAGTGCCGGCGCGATCGCGTGCGAGGCGACGCCGGAGACAACCAGCGTGTAGCCATCAGGCTCGGCGCGCGCGACCTGCGCGGAGGCGACGACACCGCCCGCGCCCGGGCGATTTTCAATAACGATCGGCTGCCCGAGCTTTTCCGAAGCCGCTTGCGCGAAGACGCGGCCGAGCGTATCGGCGCTGCCGCCGGCGGAAAATGGCACAATCAGCTTGATCGGCTTGGTCGGCCAGGTTTGCGCGTGGCCCACGCCAGCGGACGCAAACAACAAGGCCAGGCACGTTACGGCGCAACGGATCATTCGCTTCCCATTTCGCGAGAATAGGTAGAGTGCCGAAATGACATGCTATGATTTAAGCCCCGCAACGCAAGCCTGGACCCAGCGCGTGAGCACCAAGATCGCCATCCTCGACGACGACCACATCATCCGCATGACGCGCTATGCCATCGGCGGCGGCGAGATCACCGACCAGTGGGCGCGCGATTTCTTCCTGCCGCAAGACATGGATCTCGCCGAGGTCCGCGCGATGGGCGACGGGCTGCACGAGCAGGACGGCGTGTCGCTCGTTCCCATGTCGGCAAAGCTTGACCTGCGCAAAGGCAGCGACGCGACGATCCTGATCTTTCGGCGCGGCGTCATCGATGCAGAGCTCATTGCCGCCAATCCGAAGCTGCAGCTCATTCAGCGCATCGGCGAACGCGCCGACGGCATCGATCTCAAGGCTGCCGCCGCCAAGGGCATCCTCGTCTCCTGCGTGCCGCGGCACTCGCTGCAAACCACCGCCGAGCACGCCATTCTGCTGATGCTCGCATTGGGGAAACGCCTCGTCGAGGCGGATGCCGCCGTGCGCGCGGACCGCTGGGATCGAGCCCGCGTGCATCCCGAGAACGGCGTCGCCTACAATTGGGTCGGCCTCAGCAATCTCGGCGGGCTCTACGGCAAGACGCTTGGCATCATCGGCCTCGGCGAGGTCGGCTCCATGGTGGCCGGCATCGCCCGCGGCTTCGGCATGAAGGTTCTCTATTGCAATCGCACGCGCCTGCCGGCGGAGCGCGAGGAAAAACTCGGCGTCAGCTATGCACCCCTCACCGACCTGCTGGCGCAATCCGATTTCGTCTCTGTGCATGCGACCAACCTGCCGGAGAACCGCGGGCTCATCGACGCCAAGGTGTTCGGGGCGATGAAGCGCACGGCCTTCTTCGTCAACACCGCGCGCGGACGGCTGGTCGACGAGGATGCGCTCTATGCAGCGCTCACCAACGGCACCATCGCCGGCGCCGGCCTCGACGTGCATGTCGAGGAGCCGCGGCCAACGCCGGATCGTTTTGCCGCGCTGACGAACGTGATCCTGACACCGCACTGCGCCGGCGGATCGCGCAAGGGCGTGCTTCTGGAGATCGCAGCGATGCTCGAGAATTGCCGCGCCGTGCTCGCGGGCAAGCCGATCAAATATCAGGTGACGGCGCGCTAATTCGCCGGCGCGTCGGCGATGCGCTCCCAGTGCAGCTCCCGGTGCTGCATCACGCCCTGCCATAGCCGCGGCTTCTGTGTGAGCACCATGTGCTCGCCGACGAAATGCACGAAGCGCGTCTGCTCGCCACCGACGCGTTTCTGGTCGGCGGAAGCGTCGACCCGCGTGACCAGCGTCTTTCCGTCGAACTCGTAGTTTCCACAGTAGGACATGTATTCGCGCACGGTTTCGTCTGCCGGCAAATCGCGGCGCGAGTCGCAGAGCACCGACATCATGCGCTTGTCGGAATAGAACACGACGAGCCCGCGCGGTTTTTCACCGTAAGGCGGATGCATCGGTTCTCCCGCATCATTGCGTGCCAGCGTCTTCACCAGACGCCACGTGCCGACAATGTCCCGCATGGTCCCTTCCCTAATTGATCACGAGGCCGAGCTTCTTCACCAGCGCCGCCCATTTGGCCTCCTCGCGCTTCATGTTCTCGGCATAATCTTTAGGCGTACCGCCGACTGGCGCGCCACCATCACCCACGATGCGCGCCTTAAGATCGGGCGAGGCAATCGCGCGCTGCAATTCCTTATTCAGGCGTTGGATGATCGGCTGCGGCGTTCCCGCCGGCGCCATCAGCCCGTAGTAAAGCTCGGCCTCGAAGCCCGGCAGGCCGGACTCGCTCGCGGTCGGCACGTTGGGCAAGACCGGGAGCCGCGCCCGCGCCAGCACGGCGATCGCCTTGAGCTTGCCGGCCTGGATATTGCCCAGCGCCGGCGCCGTGGTGTTGAAGCCCATGTCGATGTGCTCGCCGAGAAGATCGGTGGTGAGCGGCCCAGTGCCTTTGTAGGTGACGATGGCGATATCGACGCTGGCTTTGAGCTTGAACATTTCGGCCGCGAAATAATTGAGCGTCGGCGCCGGCGGCGTCCCGGCATTGAGCTTGCCGGGCTTTTGCTTGGCGAGCGCGACCACCTCGGCGATGGTCTTCGGCGCAAACGAGGCCGGCGCCATCAGCACAATCGGCGTCGAGGAGATGATCCCGATCGGCGAGAAATCCTTGAAGGCGTCGTAGCCGGAATTCTCCGGCAGGCTGATACCCGTCGTCTCCAGCACGATCGTGTAGCCGTCAGGCGTGGCCTTGGCCGCGGCACGGGTTCCGATCACCGAGCCGGCGCCCGGGCGATTTTCCACGACCACCTGCTGGCCGAGCCCTTCGGAGAGCTTCTGTGCCGTCAGCCGCGCAATGGCGTCGGCGCCGCCGCCCGCCGGATAGGGCACGATCAGCGTGACTGGACGTGTTGGATAGTCTTCGGCCTGGGCGGCATGAACCGTGCCTAACGCCGCTGCCGCAAGGGCTACGACCACAGCCATCATCGCACTTCGCGCCATCCTCCCCTCCCTTTAACGTCTTTTCTTATGGCCCAAAGACTAGCATCGAGGCCCTGCCCTGCACACTCGCCTCGTGGCGATTCACCGGCGAAGGCGCTATGCTAGAAGGCGACCACCGAGGACCGCATGTTGCAAAAGACCAAACAGCGGAAGGCGCATAACGACCCGTCGAAGCGGCTGATCGTCGGCATCACCGGCGCGTCCGGCGCAATCTACGGCATCCGTCTGCTCGAGCTCCTGCGCGAGACCGACATCGAGACGCACCTGGTCATGTCGCGCGCGGCATTGATGACGCTGGCGACGGAGACCAACCTGAAGGCGTCCGACGTGGAAGCGCTCGCTGACGTCGTGCATTCGAACCAGGACGTCGGCGCTGCCTGCTCCAGCGGCTCGTTCCAGAATCTCGGCATGATCGTCGCGCCGTGCTCGATCAAGACGATGTCGGAGATCGCGACCGGTGTCACGGCCAACCTCATTTCACGCGCCGCCGACGTCGCACTGAAGGAGCGTCGCCGCGTGGTGCTGATGCTGCGCGAGACGCCGCTGCATCTCGGCCACATCAAAAGCATGGCCGCGGTGACCGAAGCCGGCGCCATCGTCTATCCGCCGGTGCCCGCCTTCTATGCGCAGCCGAAATCGCTCGAGGACATGATCGACCACACGCTCGGCCGCGTGCTCGACCTGTTCGACATCAATCTCGGCATTGTCGGCCGCTGGACCGGCGTCAAGCGTAGACCGAAAGCCCCGGCCTCGACGCGCTAGCGCCACGATGGCGCTGACCCTCGACAATCCGTTCTGGCGATTCTCCCTGGCCGTCTATGGCGCCCCAGGCGTGCAGGCCGAATGTCTCGCGTTGCAGGAGCGCTTCGGCATCGACGTCAATGTGCTGCTGTTCTGCGCCTGGATCGGCGTCAGCAAGCGCATCTCGCTCGACAACGCCCAGCTCAATGCCATCGAGGCTGCCACCGGATCGTGGCATCAAGCGGCGGTGCAGCCGTTGCGCGCGGCACGGCAGCAGCTCAAAGCCATGCCGGAAATGTCGCATCCCGACGTCGTGCAATTGCGCAAGGAGCTTGCCGCGCTCGAGCTGCGCGCCGAGCAGATCGAACAGGCGCTGCTCTGCGAGCTTGCTTCGCAAATCCCCGCCGGCTCCACCTCAGCGCCGGATGCCGTTCGGGGCAATGTCGACGCTTATCTGCGCCGGCGCGATGAAGCGATTGCTGTCGATCAAGTCGCCGCGCAGTTCCTCGCAGCAGCAAGCCAAGCCTAGATCAGGTTGCCAAGTCGCGATCGCAGCTGCGGGAACTCGTCGCCGAGGAGCGACGGCGGCCACGGAACATGCAACAGCGTGTTGAACAACAGATACATGCCGATCCAGAGCGCGACTGTGATCAGCAGCGCCGCGAACCAAGTGGTTCTGCCGACGAAGCGCATATAAAGCAGCATGTAGAGGCCGAGCGACGGCATCATGCCGATGACGAGGACCGACGCCAGCAGCCCGACAAGCCAGATGAGCTGGACGCCGAGGCGCTTGTAGAACACGTCGATGCCCGGCGAGGCGTCCGCCGGCACGAATGTCACGCTGCGAATTTTCGGCCGCAGCGCCGCGGCGCCGTGGACCAGCACCACCAGGCCGCCGGCAATGGCCGCGGTCTGCGGCATCAGCCGCGCGGCGAACGGCCAGTCGGTCGCGCTCCAGAACGCGACAGCAAAGCCGGCAAAGGCGACAAGCCACAGCACCGGTGCGACCATCTGCTCCATCAGTGACAGCTGCGTCGCCGCGCCGTGTTCGGCCCTCGCCTCGCCAGACGCAGATGCCGCGCCGCGCCAGCGACGATAAGCGGTGACAAAAAACGGCCGCAGCAGCACCAGCGCGGCAATGCCAAGAACCACGAGCACCACCGGACGCGAGATCCAGCCGTACTCATAACGCGCCACCGAGATGAACAGATATTTCTCGATCAGCTTGCCGAGAATGAAGCCGAGGATCAGCGGCGCCCGCGCCCAGCCAAAACGCTTCATCACCCAGCCGATAACACCGAACACGATCAGCGTAACCAGGTCGCCGTAGGAGCGCGAGCCCTGGTAGGCGCCGACGAAGCAGATGGCGAAGACGATCGGCACCAGCGTGTTCCAGCGCACAGTCGCAAGCCGCGCCAGCTGTCCCGCGAACAGAAAGCAGATCCCGGCGCCGACGACGTTCGCCAGCGCGAGCGACCACACCATGGTGAAGGTGATGTCGAGCTTGGTATCGAGGAGTTTCGGTCCCGGCGTGATGCCATGCGCGAGGAAGGCGCCGAGCAGGAGTGCCATCGCCGGCGAGCCGGGGAGCCCGAAGGCGAGCGTCGGGATCAATTGCCCGCCCTCGCGCGAATTGTTCGCCGCTTCCGAAGCGATGACGCCACGGACATCGCCCTTGCCGAACGTCTCAGTGCCGCCGCGCAGCATGCGCGCGGCCGAGCCGTACGCGAGCCAGTCGATGATCGGCGCGCCCATGCCTGGGATCGAGCCGAGCACGACGCCGAGCACCGAGGAATTGAGCACCAGCTTCCAATTCGCCAGCACGTCGCGCACGCCGCGCAGCTGCTCGCGGATGACGCCGCCGATCGCCTGCCCGCCGGACAGGCTCACGCGCATGATCGCCATGTCGATCAGCTCCGGCAGCGCGAACAGGCCGAGCGCCAGCGCCTGGATCTGCAGCCCGTCCCACAAATAGATCTCGTCGAAGGTCCAGCGCAGTGCGCCGGTCTGCGCCTCGTTGCCGATTGCCGCCAGCAGCACGCCGAACATCGCCACCACGAGGCCTTTGAGCACCGCGCCCTGACTGATCGAGGCAATTAGTGTCAGACCGAGCACGCAAACCGCGAGCAGCTCCGGCGAGCCGATCGCCAGCATGAACGGGCGCAGGATCGGGATGGAGATGCCGAGCAGCACGGCGCCAAAGAGGCCGCCGAGAATCGAGGCGGAGAACGATGCACCGAAGGCGCGGCCGGCTTCGCCACGCTTCGCCATCGGATAGCCGTCGAGCACGGTCGCCGCCGAACCGATGGCGCCGGGCACGCCAAACAAAATCGCCGGGATCGTGTCGGAGGTCGCGGTCACTGCCCACATGCCGATGAGGAAGGCGAGCGCGGTGTGTGGATCCATCGCGTAAGTAAACGGGATCAGCAGCGCCAGGCCGGCGAGCCCGCCGATCCCTGGAATGGCGCCGATCACCAGGCCGAGCACCACGCCACCGCAGATGATGAGAAAGCGCGCCGGATCGAAGACGATAGTCAGCGCGCTGAAGGCTTCGTGGAGCAAGGCAATGTCTCCGGCCGCGGATCAGCGCACCATACACGCCGTACGCCGCCTTACAACGCGCAGGCATTTGTACTATGCCTTGGGCCGCTCAATGGAAACGCTCTGATGCTCGACACGCCCGACAAGACGGCCAAGACCAGTCCCGCGGCGCAGGACAGTCCCCCGCTCGACTTCCAGGCGCATCTGCGCGCGCTCGAGGCCCGCGGGCTACTCACGCGCATCGATCGGCCGATCAACAAGGACACCGAGCTGCATCCGCTGGTGCGTTGGCAGTTCCAGGGCGGACTTCCCGAGGGGCAACGCCGCGCCTTCCTGTTCACCAACGTCGTCGATGGTTCCGGCCGCCGCTACGACATTCCCGTCGCGGTCGGAGCGCTCGGCGCTTCGCCGGAGATTTACGCCATCGGCATGGGTAAGCCGGTCGATGCGATCGGCGACGCCTGGGCCAAGGGGATGACGCATCCGATCGCACCGGTCGTCGTCAATTCGGCGCCGTGCCAGGAGATCGTGATCAAGGGTGACGCGCTACGTGCGCCCGGCGGCGGGCTCGCGAGCTTGCCCGTTCCGGTGTCGACACCAGGCTTCGACTCCGCGCCCTATCTTACCGCGACGCTCTGCATCACCCGCGATCCGGAAACCGGCGTGCAGAACATGGGCACCTATCGCGGCTCGCTGAAGGCACAAGACCGGCTCGGCGTGCGCATGTCGTCGCGTCCCGGCGGTGCCGGCGGTTATCAGCACTGGCGCAAATACCAGAAGCGCAAGGAGCCGATGCCCTGCGCCATTGTCATCGGCTGCGCGCCGGTCGTCATCTTCACCGGGCCGCAGAAGCTGCCCCTCGATCAGGACGAGATGGGCGTCGCCGGCGGCCTTGCCGGACAGCCGATCCGCACGGTGAGAGCGGCAACGGTCGATCTGCAAATTCCCGCCGATGCCGAGATCGTCATCGAGGGCCTGATCGACAGCGAGCTGCTCGAGCCCGAAGGCCCGTTCGGCGAAAGCCATGGCCATGTCGCACTCGAAGATTTCAACATGTCGATGCAGGTGACCGCGATCACGCGTAAGCGCAACGCGGTCTTCGTCTCCATCATCAGCCAGGTAACGCCGAGCGAATCCAGCGTGATGAAGAAGGTCGCCTTCGAGCCGATGTGGCTCACGCATCTGCGCGACCAGCTCGGCATCCGTGGCATTCGCCGCGTGGTCATGCACGAGCCGTTCACTAATCTGCGCAAGGTGATCTTCCTGCAATTCGCGCAGGGAACCTCGCGCACCGAGATCTGGCGCGGCCTGCAGGGCGCCTCGATGCTGCGCGCCGACTGCGGCAAGATCTGCATCGCGGTCAGCGAAGACATCGATCCGAGCAACACCGACGCGATCTTCTGGTCACTCGCCTACCGCTCCGATCCCGGCGCCGACGTGCAGATTGTGCCCTATCGCTCCGCCGGGCACGGCCCGAAATCCGGCAAGCGCGAGGATACGACCATGCTGATCGACGCTACGCTCAAGAGCGCGATGCCGCCGCTCGCCTTGCCGCAACGTCAATATATGGAGCACGCGCGGGGCCTGTGGAACGAGCTCGGCCTGCCGCCGATTACCCCTCAACCGCCCTGGCACGGCTATTCGCTGGGCGACTGGGACGCACATTATGATGTGTATGCGCAGCGCGCCGTCAGCGGTCAGTGGGCAGAGAGCGGCCGCGAGACCTTCGCGCGCCGGCGTGGCGGCCTGATCCCGGAGACGCCGGTCCGCAATGTCGAAAAGAAATCGTAAGACAGAAGAATAAGCCGACGGTGGAGGAAACTGGATGCGTACCGCACTTCGCAAGCTCGCTCTTGCGGCGACGCTGATCGCGGCATTGAGCGCGCTTTGTGCCGCGGACCCGATCGAGGACTTCTACAAGGGTCGCGAGCTCACGATCCTGATCGGACATCCGCCGGGCGGTTCGTACGATCTCTATGCGCAGCTTGCCGCGGCGCATCTCGGCAAATTCATTCCCGGCCATCCGAATGTGATCGTGCAGCAGATGCCGGGCGGCGCCGGGTCGAAAGCGGCCGCGCACTTCTACAACCGCGCCACCCATGACGGCTCGATCATCGCGTTGTTCCCCGAGACCATCGCCTATGTGCAGCTGATGGACCCGGTGCAGGGCAAATGGGACGTCACCAAGATGCGCTACATCGGCTCGCTGGCGCCGGTGAACACCGTGTTCATGGTGCGCAAGGGCGGACCGGTGAAATCCGCGCAGGACATCTTCGCCAACAGGACCAATGTCGGCTGCAGCGGCCGCACCTCGCAGAGCTACGAATATCCGGCGACGCTGAAGGCCTTCGCCAACGCCAAGTTCAACATCGTCTGCGGCTACGACGGCTCCTCGGCCTATACGCTGGCTTTGCTGCGTGGCGAAGTCGATATGGTTTCGAAAGCCTGGAACGCCTGGCGCGCGGAGAACAAGGAGCAGATCGACGACGGCACGCTGATCCCCATCCTGCAAGGCGGGCTGCGGCGCACCAGCGAGCTGCCCAATGTGCCTCTCATGCAGGAGGCGACGGACGATCAAACCGCCAAGCAGGCGCTCACCTTCATCTCCTCGGGCTCGGCGATCGGCCGCGCGCTCCTCGCCCCGCCCGGCATTCCGGACGATCGGCTCAATGCGCTACGCTCGGCCTTCGACGCCATGGTGAAAGACCGGGACTTCATCGCCGACGCGCAGAAGCGCAATCTTTTCCTTGAGCCTTCGCCCGGCACCGCGGTGCAGGAGGCGAGCGACGCCATCGCCAAGACGCCGAAGGACCTGGTCCAGCGCGTCGCCAAGGTGTTCAAGGAATGAGTTTCAGCGCCCTTTGAACACCGGCGTGCGCTTCTCGTTGAAGGCGCGAATGCCCTCGATGCGGTCCGCCGTCGGCACCATGCGGTGATAGCACTCGATCTCGAAGATCATGCCATCGGCAAGGCTGAGATCGTATCCGGTGTGGATCGCCTTCTTCGCCTGCCGCACGGAAATCGGCGCGTTACGCGCGATCTTTTGCGCCACGTCGAGGGCTTCGGTCAGCACAGCGTCCGGCTCGCAGAGCCGGTTGAGCATGCCCCACTCATAGGCGAGCGCGGCGTCGATCGGGTGCGCTGAGAGGATCAATTCCTTGGCGCGCCGCTCGCCGATGGCGCGGGCGAGATTCTGCGTTCCGCCGGCGCCGGGCATGATGCCGAGCGAAACTTCGGTCAACGCAAACCGCGCCGCCTTCGACGCGAAGATGAAATCGCAGCCGAGCGCAATCTCCAGGCCGCCGGCATACGCGGCGCCATTTACCGCAGCGATCAGCGGCACCGGGCACTCGATGATCGCGCGGATCATCTGCTCGTAGATGAGGTGCTGCGCCTGCCATGCATCATCGCTCATGTCGTTGCGCTCCTTGAGGTCGGCGCCGGCGCAGAAGGCACGATTGCCGGCGCCGGTGAGCACGATGGCGCGATGCGCTTCCGGTTCGCGGCTGATGCGCGTGAACAGGTCGCGCAGGTCGAGCCCCATCTGCGTGTTCATCGCATTGGCCGAAGCCGGACGGTTGAGCGTCACCAGCAGGATGTGCTCGCGGCTTGTATCGATCAGCAGCGTCTCGTAGCTCATGACTTTTTTGCCTTTTCCAATAAAGCTTTCAGCGCGACGGCGTTGTTGTGCTCCTCGTCGCGTGCGGCATAAAGCAGCGTCACCCGTCCGCGATGGGCGCGCAGGCTCGCCAGCGCGCTCTTGGCCGGCTCATCTTTGAGCTCGCGCGAATAGGCTTTGGTGAAAGCGCTCCACGTCATCTTGCCCGAGTGCACGCCACGACGCAGGTCGTCGCTCGGTGCCACATCCTTGAGCCAGAGATCGACATGCGCGTTTGCCTTCGAGATACCACGCGGCCAGAGCCGATCGACCAGCACGCGAAAGCCATCGTCCGGCGCCGGGGCTTCATAAATCCGTTTGACGCGAAAGGCTGTCTTCTTGGCCATGGCAATGCTCCGAGCCGAGCTTAGCGCAATTCGCCGATCGCCTCGCGTGTTCGACGGCGACCACCGCGTGTTGCCGCCCGCCTCTGCCTCAGGGGCCTTGTCGACAACGGTCATACGCACCGCCGTGCCGGCGGCGCGCGCGGCTTCCTCCGCGGACAGAGCAGCGGCCAGCCCGGCCGCGCCCTGCCCGACGACGATCTCGCTCGCCACGGAAGGCCTAGTTCTTCAGCGGCGCGTGATACTTCTTCAGCGCGGTCTCGATGAGCTTGTTGTCATGGGTGATGGTGACGTCGACCTTGGCTTCCTTGAAGGCCGGCTCCAGCACCATGATCGAGTCCCACACATTCTTTGCCGCCTCGTTCGACACCATGCCGTCCCACTGGAAAGCGGAAATGTTTTTCGCGAGCGACTCGCGATAAGTCTTCTCGTCGGCGGCGTAGTATTCTTTCGGCAGCGACTTGATGATGTCGTCGATCGAGGCAGTCTTCAGCCATTGCATAGCGTGCACGATGGCATTCGCAATCGCCTGCGAGGTGTTCGGGTTGGCCTTGAGGAACTCGTTCTTCACCATCAGGCAGTCGGCGAGATAAGGACCGCCGAACGCCTCTTTGGTGCCCTTTTCGGTGCGGCTGTCGGAGAGGATCACCGCATCGCCGTTGTCGACCAGCGAATTGATCGCCGGATCGAGATTGACCAACGCATCGAGCTCGCCGCCCGACCGCATGGCCGCGACTGCGCTCGGCCCGGTGCCGATCGAGACATAGCTCGCGGTCTTCCAGTCGAGGCCGGCGCGGGTCATCAGCCCGGCGACGAAATTATGCGTCGAAGCACCGGGCGCCGAGACGCCGATCTTCTTGCCCACGAGATCCTTCACCGATTTGATGGTGGCGGCCTTCGACTTCTTCACCACCAGCACGTTGCCCGGATAGCGGCCGTAAGTGGCGAGGCAGGTGAGCCCGACGCCCTTGGTCTGCAGACGCAGCGTATGCTCGAAGGCGCCTTCCGCCACGTCGGCACTGCCGCCGATCAGGCTCTGCAGCGCCGCGGTGCCCGAAGCGAAGGCCGAGGAATCGACCGTCAGCCCTTCCTGCTCAAAATATTTGCGATGCAGCGCCATGGTGTAGGCGACTTTGTTCATCTGGCTGATCGAGCCGCCGACGGCGATTGCAAGGTGGGTCTTCTCCAGCTTGCCGGCCTGCGCCAACGCCGGCGTGACGGCACAGGCGACGCTCGCAGCAACAACGAATGCGCAAAATTTTCTCACGTGCTCCTCCCTTTTGCAGTTTCTTGGCTCTTCACATAAACACGAAAGCGATCGGCGTATTCGCGCACGCCCTCTTCGAGCGGCCAGCGCGGCGACCAGCCGAGGATCCGTTTCGCCGCGGCGATGTCGAGCGGCGCGCGCATCTTCACATTTTCTTCCTCGAGCGGCGTCAGCGTGTTGCCGATTTCGATGTCGGCGCCGGGAATGACGCGGCGCACGATACCCGCGACCTCGGCTGCGGTGCAGGCGCGCCCGGCGGCGACATTGAGGATGCGCTGCTCGCCGATCGGCCAGCGCGCCGTACCGAGCGCCATCATAATGGCGTCGCAGCAGTCGAGCACATGCGTGTAATCACGCTTCATCGGCCCGCCGCTGGCAAAGCGCGTCGGTTTGCCGAGGACTGCGTTCTCCACCATCGGCTTGATGTACATTGGGCTCCGCATGCCGAAGCCGTAGATCGCGGTGATGCGCAAGGCGAGGAAGTCGACGTCCTGAAAGCCGGCGTAGGCCATGCCGACGGCCTCGCCTGCCATCTTCGAAGTGCCGTAGTGGCCCGCGGGATTTGGTTCGCGCACCGAGAACGGCGGATCGGTCTCGACGAGCTTGTCGCCCTTGCCCTTGTGATAGGCCGCGTTGCTCGAGATCGAGATCAGCTTGCGCATGCCGAGCTTGCGCACCGCCTCGCAGACATTGACCAGACCCATGACATTGGTCTGGTAGAACGCGACCGGATCGGCAAGAGACGGTTCGAGGCCGACGCGCGCCGCAGTGTGCACGATCGCCTCGATGCGCTCGACGCGGCAGACTTCGAGCAGCCGCTCGCTCTCCATGATCGCCCCTTGCCGCAAGCGCGTGGCGAGCGCCGGCGCCACGCTCCGCATCTCCGGGCCCGGCGGCGCGATGTCATAGGCAAAGGCTTCGTGGCCGGCGGCAGCGAGGGCAGCCATGACATAGCCGCCGAGAAAGCCCGCTCCGCCGGTGACCAGAACGTTCATGGATGGTGCATGACCCGCGTTGCAGTCGGCATCGTGCCTAGTTCCTGGTCGCAGTGAATGTGCAGTCTTCGTTGCCGGTCAGACTACCCTTCCACTTCCATGACGAGCCAGAACGCGACAGCGAACCCGACCAAAACTGAACCAGCACAAGCCAGTCACGCCGGAACGACATCCGGTTTCCATGCACAGTCCCTTTGAGCGAGCCCTGATGACCTTTGGTCATTTCGCCAACAAATCCGGTTGCCGAGGTCTCACTCAGATTGAAGCCACCTTTCCATGGGCCGCTGAG
This sequence comes from Pseudolabrys sp., assembly GCA_035651015.1. Taxonomy (GTDB): domain Bacteria; phylum Pseudomonadota; class Alphaproteobacteria; order Rhizobiales; family Xanthobacteraceae; genus Pseudolabrys. The sequence goes on along the minus strand of DASRGN010000064.1, from coordinate 4,376 downwards.
ATTACAGTTCGCACTCCAATCCCAATTGCCCGCCAAGTCCGCTGCAGTGACCCCCGACGGCTTTGCTTCGCCTGGTGCACTTGACGACCGGCCATGCTGGGGCTGTCTGGCCGCACCATCGTCACCGCCAGACACTGACTTGCCTTGCTTTCCGATTTGTCCGCCAGCACTGCCGGCTTGAGCGAAGATCGACGCGCAGCCCGCGTCGGCCGCGACCAATAAGATCAAGAGCAGCGATAAAAAACATTGGCGCGTGACCATGCTCCCCTCAGCGTTATTCGCATGCCGGACGGTCAGCCTAACACAAGGGCGACCATGCGGACGTCGCCCCTGCCCGACCAGTGGTCGGCGCTCTACAGCATGCGACGATCACTCTTTTGCTTTCTTGCGGCAGAGTCTAGCGCTAGGCGCTCGCCTTCGTCATCAGGCGCTCAGAACAAGTCCGGCCTGCGCAAACGCAGTGTCTGCAGCACCAGCAGCGTTTTCACGTCGACAAGCTCGCCGCTATCGGCCATCGCCGCCAGCGCGGACAGGCTCAGCTCGACCGGCGTGACGTCCTCGTCGGGCTCACCGCCACTCTCGGTTCTCGGCGCGCGAGAATAGGTCGCGAGAAAGAAATGCATGTGCTCGGTCGATATGCCTGGCATGGTCCAGCCGGAAAACAGCGGCTCGAGCGTATCGAGCGCGAGCGAGGCCTCCTCCTGCGCCTCACGCCGCACACAGTCCGCTGGATCATCTTCCTCGATCAGGCCGGCGATGGCTTCCAGCGTTTCCGGCTGCTTGGCGGCATGGAAGACGGGTGCACGGAATTGCTTCACCAGGACCGCGGTGCGCCTGGCTTCGTTATAGGGCAGCACGCAGATGGCAGAGCCGTGGTGCTCGATCTCACGCTCGCTCGTGCGGCCCTCGGGATTGCGCACTGTGGCGACGTGCAATTTCAGCCACCCTTCGTAAGCGGTCCGCATGCGGACGATCTGGTAGCCGCTCATTTGCTTGTCCTGTGCTCGGTCGAAGGAGACTGGCTGGGGCGCCAGGATTCGAACCTGGGAATGGCGGAATCAAAATCCGCTGCCTTACCACTTGGCTACGCCCCAAATGTCGCGATGGACGATGGTCGGCGAGCCTGCCTATCGCAACGCGGCGCCGCTGTCACGCGCGACATTGACCCGGTTGTGGACCCTCCTAGGATGGCCGACGAGTGGAGCCCTTCATGACGTATCGCGCGCCAGTCGACGACATCGCCTTTGCCCTCAAGCAGGCCTCGGGCTTCTCGCAGGCGCTCAAGGACGGGCTCTACGGCGAGCTCGGCGAGGACGATGTCGATGCGGTGCTGGCGGAAGCCGGGCGCTTCGCCTCCGACGTGATCGCACCGCTGAACACGGTTGGCGACAAGTTCGGCACGCCGTTCAGGGACGGCGCCGTCACCACACCGCCAGGCTGGAAGGAGGCCTATCGGTCGTGGGCCGAGGCCGGCTGGAACGGGCTCGCCGCGCCGGCGCAATGGGGCGGCCAGGACCTGCCGCATGCGGTCAACGCTGCCTGCGTCGAAATGTGGAACGCGGCGTCGATGGCGTTCGGCATCGGTCCGGTGCTCACCATGGCCGCGGTCGATGCGCTTGCGGCCTATGGCAGCGACGAACTGAAAGAACGCTATCTCGGCAAGCTGATCAGCGGCGAATGGATGGGCACCATGCAGCTCACCGAGTCGAACGCCGGCTCCGACGTCGGCGCGCTGCGCAGCAAGGCCGAGCGCGTGGGCGACGGCAGCTACCGCATCACCGGCTCGAAGATTTTCATCACCTATGGCGAGCACGACCTCACCGACAACATCATCCATTTCGTGCTCGCGCGCCTGCCCGACGCGCCGGCGGGAACCAAAGGCATCTCGCTGTTCCTGGTGCCGAAGTTCATGGTCAACAACGACGGCTCGCTCGGCGCGCGCAACGACGTGCGCGCCGCCTCCGTCGAGCACAAGCTCGGCATCCACGCGTCGCCGACCTGCACCATGGTCTACGGCGATGCCGGCGGCGCCACCGGTTATCTCGTCGGCGAAGAGAACAAGGGCATGCTGTGCATGTTCACGATGATGAACCGCGCGCGGCTCGCCGTCGGGCTGCAGGGTGTCGCCATCGCTGAGCGCGCGACGCAACAGGCCGTGGCTTACGCGCGCGAGCGCAAGCAGGGGCCGGCGGCCGCGATCGCCGCCTACCCCGACGTCAAGCGCATGCTGCTCACGATGCGCACGCTCACTCGCGCCGCGCGCAGCATCTGCTACGCCACTGCTGTTGCGCTGGACCGCTCGCATCGCGCCAAGGACGACGCCGCACGGCAGGCGGCGCATGAGCGCGCTTCGCTGCTCACGCCCGTCGCCAAGGCATTCTCGACCGACATCGGCATCGAGGTCGCCTCGCTCGGCGTGCAGGTGCATGGCGGCATGGGTTTCGTCGAGGAGACCGGAGCGGCGCAGCACTATCGCGACGCCCGCATTGCCGCGATCTACGAAGGCACCAACGGCATCCAGGCGATCGACCTGGTGACGCGCAAACTGCCACTGTCGAACGGCAAGGCGGCCGCCGCTTATCTTGGCGAGCTGCGCAACACCGTGACTACCGTGCGCGCCGCCAATGATCCGGCCTATGGCACGACGGGCGCCAAGCTTGCCGAGGCTGTCGACAGTCTCGAGCGCGCGACGCAGTGGCTGCTCGCAATGCTCGCCAAATCCACCGACGCGGCACTCGCCGGCGCAACACCCTATCTGCGGCTGTTCGCCTATACCGCCGGCGGCTGCGCGCTGGCGCAGGAAGCGCTCGCCGCGCAGCGCCTGGAGAGCGGTGATGCGGCCTCCCGCATCGCGCTCGCCCGCTTCTTTGCCGAGAACATCGCCGTGCAGGCGAACGCGCTGGAGCGCACCGTCACCGAGGGTGCCGACAGCGTCACGACTTCGACAGCAGCGCTCGCCGAAATCTAAATCGAGGCACCATCATGTCACTGTCGGGCAAAACCTTGTTCATCACCGGCGCCTCGCGCGGCATCGGGCTTGCGATCGCGCTGCGCTGCGCGCGCGACGGCGCCAATATCGCCATCGCAGCGAAGACAGTGACGCCGCACCCCAAGCTCGAAGGCACGATCTACACGGCGGCGGAGGCAATCGAGAAGGCGGGCGGGCGCGCCCTTCCCCTCGCCGTCGATGTGCGCGACGAAGCCGCGGTAAAAGCGGCGATCGACCGAACCGCCGCCACCTTCGGCGGCCTCGACATTGTGGTGAACAATGCCAGCGCGGTGTCGCGCACCCCGGTCGCCGAAACCGACATGAAGCGGTTCGATCTGATGCACCAGATCAACGCGCGCGGCACCTTCATGGTGTCGAAATACGCGATCCCGTATCTGGAAAAGGCGGCCAATCCGCACATCCTGATGAATTCGCCGCCGCTCGATATGCAGGAAAAATGGTTTGCCGGCTCGACCGGCTATTCGATGGCAAAGTTCGGCATGAGCATGGTGGTGCTCGGCCTCGCCGGCGAGCTGCGGCCGAAAGGCATTGCCGTGAACGCGATCTGGCCGCGCGCGACCATCGCCACCGCGGCGATCAGGAACCTGCTCGGCGGCGAGCGTGTGATGCGGATGTCGCGCACGCCGGAGATCATGGCGGATGCCGCTTATGCGATCTTTCTGAAGGACGCCAAGGCGTTCACCGGCCACTTTCTGATCGACGACTCGTTCCTCGCCGGCGAGGGCGTGACCGATTTCGAGAAGTACCGCGCCGTGCCGGGCGAGCCGCTCGCCGGGACGTTTTTCGTGCCGGACGAGCCGCCACCGCCGCCTGGCGTCAGCATCAGCGGAAAAAGATGGGAGTGACGCGCTTTCCATGCGGCAGGCAAAGGCTTAAGTGTGGCTCTGAACCTTAAACGGACGGCCGATGTCCACGCTGCTGGTCACGCACCCCTCCTCGCTCCAACATCAGACCCCCGCCGGGCATCCGGAGCGGGCCGATCGCATTCGTGCGATCGAGGCGGCGCTGGAGCAGGAGCGTTTCCAGTCGCTCGCGCGCGTGCAGGCACCGCGCGCGGAATTCGACACCGTCGCTCTCTGTCACCCGATGCAGTACGTCGAGGCGATCAGCAAGGCGGCGCCCCAGGACGGCCTGGTGCGGCTCGATGCCGACACCACCATGTCGCCCGGCACGCTGGAGGCGGCATTGCGGGCGGTCGGCGGCGCCACCTACGCGGTCGATGAGGTGATCGGCAAGAAGGCCGCCAACGCCTTCGTCGCCATGCGGCCGCCGGGCCATCACACCGAGAAAGCGCGCCCCATGGGCTTCTGTATCTTCAACACGGCCGCGATCGCGGCGCGATACGCCCAGAAGAAGCACGGGCTCG
>DASRGN010000063.1:0-142519 GCA_035651015.1 Pseudolabrys sp. | reverse complement strand
CAATGTCGCAATCAGCGCCGGCAGCTTCGCGACGATCGTCGGGCCAAGCGGCTGCGGGAAGAGTACGCTGCTGCGCATCATCGCCGGGCTTATCCGAGCGAGCGCCGGCAGCATTGTCATTGCCAGCCAGCAAGTGACGGGCCCGCGCAAAGATATCGGCATGGTCTTCCAAAGCTCGATCCTGCTGCCGTGGCGCACCGTGCTCGACAACGTGATGCTGCCGGCGGAGATCCTCGGCATCCCGCGCGAAGCGGCGCGCCACCGCGCGCATGAACTCTTACGCATGGTGCGGCTGGATGGCTTCGACAACAAATACCCGCAAGAGCTGAGCGGCGGCATGCAACAGCGTGCCTCGATCGCCCGCGCCTTGCTGCACGATCCGGCGATCCTCTTGATGGACGAGCCTTTCGGCGCGCTCGATGCGATGACGCGCGAGCAGATGAACCTCGACCTGCAGCGCATCTGGACACATAACCGCAAGACCGTGCTGTTCATCACCCACAGCATCTCGGAAGCAGTGTTTCTGTCGGATCGCGTGATCGTCATGAGCCCGCGGCCCGGACGCGTCGCGGCGGATGTCGACATCGATCTTGCGCGGCCGCGCAAGCTGTCGGTGCGGGAATCCCCGCAGTTCGGAAAATATGTCGGACAGATACGGGAAACGTTCCAGTCGTTCGGGCTGCTGAAGGAGGACTGACATGTCGGCGCCGGCTTCGACGGGCGATATCGGCACGGTGCCGCTCCCGAGCACCGGCGGGCGGCGTTCGGCGGCCTATCTCTATCCGATCCTGGCGACGGTGATCCTGTTCATCGTCTGGGAGCTCGCCACGCGATACGGACACGTCTCCCCGCTGATCCTGCCGCCGCCGAGCGACATCCTGGCGACGGCGACGCAGAAATTTTCCGTGCTGGTGAAGATGAGCGTCGTGACGTCCTATGAATTCGTGCTCGGCTTCCTGCTGGCCGCCGTCATCGGGGTGCCGCTCGGCGCCATCATCGTCTATGCGCGTCCCGTCGAGCTGACCTTCTACCCGCTGCTCGTCGCCTTCCAGACCATCCCGAAGGCCGCGATCGCGCCGGTGCTGATCGTCTGGCTGGGCACCGGCATCACCTCGAAGATCCTCATTGCGTTCGCGATTTCGTTCTTCCCGATCGTGGTCGACACCATCATCGGGCTTCGCTCGACGCAGCCGGAGACGATCTATGTGGTTCGCGCCATGGGCGGCAGCCAGTTCCAGGTGTTCTGGCATGTGCGGCTTCCGAACGCATTGCCGGCGATTTTCGGCGGGTTGAAAGTGGCCAGCACGCTCGCCGTCATCGGCGCGATCGTCGGCGAATTCGTGAGCTCCGACAGCGGCATCGGCTACCTGCTGCTGGTGGCGAACGGGGAGCTCGACACGCGGCTCGTTTTCGCCTGCGTGCTGGTTCTCACGGTGCTCGGTCTCGTGTTCTTCTTCGTGATCGATGCGCTCGAGAAGCTCTGTGTGCGTTGGCATGTTTCGGCCCGTGCGGCCGATGCCGCGGCCAGTGGAGGCCACTAGTTCGGGAAGTGGAGAGCAGTCCAAAACAACATCAAGGGGAACAGCGATGAAGAGGCGGATGGGAACGACTTCGACATCCAGGCGGACAATCTTGCAAGGCGGCGCGGCCGCGGGCTTTGCCTTCGCGGCAGGGATCAGGCCGCGGCCGGCGCGCGCGGCGACGGAAAAGATCCTGTTCCAGCTCGACTGGATTCCGTTCGGCCGTCACACGCCGTATTACGCGGCGCTGGAAAACGGCTTCTACTCCGAAAAAGGGCTGGAGGTCACGATCGCGCAGGGCCGCAGCACCATCCAAGGCATCCGCACACTGGTGGCGGGCCAGTCGCAGTTCATCTTCCAGGATATCGCGGTGATGCTGTCGGTGCGGGCGAGCGAGGGCGCCAAGATCCGCGCGCTGGCCTGCATGTATCAGCGCACGCCGCACACGCTGTTCTATATCAAGAATAGCGGCATCACGAAGCCGAAGGACATCGAAGGCAAGAAAATCGCGTTCACGCCGGGCGACTCGCCACGCCGAATGTTCCCGGCTTTCGCGAAAGCGAGCGGGATCGACGAATCCAAAGTCTCCTGGCTGTCGGTCGATCCGAATTCGAAGAACGCCGTCCTGCTCAACCATCAGGCTGAGGGGATGGTCACCTATATCTTCACACTGCCGGTGCTGCAGAAATCGGCGCAAAACGGCGATCAGGTGGGGGCCTTCGTCTACGGCGACTTCGGCGCCGATTTCTACTCCAACGGCATCGGCGCGATGGAGGAGTACATCAAGGAGAAGCCCGAGGTCACCCGCAACTTCGTGCAGGCCACGATGAAGGGGCTGAAGTTCACGCTCGAGCATCCGAGGGAAGCTGTCGGCATGCTCAAGAAGCACCAGCCGCAATTGGATGAGGACGTGGCGCTGCAGGAAGTCGAGATTCTCCGCAACATCTCCAATGCGAAGAACCTGAAAGTGCTGGGCTCGATGACCAAGGAGAAGATGCAGGAGACGCAGGACCTCATGGTCAAATACATGGACCTGAAGAATCCGGTGCCGCTCGACCAGGCCTACACCAACGAGTTCCTGAGCTGAGCCGCGAGGCACGACAATGAGCCCCACACCTGAACGTTACTCGCTGATCGTCAAAGGCGGCACGCTGGTGATTCCGGGCGTGGGGCAAATGCGCGCGGATGTCGGCTTGTCGGGCGGCAAGGTCGCCGCCATCGGCGAAGACCTGGCAGCAAAGGCGGACGAGGTGTTCGATGCTTCGGGCAAATTCGTGCTGCCCGGCATCTTCGATCCGCACGCGCATATCGGCAACGAGCGCTCCTACGACGAAGAAGCGGAAACCGAGACGCGTGCCGCAGTGCTCGGCGGGGTGACGACAATCGGCATCTTTCTGCGCAGCCTCGAGGACTCCTACATGCTGCACCTTCCGGCCTTCCGGAAGGCGATGGACGAGTTAAGCTATGTCGACTCGGTGTTTCACCCGCAGATCTTCACCGAGGAGCAGATCGCCGAGATTCCGCGCTATGCGAGCGAATTCGGCATCCGCTCGTTCAAGTTCTACATGTCCGGAATGCCCGGCATCGTGAAATCGATCACCGACGATGTGCTGCTGCATGGCTTTCGCACCGTCGCCGCGCTGGGACCCGACGCCATTGCCTGCGTCCACTGCGAGACCGGCGTGCTGATCGACGCGGCACGCAAGGAGCTGCAAAAGAAGAAAGAGGGAACGCTGGCCGACTGGGAATCCGCCCACCCCGCGGATGCCGAGGCGCTGGCGATCCAAACGGCGCTCTACCTCGCCAAGGTGGCGAAGGCGCATCTTTACGTCGTGCATCTGTCGAGCCGGCAAGGTCTCGAGGTGGTGCGCGATGCGCGCCGCAAAGGGCTGCGCTTCACCGTCGAGACCACGTCGCCCTATCTCGGCATCGCCAGCGACGATCCCAACGGCTTTCTGGTGAAGATGGTCCCGCCGGTGCGCACCAAGGACCACCACGACGCGCTCTGGCAGGGCGTCATGGAGGGGACGATCAACACGATCGGCACCGACAACACGTCGCGGGCGCGCGCGACCAAGAAGCCGGAAGCCGGGCTGCACGGCGCGCGGCCAGGCCTGCCGGTGCTCGGGACGCATCTGCCCGCGATGCTGCATTACGGCCGGCTGCGCGGCGTTCCGCTCGAGATCCTCGTCGACGCCGCAACGCGAGCGCCGGCGAAGGTCTACGGCATCTATCCGCAGAAAGGCACGATCGCGGTCGGCTCCGATGCCGATCTGGTCGTCGTCGACATGGACCTGGAGAAGGTTGTGCGCGCCGAGGACCTGCAAGGCATGTCGGACTTCTCCCCGTTCGAGAAAAAGAGTCTGCGCGGCTGGCCGGTTGCGACCATCAAGGCCGGCGAGGTCGTCGCGCGCGACGGCAAAATCGTCGGAAAACGCAACGGGCGCTATCTGCCGCGCCAGGCAAAGACGACCGCACCGGACGTGCCGTGGCTACCGCGGCAACTCTGAACACGGTCTCCGGGACGCTAGAGTCGCAACAGCTTCTGCGCGTTGCCGCTGAAGATTTTCGCTTTGTCGGCAGCAGAGAGCGACGTGGCGTTGAGCCATTTGGTGGCGAGGCTGTTCGAGATGAAGGGCCAATCGACCGAGAACAGGATGCGATCCACGCCCATTTCGGTGATCGAGGCCGTCAACGCCGTGTCGGAGAAATTGCCGCTGGTGGTCAGATAAAAATTCCGCCGGAAGATCTCCTTGAACGAGGGCTCGGGGTGCGAGCGGGCAAGCGACTCGTCGATGCGCCACAACAGGAACGGGATGCCCTCCCCCAAATGCCCGAGGATGATCTTCAGATTGGGATGGCGCTCGAACAGTCCGCTGATCACCAGCCGGATCGCCTGCGTCGCCGCCTCCACGGTGAAGCCCAAGGCCGGGCCGATCAATTCCGGAAAGGCGCCGACATAGTCGCGATAATAAGCGTCGATGACCGCGGGATGCGGGAAGGATGGGTGCACGTAGATCGGCACATCGAGCGCTTCGGCCTTGGCGAAAATCGGCCAGAACTGCTTCTCGTCGATGAATTTCCCGTTGGTCAAGCCGTGGATCATCGCACCCTTGAGCCCGAGGCCGGTGACGCAGCGATCGAGCTCGTCCGCAGCAGCCGCAGGGTCCGGCGTCGGCAGCAGCGCCAGGCCGGAGAAACGCTTCGGGTTTGTCGTGATGAATTTCGCGAGCCTGTCGTTGGTCTGGCGCGCCATCCGCGTCGAGGTTGCCACATCCATCTTCTGCGTGCCTGGGGCGCCATGCGAGAGAACCTGGATGTCGACCCCGGCCTCATCCATCTCGCGCAATCGCAGCTCGCCGAGATCGAGCAGTCGCCGCTCGACATCAGAAATGCGTTTGCCCTCACGCCCGGGAAACAAAGCGACGAGCTCCGGGTCCCAGTAATGCTCTTCCAACGCAATAACGGTCGGACGCGAAGCGCTGGCCATCAACATGTCTCCCGTAACAGCATCGAGGTCGCAAGTTGAATAGCTAATCCGGAGAACGATTCAACCGACGAAATGTCATATCAGGACGTATTTACGAGGATCAGCGATCGTGGCCGATGATGTCGTGCAATCGTCTCGCGCTGCCGCGCAATCCATCGCGCATGTGCCGCCGCTGTTGACGCTCAAAGACAAGGTGCGCCCGGAGCACACGGCGCTCGTGGTCATCGACGTGCAGAATGACTTTTGCGCGTCGGACGGCTTCGTCGCCAAAGGTGGCCGCGATGTGTCGCTGGTGCAAGAGATGACGAAACGCCTGCCGGCCTTCATCGCGCAGGCACGCGACGCGAGCGTACGCGTGATTTTCGTGCGCTGCGCCTATTCGACGCCGCAAAACCTCTTCCTCTCGGATGTCTGGCTCGAACAGGCGGCGCGGCGGCAAGGCGGGGGCTACACGCTCTCGCCGGTTTGCCAGAGCGGCGAGCGTGGCGCGGAGTATTACGACGTGCAGCCGCAGCCGTCGGACATCATCGTTGTGAAGCACCGCTACGATGCCTTTCACGCGACGGACCTCGACCTGGTGCTGCGGGCGAATGCCGTGCGCACCGTGGTGCTCGCCGGCGTGTCCACGCACGTCTGCGTGGAAACGACCGCGCGCTCGGCTTTCGTGCGCGACTATTACACGGTCGTGGTCGCCGACGGCTGCGCCGCCTACTCCGCCGAGGAGCATCAGGCGTCGTTGCGGGTGATCGATCGATTCTTCGGCGAGGTCGCCGGCATGGCCGACATCGTGCCGCACTGGCCAAAACACGCGCGCAAATAGGGTCAACGCATTGTCCGGGCCGTCACTGCAGCAGCTGAGTGAGAATGCCTACGCCTGGATCGGCGCCGGCGGCAACTCCAATGCCGGTGCGGTGATAACCGCGGAGGGGATCACGGCCATCGATGCGCAGCAGACGCCCGCGTTGGGTCGCGAATTCCGTGCCAGCATCGAAAAGGCCGCCGCTGCACGGGTGACCCGCCTCATCGATACGCATCTCCATCTCGACCACACGACGGGCAACATCGCCTTCGCGGATGTGCCGATCATCGCCCATCGACGAACGGCGGACATGCTGGAGGCCGAGCTTGGGCCTGCCCGCGGCGGGCATTGGACGATTTGCGACACCGGCACGAAGCTGCGGCTGTTCTTTGGCGCGAATATCGAGGAGCTGGTCGGTGCCGATCTCTCATTGAGGGAGTGGTTTCTCAAGCGCGTGAGCGGACCCGCGCACGCGCGCATCGATCTTGTCGCGCCGCGCGAGACCTTTGCGCATGAGATGACGATCGCGACGCGCGACGGCCCCGTGCATCTGACGTATTGGGGTCCCGCGCATTGCGACGGCGATCTGATCGTGCATCTGCCCGAGCGGAAAATCGCGTTCTTGGGAGACCTGCTCTTTGTCGGGCGTTTTCCCTGGCTCGGCGATTGCGATCTCGATGGCTGGATCGCGACCTTGGATCGGCTGCTCGGCATGGATCTCGAGACGGTCGTTCCCGGCCACGGTCCGGTCAGCACGTTGAGGGAGATCCGCGACTTTTGGCATCTCCTTGCGGCGCTGCGCGGCGCCGTGGCCGCGGCCATCTCGCGCGGCCTCTCCGAAGAAGCCGTAGCGGCGGAGATCGCGCTTCCCGAATTCGAGCAGCTGCCGCGTTACCGCGAGTGGCTGAAGCCAAACCTCCGCTCAGTTTATCGTTATCTCAAGCGCTAGGAGACGCATGGCGACGACGCGCACTCTCAAGCTCGCCTGCTGGGACTACGACCGCACCCGGGCGATCATCGACGGCCGCGTCCACCCGCCGGGCATCGCTTTCGACGTCTCAGTCGTGCGTCCGCGCGAAGCCTTCACCCGCATGTTGGCGGGCTCGGAATTCGATCTCGCCGAGATGTCGTTGTCGAGCTTCGTGCGTCTTGTGGCGCAAGGCGACCAGCGGTTTGTCGGGCTTCCCGTGGCGCTGTCGCGGATGTTCCGCCACTCGTGCATCTATGTCAGGGATGGATCGGGCATCCGGCGGCCGCAGGACCTGAAAGGCCGCGCCGTGGGCGCGGCGCAGCTCGATTCGACGGGCCTCGTCTTCGCCAAAGGCATGCTGACGCACGAGTATAATGTGTTGCCCACGGAGATTCGCTGGTTCGTCGGCGGCCTGGAAACGCCCGCCGACATGTCGCCACCCAAATCCGGACATGGCGACGTCATGGTGCTGGGCAAAGACGAGAGCGTCACCGCCGCCTTCGCGCGCGGACGCATCGACGCGATCATCTCCAACCATATCCCCTCGCCGTTCTTCGACGCCGGGTCCGGGCTGATCCGGCTCTTCCCCGATTTCAAGACGGTGGAGAAAGACTACTTCCGCCGCACCGGCATCTTTCCGATCATGCATGTGCTGGTGCTGCGGCGGGAGCTGCATCTCGCCGAACCGGACTTGGCGAAAGCGATCTACGATGCATTTTGCGAAGCCAAGGAGCTTGCCGTCCGCCCGCTTTATGACACCGATGCGCTGCGGCTCACCTTGCCGTGGCTGATCGATCATCTCGATGAGGCGCGGGCAGTGTTCGGACCGGATACTTGGCTCTATGGCGCCAAGGAGAACGCGAAGGTGTGGGGCGCAATCTCCCGCTACCTCGTGGAGCAGAAGCTGGCGGACCGGATCGTCCCGACCAGCGAGCTCTTCGTCTGCGGGTGAGTCCGACCAGGGCTCACGGAGCCTGCGCCTGTAGAGCACGTCCCCGGCATCCGTGACGGCCTATTGCGCCGCCCGAGGGGCCAACGTGACGAGAGAAGACCGGGTTCCGCGCGAAAACGGGGCGAAACGCGCGCCACCGCCGCCGGTTTTCCAGGGCTGAGAGGATGCCATGCCCGTTCCGAGCTCGATGCCGCTCGAGATGACGTGGGACGTCCTGGCCGTGCGGCTCATCTGCACGCTCGTCGCCGGGGCGATCATCGGATTCGACCGGGGCGAGCGTGGAAAGGCCGCCGGCCTGCGCACCACCGTCCTCGTTTGCGCCGCCGCATCAATCGCGATGCTGCAGGTGAACTACCTGCTCGCCGTGAGCGGCAAGACCTCGGATTCCTTCATCACCAACGATCTGATGCGGCTGCCGCTCGGCATCCTGACCGGCGTCGGCTTCATCGGCGCCGGCGCCATCCTGCGCCGTGACGACATCGTCACCGGCGTCACCACCGCCGCGACGCTGTGGTTCGTCACCGTCATCGGGCTGTGCTTCGGCGGCGGGCAGCTCACACTCGGCTGGACCGGCACCGCCGTCGGCTGTGGCATCCTGTGGGGCCTGCGCTATGCCGAGCGAGCCTTGCCGGTGCAGCCGCTTGCCAAGCTGTCCGTGACCGTCGACGGGCTCGATCCAAGCGAGAGCGAGCTCAGCACGCTGCTGCGCAACGAGGACATTTCCGCACAAACCGTGTCATTGGATCGGTCCGATGACCGACAAATCTATGTCTTCGAAATCGTCGATGAACATGCCTCCGCGCTGAGACGCGCGCCCGCCGTCGTGCAGAAGATCGCGGCGCTGCGCGGCGTTTCCTGCGTGCGCTGGGAGCAGGTGCCGTAGCCCCAGGAACGAACTCGCCGCCGGGTCCGTTAGAAACATGGGCGGCGCCAGAACCATGGTGACGATGCCATGTCAGATTTCAGCCTCAGCCGACGCTCGATCATCGCTTCCGCGGCAGCGCTCACCGCAACGGCCGCCGCCGCCCAGCAACAGCAGGGCAAGGGGCCGGTCAAAGGCGACAAGGGCGCAAAAATTCTCGGCCCGCGCGATCCAATGCGCGAATCCGAGAACCCGGATTTCATGCAGCCGCCGGCGACCGATCACGGCTCGATCCCCAATCTGCGCTTTTCTTTCTCCGACACGCACATGAAGATGCGCACCGGCGGATGGTCGCGCGAAGTGACCTCGCGCGAGCTGCCGATCTCCAAGACCGTCGCCGGCGTCAATATGCGGCTGACGCCGGGCGGCGTGCGCGAGCTGCACTGGCACAAGGAAGCGGAATGGTCGTTCATGATCGCCGGCAATGCGCGCATCACCGCGGTCGACAATGACGGCCACAACTTCGTCGCCGACGTCGGCGCCGGCGACCTCTGGTATTTCCCCTCCGGCATCCCGCATTCGATCCAGGGGCTCGAGCCCAACGGCGCCGAATTCGTCCTCGCCTTCCCGAACGGCGCCTTCTCGGAGGACAGCACGTTCGCGATCACCGACCTGTTCGCGCATATGCCGAAGGGCGCGCTGGCGAAGAATTTCGGCATTGAGGAGCAGGCGCTGGCCCGCATTCCCAAGGAGGAGAAGTTCATCTTCCAGACATCAGTGCCGCCGCCGCTGCAGGCCGACACCGTCGGCGGCCCGCAGGCGCGCGTCCCGCTCGACATGCGCTTCAAGCTGATGGACCAGCCGCCGACCAAGAGCCCCGGCGGCATCGTGCGCATCGCCGACATGCGCAATTTCGTCATCTCGAGCGAGATTGCTGCCGCGTTGGTCGAGATCGAGCCCGGCCATATGCGCGAGATCCACTGGCATCCCAACGCCGACGAATGGCAATTCTATATTTCCGGCAGCGGGCGGATGACGGTGTTCGGCGCGAAGAGCGATTCCCGCACCTTCGATTTCAAGGCCGGTGATGCCGGCGCCGTGCCGAAAAGCATGGCGCACTACATCGAGAACACCGGCAATGAGACGCTACGCATGCTCGAGGTGTTCAACGCGCCGCGCTTCGAGGACGTTTCGCTGGCGCAATGGATGGCGCTGACACCGCACGAGCTCGTCGCCGCGCATCTCAATATCAATAAGGAGCTGCTCGACCAGCTGCGACGCGATAAGCAACCGGTCGTGTGAGCGACGGCGCTTTTTGACAGCGTCAGCGGTAGCCCAGGTCACTGCGTGCGATGGAGAACCTTGCCCAAGCGCTCCTGCTCGGCGTAGCTGCTTGCCACCTGCAACCAGCACTGCTCCAGGTCGAGCCAGACCTCGCGCATATGCGCATCGCGTGCCGCCTCGGCATTGGCGCGGCAACGCTCCGCTTCCAAGGCGCATTCCGTGGCGTTGTCGCTGGGGTTGGACACGGCCGTTTTCCTGACGCCGGACAAAGGGCGCGCCCTTGGGCCTTCCGGCGATGATCCATAAAGGATCGGGCCAGGACGCTCAGTAACTGGAGAAAACTATCGCAGTGCAGATAACCTGCATCAAAGATGACGCGTGCGTCAGCGCTGTGCCCGACTCTGGGCGCGACACAGTTCCGTGAATCGGGCGGCCTAGTGTATCCAACAGAAGGGAGAGGTGTCCGACTTAGGACGCGACGGATGCCGGCCTTTTATCGCGCGCCGAGCGAGGGCTTGCCGCCGGCCTGGCGCCCGGGCACCGAAATCTGCACTTCGTCGCCGCTCTTGATGGCGTTGGACGCTGCGATCACGATCGCCTCGAAGGCCGCTTCTTTGGTGGCGTAGTCGCCCTTCGTTCCCCCTTGCTCCTTGATGGCCCAGCCGCCACCCTTGGATACGACCTCATAGGCTGCGACGCTCATCGACATTCTCCCTTGTGGCTTTAGCCCGACGTATTGTCGTCATCGCTCCCGGGCGGTGGCAACGTGCCCGTCCCCGGCGTCTTGTCCGGATCGGTGAGATGCGGCTTGTCGTGCGGGCCCGCCGCCGGCGTTCGATGCTTCGTTTGATCCTTGTGCCGCGCGCGCTTGCGATCCGCGGGTTGCTCCTGCCCGAGCTCATCGCGCACGATGGCCTGGTCGTGATGATGCGGCGCTTTGCGATCGTCTTGCATCATCGACCCTGATCGGAGGGACGGTGGGACGCGCCGGTTGTCATCCGGCGCGGCCGCCGGCGGTCACCGCGGGTGAACGTCGCGGCGGCCGCATTTTCGCTTCGCACCAACTCATTCTGCCGCTTCGGCGTGCGCATTGGCGGCGCTCTCGGCCAATTCCGTCAGCGTGTCGTCGGTCTTCTTTTCCTCGCCGAGCGTCGCCTCAAGAAGCTCGACCGCCTCATCAAGGCCAAGCTCCTGCGCCCAGGTCTTCAGCGTCCCGTAGCGCGCGATCTCGTAATGCTCGGCCGCCTGCGCGGAAGCGATGAGGCCCGCATCGAGCGCCGGCGAGCCCTTGAACTCCTTCATCACCTCTTCGGCTTCCTCGACGATGCCGAGAATGGCGTCGCAGGTCTTGCCGTGCGGCTTCTGCTCGATCGCCGCGAAGACCTGCTCCAGCCGCTCGACGTGGCCTTTGGTTTCTTCGGCGTGCTTCTCAAAGGCCGATTTGAGGTCCTCGTCCTGCGCGGCCTTCGCCAGCTTGGGGATCGCAGCGACGAGCTTCTTCTCGGCGAAATAGACGTCCTTCAGCGTCTCGTGGAAAAGTTCATCGAGCTTCTTCGCTTCCTTGGCCATTTACGTCTTCTCCTACATACAAACACCGCGTGTGCGAGATCAACGTGTCCGGCCAAGTGCCGTTCCTGTGTATGCCGGGACATGTCTTTCGACGTATTCACGGACATATGCACAGGTGACGCGCTCACCGCGCGCTTAAGTCCGGCTGCGAACAGACAGCGGCGCCACAGGCGCGCAGTGTTACTATCGGCACAGACGTCAATAAGAGCATCAACCGTCGGGAGGCCTCTATGCCGTTATTTCATGCCGCCGACACATGGCTGCGCGTCAGCGTCGATCGCCCGGCCTGTCCGCATTGCGGCTGGGTGATGTGGCTCTCGCAGATCGAGCCGGAGAAGCCCGGCTATGACAAGCGCATCTTCGAATGCGCCCGCTGTGAGCTCACGCAGCAACGCGTGGTCGCGATCGACCAGCCGGAATCCGACACAGGAAGCTAGCCGCCGCGCACGCGGAATCGGGACAGCCCCTTGCGCTTGTCATCGTGCGGCCGTGCGACGAACGGCAGCGCGACTGCAGCGAGCGCGGCAAGACTCTCCAGCAGTTCCTGCGCCGTGGGGACGATGGCTGCCTTGCCGCGTCTGGCTCTCGAGGCCGCGTAGAGCAGCAAGCCAAGCTCGAGCGCCAGCATGCCGCTAAGCTTCGGGTTGCTGCGGACCGCTTCGACGAGACCCTGCCTCCAGGAACGCATGACAAGGCTGCTCCATGAGACGCAGCGCCGCGCTCCCGGCCGGGCGATCGACCGGGAGCGCGTGCGTCGCGCCGGAATCCTCAGTACTTGAATTCCGGCATGCTCTTCAGCTGATCCTTGCTGGCGCCGCTGAGCATCGCGTGGTCGGGATACCATTTGTGCTCGTCGCTGCGCGCCGTGTTGGCCGAACCGGTGGTGGTGCCGCGGCTGGTCGTGCTCGATGAGGACGACGATGACGCCGAACGCACCGGCTCATCGCTGAATTTCAGCTTCTCGAAGCTGACCTTGATGTCGCGCTTGCCGACGCCCAGGAAGCCGCCGACGCCGATGATCACGCCGTCCACCTTGCCGGTCTTGTCGACCAGGAGCTCGCTGATATCGCCGAGCTTCTCGTTCTGCTCGTTGTAGACGTTGAGCCCGATCAGTTTCGACGCGCGCCAGGTGCCGGTGTCGGCGGCGAGTGCCGGGAACGTGGTTGCGACTGCCAGAACGGCGGCGATGAGCAATTTCGAAGACATGATGTTCTCCCAGATTGAACGATGGTGGCAAACGCGACATTGTCGCCTTTCGTTCCCATCGCGGGGTGCGGCGGCGCATGCCTTGGTGCAGTGATGCAATCGGCTAACTAGTCTCCTGCGCCGATCGAACCAAGCCAGATGCCGATCCCGAAGACGATGCCGCCGCCGACGATCACCTGCGCGACGGTCGCCCACAGATTGCCGCTCATGAAACGAAAGCGGATGAAGGCAATGGCGATCAATTCGGCGATGACGACGCCATAGGCGACGTGGAGCGCCAGGTGGATGTCGGGGATCAGGAACGGAAAGGTGTGCAGCATGCCGCCGATTGCCGTCGAAACTCCGGTGATGCTGCCGCGCGTCAATGGGCCGCCGCGGCCGGTCACGCTGCCATCGTCGGACAAGGCTTCGGCGAGGCCCATGCTGACGCCGGCGCCGAGCGAGGCGGCGAGCCCGACGAAGAATGCGTTGCTGGGCTTTCCGCTCAGCCCGGCGGCGGCAAAGATCGGCGCCAGCGTGGACACCGCGCCATCCATCAGCCCCAGCAGAGCGGGCTGCACTTTCTGCAGGACAAATCGCTTGCTCGCAGCCGCCATGGGTTCCTCAGCAGGAACTCAATGACAAACGGCGTCCTGCGGTTCCCCTATCTACCTGCGTTCGTTCTAGAACTTCACCACGGTGCGCAAGCCGAGCACGACGGCATTCTTCACCACGGTCGGGATGCCATCGGGCGTCACATAGCCGCCGCCCGGATGCACGATGTATTGCAGCGTCGGATGCAGCGTCCAGCCGGTGCGGATCTCCAACAAGTAGCTGAGTGCAACAAGCGCCTCGTAGTTGCGGATCGGGCGCGTGCTCCCCGTCAGAACCTGGTAATCGCGGTCGAGCGCGCGTGCCGCGTCGGAGATACGCGCATAGGCGAGGCCGAGCCCGATCTTGTCGTGCGGCCGCTGCTCCGAGGGTCCGATCACCTCGATGCCGCCGTCGGCATAGAAATCGATGAGATTGCGGTCGCTCGGGCTGCCGGAGGCGCGCACGAAGACGCCGATACCGCGCGCCGCGTCGCTGCCGGTGAAATGCACAAGCTGCTGCTCGGCGACGCCGTAGAGGCCGTAGTCGCCGCGATGCTGCAGCGGTGTCGCCGCCGCAGCCGGATCGGCCTGGGACAGGCCGTTGGCGGAGAGACGCTGATCGCTGAACAGCCCGGTGTGATACCAGCCGCCGAATTTGATGGTCCCCGGCAGACCCTTGGCGTGCTTCTCCTGATTATAGGCGTATTGGACCTCGCCGATCATGAGCGGCGGATCGTTGACACGGAAGTTCAATCCGTACCTATTGCGCGACTGCGGATCGTCGGCCCCGGGCCCGGCGGGATCGCCGTTGAAGATCGCTGCGAGCGCCGTGACGTGCTCGTTGAGCTCGGCCTTGACCCGCGCGCCGACGGCCGCGAGCGGCGGCGATGGACCGCCGCTCGGCATATTGACGCCGAAAATTGCCGGCCAGCCGTAGGTCGAGTTGATGAAGGCGTCGCTAAAGCGGGTGGTGATGAATTCGGTGTCGGCGGCAAGCTGCCCGGCGCGGATCGACCATTTGTCGTTGAAGAACTTCTGCTCGAACCACGCTTCGTAGAGCCTGGTGGTGGCCTGCGCCTCGATGCTGCTCGCCGTCATCAGATTGCCGACGTAATCGCGTGAGAACTGGCGGCCGTGGATCTGAAAGGCGTTGGCGTGAAACAGCAGGCCTTTGCGGCCGGCGAGCTTGTCGAGGTCGAGATCGACGGCGAAATTGGTGCGGCCGTCATAGACGGCGCCGCGCTTGAGCCCGCCGGAGACGTTCGACAGGATCTCCTCGATGGTGCTCAGCGTGAACTTGATGCCCTGCTTCTCGTTGGGCAGCAGACCCAGCGTGTCATTCGAGAGCGTGCTCTTGCCGGTGTCGGGATCGGCCGGCTTGTGCTCCTCCTCCTTGTCTTCCTTGGCGGCCGTGGCCGCCTTGTTCTCTTTCGGCTTCCCCTGCTGCTTGTCGGCCGGTTTGTCCCGCTGGTCGTCCGCCGAAGCCGGTTTCGCCGCGTTGGGCTCAGCTTGCATTTCCGGTTGCGGACTTGCAGGAGGGGGCGCGGATTGAGCGCTGGCAATACTGCAGGACAATGCCGCCGCGCAGAGCAAAAACGCCGTTACTGTCGAAACGCGCCGCACCCATCCGCCCATGCGGCGCAGCCTAGCATGCCGCCAATGGTTGTCGCCGTCTCATCACTGGCAAGCGCTCTGTGTCTTTTGATATGTTCGGCAGCCGACCTCGCGTCGGGGCTCGCCGCGCTCAAGCCGCGGTGGCGCGATCCTGCCGGCGCACCAGCACAACGCAGATCTGCTGCCGGCTCTCGTCGGTCACGTCGATGACCAATGATGGAGCGTGGAGGGCGTTCGCGGGACGGCGGCCGAGCTCGCGCGCCATCTCCTGCGCGCGGCGTCTTGCCGCCAAAGCGTTCGGAAGCTGCTCGCGGATTTTTTCCTTGCTCAGCGAGTTTTCAAGAATGTTGAACAGATATCGCGGCATTGCACGCACCTCCACGCTGCAGGAAATGCATTGTGTCAGATTAAGTTCCGGCGGGACCGCGAGGCGAAGGGTGAATTCCGGCTATTTCTTCTCGATCTCGATCTCGCGCAGTTTGCGCTCGCTCTCGCGCAGCGCCTCTTCGATCTGCCGGCGGTCGCTGACGTCGACGAAGGTGATGACCACGCCATCGATCTTGTCGTCCACCGTGCGGTAGGGCCGTATGCGCACGTCGTACCATTTACCGTTGCGGCTCATCACCTCGCGCCGGACCGGCGCCAGGTCGGCGAGCACGGCGCGGGCGTCCTTAATCAGGTCGGCATAGTCGAGCTGGTTGGCGAAATCGGTGATCGGACGACCTTCGTCGGCCGGCGTGATGCTGAACAACTCGGTGGCGCGTTCGGTGAAGCGCTTGATGCGCAGCATAGAGTCGAGGAACAGCGTGCCGATGTCGGTCGCCGCCATCAAGTTCTGCAGATCGCTGTGCGCGCGCGAAATCGCTTCCAGCTTGAGCTTAAGCTCGCTGTTGACGGTCTGCAGCTCCTCGTTGATCGACTGCAGCTCCTCTCTGCTGGTCTCCAGCTCTTCCGAGGTCGAACGGTACTCCTCGTTGATCGACTGCAGCTCCTCGTTGGCCGCACGCAGCTCCTCGTTGGCGGCATCGGATTCCTCGCGCACGGTGCGCAGCCGGGCCTGCGTCAATTCGAGCTCCTCGGCGAGTCGGCGCACTGTCTCGTCGGTGGCGTGCTCGATATCGCCGACTTTGTCGGAGACCACGCCGCCTTCGACGAACATGACCACCGCGTGGCGCGGTTCGCCTGACTCCTTCTCGTCCACTGGCTGAACGTTGATGAGGACGCGATGCGGCGCCCCGTTGAAGCGGACAGGTATGGCGAGGCTCAGGCTCGGCATGTTCTGCTCGAAGACCCGGTGCAGCGCGGAGCGCAGCTCGAAGCGCAGCTCGGAACGTACCAGGTCGACGACGTCGCCGGTGAGCGGCCCCCCGGAGGGCTGCAGGAAGCGTCCGGCGTTCTCGGAGAGATGCACCACACGGTGCGCCTCATCGACTAGGATGCTCGGCGGCGCCATCAGCTCGATGGCGCGGCGATGCGCGACCGCGTCGTTGAGCGCGCCCGCAGGCGTGCTGACGCGCGCCGACGGCAGGGCCGGCTCGCGCATGCGAAGCGGACCGAGCAGCCGCGGCAGCAGCCGCGGTTTGTCGGTCGATTGGGATGTGGACTGATAGATGCGGGCGTTGCGGTCGAGACTGCGGAACAGGCCAGATGGATTATCGGCCGTCTCCGAGGCGCCGAGAAAAAGATAGCCGCCGGAATTCAGCGCGTAATTGAACGTGCTGCACACTTGCTCCTGCAGGTCGCGATCCAGATAGATCAGTACATTGCGGCAGGTGATCAGATCGACTCGCGAGAACGGCGGATCCTTGAGCAGATCGTGGTGCGTGAACAGGATGGCGTCGCGCAGCTCCTGGCGCACCCGGTAGCTGCCGTCGGCCTCGCGCACGAAGAAGCGCCGTAGCCGATCCTCGGTGACGTCGGCCTCGATGGCGGAGGGATAGCGCCCATCGCGCGCAGT
This sequence comes from Pseudolabrys sp., assembly GCA_035651015.1. Taxonomy (GTDB): domain Bacteria; phylum Pseudomonadota; class Alphaproteobacteria; order Rhizobiales; family Xanthobacteraceae; genus Pseudolabrys. The sequence goes on along the minus strand of DASRGN010000063.1, from coordinate 125,724 downwards.
CGACAGCGCCCGAGCGTCGAGATCCGAGCCAAAAACCTGGAACGAAGGTCGCAGATCGTGGCGACTCGTCTCCTCGAGCAGCAGCATGGCGATCGAATAGGCCTCCTCGCCGGTGGCACAGCCGCACACCCAGACACGCAGCGGCTCGGCCGTTTCCTTGCCCTCGAACAGGCGCGGGAGGACGAGCTTCTTGAGGCTTTCGAAAGCCTCCTGGTCGCGGAAGAACGTCGTTACCGAGATCAGCAGATCGGCGAGCAGCGCCTGCGCCTCCGCGCCATTGTCGCGCAGCGTCGCATAATAATCGACGAGGTCGTCCGTCCGGTTGACCTGCATGCGCCGGGCGATGCGCCGCACCACCGTCGAGCGCTTGTACTTCGAGAAGTCATGGCCGGTGCGGACGCGCAGGTGTGCGAGGATGCGGCGGAACTGGTCTTCGTCGATCTTCGGGCCGGCGGCGAGCCTGTTGTACCGCTTGAGCCGGATGAGGTCGACGAGCCGCGCGGCGATCCCCTGCACCGGCAAGATGACATCGGCCACGCCGGTGGCGATGGCGCTGCGCGGCATCGACGGGTATTCGGCTTCAGCCGGGTCCTGCACCAGGATGATGCCGCCGCTTTCCTTCACCGCACGCACGCCGACCACGCCGTCCGAACCGGCGCCGCTGAGAATGATGGCAAAGCCGTCGCCGAGCTTCTCGGCGACGGAGCGGAAAAACTGGTCGATCGGCAGCCGCCGCCCGTGCGGCTCGTCAAAGCGCAGCGGCACGACCTCATGATCGGACATTTCCAACCGGCGGTCGGGCGGGATCACATAGACGTGGTTGGGCTTGATGCTAGTCCGGTCAGTGACCTGCGAAACCGGCATCCTGGTGTAGGACGCCAATATGTTCGGCATTTCGCTGCGGTGCTCGGGATCGAGATGCACAACCACCACAAAAGCCGCGCCGGTGTCGGCCGGAACGACGGAAAAGAAGCTCTGCAGCGCGCGGATGCCGCCGGCCGAGGCTCCAATGGCGACAATGACGGGTTCTTGCCGTACGGGCCGGATCCCGTCCTCGTCGTGTTTTTCGTTGCTGACCATGAACCGTTTTCCGTGTTCGAAAGCGGGCTTAGCCCGCATTCGTCGGTCCAGACACACTATGACTGTAGGAACCGCTGCGGAAGCCGGAACGTTGATCCCCATTCAATAAAAAGGAGTTGGCGCGACCGTGCCGCAGTTGCTCAGTGTGGGCGCGCCGCGGAGGGCATGATCCTGAATTTTCTTGTTCAAGGGAAATCTCGGCGCCTAAGATGCGTTGCCGCAGAGGTAGGAGCATCGCCACCATGCCGCTCTTTTACTTTGTCCTCAAAGCCGGGCGCGACAAAATCCCCGACCGCGAAGGTCTCGAGTTCCACGATCTGCAGGAGGCGCAACGCCACGCGATCGACATCGCGCGGGAGCTCATGCGCAATCGTACTTTGTCGTCGCGCGCGTGGCGGATCGAGGTCCGCGACGACTATCTGCTGCCGCGCGGCGAGGTCTTATTCGCCGAGGTCGATCAATCCCTCGACGAGGTTGGACCGCAGACCCGCGAAACCATCAGGTTTATTTCGCGTTATAACGCGGCCTTAAACGATGCCGTTGTGGATGTGAAAGCTTCGCTCGGGGAGGTTCGCGCATCCTTCGCCCGCATCGAGCGGCTGGTGGCCGAGATGAACACGCCGTTGTTGCCGATGCCAAAGGCGTTACGTCCATGAGTCCCATTCGCGAGCATACAGTCACCGAGGACGTTGGCCTCGCCCGCAATGGCTGTCTTGCAGCGCTCTCGCGACCTGCCTTGGCGTTGCTCGAGCCTCAGCTCAGCGAAGTGACGCTGCCCCTCGGCGCGGTGTTGTGGAACGAGGACGAGCCGGCCCAACACGTCTATTTCCCGCTGTCAGGCTTCGTCTCCATCCTCATGCCGATGCGCGACGGCAGCGCCATCGAAGTCGGCAGCGCTGGCCAGCAGGCCGTCGCCGGATCGCTGCTGCAAGTCGATCCGACCGAGGCGCTAACTGTCGGTCAGGTGCAGATCGGCGGGCAGTTCTCCCGGATCGCGACCAACCGGCTGCTCGCAGCCGCTGCGGCGAATGAGGAGATCGGCAGGCTCGTCGGCTTCGCCCGCGATTGGATCCTGCTGCAAGCGCAGCAGCTTGTCGCCTGCACCGCATTGCATACCGGCGACCAACGCTTTTGCCGCTGGCTATGGCACTGCCATCAGGCAATGCAAGCGAGCCCGCTGCCGCTGCCGCTGCCGCTGCCGCTGACGCAGGAACAAATCGCCGGGTTGCTCGGCATCCGCCGGACCACTGTGAGTTTCATTGCCCAGGCGATGCACAATGCAGGCGCCATCGACTATCGGCGCGGCAAGATCAGCATTTGCGACCCGGAGCGGCTCAAGGCAGCGGCCTGCGAATGCTGCCGCCGGCTTGACGAGACCTATTGGCCGTCGGTCCGGCTGGCGAGCCACCGGCCGCTCATCCGATCCTGAGCCAACACGATCGCGTGTTCCCGGTTTATTTCCAGCATATTCAACAAGCGGCAGGTGCGACCTTGAGTCGGGAGCCGAACAGACGGCAGCGGTAAATGCTGAGCAGTCTTAACGTCGGCAATTTCACACAAGGACGTTTCGATGGGTGGGGGGCCTCAAATGCCAACTTTTCATCCGGCCGATACGTGGCCGCACCGCAAGATCGATCGACCGACCTGCAGCCATTGTGGCTGGATCATGTGGCTGGCGCGAGTCGAGCCGGACAAGCCCGGTTACGACAGGCGCACCTTCGAATGCGTCCATTGCCAACGGACACAAGAACTCGTGGTGGAGATCGAGCAGCAAGAACCTTCGTCCGGCAGTTAGCCGGCCTTGTGCAGCGTGACTTATGAAAGGCCGCCGAATGGATCAACGATTGTCAACAAACCGCGTGCTCGCCAATTTGCCTGCAGAGATGGCGATGACGCTTGCGCCTCATTTGACATCCATCGAGCTCAACCAGGGCGACCGGCTGCTGCAGGCCGGCAAACCGGTCGAGCAGATCGTGTTTCCGCTGAGCGGCGTCGTCTCGATCCAGGTAACCGTCTCGAGCGGTATCGCTGTGGAAACGGCCGTGATCGGACGCGAGGGCGTGGTGGGCGCGGCGAGCGCGTCGCTGCCGCAGGCCTTGAACGACGCCGTCGTGCGCGTGCCGGGTACCGCCCAGGCGCTACCGATGGTGAGGTTTGCCGATGCGCTCAAGCAAAGCCCGGTGCTGGCCGAGCATATCGCGCGCAGCACCGCCTCGCTGCTGGCGCAGGCGCAACAGACGGCGGCGTGCAACGCGACGCACACCGCGGAAGCCCGCATCTGCCGCTGGTTGCTCGACCTGCAGGATCGCTGCGACGACGACGTCATCCCGGTGACGCAGGAATGTCTGTCTGAGATGCTCGGCCTGCAGCGCACGACGGTGACCTTGATCGCGAGCCGCCTGCAATCGCTCGAAGCGATCCGCTGCCGGCGCGGCAAGATCCGCGTGCTCAACCGGGCGCCGCTTGAGCATGGCGCCTGCGAATGCTACGGCCGCATGCTGCGTTACTCGAAAGAGCTTTATCCGACACAGGCCGCGCCGGTGCCGGCGGCGACAGCCGTCGCCTGAGCGTCAGCGACGTCGCGATCGACCAGCGATCGTCTTGATGAGGCGCTGCGCGTCCTTCGGCGCCGCACTTTTCTGGTCGTTATCGAAATAGACATAGACCGGCGCGTGCGACCGGCGCCAGCGCGCGATCATGCGCTTCCAGTCACGCAGCGCCCGATCCGGATAGTGGCTGTGATAACGGCCGCTCGGTCCATGACCGCGAATATAGACGTGCCGCGCCGTGGCCACCCAGGGCGACGGCGCGTCGTGATGGTCGGAAATGCACAGCGCGATATCGCTGTCGCGCAGGAGATCGAGCACGTCGTCCTCGTACCAGCTGGGATGGCGGAACTCGAAGGCGTAACGGCGCTTGCGGTTGAGCATGCGAATGAAGCTGGCGAGCCGCTCCCGATCTTTTCGGAATTGCGGTGGCAGCTGGAACAGGATCGGGCCGGCCTTGGGACCAAGGAGCCGCAGCCGCGACTCCAGAAGCTCGAGGCTGTTGGCGCATTTCTCGGTCAACCGCTTCCAATGGGTGATGAACTTCGATGCCTTCCAGGCGAAGATGAAATCGTCCGGCGTGCCTTGGCGCCACCCCTTCACCGCCTCCTCGGTCGGCGTGCGATAAAACACGCCGTTGAGCTCGGTCGTCGGAAAGTGCGTTGCGTAGAACGCCAGGTGGGCGGCGCTCTTGAGATCGTCGGGAAAGAACGGCCCGCGCCAGGATTGATAGCTCCAGCCGGAGGTGCCGATCAGGACACGGCGGCTGCCGGCGGCGGGCCTGCGCATCAGCTTTTTCGTTTTTTCGGGACCTTCTTGCCTTTCTTGCGCGCCTTGGAGAGCCCGATCGCGATCGCCTGCTTGCGGCTCTTCACCTTGCCGCCTTTGCCGCCGCGGCCGCTCTTCGCCTTGCCGCGCTTGTAGCGATGCATCTCGCTCTTCACGTCCGAGTGCGAGCTGCGGGAGTACTTGCGTCTCTTCTTCCGCTTCGCCATGCGTTGCCTCCAGTTTTCTCACCCCGCGATTTTTGCCACTTCAGAAACGCGGCAGCATGAGCAGCAGCGAGAGCGTCGCCATCCAGGCGAGCGTCAAAAGGCCAACCACGCTGGCGACGACCCTGGTGGGAAAGCGAACACCGGCCCTGCGCATGCTCTCCTCCGTCCGCTTCTGCGACTGCATCAGCGCGCACACTGATTGATGGTCTTCGCCGCGCGCGACGGCCCATGCCAGCCGAGAAACTCAAGCTCCTTGTCTTCCATGGCATCGGTCGCAGCGAAAAACTTTTCCAGCTCCTCGGCGGCACGCCTGGGAAGCTTGCGGATATCGGTCAGATCGGCCTCGAACGGCGATTTCTGCGGCACCGCGAACAGACGGTCGTTACGCTTTTTCTTCTTGTTGCTCGTTTGCATCACCTCGAGAATGCCGATCGGCTGACAGCGCAGCACCAGGCCCGGAAAGGTCGCGGCATCATGGATGATGAGCACGTCGAGCGGATCGCCGTCAGGCGCCTTGGTCGAGGGAATGAATCCCCAGTCGTACGGGTAGGTCAGGCCGGCCAGCAGCGGCTTGGACAGCGTGAACACGCGCAGCGCCGGATCGAATTCCAGCTTGGCGCGACTGCCACGCGGCGTCTCGACGATGGCGTTGATGCAGGACTTGTCGGCCCAGGTCGGCAGCTTCGCGAGATTGGTCATCGGGAAATCCACGCAAGACAATTGATCCTCGACGACAACGCCAAGCACCGCGCCGCGGTTTCCGCCACGCGACGGTCCGTGTCAGCTCCCCGACCAAACGAGCGATGCCCTCGGATAGGCCGGACCGTGAGGTCACGCAGCGACCTTGAGCACCACCTTGCCCTCGACATGCCCTTTCTCGACAAACTCCTGAGCCGCCGTGGCGTCGCGGAATGCGAAGGTTTTGCTTACCTTCGGCTTGACCTTGCCGGCGTCGATCAGCGCCGCGTTTTCGCCGAGTTCGGCGCCATTTTCCTGCACGGTGTATCGCGTGGCGCGAACGCCGAGCTGGCGCGCTTTGTCCTGCGACGGCTCGCTCAAGGTCGAGACCAGGATGCCGCCCTTCTTGAGCACGCCGAAGGAGCGTTCTTGCGTCTCGCCGGCGATCAGATCGAACACCATGTCGACGTCGCGCACGACGTCCTCGAACCTCTGCTTCTTGTAATCGATCACTTCATCGGCGCCGATCGCTTTGACGAAACCAACGTGTTTCTCCGAGACCGTGGTGATGACGTGCGCGCCCCTGGCTTTGGCGAATTGGATCGCGAAATGGCCGACCCCACCAGAGCCGCCGTGGATCAGCACACGTTGTGCGGCGGCGAGCCCGCCATAGCGGAACAGGCCCTGCCACGCCGTGAGACCGGCGAGCGGCACGGCCGCGGCGGCGACGTGGTCGATGGTCTTTGGCTTGGCGGCGGCCTCAGCCACCTTGACGATGACATGCTGGGCAAAGCCGCCGCGGTCGATGCCGAGCATCGCGTAGATTTCATCGCCCGGCTTCCACCCGGCAATGCCGTCGCCGCAAGTCTCGACGACGCCGGAGACGTCGCGGCCGAGCACATAGGGAAGCTTGTCGGATTTGACCGGCGGATATTTGCCGGCGCGGATCTTGTAGTCCACCGGATTGATGCTCGCCGCTTCGATGCGCAGGAGAAGCTCCCGCTCACCCGGCTCGGGGACAGGCAATTTCTGGAACTTGATGACATTGGGTGCGCCGAATTGCTCGATGCGGACGACTTCCATGATGGACATCGTGAACTCCTTGCAAAGGCATGGGGGCTTCCACGTCCAATGAGATGCACGCGCGAAACGTTCCGCCGGATACGTTCGACTGACGACATTCCGATGCGCGGCGCCTTGCGAACCGCGGCAAAACACGCGCGTTGGTGACACGACGCCACGCATGCGCGCGTTCGCGAATTTGTTGGAGGTCAGTGAAGATGCCAACGCTCGAAGACCCGAAGACCCGTTACCCGAAGCCACCCTTCGCCAAGCAGTCGCAGCCATGGCCGGGCCTGGCGAAAGACATGCAGCCGCCGCCCGATCATGGCGAGAAGACCTATCGCGGCGCCGGCAAGCTCACCGGACGCAAGGCGCTGATCACCGGCGGCGACTCCGGCATGGGACGCGCTGCGGCGATCGCTTTCGCCCGCGAGGGCGCCGACGTCGCCATCAACTATTTTCCGACGGAAGAGCCCGATGCGCAGGAGGTGATCGCGCTGATCAAAGCCGAAAAGCGCAAGGCGCTGGCGCTGCCTGGCGACCTGCGCGACCAGACCTTCTGCCGCAAGCTCGTCACCGACGCGGCCGAGGGCCTCGGGGGCCTCGACATCCTGGTGCTCAATGCCGCCCGGCAGCAGGCGCACGCATCGATCCTCGAGATTTCGGACGAGGATTTCGACGCGACGATGAAGACCAACATCTATGCGCCGTTCTGGATGATCAAGGCGGCGCTGGCGCATCTCAAGCCCGGCGCGTCGATCATCGCCACCACCTCCGAGGTCGCCTACGATCCGAGCCCCGATCTCTACGATTATTCGCAGACCAAAGCGGCGACGATGAATTACGTGAAGTCGCTGGCGAAGCAACTCGGCGAGAAAGGCATCCGCGTCAACGGCGTTGCGCCGGGTCCGATCTGGACGCCGCTGCAGGTCTCCGGCGGCGCCTCGCAGGAGAAGCTGCAGAAGTTCGGCGGCATGACCGCCTTGGGCCGTCCCGGACAACCGGCCGAGCTCGCCTCGATCTATGTGCAGCTCGCCGCCGACGATGCGAGCTTTACGACCGGCCAGGTCTACGGCGCCGCTGGCGGCACCGGACAGCCGTGACCGGCCGCGCGCAAAATATGAGGCGGCCGGCTGTCCTCGCCGGCCGCCTTCGATGACCATCAAGATCCGGATCGCGCGCCGCTCCAAACGACCGCGATCCGCATGCGATCAGTTGGAGGTGCAGACCTTGACCGACTTCATGCCGGTGGTCGCCTCTTCGCGCGTCTTGTAGACCGTGCCATTGCCGACGACCGTGGTCTCGGTCGTGGTCGGCTTCTTGTCGACGACGGTGCACTTCTTCGTCTTGGCGTCCTGCACGACATAGAACTCAGCCGCGACGGCAGGCGTGACGAACGCGGCGAGCATTGCCGCGACAATGATCTTCCTCATTTCCGTTCTCCTCTGGCATGAATGCCGCGCGGAAAACTTCGGTGCAGCGGAAACGTTCCAAATCCGACCTAATGCGATCGCGGTGCACCTACGACAGACAGCCGCTATGTCATTTGACGTGCTCTCAGGCATCGGCGGCGATCAGGCGCTCGCCACGGAACGATCAAAGTGTGTTGCGGCTTTTGGATAGATGAATGCCCCTGCGAACACCGATCGAGATCGTCGAAGGCTGGTGACGCGACGTTTGCGCGAATACTACCGGTATCTGCTCGAGGATTCCGCGAAAGACGCCGCGCAGTTGCTTGAGGCGGTGGTGGCGAAGCTGGACGCGCCGCAAACGAGCGATGCCGAGGTGCGATAAAGCCCCCGCCCATCCTTTGCCGGCAAAAGAAAGCGCCCCGGCGCCGTTTGGAGGGGTTGATCCGAAAGGATCGAGGCACCGGGGCGAAGCGCTTGCGGGGGCATCTTTAGTGCTTTCAGGCTAGCGGCGCACGCACCCGCCGTCCGTTCGCTGCAGGACATAGGCGCAAAAAAGGCCCGCATAGCGGCGAAGGTTCCGTACGTCGGCAAGGTTCCCCGGCTGACGCCGCGCACGCCCGCTCCCCGACGCAAGTTTCAGAAATCTCTTGGCATCTCGGATCGGAAAACCGGTGGGCCGGACGCCGCGCGGTGAAGCCGGAGACCGTCTCGGCGGCTAGAGTATTTGCGTGCGTGCAGCCCGGGTCATTGTCGATCGCAAGCAGGTAGTCGTCGGTGCTGCGTTCCTGCTGTGGGCGGCACTGACAGTCGTCGCGCATGTGTGCGGCGACTTCGTCGTGAACGCGGCCGCGCTCACGGTGCAAGACATCCAAGCCTTGTATCCTGTCGACTAACTCCCCGGCCGCGTTCCAGCCAAACGTGGCCGGGGCTTTTCTCACGGTGCTATGCCAAGCTCGATGATCGCGAGCGTGCTGATGCGTGACGGGTCGCGTTCATTGGTCTGCGCAATATCGATGATCTTCTTCGCGATGATCTGGGTCACAGGATCGGAGCGGTCCTGGAGGCGCAGCGCCTTCAGCGTCATCTCATAAGCGTCGGTCATCAGCTTGACCTGATCGGGATCAAATGCCGAACCTTGAAGCAACCTATAGATCGCCAAAGCGCCCTCGCAGTCAGGACAGACATGTGCTGCGGCCCTGCTTCCGGGCACGACGGCAACGGCCTCATGCACAGACACGTCGCAGAGGTTCAGGCTTAAGCAACTTTGCGCAAGCCGTCTGTCTGCTCACCGACTCAAGCGCCCTGCGTGCTGTGGCCGGGAATATCGACGTGTCACGCCGGCCGAGCGACGGCACCGAAGCACAATCAGGACGCCGCGGCGGGCACAGGCAAGAACAATAGCGGTCGTTGGGAATTTACCACCATGAGCTCCCGCGCGTGGTTCTGAGCTCCGGAGCCCAGGCCCATGTCGCTCTCTCTCACTGACTTTTTCGTCGGACGACCCGTCGGCAACCGCGAAGCCAGTGGGCGCAAGCTTCGTGTTGCTGCCGGCATTCCGGCCATGGGGCTCGATGCGCTCTCTTCGGCTGCCTACGGGCCGGAGGCGGCGCTGGCCATCCTGGGCGCGAGCGCGGCCGCCGGTCTCGCTCAAATCGAAGCGATCAACGCAACCATCGTCGCGTTGCTGATCATCCTGTTTGCCTCCTATTGGCAGACCATCCAGGCCTATCCCAACAACGGCGGCTCCTATGTGGTCGCCCGGCATAATCTCGGCGCCCTGCCCGGCCTGCTCGCCGCCTCGGCACTGATGGTCGATTACCTTCTCACCGTCGCGGTCGGCATTTCGGCCGGCGTCGGCGCGCTGACCTCCGCGGTGCCAACACTGCACGCTTACACGCTGTGGCTCTGTCTCGGCATCCTCGTGGTCATCACGCTGGCCAATCTGCGGGGCACGCGCGAGTCCGGACTGGCCTGGGCATTGCCGACCTACGGCTTCGTGCTCGGACTTGCCATCGTCCTGCTCTGGGGCACCTACCAGATGCTGCAGGCCGGCGGGCACCCGCAGCCGGTCGTGGCGCCACCGAAAATGCCAGCGGCCACGGAAGCGCTCTCGATCTGGCTGATCTTGCGCGCCTTCGCCAGTGGCTGCACCGCGATGACGGGCGTGGAAGCGGTCAGCAACGGCGTCGGGGCCTTTCGCGACCCGCCCGTTCGTCATGCCCGCGCCACGCTGGCGACAATCGTGATCATCCTGAGCTTGTTGCTGCTCGGCATCGCGCATCTGGCGCAGGGTTATGGCGTGACAGCCATGGACCAGACCAAGGACAATTATCAAAGCGTGTTGTCGCAGCTCGTTGCCGCGGTGTACGGACGCGGCTGGTTCTATTACGTGGTGATCGGCTGCGTGCTCGCCGTCCTGTGCCTTTCCGCCAACACGGCCTTCGTTGATTTCCCCCGGCTCAGCCATCTGGTGGCCCAGGACGGATATCTGCCCGGGCCCTTCACCGTGCCGGGGAGACGCCTCGTCTATTCGGTTGGAATTTTGTTTCTTGCAGCAGGCGCCGCGGCATTGCTCATTGCGTTCCAGGGCATCACCGATCGGCTGATCCCGCTCTATGCCGTAGGCGCCTTCCTGGCGTTCACACTTTCGCAAACCGGGATGGCGGTGCACTGGTGGCGCGCGCGCGGGCGGAAGTCGGGGAAAGCAGACGGCCGCTCGCATTCGATGAAGCTCACGATCAACGGCGTCGGCGCGGTTGCCACCGGCATCGCGCTCGCGGTCATTCTGGTTGCCAAGTTCACCGAGGGCGCGTGGATCACCGTGCTCATCGTCCCGCTGACGGTTTTCCTGCTGCAAGCATGCCACCGCTACAACAAGCGCATCGAGCGCAACATCCTGCGCGGCAGCAAGGAGGCCATCGCCCTGCACCATCGCCATCCACCGGTGGTGCTGGTGCCGATCCAGCGATGGGATCGGCTCGCCCGCAAGGCCATTGAATACGCCATGCGCGTGTCACCGGATGTCACAGCGCTGCACTTTTCGGCGCTCGAAGGGCCGAACGCGAAAGATCCACAGCTTGCGTTGCAGAAGAACTGGCACCGGCTGGTCGAGGAGCCGGCAAGCCAAAAGGGCGTCAAAGCCCCGCGACTGCACTGCATGCCGTCCGAATTCCGCAGCCTGACCGCGCCACTGCTGCGCGTCATTGACGAGGCGCGCCGCGAATTCCCGCATCGGATCATCACCGTCGTCCTCCCGGAACTGGTCGAGGGCCACTGGTGGGGATACTTTATGCATGCTCACCGCGAGCGGCGTCTGCGCGCCCGCCTGCTGCGCGATGGCGGCCACAGCCTGGTGGTCACGCTGGTGCCATGGGACCTGAAAGACCCGGAGCCCGAGAAGGTGATCGAAGAGGAAGAGCCCAAAAAGCAGCGGACGCGTCGCATCGGCAAGGGCAGGCACAACAACAAGCACGACGCGTAGAAAAGCGGCGGGCGTGGTCGCTCAGCGCCCGAAGCTGTTAATCCTTGCGCTGCGCGAAGCTGTCGCGCGCCTTGCCGACGTCGTGGGCACTGACCGGCGCTGCCTTGTTGCCCCAGCTGTTGCGCACATAGGTGACCACCGCCGCGACCTGCTCATCGGTGAGCAGCCAGCCGAATGCCGGCATCGCCGCCGCGGTCGGCACCTTGTCGGTGCCGACGCTGCGCGCGCCACGCAGCACCACGCGCAGCAGCGAGGTCGGATCGTCGGACTGCACCGCCGCCGAGCTGTTGAGCGAGGGGATCATCTGCGACACGCCCTTGCCGTCCGGTGTGTGACAGCCCGAGCATTCGTCGGCGTAGATCTTGCCGCCCATGGTCATCACCTTGGCGTCGGGCGAAGCGGGCGTGCTTGCATTGGCGCCGGGCTGATCCTTGAGATAGACGGCGATGGCCTTGAGATCGGCATCGCTCATCTTCGAGGAGGCAATTGACACCACTTCCGACATCAGCCCGGTCGCGGCGCTGGCGCGATTGTGGCCGGTCTTCAGATAGCTGACGATGTCGTCGACCGACCATTTGCCGAGACCTTTGCGATCGTCATTGGTGATGTTTGGGGCGAACCAACCCTGCAGCGCATAACCGCGCAGCTTCTCGCTGGTCTTGTCGCCGCCGAGCACATTCTTCGGCGTATGGCAGGCGCCGCAATGCATCAGCCCTTCGGCGAGATAGGCGCCGCGATTCCATTCCGGACTCTTGCCGTCGACCGGCTTGAAAGCACCGGGCTTGAAGAACAGCGCGTCCCACGCCGCCATGCCGAGACGGATATTGAAGGGGAACGGCAGTTGGTTGGATTTGACCTCGTTGCGCACGGCAGGAAGCGTTTTGAGGTAGGCACGGATCGCCAGCGCGTCCTCGCGCGTGGTCTTGGTCATGTAGGGATAGGGCATGGCCGGATAGAGATAAGTGCCGTGGCGTCCCCTGCCCTTGGTCAGTGCGCTGATGAACTCGTCGTCGGTCCAGGCGCCGATGCCGCTGTCGGGATCGGGCGTGATGTTCGGCGAGACGATAAGGCCGAACGGCGTCTCGATCGGACGCCCGCCCGCGTATTCGCGGCCACCCGGCACCGTATGGCAAGTCATGCAGCTGCCCACGATGGTCAAATAGTGACCACGCTCGATCTGACCGAAATCCTGCGAGTCGGTGCTGCGTCCGGCGCCGAACGCCACCGGCGCCAGCGACAGCGCGCTGCCGGCGAGCGCAAGGAGAATGATGGCGGGCGCGTTACGCATGCACGAGCGGTCCCGGATTTTTCAGATATTGCGTGCGGATCGCGGTCGCGGACCAGTGTGCAAGCGCGCCGACAGTCCCGGTCGGGTTGTAGCCGGCGTTCTGCGGAAATGCGGTCGCGCCCTGCACGAACAGGTTCGGCACGTCCCAGCTCTGCAGATAGCGGTTGAGGGCGCTCGATGCGGGATCGCTGCCCATGATGGCACCGCCGCACAGATGTGAGGTCTGATATTGGGTGATGTCGTAGGGTCCCTTGCGCACGTGCTTGACCACCTGCTTGGCGCCCATCGCCTTGATGATCTCGGCAAACTTGTCGGTGAGATACGCGCTCATCTTCAGCTCGTTGTCATGGAAATCCATGGTCATGCGCACGAGCGGACGGCCGAAGCGATCTTTGTAGGTCGGATCGAGGTCGAGATATTTGTCGCGATAGGTGTAGCAGGAGCCGTGCACGCCGGAGGTCGCCACCATGGAGCTGAGATAATTGTCGCGCACCGCCTGCTTCCACTTGGCGCCCCAATTCGGCGTGCCGGGCGGCACCGGCGTCGATTCGATCGGCCTGCCGTTGGTCTGCACCTGGCCGAGATAGCCGCCGCCGACGAAGCCGTGCGGCCCGTGGTCGAAATTGTCGCCGTTGTACTCGTCGATACACATGCCGATCGCGCCAGAGGCGATGAACGGATTGAAGTTGAACTTGTCCTTGTCGAAGAAGGCGACCGCACCCGACATGGTCTGGTGCGAGAAGTTGCGCCCGATCTGCCCCTGCCCGGTCGCCGGATCGTACGGCTTGCCGATGCCGGAGAGGAGGAGCAGCTGGACGTTGAACAGCTGGAACGCGCAGAGCAGCACGAGGTCGGCCGGCTGCTCGATCTCGCTGCCGGTGGTGTCGACATAAGTGACGCCGGTCGCGCGCTTGCCGGTGCTGTCGAGATTGACGCGCAGCACCTCGCATTCGGTGCGCGCCTCGAAATTCGGCTTGCGCAGCAGTGCCGGCATGATCGTGGTCTGCGGCGAGGCCTTGGAGTAGTTGGCGCAGCCGAACCATTCGCAATAGCCGCAATAGGTGCAGGGGGCGAGCGTCACGCCGAGCGGATTGGTATAGGCCTGCGACATGTTCCCGGACGGTTGCGGAAACGGCTTGTAGCCGAGCTCCTTCGCCGCCTTGGCGAACAGCGTATGGCTGAATGGCTGCCGCTGCGCCGGCGTCGGATAGGGCCGCGAGCGCGGCCCCTCGAACGGATTGCCGCCGTCGTGGATCGTGCCCCTGATGTTGCCGGCGGTGCCCGCGGTGCCGCAGAGGTATTCAAAATAGTCGTAATGCGGCTCAAGCTCGTCGAAGGTGACACCCCAGTCCTGGATGGTCATGTCCTCGGGCAAGAAATTCGCGCCGTAGCGTTGCGTGAGATGCGTGCGCGCGACAAAGTCGGTCGGCAGGAAGCGCCAGGTTTCCGCGTTCCAGTGCAGGCCGCCGCCGCCGACGCCATTGCCGAGCATGAAAGCGCCGAAATTGCGCACCGGCAGCGCCGTCTCGTTGGTGTTGTTGCGGAAGGTGAGCGACATCTGCTCCGGCCGCAGGAACAGCTCGTGGCGGATGCGATAGCGCAGCTCGTCCTGCGCATAGGAAATGGGGAAGTCGGTTGCCGTGTCGCGCCAGGGCCCGCGCTCGATGGCAACGACATCGAGCCCTTCCTCGCAAAGCTCCGAGGCCAGGATCGATCCGGTCCAGCCGAGACCGACGATCACCACATCCTTGGCCGGCATTTTTCGCGCCATGACAGACCACTCATTGCGGACCGGCCAAGCCGATCGGATTATTGCGACCAGCTCGGATGCTGACTGATGCTCACGGGCGGCAGCGGGAAATGCTCGTTGTGGCGCTCGACCCAGTCGCGATAGTCGTAGCGCGCGCCGGGAAAGCCGATCATCCTCCACGCCGCCATGTCCTTGTTGGCGCCATAGATGGGGTCGGCGAAGAAGCCCTGCTGCGTGTCCTTGATCAGCTGCTCGAAGAAGGTGTGGCCGTCGGCGCCCTCGAGCTTGACCTTGTCGTGCTCGATGCCGGCGAGCAGATCGTCCTTGTCGGCATCGGCGAGGTCGACAAAGCGCTTGCCACCGAACACCTTGCGGCAATGCGCGTCGAGCGCCGCCAGCCCCTTGCGGTAGAGCGCCGCCGGTGTCGTCGCCGATTGCACGCCCTGCTGCTTGGTACCGTGTTTGAACGGCCCTGCCATGTAATAGCCGCCGCGACGGCCATAAGGACCGGCGAGCTGGCGATCGATATAGACGGCACAGCCGACATCCTTGCCGCCCGGCGTGTCGGCGTCGGCGGGGATCAGGCGATCGACCATCGCTTCGATCGTCGCGCCTTCATCGGCGGTGAAATAGTGCCAGGGCCCCGGCCGCACCTGCTGCGGCGGATCGGCGACGCCCGGCGTCCAGGGCATTCCGCCTCTGATGATCGCAGCGCGCACGAGTGCGGGCGCGATGCACAACGCGACCGCGGTGGAGGCAAGCAAACTACGACGGGTCAGTTGCGACATGGCGCCGGAGGACGCTGGATGAATGACTTGCGATTAACGCCACGATGAAGAGCGGCGTTCCGGCATTCGCGCGGCGCAATCGTCGCATCATCCGTGTGTCTATGTATGTGAGCCGACGCAGCGGAACCCGGCGGTGCATCCGGCCGTTGCGATCAAGCGGGATTCATGGTGCGAGGCCGTCTTGCGGCGTTCAATCGCTATTAGAGCCCTGATCGCCGGCTTGCTTGCGCTGATCTTCGGCTGCGGTGAGGCTTCGGCTGCCTTGACCAAACGCGATCTCAACGCGGTCGGCGTCGAGCCGCCGGCGCGGGCCAGCGCCCCGCTCGACACGCAATTCAAGACCGAAGACGCGAGAGCCGTGACGCTGCGCGATCTCATCGCGCAGCACCCGGGCACGGCGCTGATTTTCGCCGATTACACCTGCCATACCCTGTGCGGCCCGACGATCGCGTTTGCCGCCGGCGCGCTGCAACGTGCGACGCTGCGGCCGGGGCGCGACTATGGGCTCATCGTGGTCGGCCTCGACCCCAAGGACAGCATCGCCGACGCGCGCGCGATGAAGGCGGCGCAGGTTGCCGATCCGCGGCTTGCGGCGGCGACCACGTTTCTGACCGGCGATGCCGCGACCGTGCAGCGGCTGACCGCCGCGCTCGGTTATCGTTACGTCTATGACAGCAATGCTGATCAGTTCGCGCATCCGGCGGCGGTGTTCGTGCTGAAGCAAGATGGCGCGCTGTCGCGGGTCCTCTCGGCGCTGGCTTTCTCCGCCAATGACTTGCAGCTGGCTTTGGTCGAGGCCGGCAATGGCCGCGCCGGGACCTTTACCGACCGGGTGCGGCTTCTCTGCTATGGCTTCGATCCCGCGGCCGGCGTCTACAATGTCTCGATCGGACGCGCCTTGATGCTGCTCGGCGCGGGCACGGTGCTGGTGCTCGGGGGTGCGATCCTGCTCATGATCCTATGGCCGCGGCGCCCGACGGCGCGACAGCTTGCTGCTCCCGAAGCAGCAGAACGTTGAAGGCGACGAACCAGGCCGCGCCCGCGACCAGCAGCGTCGCTGGGATGCTCACGATGAGCCAGGCGCTCGCCACATGTGCATCCGGCAGCGCGAGCCACTCGGCTTCAACGACCCGCATCAGCAAGGTCAGCGCACAAAAGAACACGAGCGTGTTGCGGCCGCCACGCACGCGTTCGGAGAGGAGCGCAAAGAACGGTACCACGAACTGCAGCATGAACAGCGCGATGGTGACGATGCCCCAGCCGCCCTCCCCGCGCCGCTGATACCAGACCACCTCTTCGGGGATGTCGCCGGCCCAGATGACGATGTACTGCATCGCGTGCAGATAGGCCCAGAGCAGCAGCAGCGACAGCAGGAAGCCGCCATAGCCCGCGCGCTCCACGCGACGCGCAACGATGAGCGCGGCAAAGAGGACAGCAAAGGCAACCCCCGTGAGCATCACGAAGCCGAGATAGAGCAGGCCGTAGATCGAGGAGTGGAAGTGCGGGTCGAGAGACTCCAGCCAGTCGATGCCGGCAAAGGAGACGGTCAGGCTCCAGACGATCAACCCGATCGACGCCATGCGCTTCATCCGCGGCAGATCGCCCCAGGCCCGCTGCGCCCACAATGCGAGCGCGGTCCAGATCACGAAGTAGATGACGGTGCGGATGGCGAAGAAGCCGCTGGTCAGATAGATCGCCTTGAAGGCGCCGAGCGTCTCGCGCTCATAGGCCCAGGAGTAGAGCCACGGGGCGCCGATCAGCAGCGGCACGAAGAGGAGCCCGGCCACCGGCACGCTCAAGGCCGCGCCGGTCAACGGCACATGCAGCAGCTCGACCCAGCGCCCGGGCACCAGGTAAGTCGTCATCAGCACCACCAGTGCGCCAAGCGGAAGTGACGCCACGGCGGCGATCGCAGCGAGGTAGCTCGCCAAGGTGACACGCGGCGCCATCACGGCGCCGAGCGCGATGCCGCACAATCCGGCCACGGAGGCAACGAGCACGATGCGGATGATCCGGTTCATCCGCCACCGCCGCCGGTCAGATGTGCGCGCTCAGCTTGCGGAACGTCGTCGAGGACCGCGTGCCGGCTCAACTGCAGCGCGCGGATATAGGCGACGATGGCCCAGCGGTCGGCTTCGGGAATGCGCGAGGCATAGGAGTACATCACGCCATAGCCCTTGCTGATCACGTCGTAAAAATGCTGATCGGGCGCCGCGCGCAACCGCTCGTCGGCATAGTCCGGCGGCTGCGGCATGCCGCGCGACACCAGCATGCCGTGACCATCACCGGTGCGGCTGTGACAGGGCGCGCAGAAGATGTCGAAGCGTTCGCGGCCGCGCGCCAGCAAGGCTTTGGTGAGCGGCGGCCGCGACGTCGCCTGGGCGGGCGCATCATCGCGGGCGACGGTGCCTTGCGGCGGCTCCTGCAGGGTGCGGTTGTCACGAAACAGCGGCGCCGGCTTGTACTCCGTGTATTTGGGCTGCGAATCCATCTTGTCGCAGCCGGCGGCAAGGACACCGAGCATAAAGACGACAAGAAGACGCTTCATGCGTGCACCTCCTCGACCGAAGCTGCGCCAAGATCAGCGAGAAAACGGTGCGTTCGGTCCGCATCGAAGCGAGGATCCGCCGCGTGGATGCAGAGGAAGAAGCGGTCGCGGCTGGCAAGATGAATGCGCGGCGCCGCGAAAGTCGGGTATGACAGCCGCGGCAGTCGGTTGAGGGCGAGCATTCCGATCGTCGGAAACAGCACGCTGAACAAGACGGTCAGTTCGAAAGTGATGACGCCGAAAGCCGGCCAAGGATAGAGCGGACGGCCGCCGACATTGAGCGGATAGTCATAGTTGCCGGAGATCTGCATGAACAGCGCCGCCGCCGCGCCGAAAATCCCGCCGATAAGCCCGAGCCAGAGCACGCGGCGGTCGCAGAAGCGCAGCGGGCGCTTGAGCTCCTCGACGGGAAACGGCGTGAACGCATCGACGTCGCGATAGCCATCGCTACGCGCGCGGCGCGCCGCATCGACCAGCGCCTTCGGCGTTTCGAATTCGGCGAGTAATGCAAACAGTGGTGCCTCAGCCACGGCCGCCGTGCTCCTGCTCGCGCAGCAGCACCTCCTTGGTTTCGAAGATCGAAATCACCGGCAGCAAGCGGATCAACAGGAGAAATGGCACCAGGAAAAGGCCGATGGTGCCGATATAGGTCGACCAGTCCCAGAAGGTCGGCGTGTACGCATTCCAGGAGGAGACCAGGAAATCGCGATAGAGGCTGGTCACCAGGATCATGTAGCGCTCGAGCCACATGCCGATGGCGACCGATGTCGACACCAGGAACAGCATCCACGGCGTGCAACGCACCGGGCGCCACCAGAGGAATTGCAGGATCACGAAGTTGAAGAACACGGCGCCCCAATAGGTCCAGGCATAGGCACCGACGAGCCGGTCGGCGAGCGTCTGCAGCTCGTGCGCATTGCCGGAATAGAGCGCGTCGAAGATTTCGAACACGTAGCCGTAGCCGGTCATCAGTCCGGTCGCGAGCAGCACCTTACCGAGGATGTCGAGGTGCTCGGTGGTGACCAGATTCTCCAGGCTGAACAGCGAGCGCAAAGCCACCGCGATCATCGACACGACGGCGAAGCCGGAGAACGCGGCGCCGAGTACGAAATACGGCGGGAAGATCGTCGAATGCCAGCCGGGGATCTGTCCGGCGGCGAAAAGCAGCGACACTTCGCTGTGCACCGAGACGACCAGCGGCACCGCGATTGCCGCCAGCATCCGATAGCAGTGCGACCAGCGGAACCAGTGCCGCGCCGAGCCGCGCCAGCCGAGCGCAAGCACACCGAAGAACACCTGCCAGCCGCGCCGCCGCGCACGGTCGCGCGCCGCCGCAAGATCGGGAATGAGGCCGGTGTACCAGAAGATCACCGAGACCGTGAGATAGGTCGAGACCGCCCAGATGTCCCACTCAAGTGGGCTGCGGTATTGCGGCCACACCTCCATGGTCGCCGGATAAGGAAACATCCAGTAGACGTACCAGGGCCGGCCGAGATGCAGGATCGGATAGATGCCGGCGCAGACCACCGCGAACAGCGTCATTGTCTCGGCGAAGCGATTGAGCGAATTGCGCCAGTCGCTGCCGAGCAGAAGCAACAGCGCGGAAATCAATGTGCCGGCATGTCCGATGCCCAGCCACCACACATAATTATGGATGGCGAAGGCCCAGTTCACCGGGATGTTGAGTCCCCAGATGCCAACGCCGCGGCCGAACAGATAGCCCGCCGAGACGACGAGCATGAGCAGCAGCAACGAGGCGATGAGCAACGCGATCGCCCAGCGGCGGCGCGTGGGAAAGCGCAGCGGGATCAGCGCCAGCTGATCGGTCACGTCGCCGAGCGACTGATCCGTCGGCAGGATCGGCTGGGTGGCTTCGACGTTCGACATCAGCTCGGTCCGCTGCGTTTGTCCGGCGCGTCGTTCCAGCGTGCCAGATAAGTGGTGCGCGGCCGCGTGCCGAGCTCCTCGAGCAGCACGTAGTGCCGGCCGCTTCGCCGGCGGCCACTCACCGCCGAATTCGGATCGTTGAGGTTGCCGAAGGTGATCGCACGCGTCGGGCAGGCCTGCTGGCAGGCGGTGACGACCTCGCCTTCGCGGATCGTACGGTTCTCCTTGTCGGCGGTGATTTGCGCCGCCTCGACGCGCTGGATGCAATAGGTGCACTTCTCCATGACGCCGCGCGAACGCACGGTGACGTCGGGATTGTGTGCGGCATTGACGGATGAGTCCGCCGGCGGACGGTAGTCGAACCAGTTGAAACGGCGGACTTTGTAGGGGCAGTAGCTGGAACAGGTACGCGTGCCGATGCAACGATTGTAGGCCATCGCATTGATGCCATCGGTCGTGTGCGTCGTCGCATTGACCGGACAGCCCATCTCGCACGGCGCCTTCTCGCACTGCATGCAGGGCACCGGCTGGAAAAATTGCTCGGGCGCGTCGATATCGCCGCTGTAGTAACGGTCGATGCGCAGCCAATGCATCTCGCGGCCGCGCGACACCTGGTCGCGGCCGACGACGGCGATGTTGTTCTCGGCGACACAGGCGGCGACGCAGGCGTTGCAGCCGATGCACAGGTCGAGATCGATGGCCATGGCCCAGGCATTGGGCGAGGACCCCCAGCGCGGATAGAGGTTCGGCTCATCCTCCGCGCCGCGCGGCAGCCGCGGATGCGCCGCCGTCACCTCGCGGATGAGGTCGAAGCCCTCGAGACGATGGTGCAGTTGCCGCACGGCAAGGAGCTGCCGTCCATCGAGTTTGCGCAGGCGGCCTTTGGCCTGCCATGGTGTGGCTGCGTCCTGCACGGCGTAAGCGTCGTAACCGACGCCGTCGGCGACGCGCCCAGCCTGCCGCCGACCGTAGCCCAGGAATAATGTCAGTGTCCGCGCCGCCTGTCCCGGCATCACCCAGACCGGACCGGCGACTTTGCGCTCGCCGACGCTGACTTCGACGCGATCACCATTGCTCAGATGCTCGCGCTCGGCGAGCTTCGGGCTGACCGCGACGATGTTATCCCAGGTCAGCGTGGTGAGCGGCTTGGGCAGTTCCTGCAGCCAGCCGATATTGGCGAAGCGCCCATCCCAGACGGTCGGATCGGGGCGGAACACGATGTCGAGCGTATCGCCCGTTGCGGCTGGGACCTGCGGCGCCACCGCCGCGGCGCTCACGCTGACCGGCGCCGCAGCGGTGCCGTCGATGAAGCCGTCCTGCAAGGCCTTATGCCAGCGCGCGTCGAAATCGCCGCCGAAATTCGCCGACCAGGTCGCACGCACGGCGGCATCGGTTGCCGGATCGATCGTGCCGAGCAGCATGTCCAGGATCTGCGCGCCGCTGCGCGTTTCATAGAGCGGATTGACCGTGGGCTGGATGATGCTCACCGTGCCATCCGCCGAGCGCGCATCCCCCCAGCTTTCCAGCACATGGCTGAGCGGCCAATGCCAATGACAATGCACCGCCGTCTCGTCGCGATGTAATCCGATGTGGACGCTGTCGCGCACCGGCGACAGCCGGGCCTCGTCGAGGCGCAGCGCCGCCGGCGCCGCATACGCGGGATTGGCATCGAGCACGATCAGGGTGTCGACCGCACCGGCCTCGATATCGCGCGCCAGGTTGGCGAGCGAACCGACATTGTCGGGGATGAAGCCGATCGGATCGCTGTACCACAACGTGTTCCCTGCGTTGCCGAGCTGCTCGTTGATCCGTGCCGTCAGCGCCTGCACGTCGGCCGCAAGATAAGGACCGCAGGCGAGCAGCGAGCGGCCACGATGGGCGTCGAGCTCGCCCGCGACCGCATCGACCCAATTGCGCTCGCCGTCGTTCAATCCGGCATCGGGGCCCGCAATGCCGAGCTTGGCGGCCAGCCCGATCGCCAGCGGACCGATGCGCGAGGCGTCAACGGCGAGGCGTGTGCTCGCCACCGCGCCGGTGATCGTTGGCGTGCATTCGGCAATATGCATGCGCATACGCCCTTCGCCGGGCGCGACGTCGCCGTGACGCTGCGACCAGTCGCGGGCGTGACCGACCTGGCGCGGGCCGGGCCCCAGCAAGTCGTCGTCGAGGCTGACCACGACGTCGCAGCGATCGAGTCGATAATGCAGGTCGAGCGGCCGCCCGAAGGCGCGCCGCATCGCATCGCGACGTTCGGCCGCGCCGACCGGCTCGTGAAGGTGGAAACGCGACTTCGGAAACGCCGCGGCAAATTGCTGCAGCTGCCGGACGAGTGTCGGCGACGTGATATTGCCGGTGAGGATACTCAGCCCTTCCCCGCTGTTGGCCTGCCAGCGGCCGCGCATTGCCAGTACCGCCGCCTCGACATTCGCCCAGGTCGCCGCCGCGCCGTCATGCACCGGTGTCTGCGAGCGATCGGGATCGTAGAGAGCGAGCAACGCTGCCTGCATGAACACATCGCTGCCGCCGCGAAGGAGCGGGTGCTGCGGGTTCCCGTCGAGCTTCGTCGGCCGCGCGGCATGCGTCGTCGCGATCACCGGCTGGGCGAAGCCTTCGAAGAGGACTGCGGTCGCGTAGTAACGTGCGACGCCGGGCTGCATATGCTCGGGCTGCCGCACATAAGGCTTGGCGTAATCCGACGGGCTCTCGCCGCAACCACCGAGCCCGCTGAGCAGCAGCGAAGCACCCATGAGCTTGAGGAATTCGCGCCGGCCGCTCGCGGTATCGACGAAGGCCTCGGCAAACTCCGCCTTGAGCCATTCGGTGAACCCCGGTTGATCCGCAAGCTCTTCGAGCGAGGTCCAGAACTGGCGGCCTTCGGCGCGCGCCAGGGACCGGCGCACGGCGGCAAGGTCGAGATGTTCGGGGCCCTGCATCGTCATCGGTGGCACACGTAACAATGCGTGATCTCACCCAGGCGAATACCGGCATGCGCGACGCGCTCCGCCGCGGCCTGCCGCGACGTGTCGGATGGCCGCCAGTTCATATCGGTGACGCGGTCGCGCGGACGCAGATTGGGTCCCGGATCGCGGTGACAATCGAGACAGAACCCCATGGTCAGCGGGATCGCGCGATAAGTGAGCGGCATACGATCGACACGGCCGTGACACGTGACGCAGCCGACGCCCTTGGCAATGTGGATGTCGTGGCGGAAATAGACGTATTCCGGCAGCCGGGCGACGCGATGCCAGGTGATGCTTTGATTCTCGATCAGGCTCTTGCGTTCCGGCGCCAGGATCGACGCGTTGGTCCAGATCTGCGAGTGGCAGGTCATGCAGGTCTCAGTCGGCGGCAAACCGGCGTGCGCCGAGCTCTCCACGCTCGTATGGCAATACCGGCAATCGATGCCGAGCCCGCTGACATGATGCTGATGACTGAACGGCACGGGCTGATGCGGCACGATGCGGCTCTGCGTGTAGTAGTCGGAACGCGCGAAGCCGATCGACGCTGCGAGCGCTCCCGCGGTGAGCGCGAGGCCGCCGACGATGAACAGCCGCATCCAGGTGTCTGCGGCCGGCGAAAAGATTTGCGTCATCGCAGAAGCCTTTCGGCATCGGCGTGCTCGTCGCCCACGATGTAACCGGGCAGGTTGCAGAGCGGTTCCGCGGCGTTCCTACGCAGGAACTCGGTTCGCTGCGCTGCGTTGGCACACCGCGCGAGGGGCGGCTCGCACGGTCAACTGGCATGAGCAAGGCTCCGGGATACGAACGGACCGATGTCACCGGTGGTCTGCTCGCCGCGCTTGCCGTCGGCGTCGCCGTTTTCATTCTCGGCACGCCCTACGTCTTGTCCGCGCTTTATCGCGGCGCCGCGCAGGTTTCCCCGGTCTCGCCGCCGACCGTGCAAACGCGCGCTCCCGCGCTGCAGGTCAATCCACTGGCCGACCTCGATGCGTTGCGCCGCAAGGAGGACGACGCACTGACACACTATGGTTGGGTCGACCGGACCCATGGCGTGGTGCGTCTGCCGATCGACCGCGCGATGGAGCTCACGTTACAGCGCGGTCTACCGGATTGGCGGAAACCCGACACAGCACGGGATTGAGGGATGGCCACATGGCTCGCCTCGCTGATGTCCAACGTCGCCAGCCATGTCGCGGACGTGGACCTGCTGTTCGCCGGGCTGATGGTGACGAGCTTCTTCGTGCTCGTGCTGCTGTTCGCGTTGCTCTTCACCTTCGCCATCCGCTACCGCGCCTCCAACCCGAACGCCGATCGCGACCATCGCATCAAGCGCTCGTGGCGTTGGGAGGTCACCTGGACGACGCTCACATTCATCGGGTTCCTGGCGCTGTTCGTCTGGGGCGCCGCGCTTTACCTGCAGGTCTACGGCCGGGCGAGGAATGCGCTGGCGATCAACATCGTCGCCAAGCAGTGGATGTGGAAGGCGCAGCATCCCGGCGGCCAGCGCGAGATCAATGAGCTGCATATCCCCGTCAACCGTCCCATTCGCCTGGTCATGGCCTCGCAAGATGTCATCCATAGCTTCTTCATCCCGGCGTTCCGCGTGAAGCACGACGTGGTGCCCGGGCGCTATCAGGAGCTGACGATCGAGGCGCTGCGCGTCGGCACCTATCACCTGTTCTGCGCAGAATTCTGCGGCACCGACCATGCGCGCATGGGCGGCCAAATCATCGCGCTCGAGTCACGTGACTATGCCGACTGGCTCGCGCGCCAGCCGAATGCCGGCGATCTGGCGAGCCAGGGCGCGGCGCTGTTTCGCGCGCTCGGCTGCAGCGGCTGCCATGGCATCGGGGGGAGCGTGCGCGCGCCGCCGCTCGAAGGCCTTTACGGCAAGCCGGTGCCACTGTCCGACGGCAGCACGGTGACCGCGGACGATCGCTATCTGCGCGATTCCATCCTGCAACCCGACCGGCAGATCGTCGCCGGCTATGAGCCGAAGATGCCGTCCTTCGCCGACCGCGTGAGCGAAGACGAGCTGTTCGCGCTGATCGCCTACATCAAGTCCTTGGCCAATCGCGAGAGCCTGCGATGAGCGACAAGAATTACATCACAGTCGATTATCACCTACGCTCATGGTTCACGACGCACGACCACAAGCGCATCGCCATCCTGTATTTCGCCGGCATCACGCTGTTCTTCTTCATCGGCGGCGCGGCAGCCACCATGATGCGCTTCGAGCTGGTGCATCCGAACGGCTATTTCGTCACCTCCGATGTCTACAATCGCCTGTTCACCATGCATGGCGTGATCATGGTGTGGTTCTTCCTCATCCCCTCGATCCCGACGACGCTGGGGAATTTCGTGGTGCCGTTGATGATCGGCGCACGCGACCTCGCCTTTCCGCGCCTCAATCTGACGAGCTGGTATCTGTTCATGATCGGCGGAGCGCTCACGCTCTATGCCGTGTTCATCGGCGGCATCGACACCGGCTGGACGTTCTACACCCCGTTCTCGACGCTTTACTCCAACGGCTATGTGGTCATTGCCGTTGCCGGCGTTTTCGTCGCCGGCTTCTCCTCGATCCTCACCGGGCTCAACTTCATTGTGACCATCCACCGCCTGCGCGCACCGGGGCTGACCTGGTATCGACTGCCGCTGTTTCTCTGGTCGCTCTATGCCACCTCGGTGATCCTGGTGCTGGCAACGCCCGTGCTGGCGATGACCCTGTTCCTGCTGGCGATCGAGCGGATTTTCGGGGTCGGCATCTTCGATCCGAGCCTCGGCGGCGACCCGCTGCTCTATCAGCACCTGTTCTGGTTCTACTCGCATCCCGCGGTCTACATCATGATCCTGCCCGGCATGGGCGTGGTCAGCGAGCTCATCGCGGTGTTCTCGCGCAAAGCCGTGTTCGGCTACAAGTTCGTCGCCTGGTCGAGCATGGCGATCGGCTTCGTCGGCTTCCTGGTCTGGGGCCACCATATGTTCGTCAGCGGACAGTCGGTGTTCGCGAGCCTCGTATTCTCGTTCATGAGCTTCATCGTCGCCGTGCCCTCGGCGATCAAGGTGTTCAACTGGACGGCGACGTTGCACAAGGGCTGGGTGAGCTTCGACGCGCCGATGCTCTATGCGCTTGCCTTCATCGGGCTTTTCACCATCGGCGGATTGACCGGCCTGTTCCTCGCCTGCCTCGCCTACGACGTCTACGTCACCGACACCTATTTCGTGGTGGCGCATTTCCACTACATCATGGTCGGCGGCATGGTGACCGCCTATTTCGGAGGGCTGCATTACTGGTGGCCGAAGATCACGGGACGGCTCTATCACGAGATCTGGGCGCGCGCCGCGGCGATCCTGATCTTCTGCGGCTTCAACCTCACCTTCTTCCCGCAGTTCATCCTCGGCGCGCTCGGGATGCCGCGGCGCTATCACGTCTACCCGCCGGAATTCCAAGTGTGGAACGTGTTCTCCTCCGCCGGTGCCTCGATCCTGGCGCTCGGCTATCTGCTGCCGATCTTCTATCTCGGCTGGTCGCTGTTCTTCGGCCGCAAGGCGCCGAACAATCCGTGGCAGGCGACCGGCCTGGAATGGCAGACGACCTCGCCGCCGCCGCCGCACAATTTCGAAGAGCCGGTCGTGGTGACGCGCGCGCCCTATGACTACACGCTCGACGCGGAGGCACAGCCGCAAAATGCCTGACGCGCGCCCGGCAATGCAGTTTTCCGACCTGCAGCAGCAGGAAGCGACCGCGCGGCTCGGCATGTGGGTTTTTCTCGCCACCGAGGTGCTGTTCTTCGGCGGCCTGGCAACGGCCTATCTCGCCTATCGCACCGGTTATGGCGACGCCTTCGCCGCCGCGGGGCGGCGCACCGAAATCGTGATCGGCACCGCGAACACCGCGATCCTGCTCACCAGCAGCTTTCTCGTTGCCTGGGCACTCGTCGCGGCGCGGGCCAGAAGCCGCGATTTCACCGCACTGCTGCTTGCGCTGGCGGCGGTGCTCGGGCTCATCTTCATCGCCCTCAAAGGCGTCGAGTACAGCAAGGAGTTCGAGGAACATCTGGTGCCCGGCATCAACTTCGCCGTCACCGGTCCCCTCGCCGGCGGTATCGAGCTGTTCTTCGTTCTTTACTTCGTCGCCACTGGCGTGCACGCCATCCACTTGGCGATCGGGATCGTTGTCCTTGGCGTCATGGCGCGGCGCGCCAAGGCCGGCGAATTCGCCGACTATCAGGGTCCGCTGACCGTTGCCGGCCTGTACTGGCACTTCGTCGACATGATCTGGATCTTCCTGTTCGCCTTCATCTACCTGCCCGGACGGAGCGGCCCATGACCTTCGTGGCACCGACACGCGCTGTGCTTGTCGCTTTCGCGGCGCTGATCGTGCTGCTGGCCGTGACGACCGCGCTGGCCTACGTGCCGCTGCATGGATTTAATGCGCTCACCGCGTTCACCATCGCCACCTTAAAGGCGCTCGTCGTCGCCGTGGTGTTCATGGAATTGCGCGAAGCGCGCGGGCTCATGCTCGCCGTCGCCGCGGCGGGGTTCTTCTGGCTGTCGATCCTGTTGTGGTTCGTTTGGAACGACATCACCACGCGCACGGATTTTCCGCCAAACAACAAAGCGCTGTCGACCTCACCGCCCGCAGCGGGCCGTTGGTGACCTCAACCGCGGAACCAGCGACACTGCCGACTTTGCGCTCGCGCAAATTGCGCAGGAACATGACGACTATCTGCGGCATTGGCCTCGGAGGGTCTTCGATCGCCGGGGCGACACTGAGAGGCAACCGCGACACCAACGATCCGAGTTGCAGCTATCGCCGCGCTGACGCTGGCAACGAGCGCCATCGCTTCGTCGAGCTTCGCGCAAAACGTGAATGATCACCGAATTGGCCGTCCGCACGCAGGCGCTGCGCGACTGCTCACGGCTGGAGCAGAAATTCCCCTCGACCAAGTTCCACAGCATGGAAATTTTTGAATACCGGGCCTGCATGACCGAGCACGGACAGGTGGAATAGGTCACGTCTGCTATTCGAGATCGCCGCCCTTGGCGTTGGTGAACAGGTTGTCGATGTCGCCCTGCGACAGGGGCGGCCCCTCGGGCGCGCCGACGTCGCTCGCCGCCTTGTCGGCCTTGCGGCGCCCGATGCCGCCGGGGAAACCCTCGATCTTGAAGCGGCGGTCCGGGCCGAAATAGGTCGTGGCGTTGACGAACTTGCGCGGATTAAAAGCGATCCACGCCAATCGGTCGTAGAGGCTCGCCGGCGACGTCGGCTTGGTCAGCACCATGTTGGCGCCGAAGTCGCGCGCGGTCTTGATCAGACCCGCGCGCGCGTCGCCGCTCAGCAGCAGGATTGGAATGGTGCGATTTTCGTTCCGCTGGTTATGTCGGATCGCGTGGGTGAGCTTGAGCCCGCCATAGGGCGGCAGCCGTGCGTCGCATAAGAGCGCGTCGAGCTTCTGGTCGCTGAGCGCCTGCAAGAGCTCGCGACCATCGCGGATCTCGATCACCTTGTGCGCGCCGAAGCCGCGCAACATCCCGTGCAGCAGCGAGCAGAAATACGCGTTAACGTCGGCGACCCCGATGATCAGCTCGCGGAAATTGATCGTGTGGGGGGTCATCGATCCTCGCTTGCGCCAGCGCCCCGACAGCCGGCGGCGGGCTGCCGCTCCGGTCAAAACTCTTTGTCCAGGAAGGAAGAACGATACTGAACAACCCGCCGGCCCATGCAGGCCGCAGGTTAGAATCACCGAATCAACTTACACGAGTACACACTCGGATACAGTCGTTGGCAAGTCGCAGAGTTCCCTCGAGGTACTCTCACACGACGTGTTCCGGCGCGAGCACGCAACCTTCGGCGTCTACCTCGACCTGCACGGTCGGGTGGCCGATGGCGAAACGACCGCGCAGCTCGTCGCACAGCGTTCGTAAGAACGCGTCGCCCGGATGCCCATTCGGCATCACCAGATGCACGGTGAGCGCCGTCTCCGTGGTGCTCATGGCCCAGATGTGCAGGTCGTGCACCGCCACGACACCGGCGAGGTTCTGCAGATAGCCGCGCACAGCGTCAGGATCGATGGCCTGCGGCACCGCATCGAGCGAGAGCCCGACGGATTTGCGCAGCAGGCCCCAGGTGCTCCAGACAATGACGGCGGAGATCATCAGGCTGGCGAGCGGATCGAGCCACTGCCATCCGGTGAGCAGAATGAGGCCGCCGGCGACAACGACGCCCGCGGACACCGCGGCATCGGCGATGAGATGCAGGAAGGCTGCGCGGACGTTGAGGTCTTCTGTCTCGCCGGCCATCAGCAGCCAGGCGGCGATGCCGTTGACGACGATGCCGATACCGGCGACCAGCATGACGGTGGTGCCGGCGACCGCACTGGGCGCGAGCAGGCGCTGGATCGCTTCGAGCACAATGGCGCCGGTCGCGACCAGCAGGATGACGCCGTTGGCGAGCGCTGCGAGAATCGAGGCGGAACGGAAGCCGTAGGTGTGGCGGCGCGTCGGCGGCGCCGCGGCGGCGACATGCGCGCACCACGCCAGAGCGAGGCCAAGCACGTCGCCAAAATTGTGTCCGGCGTCGGCGATGAGCGCCACCGAGTTCGCCGCGATGCCATAACCCAACTGCAGCACGACCAGCGCGAGATTGAGAGCCGTGGCGATGGCAAAGCGCGTTCCGAAGGAACTCGGCGTATGGGAATGCCCGTGCGCGTGGTCGGGCCCGGCATGATCGTGGCCATGTGCGTGATGCTGATGATGGTCGTGCGGCATCCGCCCGCTATACCCGATCAGCCGCGTGTTACACTATCACGGAACAACCAAATGAGCCCGCTTGTGCTGGAGCGATTCAAAGTCTGGTCGAGGGTCGTCAGGCGTGATGCGCACGCGCTCTATCTGGCGGCACGCGATCCTCGGGTGCCGTGGTATGCGAAGGCCGTCGCATTCGGGACGGCAGCCTATGCGGCCTCCCCGATCGACCTTATTCCCGATTTCATTCCGATCCTCGGCTATGTCGACGACTTGGTAATCGTTCCGGCGGGACTGGCCTTGGCGCTGCGATTGATCCCGCCCGATGTGATGCAAGAGCATCGCGAGCTCGCTGCGCTAGCGGCAGATCGGCCAATCAGCAAGGCTGCGGCCTGCATCATTGTTGCTATCTGGGTGGCAGCGTTCTCGGTCGGCAGTCTCGTGCTTTATCGCTGGCTGAATGCTTGAAAGACATGCGGGAACTCGGCTCGCGGCGGAATTGTCCCAACCTTGCTTAAACGACAGTCCTGCCGATGCACAGCGACAGGGACGATATTGATGCAAATCAAGGAATTTTTTCACCAGCTGTGCGATCGCCTGCGCATGCCCAGCATGCATCAGCTCCTGCAAGACGCGCGTGACTGCTACGTGAGGGCGAAGCGCGCGAAGACCGAAAAATCGAAGAACGCGCTCATCGCCATGGGCGATCAGCTCTGGGCGCGCGCCGAAGAGCTCGATCAGGATCAGCGCTATTACAGCTACGCCGAGGCGCTCCGCGGCGAGGCATCCTGACGGCGGATTTTGGACTGCCTTCGTTTGCGCGATCCGCGATCGCAACACGATCAACACTCGGATACGGACGCGTGCCGGCGTCGCGCAATTTTCCGCGCGCTAAGTGATCCCTGCAACAGACGAAACATTGCGGAGGGGATAACCTCGGCACGAATCAGAAGTGCAGCAGCGGGCCGGAATGGCGGAGCAGACCTTTCCATCGCGCCTTTGCGAGACGTGCGGAAGCTCGCTGAAGCTTTTGACACGCGTGCCCAAGCTGCCGGCACAGCGCGGCGATGTCGGCTTCTTCCGTTGCGATGGCTGCGCGGCGGTGACCGCGATCGACATGTCGCCGCCCTCGCGGCAGACGGCGGGCTAGATTTCTTGCTGCTTGGCGGCGACGTTCTTGGATTGCCGCGCCGGACCCTCGCTACGCTCGGCGGCGCGGCGGCGCCCTCGCGGCAGACCGCGGGTTAGGCCCCTACCCGCTTGCAGCTTCCCTGTGCAACGCCGGGGCCGGCTCAGCGACGTCAGGCTTCGTGCCGACACGGGATTCGTTGGATTTCCGCGCCGGACCCTCGCTGCCCTCGGCGGCGCGGCTCTGGTCGATCAGCGTGCCGTAAGTGTCGATCGGCTGCGGCCGGCCGAGCAGATAGCCCTGGATCTGATTGCAGCCGGCGCGGTTGAGCACGGCGTGCTGCTCCTCGGTCTCGACACCTTCGGCGAGCACGGGCAGGTTGAGGCTGTCGGCAAGCGAGATCACCGCACGCACAATCGCCGCGTTGTTGTGGTTGGTGGCGATATCGGCGATGAAGGAACGGTCGATCTTGATCTTGTCGAACGGGAACGACTGCAGATAGGACAACGATGAATAGCCGGTGCCAAAATCGTCCATGGCGATCTTGACGCCGAGGCTCTTCAGGCGCCGTAGCGTCGATTGCGCGTGGCTGAAGTCATCGATCAACACGCCTTCGGTGATCTCGAGCTCGAGCCGGGATGCCGACAACCCGGTTTCCAGCAGCACAGAATGCACAAGGCCGGCGAGATCGCCGTTGCGGAACTGCGCCGGCGACAGGTTGATCGCGAGTTGCAGCGGCTTCGACCAGGTCGCCGCCTCGCGGCAGGCTTCGCGCAGGATCAATTCGCCGAGCGGCACGATCAGCCCGGAGTCCTCCGCAAGCGGAATGAACTTCGCCGGCATGATCAGGCCTTGCACCGGATGGTTCCAGCGCACCAGCGCCTCGAAGCCGATGACCTCGCCGTCGATATTGGCTTCGGGCTGGTAGACCAGCGTGAACTCGCGGTTCTCGATCGCTGCCTTGAGGTCGTGCTGCAGCGCGCGGCTCTCGCGCAGCTCGCGGTCCATCTGCGGATCGAAGAAGCGATAGGAGCCGGGGCCTTCCGCCTTGGCGCGGTAGAGCGCGGCGTCAGCATTGGCGACGAGCGCCTGTCCGTCGGCGGCGTCGGTCGGATAGATGGCGATGCCGACGGAGGAATTGGCGGTGAGACTGCGGCCGTCGAGCACGATCTTGTCGCCGAGCACGGTGACGATGCGCTCGGCGAGCCGCGCCGCGCTGTCGGGCAGCGGGCCATCGCTGAGAATGAAGACGAACTCGTCGCCGCCGAGCCGCGCCAGGAAGGCGCCGCGGGCAACGCTTTCCAGACGCCGCGTTACCTCGCAAAGGAGATCGTCGCCGACTGCGTGACCAAACAGGTCGTTGACGTATTTGAAGCGGTCGAGATCGAGGCAGAGTAGCGCGAACGGTTCGCCCGACGTGTGCGTGCGCTCGAGCGTGGCGGCGAAGCACTCGTTGAAAGCCGCGCGGTTAGGCAAACCGGTCAGCACGTCATGATGCGCGAGGTGCTCGATCTTGGCTTCGGCGCGTTTGCGTTCGGTGATGTCCTCGGCGATGCCAAGCACGTAGGCGGGCTTTCCGTTCTCGTCGGGTAGCGCGACGCGTTTGACGTTGACGATGCGCATACCCTTGTGCCGCGTGGCGAAGGGCAGCTCCTTGGCGACCATCTGTCCGCTCTCGAGCACATCGCGGTCGCGCCCGGCAATGCCGGTGGCCTGCGGTGAGGGAAACAGCTCCGCCGAGGTGTGGCCGATGGCCTGCTCGCGAGTGACGCCGAGGAGCTCCTCGCCGGCGCGATTGAGCAGCAAATAGTGCTGGTCCACAGCGTCCTTGACGAACACGGTCGCCGGCATGTGGTCGACGACGTTCTGCAGGAACTGCTCGGCGCGCGCCCGCGCGGCCTCCGCGCGCACGCGCTCGGTGATGTCCTCGTGGATCGCGACCCAGCCGCCATCGCCGAGCGGCTCGTTGACCACCTCGGTAACGCGGCCGTCGGCAAGCTCGTAGCGGATCGAGATGTGCTCGCGGGTCTTCGCGGCGGCCATGATCCGTTCGGCAAAACGCTCGGGGTCCGCCTGCAGTGCGCCGACCTGCGCGCGATAGCGCAACAGATCGAGGAGCGTCACGCCTTCATGCGCCACCTCCGGCGGCAGCCCGTAGAGCTCCAGATATCGCTTGTTGAGCACGACCAACGTGCCGGTATTGTCGAACATGCACAGGCCTTCGTGCATGTTGTCGAAGGCGGTGGTGAGCTGCTGACAGCGTTCGGCGAGCTGCTGCTGCGCACGTTGCGCGGCAAAGAGCCAAACGACAAGCGCGGCGGCGCTCGCCGCCAGCACCCAGCATAGTCCCTGCGCACCAACGACAGACGCCAGCATTTCGGCCATGAGGCAGCCCCGAAATCCCCGGACTGCCCTGTCTAGCGGCTGCGCGCTTATACCTCCTTAAGGATCAGCCCCTCGCCTGCGCTATCGTTAAGGAACCGTTGCTTCGATCACACGCTCAGGCGGTCGGCTGCAAAAGCTCTTCGACCGAGAGCAGTTCGCGAAGGTCGCCGATCGCCTCAATGGCCTCCTCCTCGGTCGTCGCGTGCTTGAGCCGCGCGTGCACCTCCCGCCAGGGCGCCGCACGGCCCTGGGTGAGCATGTCATCGACGAAAGCGCGCGCCTCGCCCAAGGTCGTGAGCTCGTGCGGGTGCGGCGCATCCTTCACGCGGATCGGCGGGGCCAGAGGGAAGCTGCCGAGCATCGGCCCTTTGGCGGAATCCATGGTGCTTTCTCCTTTCCTGTCCATTCAACGGAGGGAACGGCGCGGATCGCCACACGGTTTCTCTTATAGATAGAGAGGAGTGCTGCATGGCCAAGGATCGAGCGCCTTATGGCGACCGCGCGGATTATCCGCCACCGGGTCCTGACATCGACGAGTTCCCGGAAGGCCTCGCGCACAAGCCGACGAGCCCCACCGACCGCAGTAAAGCACAGGATGATGCGCGGCGCGGCAAGCTGCCCGAGCATCTGCCGCGGCCGAACCCGGCGCCGAAAGGAGCCACGCCGCCGGACCGTCGCTAGCGTTCGGGCTTGCGCTCGTGGCGGGCGCTGCGCAGGTCGATCAGATTGCTCTGCGGGTCGCGCGAGGCCTGCGCCATCACATGCGCGGCCGCGCGGCTGAGCTCGCCGAGCTGATACGGCTTGCGCAGAATGGTGAAATCCTTGGCGGCTGAAGCGGCAGCGTCGCTGTAGCCGGTGGCCAAGATCACGGGCAGATCCGGCAGACGGGAGCGGATCGCGTGCGCGAGATCGAGCCCGTCCATGGGGCCTGGCATCACCACATCGCTGATCACCAGATCGAAGCGTTCGCGCTCGAGCGCGGTGAGCGCGGCCTGCGCGTCGCCCACGGAGTGAACCGTGTAGCGCAGCTGTTCCAACATGCTGGCGGTCGCCTCCGCAACGTCCGGATTGTCCTCGACCAGAAGCACTCTGCCCCCCTGGGCAGGCTCGATGTCGCGCACATTCTCGCCAGCGGCGCCTTCCGTCGCGCGCGGCAGATAGAGCCGGACTTGCGTGCCCTTGCCGAGCTCGCTCGCGATGGTCACGGTGCCGCCTGACTGGTGGGCAAAGCCATAGACCTGCGACAGCCCGAGACCAGTGCCTTTGCCTTTGCTCTTGGTGGTGAAGAACGGATCGAACACCTTGGCGAGGACGTCGGCGGCGATGCCCTTGCCGTTGTCGGCGACCGTGAGCACGACGAAGT
This sequence comes from Pseudolabrys sp., assembly GCA_035651015.1. Taxonomy (GTDB): domain Bacteria; phylum Pseudomonadota; class Alphaproteobacteria; order Rhizobiales; family Xanthobacteraceae; genus Pseudolabrys. Next base: position 91,625 of record DASRGN010000063.1, on the reverse strand, counting down.
CGCCGATGATTCCGTTCGGACCGGCATCGGTTCCGAATTGCGCGTTCTCCGCGCTGACGCTGACGGCGCCGCCTTGCGCTACGGCGTCGCGCGCATTCAGTGCGAGATTGATCAGCGCCAGATCGAGCTCATTGATGTCGATCTTCACCGGCCAGATGTCTGGCGGGATCTCGACGACGAGCCGCGCCGATTGTGTGCCGGCGCTGGCCAGCATCGTGCGCACCGCCTCGATGCGCTCGCTGATGTTGGCGACCACCGGATTGAGCGTCTGCCGGCGGGAGAAGGTCAGAAGCTGCCGGGTGAGCGCCTCGCCGCGGCGGGCGGCGAGCGTGACGGCTTCTGCAGCCCGCATGCCTTTTGCATCGCCGGCGACGAGCCGGTTGAGCGTATTCATGTGGCCGCTGATAATCATCAGCAGATTATTGAAATCGTGCGACACGCCCCCGGTCAATTGGCCGAGCGCCTCCATCTTCTGCGCATGCGCACGCTCTACCTGCGCGGCGTGCAGCGCCGCCTCAGCGCGCATGCGTTCGGTGATGTCGCGGGTGATCTTGGCAAAGCCGATCAGCGTACCGTCCTCATCGCGAACCGGATCGATGATGACATGCGCCCAGAACAGCGAGCCATCCTTGCGCACGCGCCAGCCTTCCGCCTCGAACCGGCCTTCGCGGGCCGAAGTCTGCAGGGCATGGGCCGGCACGCCGGCTGCGCGGTCATTGTCGGTGTAGAAGCGCGAAAAGTGCTGCCCGATGATATCGTCGCCGCTGTAGCCCTTGATGCGCTGGGCGCCGGCGTTCCAGCTCGTCACGACGCCATTGGGATCGAGCATGAACAGCGCGTAATCGGTCACCGCGCCGATCAGCAATCGGAACTGGCGCTCGCTCTCGCGCAGCGCCTCCTGCGCCTCGCGGCGCTCGGTGATGTCGCGCGTGATCTTGGCGTAACCAATGAGCTCACCGCGCTCGCCACGAATGACGTCGATGGTCACAAGGGCCCAGAAGCGGCTGCCGTCCTTGCGCACCCGCCAGCCCTCGACTTCGCAACGGCCTTCGCGCGCCGCGGTCTCGAGCATCTGCCCGGGGACGCCGGCGGCGCGATCCTCGCGCGTATAAAAGCGGGAGAAATGCTGCCCGACCGCTTCGTCCGCGGTGTAGCCTTTGAGTCGTCGCGCCCCGGCGTTCCAGTTGGTGACGATACCAGCGGGATCGAGCATGTAGATCGCGTAGTCGATGATGCCTTCAACCAACAGGCGAAAGCGGCGCTCGCTTTCCAGCAGCGCCGATTGTGCCGCCCGGCGCTCGCTGATGTCGCGGCTGATATTGGCGAAGCCGATAAGCTCACCGGCTTCATTGCGGATCGCACTGACCAACCGGTTGACCCAGACGCGGCCGCCGCCCCTGCGTACCAGCCAGCTTTCGCCTTCGTAGCGCCCCGTGGAGCTGGCAGTCTGCAATATGTCGGCTGGAAGACCCTGCGCCTGATCCTCCAGGGTATAGAAGCGGGAAAAGTGCTGCCCCACGATCTCCTCGGCGACAAAGCCGGTGAGATGCTGGCTTCCAAGGTTCCAACTTTTCACGAATCCGGCGGGATCGATCGTATAGATCGCGTAGTCGGTGACGGCGTCTACCAGCAGCTGCCAATGCTGTTCGGTGGTCAGATGCCCGTGGAGACCCGAACGCTCTATCATCTGATCAGCATCGGTTCCATGAACTGCGGGCTTGTTTGTCCGCTACCCATAAATGTATATAAAGCGGTAACGCACGCGCCATCGAAGGCTACGCTTCAGGTCAGCGCGTTGCAATCGGGCGCGAACATGCCGGCACATCTAAGGCGCGATTTCGAGCGGTCGGAGCATCGCTACAGGAGCGTGACCTATCGCTTTGGGTCGGGCGGTGATGAGGGCGGGACTGGCGACCAGCCGCGTTTCGGGCAGCCCAAATCCGACAACGAAGACCTTCCCTATAAAGTCGAGCTGTGGGACGAACGCCGTGCCTCGGTGGAGCAGGTGTTGGCGGTGACCGCCAGCGGCAGCATCGGCTACGCCGCCTATTATGCGGCGACCCGCGAATTCCCGCATCGCTATATTACGTTACGCCACAAGAACAGCATCGTCTCGCGTTGGAACGGCCCCTCGCATTGAATCGGGGAATCCCCCGTTAGCGGGGAAGCTGACATGATCGAGAGCGATGGAGATAAGCGCCGGGTGGTTCCGCTTGCCGGAGCGCAGTCGGAAGACGAAGAGCTGCCGTTCTGCGTCGAACTCTGGGACGCGGCGCAGAAGGACACGGTCGAGCGGGTGCTGGCCCGCGCCTACAGCGCGCAGCTCGCGCACGCGATCTTCAAGGCCGCGACTGGTGAGCATCCGGACCGGCGCATCACGCTGCGCCGCGGCGAGAAGATGATCGCCGACACGGCGGCGCCGACGCGATAACCAACAATCGTGCCACGCCTCAACGAGACGATCATCCGCGACGTCGCGCCGGACGATTTCGAGCAGTGGCTACCGTTGTGGGACGGCTACAACGCATTCTACAAGCGCGTTGGTCCGACCGCCGTTCCCATGGACGTAACGCGGACGACCTGGGCGCGCTTCTTCGATGCTTACGAGCCGGTGCATGCTTTGGTGGCGGAGCGCGGGCGCGCGCTGATCGGCCTCGTTCACTATCTCTATCATCGCCACACCATCATGCTCGCCCCGGTCTGTTGTCTGCAGGACCTGTTCACGCGGCCCGACGCGCGCGGCACTGGCGTCGGCCGCGCGCTGATCGAGGCCGTCTACGCGCGTGCCCGCGCCGCCGGCTCGCCGCGGGTGTACTGGCAGACGCACGAGACCAACGCGGTGGCGCAAAAGCTCTACGATACGCTCGCCGAGCGCTCGGGCTTCATCGTTTATCGTAAGGCTCTCTAGCGGGGCGTCTTAGTCGCCGACGATCTGCCGCTCGATTACCCGGTCGATGTCGGCGGCGTAAAACGGCTTCTTGAGGAAATCGGTGGCGCCGGCGCGCTGTGCTCGCGTGGCGATGGTCGGATCCTGCGTCGAGCTGATGATGACGACGCGGCTGTCCGCCTGCTTCTGCCTGATCAGCGCGACGGTGTCGAGACCATTCAAGCCCGGCAGGTTGTAGTCGAGGAAGATGACGTCGAACTTCTGGGTGTCGATCGCCGCCAGGGCCGAGTGCCCGTCCTCGGCTTCGACGATCTGCATGGGAAAGCGGCTCGCCGCGAGCACCTTGCGCACGATCGAGCGCATGGTCGAGCTATCGTCGACGACCAGCACGCGCATCGCCTGCCGGGCGCGCAGGCAGCTCGCGATCTGCGTTCGCGCGTCGTCGATGGTGGTGGGCATGCGCAAGCGGAAATCTGCGTGCGCCGGATGATCATGCGTGTAGGTCTGCGCCACCGCGATCAATGGCGGCGGCTTCATCGCCCGCGCGGTGGCGGCGAGCACCGGCGCATCGCTCACCATATCTTCGAGGATCATCACGTCGACATCCGCTTGATGCAGCACCGGCAGGGCTTCGCGCCCATCGGCCACATCGACGAGCTCGACCTTCTCGGCGACGACCTTGGCGGCCTTGCTCCAGAGCGATCGATGCGTCGCATCGCTGGCGACGACGAGCACGCGTACACGTCCCTGTTCCGGCATTGACCAGGCCCTGAAGGTTCGCGTTGCGGAAGAGCTACTGCAGCCACGCCGGTCATTGCGACGATCGGGGCTGAACGAATCTCATAGCCACACTGATCGAGCGACGCGCGAAAAACAAACATAAGTTACGTAAATGCGCCAGGAAGCGCCGCAGCTTCGCAATCTGCGCAAGAGCCGGCATCGCGCATGCGTACGCGCGGTTGTGAAAACGTCGCTAAATCGTTGGCACGCCAATGACATTCGCGCAAACGAGTTGGCGAATCACCGGCTTTGCTTCTTCATGCGATCCCATGGCGGCTCCAACGCTGAACTTCCGCGACCTGGTGATCGTCATCGCCGACCCGAACACCTATTTCTGTATGCTCGTGCACAGCATGCTGCGCAGCTTCGGCGCCAATAAAGTGATGGAGATCCGTGACGGCTTGCGGCTCGTGCAAGCGCTCAGCGAGCAGAAAGTGGACATCGTGCTGTGCGATGCGCATCTGCCGCCTTACGGCGGCTTGAAGCTGACGCACGCGATCCGGAACAACCGCGAGAACGAGAACCGCACGGTGCCGATCCTGCTGCTCACCGGCGACTCGCGCATGAGCACGATCAAGACCGCGCGCGACAACGGCGCCAATATGGTGCTGACCAAGCCGGTGTCGCCGACGAGCCTCTACGACCGACTCGGTTGGATTGCATTCCATCCGCGTAAGTTCGTCGACTGCCCGACTTATTTCGGTCCCGACCGCCGCTTCAAGATCGAGGGCTATCCCGGCGGCGTCGGCCGCCGCAAGGGCGACATGGCAGCCGCCGAGATCGGCGAGGCCGAGGGACCGGCGTTGTCGCAAGGCGACATCGACAGCCTGTTCAGCAACGCCAAGACCAGCAATTGACGGATATTAAGCAGCGCGGACTGCGGTGATGAACTCGTTCACCTCGGCGCGCAGCTCTTCGGCCCGCTCGTAGAGATTGCGCGCGGAGGTCAGCAGCTGATCGGCCTCCTGGCCCGTGGCGCGCGACGCCTCCTCGACGACGTCGATCGATTGCGTCACCTCACGCGCGCCGTCGGCCGCCGACTGCACATTGGCGGCGATCTCATGCGTCGCATTGCGCTGCCCGGCAACCGCATCGGCAACCGCCGAGGCGAGCCGGCTCATGTCGCTGATCGTCTCGACGATCGATTGGATTGCTTCGACCGCCTCATGGCTGGCGCTCTGGATTTCGGAGATCTGCTGCCCGATCGCCTCGGTGGCATTCGAGGTCTGCGTGGCCAGCGACTTCACCTCGCTCGCCACCACGGCGAAGCCCTTGCCGGCGTCGCCGGCGCGCGCCGCCTCGATGGTGGCGTTGAGCGCCAGCAGATTGGTCTGCTCGGCGATGTCGCGGATGAGGTCGGTGATCTTGCCCACCTCCTGTGCGCGCGTCGCCAACGCGAACACCGTGGTGTCGGTCTGCGAGGCTTTGTCCATCGCGTTGGTGGCGATCGCCTGCGACTGCGCCACCCGCTCGGCGACCTCGTCGAACGAGGCTGAAAGCTCCTCGACCGCCGCCGCCACCTCGGCGGCATTCGCGGCCGATTGCTTGGCCGCGGTCATCATCGATGACGATTTGTCGTTGGCCATGGTCGTGCTTGCGCGCATGCGCTCGGCGGTGTCCGAAAGGCCAGCCGCGGCATCGGAGAGCTTGGCGGCGAGCGAGCGTGCCTTGCCCTCAAAATCGACATTGAGCTCTTCGACGAGCTGCGTGCGCTTGAGCTTGGCCGCACGATCGGCCTCTTTTTCCGCCGCGAGGCGGGTGGATTCCATCGTACGGTCGCGGAACACACGCACCGCGGCGGCCATGGCGCCGAGCTCGTCGCGGCGGTTGGCGTCCGGGATATCGATGGTCACGGCGCCGTCGGCGAGCTCGCGCATCACCTCCGTGAGCTGCCCGATCGGACGCGCGATGCTGCGGCCGATCATCACCGCCAGGAACATGCCGACGACAATGGCCGCGAAGGACGTCAGGCTGCCGAATTGTCGCGCCGAGGCGACCGCGCTCACCATGGCGTGTACCGCGTCGACCTGCCGCGCCACCGCCGCATTCTGCACCGCGGTCGCTTCCTTGGTCATCTCGTTGCCGACGCTCTGGCGTTCCGTCGACAGCGTTCCGAACCAGGTGCTGGCCGCGATCAGCCCCTCCATCGCCTTCTTGTAGCGCGCGAATGTGTCGGGGAAAGCGTTGAGGAAGCGCTGCACGCGCTTGTTCTCGATGTGCTGATTCTTAAGCTCGTCGACGGCGTGCTGCATGGTGTCGATCGAGACCTGGACGCGGCTCGCATGCGCCGGATCGCGGGTGGAGATATAGCGGCCGGCGGCATAGCGGCTGTCGTGGAACGCTTCGAGCAGCTGCAGCGCGGTTTCGCCGGCGCGGTCGTTGTCGGCGCTGTGGGTGATGACGGTGGCGATGGCAGAGACGATATTGCCGAGCTCAGTCGCGTTGGTGAACAGATCGGAGATGTGAGCGCGCCGCGCGTCGATGGTCGAGATCATGTCGACCAGCTCTTCGCGATATTCGGATTCCAGCGCCTGCAGCCGCTGCAGGCTCGCGATCTCGAACTCATTATTGATGCGCTGCGTCGCGTGATCGAGCCGCTCGACGGCGGTGCGCGCCGCTTGCAGGTCGGAATCGTTCTCGGTCATCGCATATTGCGTGACCTTGGCCTGCACGTCGGCGATGCCGGCCGCGAACTCGCTGAACAGCGCTGTTTGCTTGGCACTGATGCTCACCGAGTCGGATTCGGTATCGACGATGGCGATGCCGTGCATGCAGATGACCGAGAGCACGACGAGCAGCGCCAACACCAGCGAGATGCCGAGCGAAATCCGCGAGCGGACCGACAGGCGGTCCGGCCGCAGGATCTCGACGACGCGGCGGAGTGCGCGTCTGGCGGAGGCCGGCATCGATCTATTTCGCCTGTCTGATCTTGTCGATGATGTCCTGGCCGTAGAGCTTGGCGAATGTCGGCCCGGCGGCAGACACCGCATCCGCGAACTTGGCGCGATCGATGTCGGTGACGACCTGCATGCCCTCTTTGGCGAGCTGCGCCACGCCCTTCGCCTCGGCAGCGGCGGCGAACTTGCGCGACTCGATGCCGGCGAGCCTCGCCGCCTCGACGAAGGCCGCCTTGTCCTCGGCGGAGAGCTCGTCGAACACGTCGGGCGACATCACGATGACCGCGGGATCGTAAACGTGGCCGGTGAGACTCAGATATTTCTGCACCTGATAGAATTTCGAGGCGAGAATGGTGGCGATCGGATTTTCCTGGCCGTCGAACTGACCGGACTGCAGGGCTCCGTAGAGTTGCGGGAAAGCCAGCGGGCTCACGTCGGCGCCGAGCGCCTTGAAGCCGGCGAGCATCACGTCGGACTGCGGCAGACGCAGCTTCAGCCCCTTGAGGTCCGCCGGGGTGCGCACCTCATGCTTCGAGTTGGTGAGATGGCGCATCCCGTTCTCACCCCAGGCGAGCGCGACGAATCCCTTCTGCTTGAATTTTTCGAGATAGGATTTGCCGATCGGCCCGTCGAGCACCGAGTGCGCATGCGCGAGGTCGCGGAACAGGAACGGGATATTGAATACGCCCACTTCCGGAAGGAAGTTCGGCAGCGGCGCGCCGGTGATGAAGGCGAGGTCGACGGTGCCGAGCTGCACCGCCTTCATCATCTCGACTTCGCCGCCCAGCGCCGCGTTGGGAAAGCCCTCGATGTGGATGCGGCCTTTGGTGCGCTCGACAATCTCCTTGGCGAAGACCGCGGCACCGGCGCCAAGCTGGGAATCCGGCGCGAGGATGTAACCGAATTTGAGCTGTCGGACGGATTGGGCCGTAGCCGGCGCACACAGCGCCGCGCCGAGACAGCCGGCCATGACGGCCAGCCGGACAAGTCCATAGCGCATGCGTTTCCCCTCTCGGCGCCCCCTGTCATGGGACGTTAACCGATTGTTGGTTAACGCACCCTTTTGCCGGGGTTATGGATCCGGCACTGGGGCTTCTAGGCCGAGACCGAAGCGCGAACGCTGCCTTCGTGCCGCGAACAGGAGTTGCGGGGCTTAAGCGCGCTCAACCCTTGGCCGTGCCGCGGGGCAGGTGGCGGCGACGCGCTCGGCGGCGATGGTCGAATCAGCAAGCCGCAGCCAACGCTGCTGGATGTCGAGATAGGTGCGCCGGGCGAAGGGATCGGCGGTCAGCGCGGCGCGCTCGCCGCACTGGCGCGCCTCCTCGCGGCAGGCCGCAAAGTCGCGAGTGTCTTGTGTCATCACCACCCTTCGTGGCCGCCGGCAGAGGCGCTGCGGCCGTTCGATTTGCAGATCGACGGACAGACAGACCGAAGCGAAAATGCAGGGGCGCGCTACAGGACGAAACGAATGGCGAGATACATTCCGCCATAGAGCGCGACGACGACGGCAGCCCAGGTCAAGGCCGAGAATGCGGCCATCATGACTTCGCGGCGCTCTGAAATCATATGCGTGGAGGGTCCCCGGGCGATTCGCCGCCCAGTTTGAATCAACGCCGCGCCAGGCGCCAATAAACATCCGATAAAATCGATAGATTGCACCGCGGATCAGGGTACCGCGGCCGAAGGCCGGGCACCGGGACTGGCGCGAGGCGTTAAGCTCCCCGGAGATTGCACAAGGGACGCCGATGTTCCGCCGCACCTTCATAACGTTTGTGCTCGCCCTCGCCCTGACCGGTAGGAGCGGCACGCCCTTTGCTCTGGCCCAGCAACTGGAGGGCGTGCTGAGCTATCACAACGCTCCCGACCGCAGCGGGCATTTCATCGTTCCCGGTCTCACGGCGGAGCGAGCGCGCGGGTTGCATCTTGATACAGGCTTCCACGCGCAGGTCTCAGGCCATGTCTATGCACAGCCGCTTTTTTGGCGCGGCGGCGGCGCGTCCGCCGGGATGCTGCTGGTCGCGACCGAAGACAACATCGTGCATGCGCTCGACGGCGGCGATGGTCACGAGCTGTGGCGGCGCACGCTCGGGCCGCCGGTCGCACGCGCGGCGCTCGGCTGCGGCAACATCTCGCCGCTCGGCATCACCGGCACGCCGGTGATCGATGCGGCACATGAAACGCTCTATGTCAGTGCCGCGGTGAACGAGGAAGGCCGCGTGCATCACCGCGTGTTCGCGCTGTCGCTCAAGGACGGCGCCGTGCAGCCGGGCTGGCCGGTCGACGTCGCCGCAGCGCTGCGCGCGCATGTGCAGACGTTCAATGCTCGCGATCAGAACCAGCGCGGCGCGCTCACGATCCTCGACGGCACGCTCTACGTGCCGTTCGGCGGGCATTTCGGCGACTGCGGCGATTATCACGGCTGGGTCGTCGGCATTTCGCTCGGCGACCCGCGCAGCGTGTCGAGCTTCGTAACGCGAGGACGCGGCGGCGGCATCTGGGCGCCGGGCGGCATCGCCAGCGCCGACGGCGCGCTGTTCGTCGCCACAGGCAACACCTTCGGCGCGTCGCGCTGGAGCGATGGCGAGGCCGTGTTTCGCGTGCCGCGCGCTCTCAAGCACTCGAACGAGACACGGGACTTTTTTGCACCGCCGGACTGGCGCGCGCTGGACGAGCGCGACGCGGATCTTGGCGGCAGCAATCCGCTGCCGCTCGCAGTGCCGGATGCAAGCGGCACGCGGCCACTGCTCCTGGCGCTCGGCAAGGACAGCCGCGCTTATGTGCTTGACCGCAACAATCTCGGCGGCATCGGCGGCAGCCTGATAGCGGAGACCGTGTCCATCGGGCCGATCCGCACCGCGCCGGCAACCTATCGCATCGGCAGTGCCATTTACGTGGCGTTCCAGGGTCGCGGCGCGCACTGCCCGAGCGGCTCCGCGGGTGGGGGCCTCACCGTGCTCAAGTTGACCGCTGGGTCGTCGCCGAGCCTGACCACCGCCTGGTGCGGCGCGTTGCGCGGTGCCGGCTCGCCGATCGTCACGACCACCGACGGAGGAGCCAATCCGATTGTCTGGATCCTCGGTGCCGAAGGCGACGAACGTCTGCACGGCTTCAACGGGGAGACCGGCGATGTCGTTTTCAACGGCCGCTCGCGCGCGGAGACGATGACGGGGCTGCGCCATTTCCAGACTTTGATCGCGACGGACAGCAGGCTCTATGTCGCCGCCGATGGACGCGTCTATGCCTTCGCGTTTTGAGCACGTGAAAAAGGCGCTGCCCCAGCCACGCACAGAAAAGCTGGCCTGCGACCTCCGCATAGCGTCCTGCGCGCGCTCGCCGTTTCTCTCAATGGAAACGGGCGCAGCGGCGACGGACGGCATGAGCGAGACGCCGGGACATGGATACCGCGAACGCGCGAGGCACTGTGAACGACTCGCCTCCGAAAGCTCCGATCCGGACGTGAAGCAGCGTTTTCTCGAGTTCGCCGCGCGATGGCATGAACTCGCGGACGCCTATCAGGCGGACGAAGAGGAGTAGCGGGCCCGCATCCAGCTTCGTGTCAAACGATCAATGAGAAGACTTTGCGCCTGAGGCCCGTGCGGTATAATCGCCGCGGCTGAGTGGGGTTGGAATGCAGTACAGGCGTATCGTCGTTGATCGCAAAGTGTGCGCGGTCGCCGCTCTTTTCCTGGTGTGGTCGCTTGGTCTGTGTGCGTGGTACCTGCACGCAGCGCAATGAAGCGCCGCTGCCGCGGAGCGACCTATTTGTGCATCTTTATTTGCGCATCTGTTGATCGTTGAACTCGGTGATCAGGGCCGCGAGGTCGATCGCCGATGAAGCGGTCTCGCCAGCCATATCGAGCCATTTTTGCGCGATCGCGATCAGGTTGGTGCGTGCTGTCGGATCTTTGGTCCGCGCGGCGCGCTCCAGACATTCGGCAGCGGCAAGCCGATACCGTTGCTCTTGTTCGTTATGCATTGCTCGCTGGGTTTTACGCAGGCGTTACACACGTCATTTGACACAAAATGGAGATAAGGCGGATTCGTTCCGGCGCCGCGCCAAAAGAACTCGTCATGGTTTAGCGCCGGTGTCAGGGGCCGCCTGACCGGTGGGATCCGCCTGACCGGCGGTAATCGCGTCCATGACCGTTTGCACGGATCGGAAATCAGGGCGGTTCGCGATCGCGCGATCGACACTTGCCGGTTCAGGTCTTGAACGTCGCCATGATCGCCGAGCGCAATTCCGGCGTGATCTCCGGCAGCACGCCGAACCACGCCTCGAAGGCGGGACGCGCCTGATGCAGCAGCATGCCGAGACCGTTGATAGTGGTGTTGCCGCGCGTGCGCGCCGCGGCCAGGAACGGCGTCTCCGGCGGGACATAGATGAGATCGGAGACCAGCGTGCGCTTGCTCAATCTGTCGAGCGAGATCTCGAGCGGCGGCTTGCCGATCATGCCCTGGTTGGTGGCGTTGGTGAGCAGCGCCACGTCCGCGATGGCGTCGCCGCGCTTGTCCCAAGCGATCGGCTTGACCACGGCGCCGAACTCCTTGGCGAACTGCTCGGCCTTCTCTAGCGTACGATTGATGACGCGGATCTCGGTGGCACCTCGCTCGATCATGGCAACGACGACGGCACGCGACGCGCCGCCGGCGCCGAGGATCGCGATCGGGCCGTCGCTCGGCTTCCATGTGGGCGCCACTTCCTGGACGCTCGCCACATAGCCACTACCGTCATTATTGGTGCCCCGCAGCTTGCCGTCGGCGCCGACGACGATGCAGTTGACCGCGCCGATGCGTTTCGCCGTGTCGGTCAAGGTGTCGACCATGGTCATGGCGTACTGCTTGTGCGGCATGGTGAGGTTGCAACCGCGGAAGCCGAGCGCGACGAGCCCGCGGATCGCGTCGGCGAGCCGCTCCGGCTGCACCGCCAAGGGCACGTAGCGGCCGTTGAGCTTGTACTTCTCGATCCAATAGTTGTGCAGGACCGGCGAGCGCGACTGCGCGATCGGCCACCCCATCACGCCGGCCAGAATGAAATCTCCGCTCATTATCTTATCTCTTCTCTCTCACGCGACTGCGCGCGTTATGACGCGAACTTGAATAGCCGCTTGGGCGTGTCCCAGAACAGCTTGCGCCGGTCGGCCTCCTGCGGAAACAGGCGGCCGATGAGCTCGATCAGCGGCCCAAGATCCTGCCGCTCCGGCGCGCGCAGATAAGGCCAATCCGACGCCCAGACGCAATGGTCAAGCGTGAAGGCCTCGACCGCCGCGCGGATGAACGACCAGCAGTCCTCGAAGGGATAAGACATCTGCGCATATTTCGCGTAGCCGGAAATCTTCATCGCCACGCGGCCGGTCTCGGCGAGCCGCAGCATGGCCGCGAAAGCCGGCTGCGCCAGCCCGGCGGACGGGGTCGGACGGCCGAGATGGTCGATGAGGACCTTGACCGGAATTTTTTCGATCCAGGGCGCATACATCAGGAACTGGTCGTGCTCGACCTGTAGATTGAAGAACATGTCGAGATCGGCGAGCCGCTGCATCAGGCCGTCGGCGTGGCTGTAATAGTCGTTACCGTGGAAGGTGGGGTTGATCGCAACGCCGACCACGCCCCGCGCCTGTAAGGCCTTCAGCGCGGCAAGATCGGCATCGAGATCGACAATGGCGATGCCCTTGAAGCGCCCCTCGCCCTTGGCAATGGCATCGAGCATGCAGGAGTTGTCGGGGCCGTAGCCGGAGTTCGGCTGTACCAGCAACGTGTGCCGGATGCCGTAGGTTTTCATCACCTGGCGCAGTTGCACGGTGGTGCCGATCTCCTGGCCGATCGGCTTGTAGGCAATGTCCTTGCCGTAAGGAAAATTCGCCGGATCGAGCACATGCGCGTGGGTGTCGATTTTCGGCTCGTCAAAGATATGCATGCAAATTCCTATGGTCGGGCAGCACCATTATCACGTCCCCGAGACGATGCTATCGCCGGCCAGCGCCGCAAATCCTGGCCAAGCCGTTATTCGCTGCACCGGAGTCATTGCTCATTGCGTGTGCGTTTCCGCACTGCATTACGCGATTTTTATGCGTAGCCTGGGCATAAGCTGTAACAAGATTTTAGCGAGAGTCCGGTAATATCTGACGCAGCATTCCGCGATTCTAACTTCACATTTCAGCAATGGAGATTGACGTGCGACTGTTTTTGATTGCGGCCTTGTCGACCCTCTTGTTTGCCGCCGCTCCCACCCGCGCCGAAGACAGCACGCTGCCGAGTGCTGCGCTGCAGGAAGCGCTGATCAAGACCAGCATGCTGACGCTGAACGACGCGAACCTGACCAAGAATTATACCGTGCTGTACGCCCAACTGGCCAAGGCATGGCGCGATGAAACGTCGGCGGACAAGCTGAAAGAGATCTTCAAGCCCTTCGCCGATGCACAAATCAACTACGCCATGATCGTCGCGATGCCGCCGGTTACCGAAGCGGTCAAGGTCGATGACGGCGGTGCGCTACGCATCAGCGGATATTTCAAGACCGAGCCGAATCGCGTCCACTATGATCTCGCCTTCGTGCAATCCGAAGGCACGTGGAAGCCGATCAAGCTCAGCATCAATATCCGCGCGCCCTGACGCGCATTGCGCGTCGCCTGCGGCATCCCGATACATCTAATGATGGAGATCAACGTGCGATTGTCCCTGCTCGCGGCCTTTGCCGGCCTGCTGCTCACGACGGCTCCGGGGCGAGCGGAGAACACGCTACCGCCGGTGTTCGCCCAACAACAGCTCGTCAAAGCAACGATGCTGACCTTCAACGATGCCAACATGACCGGCAATTACAGCGTCCTGCATGCGCGGATGGGCAAGGCGGCTCGCGATACATTCAGCGAGGCGCAGATGCAGCAGACGTTCAAGGTGTTCGCAGACCCGCGAAGGAACCTGATGTTCACCGCCGTGATGACGCCGGTCATCAACACGGCAAAGATCGACGAGAGCGGCGTCCTGCACCTCGCCGGCTATTTCGAAGGCAAGCCGCGCAACCTCAATTTCGAGTTCAACTTTGCCATGTCGGAGAATGAGTGGAAGCCGGTCCTGATCGGCGTCAACAGCAAACTCCCTGGCGAGTGATCGTCGCTTTGACCTGCGGAGCCTGAGGTTCTATTCAGACCTCACGATGCGACAAAGCAACATGCGGCGCTGGCGCGTGAGCGCCTGGGCTTTCTTTCTTTTCGTCTCGGCCGTGGCCCCGGCGCAAGCCCAAAGCTATCCCGACCGGCCGATCAAATTCATCGTCGGCTTCGGCAGCGGGGGGCCGACCGACATCGTGGCGCGCGTGCTCGCCGATCAGCTCAGTGGCATCCTCAAACAGAAGGTGATCGTCGAGAACAAGCCCGGCGCATCCGGCAATCTCGCGACGCAGGCGGTGGCGAGCGCGGAGGCGGACGGCGGCACCTACCTCATCGGCGCCTCCCCGATCGCGATCAATGCGACGCTCTATCCGGATTTCCCGGTGAAGGTCGGCAAGGACATCGTCCCAGTGGCGCCGATCGGCGCCAACGACAATGTGCTGGTGGTGCAGCCATCGCTCGGCGTCAAGGACGTCGCCTCCTTCGTGCGGCTGGCGACGCAGCGTCCCGGCGCTCTCACCTATGCGGCGCTCGGCGTCGGCTCCTCCTCGCATCTCGCCGGCGTCGCTTTCGACATGCGCGCAGGAACGAAAATGGTGCCTGCGATGTATCGTAGCGGCGGCGAAGCATTGAAGGACCTGCTCGGCGGCCAGGTGCAGGCCTGGTTCGCGCCGATCCCCTCGGTGCGCGCGCAGATCCGCGCCGGCACGCTCGTCGCCATCGCCACCACCGGGCCGTCGAGGTCCACTTGGCTGCCGGAGGTGCCGACCTTCGTGGAGAGCGGATTTGCCGGCTATGACGTGCGGCTTTGGGTCGGCCTGTTCGCCCCGGCCGGCGTGCCTTCCGATCGTCTCAAGATCATCGAAGACGCCGTAGTGCGTTCGATGGCCTCGCCGGAGATGCGGCACACGCTCGAGACGCAGAGCATCACGCCGCTGGCTATGCGCCAGGCTGAGTTCGCGCGCTTCGTCGTCAATGAGATCGTGCGCTGGAAGGGCATCGTCGAGACACTGAAGCCGTGACGCGGCCTGGCTACGATGCCTTGGCGAGCTCATTGCGCAACTGATCGCGCAGGATCTTACCGCCGGCATTGCGCGGAATGGCATCAACGACGCGAATGACCGACGGCGTCCCGAGCATCGGCTCGGCGAAGCAGCGCTTCATCACGTTGGCGATATTGATCGACGGCTCGGCGACGATCGCCGCCCAGACCTGCGGCAGCGCCGACTTGATGTCGACGGTGAACACGGCGGCATCGCGGACACCCTCACACTGCAGCAGGATCTGCTCGAAGCGGTCCGGCGAGATCTTGTTGCCGCCGATATTGATGAGCTCGGTGGAGCGCCCGCTGACGATCAGCATGCCGTTGTTGAGCACGCGCCCGTAGTCGCCCGGATCGAACCATTCCGGCGACACTACCTCGCGCATGCTGGGCGTGAACACCGGCGCCATGCCCAATGTGCGCTGACGAATGTGACCGTCGCGCCCGGTCGGCAGCTTGCGTCCATTGTCGTCATAGGTTTCGACCGACGCCCAGGGCACGACAAAGCCGGCGGCGCCTTCTCCGCGCGCGGCACCAAGCCGCTCGACCGGCGCCAGCGCCACCGTGCCGGCTTCCGTGGAAGCATAGGTGCCGGTGATTTCGGTCGGCAGGCGCGCTCGCGCGCGCTGCAGGAGCACATCGGAGATCAGCGCGCCGCCGGCCTGAATCTCGCGCAGGCCGGGAAGCCGGTCGTTGCTCTGCTCGAGCACGTCGAGCATGTTGCTCAACTGATAGACCGAAATGATCGCGAGGTCGGCCTTGTAGGAGGTGATCACCGGGATCGATGTCGCCGCGTTGTCGGAGAAGCAAACCATCTTGCCGAAGGTGAGCGCGGAAAAGCTGATGGCGAAGCCGAACTGCGATCGCAGTTGCGGTCCGCAGAAGATGCGCTCGCTCGCTGCGAAGCGCCCGCGGAAGGCGTAAGTGGTGAGCCGGTGCCAGAGGATTTCCGGGCTCAACGCGATCGGTTTCGGCCGCCCGGTCGTGCCCGAGGAGAAGGCGATACGGCAGAGCTCATGTGCAGCGAATGCGCGCTCACCGCGGTCGGCAGTGGCGCGCAGCGAGAACCATTGCGGATCGACGAGGATGCCGCCGGCGCCCGCGGGCAACGGCGTCGCGGCGTCGTGGAGAACGGCGGCAAGCGTGCCTTGCGGCAGCACATCGAGCTCGTCCGGTGCAATCGAGACCGAGACCACGCCGAGACGATAGAGCGCGGCGATGATGCAGATGTGCCAGACCGGATCGTTGAGGATCAGCCCGACGATCGCGCCGGGCCGCAGCCCGGCTCGCTCGCAGGCGGCGGTCGCGGAATAGATCGCTTCGGCGAGTTGCGCGTAAGTGAGCAGGCCACTCTCCAGCCCGAGCGCCGGATCGTTCGGGGCACGCGAGGCATGAAAGAGAATGGCGTCCACGAAGGACGGGATGTTTTGCGAGATTGAGGAGTGCGGCTCAGCCATGACGTCACTCATAAAGCAAATGGCCCGGCAGCGTCAGCCGGGCCACGTCCGGAATTGCGGCCGCCAATCAGTGGAACAGATAATTGAGTCCAAAGCGCGCGACGACGCCGGTGATCTTGTCGGTGGCGCCGAACGCGTAGGCGGTGGTGCCCAAATTGGTTTTCGAGACCAAGTTCGCCGTCCCTAGATCGTAGTAGAGCGCCTCGGCCCTGACCGTCCAGTTGCTGCGGGCAAACCGATATTCCCATCCCCCGCCGACGGCATAGCCGGTCCGCCATCCGGCATCGGCGAAGCTGTAAGGGCCGCTACCGAAGAGAGTCACCGCCGGCTGAATCGAATGGCGGGTCTTGGCGACAGCCAATCCGCCGGTGGCGTAAATCAGGCTGCTGTCGAAGGCATAACCGATGCGGCCGCGCAGGGTGCTGAGCGACTCGATGCCCGAGTTGATGGTCCAGGTGCCAGCACCGCCGAAGAGGGTGAACGGGCCTGTCGTCGACTTGCGTGCGCTGGAGAAGTCGAAATCGGCCTCGAGGCCGTAGACCACCGATCCGGTCTGGAAGTTGTATCCAAACTGGATGCCGCCGATGACGCCGGTAGCCGTCGACGAATTCGTGCCGCCGCAATTATTGGCGAAGCAGTAATTGAGGAAGCCCCCGAGAGCCGGATTGGTCCCGGTGACTCGCGCTTGATCGGAGTTGAGGCCGAAGTTCAGGCCGGCATAGAAGCCCGCCCAGGTCGGCGCGTAGGTGGTCGGAGTGTTCCGGTTGACCGGCTGCGCGTCCGCGCCCGGCAGCCCGAGCGGAATGAGCCCAAGCGGCGACAGCAACAACGGCCTGTAATCCAGGGACATCGCGACCGATCTTGAGGGGGAACACACGCCCGCGGCCTTACCCCCAACACCGGCCCGGGCACCAATAATCTTGCGATGTCATATTAGAATCTTGGGGCTCCAGGTGACAACCGGGTGTCGCGCCTTCCACAGCGGCGCGGTCAGACGCCGCAAGGCGTTGCCGGAAAAGCACAATTTCAGCCCTTCCGCACGCGCCAAAGCCTCAGATTCCACCGCTTTCCCGCCGATAGAGCGGCACATGCAGCGTGAAAGTGGCGCCGGCCCCCGGCGTGCTTTCGACGGTGAGCCGTCCGCCGTGGCGATTCATAATGTGCTTGACCAGCGCCAGCCCCAGGCCCGTGCCGCCCTGGGCGCGACTGTCAACAACGTCGACGCGATAGAAGCGTTCGGTAAGCCGCGGTAGATGCTCCGGCGCGATGCCGGGACCATAATCGCGCACGTCGATGCGCACCTCCTCACCGCCGTCGAGCGCTTCGGCCTTGCGCAGCACGATATCGACGCGCTTGCCTGAGGCGCCGTATTTGAGCGCGTTCTCGGCAAGGTTCTCCAGCGCGCGGATGAGCTCGTCGCGATCCCCGAGCACGCCGATCGGCTCGACCGGCGCTTCGATGTGGATATCGACGCTGCGATCGCGCGCCAGCATCTGCAGGCCGTCGACGACTTGGCGCACGATCGGCGCGAGATCGACCTGCGTCTGCGGGCGCAGATGCGCATTGAGCTCGATGCGCGAGAGCGACAGCAGATCGTCGATCAGCCGCGCCATGCGGGTGGCCTGCGCCTGCATGATGGCGAGGAATTTCTCCCGCGCCGCCGCGTCGTCGCGCGCCGAGCCCTGCAGCGTCTCGATGAAGCCGAGCAGCGCGGCAAGCGGCGTGCGCAGCTCGTGGCTGGCATTGGCGATGAAGTCGGCGCGCATCTCCTCGACGCGGCGCAGCGGCGTGAGATCGTTGAACGTCATCAGCAGCAGGTCGGGCCGGTTGGCGCTGTCGGCCAGCGTCACCGGGGTGACGAAGGCCTCGAACCAGCGGTCGAGCGGCACGCGCTCGAAGAATTCGACCCGCTGCGGCTGGCGCGTTTTTACGGCGCGACGGATGGCATCGACCAGCTCGGGCATGCGTAGCGCGATCAGCGCGATATCGCCGCGGCGTAGCGCCGGCGCGAGCGCACTCGCCGGCGCATTGAGAGCAAGCACGCGACCGTCGCCATCGAGCGCGATGGCCGGATTGGGAAAGGCATCGATGACGAGGTCGAGCAGTGCGGGATCGGCCACGTCCGCCGATCCGGCCGCTTTCTGCAGCGAGTCATCGGCCACATCCGACATTCCGGTGAACCGCTGCCATGCGGCCAGCACGCGCTCTGACCAGTGCGCCGGCTTGTCGCCGCCCTCGTCGCTGCTTGCCATTGCTGCAGCCCCGCCCCGTTAATGTACGTCGGACTTGTCGCCTACGACCTCGGTCTTCAACGGCGCCGTGGTGTCGACGGGCTGCGGCTTCGGCAGCGGCGCACCGGCACGCATGCTGATGATGAGCTCGCGCGTGCCGAGGATCACCAGCGAGATCACAAACGGCGTGATGTAATAGAGCACGCGGAACAGGAGCAGCCCGGCGACCACGTCCTCCTTGTCGAATTGCCACAGCGCGATCAGCATCGCGGCATCGAACACGCCTAAGCCGCCCGGAGCGTGGCTGGCGAAGCCAAGCATGGTGGCGCAAACGAAGATCACCGCGATCGGAACGAAGCCGATATTCGGTTCGCTGGGGAGCAGCATGTACATGGCGAGCGCGCAGCAGGCGAGATCGAGGATGCCGATTCCCATCTGCAGCAGCGTGAACGGGCCGGACGGCAGCGTCACTGTCCATTCGCCACGGCCAAGCAGGCGCTTGCCGGCCCAGGCCCAGCCGATATAGGAGGCGAGCACCGCGAGGATGACGAGCGCGATGATCCGGTTGATCCACGGCGGAAGCTGGTCGATGGCGGTTGCCGCAGACGGCGCATAAGTGACGCCGAGGCCGAGCATCGCGGCGTTGCCGAGCCAGAAGGTCAGGCCGGCAAGAAAGCAGATCTTCGCGACGTCGACCGCGGTGAGGCCCGACGCGGAATAGATGCGATAGCGCACCGCGCCGCCGCTGAACACGCTGAACCCGATATTGTGACCGACCGAATAGCTGGTGAAGGCGGACAGCGCGGCAATGCGGTATGGGATCTCGCGGCGGCCGAGGGTGCGCAGCGCGAACAGGTCATAGAAGGTAAGCGTGAAATAGCCGGCGGCGACGAAGAGGCCGGCGCCGAGGAAGTCGCTCCATTGCGTGCTCCGCACCGCCGCGACCACCTCGTCGACCTTGATGCCGCGCAAAATGTTCACCAGCACCACGACGGCAATGGCGATGAGCGTCAGGCTCAGCGCAACGCCGATGCGATTCCAGCCGACCTTTTCCTGGAAGAAGCGCGCCACCGCACGCAGTGAATCGACCATTCCCCACTCCGGATCGGCGTTAACGGCCGAGCCTTTTGACGTTCCCCAAACCGCGCTTTGAGTTAGCAGAACTCCCCACCAGGTGCGAGGCGAAACGGTCCACGCCCGCTGCCCATGCGCCCAGGCATTTGCTAGATTTCTCAACAAATACCAGTGCCCCGAACCCAGACCACTGGCCGTGACCAAGAGCCGCGCAGCAACGGAGGAACCCCATGGCCCCAATCGATCAAATCGCGCGCCGTAGCGTGCTGAAGGCTGCCGGCCTGGGTGCAGGCGCCGGCCTTTTATCCGGCCTTGTCTCTCGGGCGCAGGCGCAGAATGCGGCGCCGGCGGGGATCTGGAGCGGCGAATACTGGGCGAAGAAGGGCGACGTGCCGCTTTACATGTTCCGCAAACGGATGGGCGCGCCCAAGCCGGGCGACGCGCCGCGCCCGATGCTGTTTCTGGTGCACGGCTCCTCGGTGACCTGGCGTCTGTTCGACCTGGCGACACCCGGCCTCGGCGACTATTCGATGATGAACAAGTTCGCCGAATGGGGCTTCGACGTCTGGACCATGGATCACGAGAATTACGGTCGCTCCGGACGCACCAGCGGCAACTCGGATATCGCCAGCGGCGCGCAGGACCTCAAAGCTGCGATGGCGGTCGTGACGCGCGAGACCGGGCAGACGAAAGCGCATTTCATGGGCGAATCCTCTGGGGCGCTGCGCGCCTGCCTCTATGCGCAGATCGAGCCGGAGCATGTCGATCGCCTGGCGCTAGCGGCCTTCACCTACAAAGGCACCGCCTCGCCAACGTTGAAGAAGCGCGCCGAGCAGCTCGACTATTACCGCACGCACAACATGCGCAAGCGCGACCGTGCGATGATCGAGAGCATCTTCACCCGCGACAAGCCGGGCACCACCGATCCGCGTGTCGGCAGCGTGCTCGCCGATGTCGAGCTGAAATTCGGTGATCAGGTACCGACCGGCACCTATCTCGACATGACGGCCAATCTACCGGTCAACGATCCGCTCAAGGTGCACGCCCCGGTGCTGCTCATTCGCGGCGAATATGACGGGATTGCGACCGTAGAGGATCTGTTCGACTTCTACCGGCAGCTGCCGAATGGCGACAAGCAGCTCGTCGTGCTGCCGCAGACCGCGCATTCGGTGGCCATGGCGAAGAACCGCCATCTGTTCTGGCACGCGGTGCGGGAATTCCTCACCATGCCGGCCCCGGTGATGATTTCGGGGTAAGGCGCGTCCGCGCCTAACCCAACTCGCCGCCGACAAAGAACTCGCGCAGCGCGGCTGTTGTCTCCTCCGGCGCTTCCTCAGAAAGATAATGGCCGCAAGGCAGCGCCTTGGCGCCGCGGATGTCGGTGGCGTAGCGCGGCCAGATCTCCATCGGCTTGTGGTTGCGACCGACGCCACCGGTGGCGCCCCAGAGGATCAGGCTCGGGATGGTGAGCCTTTTCCCCGCGTCGTAGTCCTTCGTGTCCATCTCGAGATCGACGCCGTGGGTCGCGCGATAATCCTCGCACATGGCGTGGATCGTCGCCGGATTGCGGAAGCAGCGCTTATATTCCTCCAGCGCCTCGGCGCCGAAGAAGCTCAGCCCCTGCTTGGTCTTCGACAGCTTCTTGGTGATGAAGAAATCCGGATCGGCGCCCATCAGACGCTCCGGGAAGTCGTAGGGCTGGATCATGAAGAACCAATGCCAGGAGAAAGTTCCCCAGGAGCGCGTGACATTATTTAAAAGATAGTGCTGCGGCAGGATGTCGAGGATCGCCGCGCGCGCCACCTTATCCGGATGGTCGAGACCCATGCGATGCAGCACGCGGGCGCCGCGGTCGTGGCCCGCGGCGTAGAAGCGCGGAAAGCCGAGCGCCGCCATGACCTCAACCTGGTCCTGCGCCATGCTGCGGAAAGAATAACCGGAGTGGTCGTCGCCGCCTGGCGGCTTCTCGGAATCCCCATAGCCGCGCAGGTCCGTGGCCACCACGGTGAACTCCCTGGCCAGCGTCGGCGCCATCTTATGCCAGGAAGCGTGGGTGAACGGATTGCCGTGCATGAGGAGGAGTGGCGGCCCGCTGCCGCCGACCACGGTGACGATGCGCGCGCCCGAGGTCTTGATCTCGCTGCGCTTGAATCCTTCGAACATGGTCCCTCCCCCATCGGCGTCGTGCCGACACCCGTGCGGTAATCTAGCAAACCACGCCTCCTTGTCTGCGCTATAGTGCCCATCGGCATCGCAGGACAGCCATGTACAGCGCCAGCATCGGAGCGACCCGCTACCGCTTCGCCGACCTCAAGGATCTGCTCGCCAAGGCGACGCCGGCGCGCAGCGGCGATGCGCTGGCCGGCATCGCGGCGGAGAGCGAAGAGCAGCGCGTCGCCGCGCAAGTTGCGCTCGCTGACCTGCCGCTCTCGGCGCTGATCGAGAGCCCGGTCGTCCCCTATGAGACCGACGATGTCACGCGGCTCATCATCGACAGCCACGACCGCAAGGCTTTCGCGGGCATCGCCGCGCTGACGGTCGGCGGCCTGCGCGACTGGCTTCTCTCCGACGAGGCGACGCCGGAGAGGCTGGCCGCGCTCGCGCCTGGCGTCACGCCGGAAATGGCAGCGGCGGTGAGCAAGCTCTGCCGCATCCAGGACCTGATGCTGATCGCCGCCAAATGCCGCGTGGTCACGCGCTTTCGCAACACCATCGGGCTTCCGGGTCGGCTCTCGGTAAGGCTGCAGCCCAACCATCCGAGCGACGACGCGCGCGGCATCGCCGCGAGCATCCTCGACGGGCTTTTGCTCGGCTCAGGCGACGCAGTGATCGGCATCAATCCGGCGACCGACAGCCCGGACCGCGCGCACGATCTGCTCGCGATGCTCGAAGAGATCCGGACCAAGCTCGAGGTACCGACGCAAAGCTGCGTGCTCGCGCATGTGACCACCACGCTCGAGCTGATGCGGCGCGGTGCACCGGTCGACCTCGTATTCCAGTCGATCGCCGGCACCGAAGCCGCCAATAAGAGCTTCGGCATCACGCTGGCAATGCTGACGGAAGCGCGCGACGCGGCGCTCGCGCTCAAGCGCGGCACCCTCGGCGACAACGTCATGTATTTCGAAACCGGCCAGGGCAGCGCGCTTTCGGCGAATGCGCATCACGGCGTCGACCAGCAGACGCTGGAGGCACGCGCCTATGCGGTGGCGCGGCATTTCAAGCCGCTCCTGGTCAACACCGTGGTCGGCTTCATCGGGCCGGAATATCTGTTCGACGGCAAGCAGATCACCCGCGCCGGCCTCGAGGATCATTTCTGCGGCAAGCTCATGGGCGTGCCGATGGGCGTCGACGTCTGCTACACCAATCACGCGGAGGTCGACCAGGACGACATGGACGTGCTGCTGACGTTGCTCACCGCGAGCGGCGTCAACTTCGTCATGGGCGTGCCGGGCGCTGACGACATCATGCTCGGCTATCAAAGCACCTCGTTCCACGACGCGCTGGCGATGCGCGAGCTGCTCGGACGCCGTCCGGCGCCCGAGTTCGAGGCGTGGCTCACGCGGCAGGGCTTGATGGACAAAGAGAGCCGTGTGCGGCCGCTCACTTTACCCGAGCGCTTCCAGGCGCTCCTTCCCGCATGAGCAAGAAGCGTCCGCCCGCGCCATGTCACGATGCGGCCGACCCCTGGTCGCGGATGCGCCAATTCACCGCCGCACGCATTGGGCTTCCTCGCGCCGGCGCCTCGCTGGCGACGCCGCCACTGCTCGAATTCCGTCTCGCGCATGCCCGCGCCCGTGACGCCGTGCGCGAGATGCTCGATGAGGCGCGGCTTGCTGAAGAGCTCAAGCCGCTCGGCCTGCCGCTCCTCCCGCTCGCCAGCGCGGTGAAGGACCGCATGCAATATCTGATGCGTCCCGATCTTGGCCGTGCGCTGGACGAGGCATCGGTCGAAACTCTGCGCAAACAGGCCCGCGAGTCTTACGACATCGCCTTCGTGGTCACCGATGGATTGTCAGCGCGGGCGGTGCAAAGCCATGCAACGCCGCTGTTGGCGCAGGTCGTCTCGGTGTTGCGCAAGGAGAACTGGCGTCTCGCACCGCTGAGCATCGTGCGGCAAGGGCGCGTGGCGATCGGCGATGCAGTGGCAAGCGGCCTCGGGGCGCCATCAGCCGCGGTGCTGATCGGCGAGCGACCCGGCCTCTCCTCGCCCGACAGCCTTGGCGTCTATCTCACCTGGGCGCCAGGACCGGCAAGCACCGACGCCGACCGCAACTGCATCTCCAACATACGTCCCGACGGCATGCCCGCCGAGGAGGCCGCGTTCAAGCTGCTGCATCTCATCCGCGCCATGCGCGCACGTAAGATCTCTGGCGTGGCGCTGAAGGACGACTCCGATCGCGCTCGCCTCGGCTCCTCGCTTGATCCCCATCAAGTGCCTGGCGGCAAACCGACATAAAATCGAACCGCCATGATCTGCGCGCTATTCGCTGACATCCATGCCAATCGCGAGGCGTTGACGGCGTGCCTGACGGATGCCGCGCGCCGCGGTGCGGAGCGCTACATCCTTCTCGGCGATCTCGTCGGCTATGGCGCCGATCCGGAATGGGTAGTCGACCAGTCGATGCAGCTCATCGCGAAGGGCGCGCTCGCCGTGCGCGGCAATCACGACGCCGCCGCGAGCGGCGATCCGCAGCCGATGAACGAGGTCGCGCAGGCCGCGATCCAATGGACCATCCCGCGGTTGGACACGGCGCAGCGTGATTTCCTGGCGCGGCTGCCGCTCGCCGTCGAGGAAGGCGAACGGCTGTTCGTGCATGCGAGCGCCCATGACCCGGCACGATTTCCCTATGTACTCGGCGCGCGCGAGGCGCGTGACAGTCTCACCGCGACGAACGCGCAGCAGACCTTCTGCGGGCACGTACATGTGCCGGCGCTCTATCACCTGTCGCTGACTGGCAAGCTGATCGAATATACGCCCGTCACCGGCTCGCCGATTCCGCTCTTGCGCGGCCGCAAGTGGCTTGCGGTGCTCGGTGCCGTCGGCCAGCCACGCGATAACAACAATGCGGCTTGCTATGCGCTGCTCGACGAACAGCAGAACACGCTCACTTACCTGCGCGTGCCTTACGACATCGCCAGCGCGGCGCGCAAAATTCGCGCCGCGGGCCTGCCGGAGCTACTGGCGGCGCGACTCGAGCGCGGGTATTAGCCGTGGGTCGCGCGCTCTTTCCCGGCGTGATGATCGACGGCTTCCGCCTGGGTGAGCCACTGCACCGTGGCGGGCTGGGCGCTTTGTGGCGCGTCAGCAAACCGGGAATTGATTTCCCCATTCTGATGAAGCTGCCGATCCTCGGTCCCGGGGACGACCCGCTCGACATTCTCGCTTATGAGGTCGAGCAGATGCTGATGCCGCGGTTGTCGGGGCCGCATGTGCCGCGCTTCGTCGCCGCCGGCGATTTCGACGGCCCCTATATCGTCATGGGGCTCATTGCCGGCCATACGCTGAAGGATCGGCTCGGCGCGTTGCCGCTCGACCCGCTCGAGGTCGCGGCCATCGGCGCGAATGTCGCCGACGCGCTTGGCGACCTGCACCGGCAGAGGGTCGCGCATCTCGATCTCAAGCCGAGCAACATCATGATCGAAGCGAGCGGCAATGTGGTGCTGCTCGACTTCGGTCTCTCGCACCATCTCGATCTGCCCGACCTGCCGGCCGAGGAGCTCGAGGGTCCGATCGGCACCAGTGCTTATATCGCGCCCGAGCAGGTGCTCGGTGTGCGCGACGATACGGGCAGCGACCTGTTCGCGCTCGGCGTTATTCTCTATTTCCTGGTAACCGGCGTCCGACCTTACGGCGAGCCGCGCACGGTGAAGCAATGGCGGCAGCGCCTCACCTACGAACCGGTGCCGCCGCGCAGTCACCGACCTGATGTCCCGGCCTGGCTACAGGAGGTGATCCTGCACTGCCTGGAGATCGACCCGCGGCAGCGCTATCAGAGCGCCACGCATATTGCCTTCGACTTGCGTCATCCGGAGCTTATTCCCCTCACCGCGCGCGCGAGTCGCGCCGGCGCGACCGGTCTCATCGGTTTCCTGCGCCGCTGGACGCGGCAGGCCCATGCGCGGGTGCAAATGCTGCCGGAGCCACGCGCCGCGCTGACGCAAGCGCCGATCATTGTCGCTGCCGTGGATCTGAGCGAAGGCCAGGAGGAGTTGGTGCGGGAGCTGCGCGACGCGGTCAAAAAGCTCCTGCAGGGCGTGCCAGGCGCGCGGCTCGCCTGCCTTAATGTGATGAAGCTGTCGCGGATGAAGATCGACACCTACGAAGATGCCGAAGGGCACAACCTGCATCTGCTCAGGCTCGCCGAGCTCAAGCACTGGGGCCGGCCTCTTGAGGGCCTGCCGAACCGGATCACCTATCACGTGATCGAAGCGATGGACCCGGCCGCAGCACTGATCGAGTTCGCGCAGAAGAACAGGATCAACCACCTGGTCATGGGCGCGCGGACCAATTCGGCACTGCGACGCTATCTCGGCAGCGTTTCCGCCAAGGTGGTGGCGGAAGCGCCCTGCTCGGTGACCGTCATTCGAGCGGGCAGCCCCGGTCTCCCGTAGTCGGAGACGGGGCTACCCCATCTCCCCGATCAATCGCAAACCGTGTAGCGATGCCAGCCACGGCGGACGATGTAGCAGTTGCCGCCGTAATAGGCCGGGTAGTAACCGAAGCCGTAGTGCCAGTGATGCCAGCCGCCATGCCAGCCGTGCCAATGGGCGGAGGCGGCGGTTGGGGCGAGCGCGGCGGTGCCGAGGGCGGCGACGGCTCCGAGAGCGATCAAGGTCTTGCGCAGCATGGTCCTGTTTCCTCTGTCGTGGATGCGCGGGGTGCCACATCCTGCCGATCAGTCGCGCCATGCGCGAAGCAGGTTCAACGCGGGCCAAACGGCTTTGAGGCCGATAACGGCTGGTTGAGGGTCTCCCCAAGAGGTATCCCCGACCGCCTTGCGAAGCCGGTTCCCGCGGAGGAAACTAGGCCTTGCCAAGAGGTTAACGAAAATTTCCCTGCGGCCTTTTGAACCTGATCGCTGTTCCCGACGACCCACTCACGAAGCGACCGCCACCCGATGCAGACGACGTCGGATGAAGTGCTGATCGGACGGATCGCTTCCGGCGACCGTGTTGCCATGCAGGTGCTATTCGCACGGCATCACGTCCGCGTGTACCGCTTCGTGCTGCGGCTTGTCCGCAACGAGACGGTGGCCGAGGATACGATCAGTGAGGTGTTCCTCGAGGTCTGGCGCAGTGCCGGACGCTTCGAGGCCCGTTCCTCGGTCTCGACATGGTTGCTGGCGATTGCCCGCTTCAAGGCGCTTTCGGCGCTGCGCAAGCGGCAGGAGAGTGAGCTCGACGAGGAGACCGCAGCGGCGATCGAGGATCAGGCGGATGATCCCGAGGTCGCGCTGCAGAAGAAGGACAAAGGCGAAGTCCTGCGGCAGTGCCTGACCGCGCTGTCCGCGGAGCACCGGGAAGTCATCGATCTCGTTTACTACCACGAGAAGTCCGTGGAAGAAGTCGCACAGATCGTCGGCATCCCGGAAGCCACAGTGAAGACGCGCATGTTCTATGCGCGCAAGAAGTTGAGCGAGCACTTGAAAGCGGCAGGAATAGAGCGAGGTTGGCCATGACGACCGAGCAGCAAGAGCAGAGCGAGATCGAAGCGCTGCTGCCGTGGCACGCGGCCGGCACGCTGTCGCGACGCGATGCACGCAAGGTCGAGGATGCGCTCGCCGCCGATCCGGAGCTCAAGCGCCGGTTCGAGCTGGTGCGTGAAGAAATGTCCGAGACCATCCATCTCAACGAGACGCTGGGCGCACCGTCACGCCGCGCCATGGACAAGCTGTTTGCGCAGATCGAGGCGGAGAGCGGTCCGGCTAAGGCCGTGACGCCGTCGGTCTCGACGCGTATCGCCGAATTCTTCGCGAGTCTCACGCCGCGTACGCTGGCGTGGTCGGCAAGCGCCGTCGCGCTCCTGGTCCTGCTGCAGGCCGGGATCATCGCCGACGTGGTGTTCAAGGACCGCGGTGGCACGCAGCAGCTCGCCAGCGCGAACAATCCGGCAGACGCCAGCTATGCGCTGATCCATTTCGCCCCGCAGGCGAGCGCCACCGACATCACCAATTTCCTCGACGCCAACAAGCTCTCCATCGTCAGCGGTCCGCAGCCGGGCACCGGCATGTTCAAGGTGCGCGTCGCGGTGACCGCGCTGCCGAAGGAGGAATTGGCGAAGCTCGTCAAACGGCTGCAGGGCGACAAAACCGTCGACCTCATCGCGCCTGCGAACTAAGCGGATTTTGACCGGAGGCACATCATGCGCGCATTCCGTGGCCTGCTGATCCTTGCGGTCGCATTCGGTGCGCTGGCGACGAACGCGCTGGCGCAACGCGCCGGCCCGGCCTTTGTCGCCGGCCCGCGCATCTCCGGCCCGAGCAGCGCCATGGGTCCGCGTGAACCACGCGGTCCGATCGGCCCGCGCGGTCCCGGTTGGAACGACGGCGGCGGCTTGGGCGTCGTGGTGACCACCACGACGACCGACGACGGCTCCGGAAAACACACCAACCGCCGCCAGACCCGCCGCACCGGCGGCAGCGGCGTGCCACCCATTGGCGAGACGCGCTTCATCCCCAACGAGGTTGTGCTCGAATTCCGCAACATCTCGCCCGAAGCGATCACGGCGCTCGGACGCCGGCTGCGGCTCACCCAGCTCGAGCGTCAGAGCATCCAGCTCACCAATTCGACCATCGTGCGGTGGCGCATTCCCGACGGACGTTCGGTGTCGGCCGTGGTCCGCGCCGCGGAAGCCCAATCCCAGGTCAGCTTCGCGCAGCCGAATTATCTTTATTCGCTCCAGGAGGACGCGGCGGCCACGCCGAAACCGGCGGCCTCGCTGCAATATGCGGTGGCCAAGCTGCACCTGCCGCAGGCGCTGGAGATCGCCAAGGGCGACCATGTGCTGGTCGCCGTGATCGACTCGGAAATCGACGCGTCGCATCCCGAGCTCGCGGGCGCGATTGCCGAAAGCTACGACGCCGACGGCTCGCCGGGCGGCCCGCACATGCACGGCACCGCGATCGCCGGCCTCATTGTCGCGCATTCACGGCTGCAGGGCGTCGCGCCGGCAGCGCACATCCTCGCCGTGCGCGCGTTCGGCAGTGCCGAGGGCAACACGTTCAACATCCTCAAAGGCGCCGACTGGGCCGCCGGCCACGGCGCACGCATCATCAATATGAGCTTCGCCGGCCCCGCCGATCCGGCGCTCCAGCGCAGCCTCGAGGCTGCGACCAAGCGCGGCATCGTGCTGATTGCCGCGGCCGGCAATGCAGGGCCGAAATCGCCGCCGCTTTATCCCGCCGCGCATGCCAATGTCGTCGCGGTGACCGCCACCGATCCGGAGGACCGGCTGTTCGCCGGCGCCAATCGCGGCCGGCATATCGCCGTCGCCGCCCCGGGCGTCGATCTCGTCCTCGCCAATGTCGGCGGCGGTTATATGGTCAATTCCGGCACCTCGTTCTCGGCCGCGGAAGTGAGCGGCATCGTGGCGCTGATGCTCGAGCGCAAGAGCAATCTGACGCCCGCCGCCGTGCGCAGCATCCTGCAAAGCACCGCCAAGGATCTCGGACCGAAGGGGATCGATGATCAGTTCGGTGCCGGACTCGTCGACGCCTATCAGGCGGTCGCCGCGACACAACCGCAGCCGCTCGCCACGGACACGACCGCTGTTCCGGTGTTGAGCAGCAGCGGCCGATAAGCAACGCGCGCGCCCGCAGAACCCTGCGCTCACGAGAGCGCGTGCAACTAAAATATTGTTAAGTGGCGCCGACTTGGCGCGCGTGGAACAAATCAGTCGCTCCAGCATAAAGCTAGGTGCGGCGATGAAAACAGCTCCACAGAAACCCCGGCGCCGAACGCGCCGACTGCTCATGGGAATAGTGGCGATCGCCGGCATCGCCGCCGTCGCGTTGTTCGCCGCGCGTTTCTGGTACGCGCCAGCCAAGACTCAGACATCGAAGGCGCCGCCGGTGGTGCCGGTGACCGTCGCCCCGGTCACGCAACGCGACGTGCCGATCCTGCTCGATGCGCTCGGCACCGTGCAGGCGATCAACACCGTCGCCATCCGCAGCCAGATCGACGGCAAGTTGCAGTCGGTGAATTTCACCGAAGGTCAGCAGGTCCACAAAGGCGACACGCTCGCCGTTGTCGATCCGCGGCCGCTGCAGGCGGCGCTTGATCAGGCGACTGCGAAAAAGGCGCAGGACCAGGCACAGCTCGTCGACGCCGAAAAGGATCTGCAACGCTTCAGCTCGCTGGCGAAGAAGGAGTTCGAGACACAACAGACCGTGGACTTGCAGCAAGCAAAGGTCGATCAACTCAAGGCGACCATCGATGCCGACCAGGCGGCGATCGAGGCGGCGCAGGTGCAACTCTCTTACGCGACCATCATTGCTCCCATCGACGGACGCGTCGGCTTCCGTCAGGTCGACGCGGGCAACATCATCCATGCCAATGATACGAATCCGCTGACTGTGCTCACGCAGATCGAGCCGGTTACCGCACAGTTCACGCTACCGCAGAAGAATCTCTCCGAGGTGCGTGAAGCGATGCTGCGGGGAGCCGTCCCTGTTCTCGCCTTCGATCAGGATCGCGGCACGCAGCTCGCCGAAGGCAAGCTGCTGCTGATCAACAACCAGATCGACCAGACCACCAGCACGATCCAGCTCAAAGCTATGTTCCCGAACAAGGACGACCGGTTGTGGCCCGGCGAATTCATCCGCGTTCGCGCGCAGGTCGATACACGCAAAGACGCGTTGACGATTCCGCCCGTGGCGCTGCAAAGGTGCCCACAAGGATTCTATGCGTGGATCGCGAAGCCGGACGGCACCGCCGACCAGCGCGCGGTCGAGGCGCAAACCATCGACAACAATACGGCCATCGTGATGAAGGGCCTCTCCGCCGGTGAGCAGGTTGTGGTCAACGGCCAGAGCCGGCTGCAACCCGGCGCACACATCGAGGTGAAGACGGAAAGCGCGAAGAACAGCGCGGAAAAGAACTCATGAACATTTCCGAGCCGTTCATTCGCAGGCCGATCGCGACGTCCCTGCTGATGGGAGCGCTGGCACTCGTCGGCATCGTCACCTTTCCGCTGCTGCCCGTGGCGCCGCTGCCGGAGGTCGATTTTCCGACCATCAGCGTGCAGGCGCAGCTGTCCGGCGCCAGCGCCGACACCATGGCGGCGACCGTGGCGAGCCCGCTGGAGCGGCAGTTCGGTCAGATCTCCGGCGTGACACAGATGACCTCGGTGAGCGTGCTTGGCTCGACCTCGATCACGCTGCAGTTCAACCTCAACCGCAATATCGATGCCGCCGCGCAGGACGTGCAGGCGGCGATCACCGCCGCGGCACGGCAATTGCCGCAAACGCTCACGACGCCGCCGACCTATCGCAAGGTCAATCCCGCGGACTCGCCGATCCTGGTCTATGCCGCGCATGCCGACAATCTGCCGCTGACGACCGTCGATGACTATGCAGACAATGTTGTCGCCCAGCAGATCTCGCAGCTCCCCGGCGTCGCCCAGGTGATCATCGGCGGCGAGCAGCGGCCGGCGATTCGCGTGCAGGTCGATCCGGCCAAGCTGCAGGCGCGCGGACTGACGCTCGAAGACATTCGCGGCGTGCTGGTGAACAGCAGCACCGACGCCGCGAAGGGCTCCATCAACAACGCCGTGCAGAGCTTCACCATCGCCGCCAATGATCAGCTCAACACGGCGGAGCCTTACAACGATGTCATCATCGCCTATCGCAACGGCGCGCCGATCCGTGTGCGCGACGTCGGCCGCGCGGTGTCGGGGCCGCAAGACCGCAATATCGCGGCGCTCGACGGCACCAAGCCGACGGTGATTCTGCTGATCTTCAAGCAGCCAGGCGCCAATGTCATTGAGACCGCCGACGCCATCAAGGCGGCATTGCCTGGATTCTATTCGATCATTCCACCGGGCATGAAGATCGATACGATCATCGACCGTACGCAGACTATCCGTGCCTCCGTGCAGGATGTCGAGTTCACTCTCATGCTCACGATTGCGCTGGTCGTCCTGGTGATCCTTCTGTTCCTGCGCAATATCCGCTCAACGATCATTCCGGCAATCACCGTGCCGCTGGCCTTGCTCGGTGCCGCAGCGGCAATGTATCTAGCCGGCTTCAGTCTCGACAATCTCTCGCTGATGGCGCTGACCATCTCCGTGGGCTTCATCGTCGACGACGCGATCGTGGTCGTCGAGAACATCTTCCGGCATATCGAGGCCGGCACCACGCCGATGGCGGCCGCGCTCAAAGGCGCGCGCGAAATCGGCTTCACAGTGGTGTCGATCAGCATCTCGCTCGTCGCCGTGTTCATCCCACTGCTGCTGATGGGCGGGATCATCGGCCGGCTGTTCCGCGAATTCGCTGTCACCGTCACAGCCGCCATCGCGGTGTCGGTCGTGGTGTCGCTGACACTGACCCCGATGCTGGCGTCGCGCTTCATGACCAAGGAGCCTGAGCATCACGGCCGAATTTATCGCGCCATCGAACGGGTGTTCGATGCGCTGCTCAACGGCTATCGCCGCGGCCTCGACCTGGTGTTGCGGCATCAAGCGCTGACGCTGACCACCTTCTTCATCACCATGGGCATCACCGCGACGATGTTCGTCTTCATCCCGAAAGGCTTTTTTCCGACCCAGGACACCGGACTGATCACGGGCATTTCCGAGGCGGCCCAGGACGTTTCCCCCGCGAAGATGAAGATCCTGCAGCGTCAGCTCGCGGACGTGATCGGCCACGATCCCGATGTGGCCTCCGTCGGTTCGTTCTTCGGAAGCGGCAGCGGCAATACACTCAATACCGGGCGCTTCGTCATCGGGCTCAAGCCCCGCGACGAGCGCACAGCCTCCGCCTCAGAGGTCATCAACCGGCTACGGCCCCAGCTCGCCAGGATCGAAGGCGTCAACCTGTTCCTACAGCCAGCCCAGGACATTACCGTCGGCGGACGCATCGCCCGCGGGCAATACCAGTACACGCTGCAGGATTCGAATCTCGATGAGCTGAACACCTGGGCCCCGCGCATGCTGGCGAAGCTAAAAACGCTTCCCCAGCTTTCCGATGTCTCCACGGACCAGGAATCGAATGCGCCATTGCTGACGGTCAAGATAAACCGCGACGCCGCGGCGCGCTTCGGCATCCAGCCGCAGCTCATCGATGATACCCTCAACGACGCATTCGGCCAGCGGCAGGTGACGCAATATTTTACGCAGCTGTCGAGCTACTTCGTCGTGCTTGAGGTGCTCCCACAACTTCAGGAATCCGCGGCAACGTTGAACGAAATCTACATCAAAGCGCCGGCAACGGGTCAGATGGTGCCGCTCTCGACACTGGTTGATACCAATGTACGCGAAACCGGCCCGCTCTCAGTTTCACACCAGAGTCAGTTTCCCGCGGTGACGCTATCGTTTAACCTGCCGCCAGGCGTGGCGCTCGGACAGGCGGTCAACGCGATCACGCAGGCTGAACGCGAGATGGGCAAACCGCAGTCGCTGATCGGCAGCTTCCAAGGCAATGCGCAGGCGTTCCAGAGCTCGCTGTCCAACGAGCCGGTCTTGATCCTGGCTGCACTGGTCGTGGTCTATGTGATCCTCGGCGTGCTCTATGAAAGTTATGTGCACCCGCTGACCATCCTCTCGACGCTCCCGTCGGCCGGCATCGGCGCCCTGCTGGCGCTATGGGCCGGGCATTTCGACCTGTCGGTGATCGGCATCATCGGCATCATTCTGCTGATCGGCATCGTCAAGAAGAACGGCATCATGCTGGTCGATTTCGCGATCTACCGCGAGCGCGAGGGCTTGACGCCGCAGCAGGCGATCCGCGAAGCGGCGCTGCTGCGCTTCCGCCCGATCCTGATGACCACGGTCGCCGCGCTGCTCGGCGGCGTGCCGCTGATGCTCGGGACCGGTTCAGGATCGGAGCTGCGCCAGCCGCTTGGCTACGCCATGGTCGGCGGGCTGGCGTTGAGCCAGCTGCTCACGTTGTTCACGACGCCGGTCATTTATCTCTATCTTGACCGCGTGCAGACCTGGCTCAGCGGCAAGCCGCGCCACACGTCCGAGGACGAGGTGCCGCAACTCGCCGAGGCTGCGGAATAATCATCGCGCTTGCGGCATCGCTTTTCCGGGAAACGGTCCGATCGTCGCCGGCGCCAGCGTGCGCAGACCGGAGGTGACCGCCTCGCCGACGACCTGCGCGGTTGCTGCCGACAGAGTCCAACCGAGATGTCCATGACCAGTGTTGTAGAACACGCGCGGCTTCCGCCCGGCCCCGACGCGCGGCAGCATATTCGGCAGCATCGGCCGCAGCCCCGCCCAAGGTTCGGCGCGCTCGGTGGCGACGCCGGGAAACAGCCGCCGCGTCCAGTCGATCAGCGGCCGCACGCGATCGGCGCGGATGTCGCGGTTGAACCCATTGAACTCCGCCGTGCCGGCGACACGGAAGCGGTCGGCGCCGAGCCGGCTGGTGACGATCTTGGCATCGTCGTCGAGCAGGCTCACCCAAGGAGCCGCCTTCTGGCTCGTTTCATCGTCGAGATGCACGGTGATCGAATAGCCCTTCACCGGATAGACATTGACGCGGTCGCCGAGCATCGAAGCGAGCTGCCGGCTGGCGACGCCGGCGCAGACCACCACCGCGTCGGCATTCGCACGCTCGACAACAGGCGCGCCTTCGGTGGCACGCCGCCACTGCAGCGCGACACCCTTGTCGGAGACCGTCACAGTTTCGACCGTGGCGTCGCAGATGAAGTGGGCGCCGCGCCGCTCGCAAGCGGCGGCAAGACCGCGAGTGAATTTGTGGATGTCGCCGGTTGAATCCGACGCTGTGTAGAAGCCGCCGTAGTATTCACCGTGGAGCGCCGGCTCGATCGCCGCGATCTCCTGCGGCGTCACGGCGTGACGGTCGAGCCCGCCTTCATTGAGCATGGCGTTGACCGCCGCGGCGTTATCGAAACTCTTGCGGTCGCGATAGACATGCAGAATGCCGCGGCGCTCGAGATCGAAATCGATGCCTTCCTTCTCCGCCATGGCGAAGAGATGCTGGCGCGCGTGGAGGGCAAGCCGCACGGTCGTCAGCGTGTTGGCGCGATAGCGCGGGATCTGGGCGACAAACTCGGCGAGCCAGGAATATTTGTGCCAGCTTGGCGTGAGGTTGAGGAGCAGCGGCGCGCTCGAATCGAACATCCACTTGAGACCCTTGAGCAGCGTCGCGGGCGAATTCCAGACTTCCGCGTTGCTGACCGACAACTGTCCTCCATTGGCGAACGAGGTTTCCATCGCCGCATAGCGATGACGCTCGATCACGGTGACGCTGTGGCCGCGTTCCAGAAGTGCATAAGCTGTGGTGACGCCGGTGATGCCGGCTCCGATAACGGCGATGTGCGCCATAAGAGGCTCCCGCAAACAGTGTTGACCGCATCGGCTCACGCCGATCGACGGTCCCCATCTGTCGCGGTACCTGAGAGCTTAACCCGTGCCCGAAAGCGCGGATGTCCCCTTCGGTGGACGCCACACGTGCCCATGGCACGCTGCGCCTCTCTCCAGATCGTCCAGCCGTGCGGTCCTTTTGCCTGAGAGTTTCCGGGGCGGTTGCTCCGTCGGCGCCGATCTCGGGTTCCCCTAAATCGGTCTCT
Organism: Pseudolabrys sp.; assembly: GCA_035651015.1. GTDB lineage: Bacteria > Pseudomonadota > Alphaproteobacteria > Rhizobiales > Xanthobacteraceae > Pseudolabrys. The sequence goes on along the minus strand of DASRGN010000063.1, from coordinate 56,401 downwards.
CCCGCGCGACCTTATTGGACAATGATGAATGTCGTCTCGATTCGCGGCGATTGCAAGGCACTTCGCCGAACAGCGTTTAGGCTTGGTTAGACCGCCGATTGTGCATCTGCGAAGGGGGAATTTACCCACGTGCGAGCGCGGCCAGGAAATCGGCACTCGCCGGCGGCAGCGTGCGCCCTTTCTTGCGCACGACGACGATCGGACGCACGAAATGCCTGCCGGCAATGGCGCGCGAGCGCAATTTACCGGACGGCTTGCTCTCGCTCGCCGCCGACGGAAGCAGCGCCACGCCGAGCCGCGCGCGCACCATGCCGACAGCCGTGGTCATATAGGTCGCCTCGATCGCGGGCTTCACCGTCAGCCCCTCGGCGCGAAAGGCACGCTCAACCACCTGGCGCACCGTGCTCTCCTGGTCCATGAGAATGAGCGGATGCGCAACGAGCTTGGCCGCGGTGATGGTGCGCTCGCGATCCAGCGGATGCGGCTTGAGATAGACCGCGTGCATGCGATCGCGCAGCAGCACCGTCGTCTCGAGCTCCGGGTCATTCACCTCGCCGGCTGCAATGCCGAAGTCGACCGCGTCGGCCTTGACCAGCGCCAGCACGCGGCGGCCGACCCCGTCGCGCACCACGAATTCGACGCCGGGATGCCGGCCACGGAAATCGCGGATCTTTTCCGGCAGCATCGCGGCCGCAAGCGACGGCAGGCAGGCGATGCGTACGATGCCATAGCGCCGGTCGGCCAGCTCCTTGGCGCCGCTGACCACGGCATCGAGCTCGCGCAGCACGCGCTCGAACACCGGAGCGAGCTCGCGTCCGATGCGCGTGAGCGCCACGCTGCGCGTGTTGCGGTCGATGAGCCTGACGCCGAGCGCCGCCTCCAGCTCGCGGATTTGCACGGTCAGGGCCGGTTGTGACAGGTGCAAAGAATGCGCCGCGCGGGTGAAGCTGCCGAGCCGCGAAATGGCGACGAAGCTTCGCATCTGGGGGAGCGTCGGGGCCATAATCATTTTCTATCAGTGAGATACGGAAAATTCAATTTACCAATGAATGGGCGGCCGCTTAGGATCGTGGGCCAACAAGCAATAAGCCGGCCGCACGGCGAACTCCCGGGAGGAAAATCATGGCTCTTTTGTTTCGCGCGCTGACGATCCTGTTCGCGCTGTCGGCGGCGGCCGTCACCGCGACCGGCGCCAAGGCCGAAGTCAGCGAAATCACCGCCGCGCAGCAATACGGCGTCAGCTTCCTGCCGTTGATGGTGATGGAGAAGAAGCAGCTGGTCGAGAAGCACGCGGCGGCGCTCGGCCTTCCCGGCCTCAAGGTGTCCTGGGTCAAGGTCGCCGGCCCGAGCGCGATGAACGACGGGCTGATCTCCGGCTCACTGCACTTCGCCGCGCAGGGCGCACCGTCGATGGTCACGCTGTGGGACAAGACCCACGGACAGATCCGAGGCGTCTGCGCCACCACCACCTATCCGCTCTACCTGGTCACCCGCAATCCCGCGGTGAAGACGCTCAAGGATTTCACCACCGCCGACAAGATCGCCGTGCCCTCGGTGAAGATCTCGACGCAGGCGATCATGCTGCAGATGGCGTCGGCCGCCGCCTTCGGCGGGAAGGATTACGCGCATCTCGATCCCCTGACCATCTCGCTATCGCATCCCGACGCGACGCTCGCCTTCACCAACAACACCGCGGGCGTCAACGCGCATTTCTCCACCTCGCCGTTCTACGAGCAGGAGATCAAGGTGCCGGGCGCCCATGTCATCACCACCAACTATGAAATCCTCGGCGGACCGGCCACAGCGATCGTGATCACCGCCAGCGCCAAGTTCCGCGAGGCCAATCCGAAAGCCTTCAAGGCGTTCGTTGAGGGGCTGACCGAGGCGATCGACATGATCAACAAGGACAAGCGCGCGGCTTCGCAACTCTATCTTGAGGCGGCGAACGACAAGAAGAACAGCGTCGACGACATCAACGCCATCATCAGCGACAAGGACTACGCCTTCACGCTGCAGCCGCAGAAGGTGCTGGCCACCGCGCAGTTCATGGCCAAGATCGGCTCGATCAAGCAGCGGCCGGCCTCGATCGACGAGCTGTTCTTCGATGACATCAAGGGCCTGAAGGGCGATTGAACGAAATGGCAGGCAAGGCGGACGTGCTGCGCATCGGGACCGGCGCTGGCTTTTCCGCCGACCGGCTCGATCCGGCCGTCGACCTGGCGCGCGACGGCGCGCTCGACGTGCTCGTGCTCGAATGCCTGGGCGAACGTACCGTTGCGTTTGCACATCGCGACCGCATGGCGGACCCGCGCCGCGGCTACAACGCGCATCTCGAACGCCGCATGCGCGCGCTGCTGCCGGCCTGCCATGCGGCCGGGACCACCATCATCACCAATATGGGTGCAGCCAACCCGCGCGCTGCGGCCGAGCGCACGCGCGACGTCGCGCAGGCGCTCGGCCTCACGGGACTGAAGATCGCCTGCATCGAAGGCGACGATGTGAGCGATGCCGTCTCGCTCGACACGCCCCTGATGGACGAGCTGGGAACGCTCGGCGATGTCGGCCGCCCGATCGTCGGCATGAACGCCTATCTCGGCACCGATGCGATCCTGCCCGCGCTGGCTGCCGAGGCTGACGTCATCATCGGCGGCCGCCTCGCTGACCCGTCGATGTTCCTGGCGCCGCTGATGCACCGTTTCGGTTGGCGCGAAGACGACACCGCCTTGCTCGGCGCCGGCACGCTGGTCGGACATTTGATGGAATGCGGGATGCAGGTCACCGGCGGCTACTTTGCCGATCCCGGCGTCAAAGCCGTCCCGGACCTCGCCCGTTGCGGCTATCCGATCGCCGAGGTCGCGGCGGACGGCCGCGCGGTGATCACCAAGCTTCCCGATAGCGGCGGCTGCGTCACACAAGCGACGGTGAAGGAGCAGTTGCTCTATGAAGTGCACGATCCGGCGGCCTATCTCACCCCCGACGTCACCGCCGATTTCAGCCGCGTCGCCATCGAGCACGCCGGTCCGGATCGCGTGCGCGTATCCAACGCGTCCGGCCGCGCCCGCCCCAAGCAGTTGAAGGTGACGGTCGGCTTCGACGCCGGCTTTCACGCCGAGGCCGGTGTCAGCTATGCCGGACCCGCGGCCAGCGCGCGCGGACGGCTCGCCGGCGAGATCGTCGCGGAGCGCCTCAAGAAAATCGGCGGCATCGGCGCGAATGCACGCATCGACCTCGTCGGCGTCAGCTCGCTGTTCGCCACCGCCGGCGCCGTCGCGGCCGACGCCGAAGACGTGCGGCTGCACGTGGCGCTGCGCACCACCGACCGCGAGCAGGCGGAGCTTCTCCTCTGGGAGGTCGAGTCGCTGCTGTGCTGCGGGCCGGCGGGCGGCGGCGGCTTTCGCGGCGCGATCACAGCCGCGGTGAGCACAAAATCCGTGCTCATCGATCGCGACAAGGCGACACCGCGCATGGACCTCCTCCTCGCATGAGCCCGCATCCCCGCAACGCCCGGACGCTCATCCGCGACATCGCGCATGCGCGCGCGGGCGACAAGGGCAACACCTCGAACATCAATGTCTGGGCCTACGATCCGGCGGATTTCGAGTTGCTCAAGCGCAATCTCACCGCCGAGCGTATCAAGCGCGCCTTCCCGAGGTTGATCCGCGGTGAGGTCGATCGCTATGTCGTCGAGCACCTGCACGGGCTCAACTTCGTGCTGCACGAGGCACTCGAAGGCGGGGTCAATGCCTCGCTCAACCTCGATTCGCACGGAAAATCGTGGAGTTATCTGATCCTCGGCTTGCCGATCGAGGAATAGGCTGGGAGCTCCCCGTGAACGACCAACCCGCAAAACGGCCGCCGCCGGCACAGCATCGCGAGATGTCCGACCGCGCGGTGGCCTTCTATCTCGTGTTGGTCGCGGTGGTCTGTGTCGGTGGCTATTTCTTCCTGATGAAGCTCATCCACATGTCGCAGGAGGAGGACTGCATCCTCGGCGGCCGGCCCGATTGCGCGTCGATACAAGATCGCTAGTCGAGGGCGCCAAGGTTCGCCACAAGCACTGCCGTCATGCCCCGCGAAGGCGGGGCATCCCAGTAATCGCTGATGTCTGCGATTACTGGATCGTCCGCCTTCGCGGACGATGACGCCGAGTGTGTGGCTCGCGTTGAGCGCATGTCATCCGATTTACTTGTCAAACAACCCGGCGTTGCTTCGTTTGCGCAAAGCTTCGCACTTTCAGCACGACGCTGTTTTTTGAAGTCAGCGCCGCGGAGAAAACTCCAAGGGCGCGCGGGACATCCGTGATCCTTCGGGATCTACGGATCCTTCGCCCCTCGCGGAACGAAGGCAGATGGTAGTCAAACCGCAGGTCTCGTCGGATCGAGATATCCCGCGCGCGATGGGTTACGGCTTGCTTCGCGGGCCCCCGGAGGCAATCACCATTGCTGGCCTCCGCTCGATAACGCCGGGGCCTCCGGCGCCAGGACCTTCGCGACTTGGGCCGCCGATCTCCTGCGGGCGTGCTGCCCGCTATCAACCGGCCATCGCCACCCTCCCCGCATCAGTTGCACGGCCGATGCCCCTTGGAACGGGAAGAGATGACTCCGATGTAGCAGAGCCAAATGCGCGCGCCAGAAATTTCTCGCGAGTTACAAACGCTATTCAGGTTTTTCACAGTCTAACGCCGCCGCTCGGCCGGCGATCGCTTCAATGTTTCGGAAACAAGAACACCGCCGTGAAGCGCGCGCCCCAGCGCGGACCATCGACCGGCGTCGCCACGTAATATTTTGCGGAGACGCCGAGCGACACCGGCTGGCTGCCGAAATGGAAGAGATGGCTGGCGCCGAGGATAAGCGGGACCGTCCAGGTGAAAGTAGTCCAGTCGTAGACTGTTTCGGTGCCGAACCCGATCGCGGTCGTGTCGGGGAAGGTGTAGGCGATGCCCGGCTGCATATAGGTGAAGCGGATGTCGCGACGGTTGGTGGGGCTCTCGACCGACCAGATGTGATGCGCCAGCACGCCGGCGCTCCAGCCAGCCCGCTGATAGACCAGCGTGATGGTCGGGCCCGTGCCCCAGGCACCCGCACCCAGCGCCGGATCGGTCGCCGACGGAAAATAGATCGCCGGGCCAACGCCGATGGTGAGGTCGCTGTTCGCCCGCGGCGTGAGGAAGAGGCTGAGCAGGCTGTCGCCGATCCCTGAATGGCTGGTGGCGAGATCGTTGACCGCCGGCGTGGTGATCGCCGGGATCACGGTGCGGCTGAGCACGAACCAGTCCCGATTGATGTCGACCGGGATCACGAATTGATTGCTGAGACTTCCAACCGACTGGCGGCGCGAGCCGTAGCAGCAATCATCGTTGAACTTGAAGGTCGCGGTGGAGAGCTGGGCCAGCGGGTTCACCTGCTGGTACGCCAGCTGATAGTCCTTGTCCTCCGCCACCGCCGTAGACGCAAAGGCCGCGAGAGCGGCTAACACGATCACGCTGCGCCGAAGGCGCACCCAGGTTCCCACGACTGACGCTTTCCCCGAAGCCGCTCTTTATTCTTACGCCGAGCGGGAGCCCTTTTCACGGCATTCTAACGGGAGATCGCGGGTGGGCAAGTGCCTGGCACTGGAGCGAGATGGTCTCGGCTAGAGCCGCTATCTCGCTCCAGGCTTTTGTTGCCGCATGATCTTTCCCGAAAACCGGTATCCACTTTTCGGGATCATGCGCTAGGCCGTAAGCAGCCGCTTGAGCATGCGGTCGAAGCGGCTGCCGGCGATGGTGACCGTTTCGAGCAACGACATGTCGATCTCGTCCTCGTTCTCGACTGTCGCCTTGCCGTAGCCGAGGCGCTGCACCGTCGAGCGCATGCGCACCGACAGGAACATGGCGATGGCGCGATAGAGCCGCGCGGCGAAGGCCGGCTCCTGCGCCAGCTTGACGTTGAGTGCCGCGCGATCGATGTGCAGGACCTGCGTCGGCTCGACGACGACCACGGTCGCCGACGGCGGGCTCTCGTCGACCAGCGACATTTCACCGAGCATCTCGCCGCTGCCGAGGCTCGCCACCTGGCCGACGCCTTCGACCTCGACGCTGACCTTGCCGTCGAGCACGAACATCAGCGAGCTGATCGTTCCGCCCTGCTGGATCAGGACGTCGCCGGCGGCATGGCGTGTGCGCTTTCCGGTCGTCGCCATCCAGTCGACGTCCTCGTCGTTGAGGCGGCTGAGAATATAAAGCACCTTGCGCATGGAAACCTCAGACCAGTTGGCGTTTGGCAAAATCGGCGAACGGGCCGGGTGTCTTGATCAGGTCGTCGTATTTGCCGTTCTGGGCGACGCGCCCCTTGTCGAAAACGAAGATGCGGTCAGCCGCGCGCACCGTGGTCAGGCGATGTGCGATGACGACGCGCGTGACCGCCAAGCGCGCAACGCTCTCACTGACGATCGATTGCGTCACATTATCAAGCGCGCTGGTCGCCTCGTCGAAGAGCAGGATGCGCGGCTTGCCGACCAGCGCACGGGCAATGATCATGCGCTGGATCTGGCCACCAGAGAACGCCGCCGTCGCCTCGGTCACCATCGTGTGCATGCCCATGGGCAGCGCACGGATATCCTCTTCGATACCGGCCTGACGCGCGGCCTCCCAGGCATCGTCGATGGTGCCGTCCACGCTGCCCATGATGTTCTCGAACAGCGAACCGGGAAACAGCTTGCCGTTCTGCAGCACGACGCCGATCTGGCGGCGGACCAGCTCGGGGTCGAGATGACGCATGTCCTGGCCATCATACTGGATGGTGCCCTGCATCGGCTGATCGAGGCCGAGGAGAAGCCGCATCATCGTCGACTTGCCCGAGCCCGAGGCGCCGACAATGGCGACGAACTCGCCAGGCGCGGCCTGCAGCGAAACGCCGCCGAGCGCGGGTGGCGCGTCCGCGTTATAGCGGAAGGCGACATTGGTGACGTCGATCTTGCCGCTGAGCCGCCCCGGATCGCGGCGCTGTGCCGAGCGCTCCGGGGTTGCGCGCAGCAGCGGCGCCGCGCGTTCCCACGACGTATCGAGCGAGGCCAGCGTTCCCGCGCTGCGCACAATCTGCATGGAATTTCCGGAAAACGCGCCATAGGCGCTGACGAAGGCGATGAATGCCCCGGTGGTGAAATTGTCGCTCGGCAGCAGCGCGAGGAGCAGGAACATGCCGGCCCAGCACAGCAAGTCGATGCCTGACAGCAAGGTCTCGAACATCGTGGAGAGTTTGCGCGCCTTGTAGGAGCGCGCGCGCAGCTCGGCGAAGTCGGTGCCCCAATGCGCGAACGCGCGCAGCTCAGAGCCGGTGGTGCGCAGCACACCGATCGCCTGCACCAGCTGGAAGACGATGTTGAAGACATCGGAGGCGAGCTCTTCGCCGCGCCGTTGCGCGTCGCGCTGCAGCCGCGCGAACAGGACCGAGAGCCCGCTGAGCAGCAAGAAACAGAACACCGCGACCAGCGCCGCCCAATGCGCGTAGTAGAACAGCAGCGCGCCATTGACGAGGGTCAGGGTCAGCGCGGGGATGAGGCTCAAGAAGACATTGGAGAGCGTGCGGCGGACCTGGTCGGCGGAGCTGACGCGCAGCGCCAGATCGGCGGGGCCGAAACGCAGGGCGGATTCGGGAAGCCGCAGCACGCGATCCATGACCGCCGAGGCGTGGCCGGCGCCGGAGCGGCCGTCGACGCGCAGCGCAGCGCGATCATAGGCAACACGGAATGCGGTCGTGATCAATGCAGCCAGCGTCAACCCAACCGCGAGCTGGAAGAGCTGCAGCCCGTTGTGCCCAGGAATGAAGCGGTCGAAGGCGAGCCGCATGGCCATGGGCGTCGCCAGCGAGAGCGCGGCTCCGGCCATGGCGGCGAAGATCGCCAGACCGAGATCGGTCCAGTTGCGCCGCATGCCGAACTTCATGAAATCCTTGAAGGTCAACGGCCGGTCGGGAAGCGTGGGATAGAGCATGTGCGCGGTCGGATGGATGCGGGCGGCGAGCGCCCCATCGACCGGTTGCGTCTTGCCGTCGACGGGGTCGATCATGCGCCAGTGATTGGTGCCCGTCGGCAGCAGCGCGACGACGCGCCGCTCCTCGTCGACGAAGCCGACGAGTGGCCCGAGATCCTCACGCCACCAGTCGCCGCGTAGCGCCACCTGGCGTTGGCGCAAGCGCGCCGAGCGGACCGCCTCATCGAGGGTCTTGGCCTTGGCGATCTTGTCACGCTCGCGCTGCGGCACGTCGAGACCGATGGCCTCGGCGACGATCATGAACACTGCGAGCAGCCGCTCGTCCTCGTGCGCGCCATGCTCCCAGGCGCGCCGGCTCGTCTTGGCGACGCCGTGGAACGACGTGACCACGCGTTCGGTGAGCCGCTCGCCGCCCTCGGTCCGCGCGGCGATGCGCTGCTCGAGGCCCTTCTGGTTCTCCACAATGACATGGCCGATGGCGGCGAATGTCAGCTTGTGGAACTGACGTAGCGCGTCGACGAAGCGCGGCGTCTTCAACATGTCCGCGGTGGTAACCGCGGTGACTTTTCCAGCACTCGTCGCGGAGACCCACGTGCCCGGCGCGACCGGGATCGATGCTGTCCCTTGCTGCCGCTGGATCTGCGTTCCATCGCAAAAAGCAAGCTCGGCATCGCCGCTTTCCACCCAGGCTATGCCCGAGCGAGCCGTCAGCGCGGCATCTGCCTCGGCGGCAATGTCGTCGCCTGGGGCGAGCGCCCTGGCCCCGTCCGGCGCCACGCCGACGACAGCCGCCGTCGCTACGGACAGGCCCGTGAACCAGCGATCGAGCTGCTGGACGAACTGGGTCGTGCCGGTCGGGCCTGCCCCCGCGCCGAAGGCTTGCAACGGTGAGGGAACGAGCACGCTCGATTCCGGCGTGATCAGCATCACGCGCAGATCGCGGAGCGGCTCGAGGATCGGTAGGATGACATCGCCGGTCCGCGCTTCGAGCACGAAATGCCGTGGCGAGCTCTGCTTGCCGTTTTCCATCACGGCGACGAACACCTCGGCGCGGCCACTCTTGATCGTCCAGCCGATCTCCGGCCGATCGAGCACGACTTGCGTGCCCGGCTGCGTCTTGACCTCTTCGGTCTTAATCGCCTGCACGGTGTTCATTGCGCCCCCACCAGCTTGCTGTAGAGGCCGCCTTTGGCGATGAGCTGCTCGTGCCCCCCGCGCTCGACGACACGGCCCTGCTCGAGCACCAGGATCTCGTCGCAATCGCGCACCGCGCTGATCCGATGTGCGATCAGCACACAGGTGCAGCCGCGGCGGCGGATATTGTCGACGATGTTCATCTCGGCGATGGCGTCGAGCGCGCTCATCGCCTCGTCAAGCACGATCAGGCACGGATCGGAGACAAGCGCGCGGGCGATTGCCATGCGCTGACGTTCCCCGCCGGAGAAATTGTTGCCGTTCTCGGTCAAGCGGCTGTCATAGGCGCTCGGGCGGCTGGCGATCACCTCGTGAACGGCAGCATCCTTAGCCGCCGCGACGATGCGCTCCTCGGGGATCGAATGATCCCACATGGTCAGGTTGTCGCGAATCGTGCCGGAGATCAGCGCCGTAGTTTGGTCGACATAGCCAACGGTCGTCCGCAGCGCGGTGTTGTCGATCTTGTCGAGCGCGATGCCGTCAAGGCGGATTTGGCCTGCCTGCGGCGAGGCCAGCGCCACGATGAGACGTCCGAGCGTCGACTTGCCGCTCCCGGAACCGCCGACGATGCCGATGCGTGCGCCCGGCGCGATGGAGAGCGAAACGTCGCTGAGCTGCGGCGGCGTGATTGGCGAATAACCGAAGGAGACGCCTTCGATCTGCAGATGGCCGGAGAACTTGGGCAGCGGCGCCGTCTCGCGCGTCGGCTCGAGCATCGGATCGCTCGGCTGGCGCAGCACGTCGCCGAGACGGTCGGCATAGCCGTGCGTCTCCTGCAGCTGCGCCCCGATATTGACGAAGCTCGAGATCGGCGCGTTGAACAGCGAGGCCAGCGTCTGGAATGCCACCAGCATGCCGATCGAGATCGCCCCTTCCATGACGCCAAAGCCGCCGAACAGCACGATGGCGACGCCAGCGACAGAGTTCAGCAGCACCGGCGCATTGTTCAGCAGCCGACGGTAATTGTTCATGTTCTGCTCGGCACTGAGCAGCTTGGCATGCGCCCCGGCCCAGCGGCGGAAGAACAGATCCTCGGTGCCGCTGGCGCGGTAATTGTCGAGATTGGCGAAGCCCTGCACCATGGTGCCCTGCAGCCGCGCGTCGTCCTGCAGCGAGCGGCGATGCAGATCGGAGAGGAAGCGCACCATCCAAGTGAGCAGCGCGAGATTGATAATCGCGAAGACGACGACCACCGCCGTGAGCCGCGGGCTATAGGTCACCATCACCAGCGCGTAGACGGCGATGGTGAGCATGTTCACCAGCGCAAAGCCGACGCTGCCCGACATCAATCCCGTGAAGCGGTCGGCCGTGCTCGTGCGATTGGCGATCTCACCGGCATTGCGCTGCGCGAAATAGGTCGTCGGCAGATGCAGGATGTGCCAAAGGAGCTGGCTGTTGGAGCTGACGCCGAGCCGTAGCTGCAGCCGCGCCATGACGTGATGCTGCAGCATCACCATGCTGGCGCGCCCGATCGCCAAGGCGACAACTCCCGCCAGGATCCACCACAGGAAGTTCTCTTTCTTGGCGATGAGGTAGTAATCGGTGAAGGCGCGCTGCACGCCCGGGAGCAACAGCCCTGGCACCAGCAGCAGGAAGCCTGCGAGCACCACGCCGGCGAGCCCGCTGCGCACGCGGCGCAATTGCAGCGAGATGTTGTTGACGAGCGACGGCGGCGTGCCGCCGGTCTTGAACTCGGCGGTCGGAGCAAAGGTCAGCGCGACGCCGGTGAAGCCTTCGTCGAATTCCGCGATCGTCATCGTGCGCGGACCGGTCGCCGGGTCGTTGATAAAGACCTTGTTGCCGCTGATTCCTTCGATGGTGAGGAAGTGGTTGAAGTTCCAGAACACGACCACCGGCATCGCCATGCTGGCGAGCTGCTCCGGCGTGCGCGTGAAGCCCTTGGCATCGAGCCCGTAGAGCTTGGCCGCGCGCACGATATTGCTCGCCTTGGTGCCGTCTCGGTTGGCGGCAGTGGCGTGGCGGAGCTCTTCGAGCGAAACCCAACGGCCGAAATAAGCAAGGATCGAGCCGAGACAGGCCGCCCCGCATTCGGCGACCTCATGCTGCAGGAAGGTCGGTGTCCGCTGACGCACGGAGATGGTCATCCGAAGACGCTCACGATTTCGGTGTCAACACTTGGCGCAGCGGCGGGATGACCAGGCTGAGCAGCGGCAGCTCGCGTACCTGGATGTCGGCACGCGCCAGCGTGCCGTCATTGAGCTTGAGATCCGGACCGCGCGACGATGACCACTTATAGCCGCTCGGGGTCGAGGGATCGCGCTCGAGATCGACGGCAACCTCGATCGGCGCCGCATTGTTCGACAGCGTGGTGACGAGCTGCTTGTTCTTCAGCGTGTAGGTCATGCCTTCCGGCGTCGACGGCACTTCCGCGACCCAGCGCACCTTGCCCATGAGGAAGCCGTACTCCTCGCGCGGCGCCACTGACGGCGACAACGCGACCGGCATGCCGACCTTGATCTGCTTGCCCTCACCTGACGGCACATAGATGACCGCGGTCAGCTGCTCGCCGGCACTCGCGGCAACGGCTTTGTCTGCGGCCTCGGTCGGGATCACCGTGAACATCGAGGCGCCGCGCTCGACGATTTCGCCGAGCTTGACCTTGAGCTCGACGACGCGTCCGGCATAGGGGCTGGTCACCGAGGTTTCGCGCGCGAGCTGCTCTTCGAGGTTTTCCACCTTGCGCTGCGCGGAGGAGACCTTGAGCTCGCTCTGCATCAGCTCCTGCTCGTCGGCAACGCGCTGCTTGGTCTCATCCAGATCGAGCTCGCGCAGCCCGTTGACGTCGCGCTGGCGCTGCTCGTCGGCCTGACCGATCTCGAGCTGGGTATCGAGCACCTTCTGCGCGGAGGTGTAACCCTTGGAGAGCAGATCGCGATTGGCCTTGTCACGCTCGGTCAACTGGTTGAGGCGTTCGGTGAGGAACTTGACGTGGTCCTCGAAGCCCTGGCGCTTCTGCTGCGAGGCGGCGGCGAGCGTCGGCCGCTTGCGCGCCTGGAAGGCGACGATCTGATCGTGCTCGGCCTGCAGATCGCGCAGCTCGGCCTTCGCCGTTGCGAGCTGCGCTACGATTTCGCTCTGGTCGAGGCGCGCGACCTCCTGGCCGGCTTTGACCTGGTCGCCCGGCGCGATGCTGAAATTCACCACGCGTCCGCGACTGCCACTGGTCACTTCGAGGAGCCCGCCCGGCGCGAGCAGAATGCCGCTGCCGCCGACGGTGATCGGCACGTCGATGGTGGCACCCCAGACGGCGCCGCCGAGGATCAGCGCGACGAGCGCGCCGAGCCCGATCCATTCAGCCGAGCCGACGATGGTGAGGCCCTGGTCGAGCCGGTCCGGCGTCGACAATCGCTCGAGCGCCGCCTCGCGAAAGATCTGCTTGTCGGCCACTGTGTCCCCCTTCCCCATCGGCTTGCTGTCGCTGCAAGCCTCACGCGAACGCTATCGTATCGCCTACCACCGCTGGAGCCCAGCGACCTCCCGCTCCGCGCAATTAGTTGGGCTTCTTCTTGGAACTCTTGGAGTTCCCGCCCTTGCCGGCGGCCGCCTCGGCCTTCTCGGCGTCCGCGATGATCTGCGGCAGCTTGCCGGCGATGCCGACAATCATCGCGACATAGTTCGCGACCTGCTCGCGCACGCGCTCGCGCTCGCCTTCCTTGCGCCCCATGGTCAGGGACTCGATGATGACCGCGACCCGCCTGGGATCGACCTCCGCGATGCCGGGCGCGACTGCCAGCATGGCGGTGATGGCGAGGATCGCGGTCTGCTGCGCCTCGGCGGTCATCACCAATTGCTTGACGCTGTCGCCGAAGACCAATCCCATGGCCATCATGGCCTCTTGCGGCGAGGTCGCTTTGCGTTGTTCTGCAGGTTTCGTTTCATCTGCCATTTTTCAACTCCCGATCAGAAGATGTGCTTGATGTCATCGCCCAAGGTGTCGAAGCCGCCCTTAATCTGGTCACCGATAAACTGGCCCGTGGTCGAGAACATCGTATCCCACGAAACGTTGGTTGGCAGACCGAGGAATTGCTTGAGGCCTTCGGAGGTGTATTGCTGCGACGGATTCCCGAGATAATCGTCGAGCTTCTGCAGGTACGTCACGGCGACGTTAGAGGCCATCTGCAGGAATTGATTGTCCGCGATCAAATGCAGGTAGTCCTTACCGATCGCTCCAATGTCGCTGCCCAGATTTTGCGGATGGCCGGAGAAGATATCGACCATGGCATTGCCGACATCATCGCCGACTTTCTCGTAGTCGTCGAAGTTTCCGCCCATCGTGAATACCGCAAAGACAGCCTTGCCGAGCTGCGTCGCATCCGCGGCGGCGTCCTGATGAGTGAAGATGTCCTTGAAGGTGTTGACCGTGTCGACGCCGACCGCCTCGATCATATTGGCTTCGACATGGCAGGCACCGGAGATCATGCTGCTGATCATCGTGCATGATTCAGCAACGACGCCCAGCATGGCTGTAGCAGTCTCGCCGAGGGCCCCGATCAGCGGGTGAGACTTGAAGTAGTCCTGCACGACGCCCATTTCGAGCACCGCCAGGGCCACGTGGCTGCCGATGTTCACGGCCAGGAACGTGCCGCCGGCGCCCTCCCCGAGAGCGCTGTTGAGCACGTAGGACTGGATACCGCCCAACGGAGTCGGCAGGCCCAACTGGCCCGCCAGCGGCACGCCGCTGACGGCGCAATCGACGCCGAGGTTCACCCAGTTCTGCACGCTCTTATCATTTTGCGTCAGCGCATAGACGTCGGTCGCCGGTGCATAGTGCTCCACGGCGAGCTGCAGCAGCTGAGGACCGTGCTCGATGAGCTGGGTGCCCGGGGACGCATAATTCAGGACGGTGGCGACACCCGAGTAGTGCTGGGCGAGGATGTCCAAGACGCCGCCGGTGGCGACGCCCAGGACAAACATCTGCATGGCCCTGTCGGCGTAATGCACCGTCTGCTGCGCGGCGGGCGGCATGCTGCCCATCCAATCAGGAAGCTGACCATTGGCCCACGGGATATTGGGCCCGCCGGACGCAGCAGCCTGAGCATCCTGAGCCTGGAGCTGCGAAATGACGACTCCCATCATGTGCTGAGAGAGCGCCAGGGCAGCGCCATTCTGATAGGTGTCGTTCCCGAAAGTCTGCAAGGTACCGAGGCCGAATAGGATCCTCGACGCCTGCTGGGTTTCGAGCAGGTTCTGAATGGCACCAGACGTCACGTGCGCATGCGCCTCCTGGGCCGCGACGGTGGCATTGGGATCGACCTGTCCGCTTGCCACCAGATCGAGCTTCGCCAGCGCCATGGCCGAGAACGCTGCCCCAGCGTTGGGGTCGACGCCGGCGATCGCCACAGTCGTCTCTTTGATGACCATGTCGATCGCGTTCTGCGGTGACAGCCATCCGTGCGCAGCCATATTGACCACAGCGAGTTGGCTCTCGCCGGAAGCGAGATGGACGGTCATGGCAAGCCCGACCGTCTCCTGCACCGTCTGTGAGGCATTCGCAGTCGCGAAATCGTGCGCGAGCGCCAGCAAGCCCAGATCCTGCGCGTAGTGAGACGTCCCGCCGGCCGCGAGCACGTCATCGACCGCGGCCTGGGCAGTCATGGTGCCGGCGAGCACCGCGGCCGAGTCCTGCGCGACATGAACGTCGACATGCATCATGCTCACCGCCTGAGTGGTGGCGAACTCCTGCATCTGCTCGGTGTGCAGGTTCCAATTGGGGTGGTGCAGCTCGGCGTACCAGGCACTCATATTGCCGCTGGCCACCTGCTGCATGATGTCGCTCGGCGGAACCGTGGCGGTCGACACCAGATCGCGCATCAGAGTCGCGGCCTGGGCTTCCGTCATCGAGCCACCAACCACCATACCGGCGATGGCCTGCGCGGCGCTGCCGTCGGTGAGATGGTTGTAAAGCTCCTGGCCGATCGTCGTGAGCGCCGTCGCGGCGGCTCCGGCCGCACCGAGGTTATCCGCATCCTGCGCCGCGCTCTGATAAGCCGCCATCAGCAGCAGATCGACCGACACGTTGTGCGCCGAAGCAAGGCTTCTGATGTCATTCATCGCCTGCGTCGCCGTGGTGGTGCCGCGGGCGAGACCGACGAAATCCGGAATGACGGCCACCAGCGCATCGTGCAACTGGGTGTAGACCGCCGACGCCGGCGCCACGCCCCAGCTCAGCAATGTCAGCGTGGCAAATTGGGAGTTGAAGGCCGAGCTGCCCGCCTCGTGATTTCCAAGAATGTCGGTGACCAGCGCGAGCTGATGACTGGTCGTGAGCGGCGCCATCGCCGTGAGCACTTGCGCGGCAGTCAGCGAGCCGTTCGCCACCATGTCGGAGATTTGCTTCGCGACGAGCGCGGTAGGCGCCCAGTTGTTCGCCAGCATGTTGACGAATTGTGCCAACGCCTGCTGTGGCGGAAGTGCCTGAGCGATATTGACCACAAACTGCGTGTCGATCTGCGTGCTGAGCTGCTTCAGATCGTGGCTCGCGGTCGCCTGCGCGTCGGAGTTATGCGTGCTGCTCGACAGGCCGAGCATGATCATCGCGGCGGTGTCCGGCGGCAGAGCCTTCGGCATGGTGGCCGCCGTCGCGCCGGGGACTGTGGCGAGGTACGTATTGGTCGCCGTGCCGGTGATGGCCCCGTCAATGGCGTTGGTCACCGCCGGTGCAGGCGGCCCTTGCGTCACCGCCGGAGGCGTGTCGATCAGCCTGCCGAGCTCCACGCCGATATAGTACTGCACGAGCGGCGACGGCGTATAAGTGGCAGCGAATGTCGTCAGGCAGGTCGCAATGCTGTTGAGCGAGATGCTCATGTCCCAGTGGATCTGCTGCTCCACGTTGGCCTTCAACGCATCGTTGCCGTGCGCCGCCACGCTGAAGATCCAGCCGAAGGCGAGAACGTCGCCGAGGTGCGCCCTGGAGTAGCTGTAGAAGGAGTTGTAGAAGCTGGCGCCTCCTGCGCCCTGCTCCCACAAGCTCGCGAGCTCCGCCGCAGCGGCATCCTCGAGCGCCGGAGCAGCGCCGGCGAACGTGGTCAGAAGACGCAAGCCCACATCGGGCGGCGCGTGGCCGATATCGGTCATGGCCTGCGCGGGCGACAGCGCGCCGCTATTGACCATCGCGGTGATCTGTCCGAGCACCTGCGGATCAAGCGCGTTGTTGCCTGCAGACATGCCGACGAGGACATTGACGACTTGGTCGGCATTGAACCCCGAGCTCGTGAGATCGGTCACCACCTGGCCGAACGAGATCTTGTTGGCGGCGATCAAGGCGTCGATTTCTGTGCTCAGTGTAGCGAGGCTCAGACCTCCGGTCGCTGCAATCCCGGCAAGCGTCGTGACCGCGTGATCGGCGGTGATCTGGCCCGACACCACCATCGCGGTGACCTCGGTGACCAGCGCCTGGCTCATCGCGCTCGCGCCCGGCGAGCCGGCGGCCGCCAGCCCGTGGGCCAGGCCGGCCATGATGCTGAGCATCTGGTCGTGCGTGAACACCGTGCTGGTCGTGATCATGTGAACGTGCTGCGCGCAGAGCGTGGCGTCGGGAATATCGAAGGCTACGAGCGCAATCTGCTCCACCGCGGAATTGGGGTTGAGCATCATCGACGCGAACATCTGATAGGCGCGGTTCGTGTCGAGGCCTGCACTGATGGCCCAGAAGATGGCGTGGTCCGCGGTCTGAGTGTCGAGCTGGCCTTGCGCGACCATCGTGGCAATGCCGCCGGCCATGGTGAGCGCATCCGCTTCGCCAAGCCTGCCGCCAAGCGCCGCGAGTAGCGAGGCGCACTGGGTAGGGGAAAAATCGTGCGTCTGCGTTGCCGCCGCGAGGATATCGGTGACCGCGGCTTGCGCCGAGATCTGCGCGCTGCCCTCGATGAGGAAGTGGATGGCCTCGAGCGCCGGCGTGAGCAGAGCGCGCTGCGTCCACGTGCCCGCCGACGGGCCGAATGCGACCATCATGTCAGTCCCGGCGCTGTCGCCGATCGACACGGCGAGATCCGCGAGGGAGCGGATTGCCTGGTCGGCACTGACGGCGCCCGACTGGATCAACTGGGAGAGCGGCCACTGCGACTGGCCGTCCATCGAGGCGGCCACGGTGACCATCACCGCCTGGTCGGCGGAGATCGTGTGGGCGTTGACGGCGGCAGCCAGCGCCGCGCTGAGCGTCGGCCCGGGTCCGTTGAGCAACGCATTCGGTGTCGTCTGGTTGTACAGCGACAGCGCCGAGAAAACCTGGCCGACGGCCTGGGCCATGCCCATCGAGCCGGCCGCACACTGCACCAGCACCTCGACGAGACTGCTCTGCGAATTCCACTGAGCCCATGTCGTGCTCGTGGTCAGTGAAGCGATTTCCCCAGGAATCTGCTGGAAGAACGTGGCGCCGCGCACATCGGAATTGGTGATCGTCGCACCCATGATGGCGACCAGCGTGTCGATGGCATGGATCATGGTGATCATGGCCGGGACGGCGCGCGCGTCGTTGTCGATGACCGAGATCACGCTACTGGCGTCGACGCGCCCGCTGTCGACGAGACTGAGGATGCCGAAGCCGGCTGCCGACTGCGCGGCAGCATTGCCATTCACGCTCATGCCGATCAGCACGCCGAGCGCCTCGCCGCTCGAGAGCGTGGTCGCGCCATTGATCGCGTCCACGACCTGCTGATTGGTGAGGTGGCCGCTGCTCGCCAGCGAGGCCAGCATGCCGCCGACCAGGCTTTGCAGCGCGGTACTGCCGCCGTGCGCAGCCGCGAGCAGATCCGCGGCCGCAGCCGTTGGCGCAACATGCCCGTTGCTGACCAGCGCGACGACTTCGTTGACGATGGTCATGCGCTCGGTGCCGGGCGCCGCTTCTTCGAGATGCGCCAGCGCGGTCAGCGCCTGCGCACCTGTCAGGGTTTGCGATACGAGCGCCGCATCGATGTCGCTGAGCACTTGGCCGATCGTAATCGGACCGCTGTCGACCATATTCTGGATCAAGGCCGCGACCGGCGTGCCCATGGACGCACTGGTGTTGGCGATGGCTGCCGCCAGCAACACAGCCGCCTGGTCCTGCGTCAAATTGGAGGCGGCAAGCTGAGCGGCAAGTCCGCCCGTCGAATTCGCCAGCTGGATGACGTGGCCGAGCTCCGCCCCGACCGCGATCTCGGTCGCCGCCGCGGTTGCGCCGGTGGCCGCTCCCGCGATGTTCATGAGCAGATTGGTCGCGGCTGCCGTCGACAGATGCGTGTTGCTGTTTCCGGAAACGGCGACGTCGATGGCCTGCATGGCCTGCGAGGCCGGAATCGTGTTCGTCGAGACCAACGTGCCGAGCGTCGCACCGACACCGGCTTGCAGCGTGGGAGAGCCCAATTCCGCCGCGGTCAGCAGCGTCGTCAGCGCAGCACCGACCGGTTCGCCGTGCTGCTGGATCTGCTGCGCAATCGCCTGGGCGACCGCGCCGGTCACGGCCGGCGTCGCGTCGATTGTCATTCCGGCGAGCATCGCCACCGCCTGATCGGGGGTCAGCGTCGTGGCGGCCTGGATATCGGCCACCGCCGTCCCGGCATTGAGCGCGCCATGCGCCACGAGCTCGCCGAGCGCCGCGCCGGCCTCGAGCGACATCGTCATCTGGCCCTGCTGGGCCATGCTCACGAGTGCGCCGACCGCATTGTCGAGCGAGATGCGGTTGCTGGCACTGCCGGTAATGAGCGAGGCGAGCTCGGCGCCGATCGCCGCGTGGACGCTGTCGGACGCCGAGAGCGGCGTGCTCGCCAGCACCATCACGGCCTTGCCTGCGTCGAGGGCGCCCGACGCCACCGCGGCGTCGATGCCGCTCATCGCCTGCGCCGGATCAAGCCGGTTGCCGGCGATCAAGCTCGCGATTTCACCCGCGACAACGCCCGGCGCGGCTGGGTTATTGCTGTTGGCGGCGACCATTGCCATCAATGCAGCAGCCGCAGAGCTCTCGAGGCCGCCCGCGACGAAGGACGCGGTGGTCTGCGCCTGAGTCGGGAAGTTGCTGTTCGGCAGATAGGTGCCGGCAGCAATGGCATCGATCGCCTGTTGGAGGTTGAACCGCCCGCTGCCGATCAGCGTGTCGATCTCCTGGGCTACGGCTTTCTGCACGTTCGCGTTGCCGCCGCTGTCCTCGAAGATGCCGGAGAGCAGAGCGAGCTCCTGCCCGGCGCCGATGTTGTTGGCCACGCAGGCGGCATGCATGTCGCCCAGCGCCTGCGCGCCGGTGAGCTGACCGCTCGCAATCAGAGAGGCGATGTCGGCACGCGCATGCGACAGCGTATTTGTCACCTGCTGAATGGTGCTGGCCGGCGTGAAGTCAGTGATCTGCGGCACGGATCCGGCGGATTGGGTCAGCAGCGTCACCGCCTGATCGGCGGTGATGCCGTGGCCGACGGCGCCCATGATCGGGTCGGTAAGGCCATTCGGCGCCGCGCCGATGATGAGGTTGACGAGCGTGGTCGCACCCTGCTCAACCGCGGGCGTGCTGTCCACAGCGAGCGGTATGATCGCGCTGAGAATGTCGCTGGACGACAGCCAATATTGCGTCGGCAAGGTCGGCGCCGGGATGCTCGGGGAGATATTCACGAAGGAAAACATGTCGTCCAGGATGTGATTGGCCGTGGACGCCCCATAGACCTGGGTCATTCGCGGATCCACCATCAGCGTGACGAGCGCGCGCACCACTTCAAGCGGCGTCGGGCCCGACGTCGTCGGGTGCTGGCCAGCATTGACGAGCCGCTGTTCCACCAGGGTCCCGACATAGTCGGTATCGCTGCTCATGATGGTGGCGAGCTCGGCCACAGCCGCGGGCGTGCGGCTGGTCATGGCCGTGAGCACGAGCACCGCGTCACTGAAATCAATCTGTCCGCTGCCGAAAGCCTGACCCCAGCGGAGCGACTGAATTTGCTGCTCGGTCTGCTGGGCGCCGCCATAGATCAGCGCGGTGAAGTCCGCCATGCTGACCTGGCCGGCCGTGATCAGGTCGCCAATGGCGTGACCGACGGCCTCGGGGCCTGCCGCACCGTAAGGCGCCAGGAAATGCAGCGCCTGCTGCGCGGTCAGCGTGGGCGGCGTGCTGTTCAGCATGCCTTCGATGGTGGTGGCCACGATGTCTGGGCTGATCACCGTCACGACGGATGGATCACCGAGCCCTTGGGCGATGCCGCCATAGGTCGAGGCCGCGCCACCGTGCGCCGCAACGGTCGCGAGCAATTGCACGGCCTCCGCCGCCGTCAGATGCCCGGGCGCCGCGACGGACGACACGCAGGCCGCGACACTCATCGCGACGTTGTTCGGAGCGAGATTGGAATCGGCATTCGGGCCGGTATTGCCAGCAATCAGGTTGCCGATGTGCGTTGCCGCAGTGGCCTGGAGATCCGGATAGGCCGCGATGCTCGCGAGCATGGAAACCGCCGAGCTCGGATACAGAAGCGTGGGCCCGATGCCGCTCATGCTTTCGATGGCCGCGCCGATCGATTCGGCGGAAATATTGTTCGCCGCGCGCTGCACCAGCGCCTCGAAAGCGCCCGCGGTCGAGACGAACCAATTGTTGTTGCCGGTCGCGGTCGGCGACAGATAGATGCCAACCGAGGTCGTACTGGCAAGCGCCGACGTCACCATGGCCAGCGCCTGACTGCCGGTCAGGTATCCGTTCGCATTCGCGGCAACGATATCGTTCATCGCCTCGCCGACAGTGATCTTGCCATTCTGGATCAACTGCGTGAGCTGCGTGCCGACGGCGCCCATGTCGGCGTGGGTCGTCGCCGCCACGTCGATCAGCATCTTCGGACCGACGTCGTCCTCGAGCTTGGCAATTTCGGTGTTCACCGCGGCGAGGATCTGCCCGCTGTTGACGCCGACGGCCTCGAGCGCCGCCGCGACCTGCACGTCGGTCGCCCGGAGCGGCGGCGTCTGAATTGCCGCCAGGAGCTCGGCGTGGACCGCCGTGTTCAGCGTCGATGCATCGAGGTGACCCGGAGAGGCAACGCCGGCGAGGACGCCGGCAAGCAAGCCCAGCTCTTGCGACGCGGTGACGACGCCCAGCGCGAACGGCGTAAACGTTCCCTGAGTCAGTCCTGTGGCGTAAGCGGTGCGTATTTCCGCGACAATATCGGCAGCCGTCATCGTCTGATTGCCGACGAGATTCGCGACGATGCTGCCGAAAGCGATCTGGCATGCCTGCGTCGAATGCGCGGCGATATCCATCATGAAGCCGACGCCGTGATCCGGCGTATTGGCCAAGGCCGGTGCGACTGTGTAGAGCAAGGCGGCGCCGGCCGGGTTGCTCGCGATCAGCGACACGATCTCCTGGACCACAAGCCGGCCCATGTCGAAGGAGATATATGCGGTGGGATTCTGGACAGCATAGTTCCCAAGCTGAGCCAGCAGGGCGACCGCACTGCCCGCGTCGACGGGATGCGTCGTGTTGGTGACGGCGTGATCGATCCCGGAGATCACCTGGTCGATCGTCATCACCGCCCCACCCTGGCTCAGGATGTTGATGAGATCGGTGGCAACAGCCGCCGAGATCGTCGATCCCATCTGCGTGTTGGGTGACGAGAGTGCCGTCATCAAGCCGACCGCCTGGTCGACCGTCAGCGGATGATTGATGGTCCCGTTGATATCGTAGAGGACCTGCGTGGCGCTCAGTCCACCTTGAATCATCGTGATCAGCGTGCCCGCGATCTGGTTCGCGAAAGACGCGCCGGCGCTCGGCCAGCAATTTGCAAGAATGCTGACGGCGGCGTCGGCCGTCACCGCATTCGTGCCCACCGAATTGCTGAGCGCCTGCAGGAAGTCGGTCGGTGCCATCAGGTTGCCGCTGACGAGCGTGTCGATCTCGCCAACGATCGCCGACGGAACGCTCTGCGGCATCACGAGCTGGTCCACAACGTCGGTGTTGTGCAACATTCCCAGCAGCAGGCCCGCGGCCTGCGCGCTGGTGAGCGTGCCGCCGCTGATGGCGGCGCCCATGCCGGAAAGCGCAGACGGATCGGCGGCCACGAGCGCGTACATCTGCGCGCCGACCGCCTGCATCAATGACGAACTCTGCGTCGCGGCAAGGCTGCCGGCGACGCTGCAGAATGCCGTGAAGGCGTCCTGTGCCGAACCGTTGACGGGCGGCTGCATCAAGGCCGTGATCTGGCCAAGCGCCGCGGTCGCAGTTGTGGCGTCGCCGTTCATGCTGGCGCCTTCGGCGATGCCGGCATAGATCGTCATCGCGTGGCCGCTGGTCAGCGATCCTGCGGTGATCGACTGCCCGAGCTCGATCTCGATCAAAGCGAGATTTTCCCGGCCGCTCGTGACCAAATAGGAGAATTCTTCGCCGATCTGCGTGAGCGCGCTGGTATTCGCGCTGCCCGCAAACTGGATCAGCAAGCCCATGACGTTATCGGCCGGCAGACCCATGCCCAGGAGATTCATCGCCCCCTGGCAAGCGGCGCCGATATTGGCCGACGTGGTGTGCGCGACGAAGCTCTCGAGGAACACCGGCATCGCGCTCAACGAAAGCTGCGTGTTGGTGGTCGCCTGCGTGAGGCCGTTCAACGCCGAGCCCGCATCGACCTGTCCGGTGGCGACGAGCGCCGCGAAAACCTGACCTCCGAGGCTCGCGGTGGCGTTGTTGTCGGCCCAATCGGTGACCATCCGCATCGCCTGCCCCGGCGCGAGCGCGCCGTCGGTGACTCCTGCGGCCAAAGCACTGCTGACCTGGTCGGCGGTGAGGTTCTGATTGAAGGTGACGCACGAGCGCAGCACGGTGGCCAGCGTGTCCGGGCTCAGTGTGGGCGACGCGCCGCCCGTCAGGCTGAAGACGTGGTCAAACGTCGTCAGATTATTGGCGAGCATCACCCCGAGCAGCGTGCCGGCGTCTTGGCTGGCGAGCGTCCCGAGCTCGCTGAGCATCTGATCGACGATCACCGAATGGTTCGCGCCCGCGGCGGTGAGGACCGCCGCGGCATTGGCCGCCGACAACTGGCCGTGGATGAGGTCCGAGGCGAGCTCGTTGCTGATCAACGTCAGCGTGTTGCTGTCGCTCGAGGTCGCGAGCATGCCGAGCACATCGGCAACGTTGCCGGCGGCCACCGCATGCCCATGCATATTGCCGCCGGTCAGCCCGTCATGGAGGTCGCTGATCAAGCGCGCAACGGACAGCGTGCTGCCGAGGAGACTGTTGATCTCGGTCAACGCCGCCGGCGACGACGACATCGACGCCAGCACCTGCACGGCGTTGTCGGGCTGCCACCAGCCCGAGGTGATGGCGGTGTTGACGTCGGTCATCGACACCGACTGACTGGTGATCAGCGTCTGCAGCTCCTGGCTGGCGCTGAAGTATTGGCCATCGCCGAGCACGAAGACCGCGCGGATGAGCTCGGGTCCCGGCATGTCATGGTTGGTGGCAATCTGATTGATCGTGGAGGCGAGCGAGCCGACCATCGCCGGCGGGTAGGACACTCCCGGGAAGAGAACCGGAACGCCGTACCAGTCGCCGCCGAGCAGCGTGCTCATGGCGGCTTCGAAGTTGGTGCGGGTCGGTTCACTGATGCTGTTCGATCCGAGCGCGCCCAAGACGAAAGCGAGCGCCGCCTGGGGGCTCATGGCTGTCGAAACGTGCTGCATCGTCGAATCGACGCTGCCACCGAGACCAATGGCGAGGCACGAGTTGATCGCGCCGAACTGCGTGACCGTGATCGTGCCGCTAGGGGTGAAAATGCTAGCGCCGGCAGTATCGGCGATCTTGCCGAACTCTTTGCCCGCGGCGCTCTGCGCCGCCAGGTTGCCGTGGGCGGCGATGTCCACGAGGAGCTCCGCAGCCTGGGGCGCGCCTAACGCTCCGCTCGAGAACGCCTGGTCGACATGGTTCATCACCGCATCGACGGATGCTCCGCCGTTCGCGATCATGGCGGCGAGCTGGGCTGCCGCGCTCTCCATATCGGTCGCGTTCGTGGTCGCGTTGATCCCCTGGAAGACCGCGGTCGTGGGGTCGCTCGACTGGAGGACGGTGATTTCGGAGGCGAGAACGGCCAGCAATGCGGCATTGCCGGCATTGTTCGGGTCCGACTGCATCGTGGTGAGCACACTGATGGCATCGGTGCGCGGAATCAAAGGCGACGCACCGGAGATCAGCGCCACCAGCTCGGTGTTGACCACGACTTGCGCGCTCGATGCATTGCTCGCGACATTGGCAAGCAGCGCCAGCGCGGCGTGGCCGCCAAGCTGTCCGCCGGCCACCGCGGCATGCAGATCGCCGATCGCCTGCGTGGTCGAGATCTTGTTGGTGTTGATCAGGTTGGCGATCTCTGCGCCGGCCGCATTCGCATGCACCGCGGTCGTGCCGTCGCCGACCAGCGCCGTCAGGAGGTTGACCGCGTTGTCGACCGTCATGCCGATGTTCAGCATATAGGCGGGAAGGTTCGCCGCCATGACGTCGCCGTTCGGGTACGCCCACGAAGTAGGGCTAATCATGCCGAGGAGGCCCGTCACTGCCGCGGCCTGCCAGGCGGCCCCATGCGTCGCCAAATGCAGGAGCACGATGTCGGGCATCGCGGTCGTGTTCTGCGGCGGATTGGCCATGACGTCGGCCACGACCTGGGCCGGGCTCAAACCTGCAGCGGTGGCGATCGATACGATCTCGTCGCAGAGCGCGCCCTTTCCGGTGTATGGCGAGCTGAGGACCACAGCATTCGAAATCGCCTCGATGGCGGCATCCGCCGACACCGCGCCCGTGGACACGAGACCCGACAGCTGGTGCGTGATGGCGGCATCGAGCACAGGATTGGCAGTGGCGGTGCTGTAGCTGCCGACGCTGTTGGCGAGCGCCGTCACCAAATCCAGGGGCGCGCAGCCGCCAGTCCCGGCAGTGTGCGCGGCGATCAGGCCGTCCAGGACGGTCGTCACCGCGCTTGCCGCATCGGTGCCCGCGGCCGCGACCGACATCAGCATTTTCAGGGTCAACGGGCCGTAGAACGGATCGTCGATGGCCTGCACCATGCCGCCGCTGCTGTAACTGTAGACTTGACCCGTGAGATTGGCCGCGATGTCGTTCGCCGCCAGCGTCGCATCGATCTGGCCGCTCTGGACCATCGCGGTCAGCGCGGTTTCCGCCGAAGGCGCGAAGGTCGCGCCGTATCCGCCGTTCGTCGCCAGGCCGAGTAGCAGGTGCACGGCGCCATCGGCATTGGCAGTGGTGGTGTTGTTCTCGATCGCGGTCATCACCGCCGCGACGCTGAGGCTGCTGCCCGTCGCCTCGACCATGTCGACGAGGGTCTGCGCGGCCCAGCCGGCCTGGCCGTGGCTCGCGACACTGACCAGCAGATCGGTCATGTGGTCCGTGGAGACGCCGAACGACGACACCGCCTGCTCGAATTGGTAGTGCGCACCCGACGTTCCGGAAGCGCTCGCCCAGTACGAATCGTATCCCAATTGGGTCGCGAGCTCGGCGCCCGCGGCGTCCGCCAGCGTCGGGTTGGCGTTGACCGTCGCGAGCAGCAGCGCCGGCATCTCGCCTTCGTAGAAATTGCCTTGCGAATTCGCGGAACTGATGCCGGCCATCGCGTCCGCGGCGGCAACGCCGTGATTGGCCACGAGATCGGCGATCTCCGCTCCGGCGGCCTGGATCATCGGGAAGGTGCTGCTGTTCAGATCCGTCGCCATGGCGGCGAGAACGCTGACGGCCTGCGTTCCGGTCAGGTCGTGGCTGTCGACGGTCGCGCCGATGTTTTGCGCCACCTCCGCAGGCGACATGTTGTTCTGCTGCGCAAGCGACGTCATTTCGTTGAGCAGCGGCATCGCGCTGTAGCCCGCCGTCCCGGCGGCCGCGGCGAAGGCGCTCATGGCGTGGTCTGCGGTGAGCGAGCCAGCGGAAATCAGCGCATTGATTTCGCCCGTCGCCGCCGTGCCGATGCCGTAGCTCGATTCACCGGGCGTCGTGTATTGCGCCAGTACCATGCCGGCGAGGACGCCGGCGGCCTGGTCGCCGGTGAGCGAATGGTTCTGCGTCACGGCGCTGTGGAGGTCGGCGATGGCGCCGGTCGCAGTCACATCGCCGCGTCCGATCAGCGAGGCGATCTCCGCGCCCGCCATGCTCTGCATGCTGTGGTCGGGCGCACTGCCGATGATGCCGGCGATGGCGGTGACCGCCTGATCGCCGGTCAGCGTGTGATTGGTGACCTGGTTTTCGATGTTTTGGATCGGCGTCGGCAGGTCGGCCGGCGCGTGCACGACAGGAGGAGGCGGCGGCGTATAGCCACCTTCGTGCGGCGGCTGCTCACTGTTCTGCGTCGTGGTGCCGCCACCACCGCCTACAACCCGGTCCAGGTCATCGAGGGACAGCGCGTCGAGTTCGTTCAGCGTCGCAGCCGACCGGCTCTGTTTCCGTGGCATCGCTACCCCCCCGTTTTTGTGGTCGTTGTGGGCCTTCGATCCTGCAACCTTTTGCTGTGAGCCGGCTTTCGCCGGCTTGGCATCCCGATCCGTAGGAAAAGGCATCGTAGCTGTCCTCCCGCTGAGCGCAAAGACGCATCAATTCGGATTGGAAGGGGACCAGCGGCAGCCGTAAAATCCGAGTTCCAGCAGCGCTGTTGGCCTCGGGCCCCCGCCCTATGCCGATTGCGACCATCGTAAAATGCCGCATCGCCTTCATGACGGCTGTGGCAAATCCCACAGGTCATTTTTCGAGCCCACACAGCCAGATAGCCCGATCCGCGCAAAATCCGGGATGTGAACAGCGTCCGCAAACCGATGCCGATTTGCGCGCAGCGGCACACATTTTTTGGGAATCTGCGGTAACTTGCGCACCACACTCTTCACGCAGACCCGAGCGCATGCCCCGCGACCTGGAGACCCTGGCCCGCGTCCCGCTGTTCAGCAGCCTGAGCGCCGCAAGCATCAAGGCGCTCAATGCGCGTTGCGTGTGGCGGCGCGTGAAGGCCAAGGAATGGATCATCGATTATCAGGACGAAGGCATCGACGTGTTCTTCGTCACCGCGGGCGTCGTGCGCGTCCTGATCTACGCCAAATCCGGGCGTGAGGTGATCCTGGCGGACCTGCAGCCGGGTGGCTTCTTCGGCGAGCTCGCGGCGATCGACGGCAAGCCGCGCTCCGCCGGTGTCCTCGCCGTGACCGATGCGGTGATGGCGTCAATGCCGGGCGCCGTGTTCATGGAAACAATGCTCAAGCATGGGGACGCGTGCACGCACGTGCTCAAGCATCTTGCGACCCGCATCCGCGCGCTCGACCAGCGTGTGCTGGAATATTCGAGCCTCAACGTCCCGCAGCGCATCTATTCCGAGCTGATCCGCCTCTCTCGACCCGCGGGCACCGATCCGCGCGGCGGCATCATCTCGCCGCCGCCGACGCATGCCGATGTCGCGGCCCGCGTGAGCACCCATCGCGAAGCGGTGGCACGTGAGATGAAACGGCTCGAGCGGCAAGGTCTGCTGCAGCGCCGGCGCGGCGCGCTGGTGCTCACCGATGTCCCCGATCTGATGCAGCGGCTCGATACGGAGCGTTAATCGCGGAGCGCCGGAAAACCCGCGCTCTCGATACGCCCACCGAGCGTCATTTGCCGATACTCGGTCGGGTTCATCCCGAACACGTCGCGAAAGCCGCGATAGAACACCGTCGAGCTGCGGATGCCGCAGGCGAGCGCAATGTCGATCACGCGTCGCTCCGGCTGCTCGATCAATTGTCGGCGCGCGCGCTCGAGCCGCTGCTCCAGCACGGTGCGGGAAAAGCTCTTACCGGTCGCCGCGAACAGCAGGTGCAACTGGCGCAACGAAATCTTCAACGCCTCCGCCGCGCGCGCCGGCGTGAGATCCTCGCGATCAAGATTGGCCTCGATCAATTCCCGTGCGGCCGCCAGGCGTGCGGCACGCGGCAGACGAGGAATTGACGCCGTAATTTCCACGACAGACCCCAAGATTCGGCCGCATTGGTCTCATGGTTTGCAAAACCAGTCGTGCCGCTGCGCGCAAATCAGCGCGCACCGGATTGCCAGATGATGGCGACGGGCGATGTGAGAAAGCGCACTTACTCGGCGGCGCGGACCGGCGGCGCGTCGTCCGCCGTTTCATCCAGTCTTTCCTGGTAGCGATCGTAAAAGCCCCCCGTCAGTGCCCCGCCCAGGGCACGGCATTGCGCGAGCCGCTCGGTGGCTTCGCTCAAACGCCCGGCAGCGAGTGCTGCAAGCAGCTCGGCATGATGGCGGGCAAGCTCCTTGAACGCGGCACTGTCCGCAAAGCTCTCATCGCCGAGCAGGGCGAACAACTTCGCCTGCGCGGATTTTCCCTTGAGGTCGAAGTCGCCGGCCTCGAGCAGCGCGTATTGGGGGACGAGCCGCGCAGTATCGGCGGAGAGCACGATGTCGAAGCCAACCTCCTTGCACGAGCTCTCGATGCGCGAGGTGGTGTTCACCACGTCGCCCATCGCCGAATAATTGAAGCGTCGTTCGGAGCCCATGTTGCCGACGCAGGCCTCGCCGGTGTTGATGCCCATGCCGATCTTCACCGGACGATCGCCCTTGCCGCGCGCGCGAAAGCCGAAAGCGTCGCTGGCGTTGAGCTCCTCGACGACGCTTCGCATCTTCAGCGCCGCGCGGCAAGCACGCAGCGGATGATCGGGAATGTCGAGCGGCGCGTTCCAGAACGCCATGATGGCGTCTCCCATATATTTATCGATGGTGCCGAGCTCGTGCTGGATGGTGTCGGTCAGCGGTGATAGCAACCGGTTGATGAACTCGACGAGTTCCTCTGCGGTAAGACCTTCGGAGATCGGCGTGAAGCCGCGCACGTCCATGAACATCAGCGTGAGGATGCGCGTCTCGCCGCCAAGCCGCATCATCTCCGGCGCGTCCTCGAGCTTGGCAAGAAGCTCCGGCGCGACATACTGACCGAAGGCCTGGCGCACGAATTTCTTTTCCTGATCCGTCGCGACATAAAGCACGCCGACCACCGCGAAATAGGTCAACGTCGAGGCGAGCGCGGGATAGACCGGATCGAGCAGCAGGCCGAAATTAGTGAAAGCAAGCCACGAGCCGCCAAAGCCGAGCACCAGCACAGCGATGAACACCGGCGAGGCGTAGCGTGCGCCAAGCCGCAGAAGCAGCACGGTCAGGAGAACGCCGACGAGGATAATTGTCAGAAGCTCGGCGCCCGGCGTCCAATCCGGCCGATAGAGGAACGTCTGCCCGAGAATCTGCTCGGTCGCCTGCGCATGGACGGAGACACCGGGGACGAATTCATTGAGCGGTGTCGGCCAGGTGTCGAGCAGGCCCGCGGCCGAGGTACCGACATATATAATGTGTCCCTCGATGCGCTCCTTGATCGCCGCGGCCTTCGCGGGGTCGAGCACGTCTTTCGCGGACACATAACGGTCGGGGCGGTCGCGGTTGAAGTAGACCCAGATCTCGCCGTCACCGGTCAGCGGCACGGTGAAGTCGCCGATGCGCATGTCGACCAGCGCATGCCCACTGCCGCCGATTTCACCGCTGGCGCGGCTGCCGCGCAGGATCACGCCCTTCTGCTGCTGCGCGACGCGCAGCGCCTCTACGACAAGGCTCGGATAGAGCTTGCTGCCGTCGGTGAACACCACCGGCACGCGACGCACGATCCCCGATTTGTCGTGGCTGCTGATGTTGAGCCCGCCGACACCGCTCGCCGCGGCATCGAAGGCCGGCAGATTGGTCGCGGTGCCGGAGAAGTGGAAGCCGACATCGGCGGCGTCGGCACCGGCGAGCGCAAATCCGCTTTTGGCCGCGGGCCGCCGGTCATTGGCCGCCGCACCGGCAAAGCCGAGCACCACCGGCGCGTGACTGATCGCCGAGGCGAACACGCTGTCGTAATCGGGCATCGCGGCGAGCAGCGCCGCCATACGAGCGCCCTCCTCGCCCGGCGGCAACGCACGCGCCAGATTTTTCGGCGAGGTGCGGTCGGGCTCGGCGAAGGTCACGTCGAAGGCGATGACGGCGGCGCCGAGCTCCGTCAGCCGCGTCACCAGCTTGGCGACGACATCGCGCGACCATGGCCATTGGCCGATCGCCGCCAGCGACGCCTCGTCGATATCGACGATGCGGACGGGATAATCGCCGACCGGCCGCGGCCGTAGCCGTTGATACGTGTCGAAGGTGCGCTCGCGCAGCTGCGCGATCGGCGTCGGGTCAAGCGCGCGAATCGTGGTGACGAATGAAAGCGCAACGACGGCGACCAGAGCTGCCCGCCACGTCTTGCTGTTGAAGGCGCGCAAGTTCAGCGCCACGCCACGAGCCTATGGTTGGTCGAATCGACCGTGCCGCCCATCATCCATCGAGAGATGGTCGCGGCCAAGGTCTCGCGATCGCGGTATATCTCCGACATCGCGTCCCCCTCAAAAGCATCACTTCCCAGGACCGCCAGGACCGCCAGGCACCGGCACCCCCGGAGACCCCGCTGACCCCGTATTGCCTTGCGGGCTCGTGGTACCTCCAGCACCACCGCCGCCTGACGGGGTCGTCGTCGCCGGCCCGCTACCACCGGGTTGGTACATGTTTGGCGCATAATTTGGATTAGTCACGCCCGAACCGCCGCTCGGGCCGGCTCCAGTGCTGCCTGAACTTGGCGAAGTCGAGGACGCCGTTGTCGTCGAGGGACCAGGAACCGTCGATCCGGGCGCCGGGCTCGACGAGGTGGTGATGCTCGATGTGGTCGTGGTGTTGGTGCTGCTTGCCGCGGCCGCGCCTTGCGACGTCCCCGGCGAGGCGCCGCCGGTCTGCGATCCCTTGCTCTGGAATTGCGCGTTGGTCGTGCTGGCCTGCTGCTGCGTGGTCGGCGTGACCGTGGCGCCGCCGCCAGGCGCGTTCGCACCGGTCGAGCCTTGCGGCACGTTCACAGCAGGGCCTCCTCCGGTCGGCGTGAAGGTGACGGTCCCGAAGGAATTCGCCGCCTGGGTCGTCGTGCCATCCGTGCTGATGTCGACGACGCCGCCGCGAATGCCGATGGTGGCCGGCGGCGTGTTCACGGTGGCCGAGCCATTGTGCGTGATCTGTCCACCGATAAAGCGCATCACGCCTTTGCTGAGCGACGCGGTCATCTTGCCAACGCCCCGGTTGGGGTCGAAGACATATTCGTCGATGACGAGATCGCTGTTGGGACCGACACTGAGCGTGGTCTGGTCAATGAACAGGAGCTGCGTGGTGCCACGCGCGTTGGTGACGATGCGCTCCCGGTGGAGCACCGGCGCGCCGATCTCCAGCACCTGTCCGGCTCCGGTCGCATCCTGATTGACCGCCGCAGCTTTCCCGACCTGCTGCGCGACAGCGGGACTATGCACCGCGAGAGCGCCCATCAGCACCATCGCCGTACTCGCTCGCTGAATAACGTCTTTCGCGAACATGGTCCGCTCCTAGAACCGATACGTGGGCCCAGCGCTCACCGAATAGTTCTGCATCCTGAAGTTCGACAGTGTCGACTGCAGGTCTTGATACAGGAACTGAACGCGCATGCCGTAGCGGCCGTAGATCTGCGCGTCGAATGCGATACCGCCATGCCAATCGTGATCCTTGCGTACGATGATCGGATCGATGAGCGGATTCGCCTGGAAGTAATTGTAATAGCTCATGCCGAAGGTCGGCGTCACCACCCAGGCCCGCTTGGAGTCCAGGACCGGAAGCTCGAAGCTGACGGGGAAACCGACGTCGAAGCCGACATGGTGGTAGTCGTTGAAGTCGAAATTGCCAGCGGTATTGGCCCGGTCGAAACCCAATCGCGCAAACCACTCCAGATGGTCGACGATTGTGCCCGCTGCCCGGAGTCCCACCGTCAGCAAGCCGCCTGTTTGCTGCGATGACGTCGGAAAGTTCTGTGAATCATAGAACGTCCGATAGCGGTATTCGACCAGCGCCTCGATCCAGGCGAGCGCCTTATTCTTTGTTATGTAGCGCGCCGAGAATCCCGGGCCGCCGCCCCGAAAGTAGAGCGCGTCGCCGAGACCAGAGATGGTACCGATCGCGTAGGGCTTCACCGAAAGGCCGCTAACCGGCGGGAGACTGAAGCGCGGTCCGGTCTGCAGTTCAAGCAAGCTGAAGTCGTAAGCATTGAGCCGGAATTGCTTGGCGTAGTAGCCGGCCACGGACGCCTCGTAGGCATCTTCGTTGTCGTGCTTGAGATTGTGCACATAGTTCACGCCGAACAGCCCGAACATATTCCAGTCCGGTTGCTTGGCGGTGGCGGTCGGAGGGATGGCAATCTGCCCGAGCGATCGAATATCTCCGGACGGCCCTTGTGTCGCATTGCTCTGGTAGCGAATGCCGGTCTGCGCGAACACGCTCAACTCCGACCCAGGCTGTGGTGCCGCGACTGGCGCGGGCACGCTCGGGGCTTCGCGACGGTCGATCTCGGCAACGAAGCGCACGGTTTGCGCCGCCACGTCGGGCGGCGCGCCGCCGGCACGCGCTTCCTGAAAATAAGCGCGCGCGATCTTGTAGGAGCCGAGCTTGAAATAGAGCTCGCCAAGCTGCATGCGCACGCGCGGCAAAT
Source organism: Pseudolabrys sp. (assembly GCA_035651015.1). Classification (GTDB taxonomy): domain Bacteria; phylum Pseudomonadota; class Alphaproteobacteria; order Rhizobiales; family Xanthobacteraceae; genus Pseudolabrys. Next base: position 23,725 of record DASRGN010000063.1, on the reverse strand, counting down.
GCGGATTGAAGGCGAGGATGCGCTCGAGCGCGCCGATCGCGCCTTCATAGTCGCCGACCTTTGTGGCGAGAGCGGCGTACTGAAAGGTCAGGTCGACGTTCGTCGGGTCGTCGTACATGCGCTTGAACAGCGCCTTGAGTTCGGGCGTGCTCTTCGGAGGCGGCGGACGCGAGACTTTGGCGAACGCAACCTGCTCGACGCACAGGACCAAAAACAGGCTCAAGAGCGCGCTGACAACGCTACGCCACACGGCTGAATTCCCGAATCCCCGCTGAGCCCCAAACCCCCCGCGAGAGTTGTATGGGCGGCTCTCGCAGTTGTCCTCCCGTTGCGTGCAAATGTACAGCCGCGGCACGGGCTAACTGTGGTTTAGAACCGTCATTCACAGCACGACACTCGCGCCTTCGCGGGCGACAAAAGTTCCCGGCCTGGCGGCACCGGCCGCGGCCCCAATCTGATCCATCATCGCGTCGCCGTGGCTCGGGTCGTGGTGGAACAAAGCGAGTTGCTTCACTTTCGCCGCATCGGCGAGGCGGACCGCCTCCTTCCACGTCGAATGGCCCCAGCCGACATGCTGCGCATATTCCGCGTCGGTGTAATTGGCGTCATAGACCAGCAGGTCGGCATCCGCGGCGAGCGCGGCGATCTGCGGATCGATCGCGCCGTCGTAATGCTCGACATCGCTCACATAGACGATCGCCTTGCCGCCGTGCTCGATCCGGTAACCGGTCGCGCCGCCGGGATGATTGAGCGCGGCTGTGCGCACGCGGATCGCCGCGTTGAGCGCGAGCACGTCGCCGCGCTGGAAGGTGCGGAAGTCGAGCGCGGCCTTGAGACTGGCGGTGCTCACCGGAAACAAAGATGTGCTCATCAATCGGGGGAGCACCTCCGCCAGTGTCTCGCCGGAGATCGACGGCGCCGACCACAGCCGCAGGCGCGTCGACGGATCGTAGGCCGGCCGAAAAAACGGCAAACCGATCACATGATCGAGGTGGAAGTGGCTGAACAGGATGTCGGCATCGAGCGCAGCGTTCGGGGCGACAGCCTCGCCCAAGGCGCGCAGGCCGGAGCCGCCGTCGAGAACGACCAGATGGTCACCGCAGCGGACTTCGATGCAAGCGGTGTTTCCCCCATAGCGCAATGTATCCGCGCCCGGACACGGCAGCGACCCGCGCACCCCCCAGAAGCGAACCGATACCGCTACCATACCCCTACCATGCCGGTGCTCTACGCTGGCTAAAGGCGATCTCGAGGCGCCGGACTTGTGACCAACAGAGCCCTTTCCGGGCGGGCCGCACACAAGGCTAGAGGACTTGCGACAACCGAGGCAAGCGAACGAGCTTAATGATTCACAAACGCTGCGAAGTCCGCGACACGCTTGCATAAGCGGCCGGCAACCTCGCTTCATCAGCTTTACGCACTCTTTATGCCGACGCTGTGCGAAATCTCACAAAGAATAAGTCGGGAGCGCTATAGAACTGCGCCCGATGGAATCGCGCTTGATGGCGCCCAAGCAAAGCAAGGGGACTCTTATGAAGTATCTTCTCGGTTTGGCCGTTCTCGCATCCTGCCTCAATGCGGGTGCCGCGTCGGCCCAGCAGATGAATGCCGACGATATCAAATGGGTCAATCAGTGCATCGCCGACAACAAGGATGAACCCGGCGGCACGGCGCCAGTGATCCGCGCCTACTGTGTCTGCATGAATGAAAAGATGGACAGCAACGAAAATCGCTCCATCACCCAGTGGGAAAAGTCGCATCCCAACGAGCGCAAGGCCTGCGAGAAGCAAGCCGGCTGGAAGTAACCGCTCCGATCACGACGCAGCGGCAACGAACAAAGGCGACAAAGCTCGTCACGAGCTTTGTCGCTTCTTGCTAGTGCCCCGAACCCGAAGTTCGCACACACACCGCGGCGAATCCGATTGCGAACTTCGGAATCGGGACACTAGCTGAGAGCGAGCCGGTCGTTTGTTTCGGCGGCGGCAGGCCTGCTGCCGACCCGCGAGCCGCCTTCGCGCAGCGCGCGCCGGTATTCGGTCGGACTTGCCCCGTAGGCACGACGGAAAGCGCGGTAAAACACCGTGGAGCTTTCAATCCCGCAGGACATGGCGACCTGAAGCACGTTGCGGTCTGGATCAGCCAGTTCCGCGCGCGCCCGCTCAAGCCGCCGGGCCAGGACATAGCGCGAGAAGCTCGTCCCCGTCGGCTCAAACAACAGATGCAGCTGGCGCAACGAAACGCCGATTGCGCTGGCCGTCTTCGCCGGGCTCAGATCGCCCCATTCCAGATTGTTCTCGATATAGGCACGCGCGGCCTGCAACCGGCCGATACGGCTGATCCAGTGGCTCGATTGTGCGGCCATGCTCGCTCCCGTTGCCGTGCCCCGGGAGGACCAACATCAATCGCCCGGGGGGTCGGCGCAGCTTTTCACTAACGGGCGCTTGGCTGAGCCATAAGTGCCAAATGGTACTGGACCGCGCCGGCGCGCATATTCGTTGCGATTCACCCCTGTAACCGCCAATCTGCGACACATCGGAGCCAAAGCGTGTCCCCCCGCGAAGCCGATCTCTCCACCCGTTTTGAGCGCCTCGACCGCCTGCCGGTGACCGGGCTGCATTGGCGCATCCTGATCGTGTGTGCGTTCGGACTTTTGTTCGACGTCGTCGAAGCCGGGCTAGGCAACGCTCTGTCGGCTGTTTTTTCCGCCCCACCGTACAAGGTCAGCGCGACCGCGCTCTCGTTTCTGCTCGCCTCCGTGTTCATCGGCGGCATCGTTGGCGCGCCGCTGCTGGGGATCTTTGCCGACCGCCACGGCCGGCGCACGGCGTTGGCGACATCGCTGTTGATCCTCACAGTGACGTCCCTGTTAGCCGCCTCGAGTCCTGACATCGTGTGGCTGACCGCCTGCCGGGTGTTGTCCGGGTTGGCACTCGGTGCCTATCCAGCGTTGATGGCGACCTACCTTGCCGACGTGCTGCCGCCGAAGCGCCGGGGCACTTTCATCCTGATCAGCGCCGCGGGCGGATTCCTCGGCGCCCCCGTGGTCGTGTTTTTGATCGCGTCGCTCACGCCGCTACAGCCGCTTGGTGTCGAAGGCTGGCGATGGACTCTGGCGATCGGCGCCGCCGGCTCCGCGATCGTCGGGGTCTTCATGCTTGGTTTGCCGGAATCGCCGCGTTGGCTCTGGACCGTGGGACGCGGCAGCGAAGCGGATGCCGCCTGTGCACGCTTCGAAACCGCTGCGGGAGGCGTGCCGCAGCCGGAGAGCGCCACGGCACGGATTGTGCCGGCGTCCGCGGGGGTCACCAGCGGGCAGCAACGACGCCTCTGGTCGGCGGCGGAACGCCCCATCCTCCTGCGCGCGCTGCCCTTTGCCGTCCTGGAATTTCTCAGCCCTTGGCCGACGATCGGCTTTCCGCTGATGATCGGAGCGGTCCTGGTGGCGAAGGGTTTCCGCGTTGCCGACTCTCTATTTTATGTCGGCGTCACCATGTTCGGCCCGACACTCGGCGTGCTGCTCGCCGCCAGTCTGATCGATCGCGTGGAGCGCCGGATGGCGCTGGCCCTCGCCGGAGGAGCGATGGCGCTCTGTGGCATCCTCTTCGCCCTGAGCGATGCCCCCCTGACCTTGATGAGCGCGGGGCTGGCCTTTCAGCTGATCGGCGCGATCTACGTCACAACGCTCAACGTCTATGCCGCCGAGGCTTTTCCGACGGAGCTGCGCGCCGCAGTGAGCTCTAGCACCTGGGCGGTGAACCGGGTCGCTGCCGCGCTTGCGCCGCTCGCCTTGCTGCCGCTGCTCAAATCCGCAGGCGTGCTGGCGATGTTCTCGGTGATCGCCGGCGTGCTCGTTGCCGGCATCTGCGTGGTTGTGGCGTTCGGGCCGCGCGGGCTCACCCGCGAGCCGCTAGCGTGACGTCTGGTCGGGATTAATAGCGGGGAGCGATATCGCCAGACGCACGAGGTCGGCCTGACGATGGCAATCGGTCTTGGTCTGGATGGTCTTCAGCCGCGTGCGCGCGGTGGAAAGCCGGATGCCGAGCTGCTCCGCCGCCTCGGCAAGCGGCAATCCATTGATGATCGCCTCGGTCAAACGCTGCTCGGACGGGGTCAGCCCGAACTGCCGGGCAAGCCACCCGATAGGGGTGCGCTGCGCCTGGCCAGGGTCAACCAGCGCAAGCAGGACGCAGCCCTGATCGACGTCGGAGAAGGGGGGACCGCCGCCGAGGAACGGCAGCGGCCACAGCATCGCATGCAGTGGAACGGCGCCGGACGACCGCGGCAGGGCGATGCCGTCGAGCTCGGTCGCCGGCGACTGCGCATCTGCTCCCGTCGTGATCGCAGCGCATTTGCGGATCGCGGTATCGAGCGCGCGCGTATGCACCTCGTCGACGCAACGCAGACGCCCGTCGCGATCGAGCCGAATGCCGTCGTCACGGTTGAGCAGGGCCTCGCCGGCGCGATTGATCGAGACGATGCGCGCGTCGGAGGTGAGCACCAGCGCGGCGTGAGCCCAGCGATCAAGCGCCGCCTGCGCTGCATCGGCGCTGGCTTTTTCCGCCGCAAGCTTGCGATAGAGCTTGTACGAGCGCATGAGATGGGGGCCGAGGATGGTGAGCAGCCGGATTTGATGCGCGCGGCGATCGGCATCGTCGCGATGATCGGCGATGGAAAGCGCGACCAAACGATCCGCGGTCCGGTCGATGATCATGCCGGTGGCGTAGTGGCCGAGTTTCCGCGGACGCACGAATTCGTTGTAGTGCTCGGTCTTCATCAGCTCGTCGTCGCGGATGGTCACTTCCGAATAGAGCGGCTTGCCGACAGGCAGCCGATGCGCCCGCGCGAGATACGGGCTCGACTTGGCATGATGCTGCTGATAGGCGCGCAGATCGTCGTCGTGGAAATTGCGGCGCACCGCGAGCGCCTGCGCCGCCGGTTTGCCGGACTCGTGACCGAACAGTGCAATGCGCCCGTCCGGATAGATCCGCTCGAGCGCAGCGGCGAACTCGCTCCAATGGGCCGGGTCCGCGGCCGCTTCGTAGAGGTGCCCTACGAGGTCGAGCAGCTGCAACGTTTCAAGATCAGCCATCCGCCCCAAAAGATCACTCCCGACGCCGTGGCATTGAGGTACAATCTAGCACGAGCCGCTGTGATCGCTGTGATAATGCGCACACGGCGCGAAAGGCCGGTTTTCGCCCTGGAACTTGTCGTCCCGAGCGACCACGGCGGATGTGGTGGCGCGCCGGAAGGGATTCGAACCCCTGACCCCCAGATTCGAAGTCTGGTGCTCTATCCAGCTGAGCTACCGGCGCGGAGGTGTCCAAAGCTTGCGGCGAACCGCCGCAGCCGGAATGGACGTTCGCGGTCACCCTAGCCGGTGCCCTTGAAAATGTCAGGGTCCAGGCGTCCGCGGCGCGATGTTCTCAAAGGCAAATTCGAGCGGGCGAGGCGTATTCAGACACGCAGCCCTGCATGCTGATCAAGGGTTGGGCAGATGGAACCGTCTCGGTCTGCGAGACCATGCTGCATCGCAAAAAGGAGTGGTTGCCCGGCGGGCGGAATACCACTGCTGCCCCACTTGTTCTCTCAGCGCAATTCGCGCATTGATGAAGCTGGGAGAGATGCCGAAAACTGGCCGTCGCAAGCGCGTCCTCGCGCAGCGCTGGCCCATGCAAACTAGAGAGGGGACGTGCCCTGAGTACCGCCAGTCATCTTTTGCGTAAGAAGGATTTCTATGCCGGCATTTTGATCATGGCGTTTGGCGTTCTCGCCACGACCATGGGTCCGACCTACAACCTCGGCACGCTCATGCACATGGGGCCGGGGTTCATGCCGACGGCGCTGGGCATCCTTCTCATTCTCCTCGGCATCACCATCGCAGGCAGCGCAGTTGCGACGCCCTACGATGAACACGAGGACCGTCTTCTGCCGGAGCACCCGCAGTGGTGGGCATGGATGTGCATCCTGCTCGGGCCAGTCGCCTTCATGGTGTTTGGCACCATCGGTGGCCTCATTCCGGCGACCTTCTCCTGCGTCTTCGTATCGGCGCTCGGTGACAAGACCGCGACGTGGCGCGGCACCATCGTGCTTTGCATCACCGTCACGGCGATGGGCGTCTTCCTGTTCTCTTATCTGCTCCAGGTGCCGATGCCGGTCCTGGCATGGAGGCTCCGGTGATCGGAACCGCACTAACCGACCTCTGGTACGGCTTCGGCGTCGCGCTCGAGCCGCATAATCTTCTGTGGTGCTTTGTCGGCGTGATGGTCGGCAACATGGTCGGCGTGCTGCCGGGCATGGGTCCGCTCGCCACCATCTCGATGCTGCTGCCGCTCACCTTCGGCATGAAGCCGGTGGCGGCGATCCTGATGCTCGCCGGCGTCTATTACGGCGCGCAGTATGGCGGCGCCATCTGCTCGATCCTGCTCAACCTGCCCTGCCATCCGCCGCACGCAGTGACATGTCTCGACGGCTTCCCACTAACCAAGCAAGGCAAAGGCGGCGTCGCGCTCGGCATCACCGTGATCGCCTCATTCGTCGGCGCATCGTGGGGCATCACCGAGATGATCTTCCTGGCGCCGATCCTGGTGAAGGTGGCGCTACAATTCGGCCCTGCGGAAATATGTTCACTGATGTTGCTCGGTCTATTGGCCGGATCGACGCTGGCGCGCGGCTCGCCGATCAAGGGTGTGGCCATGACCACGCTCGGGCTCCTGTTCGGCATCGTCGGCTCGGATCTGGAGACTGGAGCGCCACGGCTCACCTTCGGATTGCCGGAGCTCGATGACGGCATCGAGCTCATCGCCTTGGCGCTGGGGCTGTTCGGCATCGCCGAGTTCATGAACAGCGTCAACCAGACGGCGCCGATCAACACCAAATACTCCAACGTCAAGTTCAAGGATCTGCGCCCGAGCGGCGCCGAATTGAAGAAATCGTTCTTCCCGATGATCCGCGGCACCCTCATCGGCAGCCTGTGCGCGCTCATTCCCGGCACCGGCCCGACGATTGCGTCCTTCGTCTCCTATGCCGCGGAAAAGAAGATCTCGAGAACGCCGGACAAATTCGGCACCGGCCTCATCGAAGGCGTCGCCTGTCCGGAGGCCTCGACGCACTCCTCGGTGCAAGGCGACTTCATCCCCACCATGAGCCTCGGCATTCCCGGCGACGCGGTGCTGGCGCTGCTGCTCGGCGCGCTGATGATCCAGGGCATCGTGCCCGGCCCGCAGCTGATCACCCAGCATCCAGACATCTTCTGGGGCCTCGTCGCCAGCTTCTGGATCGGCAACATCATGCTGGTGGTGCTCAATGTGCCGCTGATCGGCATCTGGGTGAAGATGCTGGCGATCCCGTACAAGTATCTCTACCCGAGCGCGCTGTTCTTCGTCTGCATCGGCGTCTATGCCGCCAACAACGACATGTTCCAGGTCGGCGAGACGATGATCATCGGCATTCTCGGCTACATCCTGCTCCGGCTCGGCTTCCATCCGGCGCCGATCCTGCTCGGCTTCGTGCTCGGCCCGCGCTTCGAGGAAAACTTCCGCCGCGCCATGCTGATCTCGCGCGGCGACATCCTGACCTTCCTCGAGCGCCCGATCAGCGCCGTGTTCATCGGGCTCTGCGTGCTCTTGATCGTGCTGCAGCTCTATTTCCGGCTGCGGCCCGGCAACGGCAAGGATGCCATCCTGGTGCCTTCGGAGTGAGGATATAGCGCCGTCGCGCCTGGCGCAGACTCAAAACAAAGGGCGGGATGACGATGGTCATCCCGCCCTTCGCTTTTATGGCCGGATGCTTTCGGCCTGCGCCGGGTAGACGACAAGGCCCTGCGCTGTCTTTTGCGCCGCCGCGGTCAGCGCGGCAGGGTCCGCTTTGCCAGGCCCGAGGATATGGATGACCTCGTCGCCGGCGGCCACCAGGTAGTCGGCGATGATGCGGCGATGGCAACGCCACCACACGGCTTCGGCGCACATGACCGCGCAGCGTCGACGCGCGGCCAAATCGCGCAATTCCGCGAGCGCCGCCTGAAACGGCGGCGTCAATGCGTAGTCGGCATAATTGTGAAAGCTGTCATTCTCCCAGAAACCGTTCGTCGAGGGTGAGACCGATTTCTGCCGGCCGCGCAGGCCGCCGAGCGCTGCCATGTGGACGTAGTCGATGGAGAAGTGCTGCAGCGCGGCCGGGAGCGCGTCGGCATTGAATTGCGGATTGGTACGCGAGCGCGGGACCGTGCGCACATCGACCACGATCTCGATGGCATGCTCCTGCAGGAGCGCGATGAACTCATCGATGGAGCGGGTCGAATGGCCGATGGTGAAGACGGTCGCCATGGCCGCCTCTCCAGACACGCGCGCCCCTCACGCCGCATTAAATTGCTGCGGCATGCCAATTCAAGACGACGAGGTCTCGCGGCGCAGATCTGTCTTAGAGCGGGATAGCTTCAGGTTGAATCGCTATCCCGCTCTAGATTCTTGCTGGCGCATGATCTTTTCCGAAAACCGGTATCCACTTTTCGGGATCATGCGCTTGGCGCTACCAGCGTCCGCCGCGGCGGACCAGACGGATGATGATCAGCAACAGAACCGCACCAATGGTGGAATTGATGATGGCGCGGATGATGCCGGTGCCGAGCGAGATCCCAAGCCGCGGCAACAGCCAGGCGGCGATGAAGGCGCCGACAATGCCGATGACGATGTCGCCGATCAGCCCGAAACCCGTACCCTGGACGATCTTTCCGGCGAGCCAGCCGGCGACGAGGCCGACCAGGAGGATGACGATGATGCTCTCGTTGGACAGATACATGAATCGACCCTAGGGGCTTGGTTGAACGGGCGAAGCGGCGAGATGTCAGTCACAGTTCGTGGCGTGTCCCCACACCCAGCCGCCGTAGCGATCATAGACTTTGATGCGCCGCCGATAGCACGAGGCATAATCGTCATCATAGTAGTACGGCCGATATCGCGGGGCGGGCTCGTAGGCATAGTCATCGTAACCGGGTCCCGGCAAGTAGCGGGGTCGGATGCGATAGCCCCCGGAATAGGCGGCGCTACCGGCATAGCTGCCGTCATCGCTATCCGGGTAGTAGAAGTCACCGGCCTTTGCGGGCGCGATCGCGGCGAAGAGGGAGCAAGTCAGAAAAGCGGTGAGGACGAGGGGAAGACGCATGGCACACTCCAAAACCCACGCGTGGAAGGTAAAATAGACCGGCGACGCCGGCCGGCAGTTCCAACAAGAATAGAGATAGATTGTTCCGACGCGCCCGCTCTTGTCCATCCCTTCGTTGCCGCAAGTCACAGGCAACGGCGGGCGCTCAGCTGTCCGGCCGGTATTTGGTCTCGGGCTTGAGCCCCTTGCGGCGCAGCTTTTCGCTGATCCGGCCGTTCTCGAGATAGCGGCCGGTCGCGGCCCGCTTCGCCGCCTCATCCCATTGCGGAAGCCAGTCACCGAGCGAATAGCCGAACCAGGGCGCCTGAGGGCGCAAGGACCCGAGTCCAAGCTCCTGCCAGATCGTCTTGGCGCGCTCCATATAGTCACGCGTGGGCAAGGCCAGTGGCGGCATGTCGCCCTTCATGGTGGCATCCATGAGCAAGGTGGAATCTTCTTCCTGGTCATGCTCGCGTTTCGGCCCGTGGCCCTGCCCGCGATGCGCCATCACCTGCACGTCCTCGACCGGGTTCATCCGATAGGCCATGGCCCAAAGGAGCGAATCGGCATTGTCGATATCGATGTCGTCGTTGATGGCGATGCAGATCTTGCCGCAGTCGCCCTTGAAGGAGGCGGCGCCGTGCAGCGCGCGCCAGACCTCGGTGCGTGAGGTGCCCTTTTCGACGGTGACCGCGGTGACGCGGAGCAAGCCGGTAAGCGGCTCGTGCAAGGACACTTTTTTGACGCCGCGAATGCCGAGCGTGTTGCGCAGATGCGCGGTGAACAAGGGCTCATAGGCGATGCGCTTGATCACGCTCGATTCGCTCGGCGCGACTTGGCTGATATAGGAGGGGATGATCGGATTTTTCCGATGCGTGATCGCGGTCACGCGCATCGGCATGTTGAATTCCTCGAGCGCCACATGCCCGTGCGACTCGCCGAACGGCGCTTCCGGCTCGAGATATTCGGTATCGATCAAGCCTTCGATGACGAGCTCGGATTCGGCCGGGATCATCAGATCGACGGTGCGCGCGCGCGCGACATTGATCGGCGCGCCGGCAAGCCCGCCGGCGACCGTGATCTCGTCGACACCGATCGGCAGCTTCTGCGGGCCCATGAATGCCACATAGGGCGGACAGCCGAGCACGATGGCACACGGCATCGGCTCGCCGCGCTTTTGGTATTTCAAATAATGTTGGTAGCCGCCGGCGCCGCCGACGCGGGTGGCCATGCGCACGACCAGGCGATCCGGCGCTTTGAGCGCCGCGCGATAGGTGCCCATGTTCTGCACGAGCGTTTCCGGATCGCGGGTGATCACATTCGTCGCGGTGAGCGTCGGCGCACTGTCGAAGCCCGGCGTGGAGATCGGGATCGGCAGCCGGTCGAGACCCCTACCCTCGCCCAAAAGCGCGTCGCCCTCGTAGATCACCTCGTGGCAGACCGCGTCGTTAACGAGCCGCGGCTCGATCGGATTGGCGATGGCGTGATCCCATTTGGCCTGGATCTCGGCGAGCGGCGCGTCCATGCCGACGCTGTAGATGTCCGGATTGGCGGCCACCGCCCCCACCACCACTGGCATGTCGTAGGTGCGACCGAGCCCGTCGACGATGTTGGTGAACAGGAACGCCTTGCGGTCACCCTCCGCGATCCCGCCGACGAACTGCCAGCGCACCAGGGGATGCATCTCGGCATCCTTGTCGATCGGACGCTCGATGCGACGCAGCAGGCCACGCTCTTCGAGCGCAGCGATGTGTTCATGCAGGTCGCGGTAGCCACGGGGTTGATCTTTTACGGACATGTTTGATTTTGTAGTTCGGTTCTATTTGTTGTTCTGTATTTTGGCAGCCGCGGCTGCTTCCATGTAGCGCTTATCGACGACGCCGTCAGCCAGCTCCGCGACGCCGCTCCGCAGCAGCGCCAGCGCGATGTCGGTACCGTCGATGCGGCAGGTGGCGAGCATCGGAGCTTTTTCATCCGACGCCGTCGCGGCGTCGTGAGGCTGGCATTCCGGCGAGCGGTCTTCAAGCAGGCTGCGCAACATCAGATAGGCGCGCTGCCCGCAAGCCCAGCGTGTGCCGGTGGCCGAGATGCAGATCTTCTTGCGCGCTGGAAAATTGACACCATAGAGCGCATAGAGCTTGCCGTCGGATTGGAAGACGCCGTCGTTAAGCACATGAACCGCAACGAGTCGCCGCTGTGCGGTGGACAGCTCGGCCGTCTCGGCAGAGCGATAGACGCGCGTGACGCCCGGGGGCGTCACGTCGCGGACCGGTGGCGTCTGCGCCAGACCGGGCAAGGCCGCCAGCATCACTGCGGTAACAGCGCAGGCCAGGGCGTAACCGATGCGCTTAGCGAGCGGGCGCATGGACGGCGCGCCTACGGCTCCTTGGTGATGGCGATGACATCCACCTCCACCAGCATGCCCGGCCAAGCCAACTGGTTGATATTCAAGAAGGTATGCACCGGTTGCGGAGCCCCGCCGAGCGCCTCGGCCCGACATTTTCCGGCGTCGACCTGATTACGGATGTCGGTCACGTAGGTGACCACTTTGACCACATCATTCATGCTGGCACCGTGGGCGGCCAGCAGCCGCTTGATCTTATCATAGGCATAGCGGCACTGGCCGGCGAAGTCGCCCAGATGACGTATGACGCCGCGCGTGGCGCCCTCGTCTTCCGCACCGACGCCCGCGAGAAAGATCATTTTGCCCGGGTGGGTGACGGTCACGGCTTCAGAAAACAGTCCTTTCGTCCATTCGCTGTAATTGTAGTTCTTTTTTTCAAAGCCGCCGGTGCCGCCGGGCGGTGTGGACGTCTGGGCGTGCGCCGCCGAACTGGCAAGAAACAGCAGCGCGATGCAGGCAGCAACTGCGCGCATGGTCGATCTCAGCTCCCGTTTTGCTTTCGAAAGCGGAAGCGTAGAGCGCCTGCAGAGGCCGGTCAAACGCGGAAAGCGAGGTTAAAGACGCTGGAGCTCACGGCTCATCTCGCTACATGGCGACTTTCGTCAGAAAGTCCTCGACTTCGGCGCGCATTTCGCCGGCGGCACCTTCGACGGACTGCGCTGCGTCCAGCACGCTTTGCGCCGTCTTCTGGGTTTCCGCCGCCGCCCCGGCGACTTCGCCAAGAACCGAGACGATCAGTTTGGTCGCGTCGGCTGCGCCGGTGACATTCTGGAAGATGTCGTTGGTCGCCGCGGTCTGCTGCTCGACCGATGCCGCGACGGCCGTGGTGTGGGCGTTGATCTCGTCCATGCGTTGCGCGACGCGCTCGATGGCGGCGGCCGCTTTATCGGTCGACTGCTGCACGGCAAGGATCTGGGCTGAGATATCCTCGGTCGCCTTTCCGGTTTGCACGGCAAGCGATTTGACCTCCGACGCGACCACGGCGAAGCCGCGGCCGGCCTCGCCTGCACGCGCGGCTTCGATCGTGGCGTTCAAGGCCAGCAGGTTGGTCTGACCGGCAATATTGCGGATCAACTTGATGACATCGTCGATCCGTTGCGCCGCCTGCGACAGCAATTGCATGTCCGCGTTTGTCGCCTGCATCTCGTCGACCGTCTGGCGTACCATCCTTGCCGCCTCGCCGACGCGGCCGCCGATATCGACGACCGAGGCGGCAAGCTCATTGGCGGCTGATGCTGCGTTATCGACATTGACAGTCGCGCTGTTCGACCTCTGCACGGCGCTTCCCGCGCGTTGTGCAGTGGTGTCGAAGGCGCCGAACAACCCGGTCGCCGTCTCGCGCATGTCGCCGGCGCGAACGACGACGCTTTGCAAGAGACGATCGATGCGCTTGCGGAAGGCCGCGATGGCGCCCTCCACGGTCGCGCGCCGCTGTTCTGTCTCTTGCATCGCCGTGAGCTTGAGCTCGGCCTCACGGCGCTGCGTGATATCCTCATGCGTACCGATCCAGCCGCCGCTCCTGAGCGGATGGTTCATGACGCGCAGCACGCGGCCGTCGGTTGTCTTGACCTCGTGCAGAATGGTGCGGCCCTTGCGCACTTCATCGAGAAATTCCTGCCGATATTTCTCCGGATCGCGCGAGAAGGTGCCCTTGGCGACGCGACGCGCCAGCACCTGCGAGAGCGTCACGCCTGGCGGCACATCGCTCTCGATAAGACCATACATCTCGTAATACCGGGTGTTGCAGACGACGAGCCGCTCGGCGGCGTCGAACATGCACAAACCCTGGGCCATGCTGTTGAGTGCGGTGCGCATGTGCTTGGCATGCCGGCGCAGCATGCGATTGCCGAGAGCGCTCAAGGCGCTTGCGACCAAGAGCGCTGCAAATGTGGCCGTCAGTGCCGCGCATGCTGCATGTGGCAGAGTGAGCAGAAATGCCGGAAGTGACCACGTGCCGGTCGCCAGCACGGCGAACGTCGTGATGAAGACGATGCCGGTTCCGCCGATGACCAGCGCCGGACCGCGTTTTGTCGTCAAGCCGACAAAGCCCATCATAAGACCAATCAAAAGCGCTAATATTGATCAAGGAATAGGCCGGAAGCATTGTCTTGTCGTTAACGGTCCGGCGGAGTTCGTTAGCATTCGTTATGAGCGGCCGCTCGGCAAGAGCCCACAGCGCCTGACAAAACCTGACATTTCGCGATTTCGACGAACGCGATCTGCATTGCATTTCATGCAGTTACGAAATTCGGTCTGCGCGGCCATTTACGGTGTTAGCGCATGGGTGAGCAGCAATCAGGCTAACCGGGTTTGACGATGCGAAAAGCCGCTATCGCCCGCAGCACATAACTGAAGTGGGCGCGCGGCATTATTCGTGCATGGAGGCGCAGATCGATCGACGTGCAGGGTTTCTGTGGCGCAGCGGTTTAATACAATGAAGGAAATGAGCGGGGGTTCTGTTCCGGTGCGACGGTCGCGTCTCTTGAGTTCATTGATCCTGGCGTTGGCCGTATCCGCTTGCGCCGAGAATCCCAATCATCTGAATACGGTCTATCTTGATCGTTTTGCCGATCCTAACCCCGACGCTGGCCGAGTTCACCGTATGCCACGGCTTCGGCTGCACCGAACGGTCGATGGCAAGATTGAATAGCGCCCAGTGGCAGCGCGTGGCGGCGCTCTTTAGCTCGCGCGCCAGAACAGCTGCGGCCGAGCGCGAGCAAATCGCGCGCGGCGTGGCGTTGATCGAGACGATGGTCGGTCCACAGACCGGAACGGATGCTCGCCAATGGACGCACCAGCACAATATTATCTTGCCTAATCTCGGAGACTCGACGCAGCTCGATTGTGTCGATGATGCGGTGAATACCTGGACCTACATGACGCTGATGGAGCGCGCGAAGCTGTTGCGCTTCCATCGCGTGGCGAAATTGTCGAACGCAGGCTCGTTGACGGACCCGTTCATGCGCAACACCGCGGTGTTGCAGGAGCTCAACGGCGGCTATTTCGCCATCGACGCAAGCTTTGTCGACGCCGGCGTCCCGCCACGCATCCTTCCGCTCGAGACATGGATCAACACGCTGCCCACGGAGCTCCCGGCGGCCCCTGTGGAGCCGAAGCGGCCATCGAAGGTTGCGCGGGGGTAGGGCTCTGCAAAGCCAGTGCGCGTGATTGGGCGCATGCGCTGGGTTCGTCTCGCCAATCTACAGCTGTAGACTGGATTGCTGTCCTAAGTGCGCAGACGTGGTGGCGCCGTATCGATGAGCGGCCGCGAACTCTTAATTGAAGTGGGTTCGTTTTGCCAGCCCGCACTCATTACGTGTCGTTTCTAGCAGCACATGCTACACGCGAACAACACTCCGACGAGTTACCCAGGCGCGGTGACGTATACACTTTATTGACTCTGTCGCAATCCTTCCGACCCTCACCATTTGCGGCTCGCCCAACCTCGAGCGATCGGAATGAAAGTAAGCGATGAATTCACCGTCCCGTTGTGCCGAACGCACCATCGGCAGCTACACCAAGCAGGTAACGAACCTCAATGGTGGGAAGATCTCGAAATCGATGCGCTCGAAATCGCCAAGGGACTGTGGGAGCAAAGTCGTGGACACAAACCACGAGCTCCGGGACGCGCAGATCAAACAGCGATCAAAAAGGTGCTCTAAGCGACCTAAGTAGCACCTGTCTCCGGCACGGCGTTATCTTCCGCCTTCTGCACGGTCGATCGTGTTGTTTCGTTCCTTGTTACGACAAGAGGGGGGAAGCATACGAACGCATTCATCTTGCTGTAGATGGAGTTCAACGTGAGGTCGATGCCAACGGTTCGATAGAGGCGAGAGAACGGCGGCACCCGATGACCGTCGGGGCAGGTAATCAATTGTGGACGCAGCGGGAAACACTCCCGTTTCAGGATTTGGGCGCCCTTGGGGCTGACGGAGTAGCAGGGCGTTCCATAAGCCCAATTTAGCTTGAAATACTGCGCCACGATGCCCTGTTCCTGGAAAGCGCCGATGCCCTCCCGCAACCGCTTCTCCTCGAATTGGGCTAGGCAGGTTGAAACACCTGGCAGCATTTCAAAATTGATGAAGAAATCAAAATTCCATCCCCAGGAGATAAAGTCCCAATCGGACGGAAGGAGTCGCAACATCTCGTCGGCCATCTCTTCGAAGTGGCGATTGAAGATCGCGTCGTCCTCGCAAATCGTCATCACCTGCCCGGTTGCGATCACGTGCTCCCATAGCGCCAGATGCGACAGGGCAAGACCCACACCGCCAAGCGAAAACGTAGTCAGGACGTTGGGAGCAACGACATTCTGGCTGGCCAAGCGCGGGATATCGAGCTGCTGCCCATCGATCGCCGAGAATCGAGCGAGATCCGTCAGGTGACTATTGACGGCCGTGAATTCGGACAATCGCTCCGGGGTGCGATCAAGATTGATGATGTGAATGCGCAAACTCTGTTCCGTCTCCGCTAATCGTCAGACGCCTCATGGCTTCTGATTGCATCACGGCTTCGCCGCTTCGACCGCCATAGCTTCCATCGCATTCACGTCTTCGCCGATAATCTTCCCATGTCCGTCCACGCCGTTGAAGACGTGGTGCCCGTATACCCCGGGGTCCATGATGCGGACCGTGACAAAGCCGGTCCTTACTAGAAAATCCGCCAATTCCTCGGCCCTGTAAATGTGCTTGTGGCCATGGCCGTAGAAGATCAAGTTGATTGCGTCACCGATCGTGGCACTTGGATCTCGGGTCAGACGCCTGCAGGACTCAATATATTTGGAGGCTGCGGCGGTGTCGGGATGAAGCGAGAGCTCGCATATTTTCTCGAGAGAGGGAGTCACAATCCTGAATTGCCCGCCCGGCTTTAAGACTCGGAACGCTTCTGAAATCAGATACAGCCCCGTCGCCTTCGGCAAATGCTCAATGGTGTGCTCACAGAAGACGGCTGAGATTGTATTATTGGGAAACGGAAACGGTTTGCTGAAATCGAGATAATCAGTCGTCGGCGACGGCTCGATATCGGTATTGATCCAGCCCGGTAGAATATTGGTTCCGCATCCAAGCTGCAGCTTGAGCGCTCGGTCGCCGGAGGTCGCAGACAGCAGGCGATCGACTTGCAATTGTATGGACATAAATCGAGCTACCTCCCGTCTCCGCAGGATAGCGGAGAGCGGAAGCAACTGTCATGCGCAAAGAAATGCGCTTAGCTGCGGGCTTTCCGCGGCTTTCGGCGGCGCCGCCTGCCGCTCACGACCGCGTCAATGCTGAGGTCGGCAATCTTCTTTCCGGTCTTGAGCGCCGCGGTGACCCAGCGCGGTTGGCGGCCACGCCCGGTCCACGTCTCCAGCGGATTGAGCGGATTGCGATACTTCGGTGCAACTTTCGTTCCCGGACGCGGGCCCCGCTTGCCCGTTCGGGCGGGCGCGAAGTTGTCCAGTCGAGCCAGCCGTAATTCGAGCTCACGTCGCTCGGAATGAATCCTGTCTGAAATCGCCTTGTTGACACGCTCGCGCAGTACCAGGAGATCGTCGATCGACATCGACTTGAGATTAGTCTGTCTCATTTCCACAATTTCCAGTATTTCATTTTGGGGCAAGAAGTCATGACCATGTCACGTGACGGCGGCCAGAGCAAATCGATATTTTTCGTCGGTTGAATAATTGCCGAAAGAAATTCGTACAAATGCACAACACTGCTCGCGCCGTTGGCGCGGCAAACGTCGATGGCTATTCTCCGATCGCGAGGCGGTCAGTCACACCGGAAGAAAGTGCGGACAACGGCGACTGAAGGGGATTCCTGACTGCGAACAGTAATCTCGCGGCACTGGCCTTGCTCGGAAGCGATCAGCCCGGTCGCGCCCGCGCCAGTCGTGCTCGGCTGCGCCCGACCCAAGGTCCGCTCCTGGATTGTTGGCGGCGGCGTTTGATCTTGTGTCTTGGACGATTGGGAGACGGACTGTGCGAGCGCGGCCGTTGTTAGCGCCACAAGCACCACTAATGCATTCAAAAGGAGTTTCATGGCATTTACTCCAAACAATCGACATAAACGAACATTCCGACCGGCAATTCGGTTCCCGAGGGCACACGCCACACTCGGCCCATAATCCATTACCGGCCGCATATCGCCCTCGTGAAATCCGGGAACCGACGATTGTGCGCGCAGTTGAAATGACCGCAGGACGACAAGAGACAATCCGCCTCCACGGGCGGAGGGAGTGGACCATGCGTTGCAAATTCGCAGCTCTCGCCGTGGCTTTGACGGCCGGGACGTTTTCAACTCTCGGGCACACACAAGAGTTGGCCCAGTTTGGCCAGCAGACATGCAGGCAATGGCTCGAGACCCATCAGACATCCAACGCACAGGCGAACGCAGCCGATGCCTGGGTCCTGGGCCATATCGATGCTTTGGCTAAATTCATCGACGCGAATAACGAGATGAAGGGTCTGCCGCCAACGCAAGCCCTCAAAGGTCTCGACGGATCGACTGTCCTTGCGTTGATGGAAGGAAGCTGTCGCGGCAATCCGCGGCGGACGGTTGCCGATGCGCTTGACGGCCTGAGCGCTCAACTCCTGGCCAGCAATTCACGCGTTGTTCAGAACGCGGCGCGCTGATCCGCCCGAGCGATAGCCTGCTAACCACGTCCTTCGGCACCCCTAGGATCGGGAGCCCGCATACGGCATATTGCGCCGGTGCGGGCTTATGCATTCCGCACGGCCAGGTGAGCCTTACAATCAGCCGGATCGTTTATCGTCGTGAATATTCTCGTGACCGGCGGTGCCGGATTTATCGGCAGCCACGCCTGCAAAGTCCTTGCCCGCTGCGGATATCAGCCCGTCGTCTACGACAATCTGTCGCGCGGGCACGCTGACGCCGTGTGCTTCGGGCCGCTCGAAGTCGGCGATATTGCCGACGCAACGCGGCTGCGCGAGGTGCTGGATCGCTACCAGCCCGAAGCCGTGATGCATTTTGCGGCCTTCATCAACGTCGGAGAATCGGTCGACGTCCCCCTGCTCTACTATCGCAATAACGTTGCAGGCACGATCACGCTGCTTGAGACGCTCCTCGCGTTCAAGCCCGTGCCCTTCGTGTTCTCTTCGTCCTGCGCGACCTACGGTGTTCCGGAGAGGCTGCCGATCACGGAAGATCAACCGCAGAGTCCGATCAGCCCTTACGGGTCGACGAAGCTTGTTATCGAACGCATTCTTGCCGAGATTGGGCCAAGGCGACACCTGCCGTGGATTGCGCTCCGTTACTTCAATGCCGCCGGATCAGATCCGGATGGCAAACTCGGCGAACGCCATGACCCGGAGACGCACCTTATTCCGCTGGTCCTGCGAGCAGCGCGCGACGGTACGCCGGTCAGCGTCTTTGGCAGTGATTACGACACGCCCGACGGAACCTGTGTTCGCGATTATGTGCACGTCATGGACATCGCCGAGGCTCACGTCCTGGCGATCGAATACCTACGGCACGGAGGATTAAGCTGCGCCCTGAACCTTGCCAATCGGCGAGGCTATTCGGTGAATGAGGTGATTGGCGCGGCGGAGCGCGTCACCGGAAGAAAGGTAGCGGTGAAAAACGCACCGCGTCGCGGCGGCGATCTGGCAACGCTGATCGGGTCAGCCGACCGCGCCCGCGCCGCGCTCGGTTGGATGCCGAAGCGATCCGACCTGGAGATGCAAATCCGGGACGCCTGGAATTGGTTCAAATCGGAAAATCAGAACTGACATTCTGGTCTTTGGATCGCGCGCCGTGGAGCCCGCGCCGCACATAATCCAACACGGCGCTGTGCGGCCTATCTCTCTTTCAGGCTTTCCTCTCGATAGCGCATGATCGGTGACAACAGATAGCTGATCGGGGTTCGTGTACCGGTCTTGATTTCGACTGTGACCGCCATGCCTGGCGATAGATTGACAAGCCGATCATCGATCTGCATTTGGGTTCGATCAAGTGACACACGAGCGGCATAGGTCAATTCCTGACCCTTCGGCTCACTGCTCGTCGTTTGCGATCCGGCAGCCCGGTCGTTTCCCTTAACATCAATAGGCGTCTGGTGGACGATCGCGTCCGGCGAAATGCTCATGACCTCGCCATGCAGCAGCCCGTACCGCGTGAAATTGAACGTATCGACCTTGATCTCGGCGCTCTGGCCTTCGTGGACAAAGCCGATATCGCGGTTTGAAATCATGGCCTCGATTTCGAGCTGGCTGTCGGTCGGCACGATCACCAGCAGTGCCTGCGCCGGCGTCACCACACCGCCGATCGTATGGATGGACAGCTGCTGCACGATACCGTCGTCAGGCGCCGTCAACGCCTGAAGCTTCGTGCGCTTCTCAGCCTTGACCAGGTCGCTGCTGAGCCCCGCGGACTTCCGCTCGGCTTCCGCAAGATCAGCCAGCAACGTGCGCCGGTACTCGGCTTCGGCCTGCGAGCGGGTCTGCTTGATAGCCGCGACCGCGGCCTCGGCCTCGCCAAGGCGGCTCTTCTGCACAAGCAGATCCTGCTGCTGCTCGGTGAGGAGTTGCAGCATTTCGAGGTATTGAACCTTCGAGCCGTATTCGTGGTCCAGAAGCGCTTTGCGAATTTCCAACCGCTGCTGGACGACCGGGATCACCGCCTCAAGCTTGCCAATCGTGGCCGCAATGGTGCCGCGTTCAGCCTCCTTTTGCGCCTCCTGACCCGAGAGTGCCGAAAGCTTGGCCCGTTCCTCAGCGGTCTGCTGCTGGAGCAGCTGTTTCTGCATCGCGACCAGCGAAGGGCTCGCCCCGTCCGGCGGTTGGAAATACGGCATCGGATCATCGCCGTGGGCAAGCGCCGCCTTCAAACGCGCTATATCCAATTGAGCGGCCGTCAGATCGGTGCGGGTGTGATCGATATCCGCGACATTCATCGTGGTGTCGAGATCGATCAGCTTTTGACCGGCCTTTACGATCTGGCCGTCTTGCACATAGATGCCGCGCACCACGCCCGTCTCAAACGGCTGAATAACCTTGGTGCGGCTGCTCGGCACGACCTTGCCGGTTGCCGTCGCCACGATATCAACGGTACCGAGGCAGGCCCACGCAAGCGCCGCGCAAAAGACGACGATGATCGTACACGCCAGCGCCCGCCCGGCAGGATGCGGCGGCGTCTCGGCGATCTCGAGCGCGGCGGGAAGAAATGCGAGCTCTTCCTTGCCGCGACGATCGCGGCTGCCCGGAAACGGTATCGTCGTGGCAATCGCCCTAATGGACTTCATGGATGCCGCTCTGCAACCGATGCAGCGTTGCGTAGCGCCCGCCGGTGCGGATCAGTTCATCGTGTGACCCGTCCTCCACCAGGCGGCCGCGATCGATGGTGATGATGCGATCGCTTCTGCGCACAGTCGATAACCGGTGGGCAATGATGAACACCGTCCGGCCGTGCGCGATCTGCTCCATATTGTCCTGAATGATCCGTTCGCTCTCATAGTCAAGCGCGCTGGTCGCCTCATCGAAGATCAGGACACGCGGATTGGTCACCAGAGCGCGGGCGATGGCGACGCGTTGCCGCTGCCCGCCCGACAGGCTGCTGCCCCGCTCGCCAAGAACGGTGTCATAACCTTCCGGAAGCTCGAGGATGAAGTCATGGGCGCCGGCCTGTTTCGCCGCATCGATGATCCGGTCCATGCTCATCGTCGGATCGGACAGCGCAATGTTCTCGCGAACCGAGCGGTTGAACAGGATGTTTTCCTGCAGCACGACGCCGATCTGACGCCGCAGCCACGTCGGATCAATCATCGCGAGGTCGACACCGTCCACCAGGACGCGGCCGCTTTCGGGCACGAACAGGCGCTGCACGAGCTTGGCAACGGTGCTTTTGCCTGACCCGGAGGGACCGACGACGCCGACGACCTGGCCGGCGGGGACCCTGAAGCTCACATCGTGAAGAACCTCCGGGCCATCGATGCGATAGCGGAAGGTCACGTGCTCAAAGATCACCTCACCCTGGATCTGCGGCAAAGCCGCTCGACCGGGACTGTATGTCGGCTCGGCTGGCGTATTGAGGATATCGCCGAGTCGCGCCACGGAAATACGTGCCTGATGAAAGTCCTGCCAGATTTGCGCCAGCCGAAGGACCGGCGTGCTCACGCGGCCCGCGAAGATATTGAAAGCGACCAGCTCGCCGACGGTGAGCGTTCCGTCGATCACAAGCTTTGCGCCGAAATAGAGAATGCCCGCCATCACCACCTTGCTGATGAACTGGACGGCATTGCTTGCGTTGTTCGCGAGGCTGACGACCCGAAAGCTCGCAGCGACATAGCCGGCAAGTTGCTCTTCCCACTTGCGCTGCATCTGCGGTTCGACCGCCATGCTCTTGAGCGTCTCGACTCCGGTCACACTCTCGACCAGGAACGCCTGGTTCTCCGCACCGCGCTGGAATTTTTCGTCGAGCCGTTTTTGGAAGAGCGGCGTCGCTGCGGCCGAGATCGCGATATAGAACGGGAACGACGCGACAACGATGCCCGTGAGAATGGCGGAGTAATAGAACATCACGCCGAGGAAAACGACCGTGAAGAACAGATCGATGACCAGAGTCAGCGCCGAACTGGTCAGAAAGTTGCGGATATTCTCGAGCTCACGCACGCGCGCGACGGAATCGCCGACGCGTCTGGCTTGAAAATAGGCAAGCGGCAGCGCCAGAAGATGGCGAAACAGCCGTGCACCCAATTCGACGTCGACGCGATTGGTCGTATGCGCGAACACGTAGGTGCGCAGGATTCCGACGACGGTCTCGAAGATCGCGATGGCAATAAGGGCCGCCACGAGCACATCCAGCGTGCTCATGCTTTGATGCACGAGCACCTTGTCGATGACGACCTGGAAGAGAAGCGGCGAGACAAGACCGAAGACCTGGAGGAAGAAGGAGCCCACCAGAACTTCGATAAACAGCCTTCGATATTTGTGGATGGCGCCGAGGAACCAGGTGATGTCGAAGCGGCGCGCCAGATTGGTGAGCGAGGCGCGCGTCGTCATGGAGATGAGTTGGCCATTCCAGGCCTGCTCGAAATCCGCTCGCGTCATCATCTCCGGTCGCGGCGATCCAGCCCGCTGGACGAGAACCTGCTTGTCGTCGGATTTTCCGAGAAGAATGAATCCGCCGTCACGCAGGGCGGCGATCACCGGAAACGGTGTCTTTGCAAGGCGTGGCCACGTGGTCGAATAGACTCGGGACTTGAGACCGATTTGCTTGGCATAGCGGACGATCTCGGTGGTGCCGAGCTGATGCGTCCCCATTTGATGCCGAATTTGCTCCGAGCTCGCACCAACCCCGTGAAAGCGAAGCAGCATCACGAGGCAGCCGAGGCCCGAGTCGGCCGTACTATGCGTACTCGTGACCTCTGACATCCCCCGACCCGCAACCCGCTACAACTGAACTCTTGAAGGTACGGCCGATGCCGACCTGATGCGCTGGTAGCCCGACCCTTTAAGCCTCACGGTTGAGGCAGGTCTGAGGCTGCACAAGGAAATATTATACCATTATTTACCAGATGCGCCGATCGCCTCGGCGCCATGGTGAATTCCGGCCCCTGGTGGAACTTCTAAAAAAGCACAACACTACAGAGGCTTAGGAGTGCGGCGGCGTGATCACGGGCGGATCCGTGATCAGCGTTCCGCCGTGCCCGTCCGTCTGCGCTGTGAAGTTGCCGGCGACGTAGTTTCCGAGCAGCAGCAGGTTGGCAGTGTGCGTGCCGTCGCTGACCTGGAGCGTCCCACTGTTGGTGCTTGAGGTGTAGCCGAGCGTCGTCTGCGCGCCGAAGGCGATATCGACGAGATCGATCTTATCCGGGTTCGTCGAGTTGAAGCCGGAGATGGTGCCGCTGAAGGTCTGAGAATTATCGAGCTGGAGCATACCACCACTTACAAAGGTGAGTGACGCTGCACCAACAGAACCTCCACTGGTGATTTCTAAGGTACCTCCATTTAGCGTAACGCCACTCAACGTAGCTCCTGTATTAATTTTCACAAAACCGTCCGCGCCATTGATCGTCGTATTGCTCGCGGTACCGCCGGCATAGACGTATTCCGTGCCGCCGGAGAGCGTCGTTCCGGTGGCGCTGCCGTAGACATATTGGGTGCCACCGCTGGCGATCGTCGCTCCGCTGGCGCTGCCACCGGCGTAGATGAACTCCTTGCCCGCACTGGCGACCGTCGTATTGCTCGCGCTT
>DASRGN010000062.1:0-5739 GCA_035651015.1 Pseudolabrys sp. | reverse complement strand
GTGGCGAGTACCCTGCGGGCCCACGGCTGGACGCCGGCCGGCCTGATGACGCTGTTCAGCAATCGCGAATCGATGCCGCCCGAAACGGCGCTTGCCAAACGCGCCGATCGCGCGACAACGAACATGCTCGAAGGAATGGTGATGTTTGTCGCCGTGCTGGCGGCGGCGCATTTCGCCGGCAAGGCGAACAGCGCCCAGGTGCAGGACGGCGCCGCGCTGTTCTTCTGGGCGCGGCTCGCGTACTGGCCCTGCTATCTCGCCGGCATCATCTACCTGCGCACTGCGATCTGGTTGGCCAGTGTCGTCGGCCTGGCGATGATCGCGCTGGCGGTGCTGTAAGGCCTAACGCTCCATCGGCCGCAGGCCGAGCTTGTCGAGCAGCCGCATGTCGCGGTCGCGCTCGGGGTTCGGCGTGGTGAGCAGCTTCGGACCGTAGAAGATCGAATTGGCGCCGGCGAGAAAACACAGCGCCTGCGTCTCCTCGCTCATGTCCTCGCGCCCCGCGGAGAGCCGCACCATCGATTTCGGCATGGTGATGCGAGCCACGGCAATCGTGCGCACGAAGTCGAGCGGATCGAGCGCCGCTTGCTGCGCGAGCGGCGTGCCTTCGACCTTGACGAGCATGTTGATCGGCACGCTTTCGGGATGCACCGGCAGGTTGGCGAGCGTCGCGATCATACCGACGCGGTCTTCCGCGCCCTCGCCCATCCCGACGATGCCGCCGCAGCAGACATGGATGCCGGCGTCGCGCACATGCGCGAGCGTGTCGAGCCGGTCCTCGTAGCAACGCGTGGTGATGATCTCGCCGTAGAATTCCGGCGAGGTGTCGAGATTGTGGTTGTAGTAGTCGAGCCCGGAATCCTTCAGCCGTCGCGCCTGCGCTCCGTTGAGCATGCCAAGCGTGACGCAGGTCTCGAGCCCCATCGCCTTGACGCCTTCGACCATGGCGCACACTGCATCGAGATCGCGGTCCTTGGGTGAGCGCCAGGCAGCGCCCATGCAGAAGCGGCTGGCGCCGCCGGCTTTCGCCGCGCGCGCCTCGGCGAGCACACTCTCGACGCTCATCAGCTTCTCGGCCTTGACGCCGGTGTCGTATTTCGCGCTCTGCGGACAATAGGCGCAGTCCTCGGGACAGCCGCCGGTCTTGATCGAAAGGAGCGTCGAGATCTGCACCTCGGTCGGATCGAAGTGCGCCCGATGCACCTGCTGCGCGCGGAAAATCAGCTCCGGGAACGGCAGCGCGAACAGCGCGCGCACTTCCTCCCGGCTCCAGTCGTGGCGCAGGAGCGCGTCGGGAAGCGTCGTCGTCTCGAAATCGGCCGCAAGTGTCATGCGCGGAATTCCCATTGTTCGATACGAATTATTGTATCGCATCTGCATGGGAAGCGCATTCGGGAGGGTGCGGTCAAGGGCCGCCCTCGTGGACCCAAAGCTGCGACTCGGCGTTGAATCATGCGGCTTTTGCGGCGCATTGTCAGGCCCGCATAGCTGGCCCAGGGAGGCTGCTCGCGATGGCCTTCATCACCGTCGATCCGCGCACGCATGCGCCGGTGCCGCCGAATTTCGTGGTGGCGCAGCGGCCGCAGGATTACAGCGCGCAAGACCACGCCACCTGGCGCACCCTGTTCCGGAGGCAATCGGAGCTCCTGCACGGTCGCGCGGTCGAGGAATTCCACGACGGGCTTGCCGCGCTCGGTATCACCGCAGACGGAATTCCCGATTTCGATGCGATGAACCACGTGCTCATGCGCGCGACCGGCTGGCGCGTCATCGCCGTCCCCGGGCTCGTGCCCGACGAGGTGTTTTTCGCACACCTCGCGGCGCGGCGCTTTCCCGCCGGTTACTGGATCCGCAAACCGGAGCAACTCGATTACATCGAGGAGCCCGACGTCTTTCATGACGTGTTCGGCCACGTGCCGCTGCTGATGCAGCCACGTTACGCCGAGTATATGGCGGCGTATGGCCGCGCCGGCCTGACGCTGCCGGCAGACGCGCTCAAACCGCTGGCGCGGCTCTACTGGTACACGGTGGAATTCGGGCTGATGCAGACCGCGGATGGCCTGCGTATCTTCGGCGCCGGCATCATGTCGTCCGCGGGCGAGGCGATCTATGCGCTCGACAGCGCGACGCCCGCGCGCATGCGCTTCGACTGCGAGCGCGTGCTGCGCTCCGACTACAAGATCGACGACTTCCAGCGCATCTATTTCGTGCTCGCCGGTTATGACGACCTGCCGGCGCTCGATCGCGATGCGCTCGCAACGCACATTGCGGCCGTGCACGGCAAGCCGGTTCTGGCGCCGGGCGAGTTGATCGCAAGCGACGTGTCAGTCGCGCTGACGGCGCATTAGATGCTGCCGGTCGCAGCCCGCAGTTCGGCCGGCAAATCGGCCGGGACGACGGTGCGCCGGTCGAGCCGCAAGGTCAGGCAGCAGGCGGAGCCGCCGCTCTTGAGGAAAGCGGTGAGCGGCGTGGCGACGACCGTGTAGCCACGCATGGCGAGCTGCCGGCGCAACGCGTCGCTGGCGCTCGACATCACGATCGTGCGGCCGACGCAGACGGCATTGGCAGAAAAGGCCTGCGCATCCTCGCGCGTGAGCGCGATGCGGTCAGCGGCACCGACATGCGCATAAAGGCGTCCCAGCGCCGCGGCGGTGAACGCCTCCGGGTGATAGATCACACCGCCGCACGGCAAAGCGCAGAGCGCGGTGTCAAGATGATAGAAGCTGGCGCTGGCGAGCTGCAGCGGCACGCAGCGCACACCGAACTCCTCCTCGACCACCGCGGCGGCGCTCGCGTCCGAGCGCTGGCCGTAACCCATAAAGAACATGCGGCGGTGCGGGTCGTAGATGCAATCGCCGGCGCCTTCGAGCACAATGTCGTGCGGCAGCTCGACGATCTTCTCGATCGACGCATGCGCCCGCAGCGCGGCGAATGCCGCGGCGAAGACCGGCTCCTCGCGCCGCCGCTCCGGGTGACGGAAGCGCGCGAGCAGCGCCTTGCCGTCGAGCACCACCGCGGCATTGGCGGTGAAGACCAGGTCGGGGAGTTCCGCTTGCGGCTCGACGAATTCGAGGACGGCGCCGGCTTCACGCAGCGCGCCTTCGAGGGCGGCCCATTGGCTGCGCGCCTCATCGGCATGCGCCTGCGCCCACCGGGCGGGGTCCATCCACGGATTGATGCTGTAGGTGACCGCGAAATGCTGGGGCCGGCACAGCAAAAACCGTGGCGGCGGCGTGTGACGCGGTGGCGCGTTCATTCGGATTTTTGGCCGTTCATGGCGATTGCCCCCCGAGCGAATCGTCCGATGCACTGACCGCTAACATGCGCCTGAGGAGTAAATGTGGCGTGTACAGATGGAACTCGGCGATTGGTGAAGCTCCGTGGTTAGAGGAACTTCGAGACGCCGGACTCCATTGATGACAGGACATTTTCGCCTGCATCGGCGAGGCGCGGAGGCACACATGCTCGAACATCTGCCCAAAGCCATCGGCAACGCGCTCCGCGGCAACCGCCCGGGCGTGGACAAGCTCGCAGTGAACGCGCCGGAGCTCGATACGGCAGAGGTCATCGAGGTCGCGAGCCCGGCGTTCGCCGATGGCGGTGCGCTGCCGGCGCGCTTCACCGCGGACGGCGAAGGCCTCTCACCACCGCTGCAATGGAATGGCGCGCCGCTTGACGCGTGCTGCGCGGTGCTGCTGGTAGAAGATGCCGATTCACCGACCCCGCATCCGCTGGTGCACGCGATCGCGCCATTATTGCCGGCGAACGGCGATATCCCCGAAGGATCGCTGCCCAGCGCCGGCCATCCCGGGCTCACACAGATGGGGCGCAACTCATATTTCCGCCACGACTACTTGCCGCCCGATCCTCCACCGGCGCACGGCACGCACCGCTATGCATTTGAACTGTTCGCGCTGAAGGAAGCACCGCAGGATCCGAGCAATATGGGGCGCAGCGCGCTCATTGAATGGATGCGTGGCCGCGTGCTCGCCAAGGGATATCTGATCGGAACCTATGAGCGGCCGTGAGAGCAGCTGCGCGTTCGAGCCGCGTCAGCTCTTTCGGGCGTTGTTTCAAGAGCTTTAACCGATTCACGCTATGCGGTCGGGCCAATTGCATCGCAGCGCGCGAAGGCCTATATCGCGCGTGACGCCGGCGCGGCATCCCGCCGGCATTTTCTTTTCACGCGCCAAACGTGGAGGACCGGCATCATGCCCAAGAAGCCTGGATTGAACTCGGAATTCGTGATGTTCGACGTGATTTACGAGGACGGCTCGCAGCGCTCCAACCGCCGGGTTCCGCGCTCGCTGCTCGGCGGGCTCGATGGCGACAAGCCGGCGCACGGCTTCCTCATCGAGCAGGACCGCGACATCGCGCAGAAATCCGGCCGCTCACCGCTGAAGATCACGCAGATCCATCGCTCCGGCGAAAAGCCGAAGAAGGTCATGGCGAAGGCGGGCTGAAGGCACACCGACAAGACGAATGAAAAACGCCGGGCAAACGCCCGGCGTTTTCGTTTGACGTCGCAAAAAGACAAAGCGCTCAGTTATCGAGGAAGCTCCGCAGCTTACGGCTACGCGACGGGTGCTTCAGCTTGCGCAGCGCCTTGGCCTCGATCTGACGGATGCGCTCTCTCGTCACCGAGAACTGCTGGCCGACTTCTTCCAGCGTGTGATCGGTGTTCATGCCGATGCCGAAGCGCATGCGCAGGACACGCTCTTCGCGCGGCGTAAGCGAGGCAAGCACGCGGGTCGTGGTCTCGCGCAGGTTCGACTGGATCGCCGCGTCGATCGGCAGGATCGCGTTCTTGTCCTCGATGAAATCGCCGAGATGCGAATCTTCCTCATCGCCGATCGGCGTCTCGAGAGAGAGCGGCTCCTTGGCGATCTTGAGAACCTTGCGCACCTTCTCGAGCGGCATGCCGAGCTTCTCGGCAAGCTCCTCGGGCGTCGGCTCGCGGCCGATTTCATTGAGCATCTGCCGCGACGTGCGCACGATCTTGTTGATCGTCTCGATCATGTGCACGGGGATACGGATGGTGCGCGCCTGGTCGGCGATCGAGCGGGTGATCGCCTGGCGGATCCACCACGTGGCGTAGGTCGAGAACTTGTAGCCGCGGCGGTACTCGAACTTGTCGACCGCCTTCATCAGGCCGATGTTGCCTTCCTGGATCAGGTCGAGGAACTGCAGGCCGCGGTTCGTGTACTTCTTCGCGATCGAGACGACGAGTCGAAGGTTGGCTTCGACCAGCTCCTTCTTCGCCTGCTCGGCCTGCGCCTCGCCGCGCTGGATGACCTCGATCGTCCGGCGGAGCCGCTCGGGCGTCTCCTCCAGGTCGTCGATCATCGCCTTGACCTGCGTCTTGGTGTCCTTCTGCTTCTTGAGAAGATTCTTCTTCTCCTCGTCCTTCAGCTTCGGCGCGCCCTTGACCTTGACCTTCGGGTTGATCTGCCGCTCGAGCGCGTCGACCTCCCGCTGCACGCGCTGCACCGCATCGACGGCGTCCTTCACCTCGTCGATCAGCCGGCGCTTCATCGTCTCGGTGAACTCGATGCGGCGGATGGCGCGGCTGACCTCGATGCGGGCGCGGAGCGAGCGGATGCGCGCGCGGCGCCACTTCTTCTTCTCGTTCGTCTTCGAGATGCCGTCCATCTTCTCGGCGAGCTTCACGTAGTTGAGGCGCGCCTTCAGCACCTCGCCGATCTGGCCGAGCACTTCGACCTTGCGGTCTTCGATCAC
>DASRGN010000061.1:0-68996 GCA_035651015.1 Pseudolabrys sp. | reverse complement strand
CACAAGCTGCGCAAGGAATCGAAACGCGAAGCCGGCGCGGTGAAGAAGCTCGCGCGCGAACTCGGCGTACGGCACGTCACGCTCACCTGGAACGGCAAGAAGCCGAAGGCGGGCCTGCCCGCGGCGGCGCGCGAGGCGCGTTACAGGCTGCTGAGCGAAGCGGCGAAGAAAGCCGGCGCGACGCATATCCTCACCGCGCACACGCTCGACGACCAGGCGGAGACGGTTCTCTTCCGCATGGCGCGCGGCAGCGGCATCAGAGGTCTCGCCGCAATGGCCCGCAAGAGTCAGCGCGACGGCATGATCCTGCATCGCCCGTTGCTTGGCATTGCGAAGGCGCGCCTCATCGCCACGCTGCGCGCGGCGAAAATTCCGTTCGCCGACGATCCGACCAACCGCGATGTCGCATTCACCCGGCCGCGCCTGCGCGCGATGATGCCGTCGCTGGCGAAAGAAGGCCTCGATGCCCGCCGCCTCGCGCTTCTCGCACAGCGCCTGCGCCGGGCCGACGCAGCGCTCGACGCCGCGGCCGATCGCGCGATGGCCGATGTCGCGGTTCCCGCCGACGGGAAATCCACCGCTTTCGATGCGCGCGGCTTTCAGCGCCTGCCGGCCGAGATCGCGCTTCGTGTGCTCGCCCGCGTCGTCACGCGGCTCGGCGACGAAGGGCCGGTCGAGCTTGGAAAGCTCGAGGCGCTGAAGTCGGCGCTCGACGGGGCCGCGAAAAACGGCGCGAAGGCTGAATTCCGGCGCACTCTGGCCGGCGCCGTCGTGACGCTGTCGGATGGGCGGCTGACCGTCGCCCGGGCTCCGGCTCGTCGGTCGCGCAAGGCCTTAACCACACGCAGACGTGGCAAGGCGGCGCGCGGCAAACGGCGGTAATATGCAGGAGAATCGGGGCTGTTCCCTTGGCACGGCCCCCAGCGGTGCCTACATTGCCTTGGACGTGAAGCTGCCACGAAGTTTAGGCATCAAAGTCAGGGCCGCGGGCGTGGCGCGGTGGGTCAGGAACGCTGAATGAACGCGAACCTCCGGAATTTCGCCCTCTGGGTGATCATCGTTCTGCTGCTGCTCGCTTTGTTCACGCTGTTCCAGAACCCTGGCCAGCGCACCACGTCGCAGGACATCTCCTTTTCCCAGTTGCTGAACGAGGTCGATCAGGGCCGCGTGCGCGACGTCGTCATCCAGGGTCCGGAGATCCACGGCACCTTCTCCGACGGCCGCAGCTTCAACAC
The DNA here is from genome assembly GCA_035651015.1 of Pseudolabrys sp. Lineage (GTDB taxonomy): Bacteria > Pseudomonadota > Alphaproteobacteria > Rhizobiales > Xanthobacteraceae > Pseudolabrys. The sequence goes on along the minus strand of DASRGN010000061.1, from coordinate 67,761 downwards.
CTATGCCCCGAACGATCCGACGCTGATTCAGCGGCTCTACGGCAAGGGCGTCTCCATTACCGCGCGGCCGCAGCAGGATAACGTGCCCTGGTTCGTGTCGCTGCTCGTCTCCTGGCTGCCGTTCATCGCGCTCATCGGCGTGTGGATCTTCCTGTCGCGGCAGATGCAGGGCGCCGGCGGCAAGGCGCTCGGTTTCGGTAAGTCGCGCGCCAAGCTGCTTGCTGAAGCGCACGGCCGCGTGACCTTCGAGGACGTCGCCGGCGTCGACGAAGCCAAGCAGGACCTGCAGGAGATCGTCGAGTTCCTGCGTGATCCTGGCAAGTTCCAGCGCCTCGGCGGCCGTATCCCGCGCGGCGTGCTGCTGGTCGGCCCTCCGGGCACCGGCAAGACGCTGCTCGCCCGCGCCATCGCCGGCGAAGCCAACGTCCCGTTCTTCACCATTTCCGGCTCCGACTTCGTCGAGATGTTCGTCGGCGTCGGCGCGAGCCGCGTGCGCGACATGTTCGAGCAGGCGAAGAAGAATGCGCCGTGCATCATCTTCATCGACGAAATCGACGCGGTCGGCCGCCATCGTGGCGCCGGTCTCGGCGGCGGCAATGACGAGCGCGAGCAGACGCTCAATCAGTTGCTCGTCGAGATGGACGGCTTCGAGGCCAACGAAGGCATCATCCTCATCGCCGCGACCAACCGTCCCGACGTGCTTGATCCGGCGCTGCTGCGTCCCGGCCGCTTCGACCGTCAGGTCGTGGTGCCGAACCCGGACGTGGTCGGCCGCGAGCAGATCCTGAAGGTGCATGTGCGCAAGGTGCCGCTCGCTCCCGACGTGAACCTGAAGAACATCGCGCGCGGCACGCCCGGCTTCTCCGGCGCCGACTTGATGAACCTGGTCAACGAGGCCGCGCTGATGGCGGCCCGGCGCAACAAGCGCATGGTGACCCAGCAGGAGTTCGAAGACGCCAAGGACAAGGTGATGATGGGCGCCGAGCGCAAGTCGTTGGTGATGACGGAGGAGGAGAAGCTCCTCACCGCCTATCACGAAGGCGGCCACGCCATCGTCGCGCTCAACGTCAAGGCCACCGATCCGGTGCACAAGGCGACCATCATTCCGCGCGGCCGTGCGCTCGGCATGGTCATGCAGCTGCCCGAACGTGACAAGCTGTCGATGTCGCTCGAGCAGATGACCTCGCGGCTTGCCATCATGATGGGCGGCCGCGTCGCCGAAGAGATGGTGTTCGGCAAGGAGAAGGTGACCTCGGGTGCGTCTTCCGACATCGAGCAGGCGACCAAGCTCGCTCGCATGATGGTGACGCGCTGGGGCCTCTCCGACGAGCTTGGCACGGTTGCCTATGGCGAGAACCAGGACGAGGTGTTTCTCGGCTACCAGGTGGCGCGCCAGCAGAACATCTCGGAAGAAACCAGCCGCAAGATCGACGCCGAAATCCGTCGGTATGTGGAGGCCGGCCTCGCTGAGGCGAAGCAGATCCTCACCGACAAGCGCGCCGATCTCGAGGTGCTGGCCAAGGGGCTGCTCGAGTTCGAAACGCTGACCGGCGACGAGATCACCGACCTGCTCAATGGCCGCCGGCCGGTGCGCGAGAGCGTGATCGAGCCGACCACGCCGCGTTCCTCGGCAGTGCCGAAGGCCGGCGCCGGCCGTCCGCGGCCGGAGCCGCCGAGCGGCGAGATCTCGCCGCAGCCGCAGGGCTGAGGGGTCGCTTCGAACGGATAACGAGCCGCCCGCCGCAAGGCGGGCGGTTTTTTACTTTTTAGATAGTGCGGCCCGTTCGATGTCGGTCTTGCTGAAGTCTTCGCCAATGAACAGCAAAGGGCACGCGTGCTCTTTGGCGACGTCGTAGGCGAAGCAATCGCCGAAATTCAGCCGCGCGCCGTGAGAGCCCTTCCCCCAGCGCGCGTGGGCTCGTGCGATCCGCCGCGCCGAGGCTGCCGTTACGGTGACAACGGTGAGGCCAAGGCCGTCGACCAACTCCGTCATCTCCTGGTCCAAGTTTCGTCGCTGCGCGACGATCAATGCCTCGGCCATCGTCCCGGCGGAGATCAGAATCTCAGGTTCGTTTTCGAGCACCTTGATGCAGGCTTCCGCATCGGGCTCATCCAGCACAATTGCCATCAGCGCCGACGTATCGACCACAATCATTTTGGCAAACCATCGTCGTCATACAGGAAGTCTTGGCTTCGAGCGGCGCTCTCTCCGCTTTTGGCCTTTGCCGCGCCCGACGCACGCACGGCTTCGAGAAGCTTGCGACGGTCTTGCGGTCGTTGCGCCTCGACGGCTGGCACCAAACGGACGGCAGCTTGGCCATGGCGCGTCAAGATGACTTCGTCGCCAGCTTCGGCGCGCCTCACCAGTTCAGTCAGCTGTCCCTTGGCATCAGTGACGGAAATCCGCATAAGACTTATCCATAATGGACTAGTTTATAGTCCATTATATTAGACTATCAAATGGTCCAATTCAAGCCTTTTCTTCAAGTTGGCAACTGGATCAGTCGCCTTTCCCGCGTGGCGCATAGGTCTGCAGGACGCGTTTGACCCCGTCGGTGACGTGCTTCGACGACAGCGTGGCACCGCTGATGTTCTTGATGTCGGCATTAAGCTGCAGCGCTGAGGCCGCGCTCTTGCCGACGAACTGCGCACGCCACGATGCTTCGCGCACCTCATAGCCATATGACTCGTTGTATTGCAGGATCTCGACCTGCTTCACCGTGCCATTAGGATTGATGCCGACGGCAAAGGTGATGAACTCGTGCTTGCCGACGACGCGATCGACGACGAATACGCGGCCGTTCGATGTGTGCCAGACGCCGGGCTTCCCGGTGCTGATCAGGCTCGCGCCGGGAAAGATCAAGCTCTGCGCCTGCTCGGTGGACAGATACGTCGTGGCGCTGGCGCTCGATGTGATCGCGGCCAACGGCAGCAGCAGCCAGGGATGCGCTCTCATAAATGTCCTCTCTCCTGAAAATCAAAACGTGTAGCCCGCCTTGATGCGCAGGCGGAAACGCTCGAAGTCGTTGTCGAGCACCAGCCCGTTGACCAGCGTGCCGGGCACCGTGTCGGTGTGCGTCGTCGCCCAGGGCATCTGCCACAGCGCCGTCACGGTGAGGAAGAAGCGCTCGCCGCCATAGTGCAATGTCGGTCCGAGAAAATAGCCGCTGTTGGATTCGTGATAGAACCAGAAGCTGTTGAACTCGCGCTCGTTGACGAGCTCGAATCCGGCGGACCAGTTCGGCATGAAGCGATAGGAGACGCCGAGACTGAAATTGATGTCGGTCTCTTCCTGCCAGCTGCTCACGCTCGGATCGTCGTCGCCGGGCAGGTAGCGGAATTCGGGCGCGTAGGTGAAGTTGAGGGCGACGGTGAGCAGGTCGTCGAAGAAGTTCTTCTGCAGGATGATCTTGTTCTCCCACTCGAAGAAGTTCTTCCCGATCGTCGGCTCGGTGTAGACGGCAAGCCCGATGACGTCGGTATACGGGCTCAGGATCCGGTAGATCGCCTCGCCGGAAACGCCGACAAAGCGCGTCTTGTTGAAGCGGTCATTGGGGCCGACGGCGAAATCGGAAAACTGCTCGGGCGGCGTCGTCGCGCCATAGGGGCCGTTCTGATAAGCCTGCGTCCACGCGTAGTTGGCATAGAGCGCGACCTGCAGGTCGTCGGTGAGCCCGTATTCGAATTCGGTGCGCCCTTCGATCTGATTATAGGTGCCGCCGATCTTCTGGTGCCGCCAGGTGAGCCCCTGCTCGATCTCCTTGCCGCCCTTCGGCAGCAGATCGGTGGTGTACACGTAGCCGAACATGGATTCTTCGGCGGATGCCGTCGCGCTGATGAGCATCATCAATAATACGACGAGCGTCGAATGGACATGGAAGTGTCGTGCAAAATGCAAACGCATGGCCAGCCCCACTTTTGATCCCGGCTCGGGATCGCGTTGTTGGCTGGCTGCCGATGCCCTGCGGCAAAGGTGGCTGGCTGAATTTTCGAGTACGCGACTACTTCGTCAGGATGAGTTTTCCAGCCGCGGTCAGCTGCAGGCGATAATCCTCCCCTTCATGACGGATCACGATCAGCTTTCCGCCGCCGAGCAGCTTGCGGCTCGAGATCGTGCGCGGTGTTCGCGTGTCTCGCTGCATCGTCTCTGGACCGCTCTCGTTCGCCCCGTTCGGCATCACGCGCTGCTCGTCGCCGTTTCCGTCGTTGCTGTCTTAGCGACGCGAGCGAAATTGCGTCAACAACTATGTTCTTGAACTGGACCAGTTCGAAGATGCTGCAGGCGCATCGATCGAGAGACGATCCTGGTCGTGATGCGCGACACAAAGGCGAGGCGATGTGGAAATCGTGAGCAACCTGTTGGCAGCCTGTTGGCAACGCGCGTTTGCGCTTTCCTTCGCGCGTCACGCGCCTATACCAGTGTTTATCCCGTCCCAATACCAAGGGGCGCCTGATCAAACGTCTACAGTCGCGGGGCGGGATGCGATGGCCGAATGACGGGTGCAATCGGACGAACACCCAATCCATCCGGCGGCCCAAGTCGCGACGGTCCTGGCGCCGAAGGCTTCGGCGTTATGAGGGTGATCCGGAGCGCAAGCTCTCAGAGCCCTTCCAGCGGAGGTCATCAACGGTCTTGCCTCCGGGGGCCCGCGAAACAAGCTGTAACCCATCGCGCGCGGGATATCTCGATCTGACGAGACCTGCGGTTTGACTACCATCTGCCTTCGTTCCGCGAGGGGCGAAGGATCCGTAGATCCCGAAGGATCACGGATGTCCCGCGCGCCCTTGGACTTCCAACGGCGCTGATTTTCAAAAATCGACGCCGTCGAAAGTGCGCAGCGTTGGCTGTTGCAGGCTGTTGGAAAAGTGAATGGGATGAAGTGCGCTCAACGCGAGCCACACACTCGGCGTCATCGTCCGCGAAGGCGGACGATCCAGTACTCACTGGCCTTTCGGTGTTTACTGGATGCCCCGCATGCGCGGGGCATGACGTCTGAGCGGGTGGCGACGCGCTTACCCAACCATCGCCGCCTTGATCTTCTCCACCGTCATATCCGGGGCGCGGGCGGCGCCGATGATCGCGGCTTCTTTCTTCAGCAGCTTCTCCAGCGCCGCCGGCATCGCGTCGATGGTGTTGAGCGGTACCACGACGGCGCCGTGGCGGTCGGCATGGATGAGGTCGCCGCTCTTCACCGCCATGCCATGGATGCTGACATCGATGCCGAAATCGACCACATGCACGTAAGCATGCGAGGGGCCGATCGAGCCCGCGAGCATCTGGAAGCCTGGCGGGATCTGCGGAATGTCGCGGACTGAGCCATTGGTGATGGTGCCGAGGCAGCCGAGCGCCTTGTGCACGTTCGACTGCACCTCGCCCCAGAACGCGCCGAATCCGGCCGGCTCGTCGAGATCTTGGATGACGGCGATGCCCGGCGCCGGGGCGGAGGCGACATAGTCGAGATAGTCGAGGCGCTTGTTCATGTAGCCGGCTTCGCCGAGTGGCACCTTGTCGCGCGCACGCATGGTCACGGTCTTGGCGAAGCCGACCATGGGCGGCAGATCGGGAAACGGGCAGTGCAGATGCTGCACGGTGTAGCCGTGGCCGCGGCGCTCGGGCGCGACGATCTCGAGCAGATTGCACACGGTCGGAGTGTCGATCGAGCGCAGAAATTCGGCGTGGGCCTTGGTCAGCGACATGCGTTCCCCCGGAGGTTTTGCTTACGTTGCAGGTGTCGGCGGCAGCTCGATCGTCTTCGGCGGCGGGATGCTGCCGCGCGCCCAGAAGACGATCACGATGGTGGCCATGATCGCAAGCATCACAATCAGCATGGCCACGCAGGCGGGCCAATGGCCGTAGGTCCAGGCGAAGCCGCCGATGGCGGCACCGAAGCTGCCGCCGACGTAAAAGCTCGTGACATAGAGCCCGACGGCGGAGGAGCGTCCGGCATGGGCGATAAGGGTCACCGCGCTCGTCGAGATTGCCTGGCAGACCATGCCGCAGCCGGCGCACAGCGCGAGGCCGACGAGGATCAGCGGCAGCGGCGACGCCAGTGTTATCGCCGCGCCGGCCATCCACAGGAACATCAGCGCCACGACGAAATTCCGCCGGCCGAACCGGCGCACCGCGGCGCCCGCCATCGGTGTCGCCGCGGTTCCGACCAGATAGACCACGAAAATCGTCCCGAGCCATGTCGGCGACAGCGAGTAGGGCGGCGCCGCCAGATGGAAGCTCACATAGGTGAAGGTGGCGATGAAGTTGAACAGCACGCCGAAGCCGACCGCGTAGGTGGCGACGAGCTGCGGATTGCGCAGGTGCCCCAGCATCTGCTTGGTGGAGGCGATCAGTCCTTCCGAGCGCACGAAGCGCCGCTCGCGTGGCAGCATCACGTAGACGGCGGCGGCGCCAGCGAGCGTGACCACCGCGAGCACGTCGAAGGCGTAGCGCCAGCCGATGAGATCGGCGAGCAGCCCGGTGAAGAAGCGGCCGGAGAAGCCGCCGAGGCTCGCGCCGGATGTATAGAGCCCGACCGCTGCGGTTGCCTCCTGCCGCGGCCATTCCTCGCCGATATAGGCGATGGTCACCGCGAAGACCGGCGGCAGCACCAGGCCCTGGACGAAGCGCCAGAACACCAGCGCCGAGAGCGTCGGCGCCAGCGCCGCCATGATCGTCGGGATCGCCAGGATCGCCATCGCGGAGACGATCACGCGCTTTCGGCCCAGCACGTCGGCGACGGTGCCGGTGAACGGCGCGGTCAGCGCCACTGCCAGCGTGCTCGCCGTCATGATGCCGGAGATCTGCGCCGGGCCGGCGCTGAATTCCCCGGCAAGCAGCGGCAGGATCGCTTGCGGCGCGTAGAGATTGATGAAGGCGCAAAAGCCTGCGAGCCCGACGGCGAGACGCCGCGCGGTGAAGCTGGTCGTAGGCTTGTCAGTTTGCATGCAGGGACTCGAGCTTTTGCCGGACCTAAGCATGGCGGTCGCCGGCGCGGCCAGGGCTAATGGCGAGGCCAGCGCATTGTGTCGTGCATAGCTGCGTCCCGGAATGCCCTGTTGGAGCCATGATGCGGACTGACAATCGACTGCTCATGCCCAAGGAAGGATTTCGTGTCAGTCCTGTCGCATGAATTCAAGCGCATCCGGCTCAACCTCGCCCGCTCCAAGGATTTTCCGCAGGGCTCGGCGCGTCATGGCTACGAGTTCGTGGCGCCGCTCGATCACGCGGGCCATATCGACGCGACCCTTTGGCGCAAGCACCGCGCGCATTGCGGCGTGCGTCGCTTCTGGGACGTCGAGGAGGAGCATGGCCGTCTCGTGCATCGGCCCGGCGGCGGCAAGGATCGTGGGCGCTGGGTCTTCGATTACGACGACGCGGCCGAGGAGGATGACGAGGCCGGCTACCGCTTCGCCTCGCATGCGTTTCGCCCCGGTGAATATGTCTCGATCCGGGACGAAGACGGCGAAATGCATACTTTTCAGGTGGTATCGGTCGAGCCCGCGGCTTGAATTAAGCGGAATTCATGGAACTTGGGCTGGAAACTCTCGTTGGCCCAACAACGAGTGCACGATTTTCAAAGCCCATCATCTATGCGCGCATTGACCGTCCAGCCCGGCGTTGCCCATTCCCTGAAACTCGATGATGTCGCGGAGCCGCCGGCAAGCGACGGCGAACTAAAAGTGCGGGCGCTGGCGCTCGGCGTTTGCGGCACCGACCGCGAGATCGTCGATGGCGATCTCGGCAGCGCGCCGCCTGCAAGCAAGCGGCTGATCCTCGGTCACGAGTCGCTCGGCGAGGTCATCGAGGCGCCGCGCGGCTGCGGCTTCAAAACCGGCGACCTCGTCGTCGGCATCGTCCGCCGGCCGGATCCGGTGCCGTGCCCGGCCTGCGCCGCCGGCGAATGGGATATGTGCGAGAACGGCCGCTATACTGAGCGCGGCATCAAGGATCGCCACGGCTACGGCGCGGAGTATTTTCGTGTCGAGCCGGATTTTGCGGTGAAGATCGAGCCAGCGCTGGGTGCGCTCGGCGTCCTCGTCGAGCCGACCAGCGTCGTCGCCAAAGCCTGGGATCACATCGAGCGCATCGGCGCGCGCGCTCCGTTCTGGAAGCCGCGCACCCTGCTGGTGACCGGCGCCGGGCCGATCGGTCTCCTCGGTGCGCTGCTCGGCGTGCAGCGCGGCCTCGACGTTCACGTCTTTGATCGCGTCAACACCGGGCGCAAGCCCGAGCTCACGCGCGCGCTCGGCGCCACCTATCATGACGGCAATATCGATCAACTCGAGCCGGACATCGTGCTCGAATGCACCGGTGCGCCGACCGTGGTGCTCAAATCCATCCACCGCATCGGGCACAACGGCATCGTCTGCCTCACCGGAATGTCGCCCGGCGTGCATGCGGTCGATTTCGACGTCAGCGGCTTCAACGCCGCGATGGTGCTGCGGAATCAGCTGGTGTTCGGCACCGTTAACGCCAATCGCGAGCATTTCCGCAAAGCGGTGGAGGCGCTGAGCCGCGCCGATCCGAAGTGGCTTGGCGGCGTAATCAGCCGCCGGGTGCCGCTCGAGCAGGCGGCGGACGCGGTTGCGCATCGTCCCGACGACATCAAGGTCGTCATCGATTTTGCGAGCTGAGCAGACATGGGCCTGCGCATCGAAGACTATGCCCTGATCGGCGATTGCCAGAGCGCGGCGCTGGTCGGACGCAATGGATCGATCGACTGGCTGTGCTGGCCGCGCTTCGATTCCGATGCCTGTTTTGCCGCGCTGCTCGGCGATGCCAGCCACGGCCGCTGGCTGATCACGCCGCAGGATCCGCACGCGCGGATCACGCGCCGTTATCGTCCCAACACGCTGATCCTGGAGACGCGGTTCGAGACCGCCGAAGGTGCGGCAACGGTCATCGACTTCATGCCTGGCCGGCCGAACGGCTCGAGCCTCGTGCGCATCGTCGTCGGCGAGCGTGGCCAGGTCGCGATGCGCACAGAGCTCGTCATCCGCTTCGGCTATGGAGCCGCCGTGCCCTGGGTCATGCGGCTTCCCGACGGCGCGCTGCGGGCGATCGCCGGGCCCGACATGTTGTTTTTACGCACTCCCGTGGAATTGCGCGGCGAGAACATGAAGACGGTCGGCGAGTTCTCCGTGTCCGACGGCGACGCAATCCCGTTCTCGCTCACCTATTCGCCGTCGCATTGGCCGCCGCCGGAGCCCGACGATCCGTTCGAGCAGATCTACGCCACCGAGTCATTCTGGACCAAGTGGATTGCCCAGGCACATCCGAAGGGACCCTGGGCCGATCAGCTCACCCGCTCGCTGATCACGCTCAAGGCGCTCACCTTTGCGCGCACTGGCGGCATTGTCGCGGCACCGACAACCTCACTGCCCGAGGCGATCGGCGGGCCACGCAATTGGGACTATCGCTTCTGTTGGCTGCGCGATGCGACCTTCACGCTGCTCGCACTGCGCAATGCCGGCTACCACGAGGAGGCGCAGGCTTGGCGCGACTGGCTTCTGCGCGCTGCCGCCGGAAGCCCGGATCAGCTGCAGATCATGTACGGTATCGGCGGCGAACGGCGGCTGACGGAATGGGAAGTGCCGTGGTTGCCCGGCTACGAGAATTCGATGCCGGTGCGCATCGGCAACGCCGCGCATAATCAGCTGCAGCTCGACGTCTATGGCGAGGTGGTCGATGCGCTCTACCAAGGGCGGCAAGCGGGCCTCGGACCGAGCGAGTATGGCTGGGAGCTGCAGACGGCGCTGCTCGCGCATCTGGAAACGATCTGGCAGGAGCCGGACGAGGGGATTTGGGAGGTGCGCAGCGGACGCGAGCACTTCACGCATTCCAAGGTGATGGCCTGGGTGGCGTTCGACCGTGCGATCAAAGGCGCTGAAGCCTTTCTGCTGCCCGGTCCGCTCGACCGCTGGCGCGCCGCCTGCAAGGCGATCAAGGACGAGGTATGCGCGAAGGGCTTCGATGCCGAGCTCGGCAGCTTCGTGCGTTCCTACGGATCGAAGGAGCTCGACGCCAGCCTGCTGATGCTGCCGGGCGTTGGCTTCTTGCCCGCGAACGACCCGCGGATCCGCGGCACGGTCGAGGCGATCGAGCGGCGACTGTTGGTCGACGGCTTCGTGCAGCGCTACGACAGCGGGACGGCGACCGATGGGCTGCCTGCGGGCGAGGGTGTGTTCCTCGCCTGCAGCTTTTGGCTCGTCGATGCCTATGTCCTGCTTGGCCGCACGAAGGACGCGCGCAAGCTGTTCGAAAAGCTGATCGGGTTGACCAACGACGTCGGACTACTCAGCGAGGAATACGACCCTGCGGGCCGGCGGCAGCTCGGCAATTTCCCGCAGGCGCTTTCGCACATCGCGTTAGTCAACTCCGCTTTCAACCTCGGCCATGCCGCGAAGCCGGTGCACCAGCGCGCAGAACCGGAAACCACCCCTGCGGAATAGCGTATTGACGGCCTTCGCCCGGGCCGAAAGAGTCCGCGCACGCCGCGAGGCGATACCAATTGCAAAAGGGAGGAGCGCGTGCTCGTCGATCATCGGACCTATACCGTGAAGCCTGGCATGATGAAGACCCAGCTGGAGATCTATGAGAAGTACGGGTTTCCCGTGCAGGTTCGCCATATCGGCCAGCCGATTGCCTATCTGCAGGCGGAGAGCGGCGAGCTCAATACGCTGGTGCATCTGTGGGCCTATGAAAGCGCCGCCGACCGCGAGCAGCGCCGCGCCAAGATGCAGCAGGACCCCGACTGGAAGGTCTATCTGCAGAAGAATGCCGAGGCTCAATGCCTGTCGGCGCAGCGCACCTCGCTGATGGTGCCGGTGGGCTTTGTCCCGCTGAAGCGCTAAACCATCTCCAAGCAGCGGCCGGACTTTCGCAAGGCCGCCGCAGCTGGAGTCTCGTGTTCGTCGGAAACGGATAGGGCGCCATGCGCGGCAAAGAGAATATGCGAACGGCCGGCGAGATCCTGGTCGATCAATTGGTTTTGCACGGCGTGCGCCACGCGTTTTGCGTGCCAGGCGAAAGCTATCTTGCCGCGCTCGACGCGTTTCACGATCGCAAGGTGGCTTTGACCGTGTGTCGTCAGGAAGGCGGCGCCGCGATCATGGCGGAGGCGATCGGCAAAGCGACCGGTCGCCCAGGTATCTGCTTCGTGACCCGCGGCCCCGGCGCCACCAACGCGTCGGCGGGCATCCACATCGCCAAGCAGGATTCGACGCCGATGATCGTCTTCGTCGGCCAGATCGGCCGCGAGATGCGCGAGCGCGAAGCCTTTCAGGAGCTCGACTACCGCGCGGTGTTCGGCACCATGGCCAAATGGGCGACCGAGATCGACGATCCGGCGCGCGTCCCCGAGATCATTTCGCGCGCCTTCTACACGGCGACCAGTGGCCGTCCTGGCCCGGTGGTGATCGCGCTTCCGGAAGACATGCTCACCGAGCGCGTCGGCGTTGCTGACGCGCCGCCATTCGAGCCGATCGAGATCTGGCCGGGCCTCACCGACATGAGCCGCCTGCAGAAGCTGCTCTGGGCCGCCGAGCGGCCGATCGCGGTGATCGGCGGCAGTCGCTGGTCGGAAGCCGCTTGCGCGACGCTGATGCGCTTTGCCGAACGTTTTGCGCTGCCTGTGTGCACGACCTTCCGCCGCGCACATCTCTTCGACGCGCTGCATCCCTGTTACGCCGGTGACCTCGGCATCGGACCCAATCCGAAACTTCTGGCGCGCGTGAAGGACGCCGATCTCGTGCTCATGATCGGCGATCGCATGAGCGAGATGTCGTCACAGAGCTATACGCTGTTCGACATTCCCGGGCCGCAGATGAAGCTCGTGCATGTGCATCCCGGCGCCGAAGAGCTCGGCCGCGTCTATCGCCCGCATCTGGCGATTAATGCCTCGCCGACCGCGTTCTGCTCCGCGCTCGAAGGTCTGCAGCCGCCGAACAGCATCGCCTGGAATGGTCAGGCGAAGATCGCGCATGACGATTATCTCGCCTGGACCACGCAACCGACCAAGGTACCGGGGCCGGTTAATCTCGGCGAGATCATGGTGTGGCTGCGCGACAATCTTCCGCCCGGCGCCATGATCACCAACGGCGCCGGCAATTTCGCGACCTGGATCCATCGGTTCTATCGCTTCCGTCAGTTCGCCACGCAGGTGGCGCCGACGTCGGGCTCCATGGGATACGGCGTGCCAGCGGCGATCGCGATGAAGCGTCTTTATCCCGAGCGCAGCGTCGTGTGCATCGCCGGCGACGGCGACTTCCTGATGAACGGCCAGGAGTTTGCGACCGCTGTTCAATATGGCCTGCCGATGGTCATCGTCGTCGCCGACAACGGCATGTACGGCACTATCCGCATGCACCAGGAGCGCGACTATCCTGGTCGCATCGTTGCCACTGCGCTGAAGAATCCGGACTTCGCCGCTTATGCGCGCGCCTTCGGCGGTTTCGGCGCCACGGTTGATCGCACCGACGACTTTGCCGCGGTCTTTGCCGCCGCCAATGCTTCTGGCCTGCCGTCGGTGATCCACCTCAAGATCGATCCCGAGGCGATTACGCCGACGGCAACGATTTCCGGCATCCGCGAAAAGGCACTCGCCGCGGCTGCGGCACCGAGCGGGACGCACAAAGCTTAGAGAGCGCTTGCCAAACGGCGGTGAATCACCATTCATCCGTTGAATGGCCTATCGCCGCACCGAGAACGTCGTGCGCCGGCTCGCGGCCCGCGAGCAGGCGATCCTCAAGGCTGCGGAGAGCGCGGCAGCCGAGGGCGGCATGGGCGCGGTGCAGATCGTTCCGGTGGCGCAGCGCGCCGGCATCGCCGCCGGAACGGTCTATCGCTACTTTCCCTCGAAGACCGAGCTCGTCGCCGAGCTCATCGCCGATGCCAGCGAGCGCGAGCTGACTGCCATCCGCGCGGCTGCCGATGCAGCGCCGGGTCCGCTCTCGGCGCTCGCCGCCGCGATTACGACGCTTGCGGCGCGCGCGTTGCGCAACCGGCGCTTCGCCTTCGCCGCCATGGCTGAGCCGGTCGACGCCGAGATCGACGCGGCGCGGTTGCGCTATCGGCGCGCGCTCACTGACGAGCTGCGCGATCGGATCGAAGGCGCCATGGCCGGCGGGCATTTGCCGGAGCAGGACGCGGCGATCGCCGCGGCGGCGGTGCTCGGCGCGTTGGTCGAAGGGCTGATTGGGCCGTTGGCTGCCGATGTGAGCGAGGATCCGGCCAAGGCGCGTGCGGCGGTGCAGGGCCTCACGCTCCTGGTGCTGCGAGGGCTCGGGGTGGTCGACGCCCGTGCGCGCGGCCTCGTCGTGCAGACCGCGCTGCCGGCAGAAGGCGACGCCTGAGCCGCCCGTTCATTGCGACGAGCCTTGCGGCACGCCGTCGAGGTCGAGAACCTCGACCTTCACGCCGGCCTGAACGTCGGGGCCGAGGTGAAATCCGAGCTCCTGGCACATCCGCAACATCGTCGTGTTTTCCGCGAGCACCTGTCCGTGCACGCGCTTGAGACGCTTGGCCTTGGCGTATTCGATCATGCGCTGCATGAGCAGCCAGCCGAGCCCATGGCCCTTGAGCGCGGAGCGCACGATGACCGCGAATTCGGCGCTACGCCCGTCGGGGTCATCATGCAGGCGAACGACGCCCAGCATCGCGCCAGTCGTCTCGCTGATGGCGATGAAGGCCATCGCCGTCGCATAGTCCAGATGCGTAAGCCGCTCGATCAATTCGGGGCGCAGCTCGCGCAGCGCCGCAAAGAAGCGCAGCCGCAGATCGTCCGCGGTCACATGCGTCAGGAAGTCGGGATAAAGGGCCGCATCCTCCGGCCGCAAAGGACGCACCAGCACTTTGGTCCCATCGCGGAGAACCTCATGGCGCGTCCAATCTCCGGGTGCGAGCGTCAATGGGACATCAGCGTCGGCACGGTCATCGATTGCAGGATGCCGCGGGTGACGCCGCCCAGAACGAATTCGCGCAGCCGCGAATGGCCATAGCCTCCCATGACGATGAAGTCGGCCCCGGCATCGGCGGCGTGGGACAAGACGATATTTGCCACGTCGACGTCGCCGGCGCTGATGCGTTTGACGTCGACCTTGACACCGTGGCGTGCGAGATGCTGCGCAATGTCGGCGCCGGGGAGCTCATCGCTTTTGCCGCGCTCATTCGCCACGATCAAAACCTCGACCTCCGTGGCTTTGTGCAAGAGCGGCATTGCATCGGCGAGCGCGCGCGCCGCCGTGCGGCTTCCGTCCCAGCAGACGAGGACATGATCGAGCTTCAGCCCGCCTTTCTGGATGAAGGGGACAATGATCACCGGCCGGCCGCCGCCGAACAGGGCGCCCTCGACCAGAATGTCTTCGGGCACCGGCTTTTCCGGCTCGGGCTGCCCGACCACGACGAGGTCGAAGCGCCGGGCCATGCCGCCGAAGGTGTCCGCGGCTCCTGCGATGCTGGCATTGAGTATGCGCGTCTCAGCCGAGACGCCGACGCGGCGTGCCGCCTCGGCGAAGCGGGCGACGCCCCTATTCGCCGAGGCTTCGGTATCGCGCCGCTGCGAATCGATCACCTCGGCGGGAATGCTGCCCGTCACGACGCTGGGGATCAGCGGTTCATAGACAAAGGCGGTGCCGAGCAGATGCGCGCCGAAGGCATCGGCGACCGAGAGTGCGTAGTCGCTGGCAGGATCGCGTGATCCGAGGCCGAGATTGACGATGATGTCCTTGATCATGCTCTGCTCCTTCGCCGGACATGCGATCGGGTGCAGTCTGCGCGACGCCGGTTCGCCGGCGTTGATCGGGATCAACCGCCGGCGCGCAGAGCGTGGCGCTATTTCGAGCCGTCGGCCTTGAACTGCTTCAGATAGGCCCAGAGGTCCTTCGCTTCCTGCTCGTTCTTGATGCCCGGGAACACCATCTTGGTGCCCGGCACCTTGGCCCGGGGATCCTTGATGTATTCGAGGAAATTCTGCTCGTTCCAGGTGATGCCGGAATTCTTGTTGGCGTCGGAATAGTTGTAATTTGCCGCAGTCCCCGCCTTGCGACCGTCGAGACCATTGAGCTCCGGCCCGACCTTGTTCTTGGCATCAGGGCCAACCGAGTGGCAGGGGAAGCATTTCTTGAACGAAGTCTCGCCCGCCGCCGCGTCCTGCGCCTGCGCCGTTGCGATCGATGCGGCGAGAGCCACCGCAGCCAGTGCCAAGGCTTTCATTCTGCTTGCTCCTTTGTCCTGACGTCGCCATGTTCCATTGGGACGAGGGGTTGTACAATCTCTCGCCAGCATAAATCCAGGGCGACAACACAAGGGGACCGATGTCCGTTCGCATGCCTGCTGCCGATCAGGCGGTTCTCGAGCGCCGCGCAAAGATCGTCGCGACGCTGCGGCAGATTGTGCCCGGCGAGGGCGTGATTGCGAGCGAGCGCGAGATGCGGCCTTACGAGTCCGACGGGCTTACGGCCTATCGGCAGCTGCCGATGGTGGTCGTGCTGCCGGAGACCACGCAGCAGGTCTCGGAGGTGCTGCGCTACTGTCATGAGCAGGGCATCCGCGTGGTGCCGCGCGGCGCCGGCACCTCGCTGTCGGGCGGCGCGCTGCCGCTCGAGGACGGTGTCCTCCTCGGCATGGCCAAGTTCAACCGCGTCCGCGAGATCGACTTCGACAATCGCGTGGTTGTGGTCGAGCCGGGGGTAACCAATCTCGCGGTCAGCAACGCGGTGGCGCATGCAGGTTTCTACTACGCGCCGGATCCGTCCTCGCAGATCGCTTGCACCATCGGCGGCAATATCGCGGAGAATTCGGGCGGCGTGCATTGCCTCAAATACGGCGTGACCACCAACAATGTGCTCGGCATCGAATTTGTGCTGATGAACGGCGAGGTGCTGCGCATCGGCGGCAAGCATCTCGACGCCGGCGGCTACGACCTTCTCGGCATCATCACCGGATCCGAAGGGCTGCTCGGGGTCGTCACCGAAGTCACCGTGCGCATCCTGAAGAGACCGGAAGTCGCCCGCGCCGTCCTTGTCGGCTTTCCGACATCCGAGCAGGCCGGCGATTGTGTCGGCAAGGTCATCGGCGCCGGCATCATCCCCGGCGGCATGGAAATGATGGATAAGCCCGCGATCCACGCAGTCGAGGAATTCGTCCATGCCGGCTACCCGCTCGATGTCGAGGCTCTGCTGATCATCGAAGTCGACGGACCGCAGGCCGAGGTCGACCATCTGACCGGGCGCGTCGAGGCGATCGCGCGCGAATGCGGCGCGGTGACCTGCCGCGCCTCGACGTCGGAGGAAGAGCGGCTGCTGTTCTGGGCCGGCCGCAAGGCCGCCTTCCCGGCGGTCGGACGCATTTCGCCCGACTATTACTGCGTGGACGGCACCATCCCGCGCGCGAAGCTCCCGCATGTGCTCGCGCGTACCCGCGAGCTGTCGGAGCATTATGGGTTGCGCTGCGCCAACGTCTTCCATGCCGGCGACGGCAATCTGCATCCGTTGATCCTGTATGATGCCAACAAGCCCGGGGAGCTGGAAAAGACCGAGGCCTTCGGCTCCGACCTTCTCAAGCTCTGTGTCGAGGTGGGTGGGGTGCTCACCGGCGAGCATGGCGTTGGCGTCGAGAAGCGCGATCTGATGCCGGTCATGTTCTCGGAGAGCGACCTCAACCAGCAGCAGCGGCTCAAATGCGCCTTCGACGAGAAGGGCCTGCTCAATCCCGGCAAGGTGTTTCCAACGCTGCACCGCTGTGCCGAGCTCGGCCGCATGCATGTCTCCGGCGGCAAGCTTCCATTCCCCGACATCCCGCGGTTCTGAGTTCGATGAGCGACACGCTAAAGCCGCGCGACGGCAAGGACGTCGAGGACGCCATTCGCTTCGCGTTGAGCGACGAGAAGGCGCTGGAGATCGTCGGTCACGGCTCCAAGCGCGCCATCGGCCGTCCCAGTCAGACCGATCTGACGCTCGATCTCTCCGGCCTCTCCGGGATCACGCTCTACGAGCCCGAAGAGCTGGTGCTCTCGGCCAAGGCCGGCACGCCGCTCGCGGAGATCCAGGCGCTGGTCGCCAAGCACGGGCAGGAGCTGGCCTTCGAGCCGGTCGATTACGGGCCGCTGATGGGCCGTAGCGCCGGCGAGGGGACCATCGGTGGCGTTCTCGCCGCCAATCTGGCCGGGCCGCGCCGCATCAAGGCCGGCGCCGCCCGGGACCACTTCCTCGGCGCGGTCGCGGTGACGGGTCGCGGCGACACCACGAAGATCGGTGGCCGGGTGGTGAAGAACGTCACCGGCTATGACCTCTGCAAGCTGCTTGCCGGCTCCTGGGGCACGCTGGCGGCGATGACCGAAGTCACGATCAAGACGCTGCCGCGCGCTGAGACCGAAGCGACCATCATCGTCCGCGGTCTGGATGACGCGCAGGCGATCGCGGCCATGGCGGCGGCCATGGGCTCGTCCTGCGATGTGTCGGCCGCCGCGCATTTGCCCGACCACGTGGCGGGGCGCTTTCCCGCGCTGCCGGTGTCGCAGGCGTCGACGGCCTTGCGCATCGAGGGTTTCGCACCATCGGTGGCGCACCGGAAAGAAACCTTGGCCGCCCTGATGGCGGGGTTCGGTTCCGTCGCGGTGCTCGATGAGGCGCCCTCCCGCGCCCTGTGGACCGATATCCGCGAGGTGCGCCCCTTCGCCGTCGAGGGCGAATTGGAGCGGCCCTTGTGGCGGGTGTCGACGACCCCGGGACGCGCTGCCGAGGTATCGTCCTTCATCTCACCAGGCGCGCAAATGTTTTACGACTGGGCCGGCGGGCTCATCTGGATCGCCATGCCGACGCCCGAGCCCGATGCGGAGAGCGTGCGTGCGGCAGTCGTCGCGACCGGCGGCCACGCCACCTTGATCCGCGCGCCAGCGGCCGTGCGCGCCGCGGTCGAGGTGTTTCAGCCGCAGGATGCCGGCACGGCGGCCTTGACCAAGCGCGTAAAGGACAGTTTCGATCCCAAGGGCGTACTCAATCCCGGGCGTATGTGGGCCGGCGTATAAGATGCAAACACACTTCACTTTGGCGCAACTCGCCAATCCGCAGAATGCGGCGTCGGAAAAGATCCTACGTGCTTGCGTGCACTGTGGCTTCTGCACGGCGACCTGTCCGACTTATCTGCTGCTCGGCGACGAGCTCGATAGCCCGCGCGGCCGCATCTACCTGATCAAGGAGATGCTGGAGAATGACCGGAAGGCCTCGCGCGAGGTGGTCAAGCATATCGACCGGTGCCTCTCCTGCCTGTCCTGCATGACCACCTGCCCGTCGGGCGTGCATTACATGCACCTCGTCGACCACGCCCGCGAGCACATCGAGAAGACCTACCGCCGTCCGCTGCACGATAGGGCTCTGCGCGCGCTGCTGGCGCGCGTGCTCCCGGATATCGGGCTGTTCCGTTGGGCGCTCGTCCTCGGCCTCGTCGGCCGGCCGTTTGCACCGTTATTGCGCGCGCTCGGCTTCAAACGTCTTGCGGCACTGCTGCGCCTGACGCCCCGCAAGCTGCCGGCGCCGCCAAAGGTCACCGATCAACGGGTGTTCCCCGCCGAGGGGCCGCGCCGCCGCCGCGTGGCGATGCTCTCCGGCTGCATCAATCCGGTACTGTCGCCGGCGACGCTGCAGGCCGCCATCCGCGTTCTCAACCGTCATGGCTGCGAAGTGGTCATCGCGCCGGGTGAAGGCTGCTGTGGGTCGCTCGTCCACCACATGGGGCGTGAGCACGAGGCGCTGGCCATGGCGCGCAACAATGTCGACGCGTGGACGCGCGAAATGGAAGGCGAGGGGCTCGACGCCATCCTCACGACGGTGTCGGGCTGCGGCACGACCATGAAGGACTATGGCTTCATGCTGCGCAGCGACCCGACTTACGCGGACAACGCGCGGCTGGTGTCCGAGCTGGTGCAGGACATTTCCGAATATCTCGCCAAGCTCAAGCTCGAGCCGGTGCGGACATCATCCGGCACGGTCGTTGCTTATCATTCGGCGTGCTCGCTGCAGCACGGACAGAAAGTGACACGCGAACCGAAAGAATTGCTTTCCAAGATGGGTTTCGTGGTCAAAGATATACCGGAGCCGCATCTGTGCTGCGGCTCGGCAGGAACCTACAACATCCTGCAACCGGAGTTGGCGGGGAGATTACGGGAGCGCAAGGTCGCGAACATCGACAAGATCAAGCCTGACGTGATCGCTGCCGGAAACATCGGCTGTATCATGCAGATCGCTGCGGGCACGTCGATTCCGGTCGTCCATACTGTCGAGTTGATCGACTGGGCGACCGGTGGACCGGTCCCGGAAAATCTCGAGGGGCTACGGACGGATGCCGTGCCGGCGCGCGAGCCGGAGGCGGCTTTGTGATGAGGTGGCCGCAGCGAGCGGCTTTGGCTGACACGAACCGATCGGGAGGACGATCATGGCGAAGAAGCGGAAGAAGTCGAAAGTAAAGAAGGCGAAAAAAGCGAAACGCGCGGCTCCGGCACGCAAGAAAAAGAAAAAAGTAGCAAAGGCCGCGCCGCGGAAGGCGAAGAAGAAAGCCAAGAAGGCGAAAAGGGCCGCACCGAAGAAGGCCGCAGCTCCGAAGCCCGCGCCAGCGCCCGCTCCGGCACCTGAGCCGGCCCCGGCACCGATGGAGTATCGCAGCCCGTTTTCGACCGGCGGCGACGGCTCGAGCAGCTAGAGCGCGCCGAAGAAGATTGAGGGCGGTCGCGGCCAAAAGGCGCGGCCGCCTTTTTCATTGGCAGCGCTTTGATTGGCACTGCCGCATGCGCGAGGCAGGCAAAAGAAAGCCGTCCGATCGCAAGCGATCGGACGGCTGCGGAGTGGGAGGTTTTCTCAGTACGCGCCGGAAGGTCGGATCGTCGCCCAGGTGCGTGCCGCGGCGCTCGGCTGCGGCGCTTGGGCATAGGCAGCTGGTTCGGGCTCGGCGTGGCGGTGCGCCATGGCCGTCTGCGGCAGTACCACGACTTTGGCGCCGACTTTCACCCGATTGTAGAGATCGGTGACATCCTCGTTCGTGAGCCGGATGCAGCCGCTCGACACTTGGTGACCGATGGTGTCCGGATTGTTGGTGCCATGGATGCGATACTCGGTGCCGGCGAGATACATGGCGCGGGCACCGAGCGGATTGCCGGGGCCGCCTGCCATAAAGCGCGGCAGATAGGGTTGGCGCGCGATCATCTCCGGCGGCGGCGACCAATCCGGCCATTCCTTTTTGTCGCCGACGGTGCGGATGCCCGACCAGGTGAAGCCTTGGCGGCCGACGCCGATGCCGTAGCGGATCGCTTTGCCGCCGCCGAGCACGAAGTAGAGATAGGTGTGCGGCGTATCGACGATGATCGTGCCGGGCGCTTCGTTGCTCGCATAAGAAACGATCTGGCGGCGCAGATTGGCGCGCAGACCCTCATCGTCGGCGCCTTGCTGCTCGGGCTCGGTTACTGATGGCGAAGCCAAGGAGACCGGCTGGGCCTGCGGAGCGAACGGAGCGAACAGGGAGGAAAACAGCGTCTGTGCCGAAGCGCTGCTGCTGATGGTGGTGGCCGCGGCGGCTGCAAGCAACGCGCCGGCAAGGCGGATCGTGCGGACTGAACTGGACATCTCACCCTCGTCAATGGCTCGATGAATATTCGTCGTTGCAAGCGCAATGGCGGTTCAAAGGTTCGATCACCTTCCTGCGACCGGTTTTCAATCAGGAAACAAATGCCTGCGAGCGCGTTGTCAGAACCGGACGACCGCGGCGAGGATGCTGCCACGCAGACGTGCGGATTCCGCTCTGTTTGCCGTGATAATTTTAGGCAAATGCCGCTAGTTCAGGCCTTGCCTTTGCGGTCGGCGTGCCAGCCGACATGCGCGTCCGGCACCGCATCCACCGAAGCGAAATAAGGCTTGAGGTCGAGGAGCGCAGTGCCGTCGAGGCAGTCGAGCCCGACGACCGAAAGCCGCGTGCCGTCGATGCCGATGAGCTTCGCAGCGCTCACAGCGATGGGATTGGGTCGGGCCGGCGAGCGCAGCGCGAAGGTCCCGCGCTGCTCGCCATAATGGCGCGGCACCTGCAGCACCAGGTCGCGGCGGGCCTGGTCCATCCAATAGAGCACCAGGAGATGCGAGCAGGTTTCGAGGTCCTTGAGGCCGTCCGCCCACCGCGCATCGATCTCGATTGTGCACACCGCCTCGGATTCGCGGGCGTTCTTCGGGCAGTCCTCGCGCCGCGTCCAGGGCGTGCGGATGCGGCCGATGAAATAGAGGCCGGCATCGAAATCCGCGGGCAGGTCGATCGCGACCTCACGCGGACGAATTCCAGGGCTGCTGTCCGGCATCGTCACCTCGCATTCCAGGATGCCAGTCCTCACATGGTCCCGGCGGTCCGTCGAGGGTTCGTTAACGATGGGCAGAATCCCTCCAAAAAACCCCAATAAAATCTTTGCTTGGCCCTCTTGCACGCATAAAGATATCTTTATATAGGCTTTGTTAGAGCCTGCCCGAGGATAGTGGGAATCATGTCCACGCCCGCCCAATTGCCGTTTGCCGCGCTCAACACCGCCCTCAAGGCGGCGGGCGAGGCCACGCGCCTGCGCATCCTCGCGCTCCTTGCCGATGCCGAGCTCACCGTTTCCGACCTGACCGACATCCTGCGGCAGTCGCAGCCACGCATTTCGCGGCATCTGCGGCTTCTTGCCGAGGCCGGGCTGGTCGAGCGCTTCCGCGAAGGCACCTGGGCGTTCTTTCGCATCGCCGAGCATGGCGGCGGCGCCGAGCTCGCCCGCAGCCTCGTCGCGCGGCTTGATCCTGCCGACCACACCATGCAGCGCGATCGCGAGCGTCTCGTGGCGGTGCGCTCGGCCCGGGCCGCCGCGGCGCAAGCCTATTTCCGCCGCCATGCGGCGGAGTGGGATCGCATCCGCAAGCTACACGTGGCTGACGAAGCGGTGGAGACCGCGATCCGCGACGCGCTTGCCGACCGACCGTTCCGCTCCCTGCTCGACCTCGGCACCGGCACCGGGCGCATGCTCGAGCTGTTCGCGCCGCAAATCGAGCGCGGGCTCGGCCTCGACCTGTCGCTCGACATGCTGGCGCTGGCCCGCGCCCGGCTCGAACGCGCAGGGCTGCGCCATTGCAGCGTGCGGCAGGGCGACATCTACGACCTCGCCATTCCCAACGACAGTTTCGACGCCGTCATCGTCCACCAGGTGCTGCACTTCCTCGACGACGGCGGGCGTGCAATCCGCGAAGCGGCGCGCGTGCTGCGGCCCGGCGGCCGGCTCACGGTCGTCGATTTCGCCCCGCATGAGCTCGAATTCCTGCGTGAGCAGCATGCGCATCGCCGCCTCGGTTTCACCGAAGAGACGGTGACGCAGTGGATCGATGCCGCCGGATTGAAGATGACGAGCTTCAAGAGCCTGGTTCCTGAGCTCGGATCGGAAGGCAAAATCGCGGTCTCGCTGTGGCTCGCGCGCGACCCCCGCACGCTGATCGCCGACGTCGGCCGGGAGGTGGCGTGATGGCTGAACCCGCCGCCCGCGCGCGACGCTTCAACAACGGCAATGCCCGTGCGATCCGCGTCTCCTTCGAGTTCTTCCCGCCGAAGACGGAGGAGATGGAGAAGAACCTGTGGGATGCGATCGAGCGCCTGGCGCCGCTGGCGCCGAGCTTCGTCTCCGTCACCTACGGCGCCGGCGGCTCGACGCGCGAGCGCACGCACTCGACCGTCAAGCGCATCCTCGGCGAGACCGCGCTCATTCCCGCCGCGCATCTCACTTGCGTCGAGGCGCGCCGCGAGGAGGTCGACGAGGTGGTGCGCAATTATCGCGCCGCAGGCGTGCGCCACATCGTGGCGCTGCGCGGCGATCCGACCGGCGGCATCGGCTTGAAATATGAGCCGCATCCCGGCGGTTATTGCAACGCGGCCGATCTCGTCGCCGGCATCAAGCGCACCGCCGATATCGAAGTGTCGGTGTCCGCCTATCCGGAGAAGCATCCCGACAGCCCGTCGGTCGAGGCCGACATCGACATGCTCAAGGCCAAGGTCGATGCTGGCGCGTCGCGGGCGATGACGCAGTTCTTCTTCGAGAACGACCTCTACTTCCGCTATCTCGACCGCGTACGCGCCCGCGGCATCGATATCCCGATCGTGCCGGGCATCCTGCCGGTGCAGAACTTCAAAACCGCAGCGAACTTCGCGGCGCGCGCCGGCGCTTCGGTGCCGAAATGGCTCGCCGAGCGCTTCGATGGCCTCGATGCCGATCCGGCAACGCGCAAGCTCATCGCTGCGGCGGTCGCCGCCGAGCAGGTGCTCGATCTTGTCGATCGCGGCGTCAACGACTTCCACTTCTACACCATGAACCGCGCGGACCTGGTCTACGCGATCTGCCATCTGCTCGGGCTGCGGCCCGAAGCGAAGCAAGCCGCCTGAAAGATTGTGAACGTATGAGTCTGTCGTCGCGCAAAAACATGTCTGCCGCTGAAATCGAGCTGCGCAAGATCGCGGCCGAGCGCATCCTTGTGCTCGACGGCGCCATGGGCACCATGATCCAGGCGATGAAGCTCGACGAGGGCGGCTATCGCGGCGCCCGCTTCGACGCCTGGAACCGCGAGGTGCGCGGCAACAACGACCTGCTCAATATCACGCGGCCGCGCGCCATCCGCGACATCCACTATGCCTATTTCCGCGCCGGCGCCGATATCTGCTCGACCAACACCTTCTCTTCGACCTCGATCGCGCAGGCCGATTACGGGCTGGAGAGCCACGCCTACGAGCTCAACCATGCAGGTGCGCGGCTCGCGCGCGAGGCCGCCAACGATGCGCAGGCTGAGGACGGCCGCCGCCGCTTCGTCGCCGGGGCGCTAGGGCCGACCAACCGCACCGCCTCGATCTCGCCGGACGTCGCCAATCCGGGCTTCCGTGCCATCACCTTCGATCAGCTGCGCGACGCCTATGCCGAGCAGATACGCGGCCTGCTCGATGGTGGCGCCGATCTGTTGTTGATCGAGACCATCTTCGACACGCTCAATGCCAAGGCGGCGATCTACGCCATTGCCGAAGCCTTCGAGGCGCGCAGCATCGAAGTGCCGGTGATGATCTCCGGCACCATCACCGATCGCTCCGGCCGCCTGCTCTCCGGGCAGACGCCGGCGGCCTTCTGGCATTCGATCCGCCATTCCAATCCGGTTTCGGTCGGGCTCAATTGCGCGCTCGGCGCGCGAGAGATGCGCGCGCATATCGACGATCTCGGCCGTGTCGCCGACACGCTCATCTGCGCCTACCCCAACGCAGGCTTGCCCAACGAATTCGGGCTCTATGACGAAAGCCCCGAGGCAATGGCCGAGCTCCTTGGCGAGTTCGCTAGCGCTGGCCTCGTCAACATCGTCGGCGGCTGCTGCGGCACCACGCCGGATCACATCCGCGCCATCGCGGAGGCGGTGCGTGGCAAGGCGCCGCGCGTCATTCCCGAAATCCCGCAGCGGCTGCGGCTCTCAGGCTTGGAGCCGTTCGTGCTCACGCCGGAAATCCCCTTCGTCAATGTCGGCGAGCGCACCAATGTCACCGGCTCGGCGAAATTTCGCAAGCTGATCACCGCCGGCGATTACGAGTCGGCGCTCACGGTGGCGCGCGATCAGGTGGAGAACGGCGCCCAGATCATCGACGTCAACATGGACGAAGGTCTGCTCGACTCCGAGCAGGCGATGGTCACCTTCCTCAATCTGCTCGCCGCCGAGCCCGACATCGCCCGGGTGCCGGTGATGGTCGACTCCTCGAAATTCTCGGTGATGGAAGCCGGGCTGAAATGCCTGCAGGGCAAACCGGTGGTGAACTCGATCTCGCTCAAGGAAGGCGATGAGGCGTTCGTCCATCATGCGAAGATCGTGCGGCGGCACGGCGCTGCGGTGGTGGTGATGGCCTTCGACGAGCAGGGGCAGGCCGATACGCTGGAGCGCAAGATCAAGATCAGCGCGCGCGCCTACGACATCCTGGTCAACAAGGTCGGCTTCCCGCCGGAAGACATCATCTTCGACCCCAACATCTTCGCCATTGCCACGGGCATGGAGGAGCACAACGGCTACGGTGTCGCCTTCATCGAGGCAGCGCGCTGGCTGAAAACCAATCTGCCGCATGTGCATATTTCCGGCGGCGTCTCCAACCTGTCGTTCTCGTTCCGCGGCAACGAGCCGGTGCGCGAGGCCATGCACTCGGTGTTCCTGTTCCATGCCATCAAGGCGGGCATGGACATGGGCATCGTCAATGCCGGGCAGATCGCGGTCTATGACGATCTCAATCCGGAGCTGCGCGAAGCTTGCGAGGACGTGGTGCTCAACCGCCGGCCCGATGCGGCGGAGCGGCTGCTGGCGCTGGCCGAGAAATTCCGCGGCCATGGCAAGGAAGCGAAGGAAGCCGATCTTGCCTGGCGCGAGCGCGCGGTCGAGCAGCGGCTCTCGCATGCCCTCGTCCACGGCATCACCGATTTCATCGAAACCGACGTCGAGGAGGCGCGGCAAAAGAGCAAGCGGCCGCTCGATGTCATCGAAGGTCCGCTGATGGACGGCATGAACGTCGTCGGCGACCTGTTCGGCTCAGGCAAGATGTTCCTGCCGCAGGTGGTGAAGTCGGCCCGCGTGATGAAGCAGGCCGTCGGCTATCTGATGCCGTTCATGGAGAAAGAGAAAGAAGAGCGCCGGCGCGCCGGCGGTCCAGCCGAGCGCAGCTCCAATGGCAAGGTGGTGATGGCGACGGTGAAGGGCGACGTCCACGATATCGGCAAGAACATCGTCGGCGTGGTGCTCCAGTGCAATAATTACGAAGTCGTCGATCTTGGCGTCATGGTGCCGGCGACGAAGATCCTCGAAACGGCGAAGGCGGAGAATGCCGACATCATCGGCCTCTCCGGCTTGATCACGCCCTCGCTCGACGAGATGTGCCATGTCGCGGCGGAGATGGAGCGGCAGGGCTTCGAAGTGCCGCTGCTCATCGGCGGCGCCACGACCAGTCGCGTGCACACCGCGGTGAAGATCCACCCGAATTATCGGCGCGGGCAGGCGGTCTATGTCAATGACGCCAGCCGCGCCGTCGGCGTGGTGCAATCGCTGATGTCGGCGACCGCGCGTGCGCCTTACGTCACGGAGTTGCGTGGCGAGTATGCGCGCATCGCCGCCGCGCACGCGCGCGGCCAGGAAGAGAAAAACCGGCTGTCGCTTGCCGCTGCGCGCGCCAATGCGCCGAAATACGACTGGTCGGGCGCCTATCAGCCGCCGAAGCCGTCGTTCATCGGCCGCAAAGTACTCAAGGATTATTCAGTCCCCGAGCTGATCGACGTCATCGATTGGACGCCGTTCTTCTCCACCTGGGAATTGAGCGGCCGTTTCCCGGCGATCCTCGACGACGCCAAGTTCGGTCAGGCTGCGCGCAGCCTTTATGCCGACGCGCAGGCGATGCTGAAGAAGATCGTCGACGAGCAATGGTTCAAGGCGCATGCCGTGTTCGGCTTCTGGCCGGCGCAGGCCAATGGCGACGATATCGCGGTGTTTGCCGACGAGGCGCGCGAGAGGCCGATCGCCACGCTGTACTCGCTGCGCCAGCAGCTCACCAAGCGCGAAGGTCGGCACAATGTCGCGCTCGCCGACTTCGTGGCACCGCGCGCGAGCGGGCTTGCGGACTATGTCGGCGCCTTCACGGTGACCGCGGGCATCGGCGAGGATGACGTTGCCGATCGCTTCAAGCGCGCCAATGATGATTACTCCGCGATCCTGGTCAAGGCGCTGGCCGACCGTCTCGCCGAAGCCTTCGCCGAGCGGCTGCATCAGCGCGTGCGCAAGGAATTCTGGGGTTACGCCGCTGACGAGACGCTCAGCAACGAAGAGCTGATCGCCGAGACTTATCGTGGCATCCGTCCGGCGCCCGGCTACCCGGCGCAGCCCGATCACTGCGAGAAGGCGACGCTGTTCGGCTTGCTCGATGGCGAGCGCTCGATTGGCGTCAAGCTCACCGAAAGCTTTGCCATGTGGCCCGGCGCGTCGGTGTGCGGGCTCTATTTCAGCCACCCGGAGAGCCACTATTTCGGCGTCGGCAAGATCGAACGCGATCAGGTCGAGGACTACGCACGTCGCAAAGGCTGGTCAGTCGGTGAAGCCGAGCGCTGGCTGGCGCCGGTCCTCAATTACGATCCGGCGTCGGCGCGCAACGCCGCGGCATAGCGCTTCATCGCGAAAAAGAAAAACACCGGAGAACCGCTCCGGTGTTTGCATGAGCTGTAGCGCAGTTTGCGCCGAGAATTCAGCTGGCGATCGACAATCCTGGATTCAGAACGCACCCAACAGGATCGCGCCGACGAAAACGAACACGGCGCAGATCGCCAGCATATTCAGTCGCAAGGCAATGTCCACGGGTGTGCTCCTGTTCGTTAGCGCGAGGAGCCTAGCAGACTGCGACCTGCGGCCGAAGGGGTGCAGCCACGCCGCGCCCCCGCAACGACGCGATCTCGTGGATGTGTATGGTTCATAACGTGCGACCAAGGCTCTGACGCAGCGTGTGAAAGAAGCTGACAATGCGGCAGTGCGACGCAGCAAAGGTGAGTGCAAAAAAATTTTATTGCGCGAGCTGTTTCGCCGTCCTGCGGTTGAATTGCACCGACGACTCGCTCGCTTGCAAACGAGTTGCAGTTCAGAACATCAAGCTCTGCTTCCGAGCAACGCGACCAGTTTTTGCGTGACGCCGCGCGCGAGCGGAATGGCGACGAAGGCGGTCACTGCGGCAACCGGCCAGCCGATGCCGAAGGCCTTGAGCCAGCGCGGCACGAAGTCGGCGCGGAAGCCGATGTTGGTGAAGGTCACCACCGCGCTGACGACGAAGACGATGATGGCGGTAATGATCACCGGAAAGATGTAGCGCGCCTTGCCGTCCATGACCCTAGTGCCCGGTTTTCGAAGTTCGTGAAATGTCGCTGCGCCCTTTGACCGAACTTCGAAAACCAAAGGGCACTAGAAACTCGATGATTCTAGTGCCGCTTTCGATTTGAAATTCCTGAGGGAGTCTGCGGCAGGTGGTGCAGGAATTTCAAATCGGCGGCACTAGTCCCCCAAGAAACGCGCGATGTGATCGCAAAGCGGAGAGGCGCGCAAGCAACGATTTCTTATCCTTAACAAATTCCTTGCTGCGCGCGAGCATTCATCATTGAAGAGTCCTTAAAGACCTCGCTCGCATTTTGCGGAAATGACCCGCAGAGTGCGTTTGTATCTCGTCGGCACCGCCGCGCTGGTCGCGCTGGCAGGGTGCGGGCGCGGCTTGATGCCGTTCCAGGAACGCGAAGCTTGGCGCCATCAGGCCGAGGTCGACTGCCTGAAGTCGAACGGGGTCAAGATCGGCTCGAGTGTCGTGCAGATCAGCCCGATCGAAGGGCCGGGCATGTGCGGCGCCGATTTCCCGCTGAAAGTTGGAGCCCTCGGCGACAGCGCGCCCATGGGCTATGCCGACGATCTGCGCCCGCCGGGCAGCATTCCCAATGCCTCGCCGGCCGGGCCGCGCTGGCCGATCTCGGAGCCGCGGCCCTATACGCAGGCGCCATCCGTCGAGATGCCGCCGCCCGACGCGCGTTACGCGCCGCCGAGTTATCCGCAGCCGACCTACCAACAGCCGACATATCCGCAGCAGAGTTATCCGCAGCAGACTTACGCGCCGCCGCAGAGCCGCATGGCGCCGCCTGCCGGCGCGCCGCTGTCGATCAATCCGCCCGGCATCGCGCCGCCCGATGACGATGACATTCCCGATGATGCCGAGCTGCCGGCTTCGCGCGCGCCGCAGACGCGCCCAGCCTACAACACGCCGAATTATCCGCAGCCGCCGCGCCAGCCGCTGCCGGCGCTGGGGCCGACGAAGCGCTATGCGGGTCCGGTCGGGCCGGCGGTGGTGACGCCGGCCGCGACGCTCGCCTGTCCGATCGTCTCGGCGCTCGAACAGTGGGTGTCCGGGGCGGTGCAGCCGGCGGCACTGAAATGGTTCGGCCAGCCGGTCGTCGAGATCAAGCAGATCTCCGCCTATTCATGCCGCGGCATGAACGGCAATCCCAATGCGCATATTTCCGAGCACGCCTTCGGCAATGCGCTCGACGTCGCCGCCTTCGTGCTGGCCGACGGGCACCGCGTCACCGTGAAGAACGGATGGCAGGGAACGCCGGAAGAGCAGGCCTTCCTGCATGACGTGCAATACGCGGCATGCCAGACTTTCACCACGGTGCTGGCCCCTGGCTCGAACCGCTATCACTACGATCACATCCATGTCGATCTGATGCGCCGGGCGCGGCGCCCGCGCATCTGTGAGCCGGGACCGATCGACGGCGAGGTCGTGGCGGCGCGCGCGCAGAACCGCCTAGCGCATCTGCGCGATCCGGCGAGCACCGGATCGATCGGCCGTGCAGAGACGAAGAAGGCGGCGGAGCCGGGCGCGGATGACATCTGGGATGACGAAGATCAGGCGGAAGAGGCGACCAAGGACATTGTCGATGTCGAGCCGCACCGCTCCGTAAAGCCGGCTCCCGCGCGCACGCATGACGTCAACGTGCGGCCCGACGCCTGGTGAGTGGCGTCGGTCCGAACGTTTGGCAGCGTCGCCTTACTGCTGCTTGATGAAGGTGCCGTTGCGCAGCTCGGTGACGGCCTGGCGCAATTCCGCATCGGTGTTCATCACGATCGGTCCGTACCAGGCGACCGGCTCGGCAATCGGCTTGCCGGAGACGAGCAGGAAGCGGATGCCCTGCTCGCCAGCCTGCACGGTGACCTCGTCGCCGCGATCGAACACCACCAGCGAACGGTCGCCGGCCTGCTCGCGCACCAACAGCTCGCCGCCCTGGCCATCGTCTTTTTCCGTGAGCACGCCGAACGGCTTCGAGGCCGAGCGGAACGCGCCGGAGCCGGCGAAGATGTAAGCGAAGGCGTGGCGGTCGACCTCGACCGGCAGCGTCTTGCGCTTGCCTGGCGGGATCGAGATGTCGAGATAGCGCGGATCGGCGGCGACGCCCTCGACCGGGCCGCGCTTGCCCCAGAAGTCACCGCAGACCACGCGCACGCGCGTGCCGTCGTCGTCGACGACCTCCGGGATGGCGTCGCCCTTGATGTCCTGATAGCGCGGCGCGGTCATCTTCAGCGACGACGGCAGATTGGCCCAGAGCTGGAAGCCGTGCATGCGGCCGAGCGCATCACCTTGCGGCATCTCCTGATGCATGATGCCGCTGCCCGCGGTCATCCACTGCACGTCACCGGCACCCAGCGTGCCGCGATTGCCGAGGCTATCGCCATGGTCGACCGTTCCGGCAAGCACGTAAGTGATGGTCTCGATCCCGCGATGCGGATGCCAGGGAAAGCCGGCGAGATAGTCGCTCGGCCGATCGTTGCGGAAATCATCGAGCAACAGAAAGGGATCGAACTCGGTGGTGTCGCCGAAGCCGAAGGCGCGCCGCAGCTTGACGCCGGCGCCTTCAATGGTCGGCTGCGATTGGGCGATGCGCTTGACCGGTCGAATGGACATGACGGACCCCTCTTAGTCACAAATTGATACTCGCACTACGTATGTGACTAGAGGCAATCGGCAAGAGCGCACATTTTTGATACTGCCTCGACGCTGCGGCGGTCACCCGCGCTGGAACAGCGCCTCAATCACCAGCGCCGCGAACAGGATCAAACCGGCGTCGCGGTTCGACTTGAAGAGCCGCAGGCAAAGCGCCGGGTCGGCGATGTCGATCGTGCGCACCTGCCAGGCGAGATGCGCGGCAAAAGCGGTGAGGCCGAGCAGGAAGATCGCTCTGCCGCCGGCCATGAGCCCGGCAATGCCGATGAGCACGACCGCGCCGGCATAGAACAAGGCGAGCATCGGCTTGGTGCGCTCGCCGAACAGCAGCGCCGTCGACTTGATGCCGATCAGCGCGTCGTCCTCGCGATCCTGATGCGCATAGATGGTGTCGTACCCGATCACCCAGGAGATCGAGCCGGCATAGAGAATGAAAGCCGGCCAATCGAGCCGGCCGAAGATCGCAGGCCAGCCCATCAGCGCGCCCCAGGAGAACGCGAGGCCGAGCACGATCTGCGGCCAGTAGGTGATCCGTTTCATGAACGGATAGACCGCGACGATCGCCAGCGAGGCGATGCCGGTGGCGACCGTGAAGCGGTTGAATTGCAGCAGCACCGCTAGCCCGACCAGGGCCTGCACGATCAGAAACGTCGCGGCCTGCGCCACGCTCACCTGGCCCGACGGGATCGGCCGCGAGCGCGTGCGCTCGACCTTGGCATCGAGATCGCGGTCAACCAGATCATTCCAGGTGCATCCGGCGCCGCGCATGGCAAAGGCGCCGACGAAGAACAGCGCGATGTGCCAGAGATTGGGGGCGCTGCCTTGCGCGACCGCGGCCAGGCCAGACGACCACCAGCACGGCATCAGCAGCAGCCAGGAGCCGATCGGCCGGTCGAGCCGGGCGAGTCGCAGATAGGGACGGACCTGGACCGGCGCGAGACTATCGACCCAGTTGCCGGTGGCGTCGGCGACGCGGCCGGTCCCGCGCATCGTCACTCTATCGCTCGCTGCCGAGCGGCGTTCCGGTGAGCGTGTCGAAGGTGCCGCGGCCGCGCTTGATGTTCTGCGTGTCGGGCAGATTGCTCGAGCCGAGCGCGTCACTCAGGCTCGGGCCTGCTGGCGCGCCGCCGCCCATCGCTGCGGCCTTGCAGATGCGTCCCTCCATCATCACCGTCTGGCTATGGTTGGCCTTCATCTGCGTGAGCATTTGCGGAGGGATGCCGCACCAGGTGCTGTTGTCGGTGGCGTATTTGATCACCTTGGCCTCGGCCGCCGAGAAACTCTTGAACAGCTTGCAGGCTTCGATCGCCGGGGCGTGGCGTTCGCTGGCGGCCTTGATCGCCTCGGCCTTCTTCTGCGCGTCGTCGCGCAGCGGCACGAACTCGTTCATGCAGGGAGGCGCCTGGCCGCCGAATTGCGCCAAGGCCGGCGCCGCCGCCGACATCAGCAGCGCGACCGCAAGTGGAAGCGCGAGCTTCATCCCTGAACCCTCTCTCTGGAACCGTCTAGTGCCGCCAGCACGCGTGGGCAGTTTACACACCCGATGCATAAAGGTTGAGCGGTAACAACCCGGTAAATCCGGCGATATGGCGGCGGGACGGCTATCCAGGCCCTGAGACACCCTGGCGGAGGGGCATCAGGCCCAGTAAACCCAGGGTCGATGGCGCCCTACGACTTCAAAAGCCCCCGCCTGTTCCTCGACGCGCACTTTGCCGCAGGGGCCGAGATCAGGCTCGAGGCGCCGCAGGCCAACTATCTGGTCAACGTGCTGCGGCTCGCCCGCGGCGACGCCGTCCTGGTGTTCAACGGGCGCGATGGCGAATGGCGGGCAACGCTCGCGGGAACCGGCAAACGCGCCGCCGCGCTGCGCCTCGACGAGCGTGTCCGCGCCCAGACCGCGGCCTGCGATCTGCAGCTCCTGTTCGCGCCGCTCAAGCACGCGCGCCTCGATTACACGGTGCAGAAGGCGGTGGAGATGGGCGTCTCGCGTCTCATTCCGGTGCTCACGCGTCATACCCAGGTCGCCCGGGTCAATCTCGAGCGCATGCATGCCAACGCCGTCGAAGCCGCCGAGCAATGCGGCATTCTCGTGCTGCCGGAGATCGAGGAGCCGCAGCCGCTCGACAGGGCAATCGCCGCGCTGTCAGACGAGCGCCTGCTGGTGTTCTGCGACGAAGACGCCGGACTTGCGGATCCGATCACGGCGCTGGCGGCGCAGCGTGCACGGGCAAAGTCGATCGCGGTGCTGATCGGTCCTGAAGGCGGCTTTGCGGAGGAGGAGCGCTCGCTCCTCCTCAAGCGGCCGCAATTGGTGCGGCTGGCGCTCGGGCCGCGCATCCTGCGCGCCGACACGGCAGCTGTCGCCGCGCTGGCGCTCGTTCAAGCAGCGCTCGGCGACTGGAGCGGCGCCGCGTCGTAGCGGCAGCCGCGGTCAATACCAGAACCAGCGCAGATTGCGCTGATAGCGGCGGTCGAAGTTGCAGGAAAAGGCGATGTACTGGCCGTACTTCGCATAGACGCTGGTGATGCGCGCGTACTTGCCATACCAGGCGCAGTGCTGGCCGGCGAGATCCTTGGCAAGCACCCGGTTGGCCGGCGAATACGGGATGATGCCGCCCGTATCATTGCCGGTTACCCAGGGCCCCGCACTGGCGCCGGTCGTCAACAGCACGCCACTGACCAGCGCCGCGAATACAGACAGACGACGAAACATGACAAGGACCTCGACCTACAACATTGCATAAGCACTCGACGCCATGCCGACCGGCCGGCGATCAGCCGCACTGTACACCATCACATGGCCGAACGTCGTCGTTCGTGCGACGCGTACCACACGGGCATCGGCCACCACGTCGAAGTTGACCGGACGGAGGAAGTGCACCGTCTGGTCGATCGTGGTCATCGGCCGATACCCACTCCACGCCGCCGCGCAGGCGAACACCATGGCTGTGTCCGCGAGCGCCATCAACGCCTGCCCGCAGACAACGCCGCCATCGCGGCAGTTATTTTTGGAAAACGGCATACGCAGGACTGCCCCCGGCTGCCAATCATCCGGCGCGCCGGCCGGCCTGCCGCTTTCGATCGTTTCAACCACCAGACCCAGACTCTGAACCCACGGAGCAAACACCTCGGTCATCAGGCGCTCAGCCGCTTGGAGACCGAACACTGTGTCGGCTGTTTCCAGCCGTCGCAGTGCCAAAGTCATCAATGCCTCCCGAAAATGGTTTCGTGAGCTGGACCTCCGCTACTTACTTGATTCGCAAGGATTATGATGCAGTTCCGGTATCCCATTGCGGAGTCCGGCCTGTGCATAACTCGTCGCAGGTGATGCATTTGCGCGACAGGGGCGTGTGCTAAGGTCCGTCCGACGGGTGGAGGAAAATCATGTCCGGTCGCGTTCGTGGGCTTGGGATCGCAGCAGCGGTTCTAGTGAGCACCTTGCTGTCATTGGCGCCGGCCCGCGCCGCCAACTGGCTGGAGATGAATTTCTGGATGTCTGGGCCGCGCTATGACGCGGTCGTCCCCGGCTGCGAAGCGGCCTTGCCCTGGATCGTGTCGCGGTTCTCGGAAAAGGAAGGCCATTATTGGAATTCCGAGCTGCAGATCACCGGCTTCGAGCGCGTGCGCGAAACCGCCTTCATGCCCTGGGCGCAAGGGACGATCCCGCGCCGCTATTGCAGCGCCACGGCTTTCGTCACCGATGGGCATAAGCACCACGTGAGCTATTCGATCGCCGAGGACGCCGGCGTGATCGGCGCCACCTGGGGCGTCGACTTCTGCGTGGTCGGGCTCGATCGCAACTGGGCCTACAATCCACGCTGCAAAATGGCGCGCCCCTAGGGCACAAGCGGCGTCCGGCCGTCTGATCCTTTTTTGTTCTATTTTGTTCTTGCAATGTTCCTGAGGGGCAGGTTAGCCTCCGCTCGTCTTTAACGTGTGCCCAGGGGGCTCCTATGTTGCGTCTTTCATCGCTACGTCTTTCCTCACCACGTCTTTCCTCGCCACGCCGCTCGCTATCACGCCTTTCGCTGTCGCTCGCGCTGCTGCTCGCATTTCGCGTGGCCGCGATCGCGGTGCTTCTCAGCCTCGCCGTTCAACCCGTAGCGGCGCAGGATCAGCGCCAAGGCGAGCCAGGCAAGTTCGATTTCTATGTGCTGTCGCTGTCGTGGTCGCCGTCCTATTGCGACACCTCGCGCGAGCGCTACGCCGACCGCACGCCGGACCAGCAGTGCACCACGCGGCCCTATTCCTTCGTCGTGCATGGGCTGTGGCCGCAATACGAGGAAGGCTTTCCGTCCTATTGTCAGGTGCCGGCGCCCCGGCTCGATCGCGGCGTCGTGGCCTCGATGCTCGATCTGATGCCTTCGCCGCGGCTGATTTTCCACGAATGGGATCGGCACGGCACCTGTTCGGGCCTGTCCGCGCGCGCCTATTTCGAGACCGTGCGCAAGGCGCGGGCCGTGGTGAAGATCCCGCCGGAATATCTCGCGCTCAACGAGGCGCTCACCATTGCGCCGACCGAGATCAAAGAGGCGTTTCTCAAGGTCAATCCGAGCCTGCCGCAGGATGCCATTGCGGTTGCCTGCGACAACAAGCGACTGACCGAGGTGCGCATCTGCGTCAGCAAGGAATTCGGCTTCCACGAATGCGCGCAGACCGTGGCGCGCGCCTGCAAACGCGACAAGATCGTGATGCCGCCGTTGCGGCAGAAGAGCAGCACCGCCGACGCGCGACAGGCCGAAGTCCAGCAAGAGCCCAAATAGTAAGTCTTCTGCCTCCCCAGTCTCCGGCCCCCGGCGGTTCACACGACGGCGTATAGTATGTCGATGTCGAACCGCCGGGATTTTTCGTGAACTATCGCCACGCCTTTCACGCCGGCAATTTTGCCGATGTCGTCAAGCACGCCGTGCTCGCGCGCATCATCGCGCATCTGCAAGAGAAGCCTGCGGCCTTCCGGGTCATCGACACGCACGCCGGCGCCGGGCTCTACGATCTCGCCGGTCCGGAAGCGGCGCGCAGCGGCGAATGGCAAAACGGCATCGCTCGCGTGATGGCGGCGCAATTTCCTCCGCACATCGCCGCGCTGCTGGCGCCCTATCGCGATGCGGTTGCTGCGCTCAATGGAGAACGGCTCACCAGCTATCCCGGCTCGCCGGCGCTGGTGCAGGGCTGGTTGCGGCGCCAGGACCGGCTCATCGCCTGCGAGCTCGAGCCCGGCGCCGCGCGGGCGTTGACCGCCAATCTACGCGGCGACCAACGCGCGAAGGCAATCGTGCTCGACGGCTGGACGGCGCTCAGCGCCTATGTGCCGCCGAAGGAACGGCGAGGACTTGTCCTCATCGATCCGCCGTTCGAGCGGCCTGACGAGCTCGCGCAATTGGCCAAAGGGCTTGCTGCGGCGCACCGTAAATGGGCGACCGGCATCTACATGCTCTGGTATCCGATCAAGGGGCGGCCGGACCCGGATGCGTTGGCCAAGAATCTGCGGCGGCTCGGCATTGCAAAGATCCTGCGTGCCGAATTGTGCATTGCACCACTCAATGACCCGAGCCGGCTCAATGGCTCGGGACTGATCATCGTCAATCCGCCCTGGCGCCTCGATTCCGAGCTGAAAACGCTGCTTCCCGCGCTGGCCGCGGTGCTGGGCAATCCGCGCGGGACCGCTCGTGTCGACTGGTTAGCGGTAGAGGCGGCCCAGACCGGCGCCAGATGACATGACGGTATTGGGCGGCTTTCCACAGGGCGCGCCTTGGTTTAGGTTTTAGGACTGGCTTTGACGTTCCGCCTCCTTTGGGGGGCCGGCGGAGTGACTGAGGCCTTGCTGGCTGACGCTATCCCCGTTTGTGAATGTCCGGTCCGGACGCCGCGCCATTGGGGCGCGCGGCGGAGAACTTTTAGGGGAGTGGGGTTGCAATGGCGCAGCAAGGTACGGTCAAATTTTTCAACACCGAACGCGGCTACGGTTTCATCAAGCCGGACGACGGCGGACGCGATGTGTTCGTGCACATCACTGCGGTCGAGCAGGCCGGGATGAAATCGCTGAACGAAGGGCAGCGCATCAGCTTCGATGTCGAGCCCGACAAGAAGGGCAAAGGTCCCAAAGCCGTCAACCTTGTGGTGACTGGCTGATCCGCCCGGGACCGGTCGCACGCGCCATGGCGCGGCGTCCGGCTCCGACCTAAAGCTGCACTCGCATCGTCTGCCGCAAGCGCGTCGCGCGCTTGCGCATCGGAGTACTGTTTTCGATGATGATCCTGCGTAACGCCGCGCCTTCGCCGTTCGGCCGCAAGGTGCGTATCGCCGCCGCGCTGCTCGGTCTCTCCAGCGAGATCACGATCGAGGCGGCCGACACCAACAATCCGGCCGATCCGCTTCGCCAGCAAAACCCGATCGGAAAAATCCCGACGCTGATCGCCGAAGACGGTGCGGCCTATTATGACTCGCCGGTGATCCTCGAATATCTCGATCACCGTGCCGGCGGGGGACGCATTGTTCCGCGCGATGCGCCTGCGCGTTTCGCCGCGCTGCGGCTGCAGGCGCTGTGCGACGGCATCCTCGATGCGAGCCTGCTGCTCGTTTACGAAGCGCGCTGGCGCGCGGCGGAGCATCACGATCAGAAATGGATCGCGTATCAGCGCGAGAAGGTGGCGCGGGCGCTCGCCGTGCTCGAGGCCGCTCCGCCGGCGATCACCGCGCCACCCGATATCGGACAGATCACGCTTGCTTGCGCACTCGGCTATCAGGATCTGCGCTTCGAGGGCACCTGGCGCAAGGACCATCCGCGACTCGTCGCCTGGCTCGATCGGTTCGCGGCACAGGTGCCCGCGTTTGTGGAAACGAAGTTCGTCGCGCAGTAATCGCGCGTCGAGGATGTGCCACAGCAAAAGCCCCGGACGAAACCTCCGGGGCTTTCGCGTCTTTGCAAATGTCTTGGCGCGGAATCAGAACCGATAGTTCAGGCCGGCGCGCACGACATTGGCTTGGAATTTCGCGTCGCCGGCGAGTGCCGGGATGCCGCCGCCGCGGCCGAGATCGACATAGAGATATTCGACCTTCGCGGTCCACGGACCGGCAATGGCAAATTCGAGACCGCCGCCGAGTGTCCAGCCGGCCCTGGTGCTCGAGCCGGTGCCGAAGCCCGCGACATTGGTGTTGATGTTGCCGTAGGCGAGACCGCCTGTGATGTACGGCATCACCCGATCCCAGGCATAGCCGACACGGCCGCGGAATGTGCCGAGATAGGTATTGCTGGTCGAGCAGGTGGTCACGCCGCAGGCGCCGCTGCCCTTGATGCCCGACCAATCGAGATCGGTTTCCAGACCGAACACGAACGGGCTGCCTTGCGCTTGCCAGTTGTAGCCGAGCGTGCCGCCGACGAGACCGCCGGAGGTGTTGAACGCGGCCGGGAAAGCGGGGCCGGAGAAGTCAGAGCGGCCGAAGCCGCCGCCGCCGTTGATACCGACATAGAGGCCGGTCCAGTTATAGGCGAGCGGTGCGACATAGGCCGGCGCTTTCGCCGGCAATCGGCGCGGCAGATCCGCGGCATTGGCGGAGAACGCACCGGCACACAGCGACAGGATTCCCGCGCTGGCGAGCAGCAGTTTCTTCATGGCTGGTCTCCCCTGTGGCGACACGCTTCGTGCGCAGCGTGCCGAACTCGTGGACTGGGCACTTAACTCGAATCGCAGGGCGTTGGTTCCTGGTGCTGGATTACGTCGTGTTTCGCTTTGTGAGATTCGGTCGAGTTCCCTCGATCGCCCCGCCACAAACAAAAAGCCCCGGGCGCAAGGCCCGGGGCTTTGACGCGACGATCGCTGTGGCGATCAGAAGCGGTAGTTGACGCCGCCGCGGATCAGGTTGGCGTTGAACTTGGCATCGCCGGCGAGGCCGGCAATGCTGCCGCCACGGCCGAGGTCGGCATAGAGATACTCGACCTTCGCGGTCCACGGACCGGCGACGGCGAACTCGAGGCCGCCGCCCAGCGTCCAGCCGGCCTTGGTGCTCGAGCCTGAGCCGAAGCCCGCGACGTTGGTGTTGATGTTGCCGTAGGCGAGACCGCCGGTGAGATACGGTAGGAAGCGGTCCCAGGCGTAGCCGAGACGGCCCCGGAACGTGCCCAGATAGCTGTTGCTGGTCGAGCAGGTGGTGACGCCGCAGGCGCCGCTGCCCTTGATGCCGGACCAGTCGATATCGGTCTCGAGACCGAACACCGCCTGATTGGCCTGCCAGTTGTAGCCGAGGGTGCCGCCGACGAGGCCGCCCGACACGTTGAACGCGGCCGGGAAGGCCGGGCCGGAGAAATCCGAACGACCGAAGCCGCCGCCGCCATTGATACCGACGTAGAAGCCGGTCCAGTTGTAAACCGGCGCATAAGCCGGCGCCTTCACCGGCATCGCCGCACGGCGCGGCAGATCGGCGGCGCTAGCCGCGGTGGCGCTCAGGGCCAACAGGCCGACAGCTGCCAGAACGAGACGCTTCATTTCCAGAACCTCCAGTGAGAATTGCACCCCAGAATTCGCAGCCACACTATTCGCAATTATACGAGCGTCTAGTGCAGAAAAGACACATGGATCGCTAAACTAGACTTCAAATTGTGTCGACTAGCCTTGGAGATGCCACGATTGCGCCACGATCTACTTTGTCGATGGGTCGGATATAGATAACGAATACTTAAATGCGGGATCCGCTGAGCGGCAGCGCGCCAAAAGAAAAGGCCCCGAGGATCAGGTCCCGGGGCCGTTCAGGAAGTGGGGGGCGTTTCTTCGCTTGCGACTTAGAAGTGATAGTTCACGCCGAAGCGGAGGATGTTCGCCGAAAGCCCGTTGCTGACGCCGCCGGTCACCGAATAGGCGCGGTCCGACAGGTTCATGTACATGTATTCGGCGCGCGCCGACCATTGCGGGGTCAACCCGAACTCGAAGCCTGCGCCGCCGGCCCAGCCGAGATGCGTCTTGGTTTCGCTCAGGCCGAGATTTTCGCCCTTGAGGCCGCCATAGGCGAGACCGAGGGTGCCGTAGAACAGCATGTTATTGACCGCTATGCCGGCGCGGCCGCGCAGCGTGCCGAACCACGTATTGGAGAACTTGTACGGCGCGAAAGTGTCGTCGGCGCCGGACACCTGTAGGTCGGTCTCGCCGCCGAACACGAACTGGCCGCTCTGCCAGTTGTATCCGCCCTGCACGCCGCCCGCGAGGCCGGTTGGGTTGGTGTTGTTGTTGTGGATCTGGCCCCACTCGTAGCCGACATTCACACCCGCGTACCAGCCGGCCCAATTATAAGCCGTCGGAGCCGGTGCCGAATAATAGGGAACGTTGCCGCGCGGGAGGTCAGCGGCGCCGGCAGTTCCGGCGGCAGTGACGGCGAGCGCCGCTGCGGCGTAAATCATCTTCTTCATATCACCCTCCACTTCAGTCCTTGCTCGGCGGAGCCGAACCGACGCGACGAAGCTGGCGCAGCGGCGGACGAACTCATTTTTCGTGGAAGATTTATCGGGTATTTGAAGTTAAACGGTTATGAATCGCTAAGTAAGAAACAGACAACCGTAGTCCTTATCCCTAAAGGACCGTTATTCGTCGCGATGTTTCCGCCGATCTATTTACTATCTCTCGTGACCAACCATTTACTATAAGAACAGCAGCGCGACAGACGCGACGAAGACTCTCGCGTCTCTACGATCTGGCCCGCTGCAAAACGACCCACTAACTTTTCAAGCATGAACGGCACCAAAAAGGACATCGAGCCGGAAACCGAGCTCGTCGACGACGAAGAAGAGGCGTCGCTGCCGGAGATCGAGGAGGAGCGCGCTCTCGATCTCACGGAGACGCCGGGCACGCTCGCCGCCGGACGCGCCGCGATCCTGCGACATGCGCGCCACGCGCCGTCCCGCCCCGGCGTCTACCGCATGATCGATGCCAAGGGCGACGTGCTCTATGTCGGCAAGGCCAAGAGTATCAAGAAGCGCATCACAGCCTATGCGCGGCCGACCGGTCACGACAGCCGCATCACCCGCATGATCGCCGCGACGGCGACGCTCGAATTCGTCACCACCGCGACTGAGACCGAAGCGCTGCTGCTCGAGGCCAATCTGATCAAGCGGCTGCGTCCGCGCTTCAACGTGCTGCTACGCGACGACAAGTCGTTTCCCTACATCCTCATCACGTCCGACCATTGGGCGCCGCAAATCCTCAAGCATCGCGGCGCGCGCACGCGCAAAGGCAATTACTTTGGCCCGTTCGCCTCGGTGTGGGCGGTCAACCGCACCATCACCGCGCTGCAGCGCGCCTTTCTGCTGCGCTCCTGCTCGGATTCTTTTTTTGAGAGCCGCACACGACCCTGCCTGCTGCATCAGATCAAGCGCTGCTCGGGCCCGTGCACGCAGGAAGTCTCCTTCGCCGACTATTCCGAGCTGGTGCGCGAGGCCAATGCGTTCCTTTCCGGCCGCAGCCACGCGGTGAAGGAGGAGCTCGCGGCGGAGATGGAGAAGGCGTCCGAGGGCATGGCGTTCGAGCGCGCCGCGATCTACCGCGATCGTCTGGCGGCGCTGTCCGCGATCCAGTCGCATCAAGGCATCAACCCGCGTGGCGTCGAGGAGGCGGACGTCTTTGCCGTGCACCAGGACTCAGGGTTCACTTGCATCGAGGTGTTCTTCTTCCGCACCGGGCAGAACTGGGGCAACCGCGCCTATTTCCCCAAGGCCGACCGCGCGCTCGGGCCCGGCGAGGTCTTGGGGGCTTTCCTCGCGCAGTTCTATGACGACAAGCCGGCGCCGAGCGCGATCTTCCTCTCCGACGAGGTCGAGGAGCGCGCGCTGCTCGGCGAAGCGCTGAGCACCAAGACAGGCCGCAAGGTCGAGATCCTGGTACCCCAGCGCGGCGAGAAGAAAGATCTCGTCAATCACGCGCTCGCCAATGCCCGCGAGGCGCTGGCGCGCAAGCTTGCGGACACCTCCTCGCAGCAGAAATTGCTCAAGGCACTGGCCGAGACCTTCGCGCTGGCGCACCCGCCGCGCCGCATCGAGGTCTATGACAACAGCCACATCGCCGGCACCAATGCGGTCGGCGCCATGGTGGTTGCCGGGCCGGACGGCTTCCGCAAGAACCAGTATCGCAAGTTCAATATCCGCTCGAGCGAGCTCACGCCCGGCGACGACTATGCGATGATGCGTGAGGTGTTGCAGCGCCGCTTCAAGCGGCTGATCGACGAGGCGCCGCGCGCGACCCCCGCCGACGCGACGGCTGATGCGGACGCCGAGGGCGCCCTCGAGCGCGACGAGGAATCGCCGTGGCCGGATCTGGTGCTCATCGACGGTGGGTTGGGGCAGCTCAAGGCGGCGCAGGAAACCCTATCGGAGCTCGGTCTCACCGACGTGCCGCTCGTCGGCATCGCCAAGGGACCTGACCGCGATGCGGGCCGCGAGACGTTTTTCCTGCCGGGGCGGGCGCCGTTCAAGCTGCCGCCGCGCGATCCGCTGCTCTATTTCATCGAGCGGCTGCGCGACGAGGCGCATCGCTTTGCCATCGGCTCGCACCGCACGCGGCGCAAGAAGGATATCCGCGAGGCCGGCCTGCAGGAAATCCCCGGCATCGGCCCGACGCGCAAGCGCGCACTGCTGCATCATTTCGGCACGCTGAAAGCCATCGAGCGCGCTTCATTGCCCGATCTGGCGCAGGTGCCTGGCATCAATGCCGAGACG
Organism: Pseudolabrys sp.; assembly: GCA_035651015.1. Lineage (GTDB taxonomy): Bacteria > Pseudomonadota > Alphaproteobacteria > Rhizobiales > Xanthobacteraceae > Pseudolabrys. Next base: position 25,522 of record DASRGN010000061.1, on the reverse strand, counting down.
GCGCGCAAGATCTACGATTTTTTCCATGAAGCGGCTCGCTAACGTTCTATAAGAAGCGTCGCGACCAAGGGGTAAGGCATGATCATCAACCGGCAACAAGACGTCACCACGGCGGTGCTCGACGCCTTCCAGAATATCGAGGATGCGCGGCTGCGCGAGATCATCTTCGCCTTCGTGCGGCATCTGCACGAGTTCGCCCGCGAGGTGCACCTGACCGAGGAGGAATTCGAGAAGGCGATCGGCTATGTGGTCGCGCTCGGGCAGAAGACCACGCCCACGCACAATGAGGCAGTGCTGATGTCGGGCTCGCTCGGCTTCTCCACACTCATCTGTCTGCTCAACAACGGCAACAATGGGCAAACGGAAACGACAGCCAATTTGCTCGGTCCGTTCTGGCGGCTGAACTCACCGCGCATGCAGAGCGGCGATTCGATCGTTCGCTCGCCGACACCGGGGCCGGCGCTCTTCGTCGATTGCAATGTGCTCGACCAAAAGGGGACGCCCATCGAAGGCGTCGAGATCGACATCTGGCATTCCTCGCCGGAGGGTTTTTACGAGAACCAGGATCCCAACCAGGCCGACATGAACCTGCGCGGCAAATTCGTGACCGATAAGGCGGGGCATTTTGCTTTCCGCAGCGTGAAACCGGCTGGCTATCCCATTCCGATCGATGGCCCGGTGGGCGATCTCGTGCGCGCCACCAAGCGGCACAATTACCGGCCGGCGCATCTGCACTTCCTGATCTACAAGCCGGGCTTCAAGACCTTGATTTCGCAAATCTATGTCAACGACGACGAGCGGCTGGAAACCGACGTGCAGTTCGGTGTCACCCGCGCGCTGGTCGGAAATTATGTGCGCCACGACGGTCCGGCGCCCGCCAAAGACGTCAGCGGGGCCTGGTATTCGCTCGATCAGACCTTTGTCATGGAGCCGGGCAAGAGCCGGCTGCCCAAGGCACCCATTCAATAGGCCTGATCCCGCACATAAATTGCAGTGCAGATGCGTCGAAGGTGCTGTTGACGGCTGCGTAACGCAGGTATTTTTTGACCCCATGACGGCCATGAGCACCAAGCGCTTGCCGGCGCGCCCGCTCGCGCTGCCCAATATCCTCACCTACGCCCGCATCGCCGCGGTGCCCGCGGTGGTGGCGGTGATGTATTGGCAGAGCATTCTCGACGGCGGACTGTGGCTGCGCTGGGTCGCGCTGGCGATTTTTATCGCCGCCGGGGTCACCGATTTCTTCGACGGCTATTTCGCCCGCATCTGGGGGCAGCAGTCGTCGCTCGGGCGCATGCTCGATCCGATCGCCGACAAGCTCCTGGTGTCGTCCTGCCTGCTGATGCTCGCAGCGGAAGAGACCATCCGCGGCTGGACGCTGCTCGCCGCCATCATCATCCTCTGCCGCGAAGTGCTGGTCTCCGGGCTGCGCGAGTTCCTTGCCGAGCTGCGCGTCAGCGTGCCGGTGACGCAGCTCGCCAAATGGAAAACGGCTGGCCAGCTGGTCGCCATCGGCTTCCTGCTCGCCGGCGAGGCCGGCGATCGTGCGGCGACCCAGATCGGGTCGCTGCTCTTCGGCGTTCCCCGCGACAGCATCGGCCCGGTGATCAGCGAGATCGGCATCACGCTGCTGTGGCTCTCGGCGCTGCTCACGCTCTATACCGGCTGGGATTATTTCCGCGCCGGCATCCAGCACCTGATCGAGGACTAATCTTGAAGCTGCGCTATTTCGCCTGGGTGCGTGAGCGCGTCGGCAAGCCCGAGGAAGACCTCGACGTGCCGGCCGATGTGAAGACCATCGCCGAGCTCATGGGCTGGCTCGCCGGGCGCGGCGAGGAATATGCCTATGCCTTCGACAATCCGAAGGTGATCCGCGCCGCCGTCGACCGGACCCACGTGAAGCCGGAAACGACGATCGCCGGAGCCCGCGAAATCGCCTTCTTTCCGCCGATGACCGGGGGCTAACCCTCTCCCGATCGCTCGCATGAGCGAGTAGATTAGCATCATGATCACCACGATCCGCCTGCAGCGGGAACCGTTCGACGCCGCGGCCGAGAGCGCACGGCTGAGCAAAGGTCGCAGCGATGTCGGCGCCGTCGTCACCTTCACCGGCATCTGCCGTGGAGACGAGGCCGGGGCGCCGATCGCCGCGCTCACGCTCGAGCACTATCCCGGGATGGCCGAGGCCGAGATCGAACGGCATGTGGCCGAGGCGGGACAACGCTGGCCGCTTCTCGGCGCCACTGTGATCCATCGCTATGGCCGCATCGGGCCAGGCGAGGACATCGTCCTGGTCGTCACCGCGTCCTCGCATCGCCAGGCGGCGTTCGCCGCCGCGGAATTCCTGATGGATTACCTGAAGACGCGCGCCCCATTTTGGAAACAGGTCGAGCGTGCCGATGGCACGAATTGGGTCGAGGCCAAGGGAAGCGACGATGCCGCGGCCGATCGCTGGACGCGGCGCGACCGCGAAGCGGCGGAGTAGGGGGATGCGCCGCGCACTTCTTGCCATGGTGGGCGCGGCGCTCCTCGCATTCAACGCCGCCGCGGCCGAGGTCAGCTACTACAAGCTGCAGCCTGGCGTGGGCCCGCATGACGTCGCGCCGGCGCCTGATGGCAATGTCTGGTACACGGCGCAGGCGCAAGGCGCGCTCGGCATTCTCGATCCGAAGAGCGGCAAGACCGAGCAGATTTCACTCGGTAAAGGCGCGGCGCCGCACGGCGTCATCGTCGGGCCGGATCGAGCGGCGTGGATCACCGAGGGCGGACAGAACGCGATCGCGCGCGTCGATCCGGCGAGCAAGGCAGTGAAGCTCTATCCGCTGCCGAAGGACTTCGCGGACGCCAATCTCAACACCGCGACCTTCGATCATCGCGGCATTCTCTGGTTCACCGGGCAAAACGGCATCTACGGCCGCCTCGATCCCGGAAGCGGCAGGATCGACGCGTGGAAGGCGCCGAAAGGCGTCGGTCCCTACGGCATCATCACGACGCCGAAAGGCGAGGTCTGGTACGCCTCGCTGGCCGGCGACTACATCGCCCGGATCGACACGCTCTCCGGTGCGGCGGATGTGGTGGCGCCGCCGCGACCCGGCGTCGGACCGCGCCGCATCTGGTCGGACTCCAAGGGGCTGCTCTGGGTGAGCTTCTGGAATAGCGGCGAGGTTGGCCGCTACGATCCGATGGCCAAAAGCTGGAAGGTCTGGAAATTGCCGAACATCAATTCCGGTTGCTACGCCGTCTATGTCGACGACAAGGACAAGGTCTGGGTTACCGATTTCACCACCGACCACATCCTGCGCTTCGACCCCGCGAGTGAGCAGTTCGAACGTTTCAAGGCTTCGTCGGTGCGTCAACTCCTCGGCCGGCCAGGCGAGACCTGGGGCGCGGAATCCGGCAAGGACCGCCTTGTCGTGGTCCGGGATTAGCGAGACCGCCGGCAATGTCCCTGACACGACGCATCAATCGCCGCGCCGTCCTCGCGGGTGTCGCCGCGAGCGCCGTGCAGGTGGTGATGCCGCGCGGCTTCGCCGCCGAGACCCGCATTCCCGCACTAATCGCGCAGACGCGCGGCGATGCGACGATCTCGCAGCGTATTGACCGCATCTCGCACGCACTGATCGGGACGCGCTATCTCGGTTACACGCTGATCGGCGGGCCGAAAAAGCCGGAGCAGTTCGTCATGCGTGACGACGGCTTCGACTGCGTCACCTTCTGCGAGACCGTGCTCGCCGCGGCCATGGCGCAGAACATGGCGGAGTTCGAGACCAGCCTGCGCCGCATCCGCTATCGCGACGGCGTCGTCGAATGGCGTGCGCGCAATCACTATTTCTACGAATGGCGCATCAACAATGTCGACAACGGCGTCTGCCGTCCGGTCGCCATGGACGACCCGATGTTCATCGAGAAGTCGCTGGACACGCCGCCCGAGCTCGGCAAGCGTCACATCGTGTTTCCGGCCATCCCGCGCGCGACACTGCTGGCCAACAAGGACCTGCTGCTGCCCGGGGACATCGTCGGCATCGTCTCCATGCGCTCATGGCTCGATTACTATCACACGGGTTTCATCGCCTTCGGCGACAAGGGTGAGCTGATGCTGCGCCACGCGTCGAAGACCTATGGTCGGGTGATCAACGAGCCGATGCAGCAATTCGTCTCCGAGAATCACGTGCGCTGCGTTACCTTGTTGCGTCCGCGTGACATCGCGCCGCCGGCGCATGTCTAAGCATCCTCTGCATCAGTCGAGCTTGCGATAATAAAAGCTCGTACTGCACAGGCCGCCTTGCGGCCACAGCGCATACTCCGGAACGGTGCCGACGAAGACCCAGCCGGAGCGCGCATAGAGCCGCTCGGCGTCGCCGCTCGCAGTGTCGAGCACGAGGAGTGACTTGCCGCATTGCCGCGCTGTGTTCTCGGCGGCGCGCATCAGCGCGGCGCCGAGACCGCGCCGCCGCGCGCGACGGTGCACCAGCATCTTGGCGAGGTCGGCGCGGTGCGGTTGGTTCTCCGGCTGCTCGAGCACGAGCTGCACCGTGCCGACGATGCCGGCAGCGTCCTCGGCCACCAGCAGGGCGCGCGCCCCGCGGTCCACATCGTGGGCCACGCCGTGCCAGAACCCCAAAGCCTTTGCCATGGACAGCGGCTGCATGAAGCTCACCGAGGCGCCGCCTTCCACACAGTCGATGAGCACCTGTGCGAGCGCCTTTTGCTGCGGTTCGGTCACACTGCTCAGCCGCCGGACTACGAACTCAGTTTTTTCCGGATTGCGCATTGGCCCACCAACCCGATTGAACCCACTAGTGCCCCGAACCCGAAGTTCGCGCATACTGTGCAGCGGACCCGATCGCGAACTTCGGGTTCAAAAAGGGGCACTAGAACGAATATGTTTGCTAGTGTCCCTTTAATTCCGAAGTTCGCTCTGAGATATGCTCCAGGGTTTGGCGAACTTCGGAATTGGGACACTAGTGGGCAACATAGCATTCCGAAGGTTGCAGGGAGGAGTTCAACAATATGAAAACGCTATCGGGAGGATTACTGGCCGCTCTGGCGACGATTGTGTTGCTGCAGGCGGCTCCGGCGAGTGCGCAGGAAGGGAAATGGCGTTTCGCGAAGCCCTTGCCGCAGCCGCTCGGCGAGATCGTCGGCGCCGTGGTCGACAACAAGTGGTACGTGATGGGAGGCTATGACGGCGCCAACGTCCAGCCGCAGGGCATCGTCACGCAATACGATCCGGCCTCCGACAGCTGGACCATGAAGAAGAACATGCTGGTGCCGGCGCATCACGCGGCGGCGGTGGCGCTCAACGGCAAGATTTACGTGTTCGGTGGGTTCGTCGGGCGTCCCGGCGCCAAAGGCTGGGGGCCGATCGCCAATGCGCTCGAATACGATCCGGCGAACGACAGCTGGAAAGAGCTGGCGCCGATGCCGACGCCGCGCGGCTCCGCCCAGGCGGTGACCGTCGACGGCAAGATCTATGTGATCGGTGGCGCCCACGCCAACCTCCCCGGCAAGCCCAGCGAGCCGCTCTGGATCGGCGTGCCGCAGATCGTCACCGGCACGGTCGAGGAATATGATCCGGCGACGAACACGTGGCGCAGCCGCGCGCCGATGCCGACGGGACGCAACCATTTCTATGCCGGCGTTGTTGACGGCAAGATTTATGCGATCAACGGGCGGCTCGGTAATTCCTTCGTGACGGCGAGTGACGTCACCGACCTCGTCGAACAATATGATCCGAAGACCGACCAGTGGCGTTATATGGGCCGTGCTCCGACCCGGCGCGGCGACGTTTCCGGCGATGTCCATAACGGCAAGCTCTACGTCACCGGCGGTGAATATGAGAATCCGGACGGCAAGATCACCTTCTGGGCTTTCCAAGCCTTCGATCCGAAGACCAACACCTGGCAGATCCTGCCTCATATCCCGATCGCCCGGCATGGCTTTGCCGCAACCTTCATTGGCAACGACTTCCATGCTGCCGGCGGCTCGTTCCAGTCCGACGGCATGCCGGGAATCATCTCGCAGATGCCGTCCCACGAGGTGTATACGGTGGCGAAGTAAGCCGCCGGAGGCTCTCGACGGGAACGCGTGACAGGACCGAACTGATGTCCGTCAGCCTGTTGCAACATCACGCGGACGCGGAGGCTTTGCTGAAGCCTCCGCGCCTCGGACGTTGGATCCGTGACTGGTCGGGCGATGGCGAGTATCGCCGCGCCCGGCGCATTCTCCTTGCGGTGACATTGCTCGCCGCGATGCTCGCTTTCGTGCTGGCCGTCGGCAACCGTTTCAGCGGCGGCCCGCTGTTCATTTATGTGCCTGAAGTGACGCTCATTCCGCCGCTAAACCATGCGGCGTGGGAGCACGACTTCTCCGTCCATCAGCAGAGCCCGCTGTTCGCCTTGTGCGGCGGCTATCAGGTCAGCGGCATGGAATCGCTGACTGTCTTTAAGGTGATGTATTGGTGGGAGTGGCTGCGCGTCGGCAGTCTGATCGTGCTCGGCGTGGGCCTGGCGCTGCTGTTGGCGCTGACGGTGCGCGATGCCATGCGAGCCGACGGCACCGCCGCGTTTCGCGTCCTGGTCGCCGCTGCCGCCGTGCTCGTTCTCTATGTGGGTCTGCGCGTGCTGTCCGATCACGCCGGCCTGTTCGCCAGCATCAATATCGGGCAGCACCGGCACGCGGTCGACGTGACCTTTGCCTCTCTGGCGCTCGCCGTGCTCATGGTCGAGTGTCTGCGGCCCGGGATGCTTTCGATGCGCTGGAGCACGTCCGTCCTCTGGGCCATCGCGATCCTCGCTGACATCGCTTTCGGCGCCCTGGTGCAGGCGACCGATGCTGGCGCGGTGTGGAAGACTCTCCCCGGTTATGGCGATGGCCTGTTGCCTGATGCCGACCGCCTGTTCGCGTTCCATCCCCTATGGCGCAATCTCACCGAGAACGTCTATTTGATCCAGGCCGTGCACCGCGTGTTGTCGGCCGCACTTTGGGCGGCCGCGCTAGTGCTGTGGCTGTCGCGTTGGTGGCGCGGGTTGTCGATGGGGCGTGAAGCGCTGCTGTTCGCGCTATTGACCGTTGCCGGTGCGCTCGGCGCCGCGACGCTGCTGTCGGATTTCTCCGTCATCGTCTCGATTGCGCATCAATTCTGCGGCGTGCTGGTGCTTGCCGCAGCGCTGCTGCGTCAGTCGCCGATTATCGCGCCTGGCTCGTTCAAGGCTGAATAGTCCGCCGGCGATCCGCTTTCCCCGAGATTTCAATGTTTTGCCGCGGCCGCGCCGCTGCGCCGGCCATTTAGAAAAGTTTGCGCATATCTCGCAAACCCCATAGTTTTGCAACGCAATACCGGGGTAAGCGGGCGTGCTTGTCGAGCCAGAAATCGAAGCGATGATCGGCGGCCCCCCGCGGCTGCGGCCCGAGACCATTGCCGCGCATCCGCGCATGGCCGAGGCGCGCAAGGTCTATCTCGACCGGTTTCTCGAGGTGTATGGCGGCGACCCGTTCCTGGTGCGGCTGCTGATCGAATCCGGGCGGTTCTTTGTCTTCCATTACACCACCATTCTCGACGCCGCGCACGATCCGGCGCGTCGAGAGACCTGGCCGACCATTGGTCTGCTCAAGCGGACCATGGCGCGCACCGGCTATGCCAGCGGCCGTCACATCGATCATCTCGTTGGCCGCCTCTGCGCGGTCGGGTACCTGGAAATGCGACCGGCGGAACAGGACCGACGGGTGCGGCTGTTGCGGGCGACGGAAAGGCTCTGGGCGCATGACCGTGATTGGCTGGTGGCGCATTACGCTCCGCTCGATTTCCTCTATCCGCAGCACGACTATCGGCGCGTGATGCAATGCAGCCCGGATTTCCAGGTGCTCCTGCGCGGCTTGTCCACACGGACCTATTCGCTGGGCGCGCAGATCATGCCCGCCATGGCCGACCTGAACGTGGTCTTCTTCGATCGTGCGGGCGGCTTCATGGTGATCGCCGCGGTGATGCAGGCGGCCATGGAGTCTGAGGATTATCCGCATGCTTCGGTCCCTTACGCCGATATCGGCGAACGCTTCGGCGTGTCCCGTACCCATGTGCGCAAGGTGCTGGTGGCTGCGGAGGAGGCAGGCTTCGTCAAGCTGCACGCGCGCGGCGGCCAGCGCGTGGAGATCCTGCCACACCTCTGGTCGCGCTACGATTATGCCCTGGCCTTGGGGATGTTCTTACACGACATCCTCTATGTGGCAGCGACGCGCGTGCAGTCCGCAACCTGATGCAGCTGCGCCCAGTTGTGCGCAAACTGTTCCAACCCGACGCGGTGCGACTGACCTAGGGTGCCCTGGGGAACGGGGGCCGAGTCTCGCACTCGCCCGTTCGTCCGCGACCCGCGCGGACTTGGGGAATCCGGCTATGAACAAGCGGACTTGGGCGGTCATCGAAAACGCCGGCCAGAAAGTGGACCTGGCTCTGTGGAGCCTGCTCATCGCGTTCCTGATCTTCTTCGCGCTCTTCGTCGCACCGCGCGTTCCGGAAAATCAGGCGCGGCAGGAACGCATCCACATTCGCCAGGTCACCGCCGAAAACAGCAGCTATTGCGCGAAATGGGGCATGGCGCCGGGTAGCCATCAGCACACGCTGTGCACGATGGATCTGCAGGAGCTGCGTGCGAAGATCGAGCGGCAGTTTGCTGCGGAGAACGGCAGCTTCTGAGCGCCCTCTGATTTCATCGTCGCGGAAAAATCCGCCCGGACGAGCCGGGCGGTAAGTTGCCTCAGGGCCGATGTGTCGGACGTTTTTTGCGTCCGACGAAATTCCAATCGCGATCCATCGCGATCCCAAGTGTCGTTCACCAATCTGCAATTACACTGCGCCATGCACAATCGGCTTGGGCGATTCTACGCAAACTGTTCCAAGCGCTCGGTCGCATCCACGCAAACTTTTCCAAAGTGTCGCGCGGCGATTTGCTTAGGGTCCGCGCATCGCCGCAATGGAGCGCGACGGCGCGCTCGTTGCCTCAAACCAACGGGACTTTGCATGCGACGCGATCTGCGCGCACCGATCGTCAGCGCGGTGCTGATACTGACCGGCACCAGCGTCACGGCGGCCACGCGCGTGATGGATCCTGAGACGCCGTCCGCGCGGAGCGAGGCCCGCGTGCAATCCGGGCAAATCCCCGGCATCGGTTGGAAGACAGCGGATCAGGTGCCGGTCTGGAAAACCATTCGTCTCGGCGGTTACGGTAGCGTCAACGCGCTGCGCGAGGCGCTCGATTCCGAAGGCTGCGTGCCCGGCGGTCTCGCCGCCGGCGATCGCCGGCGGGTGGTGCGAACGGCCTCGCGCCCGACCCACGGTCCGGATTGCCGCCTTGGTGAGAGCGCCGCCGAACTCATCGGCCGCCCTGCGTTCCATCTCAGCCGGGCGAAGGACGCGGTCGATCTCGTCATCCTCCCGGCCACCGCCCTCGGCTTTGCGGCGGGTGACAGCGTGCCGCTCGAGACCCTCTATGATCGCGCCGAGATGCTTGGCTTCGCGTTGTGCCCCGCAGAGATCGGCGCACTGTTGCGTCTGCAATATCTGGAGCAACCGTCGGGCGAATTTCTGCACGTCGCGATGCAGCCGATCGCGACCTATCTCGGCGAGCCCACCGATTTCACGGTCGGGAACGATAACTCGGGGCTGCTGCTGCTCGGCGGCGAAGCGCGGCCCGACACAGCTGTTCCGGCGGTGACGCGCTTTGTGTTCGTCAAGCCGCGGCCATGGGTGCAACGATAAGGGTGACGCTCACTCGCGCGGATCGAGCGCGTCGCGCAGTCCGTCGCCGACGAGATTGAACGAGAGCACGGCGAGGAAGATCGCGAGCCCCGGCCAGATCGCCATCCATGGCGCGGTTGGCAGGAAGCGCTGCGCGGCGTTGAGCATGCTGCCCCAGGACGGCGCCGGTGGTTGCTGGCCGAGACCAAGGAAGGAGAGGGCGGCCTCAGCGATGATCGCCGCGGCGATCGACAGGGTGGCCTGCACCAGCAGCGCGGGCAGGATATTCGGCAGGATGTGCACGATGGCGATGCGCCAGCGCGGATTGCCGACGGCGCGCGCCGCCTGCACATAGTCCTCGACCTTCACCGCCATCACTTGGCCGCGCGTGAGCCGCACGAAAATCGGCGTGGTGGTGATGCCGATGGCGATCATCGCATTGCCCAGGCTCGGCCCGAGGAAGGCGGACAGCGCGATGGCGAGAATCAGGAACGGGCAGGCGAGCATGGCGTCGACCAGCCGGGACAGCAGCATGTCGACGATGCCGCCGAGATAGCCGGCGGTCATGCCCAGCGGGATGCCGATGGCGAGCGCGATGGTCACCGAGATGCACCCGGCCAACAACGACGCGCGGGCGCCGTAGATCACGCGAGCGAGCACATCGCGGCCGACCTCGTCGGTGCCGAACCAGTGCGCCAGCGATGGCGCCTTGCGCACCGCGGTCCAGCTTTGCGCCGTCGGATCATAAGGCACGATCAACGGCGCCAGCAGCGCGAGCACGATGAGCAGCGCGATGACGACGAGGCCGAACACCGCGGTCTTGCGGCGAAGGAGCCGCCGCAGCGCCCGCGCGGTCGGGCTCTCGATCGGAGGATCGCGCAGCAACGCAGCATCGAAAGCGGCGTCGGCCATCGATTCAGCTCCGCAGTCGCGGGTTGACGAGGATGTAAGCGATGTCGGCAATGAGATTGAGCGTGATGTAGGTCGTCGCCGTAACCAGCACGACGCCCTGCACCACGGCGTAGTCGCGGTTGAACACCGCGTCGACGATCAGCTTGCCGAAGCCGGGAATGGTGAAGATCTGCTCGGTCAGCACGGCGCCGGAGAGCAGCGTGCCGAACTCCAGCGCGCCGAGCGTGATCACCGGCGTGAGCGCATTGCGCATGGCGTGCTTGAGGATGACGGTGCGTTCGAGTAGCCCCTTGGCGCGCGCGGTGCGCACATAGTCGCTTTCCAGCACTTGCAGCATGGCGCTGCGCGTATGCCGCATCAGGATCGCGGCGATGGCATTGCCGAGCACGAAGGCCGGCATGATGGTGGACGCAAGGCTCGCCCTCCAATCCTCCCAGAGCGGCACATAGCCGGACGCAGGCAGCCAGCCGAGCTGCACCGAGAACAGGAAGATCAGCATGATCCCGAGCCAGAAATTCGGCGTGGAAATGCCCCACAACGCGAAGGCGTTGGCGGCATAATCCCAGACGGTGTCCTTCTTTACCGCGGAGATGATGCCGGCGCCGATGCCGATGGTCAGCGCAATGACGAGCGCCATGGAGCCGAGCTGGATCGTGACCGGCAGTTTCTCCAGCACCAGCTTGAGCACCGGCTCCTTGATGCGCAGCGACTGGCCGAGATCCCCGTGCAGCACTCCGCTCACCCAGTAGCCGTATTGGGTCCAGAACGGCCGGTCGAGGTGGTACTGCGCGCGGATCTCCGCGATCACCGCGGGATCATGCTCCTCGCCGGCCATCACCAGCGCCGGATCGCCCGGCAGCAGCTGCTGCAGCGAAAAGATGATCACCGACACGAAGAACAGCGTCGGGATCAGCTGCAGCAGGCGTTTGCCGAGAAATGCCAGCATGACGCGGACGCGGCCAAGCTCACTTCAGCGTCAGCCCGATGACGCGCACGAGGCCGTCCGGCATCTGCTTGTATCCCTGGAGTCGCGTCGTGTGCGCGATCAGCACGCGGCGGTGATAGAGGTAGACCTTGGGAACATCGGTGAGGATGATCGCGGTGAGCTTCTTGTAGGTCGCCTTGCGTTGCTCGATGCTCGGCGCCGCGCGACCCTCGTCGAGCAGTTTGTCGACCTCGGGGTTGCAGTAACCCGGGTAATCTTGCGGCGCGTGGCATTTGTGGAAGATGTAGAGATTGCCGTCCGGGTCGGGCCGGCCGCTCCAGGCCAGTAGATAGGCTTGGTACTCGCCGGCTTCGGCCTGCTTGAGCGACGTGGCGAATTCGGTCACCCGGATCTTCAGGTTGATGCCGACCTCGGCGACCATCTGCTGCAGTACCTCTGCGACGGTCTGCGTCTCTTCACCTTTCGGGACCATGAAGTCGACGTCGAAGGGCGTGGTGACACCGGCTTCCTTCATCAGGGCCTTGGCCTTGGCGACATCCCGCTTGGGCACCGGAAAATCGTGCTGGTACCAGGGATTCTCCGGGCTGATCCATTGGTTGCCGGGCACGAACTCGCCATTAAACACCACTTGGTTGAGCGCTTCACGGTCGATCGCCAGGGTGAAGGCCTGGCGTACCTTGGCGTTCTGCCCCAGCGGATTTTTCGACCGGTCGCCGTTGCCGACATTGATGTCGATCCCTTGGTAACCGAGCTCAACGACCGTCGCGAGCGCGAGCTTGGAATCGGCGCGCACCGCCTTGATGTCGGTCGCCAGCAGGCGCTCGATCAGATCGAGGCCGCCGGATTTGAGATTGGCGAGGCGCACGGCGCCGTCGACGATCGGCAGATAGACAATGCGATCGATGTGCACATTGTCCTTGTTCCAGTAGTCGGCGAATTTCTCGACGACAATGCGATCCTGCGGCACGCGCTCCACGAACTTGTAGGGACCGGCGCATACCGGATGCAGGCCGAACTTGTCGCCGGCGGCCTCGGCGGCTTTCGGCGCCACCATCATGCCGGCGCGGTCGGTGAGCTGCGAGATCAGCGGGGCGTAGGGCGATTTGAGCACGATCTTGATGGTGAGCGGATCGACGACGTCGACGTGATCGATCGAGGCGAGCTCCGGCTTGCGGAAGGAGCCCGTCATGGTGCGATGCCGGTCGAGCGAATATTTCGCCGCGGCGGCATCGAGCGCTTCGCCATCCTGGAATTTCACATTCGGGCGCAGCTTGATGGTGACGTTCAGGCCATCGGCGGACGTCTCGTGACTGAGCGCCAGCTGTGGCACGATGTTGAGCTTCTCGTCGATGTCGAACAGCTTGTCGCACATCGACGCGAAGACGATACGTCCGACATAAGTGCGCGCCAGCGTCGGATCGAGGATGTCCGGGTCTTCGGCGAGCCCAATGCGCAAGGTGCTCTGCGCCAGGGCGGCGCCACTCATCAACGTCAAAACAGCCGCCAAAGCGGCCAGGCGCAGCGATCTCATGGTCCCCTCTCGCTCTCTTCTCTTTGTTCTTGGTCTTTGCGGTATTCTCGCTCCTATTGGAGCGCCGGGCCAGAGACCCGGCCCACGTCGCCTCTATGAACACCGGTCGCGGTTGGCTCGTCCGCGTGACGGGTAAAAGCTTGCATCAGACGTGCCAACGTCGGTGAAATCCCGCTGTCCGCGGCGAAAGTCGTGGCCGGCGGCAGCTCATTGGCGCGATGGCAGGCGGCGGCATGGCCTGCGGCGTCCGGCCGCAGCTGCGGGTCCTCGCTGCGGCAGCGCTCGATGACGAAAGGACAGCGTGTGTGGAAGCGGCAGCCGGCCGGCGGGCGTACGACGCTCGGCATGTCGCCTTGGATGAGCGTGCGCTCGCGCCGCGCTTGCGGGTTCGGCACCGGGATCGCCGCGAGTAGGGCGCGCGTGTAAGGGTGACGCGGGCTGGCGAACAGCTCACCCACCGCGGCGGTCTCGACGATGCGGCCGAAATTCATCACTGCGACGCGATCAGCGATGTGCTTGACGACGCTGAGGTCGTGCGAGATGAACAAATAGGCAACGTTGAAGCGCCGCTGCAGGTCGCGCAGCAGATTGAGCACCTGCGAGCGGATGGAGACGTCAAGTGCCGAAACCGGCTCATCGCAGATGATCAGCTTCGGTTCGACGGCGAGCGCCCGCGCGATGGCGACACGCTGCCGCTGTCCGCCGGAGAGCTCGTGCGGATAGCGTTCGGCGGCGCGCGGATTGAGCCCGACGAGATGCAGAAGTTCGGCAACCCGCTCGTTGCGGCGTTTCACCGGCACGATGTCGTGCAGCGCCAGCGGCTCGGCGACAATCGTTCCCAACGTCATGCGCGGGTTGAGCGATGCGTAGGGGTCCTGGAACACGATCTGGGCATTGCGGCGGAAGGCGCGCAGGTCGCGCTCGTTGAGCGTCGCAATATCGCGGCCCTCGAACAGGATGCGCCCCGCGTTGGGCTCGATCAGCCGCAGCAGCAGGCGGCCGAGGGTGGATTTCCCCGAGCCGGATTCGCCGACCAGCGCCAGCGTAGTCCCAGCCTCCAGCGTGAGATCGACGCCGTCGACGGACTTCACGGCAGCGAGCGGGCGGCCGAGCACAGAGCGTGCGGCGACGAAATGCTTCACCAGGCCTTCGGCTTTGAGCAGAACGGTCATCGCACCAACTGCTCCAGCGGCGCATAGAAACAGCGCGACCAATGCTGCGCATCGAGCTTGACGATCGGCGGGCGTTCGCGATGGCAGCGCGCATCGGCGAACGGACAGCGCGGGGCGAAGCGGCACCCTTGCGGCAGCTCCGCCATGTTCGGCACGATGCCCTCGATGGTGGCGAGCTCGTCGGTGCGATGCTCGAGGCGCGGGATCGAGCCGAGCAGGCCGACTGTGTAGGGGTGCTGCGGGGCCGCGAACAGCGCATCGACGGTCGCGCGTTCCACCACCTCGCCGGCATACATCACCGCCACCTCGTCGCACACTTCGGCGACGACGCCGAGATCGTGTGTGATGAGGATGATGCTGGCGCCGGTCTCCGCCTTGAGCTCGCGCAGGAGATCGAGGATCTGCGCCTGGATGGTGACGTCGAGCGCGGTGGTCGGCTCGTCGGCGATGAGCAGCTGCGGATCGCAGGCTAGCGCAATGGCGATCATCACCCGTTGCCGCATGCCGCCGGAGAGCTTGTGCGGATAGTCGTCGATGCGCTGCTCCGGCGAGGCGATGTGCACCAGGCGGAGCAGCTCAATCGCCCGCCCCCGCGCATCGGCGCGGCTCAGGCCGCGATGCCGCATCAGCGGCTCGATGATCTGCTCACCGACGCTGTAGCTCGGATTGAGCGAGGTCATCGGCTCCTGAAAGATCATCGCCAGCCGGTTGCCGCGCAGGTCGCGCAGCGCGCGGTCGGGCAAATCCAAGAGATCGTTGCCTTCGAAATGCACGGCACCGGAGACGTCGGCCTTATCCGGGAGCAGCCCCATCACCGCGAGCGCAGTGACGCTCTTGCCACTGCCGGATTCGCCGACAATGCCGAGCGTGACGCCGCGGCCGAGCGTGAAGCTCACCGTGTCCACCGCATGCGTGATGCGGCCGCGGTCGCCGTGGAACACGACTTTGAGATCGTCGATGGTGATCAATGGCGCTTGCATCATGCGGTGTCTTCGGAGAGCGCCTTGACGATCTCGGCCTCGATCACGCTCCGGTCGATGATGCCGACCGGGTCGCGATGGTTGGCGAGGCAGCGGGTGAACGGCACGAAGCGCGCGCGACTCATTTGCTCCAGCCGGTCAAGCTCGCCCAGCGGCTCGACATGGTCGTCGACGCGCAGGTCGAGATCCGGCCAGTCCTCTTCGCCGTGAATGCGCAGCGCCGCCGATTGCTTGCCGCGTTTGTCGCCACCAGCGGCTTCGCCGGCGCGCATCGCCGCAATCAGCCGGCGGGCGAAGGGCAGCGCGCTGTTCTTGGTGTAGACGCGCGCGGTCTCTTCGAGCACCTCCGCACCGGCCAGCATGTTCCCGGCGATGGAAAAGCCGTCGCCGGAGCGCTGTCCGCACCAATCGACGCATTCGTTTCCCGTGTGTGCGGCGATGCGGCCCTGCGCGTCCAGCATGTGGACCTGCCGGTGCTCGCGGCCGGCGTCGGCGGCGAGCAGGGCCGCGACCGTCGCCGCGGCGGATTGGCCGGCGCGCAGCAGCTTGAGACCGTTGATGCCGTACAGCGGATTGACCAGGGCTTGCGTCGCCACGGCGCCGATGCCGGCGGCGATGTGAGGCACGAGTGCCCCACTGGCGAAGAATTTGGTGGCGACGGCGATGCCGAACTGCCCGGTCTTGGGGTCACGCGCGATAATCGACCAGGTCACAGGGCCACAACTCCGAACGACACAGCCGCAGGCCCTGCGGCCCGCGGCATCCCCGGGGAGAAGATATCCCGTTTCCCGTCGAATCTTAAAGCGGAACTACCAGAAAGGCCGATCACCGAGAATGGTGCAGCGGCGCATCACCCGCGCCATGTTGGCCTCGTCGAAACCGGTGGCGCGGTGCAGCGTGCAGCGATTGTCCCACACCATGCATTGGCGCGGTGCCCAATGATGCGTGTAGACGCGCTCGGCTGGCGTGATCATCTCATTGAGCTGTTCGATCAGCGCGCGGCCCTCGGCGTAGTCCATGCCCTCGATATATTCGGCGTGGTCGCCGAGGAAGATCGCTTTGCGCCCGGTGTCGGGATGCGTGCGCACGATCGGATGCGCGATCGGCGGCACCTTGGCCTTCTGCTCGGCGGTCAGCGGGTCCTCGCTATGGCGGCGCGTGCGCGAGAAATCGAAATTGTGGATCGCGCGCTTGCCGTCGATCTTCGCCTTCAGCGCCGCCGGCAGCAGCTCGTAGCCGGCATACATGTCGGCGAACTCGGTCTCGCCGCCCACGGGCGGCACGATCTCCGAATACATCATCGTCGCCTGTCCGGTGCGCTCGCGCCAGGAGCCGTCGGTGTGCCAGTAGAGCGTGCCGCGATCCGGATGCTTGCCGCTCGGTTTGCCGTCCTTGTCGAGGTTGGACAGCATGTAAATTTCCGGATGCTCCTTGTAGCCGTGATACTGGCTGAGCACGTGCACCTGCACTTCGCCGAAATTGCGCGCGAACGCGACCTGCGTCGCCGGCGGCAGATCGACGTCGCGGAACAGGATCAGCTCGTAATCGAGGAACGCCTCGTAGACCTTGGCGAACAGCGCGGGCGACACCGCCTGCTCGAGCGTGATGCCGGTGATCTCGCAGCCGAGTGCCGGATGCAGCGGCGTCACGCTGAACGGCCAATCGCGCTCGCGTCGCGGCTTGAGCTGGGCTTGCGCCATGACAACCTCCGGCAGCGTTGGTGACTGCCGGATACTATGCCAGCGGCGGAGCGGCCTTCCTAGATGGCCAAACCGCCGACGCTAGTCCTTCAGCTTCAACAGCTCGGGCCGGAATTCGAAATGCATGGTGTCGTAGTGATACCACTTGCCGCCCCAGATGAAGCCGTGGCGCTCGAAAATGTCGACGATCTCCTGCGGCATGCGATTGCGATAGGTGATTGAGCCGCGCGCTTTCTGGTCGGTGAGCCAGTAATCAGAGAAGCGGAGATTGAGATCGATGGCGGCGCCGTAGGCGTGCATGCTGAACACGCCGGTATCGGCAACGGGGCGGCAGTTATAGGTTCCGGCAATTGGATAGGCGGCGTGACGGATTTCCGCCGGCAGGGCATCGATCTCGCGTGACACTGCGGCCAACGCGTCGGCGACGCCATGCGCGCGGGTGATCTGGATGCGACGGTTAGCGGTCTTGGGCAGCCAGCGCACCGGCACCAGTTGTTTCTCCACCTCGCCCTTGGTGCAGTCGCCGTAGAGCTTGCGCAGCAATGCAGTGTTGCGGAAGCGTCCGGGATCCAGGTTCTCGCCTGGCGGAGCCGCGAGACGCCCCTGCGGATAGAGCTGGTGGAATTGGTCGAGCACCGAGGGTTTGCGCAGTAGGTCGTCGAAGGATTTGTCTGGCGCGTCGTCGCCGGCAGGCATCGTCGTGCCGTCGCGCCAGATCAGCGTGCGGCCGTCATGCCGCAGCAATGCATCCGGATAAGCGGCGGCCAGCGCGTCGAGCGCGGCGTCGTCGGAAACGGCATGGGCGCCCGTCGGGGCGCCCATGACAAGCAAATAGATGAGGCCGAGTGCATATGCGGCCTGCCGCATCGACATCAGGCCGCGGCGGCTTTGCCCTTCGGCTGCACTTCGGCGGTGTAGTCGTCGGCCAGCTGGCGGGTGATGGCGCCGGGCGTGAATTTCCATTTGGCGCCGATCTCGCCCACCGCGGTGACTTCCGCCGCCGAGCCGGTGATGAAGCACTCGGAGAAGCCGTCGAGCTCTTCCGGCATGACGCGCCGCTCGTTCACTTCGATGCCGCGGCGCCGCGCCAGATCGATGACCGTCGCGCGTGTGATGCCGGCGAGGAAACAGTCGGCGATCGGCGTATGGATCTTGCCGTCCTTGATGAAGAAGATGTTGGCGCCGGTGCATTCGGCGACACGGCCCTGCCAGTCGAGCATCATCGCGTCGGCATAGCCTTTGCGCTCGGCCTTATGCTTGGAGATGGTGCAGATCATGTAGAGACCCGCGGCCTTGGCCGAGGCCGGAATGGTCTTCGGATCGGGGCGCCGGTATTCGGCGAGGTCGAGCTTGATGCCCTTGTTGCGCTGCTCGGGATCGAAATAGCTCGGCCATTCCCAGCTGGCGATGGCGAGATGGATGGTGTTGCTCTGCGCCGAGACGCCCATCATCTCCGACCCGCGCCAGGCGATCGGACGCACATAGGCGTCCTTCTTGCCGTTCTTCTCGACGACCAGCCGTTTCGCCGCGTCGATCTCCTGGATGGAATAGGGGATGGTGAAGTCGAGGATCTCCGCCGAGCGCTTCAGCCGCTCGGAGTGCTCCGTGCACTTGAAGATCTCGCCGCCATAGGCGCGCTCGCCCTCGAACACGGCGCTGGCATAGTGCAGGCCGTGGGTGAGCACATGCACGTTGGCGTCCTGCCAGGGGACCAGCTTGCCGTCGTACCAGATCACGCCCTCGAGGCGGTCATAGGACTGAGCAGCCATTGTGTTCTCTCCTCCGGACGGACCGCAGTAAATTCTGCTACGGACCAGTTGGCGGGCACGCTTGTTTTTGCGGCCCGTTTCTTTGCTTCACCGGGCGACACCCGGTATGTTTTCGATCAACCTATACAGCGCGCTTCCTGGTCTGGCGCAACGTTCGCCGCGGAATGGCGTCCTTAGGCACGATCCTTTCGTCAGCATCGGGCTTTTTGTAACAATAGAACCGGAATATGTCAACATGGCTGACGTAAATGTGACCGCCCTTGCCGGACGGCTGGCCACTGAACCCGGGGACGAGCCGACCTGGGACATCATTGAGCTTCTGTTCTTCGCCTATCGCGATTTCGTCGGCGATCCCGACGAAGTGCTCGCCAAGTTCGGTTTCGGCCGCGCGCACCACCGGGTGCTGCATTTCGTCAACCGCAATCCGGGCATGAAGGTCGCAGAGCTGCTCGACATTCTGAAGATCACCAAGCAGTCATTGGGCCGCGTGCTCAAGCAGCTGGTCGACGAAGGCTATGTGCAGCAGAAGGAGGGGGCCAATGATCGGCGCCAGCGCCTCCTTTATGTCACGCCCAAGGGCGAGGCTCTGGCCATGCAGCTTGCCGGACTGCAAACCGAACGCATCACCCGCGCGCTCAATGAGCTCGGGCCGAGCGCGCGCGAGGCCGCGCGGCGCTTCCTCACCGCCATGATCGATGCCGAGAGCCGTGAGGGCGTGCTGCGCTTCATCGCCCAGGCCGACCGCGCACGGCGGTCGCGGACTTGAGCCTCATGTCGGCAGCACTCGACACTTTGCCGGACGACGCGCCGCATCTGCTCGTCGTCGATGATGATCGCCGCATCCGCGATCTGCTCTCGCGCTTCCTGCGCAGCGAGGGCTATCGGGTCACCACGGCGAACAACGCGACCGAGGCGCGCGCGCAGCTCGACGGGCTGAGCTTCGATCTGCTGATACTGGACGTGATGATGCCGGGCGAAACCGGCTTCGATTTCGCCAAATCGCTGCGTGAGAGCTCGGCGGTGCCGATCCTGATGCTCACGGCGCGTGACGAGGCGGAGAGCCGCATCCGCGGACTGTCGCTCGGCGCCGACGATTATCTCGCCAAGCCGTTCGAGCCGCGCGAGCTGTCGCTGCGCATCGCCAACATCCTCAAGCGCGCGCAGCCGGCGGCGCCGCCGCCCGCGGCGGAGAGCGTCCGCTTTGCCGATTTCGTCTTTCACATCGCTCGCGGGGAGCTGCGTCGCGGCGATGACGCGATCCGCCTGACCGACCGCGAGCGCGAGATGCTGCGCGTGCTGGCGGCGACGCCGGGTGAGACCGTGCCGCGCCAGGCGCTTGCCGGCAACGGCGCCAGCACGGTCAACGAACGCGCCGTCGACGTGCAGGTCAACCGCCTGCGCCGCAAGATCGAGCGCGACCCGGCCAATCCGCTCATCGTGCAGACCGTGCGCGGCATCGGCTACCGGCTGGTGCTCTCCGCATGACCAGCTTGGACATCGGCATCGCGACGATCCGCAGCATCCGCAACGGTGCGGAGCGGATCGCCGATAGTTGGCGGCGCCTGAGCCGCTGGCTCAACAGTGTGTTACCGAAAGGGCTCTACGCGCGCGCGCTGCTCATCATCATCGCGCCGATGGTAATCCTGCAGTCGGTGGTCGCGTTCCTGTTCATGGAGCGTCACTGGAATCTGGTGACGCAGCGGCTCTCGGCGAGCGTGGTGCAGGACGTCGCCGCGGTCATCGACATCTACCGCACTTACCCGCAGGACGCTGACGCCACCGCGCTGCGCCGCATTGCTAACGAGAAGCTCGGCCTGCAGGTGGATTTCCTGCCGGTGAGCGACATGCCGCCGCCCGGGCCGAAACCATTCTTCTCGCTGCTCGACCAGACGCTGTCACTGGAGTTGCGCAAGCAGATCCACCGGCCGTTCTGGATCGACACCGTCGGGCGCTCCAACATTGTCGAGATCCGCATCCAGCTCGACAACGCGGTGATGCGGGTGTTCGCGCGGCGCAGCGCCGCTTACGCATCGAACTCGGAGATCTTCCTGTTCTGGATGGTCGGCACATCGACTGTGCTGCTCATCATCGCCATCGTCTTCTTGCGCAACCAGATCCGCCCGATCCTGCGCCTCGCCGACGCGGCGGAGGCTTTCGGCAAAGGCCGCGAGGTGCCGAACTTCCGCCCGCGCGGTGCGCGCGAGGTGCGCCGCGCCGCCGCCGCCTTCATCGAGATGAAGAGCCGCGTCGAGCGCACCATCGAGCAGCGCACCACCATGCTCGCCGGCGTGTCGCACGACCTGCGCACCATCCTCACCCGCTTCAAGCTCGAGCTGGCGCTGATCGACAGTCCGGAAGTCGATCCGATGAAGAAAGACATCGACGAGATGAGCCGCATGCTCGAGGCCTATATGGCCTTCGCCCGCGGCGATCTCGGCGAGCAGTCGGCGCCGACCGACATGGCGGAGTTTCTCGAAGAATTGCGCAGCGACGCCGAGCGCCACGGCCACAACGCGACGGTGGTGTTCCACGGCGTGCCCATCGTCACCGTGCGTCCCGCGGCGTTCAAGCGCTGCCTCGCCAATCTTGTGTCCAACGCGGCGCGCTTTGCCAAGAGCATCGCCATCACCGGGCACCGCGATCATCGCTGGCTGACGGTGACGGTCGACGACGACGGTCCCGGCATTCCCGCACAGCTGCGCGAGGAGGTGTTCAAGCCGTTCTTGCGCCTCGACGATGCGCGCAATCAGGACGAGGGCGGCACCGGCCTCGGGCTCGCCATCGCGCGCGACATCGCGCGTTCGCATGGCGGCGACATCACGCTCGGCGACTGCCCGATGGGCGGCCTGCGGGCGACCGTGCGGATTCCGGTTTAGCGTTCGAACGCTTTAGGCTGCTTCCACCGTCTCATCGTCCTCGCCGCGTGGGCGGCGGCGCGGCCGTCGCGCCGCGATCCGGCACATGGTTTCCGGAATCATGCACAGATCGTCGAGGAAGCCGGCCCAGCGCGCGGCGCGATTGAGCTCGCGGTCGAGCGCCGCCATGGTGCGGGCGAGGCCTTCGTCATCATCGTCGACCCAAACGCGAGCCACGCGCGCGAACAGAAGCGCGATGCCTTGCGCGCGCAGGATGCCCTTCGGCCCGGAGGCGCCGATGCCCGCGGCTTCCAGCATCCATTGCTGCGTCGTCACCGCCATGCCGTTGAGCGCGAAGGCGAGGCTCGGATGCCGCATGGCCGCGTGCATCAGCTCGCGCACCATTCCCTGATCGCCGGCCATCGCCTCGAAGCGGCGCATCAGCACGTCGAACAGCCGGTCGCGCGCCGGCTCCTCTTCCGTGTCGGCCTCGGTACCGCCGAGCACTGCGCGGTCGATGTCCTTGTTGCGCGCGGCGAGCATCGCGAGCTTGGAGGGGAATTCGGTGCGCAGCTCGGCGAGCGAGAGCCCGGCGCGTTCGGCGATGTCGGCAAAGCCGACCGCCTCGAAGCGCTGCTCGGACAGGAGCGCGCGCAAGGCATTGATGGCTTTCTCGCGATTGTCGGTTCCGCTCACCGACGCTTTGCGCGGCCTCTCCCGTTTCGGTTTGCGACCCATGGCGGTCTCCTCTGGAGCTGTGTTTTGCCTCTTAATCTAGGCCCGCCGGCGCGGCGCTGCCAGGGCAGGGACTCCGCCGCCGGCCCGCCTATTCCCGTGATCGCACGCTTCCGCCGCGCGGCGTCAGCCGGCGAGCTCGCGCGAGCGCTTTGTCGCCGCGGCAACGGCCGCAGTCATAACCGCCTGCAGCCCGTCGCGGCCCATCAGCACATCGAGCGCGGCCGCGGTGGTGCCGCCGGGCGACGTCACATTCTGCCGCAGCGTCGCCGGTGGAAGCGGCGAGCGATGCAACAACTCCCCCGATCCGGAAACGGTTTCCCGCGCTAAGGTCGCCGCCAGCGTTGGCGGCAGTCCCGCGGCGACGCCGGCCTGCGCCAGTGCTTCCGCCAGCAGGAATACGTAGGCCGGGCCGGAGCCCGACACGGCGGTGACCGCATCCATCAGGCCCTCGTCGTCCACCCATTCCACTTTGCCGATCGCGGCGAGGAGCCCGGCAGCAAGCGCACGTTGCGCGGCTCCGACGCGCGCATTGCCGACCGCGACGGTGATGCCGCGGCCGATGGCTGCCGGCGTATTGGGCATGGCGCGCACAATCGCCGCGTCCTTGCCGAGCTCGCGCGCGAGGAAGGCGATGGTGCGGCCGGCCATGATGGAGACCAGCACCGTGCCGGCACCGATCAAAGGCCTGAGCCCGGAAACCACCTGCTGTGCCGTCTGCGGCTTCACCGCAAGCACAACGGCGCTCACTTCGCCAACGTCACCAACTGCGGGGTTCATGCTGACGCCGCTCGCCGCGAGCTTGGTCAGCTCGCTCGACGGCTGCGGCTCGATCACGGCGACCGAGGCAGGCTTCAGCCCGCGGCCGAGCCAGCCTTCGAGCATGGCGCTGCCCATCTTCCCGGCGCCGACCAGCACCAGGCGGCCGCGGAAATCGGCCAGGCTTTCATTGTTTTGCGTGGCGGCCATGATTCACTCCGGCGTCATCGTCCGCGAACGCGGACGATCCAGTATCCACGATCATCGAGGAGAGACGCCAGGGCCTAGGAATACCGGATGCCCCGCTTTCGCGGGGCACGACAGCTCATTGCTGTCGCTAGGCTTCGCCCGAAGTATCGAACATCGCGGCGTCGAGCGCCTCGCGGGCGCCTTTGCCGGCCCAGACCACGAATTGATAGGCCGGGAAGTAACGCTCGCAGGCGTCGAGCGCGGTGCCGAGCAGCGCCTCGCATTGCCGGCCGGAGGCCTCGCTGCCGCCGTTGAGCATCAGCGCGTGGCGAAACATGACGATGCCGTCATTGGTCCACAGGTCGAAATGCCCGACCCACATCTGCTCGTTGATCTGGGAGATCAGCTGCTGCACTTCCGTGCGCCGCCGCTCGGGCACCTTGAGGTCGAAGGCGCAGGCGAGATGTAGCGCCTCGATGTCGCTCATCCAGGTGTAGGAGACCTGGTAGTCGGTCCATTTGCCGGTGACGAGAATGGTGATCTCGTCGTCGCCCGCACGCTCGAACGTCCAGTCGTTGCCCGACGCAAGGCGTTCGACCACGTCGAGCGGGTGTCTGCGCTGTTCGTCCGAATAATCGAGGAGGGACATGCCGTCTCCGCCGCTCGTGCCGCCGATGTGAAGCGATTCAGACTCGTGACGCCGCAGCTGCCCGTACGCGGACCGCTCGCGCTCTCACTCAAAGCTGTGACTCAGGGGGTACCGACATCTTGACGCGGAACCGAATCACCGAGCGATTCGACTATACCCCGCTCGATTCGGCCGCCAAAGCCGCCGTACACCGACAGTGATCAGTGATTTGCGACTCGCGCGCAACGGGGGCCTTGACTCTTCCACAGCGATACTTGTGGAGAACCGACTCAGTCCACAGGCACCTCGCGCCGCCGAGCGAAAGCGAGGGGCCGGCGCGAGCAATCAAAGATAGCCGCCGAGGTTTGCGCCGTTGGATAGGTGCGGCAGGAGCCGCGGAACTGGGTCCGCTTAAAGTGGAGTTAGTCGAACAGGCTCGACACCGACTCTTCCGTGGCCGTGCGGCTGATGGCCTCGCCGATCAGATTGGCGATGGAAATGACGCGGATATTCTTGGTCGCCAGAAGCTCTTTGGTCGGCTGGATGGAGTCGGTGATCACCAATTCCTTGATGCGCGAGCCGGCGATGCGCGCGACCGCTCCGCCGGAGAGAACGCCGTGGCTGATATAGGCATAGACGGCGGTGGCACCTTGGGCGAGCAGCGCGTCGGCGGCATTCACCAGCGTGCCGCCGGAGTCGATAATGTCGTCGATCAGGATGCAGGTGTGGCCGGCGACCTCGCCGATCACGTTCATCACTTCCGATTCACCGGCGCGCTCGCGCCGCTTGTCGATGATGGCGAGCGGGGCATTGATGCGCTTGGCCAGTCCGCGCGCGCGCACCACGCCGCCGACGTCGGGCGACACCACCATTAGATTTTCCAGCGAGAAGTGCTCGCGGATGTCGCGCACCATCACCGGCGAGGCATAGAGGTTGTCCGTCGGGATGTCGAAGAAGCCCTGGATCTGGCCGGCATGCAGGTCGACGGTCATCACCCGGTCGGCGCCGGCATTGGTGATGAGATTGGCCACCAGCTTGGCGGAGATCGGTGTGCGCGGGCCAGGTTTGCGGTCCTGCCGCGCGTAACCGAAATAGGGGACCACCGCGGTGATGCGCCGGCCCGAGGCGCGGCGCAGCGCGTCGATGATGATCAACAGCTCCATCAGGTGGTCGTTGGCCGGGAACGAGGTCGACTGGATGACGAAGACGTCGGCGCCGCGCACGTTCTCCTGGATCTCGACGAAGATCTCCATGTCGGCGAAGCGCCGCACCTGGGCCTTGGTCAGCGGCGTGTCGAGGAATTCGCAGATGGCTTGCGCCAGTGCGGGGTTGGAGTTGCCGGCGACGAGCTTGATCGCCCCGTTCTTGCCCGACATCCAGAGCCTCGCCGTTTTTCCGCGGAAATTGCGGCGTGGTCATAACAAGGCATGATGTGCGCGGCAATACGGGCAGCCCCTGCTGTCCGCTGCTTTCAGCCCTCAGAATGAACGGAAAATGAGCCGCTCAGCGGCCCGCGCGGCCGTCGGGCCGCGGCAGCGGCACCGCCGCGTCGTCCGGCACCGGATCGGCCTTCGCCTGGGCGATGCGGAAGATGCCGGCGGCCTCGGGCGTGCCGGCGT
>DASRGN010000060.1:0-35957 GCA_035651015.1 Pseudolabrys sp. | reverse complement strand
TCATCGAGGACGATGCCGCCAACGCCGGCCTTGCCGCACAAAAAGCGCACAAGCTGATCGAGCAGGACAAATGCTCGTTTCTGATGGGCGCGGTGTCCTCGGCCACCGCACTTTCGGTCAATCAGGTCGCCCACGAGAAGGGCGTCGTCTACATGGTCACCGGGGGCCATACCGATCCGGTCACCGGCTCGCAATGCCACTGGACCACGTTCCGCATCTGTACCACGACGTACATGCTGGCGGCGGGGCTTGCCGGCACGCTGTACAAGAAATTCGGCGGCAAGTGGTATTTCATCACCCCGGACTATGCCTTCGGACACACGCTGCAGGAGTCCTACGCCAAGCTCCTGGCCGGCATGGGCGGCACCGTCCTGGGCAATTCGCTGTCTCCGCTCGGCACGACCGACTTCTCCTCCTATCTGATCAAGGCGCAGCAATCGAAGCCGGACGTGCTCATCGTGCTCGCCGACGGCCAGGACCTGGTGAACTGCATGAAGCAGGCGGCGCAGTTCGGCCTGATGAAGAAATTCCCGATCGGCGGCGGGCTCTCCGAGCTCGAAGTGCTGCGCGCGCTTCCGAAAGAAGCCAAGCAGGGCTGGTGGACGCTCGAATGGTACTGGGACCAGCCGAACACGCCGCATGTGAAGGAGTGGGTCGAGGCCTACAGGAAGGCCTATACCGACGGCAGCTATCCGAGCGCTCGCACCTGGTTCGGCTATGCTGGGCTGCATTCGTTGGCGATGGGCGCCAACAAGGCGAAATCGACCGACGCGTCGAAAGTCGCGAAGGCGCTGGAAGGGCTCGAGTTGCCGCCGGAGATCAAGCTGCAGCCAAACAAGGTCTACTTCCGGCCCGGCGATCACCAGCTGATGTCGAGCGAGTTCCCCGGGGAAATCCTTCCCGACGGCAAATATCCGTCGATGTTCAAGGTCGCGGACATCGTCGCCGGCGACAAGATCGCGCTGCCGGTCAACGAGACCGGGTGCAAGCTCGACTATCCGGCCTGACCGGCAAGGGTTGAGGTATCGATTCGTGCTGCGCCGCCTCCTGCGCGGGGGCGGCGCGGTGCGCCTTCAACGCAGAGACTAAGCGGGCGACAAGGCGGACAATGGAGCTTTTGCTTTTCAATGCCTTCAATGGGCTCATCCAGGGCGTGTTCTACGCGCTGATGGCGATCGGCCTGGCGCTGATCCTGAGTCTGAATTCAGTGATCAACATGGCGCATGGCGGCTTCCTCGTCATCGGCGCATATCTTGCCTATACGCTGACGCCGTATCTGGGCTTCTGGGGCGCGCTGATCGCCGGTCCCGTTCTCGCCGGAGCCATCGGGCTTGTCGTCGAACGCGTGCTCATCCGTCCGGTCTACAAGCGCGCCGATCCGATCTACAGTCTGCTTCTCACCTTCGGCCTGGCGCTGGTCATCGAGGACATGACGCGCACCATCTGGGGTCCGACGGGCTTGCCCCTGGAAGTGCCGGACGTGATCAACTCGCCAGTGAGCGATGTCTATTTCTTCATTACCGGCTATCGGCTCTTCGTCATCGGCATCACCGCCACGGCCGTCATTGGCCTTTATCTTCTGCTGCGTTACACGCTACTCGGCATCCGCATCCGCGCCGGCACGCGCGACCTGGAGACGACGTCGGCGCTCGGCGTCAACATCTACAAGCTGCGCGCCTTCAACTTCGCCTTCGGCTGCATCTTCGCAGGGCTCGCCGGTGTGCTCGCCGCCGGCGTGCTCGGCCTCACGCCGCCGATGGGCAACAGCCTGATCATGCCGAGCTTCGTTGCCATCATCATCGGCGGTGTCGGCAGCCTGTTCGGCGCCGTGATCGGCGGCCTGATCATCGGGCTCGCTGCAGGGATCGTCACGACCTATTACCCGGCCGGGAGTGAGGCCGTGATCTATCTGATGATGCTGATTGTCCTGGTGGTGCGGCCGCGCGGATTGTTCGGCGAAGAGGGCCTGTTCGAATGACGCGCGTTGTTTCGATTGCGGCAATGTGGATCGTGCTGATCGCGGTGCCGTACTGGCTCCCGGCGATCGGCGGCTATACGGCGCTCGGCTCGAAGGTTCTGATCTATGCGATCGCGACCATGGGGCTGAACCTCGTGCTCGGCTTCACCGGCGGCCTATCCTTCGGGCAGGCGGCGTATTTCGGTCTCGGCGCCTATGGCGCCGGAATGACGCTCAAATATCTCGCGCTCTCAACCCCGCTGGCGATCCTGATCGGCACGGTGGTCGGCGGTCTGGCGGCGACGATCCTGGGCCCGTTGGTGATGCGCCGGCGCGGCATCTACTTCGCCATGATCACCATCGCGATCGGCCAGCTGTTTTACTTCGTCATGGTGCGCTGGAATGAGGTCACGGGCGGCGAGGACGGCCTCGCCGGCTTCGGCCGGCAGAACATTCATCTCGGCTCATTGACGATCCCTATCGCGTCGTCCGGTGCTGCGTTTTATTACCTCGTGCTGCTGTGCTTCACGCTCGCCGTCGCGCTGATGTGGACGATCCTGCAATCGCCGCTCGGGCACACATGGGTGGCGATCCGCGAAAACCGGCGGCGCATGGAATTTCTCGGCGTGCGTGTCGAACGTTATGTGTGGGCGGCATTCGCGATCGCCGGAACGATCACCGCGTTCGCCGGCTCGCTGAATGCGCTGCTGTTCAACTTCACGTCGCCGCAGGACTTGCATTGGATCCTTTCCGGGAATTTCGTGATCATGATCATCCTCGGCGGCATGCGCAGCTTCTTCGGGCCGCTCATCGGCGTCATCATTTTCGTGGTCGCGCAGGATTATCTCTCCAGCGTCACCGAAAACTGGATGACCTTCATCGGCCTGATCTTCGTCTGCATCGTGCTGTTGTTTCCGCGCGGTGTGCTCGGAATCTTCCGGCGCGCGGAGGCTGTCTGATGAACGCGCCCACGCATATGCCGGGCGCTGCGGCCCCAGCCCGGGACGCAGACGCGCCGTTCCTGCGCATGGCCAACGTCTCCCGCCATTTCGGAAGCCTCAAGGCCGTCGACGGCGTCTCGTTCGAGATGCGCTCGGGCGAGATGCGCGCGGTGATCGGGCCGAACGGTGCCGGCAAGACGACCTTCTTCAATCTGATCAGCGGCCTGCTGCCGCCGACCTCCGGTGAGGTGATCTTCGAAGGCGAGACCATCACGCGGCAGAGCGTCGTGCAGCGCGTCGGGAAGGGGATCGTGCGCACCTTCCAGATCACCGAGGTGATGCCGGATCTCAGTGTCTACGAGAACATCCGCATCGGGGTCGAGACCGCGGATCGGCTCAATGCGCGGCCCTGGCTCAGCCGTGCGGCGCGCGCCGCCGTCGCCGCGCGCGCCGACGAGTTGATTGAGATCGTGGACCTTTCCGGAAAGGAAGATCGCACCGTCGGCGAGCTCGCACATGGCGACCAGCGCGTCGTCGAGCTGGCGCTGGCGCTCAGCCTGAAGCCGCGGCTGCTGCTGCTCGACGAGCCGACCGCGGGCATGGGTGACCACGAGACCGATCACATGGTCGACCTTGTGCGCCGGCTGCATGCCGAGCAGGGCGTCACCATCCTGTTCATCGAGCACGACATGGACATCGTCTTCGGTATCGCCCAACGCGTAACGGTGCTCGACCAGGGCCGTGTGCTCGCCGACGGCACGCCGGAGGAGATCTCCGCCGACGAGCGCGTGCGCGCTGCGTATCTCGGGACCGCCGAATGAGCGTCGTTCTTAAAACCCAGGACATCCACTCGTTCTACGGCAAGAGCCATATCCTGCATGGGGTATCGCTCGAGATGACCGAGGGCGAGATCGTTGCCGTGCTCGGCCGCAATGGCGCCGGCAAGACGACGACTGTACGCAGTCTGATGGGGCTCACCCCGGCGCGCATAGGCAAGATCGAGATCTTCGGGCGCGACACCACCCGTTGGCCGACGCATCGCATCGCCGAGCTCGGCGTCGGCTATGTGCCGGAGGGGCGCAAGATCTTCGGTGGCCTCAGCGTGTTGGAGAACCTGAAGGTGCCGCAGGCGCGGCCGGGGCCATGGACGCTCGAGCGCGTGTTCACCCTCTTCCCGCGCCTGGCCGAACGCCGCGCGCAACTCGGCCGCCAGCTCTCCGGCGGGGAGCAGGAGATGCTGGCGATCGCCCGGCCCCTGCTGCTCAACCCGCGTCTCATGCTGCTCGACGAGCCGTCGCAGGGTCTCGCGCCGCTCATCGTCAAGGAGGTGATGCGGGTGGTCCAGCGCATGCGCGAGGAGGGCTTGTCAGTGCTGCTGATCGAGCAGAACGCGCCGCTCTGCCTCTCGATCGCCGACCGCGCCTACGTCCTCGACGACGGCAAGGTCGTCTATTCCGGCTCCGCGTCCGAGCTCGCGAATGACACGGAGCTGGTCAACAAGCTGGCCGGCGCCGGCAAGACCGACCGCGCCAAGCCGCGATCAGCGGCGCGCGAGCGCAGCAGCGTTTGAGCCCGTTTTACGGCACAATGTGCTCATCGCGAAAACGGCGCAGCAGGCGGACGAACATCGCCTCGCTGTCGACGACCTGGTGGAAGCCATAAAGCCGCGACTTGGTCACGTCCGACATGACGTCCCAGTCGGCGCCGAACACGTAATCCGCGAACGGCCAGGCGACGAGATCCGCGTAGCGCAGCGGTTGCAGCTTGTATTCGCGCGTCATCTGCTCCCATAGCGACGCCTTGTCGGCCATCTGCTGCGTAAGCGAGATCGTCTGTGGATCGCCCGCCGGCATCTCGAAGGCGTCGGCGATTTTCGGCCAAACATTGCGCCAGCGAAAATAGTCGCCATTGGTGATGTTGAACGCCTCATTGGCGCAGCGGGGCTCGGTCGCCGCCCACAGCGCCGCGTCCGCGAAATGCGTCGATTCCGTCACCTGGTAGATCGAGCCGTAGGCGCCGGGCTTGCCGGGAAACCGCAGCGGCTGACCGAGCTCTTTGGAAATCGCCGCGTAAACCGCAATGGCCGGGACGATGCTCATCGGGGAGCCCGGCGCGAAGCCGCAGAGCGTCTGCGGGCGCAGCTCGACCCAGTCCCACGCCTTGCCGTGTCGATAGGCGGCGAGCCAGTCGATCTGATCGAAATAGTAGTTCGGGCCGGCGTGACGCGGATCGGTCTCGCGCATCGGCGTCTTCAGCGGGCCGAGATGCACGCCGTAATATTTCGTGCCTGTGACCAGCACCACGCGCTTTAGTGACGGCGCGGCGCCGCTGATGGCACTGACCGCGTTCACCAGCATGCCGCGATTGGGAGCGACGTTGGCCGCGAAATTCGCGGCGCGGCCCGCGCTCGCCTGGAACGCAGCGTAGAAAATGTGGGTGACGTCGGTGAGTGGGGCGAGCTTGCGTTGCGTGTCCTCGGCGTCGAGCAGATCGACCGCGATATGGCGATAGCGCTTGCTGTCTGGCTGCGCGCGCCGCGACAGGCCGACGATGTCCCAATCGGGCTCTGCGAGCAGCCGTTCGACGATATAGCGGCCGATGACGCCGAGCGCGCCGACGACGGCGGCTTTCCTTTGCATGTCAGGTTTATCCCGCGATCCGCGCGCGACTATAAACGTGACTTCGCAGAAAAGAAAAACGCTGACCGGAGTTATTTCGGCCAGCGCAAGTGGTCGTTTGCAGGGACGTTTCTGGGCACAGGGTAATCAGGGATCAGAAGTCAGTGATCAGAACTCAGGGATCAGACGTGGTTCTTCTGATTACTGATCTCTGTCCTCTGAGTCCTGTCAGTGGCAGGGCATTTTGTCGTCAGGCCGCGCGGTCCCCCGAGCGCCACGCGGCCAGAGATCGTCGTGATCGAAGATGGTCGCGCCGGCCAGCGCCACCACACGATTGCGGCCACCGTGCTTGGCCTTGTAGAGCGCGCTGTCGGCGCGGCGGATCAGGCGATCGATGCTGTCGCCCGGCTGCCATTCGGTGACACCGAAGCTGCAGGTGACGGTGACGGTCTTGTCGCCGACCCGCTCGGGCGTGCCGGCGATTTTGTTGCGGAGTTTTTCCGCAACCATGATCGCGTCGGTCATATTGCCGTTGATCAGCATGCAGAACTCTTCGCCGCCGAGCCGGCCGGCGAGCGCGTCGTGGCCGTTGAGCTTGGCGGCGGTCGACCACAGCACCACATCGCCTGCGTCGTGGCCGAGCGTGTCGTTGATCGCCTTGAAGTGATCGATGTCGAGCATGATCGCCGAGACCGCGGCGCCGGCACGAGCGCTTTCGCAATAGTCCTGTGCGGCCTCGAAGAAAGCGCGGCGGTTGGCCAGCCCGGTGAGCGTGTCGGTGTAGGCGTAGCGCGCGATCTCGCGCTGCATGGCGGTGACGCGCTCGGCGACGCGCAGACGAGCGCACAACTCTTCGCGCTGCGGCGGCTTTTGCATGAAGTCGTCGGCGCCGTGGTCCAGCGCTCTGACGATGTCGGTCTGCTCGCTATTCGACGACATCAGCACGATGTAGAGCGCGCGCTTGTTGCCGCAGAGCCGGCGCGCGGCCGCGACGACGTCGACGCCATGCATGGAGGTCGGCTCGGCGCTGGTGATCAGGGCGGAGATGTCGTCATGCGTGCGCAGATGTTCGATGGCCTCGGCGCCGTCGGTGAAGGTGACGACTTCGTGCTTCCACTGCTCCAGCATGGTCTGCAGGATG
Source organism: Pseudolabrys sp. (assembly GCA_035651015.1). Taxonomy (GTDB): domain Bacteria; phylum Pseudomonadota; class Alphaproteobacteria; order Rhizobiales; family Xanthobacteraceae; genus Pseudolabrys. The sequence continues at coordinate 29,300 of DASRGN010000060.1, read as the reverse complement.
CGAAGGACGGTGCGGCTGGAGTCGACGATGGCGATACGCATGACTGACGCCCTTGGTTTTTTGGCGCCGGCCTCTTCGTGCCGGCGTGTCATGGGTTTTACGGCCACAATCCTTTCTCGGCGTTAGCAATGCCGTAGGGAGAAATACCGATACTCGAAGCGCCCGCGGAGTGCCGTTTCGATCGCGAAAAAGAAGAAAAGATCATGGAATTACAGGCGCATAAGTCGTTCGACTCAATTTTAGCGATTGTGCTTCGGGTCCATCCACAACTCCTGGCTATGCTGCAACTGGTTAAGGGGACGGATCAGTGACTGCCAACGGAACCTCGCACTCCGATCAGATTTTCATCGTGGACGACGATCCTGCCGTCCGCGAGATGCTGCGCATCGTGCTCGCCGGGGCCGACTACGAGGTCGTGTGCTTCGCCGACGGCCCGGCGCTGCTCGCCTCGATGCGCGATGCGACGCCGGCCTGCATCATCCTCGACGTACACATTCCCGGACCATCCGGCCTGATGGTGCTCAAGGAGCTGCGCGCCAACGAGCGGGCGATGCCGATCTTCATCATCTCCGGCGCCGGCGACATCCCGATGGCGGTCGAGGCGATCAAGAACGGCGCCCTCGATTTCATCCAGAAGCCGTTCCGCGGCAGCGAAGTGGTACAGCGCGTGCGCGAGGCGATCGCCGCGTCGATGCGCAAGAAGCCGGAGGCGCCGTCGTCGGGCGTGCGATCGCTGCATTTCCCCGGCATGGAGCCGCTCACCGCGCGCGAGCGCGACGTTCTCGAGCAGATCGTCGCGGGCGCGTCGAGCAAGGAAGCCGGCCGCGCGCTCGGCATCTCGCCGCGGACGATCGAGATCCATCGCGCGCGCATCATGGACAAGCTCGGCGCCAAAAACGCCGCCGACTTGATCCGCATCGTGCTCAGCGAAGGCCGCGTCGCGGTGGCTTAGCGTCGATCGCTGGCAACAGCCCGGGACCTCATCCTGAGGAGCCGCGCGTAGCGCGGCGTCTCGAAGGATGGCCGCAACTGCAGTGGCCTCATGCTTCGAGACGCGAGCTGCGCTCGCTCCTCAGCATGAGGATACAGGCCGACCCGAGCGGGCTACGCCGCGATCCCGATCCTTGCGATCCGCGTGAGCGCCTCGTCGAGTTCGCGGTCGGAGCAGGTCAGCGACAGCCGCAGATGTCCGGCACCGGAGCTTCCGAACGACGAGCCGGGAACGGTGGCGACGTCGATCTCGTCGAGCCAGCGCTTGGCGACGGCGGTGTCGGGCGCGGCGACCGCTGGGAACAGATAAAACGTCGCCGGCGGGATGTCGCAGGTGATGCCGCGCACGGTGGACAGGCCGCGCGCCGCGGTCTCGAGCCGTGTGCGGAACATTTTCCGGTAATGCGGCACGAGCTCGTCGAACAAGGAGAGCGCGGTGATGCCCGCGGCCTGCACGAAGCCGGGCACGCAATAGACCGAGTGCTGGATGAATTTGAGGATCGTCTTGGCGAGTCCGGGCGGGGTGATCAGTGCGCCGAGCCGCCAGCCGGTCATGCCGAAGGTCTTCGACAGGCTGTCGATGATGAAGACGCGCTCCTTGGCGCCGGGCAGGCGCGCCGGCGTCGGGAAAATGCCTTCATAGAGCAGGTCGGAATAGACCTGGTCGAACAGGATCCAGAGATCGTGCTTGGTCGCGAACGCCAGCAGCGACGCGATCTCGCTTTCGGAAAAGACGCGGCCGGTCGGATTGACCGGCGAGTTGACGATGATCGCCACGGTGCGCGGCGTCACCACGCGCTCGAGCGCGGCCGCATCGATGCGGTCGAGCATGGAAATGCCGATCGGCGTGCCGCCGCAGAGCCGTACGCACGGTCCGTAGCTGACCCAGCCGGGCTCCGGCACCAGTACCTCGTCGCCGGCCTGTACAACGCCCATCAGCGCGGTGAGCAGCGCAAACTTGCCGCCCGGCGTGACGATGACGTCGGCCGCGTCGTAAGCGACGCCCGAGCGCTTCGCCTCGCGCGCGACGATGGCCTCGCGCAGCGCCGGCAGGCCGGCCGGCGGCCCGTAATGCGTGTCGCCGCCGCGCATGGCACGCTCGGCGGCCTCGATGATCCGCGCGTCGGTCTGGATGTTCGGATCGCCGCTGGAGAGACCGATGATCTTGCGGCCCGCGGCGCGCGCGGCGCGCACGCGCTCAGTCATTTCCACGGTGGCCGAAGGCTTCAGCCCGACCACGCGGTCGGCAAGGAGTCGTGTCATTCCGGAACCTGATTTGAATAGGGCGCTAGGCGCAGAGCGCCGTCGCGGGATGCGCAATTGTCGCAGGAAGCTCCCCATGGTTCAATTGTTGGCTTACACATGACTGGGCTGCCCGCGTAGAGGAGATGCGTGATGAGTCTGTTTTCCCGTCGCACGATACTGAGCGGTGCTGCCGCGGCGTTCGCCGTGGAGGCGACATCCTCCCGTGCACAGCTTGGCTCGCGTGCGATGCGGATCATCGTGCCGTGGCCGCCCGGCGGCATCACCGACGTGGTCGGGCGCGTGCTGGCGCAGCGCATGGGCGTCGAGCTCGGGCAGACGATCATCGTCGATAATCGGCCGGGCGCTTCGGGCACGCTCGGCCACGGCATCGTCGCGCAGGCGGCGCCGGACGGCTACACGCTGCTTGTCGGCACCAACAGCACCTATGCGATGGCGCCGTACCTGTTCGAGAAGCTGCCCTACGACCAGGAGAAGCAGCTCACGCCGATCGGCCTCGTGGTGCGCAGCCCGCAGTTCCTCTGCGCGCATCCTTCGGTGCCGGTGAAGACCTTCGCCGATTATCTCGCCTATGTGCGCGCGCGCCAGCCGGATGGTGTGAGCTTCGAATCCTCCGGCCCCGGCAGCTCCAGCCATCTCGCCGCCGAGCTGCTGATGGCGCTCGGCAATTTCCGAATGCTGCATGTGCCGTATCGCGGCGGCGGGCCCGCCCTGCAGGCGCTGATCGCCGGCCAGGTGAATGTCGGATTTGTCGATGCCGTGGTGGCGCTGCCGATGGCGGCGAGCGACAAGATCCGCCTGCTCGCGGTGAGCACCACGGATCGGGTGGCGGAGGCGCCGCAGGTGCCGACGATTGCGGAATCGGGGCTGGCTGGTTTCCAATCCTCGACCGACATCTCGATGTTCGCGCCGGCCGGCATGGCGCCCGATCTGGTCAAGAAGATCAGCGGCGCCATGTTGAACGCGCTGAAGTCGCCCGATGTGCGCGACGCGCTGGTGAAGCAGGGCGCCATCATCGTCGGCGGCACGCCTGAGGAGTTTCCGGCCTATTACAAGGCGGAGACTGCCAAGTGGAGCAAGATCATCCGCGACCGCGGCATCAAGATGTAGGGACGGCATTTGCCCGCCTTGCGCCGCGCGCTCTCGCCCGACGATCTGCAGCAGCTTGCGCAGGCGCAGCGCGCCAATGATCAGCCGCGCGTGCTCTGCATTGCGCTGGAGAAAGTGAGCGCCGAGGTCATCGGCCATCGGCTGTTCACGGTGATGCGCTATGAGAGCGCGCACGACGAAGTCGAGCGCATCTTTAGCAATATGCCACAGGTTTATCCGACCGGCGGACGCAAGCAGAAGAAGGCGACGGCATGGAGCGACCGGGTGTTGCGCGACATGCAGGTGTTTCGCGGCACCAACGCCGCCGACATCCGTTCCGCCTTCGATGACCACGAAACAATTCTGAGATTGGGGCTGGGTTCGGTGCTCAACGTGCCCGTCGTCGATGCCGGCCGTTGTCTCGGCACGATGAACCTGCTGCACGAGGAAGGCTGGTATGGCGCCGCGGACGAACGCGTCGGTGTTTCGCTCGCCGCGTTTCTGATCCCGGTGCTGCGTGATCCAATCGACGAGACCGATGGTTAAATCGGCTTCGGCCGCTGATCCAATAAATTTCGGATTCGCATCGCCAGTTGCTCCTGCGTGAGCGGCTTTTGGATCAGTTCGACGCCCGAATCGAGGCGGCCTTGATGAACAATCGCGTTGCGCGAATAGCCGGTCATGAACAGGACGTTCAGATCGGGTCGCGCCTTGAGCGCTTCGTGCGCAAGATCGCGTCCAGTCATGCCCGGCAGCACGACATCGGTCAGCATGAGATCGATGCGAACCTCGCGCTGTTGGATGAAGCCGAGCGCGGCGACTGCATCATGCGCAGCCAGCACGCCGTAATCGAGATCGCGCAGCGTTTCGACCAGAAAAGACCGCACATCTACATCATCTTCAACGATCAGGATCATCTCGCCTCGTTCGCCATCGGCGGATGTTTGCAGGTCCTCCGGCTCATCGACAGACGGCGCGTTTTCCAGTCTGGCCAGATAGATTTTGACGGTCGTGCCTTGCCCCGGTTCGCTGTAAATCTTGATGTGGCCGCCGGATTGCTTGATGAAGCCGTACACTTGGCTGAGGCCAAGACCGGTGCCTTGCCCCGGCGATTTTGTCGTGAAGAATGGTTCGAAGACACGCTCGATCAGCTCCTTTTTCATTCCCGCTCCGTTGTCGGTGACCGCAAGCAATACATATTGCCCCGCTCGCACCTCGGGATTGACGCTGCAATAATCCTCATCGAGAAAGGCATTGCTGGTCTCTATGGTCAGCTTGCCGCCCGGTTTGTCCCCGATGGCGTCGCGCGCATTGACCGCCAGATTGAGCAGCGCCGCTTCGAGCTGGTTCTGATCCGCCTCCACCGGCCAAACACCGGCGCCGCCGACCGCGAGGACCTCGATCGTCTCCCCGAGGCTGCGTTGCAGAAACTCGACCTCGGCTGCGATGAACTTGTTCAGGTCGAGCGGTTTCGGGTTGAGTGGCTGCTGCCGTGAGAACGCAAGCAGGCGCTGCGTCAGCGTCGCAGCGCGTTGGGCGCCGCGCAAAGCCGCAGCGATGGAGCGCTGTTGCCGAGTCAACGAGGGCTGTGCCGACTGGGCATTCTGTTGAGCGCTCTGCAAGTTGCCAATGATGACCGTCAGCAGGTTGTTGAAATCATGTGCGATGCCGCCGGTTAGTTGGCCGACAGCTTCCATTTTTTGTGCTTGCAGCATGCGCTCGCGAGCTTGCTCCGTCAGCTGTTGCGCTTCGTGCCTTTCAGTGAGATCGCGCGTGATCTTGGCGAACGCAAACAGCTTCCCGTCCTCGTCATAGAGCGGATTGATGACCGCATTTGCCCAGAATTCCGATCCGTCTTTTCGTCTGCGCCAGCCTTCGGCCTCGAATTTTCCCTGCTTGGCCGCCTGCTCCAAGGCCATGCTCGGAATGCCTTTTTGGCGATCCGCATCGGTGTAGAAGATCGAGAAGTGCTGGCCGACAATTTCCTCGCTGGTGTAACCTTTGATGCGGGCGGCGCCGCTATTCCAGCTCATGACATGTCCATGCAGGTCGATCATATAGATCGCATATTCGCGAACGCCGTCGACGAGCATCTGAAATTGATTTGACGAACGCGCGCCATCACTCTGCGATGGGGAGGCAATTTCGCGAGATGGCTTGTCGTGATCGATCATTGGGGTACCGGCGTACGAAATACGAATGCACGAGCCCCGTACCCGGGCATAAAAACATTTGCTGCGAGAAGTTTGTTCCAGCGGATTACAGAACGCTCATGTTGCAACGCAGTTGATTCGCGCTTTCGGTCGGTGATCAAATGTTCTGAGATGGGGGAACGATCGGAGTGGATGTGCGGCGCGCCGCGGCGCTGCCGACGACCCAATCGTCAGCCGCTAGTTCGCGACTTCGTGATTGCGCGCATGATAAAGACCTTGCTCCAGTCGTCGTCGCAGGATTGCATTCTTTGCACGTGACCATCAAACAGCGCAGCCTCGACGCAGGACCGATAACGCCATGATCTTGCAATCGACGATCACATGCCCGCATTGCGCCACGGCCAAGGTCGAGACAATGCCGACCGACGCGTGCCAATTTTTCTATGTGTGCAGCGGCTGCGGCGCCAGGCTCAAGCCGAAGCCCGGCGACTGCTGCGTGTTCTGCTCGTACGGCTCGGTGCCGTGTCCGCCGATTCAGGCGGAACGTGCGGGTGGGCCGGCTGCGTCGTGCTGCCGGAGCTAGCTGTCTTCAGCCGTTGCCTCGGCGGCTGAGCCAGCGATCGATGCTGATGCGGCCGGCGCCGGTGACGAACAGGAGGAAGAAGGCGCCGAGCATCGCCATGTTCTTGTAGAAGTTCATCTCCTGCACGCGCAGCTGCGGTCCGGAAAATTCCCAGTAGCGGTGCGAGCTCAACGTGGCGACCAGCATGAAGACGATCATGATGCCGACGAAATAGCGCGTGGCGAAACCGAACAGGATCGCGAGCCCGCCGAAGAATTCCGCCGGCACCGAGATGTAAGCCAGAAAATAGGGCAGGCCGCGCGGCGGGAAGGTTGCGGCGTAAGCGGGAATGTCGAAGATCTTGCCGTACCCGCTGCGGATGAAGATCCAGGCGAGCAGGATGCGTCCGATCAGCAGCGCGACATCAGCAGTGCTGGTGGCGATCCCGTCAGTGGCCGAAAGGGCCGGGTGCGAACTGGTGGTCTGGCTCATGATGTAGGTTCCGTCATTGTCAGTGCCATTTTCAAGAGTGATGGAGGCGTGGGTCAAGCCCGCTAACGCCCGATCGCATAGGCCTGCATCAGTCGCGGCGTTGCCGCGGCGAAAACCATGCCGTCCTTGCGCCCAGCCGCGCAGACGCGGCCGAGCGACCACGGACCTTGCACCAGCACGTCGTGGCCACGCTGACGCAGCGCCGCGATCGTCGCTTCGCCGACGCGGTCCTCGATGAGCAGGCGGTTGGGCTCGATCGTTCGCGGATAGAACGACTGCGGAAAGTGCCGGCTGGTGAACAGCGGCAGGTCGATCGCTGACTGCAGGTCGAGCCCGTGATGCAGATGCCGCAGCAGCACCGTCAGCGTCCACTGGTCCTGCTGGTCGCCGCCAGGCGTTCCCATGGCGAGATAAGCCTCTCCGCCGCGCGTCACCAAGGTCGGCGTCAGCGTGGTGCGCGGGCGCGCACCCGGCCGCACGGTCGAGGGATGGCCTTCTTCGAGCCAGCCCATCTGCCCGCGGGTTGTAATGGCGAAGCCGAGGCCAGGCACGGCGGGCGAGCTCTGCAGCCAGCCGCCGGACGGCGTCGCCGCAAGCATGTTGCCGAAGCGGTCGACGACGTCGATGTGCACCGTGTCGCCCCATTCGACCGGCAACGGCGCGAAGGTCGGCTCGCCTTGCCCGATGTCGATGGCAGGTTTTTCCGCGCCGGCCATCGCCAGCACGCGGCGCATGCGCTCGGCGGCGCCAGGCAGGTCGCCGGGGCGCATCTCGGGGGAGGCCTTGTCGGTGACGAGCTTGCGGCGTGCCGCGGCGTAATCTTCGGAGAGGAGTGTTGTGAGCGGCACGTCGACGAAGTCCGGATCGCCGTAGAACACCTCGCGGTCCGCATAGCCGAGCTTGAGGCACTCGACGACGGTGTGCAGGAAGCGCTCGCCGGCGGGCTCCATGGCGTCGAGATCGAAGCCCTCGAGCAGCGCCAGCACTTCGAGCGCGACGGGGCCTTGCCCCCACGGTCCGGTCTTGTGCACGACGACGTCGCGATAGCGCCGCGACACTGTCTCCTCGGTGCGCGCGCGATAGCGCGCGAGGTCGTCGCCGCGCAGGAAACCGCTGTTGCGGAGACCGGTCGAATCCATCAGCTCGGTGCGATAGAAGCGATCGACCGCCTCGGCGACGAAGCCGCGATAATAAGTGTCGCGCGCCTTCTCGATCTGGGCCTGGCGATCGCTGCCGGCCGACTGTGCCTCGGCGACGATGCGGCGATACGTGGCGGCGGTGTCGGGCGTGCGATGCAGGGCGCGCGGCCTCGGCACCTCGCCGTGCGGCAGCCACACTGCGGCGGAGCTCGGCCATTCCTTGGTAAAGAAGTCTTTCGCCGCAAGGATCGAGGCGGCGACGCGCGGCAGCACCGGATAGCCGTTCTCAGCATAGCCGATGGCGGGCGCGAGGATGTCGGCGAGCGTCCAGGTGCCGTAGTCGCGCAAGAGCAGCATCCAGGCGTCGAACGAGCCCGGCACCACGGCGGGGAGAAGCCCCGTTCCCGGCACCTGCTTGAGACCGAGCGAAGCGAACCGCTCGGGCGTCGCCAAGGCCGGGTAGGGTCCCTGGCCGCAGATGACGATCGGCTCGGACGCGTCCCACGGCTTGAGAATGATCGGGACGTCGCCGCCGGGACCGACCAGATGCGGCTCGATGATCTGCAGCACGAAGCCGGCGGCCGCCGCGGCGTCGAAGGCATTGCCGCCGCGCTCGAGCACCGACATGGCGACCGCGCTGGCGATCCAGTGGGTGGTGGCGACGGCGCCGAAGGTGCCGCGGATTTCCGGGCGTGTGGTGAAGTCGAAGGACATGCGCCATTCCGTCACGAGGAAGCGGGAAGCCTTACGCTGCAGCGGGCGATCTGACAAACTTACCCATAAGGGCGTGAACACCGGAGACCATGATGTCATTGCCGACCCGCAGAGTCGTGCTCACGAGCCTGGCCGGGCTTGCCGCTTGCGCGTCCGCCGGCCGGAGCTTTGCGCAAGGCGCCTATCCGACGCACAACATCACGCTGATCGTGCCGTTCGCAGCCGGCGGCTCGACCGACATCCTGGCGCGGCTCGTCGGCGGCTATCTGCAGCAGTCGCTCGGACATCCCGTGGTCATCGAGAACCGCACCGGCGCCTCGGGGAATATCGGCACCGCGATCGTCGCGCATGCGGCGCCCGACGGCTACACCTTCCTGTTCAACACCATGAGCGTGCACACCATGAACCACGCTCTGTTCGCCTCGATGCCATTCGACGGGGTGAAGGATTTCTCGCCGATCGCCATGCTCGCCTACGTGACCAACACCATGGTGATCCACCCGTCGATCCCGGCGAAGACGGTGCAGGAGTTCATCGATTACGCCAAAGCCAATCCTGGCAAGATCGCCTATGCCTCGGCGGGCGCCGGCTCGACCAATCACCTGTGCGGCGCGCTGTTCGAGAAGATGACCGGCGTGCAGATGGTGCACGTGCCGTATCGCGGCGGTGCGCCGGCGGTCACCGGGACGGTCGGCGGACAGTGTCAGCTGTTCTTCACCGCCGGCACGCAGAGCCTGCCGCATGTCAAAAGCGGTGCGCTGCGACTCCTGGCCGTGACCGAAGGCAAGCGCTCGGAGTTGCTGCCGGACGTGCCGACGGTGGAGGAAACGGTGCCCGGCTTCGAGATGGCGGTGTGGTACGGCGCCTTCGGACCCGCGGGCATGCCGCGCGACATCGTCAGCAAGCTCAACAGCGAGATCAGCCGTATTTTGTTTTTGCCCGAGGTGAAGCAGAGGATGGCGGACATCGCGGTCGAGGTCGCCAAATCGACGCCCGAGGAATTGGGCGCGCTCACACGCAAGGACGCGGACAAGTGGGGTCGCATCATCAAGGAGCTCGGGATCACGGCGCAGTGACGCACGTGTGCCGACGAGGACGAGCGTGATCGCGCCCATCATCCGCATTGCTGTCGCCGCATTGCTCGTCGTCTCCGGTTGCACGCCGGCATTCTGCTGGGGCGATGAAGCGCACAAGATCGTCGCGCTCCTCGCCATCAACATTCTGCAGTCCGACAGCCTGCCGACGCTCGACAAGATCAACGGCATGCTCGGCCCCGACGACAACCGCTATGGCAGCAGCTCGCTCACCGACGAGGCGCTATGGGCCGACCGCTATCGCGACCGCAATCCGGAAGGCCGCAAGATCACCGAGAGCTGGCATGACCTGGCGCTCGACTACGACAACCCAAATCTCGCCAAGGCCTGCGAGCATCCGGAATTCGAGGGGCTCGCCAGCCAGGGCCCATCGCCGGACTGCATCGTCGACAAGATCGAACAGTTTCGCAAAGAGCTCGCCGACAAGTCGGCCGACCCGGACGAACGGCTGCTGGCGTTGAAATATCTGCTGCATCTCGTCGCCGATCTGCACCAGCCGCTCAATGTGATCGCGCGCACCGATCCGGAGACCGGCAAGTCCGACTTCGGCGGCCAGTGCATCGGCATCGTGGTGACGAAAGCCGCGCCGGTGCGGCTGCGGTCGCATTGGGATACGACGCTCGTGGAGAAGGCGCTGGGGAAGGGCGCCGACGAGGCGGCAGACCATTTGGAGCGGCTTGCGACGACAGCGAACAAACGCAAGTGGTCAACCGGCAGCGTGGCCGATTGGGCAAACGAATCCTACAAGGTCGCCAAGGCCAGCATCTACGCCGGCGTCATCGACCATCCGCCGGAGAAGACCACGTACACGTTCCGCGAACGCGACGGAAAACCGGATCCGCGCTGCGGCGGGCCGTCGAAGCTCTACAAGATCGACGCGAGCTATGACGAGCGGGCCAAGGAGATCGTCAAGGAGCAGCTGGCGAAGGCGGGAGTGCGGTTGGCGAAGGTGTTGAAAGATGCGTTGAAGTAATCTTCAGCGCCGTCATGCGCGGGCTTGACCCGCGCATCCATCATTCTCGCGAAGATGGATGGATTACCGGGTCAGGCCCGGCAATGACGAGGCCGAGTGGTGGTGCCCACTACCCCAGTTCAATCACCAAATTCAGAAACTCGTCCACCCGCACGTGCGAATCCGGCCCAATGCAGCAGGTCGACTCGCGTTCCTCGACCAGCGCGGGGCCATTGAAGCTCGCACCCGGCGCCAGCGTGTAGCGGTCGTACACCGCGCAAGGCAGCGAGCCGATGCCTTCGAACAGTACCTCGCGGGTGGCGTGCGGCTTCGGTGCGGCGTTGCCGCTGCCATTGCCCGATCGCTTGATGCGGATGTCCTGGCCCGGCGCGACGCAGGCGAGCCGCCAGCTCAGGGCTTCGATCGGCGCGTCCTCGACGACGCGGCCGAAGCGTTCGCGATAGCTCTTGAAGAAGGCCTCGCGCATTCCCGCCAGATGCTCGGCAGAGAGAGTCGTCGACGGCAGCGGGACCGGGATCTCAAAGCCTTGCCCAACGTGGCGCATGTCGGCGGTGGGCTTGAGCGTGATTGTTTTCGGATCGGCCCCGGCTTCGCGGAGTAACTTGGAGCCTTCCTCGATCATCGCGGCGAACAGCGCATTGACATGCGCGAAGTCGAGACGCTCGAGGCGCGCCACGTAGCTGCGCACCATGTCGGTCGCCGGCGGTGCGACGAGGAAGCCGAGCGCGGAGGCAACACCGGCGCCGAGCGGCACCACGATGCGCTGCATCTTCAGAAGCCGCGCCAGGTTGAACGCGTGCACCGGGCCGGCACCGCCGAAAGCGATCAGCGTGTAGCGGCGTGGGTCGCGGCCCTTTTCGGCCAGATGCATGCGGGTCGCCGCCGCCATGGTCTCGTCGACGATGCGCTGCACGCCGAGTGCTGAGTCCATGGTCTGCATCTTCAGCGCCTGTGCCACGCCGTCCTTGAACGCGCGGCGCACGCCGTCGAGATCGAGATGCATCTCGCCGCCGAGGAAATAATCCGGATTGAGCCGGCCGAGCACGAGGTCGGCGTCGGTCACCGTCGGCTCTTTGCCGCCGCGACCGTAACAGACCGGGCCGGGCTTGGCGCCGGCGCTGCGCGGGCCGACCTTCATCAGCCCGGAGGCGGGCTCGACGCGGGCGATGGAGCCGCCGCCGGCGCCGATCTCGATCATGTCGACCACGGAGACCTTCAGCGGCAGGCCCGAGCCCTTGACGAAGCGGCGCACACGGCCGGCCTCGAAGTCGAACTTATGGTCGGGTGCGCCGTGCTCGACGAGGCACATCTTCGCCGTGGTACCGCCCATGTCGAAGGAGACGACGCGGTCGAGCCCGGTGAGCTTGGCGAGGAACGAGGAGGCCATGGCGCCGGCCGCTGGCCCGGATTCGATGAGGCGGATGGGGAAGTCCTTCGCCTCCTGCACGGCGGCGATGCCGCCGCCGGAAAGCATCACATAAAGCCGGCCGATGAAGCCGATCCCGGCAAGCCGCGCCTCCAAGCGATCGAGATAGCGGCGCATCAGCGGCTGCACATAAGCGTTGGCGCAGGCGGTCGAGGTGCGCTCGAACTCGCGAATCTCCGGCGCCACCTGCGAGGACAGCGTTAGCGGCAGTGACGGATAGAGCTTGCGCACGATCTCGGCGGCACGCCGCTCATGCGCGGCATTGCGATAGGCATGCAGGAAGGAGATGGCGATCGCCTCGGCGCCGTCGCGCTCGACCAGCTCGCGCGCGACGCTGGCGACGCCCTGCTCGTCGAGCGGCAGCAGCACGTTGCCCTCGACGTCGATGCGCTCGTTGATCTCGCGGCGGCGGTGGCGCGGCACCAAGGTCGGCGGCGCTTCGAGGAAGAGATCATAGAGGTCGTAGCGGGTCTCGCGGCCGATCTCGATCACGTCGCGGAAGCCGGCGGTGGTGAGGAGCCCGACGGTGGCGCCGGTGCGCTCGATCACCGTGTTGGTGACCAGCGTGGTGCCGTGCACGATCGAGTGCACGTCGGCGGCGTCGAGCGATTTTTCCTGGAGGAGCCGGGTGATGCCGTTGACGATGGCCTCGCTCGGATCGTCCGGCGTGGTGAGAAGCTTGCCGGTGTGCACGAGATCGCGGCGCGGATCGTGCAGCACCAGATCGGTGAAGGTGCCGCCGACGTCGACGCCGATGCGGATGGAACGCTCGGTCATGTTACTTCACACCGTAGTCGTTGCGCGCTGCGTCAGCGCTGATATAGCCGTCGCGCAGATCCGCCTCGACCGCGGCGCGGTCGCGCGTCTTGGGGTCGCCATAGCCGCCGCCGCCGGCATAGATCATGCGCAGTCGCGCGCCGGGTGCGATCACGGTGCGCGATTTCGGATGCGGGCGCGTGCCGTCGCCGAACTCGATCAATGCGCCGGCCCCCGGCGCGCCGCCGCGCACGCCCAGTGCCGGATGGTCGCGACGATCAGAAAGGAGCGAAAGCCGTAGCGGGGTCGGCGCGCGCACCTCGATCTCCGCCTCCTGGCCGAGCCCGCCGCGGAACCGGCCGGCGCCGCCGGAATCGGGCCGCAGCTGCTTCTTCCAGACGACCAGCGGCGAGACGCTCTCGAAGGCTTCGATCGAGCCGGCGCCGACATTGGTGGGAAACGATGTGGTCGGCAGGCCGTCGCGATGCGGTGAGGCGCCCATGCCGCCGGTCGCGAACAGCACCTGGCTGAAACGGTCGCCGTTCTTGTCGAGACCGGAGAACAGCGCGCGCATCGATGGCGCAGCGCCGCTATCGGCGATGATGCGGTCGGGAATGATGTCGGCGAGCGCGCGATAGATGACGCCGGCGAGGAGATGCCCGGTCAATTGCCGCGCGCCGACCGGCGCCGGGAAGCGCGGATTGAGGATCGTGCCTTCCGGCGCCGACACGCTGATCGCCTGATAAGTGCCTTCGTTGCGCGGCGTGAACGGATCGAGCGAGCACTTGATCGGATAGACCGAATAGGCGTGCGTATAGTTGAACACGCAGTTGATGCCGCGGTCGATCTGCGGCGAGGTGCCGGCAAAATCGATATGCATGCGCTCGCCGGCGATGGTGACGGCGCAGGCGAGATGCGTCTTCTGCTCGTCGAAACCGTCGGCATCGAGCGTGGCGCGATAGGTGCCGTCGGGGACGGCAGCGATGGCGCGGCGCATGGCGATGTCGGCGCGGCGGTGGATCGCCTGCGCCAGGCCCTGCAGGTCGTCGAGCCCGCCGTCTTCGAGGAACTCCTCGACGCGGCGCACGCAGACTTCGTTGGCGGTCACCTGTGCCTCGAAGTCGCCGAGCACCTGCCGCGGCACGCGAACATTGGAGAGGATCAAGTCGACGAGCTCGTCATTGCGCGTGCCGGCACGCAGGAAGCGCGACGGCGGAATGCGGATGCCTTCCTCGAACAGCTCGCGGCAGTCGGCCGACCACAGCGCGCCGCCGACATCGGGCGAATGCGCGATCGAGCCGGCGAAGCCGACGAGCTTGCCTTTGCGGAAGATCGGCGAGACGAAAGTGAAATCAGGCAGATGCCCGGTGGCGAGCCACGGGTCATTGGTAATGACGCAGTCGCCGGGCTGCCAGGTCTCGGCCGGGAATTTTTCCAGGAAGGTCTTAGTGGTGCGCGGCAGAATGCAGGAGAACGAGGCGATGCCGCCGGTGTTCTCCGATACCGAGTTGCCGTCGCGGTCCATCAGCACCGTGGCATAGTCGTTCGACTCGCGCACGATGGTGGAGAAGGCGGTGCGCAGCAGCCCCGCCGCGGCCTCGTCGGCGATGGAGATGAGCCGGCTCCAGAACACCTCCAGCGTAACCGGATCGAAGGTGTCGTGATTGGTCCGCGCGTCCATACTGATCGTTCCTCAGCGCTGCTGCCGTCATCGCCCGAAGGCGGGCGATCCAGTAAACACCGAGACGCGAGGTGATTACTGGATGCCCGGCTTTCGCGGGGCATGACCGCGGAATTGTGGCAAAGGCTATGAATTCAATCTCATAGTGTCTAATATGATTTATGTCATGATTGATATGCGAAACGAATGATCGAGCTCCGGCATCTGCGCTATTTCACCGTGCTCGCCGAGGAGCTGCATTTCGGCCGCGCCGCGGCCCGGCTCGGGATCTCGCAGCCGCCCCTGAGCCAGCAGATCCAGGCGTTGGAAGCGCTGCTCAAGGCGCCGCTGTTCGAGCGCAGCAACCGCCGCGTCGAGCTCACCGAAGCTGGCCGCGCCTTTCTCACGGAGGCGCGTGCGACGCTCGCGCAGGCGGAGCGAGCCGCGGCAATCGTCGGGGCAGCGCAACGTGGGGAAGTCGGCGAAGTGAAGATCGGCTTCGTGCCGTCGGCGCCGCTGCTGGCGCCCTTTGCGAGGACGATCCTGGCGTTCCGCAAGACGCTGCCCGGCGTTCGCCTCGTGCTCGAGGAGCAGGTGACTACCGCGCAGATCGATGCGCTGGCGGAGCGCCGCCTGCAGATCGGCTTCATCCGCAGCCCGGACAAGCCCGCATTGCCCGATAGCATCGCCGCCCTCGAGCTGACGCGCGAGCCGATGGTGGCGTTCCTGCGCGCCGATCATCCCTTGGCGAAGAAGCGCGTCGTGCCGCTCAAGGCCTTGGTGGATGAGCCTTTCGTGTTTTTCCCGCGCGGCATCGGCACCAGCCTCTACGACCAGGCGATGGCGCTGTGCCGCAAAGCCGGGTTCACCCCACGCATCGAGCAGGAGGCACGCGGCAACGCGACCATCCTCGGCCTCGTCGCGGCGGGGCTCGGCGTCGCCATCCTGCCGTCATCGTTACAGGGTATCGCCGGGAGCAATGTGGCCAGTCGTCCGCTGTCACCGAAGGGCACCTCGAGCTCCATGTGGCTCATTCACCGCAAGCATGATGCGACGCCGGCTGCGGCGAAATTCGTCACGCTCGCGGCGGAGAACGCGCGCAAGCGTTCTCCATAGAGAGCACCGGTCGGGTGCCTCCTGGAGCAAGCCAAGGGAACAACGATGACCATCATGATCACCGCCTTTGAACGCTCGCCCGATGGCGGCAAGGGACTGGCACGCGATACGCGCGTTCGCTGGGCGCTTGAAGAAGTAGGCCAGCCTTACGAAGTCCGCCTGGTGTCGTTTCGCGCGATGAAGGAAGGTGCGCATCTGGCGCTGCATCCGTTCGGCCAGATTCCGACCTATGAGGAGGGCGATCTCGCATTGTTCGAGACGGGCGCGATCGTGCTGCATATCGCCGAGCGCCATGCGGGCTTGCTTCCGGCTGACGCCAACGCCCGGGCCCGCGCGATCGCATGGATGTTTGCCGCGCTCAACACATTGGAGCCGCCGATCCTCGAGCGCGTGACCGCAAAGATCCTGGAGGGCGACAAGCCTTGGGCCGCGGAGCGCCTGCCTCTGGTCGATGATCGCATCCGCGCCCGGATGCGCCAGCTCTCCGATCGCCTTGGCGACGCCGACTGGCTTGACGGTGGATTCAGCGCCGGCGACCTGATGATGGTGTCGGTGCTGCTCAGGTTGGAGGCCATCGGGCATCCTGGACGAATACGCAAACCTGGCCGGCTATGTCGCGCGCGGCGAAGCGCGGCCGGCCTACCGGCGGGCTTTCGCCGCGCAATTGGCGGTCAATACCGGCAAGCCGCCGGCCGGCTGATTGAGGCAGACCCGGGAAGGTGAAGGGACGGAAATGACTACGGCCGAACGACAAGCCCACTGGCAGAACGTTTATCAGACCAAGGGCGAGCGCGGGGTCAGCTGGTTTCAGGAGAAGCCCGAGATCTCGCTCGATCTCATTCGCGCGACCGGCCTTGGACGTGACGCGTCGATCATCGACATCGGCGGCGGCGCATCACGCCTGGTCGACGCGCTGCTCGACGAGGGCTTCCGCTCGATCAGCGTCCTCGACCTCTCGGACGAGGCACTTTCCAAGACGCGCGAGCGGCTCGGCGCGCGCGCCGGCGCGGTCGACTGGATCGTCGCCGACGTCACCACCTGGGAGCCACCGCAAAGCTACGACATCTGGCACGACCGCGCGGCCTTTCACTTCCTCACCGCGACCGACGATCGCGCGGCCTACGCCGATCGCGTTCGCCAAGTGCTGCGGCCGGGCGGACAGCTTATCGTCGGGACTTTCGCGCCTGACGGGCCCGAGCGCTGCAGCGGTTTGCCGGTGGTCCGGCACGATGCCGCCTCGCTCGGGGCGGTGTTCGGCCCGTCCTTTGTGCTCGACGAGACGCGGCGGCACGATCACACCACGCCGGGCGGCGCGATCCAGCATTTCCAATTCAGCCGGTTTCGACGCACCGCCGCCTGACCGCCCGTCCGTGCGTGTGGAAAAATAACGAACAGTGCGGTTCCTCCACAGCCTCGACGTTGCACGCGATGTCGGACAACCGACTCGTGCGCACAAGCATTTCAATTTGCGTTGTTTCATTCACTTCCTTCGCACGCATCTTTCGCCGCCTTAATCAATCTTCGCGCGCCGGCCAAAAGCTTTCTTAACTACGCCGACCGGCGTCGCCACACGCGCACTCCACAATCGCCGAGCAC
Organism: Pseudolabrys sp.; assembly: GCA_035651015.1. Taxonomy (GTDB): domain Bacteria; phylum Pseudomonadota; class Alphaproteobacteria; order Rhizobiales; family Xanthobacteraceae; genus Pseudolabrys. The sequence goes on along the minus strand of DASRGN010000060.1, from coordinate 12,277 downwards.
CGCGTAGATTGTCCCGCGAACGCGGTCCCCCCCGAACGCACCCGAGAGCTCGTGTGATGTTTCGCGTGTTCGCCTGCATCGCCAGTCAGCACGATTGGCGGTTGATCGTCGTCGCCGGCATCGTCTGCTTCATGACGAGCCTGTCGGCCGTGATGCTGTTCCTGCGCGCGCGTGGCGCCAGCGGACGCACGCGCGGCGTCTGGCTGCTCACGGCGGGCACCGCCAGTGGCTGCGGCATCTGGGCGACGCATTTCATCGCCATGCTGGCTTACGATCCCGGCGTCATCATCGGCTATAATCTGGCACTCACGGTGCTCTCGCTGATCGCCGCGGCGGCAGTGACGGCTTTCGGCCTCGCCGTTGCAGCCGCCTGGGGCGCCGGCTGGTCGGCGGCGCTCGGCGGCGCGATCGTCGGCGGCGGCGTCGCTTCCATGCACTATCTCGGCATGAGCGCGGTCGAGCTTCCGGGCTATATCGCGTGGGACCGCGATCTCGTCGCACTATCGATCGCGCTTGCCATGCTACTCGGCGCCGCAGCACTGGTGCTGGCGCTGCGGCCGGGCAGGCCGGCGCATGTCGCGGCCTCGCTGCTGTTCACGGCCGCGATCATTTCCCACCATTTCACCGCCATGGGCGCCATCGAGATCGTTCCCGACCCCGGGCGCATCATCGATCCCTGGCATATCGCGCCGGGCGTGTTGGCGATGGCGATCGCGGGCGTCGCCACCGCAGTGCTCGGCCTGAGCCTTGTCGGCTCCTTCGTCGATCGCCTCAACGACCGCGACCGCCGTCTCGCTGCAGCCATCGACAACATGACGCAGGGCGTGGTGCTGTTCGATCGCGACAACCGCATCGTCGTGCACAACGATCGCTACATCGAGATGTATGGGCTCTCGCGCGACGTGGTGAAGCGCGGCGCCAGCCTCAACGACGTCATCGGGCACCGCTTTGCGATCGGTGCGTTCGCCTCCGATCCGGTGAATTATTGCGACGACCTGTTGGCGGCGATGGCTTCCGGACACACGGTCAGTCGCGTCCTCGAGCACCGTGAAGGACGCGCCATCGCCGTCACCAACCGGTCGCTCGCGAATGGCGACTGGATCAGCACCCATGAAGATATCAGCGACCGCCGCCAGGCCGATCGCCGCATCGCGCATCTCGCGCACCATGATGCGCTGACCGATCTGCCCAACCGCGCCGCCTTCGGCGAGCGGCTCGCGCAGGCTCTACAACGCGCGGCGGCGCGACGCGGCAGTTTCGCGCTGCTGTGCATTGATTTCGACCACTTCAAGGAGATCAACGATCAGTTCGGTCACGGTGTCGGCGATGCTTTCCTCAAGCGAGTGGCGACGCGCATGCAGGCGGCCGCCGAAGGCGCCTTCCTGGCGCGCCTGTCTGGCGATGAGTTCGCCATCATCCTCGAGGGCGCGCAGTTTCCGGAGAGCGCCGACGCGCTCGCGGGCCGGCTGTTCTCGATGGTCGCCGGCGAGACCGACATCGATCATCGTAAGGTGCGCGTCGGGCTGTCGATCGGCGTCGCCATGTTTCCGCGCGATGGTGGCGACGCCGAGACGCTCATCGCCAATGCCGACGCCGCGCTCTATCTCGCCAAGGCGGAAAGCCGCGGCACGGTGCGGTACTTCGACGCCGCGCTGGCGCAGAAGCGCCGCGAGCGGCGCGCGCTGCAGCTCGACCTGCGCTCGGCGCTGCGGCGCAACGAGCTGCGCCTGCATTATCAGCCGCAGGCGGCGGTCGACGGCGAGATCACAGGCTTCGAGGCGCTGATGCGCTGGCAGCATCCGACGCGTGGGCTGGTGTTGCCCGGCGACTTCATCCCGCTCGCCGAGGAAACCGGCGACATCGTCGATTTCGGCGAGTGGGCACTGTGGCAGGCTTGCGAGGAAGCCGCGACCTGGCCGAAGCCGCTGCAGATCTCGGTCAATGTCTCGCCGGTGCAGTTCCGCCACGGCGATCTGGCGCAAATCGTGCAGCGCATCCTGCGCGAGGGGCGGCTTGATCCGGGCCGGCTGGAGATTGAGGTGACCGAGGGCGTGCTCGTCGACGACTTTGCGCGCGCGCTGACGACGCTACGCCTCCTGCAGGCGCTCGGTGTGCGCATCGCGCTCGACGATTTCGGCGCCGGCTATTCCTCGCTGTCCTATCTGCAGGCGTTCCCCTTCAACAAGATCAAGATCGACCGCGGCTTCATCGCCAATCTCTATCGGACGCGACAGTCGGTCGCGATCGTACATTCGGTGATCGGGCTCGCGCACGCGCTGCGCATCCGCGTCACCGCCGAAGGCGTCGAGACCCGAGACCAGCTGGACATCCTGGCGCGCGAGGGCTGCGACGAGGTGCAGGGCTATCTGATCGGCCGCCCGCGCGAGATCGCCGACTACGCCGACGTCCTCGGGCTGCGCAAGGAATACGTGGCGTAAGGCCTGCACAATTGACGCCCTTGCGAGATGCGGCGGCGCTTGGTTATGGTGGCCTCGCGCGGGCGTAGTTCAATGGTAGAACGGCAGCTTCCCAAGCTGCATACGAGGGTTCGATTCCCTTCGCCCGCTCCAACCTTCGCTGGTCCGCAGCTGCGGTTGGCGCGCCAGCCTCGCGCAGCGAAGGTTGCCCGCCGAAGCCTTGGCGAAGGCGGGCGATAGATAGGCGCTTCGGCTCGGCAAGCCGGTTCGTGCGAAGGCTGTCGCGCCGAAGCCGCGCAGCGGCGTAGGCGGACGTCTGCATCATTGCTTGATATGCTTGCAGGCGTCTCGGCATGACTTTGCCGCGGCGCTGGAGAAAAAAATGAGTCAGAAGAACGAATTTCACAACCTCGACAATCCGAGCGACGGCATCGCGCGCGAGCTTGCCGCGGGCGTGAATACGCGGATCTTCGCTGGCGAGCATGCCATGCTCTCGGTGGTTACGCTGGAGCCGAATGCTGAAGGCAAACTGCACCACCATGCCGAAGAGCAGTGGGGCGTGCTGCTGGAAGGCACCGCGGTACGTGTGCAGGGCGGCGAAGAGATCACGGTAAAGAAGGGCGATTTCTGGCGCACGCCGGGCAACGTTCCGCATACGATGCGTGCGGGACCGCAAGGCGCGCGCGTGCTCGACATCTTCAGCCCACCGCGGCCGGAATACAAAAAGCCGGGCTCGGGCTTCGGAGCTTAGGGAATCGGCCTGCCAAAACCCTGACGCATTCGATTCAATTTTAGGCAAGCCGCAACCGGTCCGTGCACGTCTCGTGGGCTATGCTTGCCTGCGATCAACAAGCAGGCGGGGGGTAAGCCATGCCGATGTTGTTCTGGTATCCGATGATCCTCATGGCCGCGCTGTGCAGCCTGGCTGACGATCCGGCGAAGCCGCAACCATCGCGGCCGCGGCGCGAGAGGGACGTCTTCGCGCTATCGGTGCACTGAAGGCCTTGCCTTAAGCAGCCTGCCGCGCGTGCAAGGCGATGCCGATCAGCGCGGCGCCGCCGAATATCATATTGATGCCAACGAGAAGCCCGAGTGCCCACGCGGCACTGCCAGGCAGCCCGGCAAAGATCAGAACCGCCAGCACCAGATCGACGATCCCGCTGAACACCATCCATTCCCAGCGGCCGGACAGCTGCGCCCGGTGATCGAACGCATACAGGATCGAGGCGACGCCTTCGACGATGAAGAAGGCGATCAGCACGAGCGTCAGCGAGACTGCGCCGCTTCCCGGCGTGATCAGCAGAACAAGACCGGCGATAACGCCGAGAATCCCGGAGATAAGTGACCACCAGAAGCCCGGTGCGCCGCGCGCCATGAACGTCGTGATCAGGCCCATGACGCCGCTGATCAGGAACAGCCATCCGAGCAGGATGGTGATCCCGAGCGTCGCGAAGGGCGGCAGCAGGATGGCGAGCACGCCCAACACCAGGAGGATGATGCCCTCAACGAGGAAGGTGCGCCAATGTTCGCGCATCGCCCGGGCGACGGAGGCCTGAAGGCTTTGTGGGGTGTCGGTCATGGCTTTCCTCGCTGACAATCTATGAGGGACGAATGCAGAAATTCTGCCACGGAACGCTAGTGTCCCGGTTCCGAAGCTCGCCACCATTGCAGCACATTCTGTGCGAACTTCGGAATCGAAAAGACACTAGCAAACATATTGATTCTAGTGCCCCTTTAAACCCGAAGTTCGCAAACGGACTCGCGGCAGTTGTAGTGCGAACTTCGGGTTCGGGGCACTAGCGCCGTCGCCTTCTATTCCCCTCGCGTTGCCGCGCGCATCACGGGCTCGTGACACGCGGTTTGCCGGCCCTCACAAAAGAATGCGGAGCGCGTTTGACGTCGTTGCGCTATGGTCCGCCCAATCGTCGGTGGCCTGATGGGCCATCATGCGCATGATGGGGAACAGAATGACCGTCCGACTCACGAATTTGCTCAGCACCTCGATCTCCTTGCACCGCCGTATCGCGATCGCCCTCGGCGCTCCGGCGCTGGTGTTTCTCGCGGCGATGTTCGCCGGGAGCGTGGCTCCGGCCGAAGAGTTTCATGCGATCCCCGCTCCGGTCATCGATCCGGCGCCGGCCGCTGATGCGCCGGCACTCGAGACTGCGGTGCTCGCCGGCGGCTGCTTCTGGGGCGTGCAGGGCGTGTTTCAGCACGTCAACGGTGTGACCAACGCGGTCTCCGGCTACGCCGGTGGCGAGGAGAAAACCGCGCATTACGACATCGTCTCGATGGGCCGGACGGGGCATGCCGAATCCGTGCGCGTCACCTTCGATCCACGCAAGATCAGCTATGGGCGCATCCTGCAGATCTACTTCTCGGTGGCGCACGATCCGACGCAGCTCAATCGTCAGGGACCGGACAGCGGCACGCAATATCGCTCGGCGATCTTTCCGACGAATGGCGCGCAGGCTTACATCGCCAAGTCCTACATCGCGCAGCTCGACAAGACGGAGATCTTCAAGAAGCCGATCGTGACGCGCATCGAGACCGGGAAGACGTTCTATCCGGCCGAGGGCTATCACCAGGACTTCCTGGCGAAGAACCCGAACTATCCGTACATCGTGATCAACGATCAGCCGAAGATCGAGCAGCTGAAGAAGCTGCTTCCCGATCTCTATCGCGATCAGCCGGTGCTGGTGGCGAATGCGGGACTTTCGAATTAGCGCAGTAGTTAAGCGCTAAAAAAATCCGAGCGACTCGCACCCGGTGCCGGCGGCGAAGCTCTGCTTTGCCCGCCGCGCCGGGATGTCGATCACGTGAACCGTGCCGTCGCCCTGGCAGGCGATGAACAAGTCGTCGCCGCGAAACGTCATGTCCATCGGTTGGCTGCCGACCTTGATCGCGGTCTGCTCGGTGAAGGACGGATCGATCAGGCTCACCGTGTTGCTGTTGAGGCTGGTCACGCAGAGCAGGGAGAAGTCGTCCTTGTAGCGGGCGATCTGCGCCGGCTTGGGGACGTCCTTGAGCGGCAGCGTGCGGGCGACCTTGCCGGCCTGCGTGTCGATCAGGAACAGCACCGGCGTCTCGTCGCTGACCGCGACCACGGTGCGGCCGTCGCCGGAAATGGCGATGCCGGCGAGCGCCTGCGGGGTCTCGATCTTACCGAGGAATTTGCGGCCGGGGAGGTCGAGCACGGAGACGGTGCGGTCCTCTTCGTTATCCGTGTAGATGCGCGTGCCGTCCGGCGAAATAACCAGGCGATGGCCATTGGTCGAGCCCGATGGGATCGACCCGATGACCTTGTTGGTCCGCGGGTCGATGATCGCGACCACGGCGCTGTTCTCACAGGTGAGATAGATGAGCCCGTCCGGCGCCAGCCGCAGCGTATGCGGCGCGACATATGGCGACAGGTCGATGTCGGCGAGCCGCTCGCGGCGCGCGAGGCCGAAGACGCACAGTGTATGGCCGGGGTTGGGATTGCGGCCATGGATGCCATCGCCAAAGATCGGCACATAGGCCGTCCTGCCGTTCGGCATCACCAGGAGCTCGTGGACGGTGCGCTGAAAGCCGTCGAGCACCTTCTCCGTCGCGAATGTCGCCGGATTCACGAACAGGACCTTGGCGCCCATCTTGTCGACGGCGATCATGCCGTGGCCATTTCCTGCGCTGGTCATGTCGGCTCCTCGTTCCCGCGAGACTTCGTCTCAACCAAGTTTTCCCGAGGAGTTCAAGGGTCAGCCCGCTGCCGGGCTCATCGAGGTTGCATCACCGCCGCTCACAAGAGCGCGAGCTTCCTTGTCACCTGTCGCAGAAGTTAAGGAACAGCAGGCTTTTTCCGTCGGTTGTCATGATGAACCGAAACGCGGAGAAAAAAATGCCCATGTTCTTCTGGCTTCCGATGATCATCTTTGCCGGCATGCTTGACGTGACCACCGAAGGTTTGACGCCGCGGCGGGCGGAGGCGAAAGTGCCTGAGCCCCGTTGAGGCGAGAGCAGCATTCGCGATCAAAACAAAAGGCCGGCCGTCATGCGACGGCCGGCCTTTGCTTTGAGCGAAACGGTGCGGGATCAGTTGCCGCTGATGGTCTTGATCACGCTCGACATCGGCTTCGCCGTGTCGAGGCCGCCACCGATCTCCTTGAGCACGATCTCGTTGTATTCGGGCAGCGGCTCGATCGGCGTCTTGCCGGTGATCTGCACCACCTTGTAGCCGCCGGCCTTGAGCTTCGCGAGGATCTCCGGGATCGCCTTCGCGGTGGCTTCCTGGAAATCGTGCATCAGCAGGATGCCTTTGCCGCGCTTGTCGAGCTTCTTGAACAGCGAGGCAATGACCGCATCCGGCTTGTGGATCTTGAAATCGAATGAGTCGATGTCGGTGGAGAAGACGCCGACGTGGCGATCAGCCAGATACTTCAGCATGTCCGGCGGGTGCCGCAGCGCCGGGAAGCGGAAGAACGGAGCGATCGGCTTGTTGCCGAGCGCGATCGACACCGCGCTGATGCCCTTCTCGATTTCCGCCTTGGCGTCATCCGGGCTTTTGGCGTCGAGCGCCATCAGGTCGGCATGCGACCAGGTGTGCGAGCCGACGGTGTGGCCCGCGGCCACGACTTCCTTGAGGATTTCCGGATGCCAGCCGGCATGTTTGCCGATCGGGAAGAACAGCGCCTTGGTGCACTGGTCGGCGAGCGCCTTGAGCACCGCCGGCGTGTGGCCCGGCCACGGACCGTCGTCGAAGGTGAGCACAACTTCCTTGTCCTTGAGGAAGTCGTAGGCCTTGAAGTGCTCGAAGCCGAAGCCCGGGCCGCTCGAGGTGTCGATCTCGACCACGCGAGAGACGCCGAGCGCGTTCGGGTTAGCGCAGGTCGCATTGGCCGTCGGCGTGGGCGCCGCGGCGGGAGCGGGGGCAGGTGTGGGCGCCGTGGCCGGCTTTGCCGCTGGTGCCTGGGTAGGTTGTGGGAAGCCTTGGCCGAACGCGGCCGTGGCCGCGATCCCAAGTCCGAAAGCCACGCCGAAAGCCACCGATTTAAGCATTTGTTCGAGCCCTCCAGGCCGCGATTTTTCAGCTTTAAGGCTACTTAACCCGCCTTTAACCCGTTCCGTCAACGGACGACCCCGGCGCAACGCCGGTTGTCAGTCTTTGGCAACCAGCATGGTTAACAGGCGCCCGGGTGGGGTGAGCCGTCGGGAATGTTTAGGGGCAACTTCGGGTCTAAATGATGACAGAAGTCCGGAGCAAGTTCAGTTGCCGCCGGGGCGGATCGGGCTTATCTCAGCGGTAAATCAACGGAAGCGCGCGATGCCGGCAACTTTGGCGGCCACAAAACTTTCCCAGCGTCCGTTCATTCTGCTGGCCGGCGCGGTGACCGCGACGCTGGTCGGTGGAGCGCTGGCGCTATGGGCCTATTACGGAACCAGCGTGTTTTACGAGATGCTCCTCGCGGGGTGGGCGGCGTGTTTCTAACGATAAGGTGGATTTGGCAATGAATGCCGGAACGTCCCGTATCGCGCTCGTCGTCTCTGCGTTTCTGGCCGGTCTCGTGTTGTTCCTCGGTGTGATCTTCGTCGTCGGCCGCGGCGCCAATCCGATCACGCCGGCGGCTGCCTCGATCGGCGGTCCGTTCACGCTGGTCGATCAGAACGGGAAGCCGTCGAGCGACCAGGATCTCAAGGGCAAGCCGTTTCTCGTCTTCTTCGGCTTCACCAACTGCCCCGACGTGTGCCCGACGACGCTGTTCGAGGTATCGGAGGTCATGCGCGCCCTCGGCCCGGATGCCGATCGCACCGCCGCGCTGTTTGTCACGGTCGACCCGGAGCGCGACACGCCTGATAAGCTCAAGGACTACCTTTCGAGCTTCGATCCGCATGTGCGCGGCCTGACCGGCGACCTCCCGGCCATCACTGCGATCGAGAAGAGCTATCGCGTCTATGCCAAGAAGGTGCCGATCGACGGCGGCTACACCATGGACCACACCGCGCTCGTCTATCTGATGGACAAGCAGGGCCACTTCGTCGCGCCGTTCAATCTCAAGCGCAAGCCGGCCGAGGCGGCAGCGGATCTGCGCAAATACCTCTAAGGGATCGCGATGTCCGGGTTCATGTCGACGTATCTGGTGCCGCTCGCGATCATCGCGGTCGCCATCGTGCTGGTGCTCGGGCTCACCAATATGATGCGCGGCGGCTCGCCGAACCGCTCGCAGCAGCTCATGCGGCTGCGCGTATTGCTGCAGTTTGTCGCCATCATTGTGATCATGGCGACGATCTGGGTGATGGGTCGCTAAAGCAGTCGAAGGAGCGCCTTATTTGGTGGGCGCAATGCGCAGATATTCGTCCTTCGTCACTTTGTGCCTCTTGGCCTTCTTCTTCGCCGCCGAGTAGCTGTAGCTGTAAGTCGAGTGGTGCAGCGTGTTCAGATAACCGGGGCTGTCGCAGCCGAAGAACATCGCCTTGGCGGCACCGAATGGCGCGATGGCGCCGACGAACAGGAACAACGCGGCCGTAGCCAAGGTCGTGATACGCACGGGGGATCCCTCCCTGATTAGTGCTGCGAGATAAGCTAGAATAACCATTAAAGTTCCCCACGGCAAACCCAGATTCTCCAACGAGCTCCGATGGTTGTCCTCAATCGAATCTATACCCGGACGGGCGACGACGGCACCACGTCGCTGGGCAGCGGCGAGCGGCGCAAGAAATATGACCTGCGTGTCGCCTCCTACGGCACGCTGGACGAGGTCAACGCGGTCCTCGGGCTGGTGCGCCTGCACACGCAGGATGATGTCCCCTTCGACGCTGCGCTTGGCCGCATCCAGAACGATCTCTTCGACGTCGAGGCCGATCTGTGCCTGTCGGAAAAAGGTCCCGGAGGCGCCCGCCTGACGGTCACCGACGCACAAGTCGATTGGCTCGAGCAGGAGATCGACCGGTTCAATGCCGATCTCGCGCCACTGCGCTCCTTCGTGCTTCCCGGCGGCCGCCCGGCCGCCGCGTACCTGCATCTGGCGCGCACGGTCTGCCGCCGCGCCGAACGGCTGATGGTCGAATTGCACGATGTGCCGGGAGAAGAGGTGAGTGCGCCGTCGCTCAAATATGTGAACCGGCTATCCGATTTCCTCTTCGTCGCCGGCCGCTATGCCAACAGCAAGGGTGCCGATGACGTTTTGTGGGCGCCGGGACAGAACCGTTAGCGCGATGCGAGCCCATGGCCTCGGACTGCTCTTTCTCTTCGCCGCGCTGGCGGTGCAGGCTGCTGCGTCACCGCTCGACGACTTGCTCCCGCGCGCTGCCGGCAAGACTGCATGCTTCAGTCGCGTCTACGACCAGGCACATCTGCGTGCGCATCCAAAACAGACGACAAGCGCGATGACGGTGTGGCTGCGTTACGACCAGCCCGATCCGAAGATCGCGGCCGGCTTGCAGATCAATCTGGCGCTGACGCGCCGCGGCGAAGCCGAGCCGCTCTTCGCGCAAGGCGGATGCGCATGGGTGGAGGGCGGCAATCGCGACGTTCAAGGCCGACCCGTGGTGAAGTCCTTCAAGAAGAACGCCGGCGCCGACTGCCTGATGACCGCGCGTCCCGATGTGTTTGACGTTGTCAGCGCGGAGGAGGGCGGGGAACTGGTGATCGATCGCGGCCAGGATGCCGACACGCTGATGGTCTATCTCGATGACGGCCTCACCATGGTGAAGCGCGCCGATCGCGCCAAAGGGCTCGACGTCCGTTTTGGAACCGATGATCGCGTCTTTCTGTTGCACCGCGCGGATGCGAAGGTCTGCGAATTCGTCGAGCAAGCCTTGTCGAGGCAGCGTTGACCCTGAAAATGGCGGCTATTAGGGTGCGCCGCACCAAATCCGGGCTAGTGCGGCCGATTTGAGGTTCCTGTAGCGTGTGCAGCAATTTCTATCAGGAACCTCAAATCGATAAGCCGCACTAAAGCCGTAAATTTTGCTAGTGCCCTTTGCTTCCGAAGTTCGTGTCAGGGGGATTGCTGAGATTTCTCACGAACTTCGGAAGCGGGCACTAGTGCAAGTCCGGCGGAGCTGACTGAAAATCATGAAGATTCTCGTCCCCGTGAAACGGGTTGTCGATTTCAACGTCAAAATTCGCGTCAAGGCTGATGGCTCGGGCGTCGAGCTCGCCAATGTGAAAATGTCGATGAACCCCTTCGATGAGATTGCCGTCGAGGAGGCGATCCGGCTCAAGGAAGCGGGTAAGGCCACGGAAATCGTCGCGGTGTCGATCGGACCGGCGCAGGTCTCGGAAACGATCCGCACCGCGCTCGCTATGGGGGCCGATCGCGGCATTCTGGTGAAAAGCGACACGCCGGTGGAGCCGCTCGCGGTGGCGAAGGTCCTCAAGGCGATCGTGGAGGCGGAAAAGCCCGGTCTCGTCATCCTCGGCAAGCAGGCGATCGACGACGACTGCAACCAGACCGGCCAGATGCTGGCGGCGCTCCTCGGTTGGCCGCAAGGCACCTTCGCCTCGAAGCTCGCACTCGACGGCGGCGACATTGCCGTGACCCGCGAGGTCGACGGCGGCCTGCAGACGGTGAAGCTCAAGGGGCCGGCGATCGTCACCACGGATCTGCGTCTCAACGAGCCGCGTTACGCGAGCCTGCCGAACATCATGAAGGCCAAGAAGAAGCCGATCGAAGAGAAGACGCCCGATGCTTACGGCGTCGACGTCAAGCCGCGCTTGCAGGTGGTGAAGACGATCGAGCCGGAGAAGCGCAAGGCCGGCGTGAAGGTTTCCTCGGTCGCCGATCTCGTCGGCAAGCTGAAGAACGAAGCGGGAGTGCTCTGATGTCGACGCTGCTTCTCGCTGAACACGACAACAAGACGCTGCGCGACGCGACGTTCAAGGCGCTCACCGCGGCCAAGGCACTCGGCGGCGATGTGCACGTTCTCGTCGCCGGCAAGGATTGCAAGGCGGTGGCGGACGCCGCCGCCAAGCTTAACGGCGTGAGCAAGGTGCTGCTCGCGGATGCGCCGGCTTACGAGCATGCGCTCGCGGAGCCACTCGCCGCGCTCATCGTCTCTGTTGCCGGCGCGTACGACGCGCTGGTGTCGCCGGCGACCACGACGGGCAAGAATGTGATGCCGCGTGTCGCCGCGCTGCTCGATGTGATGCAGATCTCCGACATCACCAAGGTGGTGGCGCCCGACACCTATGAGCGGCCGATCTATGCCGGCAACGCGATCCAGACGGTGAAGTCGACCGACGCCAAGAAAGTGATCACCGTGCGCACCGCGGCGTTCCAGGCTGCGGGCGAGGGCGGCTCGGCCGGTGTCGAGACCGCGGCGGCCGCGGCCGATCCGGCGATCTCGTCCTTCGTCGGCGAGGAGCTCTCGAAGTCGGATCGCCCCGAGCTCACGTCGGCGAAGATCATCATCTCCGGCGGCCGCGCCATGCAGAGCCGCGAGAACTTCACCAAATACATCGAGCCGGTCGCCGACAAGCTCGGCGCGGCGGTCGGCGCCTCGCGCGCCGCGGTCGACGCCGGCTATGCGCCGAACGACTGGCAGGTCGGACAGACCGGCAAGGTGGTGGCGCCGGAGCTTTACGTCGCCATCGGGATTTCCGGTGCGATTCAGCATCTTGCCGGCATGAAGGATTCCAAGGTGATCGTCGCAATCAATAAGGATGAGGACGCGCCGATCTTCCAGGTCGCCGATTATGGCCTGGTGGCCGATCTCTACCAGGCGGTTCCGGAGCTGACCGACGCGTTAGCCAAACTCGGAAAGTAACATCTCAGACACCGGCCGGATGGGGTGACTCCGGCCGGTGTTCTCTTAATATCGAGGGGAAGGGCAGGCGCGATATGCGCGCCGTTCCGGTGGATGACAAGATGGCGATGATCAAG
>DASRGN010000059.1:0-96058 GCA_035651015.1 Pseudolabrys sp. | reverse complement strand
TTCGAGCAGGGCGACCTGGGCTTCCAGATCGAGCGGCACAGCCCATGGATCCCGAAGGAGAACGTGCGGCACTCGTTCGCCTGGATCAAGGGCGCCGCCGGACCGGCCTCGACGCAGCAGGTGACCAAGTTCACCAAGGCGGTGTTGCAGGCGATGAAGGACAACGGCGTCGCCGGGCAGAAACTCGGGGTCGACTTCATCGACATCAACATGATCAACATCTTCAAGGAGAACGGCATCAACTGGGTCGACGGCATGACCCCGATGATGGAAGCGCGGGCGGTGAAGAGCCCGGACGAGCAGGAATGCTTCCGCATCGTCGGCGCGATCGGCGACGCGACGCACTGGGAGTGCATGAAGTTCCTGCGCCCGGGCATCACCGAGAACCAGGTGACCGCGCACCTGATGAAGTATCTCTATTCAATTCCCGGTATGGAGGACGTCGAAGACGTAATCGTGTCCTCCGGCCCGAACACCTGGCCGAACTGGCGCAATTTCTCCGACCGCATCATCCAGCCGGGCGACATCGTGTTCATGGATTTGGCCGCGCTCACCTGGAACGGCTACAAGTCCTGCTATTACCGTACCTATTGCGTGGGCAAGGAGCCGACGCAGGAGCAGAAGGACACCTACAGCGAAGCGCTGAAGTGGCTCTACGATTCGATCGGCGCCGTGAAGGCGGGCGCCACCACGCGCGACATCGCCATGAAGTGGCCCTCGGCGATGGAGACCTGGGGTTACGAGGACGAGGATCAGGCAGCGGCCAATCTCTGGGGCCACGGCCTCGGGCTTGCGCAATACGATCCACCGGTGATCTCGCGCATCTGGTCGCTCGATCATCCGATCGAGATCCAGGAAGGCATGACCTTCGCGCTGGAGACGCAGCACGGCAAGCGCTTCCGCTACGGCGTGCGCATCGAGGAAATGCTGATCGTGCACAAGGACTCGATCGAGATCGTGTCCAACTTCCCTGTGAAGCAGATCACAGTAGTGGATCCGCTGCCGGGCTACGGCGATCACGTTCGCTAGTTGAACCTTCGCCGTCATCCCGAAGCGCTCGCGCATCCGCGCGGGCGAGGCTGAGGCTGGTCATGGAAAGCGCGTACATCCTTTCGCTCAGCGCGCCTGCGGCGACCGATCCCGAGCGGGTCGGTCCCAAGGCCGCGAGCCTTGCCGCGCTCGGCGCCGCCGGCCTGCCGACGCCGGGCGGCTTTGCGCTGACCGCGGACGCCTATCGCGCGCAGATTCGTTTCCTCGGTCTCGAGGCGCAGGTCGCCGCCTACAATGCCGCCGATCTGAGCGCGCAGCGACGGCTGTCGGTGGCGATCCGCCTTGCACTCTACGACAAGCCGATCGCCCCAGAGATTCTCGCGCCGCTGCTCGCCGCTTGGCGCGCGCAGATGCAGGTGGCGGGCACGCTCGGTGCGGTGCGCTCCTCGGCGCTGATCGAGGACCGCAAGGGCGCGAACTTCGCCGGCCAGTTCGAGAGCTTCCTCGGGCTTTCCGACGAGACCGAATTCCTCACGGCGGTGCGCGCCTGCTGGGCGGCGCTGTGGACCTCGAATGCGCGCCGCTACATGGAGAACAATGCGCTGAGCCCCGCCGACACCGCGATGGCGGTGCTGATCCAGCCGGTGGTGCAGGCGGTGTCGTCCGGCGGGGGCCTCAGCGAGACCGCTGAAGGCCACATGCTGATCAGCGCCACCTGGGGACTTGGCTCGGCGATCGCGCAGGGCGAGGTGGTGCCGGATCGCATCGTGCTCAGCCGCAAAGGCTTCCTGCGTAAGGTCGAGGCCGGCCGCAAGAACCATCGCGAGACCTGCGGCCACGGCATGGTCGCGTCGTCCGAGCTGGTGCCGAAGGAAATGGTCAGCGAGCCGTGTCTCGGGCCGGGCGAGGCGGTGCAACTCGGCCGCATGATGCGCAAGGCCGAAGAAGTGGTCGGCGGCCCCGTGGAGATCGAATGGGCATGCGATGCGCAAGGCTTCAAGCTCTTGCAGGCGCGGCCGCTGCACGTCGAGCCGGCTTACGTGCCGGAGGAGATCTGGCTCAAGCATCCAGGTCTGAACGGCCATCCTGCCGGGATTGGCTGGGGCTCGGGACGTTCGGTGGTCGTCAATTGCGAATGTGAGCTCAGCCGAGTCGCTCCAGGCGACGTGCTGGTGACCAAGGTCGCCGGTCCGGCGCTGAGCCACATTCTGCCGCGCGTTGCCGGCGTCGTCGCCGAGCTCGGCGGCTCGACCTCGCATCTCGCCTCGCTGGCGCGTGAGCGCGGCATTCCCATGGTGCTCGGCGTGCTCGATGCGACCCGCAAGATTCCCGACGGCGTGCCTTGCGCCGTCGATGGCGTGGCCGGCGTGGTGCGATGGCAGCGCTGAATCGCCCGCGCGTCTATGTGACGCAGCCGATTGCGGCTTCGGCGCTCGATCGGCTGCGCAAGATCGCCGAGGTCGAGGTGTTTCCCGACAGCGGTCGCATCATCCCCAAGGACCAACTGATCGCGGCGCTGCCCAAACACGACATTCTGTTCTCGCGGCTGCACGATAAGGTCGACCGCGACGTGATTGCCGCCAATCCGAAGCTCGTCGCCATCACCTCGATGAGCATCACGCCGGACAACACCGACGTCGCGGAAGCGACGCGGCGCAAGGTCCCGGTGACCGTGGTGCCGCCGATCGTCGCCGAGGCGACGGCCGACATCCATTTCGGGCTGATGCTGGCCGTGGCGCGGCGCATGATCGAAGGCGACCGCATGGTGCGCGCCGGTCAGTTTCCCGGCTCGCAGTCGAACTATCTCGCCGGCGTCGCGGTCTACGGCAAGACCATTGGCCTCGTCGGTGCCGGGCGCATCGGCCAGGCGACGGCGCGGCGCGCCAAGGGCTTCGGCATGCGCGTGCTCTACTGGGCGCCGCGAAGGAAGCTCGAGGCCGAGCGCGAGATCGGCATCGAATATGTCCCGCTCGACAAGCTGCTAGCGGAGGCCGATTTCGTCTCCGTCCACGCGGCGATGAACGCGGAGACGCGGCATCTGATCAACGCCACGGCCATCGCCAAGATGAAGCCGACGGCCTTCATCATCAACACGGCGCGCGGGCCGATCATCGACGAGGCGGCGATGGTGACCGCGCTGGTCGAGGGCCGCATCGCCGGCGCCGGGCTCGACGTATTCGAGCACGAGCCGAACGTCGATCCGGATCTGTTGAAGCTGCCCAATGTGGTGCTGGCGCCGCATCTCGGCAGCGCGGTCGTCGAGGTGCGCGAGGTGATGGCGAATATCGTCGTCGACAACATCGCGGCGCTGGTCGACGGCCGCGTGCCGCCGAACTGCATCAATCCGGAAGTACTCAAGTAGTTATTTGTCCCGCCGCCAGGTGACGATGACGCGCACCACCTTGCCGCCGACATTGGGATGCGGCATCGGCGGGCTTTCGATGTGCAGCAGGTCGTCACCCTCGAAGCGGATGAAGCGCGTCTGCTCGCCGCCGACCCAGGCCTCGTTCCAGGCGACCTCCACCTTGGTGACCACCTTGCCGTCCTCGACGCGGTAGTGCCCGCTATAGGCGATCATGCTGCGCAGCGCCTTGGCGCGATCCTCGTCGGTCTTGGGCACCGGGCGGCCGTCGGCGGTAACGACCGCGATCCAGCGGCCCTCCGGCGTCGCGATCTGGTAGCCGTGCGGATGCTCGCCGAGCACCGGCGTGCGCTCCTTGGTCTGCGCATCCTCGTAGACCACCGACACCAGCTTCCAGGTGCCGACGATGCGGTCTTTGTCGCTGGCGGCGAGGGCAGGGGCGCCGGCAAGCCATAAGATAATGAGCAAGGCCGCGCGCACGCGCATGACCTAATCTGCCGTCCAGCCGCCGTCGACGACCAGCGACGTTCCGGTCATCAGCGCTGAAGCATCGGAGGCGAGGAAGACGACAGCGCCGGTCAAATCTTCCAATTGGCCGAGGCGGCCGAGCTTGATCTTGCGCAGCGTGTCGGCGCGAAACGCTTCGTTCTGGAAGAACGGCCGCGTCATCGGCGTCTCGATGAAGGTCGGCGCCAGCGTGTTGACGCGGATCTTGTGCGGCGCAAGCTCGATCGCCATGGCCTTGGTGAAGCCTTCCATCGCGTGCTTGGTGGCGCAATAGACGGCGCGGGTGGGTCCGCCGACATGGCCCATCTGCGAGGACATGTTGATGATCGAGCCGGGACGCTTCGCCTCGAGCAGCCGCCGTGTCACCGCCTGCGCGACGAAATAGGCGGCGCGCACATTCAGGCTGAAGACGAAGTCGAAATCTTCGACCTTGGTCTCGACGAATGGTGTCGGACGATTGGTGCCGGCATTGTTGATGAGAATGTCGAACGGCGCCTGCGTGGCCATGGTTTGCGCCACCGCATCGACGTCGCGCACGTCAAGCGTGAGCGGTTCGGCCTGCTGTCCACGCCCGCGGATCGCCTCGGCGGCTTCCTCGATCTCCTTGGCCGTGCGCGCGGCGAGCGTCACATGCGCGCCCGCATCCGCCAGCGCTGACGCGGCGGCGAGCCCGATGCCGCGTCCGGCGCCGGTGACCAGCGCGCGCTTGCCGTCGAGGCGAAACGACGGCGTCTTTGTCAGCTCTATGGTCACTCTGCTGCCTGGGCGTAAGCCACGTTGCGGCCGCCATAGCGGCGCACGCGCACATTGGCCTGCTCGGCATGGCCGAGGAAGCCTTCGAGCACGCACAGCCGCGAGCAGTATTCCCCGATCTGCGCCGAAGCTTGGTCGGTGAGCACCTTCTGATAGGTGCAGGTCTTGATGAACTTGCCGACCCACAGCCCGCCGGTATAGCGCGCCGCCTTCTTGGTCGGCAGGGTGTGATTGGTCCCGATCACCTTGTCGCCATAGGCGACATTGGTGCGCGGCCCGAGGAACAGCGAGCCGTAGTTCTTCATGTTGTTGAGGAAGTAGTCGGGATCGCGCGTCATCACCTGCACGTGCTCGGAGGCGACGCGATCGGCCTCGCGCACCATCTCGTCGACGTCGTCGCAGACGATAACCTCGCCGTAATCTTTCCACGCCTGCGACGCCGCGTCGGCCGTGGGCAGGATCGAAAGGAGCCGCTCGACTTCCGCCATGGTGGCCCGCGCGAGCTTCTCCGAATTGGTGATCAGCACCGCCGGTGAGGTCGGGCCATGCTCGGCTTGCCCGAGCAGGTCCGTGGCGCAGATTTCGCCGTCGACGCTGTCGTCGGCGATGATCAACGTCTCCGTCGGTCCCGCGAGCAGATCGATGCCGACGCGGCCGAACAGCTGGCGCTTCGCTTCCGCTACATAGGCGTTGCCGGGGCCGACGATCATGTCGACTGGTTTGATGCTCTCGGTGCCGAGCGCCATGGCGGCGACGGCCTGCACGCCGCCGAGCACGTAGATCTCGTCGGCGCCGCCGAAATGCATGGCGGCGACGATCGCGGGATGCGGCCCGCCCTTGTAGGGCGGGGCGCAGGCGATGATGCGGGAGACGCCGGCGACGCGCGCGGTAACGATCGACATATGTGCGGACGCGACCATCGGGTAGCGCCCGCCCGGCACGTAGCAGCCGATCGAGTTCACCGGGATGTGGCGGTGGCCGAGCACGACGCCGGGCAGCGTCTCCACCTCCAGGTCATGCATCGTCTCTTTCTGCTTCTGCGCGAAATTGCGCACTTGCGCCTGCGCGAACTTGATGTCGTCGAGGTCGCGTTTCGGCACCTGCGTAATCGCGCGCTCGATCTCTTGCGCGCTCAGGCGGAAATTCGCCGGCGCCCAGTTATCGAACTTCTTCGACAGATCTTTGACGGCCTCGTCCTTGCGCGCATCGATCTCGGCGAGAATGCTCTCCACCGTCTCGCGCACTTTCGCGTCGGCGGCCTTGATCGCGCTCGCGTCCATTCCGCGCTTGAGCCAGCGGGCCATGGGGTCTCTCCTCTTTCTTATCCCTCCCCTTTTCAGGGGAGGGTCGGACCGCGAAGTGGTCCGGGGTGGGGTCACATTGCGTTCCGCACCCCACCCGGCTCGCTTCGCTCGCCACCCTCCCCTGAAGGGGAGGGATGCTTTTTATTTAATCGCCTGCGGATTGATCGGCGAGCCGGTGCCGCCGGTGATGATCAAAGGTGGCCCGCAGAAGAAGAACTCGTAGATGCCGTCTTCGGCGCAGTCCTCGGCGAGCTCCTTGAGATAGAAGATCTCGCCCATGCACAGGCCCATGGACGGGATCACCACCCAGTGCCAGGGCTGGTTGGCTTCCTTGGTCTCGTTCGGCCGCACCTCGACGCCCCAGGTGTCCGAGCAGATCGCGGCGATCTGCTTCTCCTGGCACCAGTAGCAATTCTCGAACTTCACGCCCGGCGCATCGCCGCCGGCATAGCCGCCCCAGTCGCCCTCCTTCTGGCAGCGCTCCATCTGTCCGGTGCGCACGATGACGAAGTCGCCACGGCGGATCTCGACGTTCTGATCCTTGGCGCATTTGTCGAGTTCGTCATTGGAGATGCTTTCGCCGTCCTTGAGCCAGTCGACGCCGCGATGCCGCGCGATGTCGAGCAGTACGCCGCGGCCGACCATCTTGCTCTTGGAGTGCTCGATGCCGAGCACGGCGAGGCCGCGCGAGTCGATGAGCTTGGCGTCATGGCCGTTATAGGCCTTGTCCTCGTAGAAGATGTGGCCGAGTGCGTCCCAGTGCGTGGCGCCCTGCACGCACAGCGTCAGCGTGTCGTCTGCGTAGCGGATCTTGTTCCAATCTTGCTGGCCGGAGACCGCGTCGGTGCCCGTCGCCAGCATCTGATGGATTGGATTGAAGCGGCCGCCGAACAGGCCGGTCTGCGGTCCGGTGCGGTCGAGTGGAATGCCGAGCGCGAACACTTTGCCGCTGCGGATCAGGCTCGCTGCTTTGACGATGTCCTCCGGCGTCACGTGGTTGAGCGTCCCGATCTGGTCGTCCTTGCCCCAACGCCCCCAGTTCGAAAGCTTCTCCGATGCCTCCGCGATGGCTTTCTTGCCCACCGTGATGTTCATTGATGTTGCCCTTGTTCTTCAAATTGTATGCGCGCGGTCAAACCCGGCGGCGCGGATTGTGCCGTGACGGCACGGCCGCGCCAATATCCGTTTGCGCTAAATCCGTCACTGGTGCCGCCGATTTGAAATTCCTGCACAACCTGTTGCGAACTCGCCTCGGGAATTTCAAATCGAAAAGCGGCACTAGAACCATAGACTTGCTAATGCCCTTTGGTTTTCGAAATTCGTGCCAGGGGTGCCGCGAGGATCACGAATTTCGAAAACCGGGCATTAGCGCGTGCAAAATGCGATCCGGCGTGAACGGCATTTCACATAGTGGAATTGCGCCGAGCGGGCGCAGCGCATCATTGATGGCATTCATCACCGAGCCCGGCGCGCCGGCGGTGCCGGCCTCGCCGGCGCCCTTGGCGCCCAACTCGGAGTCAGCGGTGGGCGAGACCATGTGCCCCACCTCGATATCGGGCATCTCGCAGGCCATGGGCACGAGATAGTCCGCCATGTTGCCGTTGAGCATCTGTCCGCGCTCGTCGTAGCGGCAGTGCTCGAACAACGCGGCGCCGATGCCCTGCACCACGCCACCGCGCACCTGCTCGTCGACGAGCTGCGGATTGATGATGGTACCGCAATCCTCCACGCACCAATGCTTGAGCAGGGTGACGAAGCCGGTGTCGGTGTCGACCTCGAGATAGCTCGCCTGGATGCCGTTGGTGAATGCGAACGGCCAGCCGCGTGGGACATAATGCCGCGTCGCCATCAGCTCGGGTTGGAAACCCGGTGGCAGCGTGTCGGGACGGAAATAGGCGATGCGCGCGAGCTCGGCGAGATCGAGCCGCTCGGTCACGGTACCCTTGTCGACGACCACGCCATTGCGGATGTCGAGATCCTCGGGCTTTGCCTGCAGGATCGAGCCGGCGACCGCGAGCACGTTTTGGCGCAACGCCTTGCCCGCCTGCCAGGCGGCTTCGCCCCCGATGCCGGCGGCGCGCGAGGCCCAGGTGCCGCCGCCGTAAGGCGTGTTGTCGGTGTCGCCGGTGATCACCCGCACTTTGTCGATCGCGACGCCGAAAGCAGAGGCGACGCATTGTGCGATCACGGCGTCAGCGCCCTGGCCCTGCTCGGTGACGCCGGAATGCACAATGATCGCGCCCTGCGCGTCGAGCTTCACCGTGGCGCCGTCCTGCGAGGTGATGCGGGCGCCGCCGACGCCATAGAACGCCGCGCTCGGATTGGTCACTTCGATGAACGACGCAAAGCCGATGCCGCGATGCACGCCTCTCTCGCGCAACGCCTTCTGCTCGGCGCGCAGCGCGTCGTAGTTCATCATCGTCACGAGCTTGTCGAGCGACGCATGGTGCGACAGCGCCTCGAACTTGAGGCCGGCGGCGGACTGCGCCGGATAGGCGTTGTCGGCAAACAGATTGCGCCGCCGGATCTCCAGCGGGTCCATGCCGATCTTCGCTGCCGCGAGCTCGACAAGCCCCTCGGTGACCGCGGTGGCGATCGGATGCCCGACCGCGCGGTACTGGCACATGACGTTCTTGTTCTGGAACACGACGCGCGCGTGCCCGCGATAGTTCGGGCAGGTGTACGGTCCGCCGACGAGATTGACGATCTGGTTCGCCTCGATACCGCTGGTGCGCGGATAGACCGAGTAGGGGCCGATGCCGGTGAGGTCGTCGATCTCGAATGCGGTGATGGTGCCGTCCTTGGTCACGGCGATCTTCGCTTTCACGCGATGGTCGCGCGCATGGATGTCGGTGACGAAGCTCTCGATGCGGTCGGCGACGAACTTCACCGGACGCTTGAGCAGCTTCGACAAGGCGACGGTTGCCATCTCGTCGGCGTAGATGTGCACCTTGATGCCGAACGAGCCGCCGACATCCTTGGTGAGCACGCGCACCTGGTGCTCCTCCAGACCGAGATGCTTGGCGAACAGGTTCTGCGTCATGTGCGGCGCCTGCGTGCCGTGATAGACCGTCAGGCGTTGGTCGCCCGGGTTCCAGTCGGCGACCACGGCGCGCGGCTCATTGGTGACGCCGGTATGCCGGCCGAAGACGAAAGTCGTCTCCACGACCGCATCGGCCGCGGCGAGCGCCTTGTCGACCTCGCCGACGTCGAGCTTGCGCTCGAAGGTGAGATTGTCGCCGAGCGCGGCATGGATCACCGGCGTTCCGGCGTCAAGGGCGGTTTCCGGATCGGTGACCGGCGGCAGCTCTTGATAGTCGATCTGCACCAGCTCGACCGCGTCTTCGGCTTCGGCGCGGGTACGCGCCACCACCGCACACACCGCCTCGCCCTGCCAGCATGCCGTGTCGACCGCGATCGCATTCTGCGGCGCCGACTTGATGCCCTTGAGATGCGAGAGCACGCCGACCCAGGGCGTGATCACCTTGGCAAGCTCGGCGCCAGTGACGACGGCGATGACGCCCGGCGATTTCTTCGCCGCGGCGGTGTCGATTTTGACGATGCGCGCATGCGCGTGCGGCGAGCGCGCGAAGGCCACATGCGCCATGCGCGGCAGCACCACGTCGCTGACATATTGTCCGCGGCCCTGCGTTAGCCGCGCCAGGTTGGGACGCGGCACGGCGCGGCCGATATAGGAGTTCGGCCGGTCAAGCGCGGAGAGCCCAGACGGGGCGTCGTCGACGATCTTCATTGTCCGTCTCCCGCGCGCGCCTTGGCCACGCTCTCCACCGCATCGACGATGGCGTGATAGCCGGTGCAGCGGCAGTAGTTGCCGGAGAGATGCTCGCGGATGACCTCGCGCGAGGGTGCGCCGCCGCGCAGGAGCAGCTCCTGCGCGGTCAGCAGCATGCCCGGGGTGCAGAAGCCGCACTGCAATGCGTTGCGCTGTGTGAATGCCGCTTGCAGGTCGGCGATCTCGCCGGCATCGGAAACACCTTCGATGGTCTCGACGCGGGCGCCGTCGCATTGCGCCACCAGCATCAGGCAGCCTCGCACCACCAGGCCGTCGACGCGCACGGTGCAGGCGCCGCAGACGCCATGCTCGCAGCCGACGTGGCTGCCGGTCAGCGAAAGGTCTTCGCGCAGGAAGTCGACCAGCGTCTTGCGCGCATCGACGCGTTCGCTGACCGGCTCGCCGTTCACCGTGAGCGCAATCTCAACCATGCGTTCGCTCATGACCGCGCCTCCGAAAGTTGCGCGGCGACGCGCCGCAGCAATACGCCGGCGAGATGCTTCTTCAGCTTGCTGCTGCCCTGCAGGTCATCGGGCGGATCGAGATCGCCGTCGAGCGCCTCTACCGCCTTGTCCAGCGAGCCGGCGGCCAGGGCGGCTTCGGCCTTGCGGGCGCGCAATGCCGTTGAGTCGACGCCGAAATACGCAAGCCGTACGTCCGCGAGGCCCTTGCCGTCGGCGCGCGCGCTCGCGGCGAGCCCAACCAGCGCGTAGTCGCCATGGCGGCGCGCCAGCTCGGCGAAGCCGAAGCGCGAATGCGCAGTCGCTGCCGGGACGCGGATCGCGGTGAGCACGTCCTGCGGGCCGAGCGCGGTCTCGAACAGACCCTTGAAGAAAGCGTCGGCCTTGACGCTGCGTTTGCCTTTGGCGCCGGTAATGTCGAGCTCGCCGCCGAGCGCGAGCACGCAAGCCGGCAGTTCCGCGGCGGGGTCGGCGAAGGCGACCGAGCCGCCGAACGTGCCCCGGTTGCGGATCGCCGGGTGCCCGATATGCGGCATGGCCTGCGCGATCAGCGGCGCATGTTTGGCGGCAACCTCCGAGCGCTCGACCTCCGCGTGACGCGTGAGGGCGCCGATCTGCACCATGCCGTCACGCTGCGAAATGCCGGCGAGGTCGCGGAGCCCGTTGATGTCGATGAGCAGGCTCGGGGCCGAAAGCCGCATATTGAGCGTGGCGATGAGGCTCTGGCCACCCGCTAGGAGCTTGGCGCCATCGCCGTGCTCGCCGAGGAGCGCAACGGTCTCCTCCAGCGAACGCGCCTTGGCATAGGCGAATGGCGCCGGCTTCACGCACTCCTCCCTGATCTCTTATTCTTGGCAGTTATTGTGGCGGGGAAAGCGCCCCCGAGCAATGCGCTCAGGTCGTTGTGAGCTTTTTCACAATGTCGATGGCGCGGCGCAGGAGGGTCATCGAGGCTTCCAGCGTGCGGAATGCCGCGTGGGCCGACAGCGTCACATTGTCCATGTGGGCCAGCGGATGGTCGGGTTTGAGCGGCTCGTTGTGAAAGACATCGAGCCCGGCGTGGCGGATGTGGCCGCTCTGCAGGGCGGCAATTAGCGCTGTCTCCTCGATCAGGGCGCCCCGCGCGGCGTTGACCAGGATGGCGCCAGGCTTCATGCGCGCGATGCGCTCGGCATTGAGGAAGCCGCGGGTTTCGTCATTGAGCACGAGATTGAGCGAGACCACATCGGATTGCGAGAGCAGCGTGTCGAGATTGACCATCGGCACCGGCGATGGGCGCGGCGTTCGGTTATAGGCGAGCACCTCCATGCCGATTCCCGCACCGATGCGCGCCACCTCGCGGCCGATGCCGCCGAAGCCGATGACGCCCAGCGTCTTGCCGAGGAGCTGCATGCCTTCGAGCGGCTGCCAGGTGCCGGCGCGGACGGTGCGGTCCATGCGTGCGAGATCGCGGCAGCAGGCGAGCATCAGCGCGATGGTGTGCTCGGCCACCGCGGTGTCGCCATAGCCCTTGATGGTGTGCACGGTGATGCCGCGCGCCTTGAGCTCGTCGATATTCATGTAGCTCGCGGCGCCAGTGCCGAGGAACACGATGTGCTTCAGCGCTGGGCACTGCGCGATCAGTGCGGTCGGCATGTAGGAGTGGTCGTCGAGGCAGATCTCATAGCCGTCGAGCACGCGCGGCAGGTCTTCCAGCGCGTAGGGTGTGGTGTTGACGTCGATCGGCGGATCGTCCGCCCCATGCACGCGCGTCCACACGGGGGCGAGCTGCGCATTGCAGTCGATGAACAGCGATTTCATCGACATCGATTACCGCGCCACGATCGGCTGCGCCGCGAGTGCCGGCTCGTTGAGCGACACGCCGGCAAATACGGTGCCCTCCTCGAACCAGGATTTCGGCGCCGGCTGGCCCCACAGCGTCTGCCGCTGCGGGTCGCGCAGCGACCAGCGGATCGGCTCGTGGTCGGGATCGACGGTGAGGTAGTCGCTGGTGAACAGCTCGATGCGGTGACCGTCGGGATCGCGGATATAGAGAAAGAAGGCATTGGAGATGCCGTGGCGGCCGGGACCGCGCTCCATATTGCCGAGATAGCCTGAGGTCGCCATCACGTCGCAGATATGCAGGATGTCGAGCGCGCTCGCCGTCCACACGCCAATATGATGCAGCCGCGGCCCGCGGCCATTGGTGAAGGCGAGGTCGTGCACATTGCCCTTGCGGTGCATCCACACCGCCCAGAGCTTTGGATCGGGATCGTCGGTTTCGGTATATTCGGTGATGCGGAAGCCGATCTCGGAATAGAAGTCGGTGCTTACCTGCACGTCCGGCGTGAAGCAATTGAGGTGGTCGATGCGCTGAATGCGCGCGCCTTTGTACGCTGCGTATTTCTGCAGCATGCTCTCGGACCGATCCATGCGCGCGTAGAAGTCAAGCGGCATGCCGAGCGGATCGACGGTGCGCAGCGTGCGCCCTTGATAAGGCACCTCCAGGAAGGAGGTCGGCAGGCCTTTGCGTGCGAACCAGAAGGCGGCGCGGTCGAGGTCCTCCTCGCTGGCGATCTTGAAGCCGAGCGCCTGTGCGGATGCCTCACCGCCGCGGCACAGCACCAGCGAGTGGTGGTTGCGCTCTTCCACGGCGCGCAAATAAAGCGCGTCGCGGGTCTCGTCGGTGACCAGATAGCCGAGGCAGTCGACATAGAAGGCGCGGCTCTTGCCGAGATCGCGCACGCCGAGCTCGACATGGCTGGCGCGGACAATGTTGAACGGCGGAGCGAGGTTCGGCTTCGGGATCGGCATGGCAGCGGACGTATGATCGAGGGTATCCGGCGCCAAGCCTATCCTGTTACATGCGCGAATCAAAAGCTGTCAGGAATACCTATGCTGCTACCGCTATTACGCGCGACCCCGGACGCCTCGGAATGAAGCTCGCGAGTTACAAGGTCCGCGGACGCGTGAGCTACGGCGTCGTGGCCGGACAGGGCGTCGTCGATCTCAAGCCGCGGCTGGCGCCGCGCTTTCCCACGCTCGTCGATCTCATCCGCGACGATGGTTTGGCCGTGGCGCGCGATGCGTCAGCCGGGGTGCGCGCCGATTTTCCACTGGCCGAAATCGAATTTTTCCCGCCGCTGCTCGCTCCGGAGAAGATCCTCTGCGTCGGCATCAACTACGCCAACCGCAATGCCGAATACAAAGACGATTCCGAGCAGCCGAAATATCCAAGCCTGTTCTTCCGCGTGCCCAGTTCGTTCGTTGGCCACGGCCAGCCGCTGATCCGGGCCCCGGAATCCGAGCAATTCGATTATGAGGGCGAGATCGCGCTGGTGATCGGCCGCGAGGGCCGGCGAATCCCGCGCGAACGCGCCATGGAGCACGTGGCCGGCTACACGCTCTGCAACGAAGGCAGCGTGCGCGATTGGCTGCGGCACGGCAAATTCAATGTCACCCAGGGCAAGAACTTCGATGCGAGTGGCAGCCTCGGCCCTTGGATGGTCACGGCAGACGAGATCGATCCGGCCAGGCCCTTGCATCTGACCACGACAGTCAATGGCGAGCTGCGCCAGGACGATACCACCGCCAACCTGATCTTTCCGTTCGCCGAGCTGATCGCTTATGTCAGCACGTTTATGACATTGCGGCCGGCCGACGTGATCGTCACCGGCACGCCCACCGGGGCAGGCGCCCGTTTCGATCCGCCGCGCTGGCTCAAGCCCGGTGACATTGTCGAGATCGCGGTGCCGGAGATCGGCGTGCTCCGCAACGCGGTCGCCGCGGAGAAAGTGCCCTGGCAATATAAGGAATAAGCCGGCCGGGCCGGTGTTCTTTCGCCCGATCGGTCAAGAAAGCCGGCTTAAGCCGGTAAAATCCTCAGGGAGAGAGAGCATGTTTCATCTATCGCGACGCGCCTTGGGCGCGAGCTTGTTCGCGGTGCTGCTGTCGAGCGCGGCCGTGGCGCAGCAAATGGCCCCGCAGACGCCACCCACCCGCATCCGCGGCACGGTGGAAAAGGTCGACGGCAACACGCTGGAGATCAAGGCGCGCGACGGCAAGATGATGACCGTGAAGCTCGCGGACAATGCGCGGGTGATGGCGTTCGTGAAAGCGTCGATGGCCGACATCAAGGCCAACAGCTATATCGGCGTCACCGCGATGCCAGAGGCCGATGGCAGCCAGCGGGCCATCGCCATTCACATCTTCACCGAAGCGCAACGCGGCACCGGCGAAGGTTTCCGCCAGTGGGATCTGCGTCCCGGCAGCACCATGACCAACGCCGCGGTCGACAACATCGTCACCGGAAAGGACGGCGATACCGTCACCGTCAAATACAAGGACGGCGAGAAGAAAGTGATCGTCGACAAAGCCACCGCCATCGTCGCTTACGCCGCGGGCGAGAAGGGCGAGATCAAGGCCGGCACGCCGGTCATTATTTTCGCCGCTGCCAAGCAGGCGGACGGCACCTATACTGCGCCGGCGGTCAGCTTCGGCCGCGGGGTCACACCGCCGATGTAGGTGGATGAAATTTGTCACGATCGTTGCTTGATTGGCGCGCCGCATCCTGCGGCGCGCTTGCCTCTTGGAGAGTTGTCATGTTGCGCATCGCTTTGGCCATTCTTGCCGCACTGACTGTTGTCGTTTCCGCTCATGCCCAGCAGAAGCCGCAGCGCGTGACCGGCACCATCGAAAAAGTCGACGGGGCGATGGTCATGCTGAAGGGCAAAGATGGTGCGCCGATCACGGTGAAGATGGCCGACAACGCCACGGTCGTTGCCGTGATCAAGTCGTCGCTAGCCGATATCAAGGCCGGCTCGTTTGTCGGCTCGACGGCGATGCCGGAAGCCGACGGCACCTGGAAGGCCGTCGAAGTGCATATCTTCCCGGAATCGATGCGCGGCACCGGCGAGGGCGATCGTCCCTTCGACTATCACCCCAAGAGCACCATGACGAATGCGACCGTCGGCGACGTGGTGAGCAAGGTTGAAGGCGGCACCATGACCATGAAGTTCAAGGGCGGCGAGAAGAAGATCGACGTCGTGCCCTCGACGCTGGTTGTCACCTACATTCCCGGCAACAAGGACGAGCTCAAGCCCGGCGCCAAGGTTGTCGTCCTCGGGGCCACGAAACAGGATGACGGCTCGTTCACCACGGCGCGGCTCAATGTCGGCCGCGATGGGGTCGCGCCGCCGCTGTGGTGATCGCGCGTCAGGTACCACCAATGTGCTTGCGGCGGACGTGGCGGACCACCCACCAGATCACCAGCACCACGACGGGCACCGAGGCGGCGGTGACATAAGTCGGCTCCAGCCGCAGCCCGGCCTCCGCGGCTCCTTTCGCCACATAAGCAATGAGCCCGACGACATAGTAGCTGATGGCGGCAACCGAGAGGCCTTCGACGGTCGCCTGCAGCCGCAATTGCAGCCGCGTACGTTCATTCATCGAGGTCAGCAGGTCGCGATTCTGCTGCTCGAGCTCGACATCGACGCGCGTGCGCAGCAGGTTGGCGGCGCGCGCGAGCTTCTGCGACAGGCTCGCCTGCCGCTCTTCGGTGGTGATGCAGGTGCGCATCGCCGGGGCCATGCGCCGCGCCAGGAATGACGACCAGGTCGGCAGTCCGCCGACCTTGCGTTCGCCGATGGTCTGCAGCCGCAAATGCACGATCTCGTCATAGGCGCGGCTGGCGCCAAAGCGAAACAGGCTCGCTGCCGCGCCCGCTTCGAGCCCGGCGGCGAGCCCGGTGAGCTCGTCGAGCAGCCGGTGATTGTCGGAAAGTCCGCTGGAGCGGCGCATCTCGTCGGTGATCTCGGCGAGCCGCCGTTCGGTGCGCTGGATGGTCGGCGCGAGCCGTTGCGCTTCCGGCAGGCCGAGCAGCGCCAGCGTGCGATAGGTCTCTAGCTCGATGACGCGCTGCACCAGCGCGCCCGCGCGCTCGACGCCGAGCCCGCGATCGATTACCAGGATGCGCACGAAGCCGGCGGGATCGGCCTGGAAATCGGTCGCGAACAACGCGCGGCCGTCGGAATTCTCCGCGACCGCCAGGCTGGCCCGATCGAACAGCCGTTCCGGCGCGATGTCGGCATCCGCGAGCAGATGCACATCGAGCGCCACCAGCAACGGGCCTGGCTGCGGCAGGCTGGCCATCGGCGAGGCCAGCGTTGCGGCACTCGGATGAAACGGCGCGGCCTCCGGCGCTTCCGCAGGCAGCTCCCAGGTGTAAGTCGTGAATTCGGAATGCTGCTCCCAGCGCAGCACGCTGCCGCCGAGCGCGACGCGGTGTTGCTTGTCGCTGGCCTGCAGCGCCGCCAATCCGCGCCCCTTGCAGAACGCCGCGAAGGCGGCGCGGTCGGCTGCCGCGCGCTCGCCCGCTGTGTCGAAAGCGAAGTGCAGGATCCGCCGCGGCGTCTCGATCGGCGTGAACGGGCGCGCATGCACCTCGCCGAGGACGGCCGCGCGCAGCGGATGCGCGGCGAGCCGCGCGCCTTCTCCGATCTGGACGTCAGCACTCATGCGCTTTCGGGTGACATGGCGTGGGGCCCTTGGCAAGGACGCCGAAAAGGCGAGCGGTTTGCCCCATTTAGCGGCAGCCTCGGCGCGATCTCGCATAATCCAGCGGCCGTCCCGCCCTCCAGCCGTCGAAAATCTCACATGGTGCTGGCACGCAGGTTGCTATTTTGCCGGCGGGGCGCGGCCGCGCATCGATCGACATCCCAGGGAGAGAACCATGAAACGCAGCGAACTCACGGAAAAGCTTCTCGACATCAAGCGCGAGAATGGCTGGAGCTGGAAGCATATCTGCGACCAGATCGGCGGCATGTCGCCGGTCATGATCATCGGCGCGGTGCTCGGCAATCATAAGCTCACCAAGCCGCAGGCCGCGGCCGCGGCGAAGCTGTTCGGCCTGTCGAAGAGCGAACAGGCGATGCTCAACGAGGTGCCGATGCGCGGTGTCGACACGCCGATGCCGCCGACCGACCCGCTGATCTACCGCTTCTACGAGCTGGTGATGGTGAATGGTCCGGCGTGGAAGGCGCTGATCGAGGAGGAGTTCGGCGACGGCATCATGTCTGCGATCGATTTCGACATGAGCATCGAACGCCTGCCCGATCCCAAGGGCGACCGTGTCAAGATCGGGCTCTCCGGCAAATTCCTGCCGTTCAAATATTACGGCGCCACCGGCAATCAGCAGGCCTACGGCTACAAGGAAGAGTGAGAACTTAAGCGCTCAGTCGCGTGCGGGCGTTCTGCCGCTCCTCATAGTCGACCAGGATTTGCGGGCCGATCTCGTCGACGGTCCGTGTGCCGGTCAACGCCATGGTAATGTCGAGCTCCTTCTTGAGAATCTCGATGGCGCGCGCGACGCCCGCCTGCCCGCCGGCACCCACCCCGTAGGCATAAGCACGGCCGATCATGCAGCAGCGCGCGCCGAGCGCGAGCGCGCGGGCGATGTCGGCGCCGGTGCGGATGCCGCCGTCGAACATGATCTCGGTCTCGCCGCCGACCGCATCGGCGACCTTCGGCAGCATCGAGATCGACGACGCGGCGCCGTCGAGCTGACGGCCGCCGTGGTTCGACACCACGATGGCGTCGGCACCGGCTTTGACGGCCGTGCGCGCGTCCTCGCGGTCGAGGATGCCTTTGATGATCAGCTTGCCGGGCCAGATGCTGCGGATCCAGTCGACATCCTTCCAGTTCAGGGCCGGATCGAACTGCTCGCTGATCCATTTGGCCAACGAGTTGACGTTCTCCATGCCTTTGACGTGACCGGCGAGATTGCCGAAGGTCTTGCTCCTGCCGCGCAGCACGCTCAGCGCCCAGGCCGGCTTCGTGGCGATGTCGATGATGTTCCTGATGCGGATTTCCGGCGGTACCGTCATCCCATTCTTGATGTCGCGATGCCGCTGTCCGAGCACCTGCAGGTCGACGGTGAGCACCAGCGCGCTGCATTTCGCTGCCACGGCGCGGCCGACCAGATCGCGGGCGAATTCACGGTCGCGGATCACATAGAGCTGAAACCAGAACGGCGCCGTCGTCGCGGCCGCCACCTGCTCGATCGAGCAGATCGACATGGTCGAGAGCGTGAACGGAATGCCGGCTTCCGCTGCGGCGCGTGCCGCGAGGATTTCGCCGTCGCCGTGCTGCATGCCGAGCAGGCCGACCGGCGCCAGCGCCAGCGGCGCAGAAATCTTCTGCCCGACGATGCTGGCGTCGAGACGGCGTTGCGAGACGTCGACCAGCACGCGCTGGCGCAGCCGCAGCTGCTCGAGGTCGGCACGATTGGCGCGCAGCGTCTCCTCATTGTAGGACCCGCTCGCCGCGTAGTCGTAAAAGGCGCGCGGGACGCGGCGCATGGCGAGCTGCCGCAGGTCCTCGATGCAGGTGACCGTACGCATGGACGTTTCCTTATCGTTCTGTCGCCGTGTTCCTAGCAGAGCCGCGCGGCCGCCGAAATTGCGGAATATCAAGCGCAAAGGCCGCCGAATGCCCGGTTCCGCACTTTTTGCCTTGAAATTTCCGCCGTCGCATCGTTAACAGCGCGTAACCGGCGATGTGGTAATGATTTCTCACAATATTTGAAGCATCATGCCCTGTCAGGCCGTATTATAAAGGCCTGCGGGTGACCCGGGCTAGAAAAGCAAGAATAACGCGGGTCGAGGGGTCAGTATGGTTCGCAAGTATTTCGGGACGGACGGCATCCGTGGGCGTGCCAACCGCGTGATTACGCCGGAGCTGGCGCTCAAGGTCGGTCAAGCCGCCGGTCTCATGTTCAAGAACGGCGAGCATCGCCACCGGGTGGTCATCGGCAAGGACACCCGCCTCTCCGGCTATATGATCGAGACCGCGATGGTCGCGGGCTTCACCTCCGTCGGCATGGACGTGCTCTTGCTCGGTCCGATGCCGACGCCGGCGGTGGCCATGCTCACGCGCTCGATGCGCGCCGATCTCGGCGTGATGATTTCCGCCTCGCACAATCCGTTCGACGACAACGGCATCAAGCTGTTCGGCCCCGATGGCTTCAAGCTGTGCGACGAGAAGGAAAGCGCGATCGAGAAGCTCATCGAGGCCGATCTCGCCAAGAAGCTCGCCACTAGCCAGGATCTCGGCCGCGCCAAACGCATCGATGGCGTGCACGACCGCTATATCGAGTTCGCCAAGCGTACGCTGCCGAAGGCCATCGACCTCTCCGGCCTGCGCGTCGTTGTCGACTGTGCCAACGGCGCTGCCTATCGCGTGGCGCCGGCCGCGCTGTGGGAGCTCGGCGCGGAAGTCTTTTCCATCGGCGTCGAGCCCGACGGCTTCAACATCAACAAGGACTGCGGCTCTACCGACGTCAACGCGTTGTCGCGCAAGGTGCGCGAAATGCGTGCCGATATCGGCATCGCGCTCGATGGCGACGCTGATCGCGTCATCATCATCGACGAACGCGGCCACGTGATTGATGGCGACCAGCTGATGGCGGTGATCGCCGAAAGCTGGAAGGAAGATGGCCGGCTGCAACGCCCCGGCGTGGTGGCGACGGTCATGTCCAATCTCGGCTTCGAGCGTTATCTCGGCGGCCTCGGGCTCGAGCTCGTCCGCACGCCGGTCGGCGACCGCTATGTGCTCGAGCACATGCGCACGCACGGCTACAATGTCGGCGGCGAGCCCTCCGGGCACATCATCCTCTCCGACTATACGACGACTGGCGACGGCTTCGTTGCCGCGCTGCAGGTGCTGGCGGTGGTGAAGCGGCAGGATAAGCCGGTCTCCGAGATCTGCCATCGCTTCGAGGCGCTGCCGCAGGTGCTCAAGAATGTTCGTTACGGCAAGGGCAAGCCGCTGGAGAGCGCGCGCGTGCGCTCGGCCATTGCCAGTGCCGAGCAGCGCCTCGGCCGCGGCGGCCGCCTCATCGTGCGTCCCTCGGGCACCGAGCCGGTGATCCGGGTGATGGGCGAGGGCGACGACAAGGTTCTCGTCGAGGCCGTGGTCGACGATATCGTGGGCGCGCTGACAGAGGTCGCTGCGTAGGTCGTGCGGCGCCGCCAGGCGGCGTCAAAATACCTCTTTGTTTTCAAGGAAATCCTCCCCCGCGAGCGCGGCGAGGACAAAAAGTCTTTATTTTTCAATAGATTAGAATGGCTTTAAAGTGCGCTTTTGCTTTGACATAGCGCAACGGAGGCTTTAGCCAATTCGCTATGACGAGCGGCGATTGAAGCGGGCCGCCCAGGAAACCGATGATCGTCTGCTCTTGTAACGTCCTGACCGACCACGAGGTGCGCACAGCCGTGAACACGGCCGCGCCGAAGTCCGCCAGTCAGGTTTATGGCTGCCTCGGCTGCAGCGCCCAGTGCGGCCGCTGCGCGCGCACCATCCGCAAGATCATGGATGAAGCGCTCGGCGGCGGCTGTCCGGCCGGTTGCCGCTGCTGCGCCGACTGATCCTCCTGATCATTCTGTCGTGACTTGGCTCGTTCTATCGTGGCGCGCGCTGCGCGCCGCCGGTTTTCGCGCTTGCGGCTTTGTGTTAAGCCAGCGGCTTCCCGCCTTCCACCATCCAGCGAGTGCCGGAGTTTTGCATGAAGGGCGACGCCAAAGTCATCGAATATCTCAACAAGGGCCTGCGGCACGAGCTCACCGCGGTTAATCAATATTGGCTGCACTACCGGATGCTGGACAACTGGGGCTACAAGGATCTCGCCAAGCAGTGGCGCAAGGAGTCCATCGAAGAGATGGAGCACGCGGACAAGTTCATCGACCGCATCATCTTCCTCGACGGCTTTCCCAACATGCAGGTGCTCGATCCGCTACACATCGGGCAGAACGTCAAGGAAGTGCTCGATTGCGATCTCGCCGCCGAGATCTCGGCGCGCGCGCTCTATCAGGAAGCCGCCACCTGCTGCCATTCGGTGAAGGATTATCCGAGCCGCGATCTGTTCGAGAAGCTGATGGCCGACGAAGAGGGCCACATCGACTTCTTGGAGACGCAGCTCGACCTCGTCGCCAAGCTCGGCGTGGAGCTCTACTCGCAGCACCACATCGGTAAGCTCGAGGAAGAGGGCGAAGATTAAAGCGCATGTCCCGGAAAAATGGACACCGGTTTCCCGCCTGCGCGAAGCCTTGGCGCCAATCATCCAAATGGCTTGATGCTTCGGCGGGCGAAGGCAGGTCCGACAAGGACATGCGCAAACGGTAAGGACCCGTCGGTTATCCGACGCGTAAATGAATCCTTAAAGTGTGAGATGCCCGCCATTTTGGCGGGCATTTTGCATTAAAGAACGTGGTTAAAAAACAGGGTTAAGAGCCACTTAAGGTTTAGCTGCCATCGTCGCGCTCGGTCCGCTCTGCGCCGGAGATGATTCCGCGCAGGCCCCGCAGAGGACGAAGCGATGAGCAGCGCACGTTTTGCATTTGGCGCTACGGTCGTCTTGACCGTGCTTGCTTCAACACGCGTGTTCGCGGCTGACTACACGCCACCACCCTATATTCCGCCGCCGCCGGTCGAGGAATTCTCCGCCTGGTATCTGCGCGGCGACATCGGGTTTTCCAATCAGGGCGTCGGCAGCCTTTTCAATT
Source organism: Pseudolabrys sp. (assembly GCA_035651015.1). Taxonomy (GTDB): domain Bacteria; phylum Pseudomonadota; class Alphaproteobacteria; order Rhizobiales; family Xanthobacteraceae; genus Pseudolabrys. The sequence goes on along the minus strand of DASRGN010000059.1, from coordinate 74,351 downwards.
CGAACTACAGCAACTTCACCTCGGTCACCAATGTGGACCGGGGATTCGACGCGGCGCCGCTGTTCGGTATCGGTGTCGGCTACTACTTCAACGATTGGCTGCGCTTCGACGTCACCGGTGAATACCGCGCCAAGGCCAATTTCCACGGCTTCGACGTCGGTGCGCGGCCAGGCGGCGGCTTCTCTGACGATCGCTATACCGGCAGCAAGTCCGAGTGGACGTTCATGTTCAACGGCTATGTCGACCTCGGCACTTGGTACAATTTTACGCCGTTTGTCGGCGCCGGCGTCGGCATTTCGCGCAACACCATCAGCAATTTTGGCGACTTCTCGACCTGCGTGAACAGCCTCTCATGCGCCGGCAGCGGCGGCAGCGATGCATCGGGTGGCGAGAACAGCAAGTGGAGCTTCGCCTGGGCGCTGCATGCCGGCGTCGGCTACAAGGTCACCAAGAATCTCACCCTCGAGCTCGCCTATCGCTACATCAACCTCGGCAACGCGCAGACGCAGCCGCTCGTCGCCTTCGACGGCACGACCTGCGGATGCCATCCGATGGAATTCCACAATCTGTACTCGCATGACATCAAGCTCGGCCTGCGCTTCAATCTCGACGGCTTCGTCGAGCATCACTACGCGCCGCCGCCGCAGCCGATCGTCTATCAGCCGGTCTATCAGCCGCAGCCGGTCTATCAGCCGCAACCAACTTATCCGCCGGCGCCCACGCCGGTTTATCGCAGCAGAGGCTGATCTCCACGCGTGATTCCCCGCGTGAGGCGAGGGCGGTGACGCGCGCGCTCATGGTTAAGGCGCGCGCGGTTTGGTGAATTTTCATGGTTAAACGCGCCTTAACTTCTCTCCGGCATGGTCTTGCGAAGTTGCGTCGCGGCGTCAGCCGCGTCGTCGAGTCGAAGGGATCGTGCGCATGAGTCGATTGCGAGAGTTCGCTGCCGCCGCAGGCTTCGCGGCTCTTTGTGCGGCGAGCGCGCGTGCAGCCGACGTGCCGCAATTGCCGCCGCCGCCGATCGGCGCGCCCATCGAGAAGCGCCCGGTCTATCGCGAAGATTTCTCCACCGGCTGGTATCTGCGCGGCGACCTCGGCTACGCCTGGCCGAACATCAGCAGCGCCACGGCCTCGACCGGCTCGGGGTTGAACGCCAGCACGCTCGGCAAGCAATACGACGTCGGCTTCGGCGTCGGCATCAAGAGCCGCTGGTTCCGCTCCGACGTCACGATCGATTACGCCTCCCCGTTCAACTACACCGGATCGCTGGCGACGTCCGGCGACACCACGGCGAAGATCCAGGCCACGTCGGTCCTGCTCAACGCCTATGCCGATCTCGGCACCTGGTACCGGCTCACGCCCTATATCGGCGTCGGCGTCGGCGCCGCGAATGTGCGCCTCACGAGCGTGAGCCAGCCGGGCTTCACCGGTCCAACCTCGGCGAATCGCTGGAATCTTGCCTGGGCGGCCATGGCCGGCGTCGGCTGGACGGTCGCACCGAATCTGGTGATCGATTTCGGCTACCGCTTTCGCAGCGTCGGCGACGCCAAGAGCGCAGGCGACGCCGTCGGCAATCTCACATTCAAGAACATCACGGCCAACGAAGTGCGGGTCGGCCTGCGCTGGAGCTTCGATGATCTGTACAGCGATCGATAGGGCGTGACGCCCGAGTTTCGCTGCGCGGCGGCAACGCCATAGGTGGATGATGCGTCGAGTGGTTTTGAGTATCCGCAGCCTGAGCGCCGCCGGCGCCCTTGCAGTCCTGTGCGCCAGCGCTCACGCCGCCGACTACAGCATTCCGATCAGCGATGCCCCGCTGCGCGGCTCGAAGACCTACGAGGTCGCGCCCCCGACCTATCCGCATTGGGACGGCTTCTATTTCGGCGCGCAGGCCGGCATGTCGTTCCAGAACGCCGATTTCAGCAACGCCTCGCAGTCGCAGATCACCAGCATCTTCCAGAATACCAGTCAGCTCAACGACGTCAGCGGCTGGACCATCCTCGGCAAGGGCACGGCGTCAGCGACGGCCTTCGGCGCGTTCATGGGCTACAATTTCCAGTGGGATCAGCTCGTCGCCGGCGTCGAGGCTAATTACAACCGCTTGAGCGGCAAGCAGATCGGGCAAACGGGAACCGTGGGCCCGATCATCGCGTCCGACGGCTTCACCTTCACCGCCACGTCGACAGCGACGCTGAAGATCACTGACATGCTGACGCTGCGCGGCCGCGCCGGCTATACCATCGACCGCTTCATGCCCTACGCATTCGTCGGCGTCGGCATTGCGCGCGCCGACATTTCGCGCACCACGAATTTCACGCAGGTGTTGAACAGCGGCGGCGCCAACGTGACGGCGGCGTTGAGCGGCAATCCGGCGTCGGAAAGCCAGAGCGGCGCGCTTGCTTATGGCGTGACCGCCGGTCTTGGCGTCGAAGCGGCGATCACGCAGAATCTGTTCCTGCGTGCCGAATGGGAATATGTCGGCTTTGCGCCGATCCACGACATCCGCGCCAACGTCAATTCTGCGCGCGTCGGTCTCGGACTCAAATTCTGAACGCACCCGCGCTTCATTCACATTTCCGATCACGACGACATTGACCGCGGCCGAGAGGTCGCGTATCCCGGTCAGTGGGACACCTCTCCCCAACGAGAGGCGCCTATCTGGAAGGGTAGACACCATGAGCAATACGACGCCCGGCGTGCGGCCGGTCACTCCGCACTTTTCGTCCGGCCCATGCGCCAAGCGCCCCGGCTGGAGCCTGCAAACCCTCACTGACGCGCTGCTCGGCCGCTCGCACCGCTCCAAGGCGGGCAAGGCGAAGCTCAAGCGCGCCATCGAGCTCACCCGCGAGATCCTCGAAGTTCCCGCCGGCTACCGCATCGGCATCGTGCCCGCTTCGGATACCGGCGCGGTGGAGATGGCGCTGTGGTCGCTGCTCGGCGCGCGTGGCGTCACCATGGTCGCCTGGGAAAGCTTCGGTGAAGGCTGGGTCGGTGACGTGGTCAAAGAGCTTAAGCTCAAGGACGCCGCGCTGGTGAAGGCGCCCTATGGCGAGCTGCCGGATCTCTCGAAGATCGATTTTTCAACCGACGTGGTGTTCACCTGGAACGGCACCACGTCCGGCGTGCGTGTGCCCAACGGCGATTGGATCCCCGCGAACCGCGAAGGCCTCACCATCTGCGATGCCACCTCTGCGGCGTTCTCGCAGAAGCTCGATTTCGCCAAGCTCGATGTCGTCACCTTCTCGTGGCAGAAGGCGCTCGGCGGAGAAGCCGCGCACGGCATGCTCATTCTGTCGCCGCGCGCGGTGGCGCGGCTGGAAAGCTACAAGCCGGCCTGGCCGCTGCCGAAGATCTTCCGCATGACCAAGGGCGGCAAGCTCAACGAGGCGATCTTCGAAGGCGAGACCATCAACACGCCGTCGATGCTTTGCCTCGAGGATTATCTCGACGCGCTCGCCTGGGCGAAGTCGGTCGGCGGCACCAAGGGTCTCGTCGCCCGCTCCGACGCCAACGCGAAGGTCATCGCCGACTGGGTCGCGCGCACGCCCTGGATCGAGAACCTGGCGAAGGAGCCAAGCGTGCGCTCCAACACCTCGGTATGCCTGAAGGTCGTCGATCCAGCGATCACCGCGCTGCCGCTCGACGGCCAGGCGGCCTTCGCCAAGTCGCTCGCCGCGGCGCTGGAGAAGGAAGGCGTCGCTTACGACATCGCCTATTACCGCGATGCTCCGCCTGGCCTGCGCATCTGGTGCGGCGCCACGGTCGAAGCCTCCGACCTCGAGGCGCTGATGCCCTGGCTCGATTGGGCCTTCGCCAAGACCAAAGACGCGCTGCCCAAGGCGGCGTGAGAATCCTCGAATCTAATCCGTCATCCTGAGGTGCGAACCGCGAAGCGGTGAGCCTCGAAGGATGACGGGCACGGAATCCCCGGCCGTTCATCCTTCGAGGCTCGCTTCGCTCGCACCTCAGGATGACGGAGCTAGATCAGGAATAAAACACATGACTCCCAAAGTTCTCATCTCCGATGCGCTCTCTCCGGCCGCGGTGCAAATTTTCAAGGACCGCGGCGTCGACGTCGACTTCCAGCCCAATCTCGGCAAGGACAAGGACAAGCTCGCCGCGGTGATCGACGGCTATGACGGGCTTGCCATCCGCTCGGCCACCAAGGTGACGGCGAAGATCCTCGCCAACGCCAAGAACCTGAAGGTGATCGGTCGCGCCGGCATCGGCGTCGACAATGTCGAGATCCCCGCGGCGACTGCGCGCGGCATCATCGTGATGAACACGCCATTCGGCAATTCCATCACCACCGCCGAGCACGCGATCTCGCTGATGTTGGCGCTGGCGCGGCAGATCCCGCAGGCCGACACCTCCACGCAGGCCGGCAAGTGGGAGAAAAACCGCTTCATGGGCGTCGAGATCACCGGCAAGACGCTGGGCATCGTCGGCTGCGGCAATATCGGCTCAATCGTTGCGGATCGCGCGATCGGACTGAAGATGAACGTGGTTGCCTTCGATCCGTTCCTGTCGCCGGAGCGCGCCATCGATCTCGGCGTGGAGAAAGTCGAACTCGACGAGCTCTTCCGCCGTGCCGATTTCATCACACTGCACACGCCGCTCACCGACAAGACCCGCAACATCATCGACGCAGCCGCCATCGCCAAGATGCGCGACGGCGTGCGCATCATCAATTGCGCGCGTGGCGGTCTCGTCGACGAGGCGGCGCTGCGTGCCGCGCTCGACTCCGGCAAGGTCTCCGGCGCCGCTTTCGACGTCTTCGTCACCGAGCCGGCTAACCAGAACCCGCTGTTCGGACATCCCAATGTCGTGTGCACGCCGCATCTCGGCGCGGCGACGACCGAAGCGCAGGAGAACGTGGCGCTGCAGATCGCCGAGCAGATGTCCGACTATCTGCTGCGCGGCGCCATCTCCAATGCGGTGAACTTCCCCTCGATCTCTGCCGAAGAAGCGCCGAAGCTCAAGCCGTTCATCGCACTCGCGGAGAAGCTCGGCTCGTTCGCCGGCCAGCTCACCGAGAGCGGCATCTCCAAGGTGCAGGTCGCCTATGAAGGGCCGGTCGCGCACATGAAGATCAAGGCGCTCACCTCGGCCGCGCTCGCGGGGCTGCTGCGTCCCATGCTGCAGGACGTCAACGTGGTCTCGGCGCCGCTCGTCGCCAAGGAGCGCGGCATGATCGTCGAGGAGACGACGCGCGAGGCGCAGGGCGACTACGAGAGCCTGATCACGCTCACCGTCACCACCGAGCGCCAGGCGCGCTCGGTCGCCGGCACCGTCTATGCCGATGGCCGGCCGCGGCTGGTCGACATCAAGGGCATCCGCATGGATGCCGAGTTCGGCCCCTCGATGATCTATGTGACCAACGAGGACAAGCCCGGCTTCGTCGGCCGTTTCGCCAGCATTCTCGGCGAGGCAGGCATCAACATCGCGACCTTCCATCTCGGCCGTAACGAGCCCGGCGGCGACGCCATCGCGCTGGTCGAGGTGGACGGCGAGGTCGGTCCGGAGGTGCTCAAGAAGGTGCAGGCGCTGCCCGCCGTGCGCCAGGCCAAGCCGCTGCAGTTCTGAGCCGCTAAGGCTCTGACCGGTCAAGGATTATCGCCCCCAACATAGGGGCGATGTGCGACGGCGGGTGCCTTGCCTCTGCCGGTATCATCCTTTATCCGATAATGGCTAGGGCGCATCCCTAGGAGGGGGTGCGCCCTCGTTTCTTGAATTGGCGCATGCCCTTCTCGGAAAACCAGTTTTCCGGGACAAGCGCTGGCGCGTGGCCGACGGGGAGTGGCCGCGCGGAAAAGGGGACCGGATGGCGAATGTGGTGGTGGTCGGCGCCCAGTGGGGCGACGAAGGGAAAGGCAAGATTGTCGATTGGCTGTCGGAGCAGGCGGATATCGTTGTCCGCTTCCAGGGCGGTCACAATGCCGGGCATACGCTCGTCATCGGCAACACCGTTTACAAGCTGTCGCTACTCCCCTCTGGCGTGGTGCGCTCCGGCAAGCTGTCGGTGATCGGCAATGGTGTCGTCGTCGATCCGCACGCACTGGTCAAAGAGATCGAGCAGATCAAATCGCAAGGCGTCGAAGTTACACCGGACACGCTGCGTGTCGCCGAGAACGCCACGCTGATCCTGCCGCTGCATCGCGAGCTCGACGCGCTGCGCGAGGCAGAGACCTCGGCGAACCGCATCGGCACCACCAAGCGCGGCATCGGTCCGGCTTACGAGGACAAAGTCGGTCGCCGCGCCATCCGTTTCATGGATCTCGCCGACCTGCCCAAGCTCGGCGGCAAGATCGATCGTCTGCTGGTACACCACAATGCGCTGCGCCGCGGACTTGGACTCGAGCCGATCGACGCCAAGGCGCTCTATGACGATCTCGCTGCGCTGGCGCCGAAGGTTCTGCCGTACATGGATACGGTGTGGGCGCTGCTCGACGCCAAGCGTCGCGAAGGCAAGCGCATCCTGTTCGAAGGCGCGCAGGGCGCGCTGCTCGACATCGATCACGGCACCTATCCCTACGTCACCTCCTCGAACACGGTGGCGGCGCAGGCGGCGACCGGCTCCGGCATGGGACCGAACGCGATCGACTACGTGCTCGGCATCTGCAAAGCCTACACGACGCGCGTGGGGCAGGGCCCGTTCCCGACGGAGCTCACCGACGCAACCGGCAAGCTGATCGGCGAGCGCGGCCGTGAGTTCGGCGTCGTCACCGGACGTCCGCGCCGCTGCGGCTGGTTCGATGCGGTGCTTGTGCGCCAGACGGTGCGCACCAGCGGCATCTCCGGCCTCGCGCTTACGAAGCTCGACATCCTCGACGGCTTCGAAGAGATCAAGGTGTGCGTCGGCTACAAGCTCGAAGGCCGCGAGATTGACTATTTGCCTGGCGGCGAGCTGGCGCAGGCCTCGGTCGAACCGATCTACGAGACCATCGACGGCTGGAAGGAGCCCACCGCGCGTGCGCGCTCCTGGGCCGAGCTTCCCGCGCAGGCGATCAAATATGTGCGCCGGGTCGAGGAGCTCGTCGGCTGTCCGGTCGCGCTGCTTTCGACGAGTCCCGAGCGCGAGGACACGATCTTGATGAAAAACCCGTTCGAGGCCTGAATGCTTAACGGCGACGAGCACGCATAATCGAGACCCTATGGCTGACTACTATCCCCTCCTGTCCCGCGCTGTGGCTGGTCTCGAACGCAACACCGGAGAGGCGCGCCGTAGCCTCTACGAGCGGGCGCGTTCGGCGCTGGTCAATCAGCTCAACAGCGTGAGCCCGGCGCTGCCGGTTGCCGAGATCACGCGCGAGAGGTTGGGGCTCGAAGAGGCGATCCGCCGCGTCGAGGCTGAAGCCGCCGAGCGCGCGCGCACCGAGCTGCCGCCGGAGTTCATGCCGTCGCCGCAACCGCCCGAATCAGAGCCCGAGCTGCCGCCGGAAGAGCCCGGCGAGCCGATGGCCGCCCCGCATGACGACGCCTGGGCGGTTGAGCCGCCGCGGGCACAAAAGCCGCCGCCGCCCAAGCTCACCGAGCGCGGGCTCAAGGGCTATCGCGAGATCATGGGCGAAGCCGACGAGCTCGGCGAAGCCACCGCCAAGGCCGCGGAGAGCGCGCGCGAGTTCTACGAGAACATTCCCGGCGTCGGCGCCACCCCGCGCCCGCGCGAGAGCTTCGAGCAGCGCCGCGAGCACGAGCCGTATCGCCGCGAGGCGCAGCCCGTGCCGCCGCACGATCTCGACCAGCCGCTTGCCGGCGCTCCGCCGGAGGAGGTGATTGAGCCCTATCGCGAGCCGCGCTCCTACGGGCGGCTGATCATGATCGTGGTGGCGCTGCTCATCGTCGCCGGGCTCGGCAGCCTCGTCTACTGGCAGCGCAGCCACGTTGCCTCGGTCTACGCCTCGGTCGTCGCCGCACTGCCCGGGCGCAGCAGCGCGCCGCCGCAACCGCCGGCGCAGCCACAGCAGCGGCCGAAGATCTCTGATCGCATCGGGCCGAGCGGCGGGCAGCAGGAGAGCAAATCCGCCGGCAGCGACGCGGCGCAGAAGGTCGTGCTCATCGAGGAAGATCCGAGCGATCCGCAGGGCAAGCGCTATGTCGGCTCGGTGCTCTGGCGCACCGAAACCGTGTCGCCCGGACCGGGGTTGGCGCCGGAGCTCGCGATCCGCGCCGACATGGAAATTCCCGAACGCAAGATGCACATCACGTTCTCGCTGCGGCGGAACACCGACAAGGCGCTGCCGGCGAGCCACACCGTCGAGATCATGTTCACCGTGCCGCCGGACTTCGATGGTGGCGGCATCACCAATGTCCCCGGCCTCCTGATGAAGCAGGCGGAGGCGCAGCGCGGCGTGCCGCTCGCCGGTCTCTCCGTGAAAGTCACCGACAATTATTTTCTGATCGGGCTCTCCGCCGTCGAGGCCGACGTGCAGCGCAATGTGCAGCTGCTCAAGGAGCGCACCTGGTTCGACATTCCCATCGTCTATAATAATAACCGCCGCGCCATCATTGCGGTGGAGAAGGGCGCGCCTGGCGAGCGCGTGTTCGACGATGCCTTCCGCGCCTGGGGGCAGTAGCCGCTCCGCTCCACTAGCCCATCCCGCGCGCCAGATAGCGGCCGAGGACAGCGCCGGCGATGACGACGAGCGGGACGAGCAGCATCCACACCTGCAGCTCGATGCCGATGAAATCGACCTTGTTGATCAGGAAGCCCATCGGTGATCCGCGTGCGCCAAATGCCGCGGAGACCGGCGGCATCACCCAGCTAAACACCACAGCGCGGTGAACGCATCCGCGTTAGCGCACCGCATTGCATTTTTTATGCAAGATTTATGTGTGCGACAGCGCGCATAAACGCCGCGAAAACATTCAACGCGGGCAGATATAGCCGTTGCCGTCCGGCGCCTTGAAGCAGCCCACCGAGGCCGGGATCACCTGCTTGGGTAACCACAGCACCACTTTGGGAAAGAAGATGGTGAAGGCGATGGTGGCGAAGAACACGACATAGATCGGCAGTGCCGCACGCAGCGCCTGTGAAAACCGCACGCCGACGAATTTCGACGCCATCAGCAAAACCAGCCCGTAAGGCGGCGTGATCAACCCGAAGGCGAGGGTGACGATCAGCACCACGCCCATATGCACCGGGTTGATGTTGCCGGCTTGGGTGAGCGCGTTCACCAGCGGCATGAAGATGATGATCGTCGGCACCGGCTCGATGAAATCGCCGACCACGGTGAACAGCAGCACCATCAGCAGCATGATCAGGTGCGGATCGTTGCCGGCGATCGATGTGATCCAGTCGGCGATGACGATGGCGCCGCGCAGATAGGCGAGCATCCAGCCGAACGCGTTGGCGGCGCCGATGGTGATCAGTGGCAGCGAGAAGATCAGCCCGGCGAGGCAGAAGTCGTAGGGCAGGCGGGCGAAGTGCTTGCGGTTGAGCGCGGGAAGCACCACCACAATGATCCACAGCACGGCGACGACGCCGGCCTCCGTCGGTGTGAACCAGCCGGTGAGGATGCCGCCGAGCAGGATCACTGGAATCATCAGCGGCAGCGAAGCGTCCTTGAGGGCGAACGCCACCTCGCGAAACGGCGCGCGTTCGCGCCGCATGCCCGGCGGGCCGAAGAAATAGCAATAGATCATCAGTCCGATGCCGATGGTCAGTCCGGGGACGAAGCCGGCCATGAACAGGCCGGCGATGGAGACGTTGCCGACGGCGCCATAGACCACCGCGGTGATCGACGGCGGCACCAGCGCGGCAATGGTCGAAGCGGCGGCGATGATCGCGGCGATGAACGGCGGCTCGTAGCCTTCCTTCTTCATCGGGCCGCCGAGGGTGCGGCTCATCACCGCGACGTCGGCGGTGGTCGAGCCCGACATCTCGGAAAAGAACATGCTGAACACGGTGACCACTTGCGAGAGGCCGCCGCGGATGTGCCCGACCAGCGTCAGCGACAAATTGGCGACGCGCACCACCACATTGGCCGAGCTCATCAGCTCGCCGACGAGGAGGAAGAACGGGATCGCCAGCAGCGCTTCCGAATCGACGCCGTCGAAGATCTTCTGCACGATGGCGGCGAGCGAGACATCGGCGAGGTAGCCGCCGACGAACACGCCGCCGATCAGCGCGAACGGCACCGGCACGCCGAGATAGCCGAAGAACAGGAAGCAGAACGACATCACCGCGAGGATGACCGGCGCGCTCACAGGTCGATCCCCCGGCTCGTCTCTCCGAAGCCGCTCGGCATGCTCGGCTCGTCATCTTCCACCGGATGGTCGAAGCCGTTGCGGCAGCCATTGACGATCTGCTCGATGGTGAACAGCACGACCAGCGCGCCGCAGATCGGGATCGCCGCATAGAGCGAGGCGATCGGCGTGTTCGAGGGCAGCCGGAAGCTGCCGAAGCCGCGCAGGTAGTTCAGATAGCCGTAGTAGACGAGCGCCAGCCCGACGCAGAGCACGATCGCACGGATGGTGAGCTCGACGACGAGGCGCCGCGTGCCGTGCATCGCCTCGGCGAAGGCGGTGAGATAGAGGTGGTCGTTCCTGCGCGTCGCCGCCGCCGCGCCGATGAAGATGCCGTAGACGAACAGCGTCGATGTCACCTCCTGCAGCCACAGCCAGGGGTGGCCGATGGTGCGGGTGAAGATGTCGAGCAGGACGGAGAGCGAGAAGCCGAGCAGCGTTACGCCGCAGATGACCATCAGGATCATCTCCAGCGGATCGAGCGCCCGCCATTTCAGGTGCCGTTGCCGGCGGAGCACGAGCTGGTCGGCGAGGGGCATGGGGCACTATTTCAAGAAACCGCGGAGTCCGGAAGTTGCAACATTCTCTGCCGTCATGCCCCGCGAATGCGGGGCATCCAGTAAACACCGAGGCCGCAGTGATTACTGGATCGGCCCTCGCGCAGGCGAGCGGCCAGCGCGAGCATTTTAAATTCGCCGCTCCGGACCCTCACTTCGCTCGGCGGCGCAGCCTTCGCGGGCGATGACGCCTGAGTAAGCAGCGCGAGGCCGGCGCGGGGCCGGCCTCTTGGTCAAGCCTACTTCACCGCCTGGATCAGCGTCTTCACCTTGTCGGCGTGCGGGCCGAGCTCCTTGGCGAGCTTGTCGAGATAAGGTGCCGCGATCTTCTGGAAGCCCGACTTGTCGACGTCGGCGACGACCTTCACGCCCATGCTCTTGAGCTTGGCGGCGGCCGAGTGCTCGAGCTCGAAGCCCTTTGGCGGCTCCTTGGTGGTCACTTCCCGCGCTGCGGTCTGCACCCAGCCCTTCTGCTCGGCCGAAAGGCTCTGCCACAGCTTGTCGCTGATCCACAGGATGGCGTTGTTGGCCTCGTGCTCGCTCATCGAGATGATCGGCGCCACCTCGTAGTGCTTGTTGATCAGGTAGACATTGAACGCATTCTCGGCGAAGTCGACGACGCCGGTCTGCAGCGAGGTGTAGACGCTGCCGAACGGCATGTGCACGGTCTGCGCGCCATAGGCCGGGAACATGGTGTCCTCGGTCGACGTCGCCTGCACGCGCACCTTCAGGCCCTTGAGATCCTCGACTTTGTGGATCTCCTTCTTGCCGTAGAGATAGCGGAAGCCCTGGGTGCCGAGCCCGATCGCGTGGATGCCCTGCGTGGTCTGGTCGATCATGTCGCGGATCGCCGCGAACACCTTCTCGTCGGCGAGCGCCTTGACGATGTGATCTTCCGAGCGGAACAGATAGTGCAGCGACATCACGCCGGCCTGCGGCGAGATCGTCGCGGTGTTCGCCGACGAGACGATGGCGAAGTCGATATCGCCGGATTTCACCAGCTGCAGAATCTGCGGCTCCTGGCCAAGCTGCGCGCCGGGATACTGGTCGACCAGCATGGTCCCTTTGCTCAGCTCCTTGAGCTTCGCCGAGAACAGGTCGTAGGCGACGCTGTAGCCCGACGGGATCTGCTGGTCATGCGCGAAGCGATAGTGCTTCACCTGCGCCTGCGCGGACGGCGCGAAGGCAAATGCGGCCGCAACGACGGCGGCGGCGAGAATCCTGATGCGATTGCTGCTCACTGATATGTCCTCCCCGATCTCTTGTTTTCGTCGGCGCCGAGCGAGCCGATCTTATGCCGTGAACTGTCCCATTGGCTCGCCGCGATTGTCAATAAGGCGAAGGGCGGCCAAGGCGCGCGGGTTCGACGGGCGCTGATCTCTCTCGTTTTTCGTGGGGCCCAAGCGCGGTGCAGGGGCGCAATTATTGACAATCCTCGCACTGGCGTCCCTACTGGCGCCCATCGTCGTCTGTTTTGGTCGGTGCCACCGCGTGATGCTCGATATAACCGCAACCGCCGGCAAGGAAGCCGAGCTGGTCGAGGCGCTGGAGGAAGACATCATCTTCGGCCGCCTGGCGCCCGGCGCGCGGCTCACCGAGGACGCGTTGCTGGCGCGGTTTCCGGTCACCCGGCATTTCGTCCGCCAAAGTCTCATCGAGCTCGAGCGCCGCGGCGTCGTCGTGCGCGAGCGCAACAAGGGCGCCACCGTGCGCTCGCTGTTGGCGCAAGAGGTGCGCCAGATCTACGAGCTGCGCGAGCTGCTGCAGCGCCAGGCTGCGCTGATGATCACGCTGCCGGCGCCGCAAGCGCTGATCGCCGAGCTCGAGGCGATCCATGCGGAGTACAGCGCCCATGTCGATGCGCATTATCTGCGCGGCGTGCATGCGCTCAACGATCGTTTCCATCTCACGCTGTTCGGCGCCTGCGGCAATCCATATTTGCTGGAGAACATCCGCCACACCATGGCGCTGTCGCTGCCCGTGCGGGCCAAGACATTGGCCGATCGCGACAAGCTCTCCGTCTCGCGCGAGCACCATCGCCTGATGATCGAGATGCTCAAGGGCCGCGACAGCTGGGTGCTGGCGCAGCTCTGCGTCGATCACCTGCAGCCGAGCAAGCTGGATTATCTGGCAAGGATTGGGGCGCAGGCCTAGCCGCACGGTACGACCGGGGCAAAACAAAACGGCCGGGCATTAGCCCGGCCGTTCCGTATCCGTCTGCAGCGCCGCTTAATGCGCCGCGAGCGCCTCCGGCTGCTCCATCGATGCGACGCGGTTCTTCACCGCCTTCTGCACCTTCTCGAAGGCGCGCACCTCGATCTGGCGCACGCGTTCGCGGGAGACGCCGAACTCCTCGGCGAGCTCCTCGAGCGTGATCGGATCGTCCGCCAATCGCCGCGCCTCGAAGATGCGCCGTTCGCGGTCGTTGAGCACGCCGAGCGCCTGCGAGAGCGCCTTCTTGCGGTTATCGAACTCCTCGTTCTCCACCAGGATGCGTTCCTGGCTGGGGCTCTCGTCCACCAGCCATTCCTGCCATTCGCCGGCGTCGCCGTCCTCGCGGATCGGCGCGTTGAGCGAGGCGTCGCCGCCCAATCGGCGGTTCATGTCGACGACGTCCTGCTCGGTGACGCCGAGCCGCTTGGCGATCAGCTTCACCTGGTCCGGCCGCATATCGCCCTCGTCGAGCGCGGAGATGCGGCTCTTGGCCTTGCGCAGGTTGAAGAACAGCTTCTTCTGGTTCGCGGTGGTGCCCATCTTCACCAGCGACCACGAGCGCAGGATGTATTCCTGGATCGCCGCCTTGATCCACCACATGGCGTAGGTGGCGAGGCGGAATCCCTTCTCGGGCTCGAAGCGTTTCACCGCCTGCATCAGGCCGACATTGCCTTCCGAGACCACCTCGGAGATCGGCAGGCCGTAGCCGCGATATCCCATGGCGATCTTGGCCACGAGTCGCAGGTGGCTGGTGACGAGCTTGTGCGCGGCGTCACGGTCGCCGTGCTCACGCCAGCGCTTGGCCAGCATGTATTCTTGCTGCGGTTCCAGCATCGGGAACCGCCTGATTTCTTCGAGATAGTGACTGAGACCGGATTCAGCCTTGAGTACCGGCAAACTTGCCGCACGGGCCATAACAGCGCCCTCCATATGTTGCCCCCGGATACCCCGGCGGGCGATGACGCGCCGACGCTCCCCGAGCCGACGGCGCACATCCGTTGTTGCGATCGCGATTCCGACCGCGGTGCAACATTAGCGGACTAACCGGGCGAAAGATAGGGTTCCGGCTTCAAGCCGTCGTGACGCTGTCGTGACCTCGCCGCTTCCTTCGTCCGAAAGGCCAAGCCTTTGTTTTGGCTTAAGCTTTTCCGGGCGCCGGAGGCTTGCCCTGGGGCGTTTCGCCCAGGACATCACGTAAACAAGCGAGATCGTCCGGCAGTTCCGAGGTGAACGCCAGATCGGCCCCGGTTATGGGGTGGTGGATGTGCAGCAGATAAGCATGCAAGGCCTGTCTGCCAAGACCCCCGGCCACGGCCTGGGCCTTCGGGCTGAGCAAAGCGAGCTTAGTCTTGAAGCCCTTGCCGTAGAGCTCGTCGCCGAGGAGCGGGTGCCCGATATGGGCGAGGTGCACCCGGATCTGGTGCGTGCGTCCGGTCTCCAAAGTGCAGGCAAGGAGGCTCGCGACTCCCTTGCCGTCGGCCCCGGCATAGCGCTCCAGCACCTCCCAATGGGTGACGGCTGCGCGGCCGCCCTCGCGCACCGCGCGTTTTTCCCGCGCATGCGGGTGCCGGTCGAGCGGCGCGTCGATCGTCCCGCGCGGGCGCTCCGGCGCGTCCCAGACGAAGGCGAGGTAGCCGCGCTGCAGCACGCTGTCCTCTTCGCCTTTCTCGGCGAACTGCCGGGCGAGGCCGCGATGCGCCTTGTCGTTCTTGGCGACGACGAGAAGCCCGCTGGTATCCTTGTCGAGCCGGTGCACGATGCCCGGCCGTTTCACGCCGCCGATGCCGGAAAGGCTCTCCCCACAATGCGCGATCAACGCATTGACCAGCGTGCCCGAGGCGTGGCCGGCGGCCGGGTGCACGACCAGGCCGGCGGGCTTGTCGATGACGATGAGGTCGTTGTCTTCATAAACTATGGTCAACGGGATGGCCTCGCCCAATGGGGCCGCAGGCGTGGGCGGCGGCACGTTCACCGTGATCGCCTGCCCGTGATTGACGCGCTCGCTGGGATCGCGGATCGTGCGCCCGTCGATCGCGACCTCGCCTGCGAGGATCAAAGCCTTCAGGCGTGAGCGCGACAGCGCGGTGACGCGCGCGGCGAGCACGCGGTCGAGCCGCTCGCCGGTTTCCTCGGCGCCGACCATCACTTCCTCGATCGCACGATCTGCCATGTCTCAACCGCTCGCCGACGACGAACCCCCGCTCGATCCCGCCGCCGCCAGCATCGTCGCCAAGGTGCGCTGGCTGATGCTGATCTCCGGCGCGACCACGCTGATTGCGGTCTCCGTCGTCCTCGGGGTGATCGGCTATCGTTTTTTCCGCCTCGGGGAAAGTAGCGCGCCGGTCAGCGAGCTCACGGCGCGGCTGCCCAAGGACGCCCGCATCGTCAGCGTCACGGCCTCGTCGGTGCGCCTCGTCGTCACCCTGGAGACGCCCGCGGGCCCGGAAATCCTCACCTTCGACACCAAGACGCTCAAGCCGCTGGGGCGGCTGCGCTTCGTTCCGGAACGGTGAAGCAGGGGCTCTACGCTCTTTCTTCCCTCGCCCCGCGAAGCGGGGAGAGGGTGCCCGAGCGATAGCGAGGGCGGGTGAGGGGCCAAGCTTGCACCCACCGCCGATCAAGGCTATCTCCAGGCCTTCCCGCAACGCTCCCTTCGTCTAGCGGTCTAGGACGCGGCCCTCTCAAGGCTGAAACAGGGGTTCGATTCCCCTAGGGAGCGCCACTCTTCTTGCAGCGGGCCAATTTCCTTCCTGGATAGATGGCAAAAGCACCGACCAAGCAGCTTGTCGTCTGTATCGAGAATGAGAGCTATCCAGCAGCGCTGGAGAAGCGAAAGATTTATGTTGCTCTCCGCGATACGGCCGCTGAAAAAGTGCGGGCTATTCCGGATCATCGACGAATCCGGCGAAGATTACCTGTACCCGAAGGCGCTCTTCCGCCCGATCGCATTGCCGCTGTCCGTGAAAAGGGCAGTGCTCGCGGCGGCTTAAGCCGCAACATCCGCTAGAGCGCTCTGCTTAAGAGCCCGCGCCCTAAGCCGCCTGCACCATCACCACGTCATAGAGGCACGGCTCAGCTTCCTTGACCAGCTCGCCGAAGCGCGGCCAGTTCTTGCGAAACTCCGGCGCGTGATGCGCCTTGGCCAGTTTTTCCGGGCTGGCCCATTGCACGTAGTTGATGAGATGGCTGCCGTCCTTGCTGCGATGCAGGTTCACGGAGACGAAGCCGGGCTGCGTCGCCATGAACTTGGCGCGCTCCTTCATCAGTTGCAGGACCTCGTCCTGGTTGTCGGGCGTGAGCTTCACGGTGGTGATCTGCGTGCAGATGCCATTGCCTTCGCGAATGTCGGACATGCGGGTGCTCCTGCGATCGTTCGGCGCATGGATGGGCGGATAACGCCGAGCCGCCTCGCGCGGTTCGCCTTTGGCGCTCAGGCGGCGGCCGTCGCCGGGCGCAATTCGTAGATAATCATCGTCTCCAGCAGCACGCGGCGTTGGCTGGCGATGCCGGCTGAAAATCCGGCGCGCCGCACGATGCTGCCGACGAGCTCGAGGTCGGAATGCGACGACAGGATCAGATACATGACCCCGCCGGGCGCGAGCCGTTCGCGCGCCTGCTCGAACAGTGGCGCGATGTCCTTGTATTTCTCGCCGGCGTTCCAGGCGCGGTCGGCTGTGTCCCAAGCGGGTCCGTCGCAGAACGGCGGATTTGACAGGATCACGTCGAAGCGTGTCTCGCGCGCGATCGCCGACATGAGGTTCGAGACTACGGCGCTGATGCGATGCGCGAAGCCGTTGGCGCGCGCGTTCGCTACAGCCGCAGCGGCGGCATTCGGATTGATGTCGATCGCGACCACGCTCGCCGCGCCGGCGCGCGCCGCCGCCAGCGCCTGCAGGCCGGAGCCGGTGCCGACGTCGGCGACGGCCCTGCCGGCGAGATCGAGCCCGTCGATGAATTGCGCGAAGAATTCCGGCGCGCGGTAATAGCGCGGATCATAGACGGTCGGTCGGATGGTGAGCTCGAAGCCCGCGACGCGCGCGAGCCTGGTGCCGCCGCGCTTGAGCAGGAAGTGATAGCCGAAGAAATGCAGGATGCGGACGATGACCTTGTTGGTGAATTTCCTGGGTCGGTGGCGGGGCAAAAGTCCGTCGACAAGCAAACTGTCGGTCATGGTGGCTCGCTGGGTGGGATCGAGGGGCCCCTAAGGGGCGCGGCGCAAAATCGAAATGTCAGTCAGGGCACGCAGTATTCGCTGCGCTCCCGAGCCCGGGAGCGCCATTCCCATAATGCCGCAGGCTGGACGCGGGTTGCATGCCGTGATTTGTATTTGCCGCGCTCCGGTACCGCCGACAGGCGATGTCCGCAAAATCAACTCAGAAAAGTCCGAGGAAAAACAATGAAACTCGTCAGGACCGTGCTCCTTTTCGCCCTCTCGCTGCTGCTCCCGATCGCGGGCGCCGCGGCACAAGGCGCTTATCCGGACAAGCCGGTGAAGATCGTCGTGCCGTTCTCCGGCGGCAGCAATACCGACATCCTGGCGCGCATCCTCTCCGACAAGCTCAGTGCCATGTGGCATCAGCCGGTCGTGGTCGAGAACAAGCCGGGCATCGCCGGCACCATCAGCGCCGCGCACAGCGCGCCCGACGGCTACACGCTGATGCTGACGTCGAACGGTCACACCATCCTCAACGTGCTCAACAAGGACATCGGCATCGACGCCATCAAGTCGTTCACCGGTGTCGCCGAGGTCGCCTCGGTGCCGATGCTGCTCGTGGTCACGCCGAACTTCCAGGCGGCGACGCTCAAGGACTTCATCGCGCAGGCCAAGGCCAATCCCGGCAAGTTCGGCTTCGCCTCGGCAGGCCTGGCGAGCTCCGCCTTCATCGCGGCCGAGCTGCTCAAGCAGACCGCCGGGCTGCAGATCGTGCACGTGCCTTACCGCGGCACGCCGGAGCAGATGACCAGCGTCATGCGCGGCGATACGCAGCTCGCCATGGCGTTCCTCGGCACCGGCGTCCCTTTCATCAAGGCCGGCCAGGTGCGCGCGGTGGCGATCGCGGCGAAGGCGCGGCATCCCTCGCTGCCCGACGTCCCGACTTTCGCCGAGGCGGGGCTGCCGCAATATCAGTACGACTCCTGGTTCGGCGTGCTCGCGCCCGCCGGAACGCCGGAGCCGATCGTGAAGAAGGTCGCCGACGACATCGCCACGGTGATGAAGGAGGCCGATGTGCACAAGCGGCTCGACACGCTCGGCGCGGTGCCGCTGGTGACCACGCCGGCGGAGTTCGACGCCGCGATCAAGTCCGACGCGGAACGTTATGGCGCGTTGCTCAAGGCGGCGGGCGTGACCGGGAAGTAGCGGCCATCGTTTAGACGCTTTGAAAGAAAATCGAAGCTGGGGAGGACGACATGATGAGCACGACACTGCGGCGCGCTGCGCCCTCTATAGCCGCGGCCCTCTTGTCGCTGTCGCTTTTGGCCGGCAGCGGAGCTGCGCGAGCCGACGAGATCAAGGTGATGGCGTCGGTCGCCCTGAAATCGACGCTGGACGACCTGGCGGCAAAATTCGAAAAGAGCGGCGGCGGCAAGGTGACGATGGTTTACGGCCTTGCGGCGCAGTTGAAGCAGCGCGTCGCCGACGGCGAAGCCGACGACGTCGCCGTCCTGATCCGGCCGATGATGGACGATCTGCTCAAGCAGGGGAAACTGGCGGCCGGCAGCCTCACCAATGTCGGCGGCACGCCGGTTGCGATCGCCATTCGCGCAGGCGCCCCCAAGCCGGATATCAGCACGGTGGACGCACTGAAGCGGACGCTGCTCGCGGCCAAGTCGATTTCATATTCGGACCCGGCGAAGGGCGGCGCCAGCGGCGTCTACTTCGCCAAGGTTGTCGATCAGCTCGGCCTGACCGAGCAACTCAAGGCGAAGACGATCCTCGTGCCAGGCGCCCAGGCTCCCGAGCGTGTCGCCGCGGGCGAAGCCGAATTGGGCGTGGCGCAAGGTTCGGAAATCATTCCGGTTGCGGGCGCGCAGCTGCTCGGACCGTTGCCGGGCAATCTCGGCAGCGTGACGCTGTTTACCGCGGGCATCGCCGCGGTGAGCAAAGCGCCCGAGACCGCCAAGGCATTCATCAAGTTCATCACCGGGCCGGAGGTGGCGCCGGTTCTCAAGGCCAAGGGATTCCAGCCGGGCGGCTGACGCGACATCCGGTCTCGATCATCCGGCGGGCGCCGCTCCAGCTCGATTCACCAGGCGATGCCGATCGTGTGGCCGAGCGAAAGCGCGCCGCTGCCCAGCAGCGCCTGCACGACCAGCGTTGCCGTCCAGAACGCCGGAAATTCCCAGCCGCCGCCGTTGTTGGTGAACAGCCAGCCTTTCGCGCCGTGCACCATCACGATGGTCCCGACGATCAGCGGAATGAGCGCCAGCGCGATCACGCTGGTGCCAACGCCGAGCACGAGCAGCGTGCCACCGCCGAGCTCTCCCGCCATGGTCAGATACGCAAAGAAGCCGGGCAGCCCGAGCGAGCGGAAATAGCCCGCGACGCCCGCGGGCTTGAGCACCAGCAGCTTGAGCAGACCGTGCGCCAGAAACAACGCACCGAGCGAGACCCGCAGCAGCAATGCTGCGTATGGGATGAGATCGGATCGTGACATCACTCCCCCCTGTGTGGCGTGAAGCGAGGTCATCATAGCACGCCGACAGACGATTGCCGGACGCGCGGCTTAAATCCGTTTCGGCAGGCTACTCGACGATTGAGAACATCTCGATCTCGCGTCGCGCCAGCAGGGGAACGGCGCGGCCGAGGACAAAGTCCTTGAAGTGTTTGGTGTCGCGATGATCCTTGAAGGCCTGCTCGCTGCGATATTCCTCGTAGAGCAGGATTTCTCGCGGATCGGCCGTCGAGCGGTGCACCACAAACTTCAGGTTTCCCGGCTCGGCACGAATGGCGGCGGCGAGCTCCGCCAGGATCGCGGCGATCTTCTCCTCGGCGCCGTCTTTTGCGCGCCAACGGGCGACCACGATAAAGCTCATTGCGGGCTCCAGTTCTTCGCGTCCAGCGTTCTGAGCGCAGACTACTGCGAGCTAGCGTCGAGCCCAAGCAGCCGTCGCGCGTTGCCGAAAAAGAACTTGTCCGCGGCTTGTGGCGCGAACTTGAACGCGCGGCAGTCGTCGACCGTCTGCTTGAGCGGCCGCAGCGGGTAGGCGGTCGCGAACAGGAACTGGTCCTGCAGCGCGCCGTTGACCGCATCGACATAGCCCGCGGCGCCGGGCGCGAAGAAATAGATGTCCGGCGACACGTAGACGTTCGGGTGTTTGAAGGCGACGCCGAGCGTCTCCTCGATCCACGGCCAGGCGCCGTGGCCGAGCACGATCTGCAGGTCCGGATAGCGCGTCGCCAGCTGATCGACATGCACCGGATGACTGGCGTTGATGTCGGCGCCCGCATAAGGACCGCTCATCACCACCACAGGAATGCGCAGGCCGATGCAAGCCTCGTAGACCGGATTGAGCCGCTCGTCGGCGGCGTGGCTGAGCAGTTGCCGGCCGGGCTCGACGAAAATTCCTTTCAGCCCGAGCTGCTCCACGCAGCGCCGCGTCTCCGCGACGGCATCGTGCCGGCTGTTAGAGGCGTCGATGCCGCCGAAGCCGACGAGGCGCTTCGGATATTTCCCCTGCAGCTCGGCGATGTGCTCGTTGGGGATGAAGGCTTCCTTGAACGGCTTGCCCATGAACACCGCCGGGCTGTTGCGGCCGAGGACGACGCCGAGTTCGATGCCGGCCTCGTCCATCTCTTCCCAGAACAAGTCGAGCGAACCCTTGAGGAAAGCCGGCGACAGCTGCGGCGCGCCGAGCCGCGCCGCCATCCAGCCGACGCGGCCGGCATCGAAATATTGCAGGAAGTAGTCGGTCGGCGGGCGGCAGCGGAAATCGATCACCATGCGCGTTAGCCCTCCATGCGCATCACGCGCAGCGCGTTCTTGCCGAGCACTTTCTCCTTCACGCCGGGCTCGAAGCGCCACTGATCGAAAGCTTCAACGCTCTCGATCAGCGGCCGGCTCGGATAGGCGGTGCCGAACAAGATGCGATCGGAAAGGAACGAGTTCGCCGCATTGATGTATTCCTGCGCGCCCGGCATGTTCATGCCGACCATGTAGAGGTCGGGCGAGACGTAGATGTTGTGGCAGGCGAAGGCGAGCCCGATAGTCTCGTAGATCCACGGCCACGCCGCATGCGAGAGGATGATGTCGAGCTTGGGGAAGTCGCGCGCCACGTCGTAGAGCGGTAGTGGGCTCGAATATTCCACCGGATTGTTGGTCATCACGCAGAGCAGGTTACTGAGCGAGATCGAGATCGGGACGTTGCGGCTCTGGCACGCCTCGTAGAGCGGATAGAGCTTGCGGTCGTTGGTCTTCAGCGGCGGGCGCGACGCGCCCGGCTCGATCGAGGGGCCGATAAAGCCGCGCCAGGCAAGGCAGCGGTTGAGCTCGGCCAGCATCGCGTCGGGCGATTGGCTGATGTCGATGCCGGCGAAGGAGACGAAGCGCTTCGGATGCGCGTCGACCACCTCGCGGATCTCGTCATTGGGCACGGCGCCGAGCGGCTCCGCCGAATGCCGGCCCATGGCCACGCCCCAGGTGATCCCGGCGGTGTCCATCTCTTCCAGCATCAGCTTCATCGAGCGCTGCTCGGCCGACGGCGGACGCGGAAAGCCGACGCGGCTCGGGTAGAACGGCACGCCTTTCTTGAATTGCGGCTTGTCGATCCAGCTTTTCGTCGGCGGGCGTAGCCGCATGTCGACGATCATCACGCGTCCTCCTCACTCTATGATCACGGCGCCGACGCTTTGGCGGCCGGCTTTTTCGTTCGTTGCTCGAGCGAGCGGATGGCGGCATCCACCGCGCTGTCGATATGCGCGATGGCGGCGATGCAGGCGGCGTCCGCGTCGCGGCGTTCGACCGCCTCGACGATCCGCCCGATCTCGGCCAGCGCCAGCTTGGTGCGGCCGGCGAGCGTCTGCGCGCGGACGAGCCGCACGCGATTATGCAGCTGCATGAGCAGGCGCGCGATCACGCGGTTGCGGCAGCCGGCGAAAAGGATCGCATAGTAGTCGTTCTTGCGGTCGAGCAGGCGCTCCGAGCTGCCGCTTTCCGTCTTGCGCAGCGCGCGCAGCGCCGCGCGCAACTGCTTCACTTGCGTGTCGCTGGCGCGCTGCGTGAACAGGCGCGTCGCCAGGCCTTCGAGCGTGGCGCGCGCTTCGTAGATCTCGCGCGCCTCGGCGGCCGAGATGTCGGGGACCGCCGGCCCGCGGTTCGGATGCAACTCCAGGAGCCCCTCGGCCTCGAGCTGGCGCAGCGCCTCGCGCAGCGGCGGCCGGCTGACGCCGAGCATCTCGCAGAGCTCGCGCTCGATCAGCCGCTCGCCGGGCTGGAACCGGCCCTGGGTGATCGCGGAGCGCAGGCGCGCCTCGATTTCGCGGCGCAGCGGGGCGGCCAGCGCCGCAATCGCCATGTCGTTGCTCATGGCCCTATTTGTAATCTTGTAAGACAGTCAGTCAATCTGCTTGCAAGGGGCCGGGGCCTTGGCCTAGGCTTCCCGCAAGCGCCCGATGTCGCGCTGGCGCGCCGCCCTGTCCGCCGAAGCGCTCTTGCGCGTAGGCGGAGCGGCGAGCCCGGCGCGAGCATGGAAATCCAGGGGACGGCCGGTGGCAGGCGGGGAAAACCCCGTCGCTGCCGGCCGAAACGCCCGCAAAAACGAGCGCGACCGGAGGAAACGATGAAAGCCCGTCTCGCGCTTGTTGCGCTGGTTGCTGTGCTGCTACTCCACGCGGGTGCCGCGCTCGCGCAATCTCCCGCGGCGAACTATCCGAACCGGCCGGTGCGCGTCATCGTGCCGTGGCCGCCGGGCGGCGGCACCGACATCTTCGCCCGCGCCATCGCGCAGAAGCTGCAGGAGTCGCTCGGTCAGCCGTTTCCCGTGGAAAATCGCCCCGGCGTCGCCGGCAATCTCGGCGCGACGCTGGTCGCGAAGGCGGCGCCCGACGGCTACACCATCGTGATCGCCACCATCACGCTCGCCACCAATCCGGCGCTCTACAAGACGCTCGAGTTCGACGCCACCAAGGATCTTGCCGGCATCACGCTGATCGCCGGCGTGCCGCACATGCTGGTCGTTAATCCCTCGCTGCCGGTGCACAACGTGAAGGAGCTGATCGCGCTCGCCAGGCAGAAGCCCGGCAAGCTCACTTATGCGTCCGCCGGCGTCGGCAGCCCGTTCCAGATCGCGGCCGAGCTGTTCAAGCAGTCGGCGGGCGTCAACATCCTGCACGTGCCCTACAAGGGCGGCGGCCCCGCGGTCGCCGACGTCATCGGCGACCACGTCGACATGACCTTCGCCAACCTGATGGCGGTGCTGCCGCAGGCGCGGGCCGGGCAGGTCCGCGCGCTCGGCGTCACGAGCGCCAAGCGTTCGCCCGCGGCGCCCGACGTGCCCACGATCGCCGAGCAGGGGCTGCCCGGCTACGATTTCACGTCATGGTTCGGCGCGTTGGCGCCGGCTGGCACGCCGCAACCGATCATCGACAAGCTCAACGCCGAGATCGTGAAGGCGCTGAAGACGCCGGAAATCTCCAAGCAGCTCTCCAGCCAGGGTGCCGACCTGGTCGCGAGCACGCCGCAGGCGTTCGACGCCTATCTCAAGAGCGAGACCGCGAAGTGGAGCAAGGTCATCAAGTCCGCGGGCATCCAGGCGAACTGACCGACGCGGTGAAATCCGCGCTCAGTTTTGCAGATGCCCGTCGACCATCGCTTTTGCCGCCGCCGTGAGCGCTGCACCCGGGCCCTTCGGGCCGCCCAGGGTCTGGCTGACGGTGTAAGCGCCTTCGACAAGCAGCAAGAGGCCGTCCGCGAGAAGCTTCGGCTTCGGCGCGCCGAGCGCTTGCGCGATCGCCGTGAGGCGGCGGCGCCACTCTTGCTTGTTGGCCTCGACGACGCGATGGCCGGGATGTGAAGGTTCGGGGAACTCGTTCGCATAATTGATGAACGGACAGCCGCGATAGCCGGTTTGCGTGGTGCGGCGGGTGAGAAAATCCATGATCGCCTTGAGCATGGCGCGCGGGTCGTCGGCGAATGGCGAGAACCGCTCGTCCCACTGCCGGTAGAACTCGACATTGCGCCGTTCGAGGTAGGCGACGATCAGGTCGTCCTTCGATTTGAAGCTGCGGTAGAGGCTGATCTTCGCCACCCCCGCCTCATTGACGATCTCCTCCACGCCGACGGCGCGAATGCCCTTGCGGTAGAACAGGTCGGCGGCGACCGCCAAGACGCGCTCGCGCGCCGGCTTGTCTTCCACATGATCCGCCCTGCGTTTCGCTGCCGTGGCCATTGTCGCGCCTCGATCCCTGCTGCCGATATTCCAGTTGACATGTAACCGATCGGTTCGTATCGTCAATGTTACGAACCGGTCGGTAACATATGCATCCCGGCCACTAAGTGCGAGGAGTCTGATCGATGAGCGACAACAGCGATGCGCAAATCCGCCACATCTACGACCGCTGGCAGGAAACGATCGTCCAGCGCGACGTGGAGGGCCTGATCGCGCTCTATGCGGAGGATGCCATCTTCGAAACGCCGGCGATCCTGGTGACGCTGACCGATCGGACGCAGGGGATTCTGCGCGGCAAGCGCGAGATCAGGCCGTTTTTCGAGGCGGGATTTCGCAAGCTCGGAAACGAGCTCAGTCGCTGGCATCGCACCGGGCTGTTCTTTTCCAATGGACGGCAACTGACCTGGGAATATCCGCGCGAGACGCCACAGGGCGACCAGGTTGACTTGGTCGAGGTCATGGATGTGGCCGACGGTCTGATCGCCCACCATCGGGTCTATTGGGGCTGGGTCGGCTTTCAAACCCTCGTTGCCGCCTTGAACAAGCCCCGATCAGCGCAGGTCAACGTCGGGTAATGACGCAGTAAGTCATTGCTCATCGTACCGGCGCGCAGTTGCCCTGAAGTCTGGGCGGCAGCGCCGCGAATATCCGCTCGCATCGCAAAGGAAAATGCCAATGTCACGTATCGCGATTCCGACTCTGGCTGAGGCGCCGGTCGAGACTCACGCGACCCTGGAAGGCGTCAGCAGGCGGCTCGGCTGGACGCCGAACCTGTTCCGGTTGATGGCGCTGAGCCCGAACACACTGAGCGCATTCGTCAGTCTCTCGGGGACGCTTTCCCGAACTCTGGACGTCGCGACAATCGAATCGATGGGCTTGGCTGTCTCGCAAGATAGCGGCTGCCGCTATTGCGCGCAGTCGCACATCTTCCTGGGCACGTGGCTGGCGAAGCTCGACGCCGCGGAGCTCGAGCTCAACCGTCGCGGCAGATCACGCGATCCAAAGCGCGCCGCCGCGGTCCGCTTTGCCAAGGCCATCGCCAACACGCGCGGTAAGGTGAGCGACGAGGACCTCGCCGATGTGCGCGCACTTGGGTTCACCGACGCCGACATCGTCGCCATCGCCGGCCTCACGGCGCAGTTCTTGTTCACCAACTTCATGAGCAACATCAGCCAGCCCGAGCTTGACTTCCCTGCCGTCGCGCCCGCGCCGGCGTGAGCCGCCTCCATCGATCCGACGCTCGTCGCAAATTGCCTCAGTCCATGTTCGGTCGATGTTTGCGGCGCCTACCTCGAACAAATCGTCGATCTGGCAAAATCTACGGAGAGCACGAATGAAGCACTTTTTCTTAGAGGGAGAGCATCTTGTTCCCTTCGAACAGCGCGATCCCGACTTGATCGCTGCTCATCGCGCCTTTTTGCAGAAAGGGTACGATCACGGCCACTTTCTGGTGTCCGGCCCGTCGATCCCGCCCACGGGAGGAATCTTGATCGCGCGCGCGGAATCGCTCGACGAATTGAATAAGCTCTTGGCCGAGGAACCGTTCTGCAAAGCGAAAGTGATGCGGTTCAGCAAAATTATCGAATTCAATCCGGTGCAGCATCAGCCGATCTTGAAGGGCTGGTTTGGACAGTAACAAGCGGCCTTCTGTCCGCCGGAATCCAGGCGAACTGACTCTCCGTCGTCATGGCCGGGCTTGACCCGGCCATCCACGTCTTTGCAAGTCCTGCAGGAAAAAAAGACGTGGATGCCCGCGAGCCGCCTACGCTCGCGCGAGCTTCGGTGGACTGGCGCTGACCCGCCGAAGCGCTTTGCGCGAAGGCGGGACGATCGATAGGTCAATGCCGCAGCAGCGGCTCCTCGTGCACGACCGCGCCGCGCTCGTCGATCACTTTGAGCAGCTCGGCGGCGCTCAAGAGCTTACGATCGAACCCATTTGTCTCGGCGTACCAATGCCAGAGCGGGTAATTCTCCGACGAATAAGCATTGAGCGCGCTATCAATCAGCCCGATCTTCTCACCATAACTGAGCAAGAGAGATGCGCGTGCGATAAAAAGAATATTTGCGTCATGGACGCCAAGAGAGGCGTCGTCATTGCCGCTGTCGCTTACAACGGTTCCCAGCAGTCTAAAGCGAGCGATTTCAACGGCGCTAAGATTCGCAGGGACGTTATCAGTCTTGCCTACGAACTGGTGAAGGAACTGAGATCCCTCGTCGAAGAGTGGACGTTGAGGTGGTGCTTCGGGAGAAGTCGGTTCGGTCGCGGGAACAATAGGCGTCGCGTCACCCGCGGGGCGCGCGACTTGAGTCTTCTCAGAAGCAATTCCAGCTTCTTCCGAACGAAGTCTCTTAATGTAGGTGGTTACGCATGCTCTGATTTTTTTCTCGAATTCTGCCTCGTTGAAACTCTCAAACAGTATTTCTTTCTCAGCGATGATTTTACGTTTGAATTCGAGTACCTTCTTCAGCTCATCGCCGGGATCGCGAAGCGCCTCTGAATCCACTTCTTTGAATAGCAAACTGATCTCAGGCTTACCCGTGTCTCGCCGACTGCCAACCGCTATCTCAAATTCCTCTTGGAAGCCGGAGGTGTAAGGCCCATCAGTAGAGGGAGGCGTGCCCCAACGCTTCCACATCATCCCAATGAAGAACTCGCACCGTGCCAAGTCCTTGTTGATTGTTGCTTGCGGGCGCCCCCAGACGGAAACCGTGTCTTCCCATCCGACCAGTTCGACGTGATATCCAAGTTCGTCGGCCCACAATTTGTTGAATTCATCGACAACAACTCTTGCGATCCGACGCTCACCTTGAAGGTCGCCGGGCGACGCCAAAAACATTCTGACTACCTTACGTGTGTCAGCCATACATCCCGTGCTATACCCTTAGCCTGCTAGTCATAAGTCGCTGGCCATGCCCACAGACGGTGGACGCCATGATGATCAATTGCGAATCGTTCGAGGGTCGCTAATTGTACAGATTTGGAGAGTAGGGGGCGCTGGTGCGCGCGAGGGTGTGGACAACACTTCTACTGAGCCCTGTGTGCGCTCACTATGATGCCGCGGTGCGTCAGGTCTTCGGCCGTCACTCCGCCGCTTCACTCACCCCGCCCACCTTCGCCTCCACCTGCGGCGACAAATAAACGCCCTGCTTCAATAACGCGCGCTGCACCTCGCGCACATCCACTATCCGCGGCGCGAGGCCGCGATCGGCGGCAAGCGCCGCGGCGACGCCGGCGGCTTGGCCGGTCATCCAGCATTGCGGAATTTCGCGGAGAAACGTGTGCGAGTTCGCATCCGAGGACATGTGCCGTCCTGCGGCGAGCAGGCCGTCGATCCCGGCGGGAATGAGCGACGCGTAGGGCACCGAGACATTGGGAAACTTCGGCGCCAGCGACGTGGAGACGCCGATCTCGTCGTCGAACACCTTGCCCCCGACCCAGTCGGCGCGAGTCACCGCGCCGAGACCTTGCATGCGCCGGCTGTGACGCACGCCGACCTGCGGCGCGCCGAGCATCAGGAACGCCTGCGCGAAGCCCGGCGCATGTTGGCGGTAGATGTCGAGATGCCCGACGGTGAGTTCGCGCGAGCGGATCTCCACCGCGGTGAGATCGTCGACGTCGATCGCGCTGTAGCCGGAAAGCCGCGGCCCCATGAACAGCGCGACGTCGTTGCGCCAGGAGACGAACGGCTTCTCGAAGAAGCCGAGCGCCGCGCGCCCGCGCGCCATGAACGCGGCAAAGCCGTCGGGATCGCCGGTGCGGAAATCGATCCAGCGCTCCATATCGACGCCGCCGAGGAGGAACGCCGTGTTCATGCAGTGATGGATGTCCTGATCGTCGATGTCGCTCGCGCAGGAAAGCCCGGCCCGCGCGATCAGGTCGGCGTCGCCCGTGGTGTCGATGACCACCTTGGCGAACACCGCAGCGCGGCCTTCCTTGCTCTCCATCACCGCACCGGCGAGCGCGCCGCCCTTCACGATCGGCGCCACCGCATAGGCGTGCAGCGTGAGGCGCACCTTCTGCTCCAGCACCATCTGCAGCGACAGCGTCTTCAGCGCCTCAGGGTCGAGCGTCGGCGACCAGGTGACCGTGCCGTGATAGGCCGCGGTGCGCTGCGCCCAATAGGCGGCGCTCGCCGCGTCCTTCGCGCCCCAGAGCTTTTGCGGCGGACCCTGCCAGGCCTCGCGCGGCAGCCGCTCGAAGATCTCGCGGGCAAAGCCGGCGATCACCTGCTTGCCGTTCCAGTCGGTCATCCGGTCGATCCAGATGACCAGGCCGCCGGTCGAAAGCCCGCCGAGATGGTTGTAGCGCTCGATCAGCATCACCTGCGCGCCGCAGCGTGCCGCTGCGATCGAAGCCGCGGTGCCCGCGGGTCCGCCGCCGATCACCAGCACGTCGGTCTCGCCATAGACCGGGATCTCGCGCGCCGCCTCTTTATATATGGCGGCAGGCCGCGACGGCTTCTCGCGGCGCTGCGCGGCGCCGCGGAAAATCTCCAGCCCCTGCTGTTCGCTGATCTGGTTGAGCGTGTCGTCGGCCATGCTTCACTCCGTGCAATCGCGCCATGATAGCGCCGGCCCGCCGTCGGTCCATACGGCGCCGCGGATGCTCACGGGCCTGGCTGCCACCATCCGAAGATCGCGACAAAGAGGCATGCCGCCGCGAGAAAGGTCTGGATGCCGATCTGGATCCAGAACATGACCGGCGCGCCGTCTCGATCGGCAATCCACCGCGACCAGTCGATCAGGCTGGAGTTGAAGTACCTGATTTTTCCCTCGAGGAGCGCGCGCCGCACGGTGCGGGAGCAATCGACGCACAAATAGATGGCAACGATGCGGGCGACGACTTCATAAAGGAAAAACCGCATTCAAATATCCGGCACGCGCCGCGCCCTTGGGGAGAACTTCCCGGCAACGCCTCTTTTTACGCTAAACTGCGCAAGTCCGCGAGCCGCGGGCGCGGGAATGGAAACTTCATGCGACATTATTATTCGCTTTGCGCCGCAGCTTTTTTCGCGCTCGCCACCCCCGCCGCGGCGGCGACGTCTGAGGACGCCTACATCGCCGCGCGCGACCGCGCCATCAAAGAGATCAACGCCGCTGCCGATGCCAAGCCGCAGCCGGCGATGGACAAGCTCGACGCCATGAGCAACAAGGCGCGCGCTGATCTCGAGCAACGCCTGCGCGGCATCGTCGGGCCGGTGGCCATCAAAGGCGTGGACGGGCAGGGGGCGCTAAACCTCGACACGCTGATCAAGGGCGACGAGAGCTTCGGCATCCTTGACGGCATCGTCTACGGTCCGCTCGACGGCAAGACCCGCGTCATCGTCACCACGCGCACGCTGCTCACGCGTTGGCTGCGCGAGCACAAGACCTGGTGGGGCGACAAGGCGCCGATGCTGCAGGTCCCGGCGCAGGCGGTGCGCGAGGAGGCGTTCTACACCCAGGCGGTGCTCACCGATTCCGCGATCCTGCGCTTTGCCGAGCTGCCGCTGCGCAAGCCGGCGGATGCCGACTTCGCCTTCGCCATGCTCGCCGCGCGCACGCAGGATCAGGCGCCGGACAAGGCCGACGAGATCTTCGTCGCGCTCGGTCGCGGCGCGCGCGTCTACGTCGCCTCCAGCAAAGAGGTCGATCCGCTCGGCCCGATCGCGGCCTGCCAGACGATCCGCGCCGATTTGAGCAGGAAAGCGAGCGAAGCCGCCGCGCGTAAGGACTTGAGCGACACGCAGCGCAGCGAGCTCTCCGACAAGCTCAGCGCGCAGGCCGATCGCGATTATCTCAGCTGCTTTGCGCGGGAGGCGCCGCAGCAGAAGGACTTCACGGCGGCGGTGGCTGCCGCGCAGGCGCTGATGGAGCGTTTGCCGCCGCGGTAAACGTCGATTAGCCTGCGGGTGTCTCGCTGGACCAACGGGTGACGTCGGTACGAACGCTCCCATCGGAAAGGACAGCACGATGAAATCTGTCATTGCACGCGGTCGTCAAACGATCCTCATCACTGGCGCGCTGCTTTTTGCCTTCGGCATTGCGCAGGCAGTCGCCGCCGAGCCGCAACTGGAAAAAGCAATCCAGGACGGGAAGTCGCTCTTTGTGCATGAGACTTTCGGCGGCAATGGAATGACCTGCGAGGGATGTCACCTCAATGGCGGCGTCGGCGCAGGCAAAACGGCAAAACGCCCGACGATTCCCAGCCTGTCGAACGCGGCGACGATCTATCCGCGCTACGAGGCCAGGAAAAACAAGGTGATCACCCTGGAAGAGAAGGTTCAAAACTGCGTCGCCGGCGCGCTGCAGGGGAAACCGCCGGCAAATGGCAGCGAGCAAATGACCGACCTTGTCGCGTACATCACCTCCCTTGCGCAGGGTAAGCCGGTCAATCTCGGTGCGAAGCCGGAGTAACGGACAGCGCCATTGGCTTCGGGGGGATGGCAATGCATTTCGCAAATGGCAAGACCTTTGTGACGGCCGTGCTCAGCGCGGCCGATGTTGTGCGCTGTCGCTGGGGAGCTGCGCTCAACTGCAGTCATGCTTTGACGGTATTGATGTGCGTTGTGATGGCCTCCTGGCCTCCCTCCGGCGCCTTTGCAGACTGTGTGGGCCCAGGTCTTGGTGGCGGTTGCACTGGCGCTGGCCGGGGCGTTGTCCACTATAACGGTGGTGGTGGTGGCGGCTACGACGTCGGCGCCATGATCAATGCGGGTATCGCGATCATGAACGCTGCCGGACCGTTGCTCAACGACCTCGGCAACATGGCCAACAACGCCGCGGCTAACGCGCCGACCATTCAAATGCCGGCGCTGCCGGAGCCGGCCTTGGTGCCACCGGCCAATTTCCCCGATCCGTTTCAGATCATGAACGGCATGTTCCAGCCGCCGCCGGACCAGGAGTCGACCGCACGTAAGACCGCCGACAGCGTCCGACGAAAAGCAAAAGCGCGGAGCGCGAGGCAATCCGGGTCGCACGTCGCTCAAGTCCCCCGCCGTGCACCGGCCGCCGTGCCCCCGCGATCCGCCTCGCCATCATGGCCGCACGGCGCTCCCGTTCCCGTGCGCGCGTCCACTCAACAAGCCGCTGTCGCGCCCCCGCAGTCCGTTCAGCAGTCGAGGCCGCACATCGCTTTCGTTCCCGTGCGCGCGCCGACGCAACAGACCGCGTTTGCATCCCTGCAATCCACTCGCCAATCGGGGCCGCCCATCGCCCCGGTTCCCGCGCGAGCTAAGGACGCAACAACCAAGCCGGCCAATTGCAGCGGAGACACCTCCAACGGCTGTACGCTGAATCAATCGCCAAATTCCAACCGACCGATATCGGTCGTGATCGGCCGGCCGGACCAAAATTCCGGTTCTGTTGCGCCCAATAATTCGCGCGGTGAGCGGAACGTGCCGACACCCTGTCAGGATCGAAGTGGTCCCAGTGGGTGCAACACTGGCAGCACAATGCCAAAGGCTGCCGACGCACCGGTGCAACTGAAAGGGTCGCTTGAGAGAGGTCAGTTGCCCAGTCCTCAACTCGGCCAGGCTTCCAGGCCAGAAGTGCCAGGGGTCTCTTTGCCTGCTCCGCCGATCATTGCAGATAATGACTCCTGTGCCGCGGGGTACACTCGCGTCCAGGGAAATCCAGGATGCGTACGTTGCAGCGACTTTTTTGGCGCTCAGGCGCCGGATGATTGCGCTGCTGGCGCTGGTCAGCCGGTAACCAGTCGGGCCGATCTCGGGACTCCAGACAAGACTCAGAAATCTCTTCACTCGCAATGCGTGGCATTTGATCGTGCGCAGACAAAAGACATTGGCAGCTGTCCCGATACGAATGAGCGTTTCTACCGCACAGTGGTTATCTCGAAGTGCGGACGCGACGTTCAGTTCACTTATGGAAAACAAATGGCGACGACCGTCCACGGAAATTTCAGTATGAGCGTTTGTGGATATCCGAAGGACGAGGAGCTCAAGCTGGTAAAATTGCCGGGTGACCCGCCGTGAGAAAATTTATCGGCGGCCGGCCGCCACTGACCATCGAGAGTCCGGCGGCGTGTCGCAGGCGGGTCGGGCACGCTCGCATGTGCTCTTGAGCAATCGTTGCACAGCTTCTCTCAAATCAGGTTGCACCCCGCCGCATCAGGTTGCGCAACGCAGATTGTTGTTTGAGCGCAACGACGCACGATGCGCAGTTTCGCCGAGCCGTTAACGCCTGCAGGCGGGCGAATCACCTAGCCTCAATGGGTTGCGTACGAATGACGTTGAACCACAAGGGGCAAGCCAATGAATGTCATCGTGTTTGCATCCCGCAAGGGTGGTACGGGCAAGAGTACGCTGGCGGCGCATCTCGCAACCTATTGCTACAGGTCGTCGCGCTCATGTCTTCTGGTCGATGCCGATCCGCAAGGATCGCTGACGCTGTGGCATCGTCTGCGCAAGACGCCCGAGCCGCCGCTGAAGAACGGGCTGCGTGACTTCGCGCAGATCCTCGCGGATGCGGAACGCGAGGGCGTCGAGTGGGTGCTCGTCGACACGCCACCGCTCGTCTCGGCAGAGGTGAGCGAAATCATCTGCGCCGCGACCTTGATCGTCATTCCGGCGCGGCCGTCGGTGTTCGACCTTACCGCCATCACCGAGACCATCGCCATTGCGCTCACTGCGAACAAGCCGTTCGCGGTGGTGCTCAATGGCGTGGCGCCGCGGCGGCTCGGCACCGAGTCACCAATCGCGCTCACCGCGCGACGCTATCTCGCGAGCCTCGCGCCGGTGTGGTCGGGGCAGATCTCGCACCGGCACACTTACGCGCTGGCGCTCGCGGAAGGGCAGAGCGTCGGAGAGCAGGACAGCGACGCGCGGGTCGCGCGCGAAGAGATCGGCGGATTGTGGACCGCGATCGATAATTCAGTGAACGCGATCCACGGCGCCTATGCTGGCGCCGCAATGCATCGGCGGGTCGCGGCCTGACGCGCACGATCCCGAAAAGTGGACACCGGTTTCCCCCTGCGCGAAGCCCGTGGCACGGCCCCGCGTGCTGCACCAAGCTTCGGCGGGCGAAGGCAGGTCGGAAAAGATCATGCGCCCATAAAAAGGCTCTACGCCGGTAGGCGTTGCAATCACTGAAGAGGCCGGGCGGCCTCTTTTTTGCCTGATCGCGGCGATCTGACCCGCTTTGCGCGGGAAGTGCCGCAGCAGAAGCACGTCGCCTCGCCATCGTAGGGTCCTTTTCGGCCCGGGCGGTCCTTTGCTACGCTGGCGCCAGTTGAACTGGGCATTGCTGGCGGCACAGTGCATGTGCCGGATTGTCGGTTGGGGGGACAATCGATGAACCGAAAGGCCCTGGCCTTCATTGGCGTCATTGCGCTGGCGCCGGCCATTGCCGCCGGCCAGACGACGACCCGCACCACCATCTACCGCTCGACCACGACTTACAGCTCAAGCGGCGGTAGCATCGGCAATTTCGGCGCCGCCGTCGGTGCCGCTGGCGCGCTCATCGGGGTGATGCAGAACATGGGCGCCTTCAGCGGCGGCGCGGGCGGCGGTGGTGGTACGCCCCCGCATGGCCGGCCGCCGGCAAGCTGCGCACGCAAATTCGTCGGTTCGTGGACGGTGCGCGTCAACGCCACCGGGCAGACCTATCCGGGACAGCTTTTGTCCAACGGCCTCACCCACGCGACTTGTCCGATGTGCACACCGACGGGGACGTGGACCTGCCGCGGCAATACTGCGACGATGTC
The DNA here is from genome assembly GCA_035651015.1 of Pseudolabrys sp. GTDB lineage: Bacteria > Pseudomonadota > Alphaproteobacteria > Rhizobiales > Xanthobacteraceae > Pseudolabrys. Next base: position 40,244 of record DASRGN010000059.1, on the reverse strand, counting down.
GGTCAACGGCATCACGATCAGCTACAGCCTTTCGGCCGACGGTCGCACGCTCAGCGGAAGCTGCTGCACGTTCACGCGCAACGGCCCTGCGCCGGCGACGCTGGCTTCGACCGAGCCCGTGCTTCCCGCGCACGCGCCCTCGCACGGGCCGGCGCAAGAACCGGGTTCGCCGCGACTTGCCTCGGCGCCGACCGGTCCCGCCGCGACGCCGGCGCCAGCAAGTTCGCCGTCGTCCGCCTCGGGTGCGAGAGGTTCGCCGTTGCCGACCGGCGCACATGGCGCGGGCACAAATCATCCGTTGCCGGTGCCACCGACGGTGCCGGTGCCGACGGCTAGTCATCCAGGCGTGGGCGGGGCGTCAGAGAGTCCACAGCAAGTGGCGATGGCGCGGCGCGGCGAGGAGTCGGCCATCTTCCAGCGCGGCAGCAGCGGCTCGAGCAGCGGGGGTGGCGATTGCAATCTCAATCTGTCGCCCATCCAGGGTAAGCCCCTGACATTTTATCATCCATGCCCGTCATCGGGCGGCGGCGGGTCGCCATCCGGGGGTGGCGGGCCGCGATCCGGCGGCGGCCAGGACGGCGTGCCGGCGATCGACCTCACGGGACTCGTCGCCGCGCCTGAGGCGCCGGGCAAGCCCAATCGCAAACGGCCGCGGACGAAGTCGATGACGCCGACGGATTTACTGTGCGCGCGCTCGCCGCAGGAGCACGGCAGCGATCAGCCGCTGCCGCCGCTGAACCTGTGCGACTCCGGCTGGGACATGAGCAACATGCCGCGGGAGGGCGTGGGCTACACGCATCTCTGCGACGACAAATTGGACGACGACGACGAGTATATGAAATGCGCCATGAAGGATGAGAATTTCGGTGCCGCCGTGCTCATGGTGACCGACATCGGACTCTACTGCTATGCCGGGCCTGACCGCAGCAGCGGAAGCGAGCTCGCCACCTGCGCCGCGCGCAAGTTCAAGAATGCCTGGCACGACGCGATCTTCCACCAGCCGCCGATCCGCTGCCCCACTATCCAGCCGCCGTCGCCGCCGACATGGACGAGTGCCGAGATTGCCTACTGCAAGCAGGCCGGCCCTGGCTTGCGCAAGAGGATCGTGTGCCAGATCAATCCCGCGCGCTGCGATCCGCCGCCCGCCGTGCCCTACATCCCGCCGCCGCCGCAGACCGTGCAGACCAATCCGCCGCCGCAGACAACCCATGACGACCCGCCACCGCCGCGGCCGAGTGAGAGCACGGCCTTCTGCAATTACATGCTCGACGCGCTGGCGCGCGGAATCCTTCTCACTGTTTCTGACCTTCCGGAGGAATGCCGTCCGGTCGCGCAACAGCCATCCGATTCCAGTATCCCGCCGTTCACGCTCGCGGGCACCGGGACGGATGCGGCCGTCCAAGAACTCGTAGACGCGGAGTTGGCCCGCGAGGACCATAACGTGCCGAACAACACCGACCAGAATGCCGCCACCCCCACCGGCCAGAATCCCGCGAGTTCTGGCGATCTTGGCGAGATTCGAAGGCAATGAGTGCCCCGCGGATGTCATACGATGCACCGGCAAGGCGCCGGGACATGCCGGCCGGATCGCCACAGCCTGTCCCGCAACACCGCCCATGGCGGCTGCTGCGGGCGCCGCTTGTTCTCCCCGCGGTCATTTATGCGAGCGCCGCGCTGGCGCAGGTCGATGTGAACCGCGCGGTCGCGGATGTGAACGCGCAGATGCGCGCCAACAACGTACAGCTTCTCTACCGGCGCGCCGACATCTATCTCGGGGCCGGCGATGTCGCGCACGCCATCGCCGATTACGCCGAAATCCTCAGGGCGCAGCCCGACGATCTCAAGGCGCACTACCGGTTGGCGCTGGCCTACCGCGTGAAAGGCGATTTCACCGCCGCGATCGGCGAATACGACCGGATCATCGCGCAGGCACCACAGGAGGCGGACGCGTATACCGGCCGCGGCTTCGCTGAGTCCGCGACCAAGGCGCGGGGCAAGGCCATGGAGGATTTCGGCAAAGCCATCGCGCTGATGCCGGACGACGCCGTTGCCTATTTCAATCGCGCCGAGGTCATGCGCGAACTCGGCTACCAGACAGCGGCGCTGCGGGACTATGACAAGGCGATCACAATCGATGCCCGTTCCGCACCATTTTTCGTCGGCCGTGGAAAGGTCTACGCGGCGCGCCGTGACGACGCCAAGGCGCTCTCCGACTTCAACGAGGCGATCCGGCTTGAGGACAAGGCATCGGCGCCGTACCGCGCGCGCGGCAAGCTGCGTCTCGCGCAAGGTGACACCGCTGCCGCAATCGCCGACTTCTCGCAGGCGATCCGCCGCGATCGGACCGACGTCGAGGCGCTGCTCAATCGCGCCATGGCCCGCATCCGCGGCGGCGCCACCGAAAAGGCGCTTTACGACGTGACCGATGCGCTGCGTTACGCTCCCCTCGACGCCAATCTCTATGTCGTGCGTGCCGTGGCCAAGCTGCGGCTGGGATGGACGCTCGCCGCGCGCGACGATGCCGCTCGCGCGCTGGTGCTGCGTCCGGGGCTCGCGTCTGCGGAGAGTGTGCAGCTCGCGGCGACCCAGGCCATCGAGCGCCAGGCGCAGGCTGCGACAACAGCGCCGCCCGCCAGGTGATAGCCGCGGCAGACCCGCGCGTCGCTACTCCTGCTTGCGCTCGAACAGCGTCACGCACTCGCCGATCTTGTTGAGCGCAGTCTGCTTCGTCTTGCTCAGCACTGGCTGCGTCTGCGCCACACACTGCGTGTCCTTGCCGCAGGCATTCAGGTTGCGCCAGGAGCCGATCGAGCCGTCGAGATCGGCCACGGCGTCGAACAGGCAGGTGCGGCGCTTCTTGCGCAGCGTGAACTGATCCCGGTACTTGATGCGCGTGGCGTATTTCGTCGCCGCCGCGTGCAGATGCCGCGCCTCCGCCTCGTAATCGGTGAGCCGTGCGTCGGGCTCGCTGATCTCGTCGCGGATGTGAGTCAGTTCGAGGTAGACCGACTGCCGCGGCTCGATGCCGGTCAGCTCGGCGAGGCTGCCCATCTCGCCGACGAAATAGCCGGCGCCGAACGTCATGGCGAAGGCGAGCGGCAGCACCAGCTTGGCGACATTGTGCGGCGCCAGCGCGTCGACGCGCCGGTTGGTCGAGGACATCAGCGCGCCGACATAGCGGATCATCGCGTTCATGCCTCGACCATAACAGGTTCCAAACCGTCGCGGACCTGAGGGGCGCCAGGATGCCGCAGGTCCGCGATTTCGCTTTGTTCGTCAGGCTGCTGTCTGCGCGCTGGCGGCCGCCACGCCGTCGAGCTCTTTGACGACGGCATCCGGGAGCTCGAGCGCTGCCGCGGCCAGGTTCTCCCGCAGATGCGCCGGCGACGAAGTACCGGGGATCAGCAGAATGTTGGGCGCGCGCTGCAGCAGCCAGGCCAGCGCCACCTGCATCGGCGTCGCCTCGACGCGGCGGGCCATGTCCGAGAGCGTCGACGATTGCAGCGGGGTGAAGCCGCCGAGCGGGAAGAACGGCACATAGGCGATGCCGGCGCGCGCGAGATCGTCGATCAGTGCGTCGTCGCCGCGGTGCGCTACATTGTAGTGGTTCTGCACGCAGACGATGTCGCAGATGCTGCGCCCCTGCGCGACCTGCTTCGCCGTGACGTTGCTCAGCCCGATGTGGCGGAGGAGGCCCTGCTGCTGCAGGCCGGCGAGCACCGTGAGCGGCGCCTCGATCGAGCCTTCAGCGGGGCGGCGGTGGTCGTCACCCTGGCGGTTCATGATGCGCAGGTTGACGACGTCGAGCACGTCGCGGCCGAGATTGCGCAGATTGTCGTGCACCGCCTGGGTCAGCTCCGCGGGCGAAAACGCCGGAATCCACGACCCATCGGCGCCGCGCCGCGCGCCGATCTTGGTGACGATGACGAGATCGTCGGGATAGGGCGAAAGCGCTTCGCGGATCAGCTGGTTGGTGACGTGCGGGCCATAGAAGTCGCTGGTGTCGATGTGATTGACGCCGCGCGCCACGGCCTCGCGCAGCACCGCGAGCGCCGCATCGCGATCTCTTGGCGGACCGAACACGCCGGGACCGGCGAGCTGCATGGCGCCGTAGCCGAGCCGGCGCACGGTGCGATCGCCCAGGGTGAAGGTGTCGGACAGATTTTTGGTCGACATGGCCATCTCCTCTCGTTGTGAACGCGGGAGAGATGCGCCTTGCCCGGGCGTACGTTAATCCATCATTATGCGAACGGCTTGTTCGGAATAGCGAACAATGAAGAATAATTTGAGTGATCTCAATGCTTTCCTGGCCGTGGCCCGCGCCGGCGGTTTCCGCGAAGGCGCCCGCGCCAGCGGCGTCAGCGCCTCCGGACTGAGCGAAGCGGTCACGCGCCTCGAGGCGCAGCTCGGCGTGCGGCTCCTGCACCGCACGACGCGTAGCGTCACCGCGACGGAAGCCGGTCAGCGTTTGCTCGACCGCCTGGCGCCGGCGCTGCGCGAAGTCGATGCCGCGCTCGATGTGGTCAACGGGTTTCGTGACCGGCCGGCCGGCACGCTGCGCCTCAACGTGCCGGTGAGCGCGGCGCGCCTCGTGCTGCCGCAGATCGTGCCCGCATTCCTCGCCGCCTATCCGGACATCAAGCTGGAGGTGACCGTCGAGGATACGTTCGTCGACGTGCTCACCGCCGGTTGCGACGCCGGCATCCGCTACGACGAGCGGCTCGAGCAGGATATGATCGCGGTGCCGATCGGGCCACGCGTGCAGCGTTTCGCCACCGCCGCGGCGAAGGCTTATCTCGACCGTCACGGCCGGCCCGAGCATCCGCGCGATCTGCTCGCGCATGCCTGCCTGCGCAGCCGCTTCAGCAGCGGGGCGTTCACGCAGTGGGAGTTCGAGCGCGCCGGCAAGCTCATCCGCATCGAGCCGAACGGGCCGCTGATCGTGAGCGCCGGCGAAGGCCTCGATCTCTCGCTTGCCGCGGCGATCGCCGGCATCGGCATCATGAGCTCGTTCGAGGACGTGCTGCGTCCGCATCTCGACGCCGGCACGCTCGAGCCGGTGCTCGAGCCGTGGTGGCAGTCCTTCTCCGGGCCGTTTCTCTATTATCCCGGCCGCCGCCTGGTCCCGGCGCCGCTGCGCGCCTTCATCGATTTCATCAAATCATCCGCGCGTAGCGCGTAGGCGTTAGACGTGCCTGTTTTGGCGCACACGTGCGCCCTACCTTTTCTCCTCATGGCGAGGAGCATTGCGAAGCAATGCGTCTCGAACCATGAGGCCGAGGACTCGCGGCCGTCCTTCGAGACGCGCACTTCGTGCGCTCCTCAGCCGATCCGGCGCTATTCGACTTACAAGGACGAGGTCCCAAAGCGGGGCACTGTGGAAAGCGTGAGCATGCTGTTGGCAACGTGTTGGCAACTGCGAAAAATTCGCGCGGCCTCTTTTTTCGGGCACGGCGCACGCCTATAACGATATTTATCCCGTCCTTGCTACCAAGGGACGTTTGATCACCGTCGATTGACGTTGGGGCGGGTGGCGATGGCCGAGCGAAGGGTGTGTTTTCTTCATTGACGGACACTTGATGCACTCGGCGGCCCAAGTCGCGAAGGTCCTGGCGCCGGAGGCCCCGGCGTTATCAAGCGGAGGCCAGCAATGGTGATTGCCTCCGGGGGCCCGCGAAGCGAGCCGTAACCCATCGCGCGCGGGAATGTCGGGTTCGACGAGACCTGCGGTTTTACTGCCTAGCTAGTGCCTTCGACCCGCGAGGATCGAAGGTCCGTGGATCTCGCTGATCCCCGGCATCCCGCGCGCCCTTGGAGTTCTTCTCCGGCGCAGTTCTTCAAAAAGCAGCGTCGTGCTGAAAGTGCGAAGCTTTGCGCGAGTGAAGCAACGCCGGGCTGTTTGAAATTGTGAATCGGATTGACGCGACGCGCGAGCTGCAAACTCAGCGTCATCGCCCGGCTCGACCGGGCGATCCAGTAATCACTGCGGCGTCAGTGATTACTGGATGCCCCGCATGCGCGGGGCATGACGGCCGTGCGTGTCGCGGGTCCGAGCCCAACATTTACATCGCTCCGCTCTGCGGCCTACTGTTCGCACACGGCGTGCAAAACAAGAGTGTCACTCCATGAGACGATGGCCCGCGCTGCTCGTTCTGCCGCTCTTGCTCGCCGCGTCTGCCGCACGCGCCGAATATCCCGACAAGCCGATCCATCTGCTGCTGCCGTTTCCCGCCGGCGGAGCCGTCGACATCGTCGCGCGCGTGATGGCGGCGAAAATGTCCGCCGATCTCGGCAAGCCGATCGTGATCGAGAACAAGTCGGGCGCCGGCGGCATCGTGGCCACCGAGGCGGTGGCGAAATCCACGCCCGACGGCTACACGCTCCTTCTCACCACGCCGAACCACACCATCAATGCGGCGCTGCGCGCGTCGTTGCCTTACGACACGGAAAAAGACCTCGTGCCGATCTCGGTGATTGCCGAGGTGCCTGAGGTGCTCTCGAGCAATCCGCAGGCGCCGTTTAAAACCTTCAGCGAGTTCGTCGCCTACGCCAAAGCCAATCCCGGCAAGCTCAACTATGCGTCCGCGGGAATCGGCACGCTGCCGCATGTCACGATGGAGCTGTTGCTTCGCCGGCTCGACATCAAGGTGGCGCATGTGCCGTATCGCGGCGCCGCGCCGGCGATGGTCGATCTGCTCGCCGGCGTCGTGCAGCTCAAGATGGACACCTACGCCACCTCGCATCCGAACGTGGAGGCGGGGCGCCTGCGTATCCTGGCGATCGCCAGCGCGAACCGCTCGAAATTGCTGCCGGACGTGCCCACCATCGCCGAGCTCGGGCTGCCGGGCTACGAAGGCATCCTGTGGATCGGCATGATGGCGCCCAAGGGCACGCCGCAAGGCGTGATCGACAAGCTCGCCGCGGCGGGCAAGGCCGCGGCGCAGGCTCCCGAGGTGCGCGCGCGGCTCGAGCGCGACGGCGTCGACCTTGTCGGCGGCACGCCTGCGGAATTCCGCGACCTCATCGCCCGCGAGCTCAAGCAATGGCGCGAGCTCGCCGCGGACGCCCACATCCGACTGCAGGAATGATTACGAAAAGTTCATAATGTCAGGTCCGCAGCGGATTTGCTGCACGATCCCGCAAAACTTGCGCTCGTTTAACGAGATCGCCGCGACAGTCCGCAGCATCGACTCGCGAATCATTTATAACGACCTGGGGCGGCGCGACTCGCGGGGTTCTGACCCGGCGGAGGTCACGTCATGACGATCGCAGTCTTCTCGAGCATCCGCGCGGCGGCCGTTTGCGCAAGCGATCCGCCGTAGCGATCGACCGCGCGACAGCTCCCATCACCGCTCGCCTTGCCCCGTCCATCGTGAAATCGCCAATGAATCGTCATCAGCGCCGCGCCCAAGCCAAGCAGCAAAAAAACGTCGCGGTGACGCCGGTCGCCGATCCGCGCGCGCTCGCACTGCTGCAAGCCGGCGTCGCGCACCAGACGGCCGGACGGCTGCCGGATGCGGAGCGCTGCTATCGCGAGATCCTCAGCTTCGATCCGAACCAGGCCGACGCGCTGCATCTCCTCGGCCTCATCGCACATCAGCAGCGACGCTGCGATGTCGCCTATGAGCTGATCCAGCTGTCGATCCGGCATCGCGGGCCGAACGGGCTCTATCTGGCCAATCTCGGCGCGGTGCTGCGCGATTGGGGCAAGGCGAAGGAGGCGGTCCCGGTGCTGCAGGAGGCGCTGCGGCTGCGGCCGGACAACGCCGAAACCTACTGCAATCTCGGCGCCTCGCTGCGCGATCTCGGCCGGCTCGAGGAGGCCGCGGCGGCGCAACGCCGCGCCATCGCGCTCAAGCCCGACTACGAGACCGCCTATGGCAATCTCGGCTCGGTGCTGATCCAGCTCGGTCATATGGACGAGGCGCGCGCCGCGCTCGAGCAGGCGATCAGGATCGCGCCGCGCAGCATCAGGAATCACCGCTATCTCGCGGAGATCGACGGCTATACCGCGAACGGCGGCGAGCGCCTGCGCATCCTGCTCGATCTCGCCGGAAGCATCGACACGCTGCCGCTCGAGGAGCGCATCCATCTGCATTTCGCGCTCGGCAAGGCCTGCGACGAGCTCGGCCGCCACGCCGACGCGTTCAAGCATTTGCAGGCCGGCAACGCGCTCAAGCGCGCGCACGCGCAATACGACGAGGGCGCGACGCTCGGCGCCATCCGCCGCATCCAGGAGGTCTACACCCGCGAGCACATCGACACCGCCGCCGGCCGCGGCCATCCGTCAGACGTGCCGATCTTCGTCGTCGGCATGCCGCGTTCCGGGACCACGCTGATGGAGCAGATGCTGGCGAGCCATCCGCAAGTCCATGGCGGCGGCGAGCTCAAGCTCCTCGAGATGGCGATGAATTCGGTGCGCCTGAATAACGGCGGCCTCGCCACGTTCCCGGAGTGTGTGGTCGATCTCCGCGGCACGGAATTCCATGATGTCGCCGCGTGCTATCTGCAGGAGGTCGGCAAGCTGGCGCCGCCGAGCGCCAAGCGCATCGTCGATAAGATGACGATGAATTTCCGTATGCTCGGCGCGATCCATCTGGCGTTGCCGAATGCGAAGATCATCCACGTGGTGCGTGATCCGATCGACACCTGCCTGTCCTGCTTCTCCAAGCTGTTCATCGAGAACCAGTCCTACACCAACGATCTCGGCGAGCTCGGCCGCTACTATGCGACTTACCGGCGGTTGATGCAGCACTGGCGCGAGGTGCTGCCGGAAGGCCGCATTCTCGACGTGCACTACGAAAACATGGTCGCGACTTTCGAAAGCGAGGCGCGGCGCATCATCGCGCATTGCGGGCTCGACTGGGACGACCGCTGCCTGACTTTCTACAAGACGAAGCGCCCAGTGATGACCGCGAGCGCGACGCAGGTGCGCCGGCCGATCTATGATACCGCCGTCGGCCGCGCACGCGCCTACGGTCCGTTCCTCGGCCCGCTGATCAGCGAACTGCACTAACGCTGATCCTCATGGTGAGGAGACCGCGAAGCGGTCGTCTCGAACCATGAGGCCACTGCGCCTGCGGCCATCCTTCCCGCCTTCGCTCTTCGAGCTTCGACGAGGTCTCGCTCCGAGTCGCGCCGAAGCGCTTTGCGCGTAGGCGGACGAGACGCATCGCTTCGCGATGCTCCTCAGGATGAGGTCAGAGCAAGTGGCTAGACGCGCAACGGCAGCTCACGCCGCCTTGCCGAAATAGCCCTTGAGGTTGCGCCGGATGCGCTCGAGCGGCGGCACGGCCGGATCGGGGAGGGCGAAGGCCTCGCCGGTGATCTTCTCGTAGGCGCTGACATAGATCGCGGCCGCGTCGAGGATCACTGATTCCGGGATCTCCGGGATCTTCTCTTTGTACGGATCGCAACGCGCGGCGACCCAGCGGCGCACGAAGTCCTTGTCGAAGGTGTCGGGCGGCGCACCGGCGGCGAATTTCTGCGCATAGCTGTCGGCGAGCCAGTAGCGGCTCGAATCCGGCGTGTGCACCTCGTCGGCAAGCACCATCGCCCCTTTGTCGTCGAAGCCGAACTCGTATTTGGTGTCGACCAGGATGAGGCCGCGCTTTTCCGCCAGGGCGCGGCCGCGCGCGAACAGCGCAAGCGCGATCGCCGAGACTTCGTCCCACTGCTTCTGCGTGAGCAAGCCGCGCGAGACGACATCTTCGCCGGAGAGCGGCGCGTCGTGATCGCCGTGCCCGGCCTTGGTGGTCGGCGTGAGGATGGTCGCCGGAAGCTTCTGGTTGTCGCGCAAGCCGTCGGGAAAGGCGTGGCCGTACATGCGGCGCTCGCCTCGTCTGTACATCTGCAGGATCGAGGTCGAGGTGGTGCCGGCGAGATAGTCGCGCACCACGATCTCGACCGGCATCATCTTCAGATGTCGGCTCACCAGCACGTTGGGGTCGGGATAATCGAGCACATGGTTGGCGACGATGTCGCGCGTCGCCTCGAACCAGTAGCGGGCGACGCCGGTGAGCACCTGACCCTTGAGCGGGATCACCGCCAGATTGACGTCGAAGGCGCTGATGCGGTCGGTGGCGACGAGAATGCGCCGGCCGTCGGGCAGGTCGTAGTTCTCGCGGACCTTGCCGCTGTAGTGATTCGGCAGCTCGGGGATCGCCGCGTGCGGCAGCGTGTAATGCGCGAAGCGCTTGAGATCGGCGGCACTGGTCATGCGCGGCGCACCATGTCGGCCGTGATCTCGCCGAGATTGCGCGCGCCGATCAGCGCCATGTCGCGATTGATCTCGTCGGTAAGGAGCCGCATCGCGTGCATGACCGCCGGCACGCCGCCGATCGAGGCGGCATAGAGGAACGGACGGCCGACGAAGACAAACTTGGCGCCGAGCGCCAGCGCCTTGAGCACGTCGGTGCCGCGCCGGATTCCGCCGTCGATCATCATGGTCATCGATCCGGCTTCCGCCGCCATCTCCGGCAGCGCGGCGAGCGGGCCGATCGCATAGTCGAGCTGGCGGCCGCCATGGCTCGAGGCGATGACGCCGTCGACGCCGAGCTCGCGCGCCTTCCTGGTGTCGCCGCCCGAGAGCAAGCCCTTCACGACCAGGTTGCCTTTCCACTGCTTGCGGATCGCCTCGATGTGGCGCCAGGCGAGCTGGTCGCGATTGGCGAAGTTGCGCATGACGTTGCGCGCGATCATCGGCGGGCCGCGCGAGGCATCCATGTTCTCGAAATGCGGATTGCCACGGACCATGAAGGTGCGCGCGATGGTGCCAAAGAGCCAGCGCGGATGTAAGAGCGCATCGATCGCCGTGCGTGGCGTTGGCCGCAGCGGCATGCTGAAGCCGGAGCGTACATTGTTCTCGCGGTTGCCGGGGACGATGGTGTCGGCGGTGACCACCAGCGTCTCGTAGCCGGCGGCGGCGACGCGCGTGATCATCGGCGTGATCCGGCTCATGTCGCCGGGTAGATAAGCCTGAAACCAGACCTGCGGATTGGCCGCGCGCACGTCCTCGAGCCGGGTCAGCGAAGCTGCGCTCTGGATGTAAGGGACGCCGAACGCGCCGGCGGCTTCGGCGAAGGTGAGATCGCCGCGATAGGCGATCATCGCCGCGCCGCCCATCGGCGCGATGCCGAACGGCGCCACATAAGGGCGGCCGAACAGCGTGGCGTCGTGCTTGCGTCCGGAGACGTCCATCAGCGTGCGTGGGACGAGAGCGAGCGCGTGGTAGGCCTCGCGCGCCTGGCGCAACGCGGAGCCGGTCTCCACCGCGCCGCTGACATAGCCGTAGATCATCCGCGGCAACCGCTTGCGCGCGACCGTCTCGAAATCGTCAAGCGCGAGATAGCGGCGCAGCCGATACGGCACGCTTGCCTGCGGCCGCGTGGTCACCGCAACCGGCGCCGCGCCTTGTGGCGGCGCAGTATAAATGTCCGAGGTCGTGGTGCTCATTCGCTCTCCGGCAGCGGCTGCATGGCGCACTTGCACCAGCGTCGCTTGACCCACGGCGCCACAACTCGGATAGCTAGTCAACGCCGGTCTGTGCATTTCCGGCGCCCAGAATTGCGATGACTAATCAGCCGGTTCCGCCCGATTATCGCCTGCGCATGCCGGGACCCGCGGCGATCCCGGAACGGGTGCGCGCCGCGACCGCGCAGCCCATCATCTCGCATCGGGGACCTGAGTTCCGCGCCATCCTCGCCGAGGTGAATACGGGCCTGCGCCGACTGATCGGCACCAAAGGTGACGTCTTCCTTATCGGCGCCTCGGGCAGCGGCGGCATGGAAGCGGCGCTGATCAACGTCCTCTCCGCCGGTGACGCGCTGCTCGTCGTCGAGAACGGCCAGTTCGGCGAGCGCTTCTCCACGATCGCTGCCGGCCTCCCGGTCACCGTCGAAAAGATCGTCCAACCGTGGGGCCAGGCTCCCGGTGCTGCCGAAATCGCCGCGCGGGTCAAGGCCAAGCCGTACCGCGCGGTGGTGGTCATTCATAATGAGAGCGCGACCGGCGTCGTCGCCGATCTCGCCGCCATTGGCGCCGTGCTGCGCGACACCGACACGCTGCTGGTCGTCGACTCGGTCAGCGGTGTCGGCGGCGTCGAGATGCGCATGGATGAGTGGGGCGTCGACGTCCTCGTCACCGCCTCGCAGAAATGCCTGATGTGCCCGCCGGGCCTCACCGCGGCCGCGGTGAGCGCGAAGGCGATGCGCGTCATCGAAGCCGCCACCGGCATTCCGCGCTTCTTTTTCGACTTCCGCCGCGCCAAGGCGTCGCTGGAGAAAGGCGAGACGCCGTTCACGCCGCCGGTGTCGCTGATCCTCGGTTTGCACGAAGCGCTGCGCATGATCGAGGAGGAGGGCATTCCCGCCGTGCTCGAGCGGCATGCACGCGGATCGGCGGCGCTGCGCGCTGGCTTCGTTGCGCTCGGCTTTCCGATGTTCCCCGCGGGCAGCTTCTCCTCGACGGTGACGGTCGGCGTCGTGCCCGACGGGCTCGAAGGCTCGGCGATCGTTCGTCACATGTACGCGAATTACCGCACGGTAATCGCCGGCCAGCGCACCAAGCTCAACAATCGCGTCATCCGCATCGGCACCATGGGCTTCTTCGGCCCCGCCGACATCCTCGCCGATCTGCATTTCCTCGAATGCACGCTGCGCGATCTCGGCCGCACGCCGGAGACGGGTTCAGGCGTCGCCGCCGCGGCCAAGGTGCTGGCGCAATAGCCAAAGCCTGTATACCGTTCGACGTTCGCATTCGCGGAGATGATCATGCGCGCTCGACGGCTTGCGTTTCTCGTTGCCGCTCTTTCGCTGGCGCTCGCGGGGCCGGCTTACGCGCAGGGCAAGCTCGTCGTTTACACGTCAAACGATGCCAATCTCAATCAATTCGTCTTCGACGCCTTCACCAAGGAGACCAAGATCGAGGTCGAGCCGGTCTCGGCTGGCTCCGGCGTGGTCTTCCGCCGCGTCGCCTCGGAGCGCGAGCATCCGCTCGGGGACATCGTCTGGGGCGTGAGCCGCACGCTACTGCGCTCCAACAAGGCGCTGCTCGCGCCTTATGCGTCGAAGAACAAGGACGCGGTGCCGGCGACGTTCCGCGATCCTGACGATCACTGGATCGGCACCAATGTGCATATCCTGGTGATCCTGCAGAACACCAAGCTCGTGCCTGCCGATGCGGGGCCGAAGAGCTGGGCCGATCTGCTCGATTCGAAATGGAAGGGCAAGATCGCTTTCACCGACCCGGCGAATTCCGGCTCCGCCTATTCCAACCTCACTATGCTGGCCCAGCTCTGGGGTCCGGGCGACGCCGGCTGGGACAAGGTGTCGAAACTTCTCGCCAACACCAAGGTGCTCAACCGCTCGAGCCTCGTCTTCCAGGGCGTCGGCAACGGCGAATTCCCGCTCGGCATCTCACTTGAATATGCCGGCTACCAGTGGTCGTCGAACGGCGCGCCGGTGAAGGTGATCTATCCGGCCGACGGCACCATTCCGCAGATGGAAGGCGTCGCCATCATCAAGGGCGGCCCGAACCCGGACGCGGCGAAGCAGTTCGTCGACTATGTCAACCGCAAGGACGTGCGCGAGGCGATCCTGCGCTTCGCCTTCCGCCGCCCCGCGCGCGGCGATCTCGATCTGTCGAAGCTGCCGGGCGCGATGCCGCAGCTCACCAGCCTCAAGCTCGTCGATTACGACGAGGACGCCTGGGTGGCGAAGCGCGCCGAGACCGCGCAGAAGCTCCAGGAGCTGATCCGCAACACGCGCTGATCCGGAGCGAGGCGTGAGCGCGATCACCATCGACGGCGTCGCACGCAGCTTTGGCGGCGTGCGCGCCGTGGACGCTGTCTCGCTCGCGGTGCGCGACGGAGAATTCTTCACGCTGCTCGGGCCCTCCGGCTGCGGCAAGACCACGCTGCTCCGCATGGTCGCCGGTTTCTGCGAGCTCGACACCGGCCGCATCCTGTTCGGCGCCGAGCGCATCGACACGCTGCCGCCGCATCGCCGCAACACCGGCATGGTGTTCCAGAACTACGCCGTGTTCCCCAATCTGACCGTCGGCGACAACGTCGCCTACGGGCTGCGCGCCCGCAGAGTGAAGGCTGACGACATGCGCGAGCGCGTCGCGCGCGCGCTCAAGCTGGTGCAGCTCGAGGGCTATGGCGAGCGCTGGCCGCACCAGCTCTCCGGCGGGCAATTGCAGCGCGTCGCGATCGCGCGCGCCGTCGTGATCGAACCGGCCGTTCTGCTCCTCGATGAGCCGCTCTCCAATCTCGACGCCAAGCTGCGCGTCGAGATGCGCGGCGAGATCCGCGCGCTGCAGAAGCATCTCGGCATCACCGTGCTCTACGTCACCCATGACCAGGAGGAGGCGCTGGCGATTTCCGATCGCATCGCCGTCATGCGCGCCGGCCGCGTCGAGCAGGTCGCTGACCCGCGCACCATCTATGCGTGGCCGCAAACGCCGTTCGTCGCCAGCTTCGTCGGCACCACAAACCTGATCATCGGCACGATCAAGAGCCGCGACGGGGAGATGCTTGAGGTGGCCTGTGCCGGCGGTGTTCTGCATGTCCACAGCGCCACCGGGAATGTCGGCGAGAAGGTGACTTTATCGCTGCGGCCGGAAGCGCTGCGGCTGCTCGCCGCGGGCGAGGAGGCGCCGGCCGGATGGGCGAGGCTCACCGGCACGCTCGGCGCGGTCGAATATCTCGGGCCGGTCACGCGTTTCGCCGTCACGCTGATGGACGGCACGGCGCTGCAGATGCTGGCGCTGGCGCCGCCCGCGGCCGCAGGCACGGTGACCGTCGCTTATGATCCGCGCAACATCGCGATCGTGAGCGCGCCGTGAGAGCCTTCATCGCCCGCCAGGGATTTCCGCTCACCGTCGGTATCGTCGCCGTGCTGTTCCTCGGCCTTTTTTTCCTACGGCCGCTGGTCAATGTGCTCGGCGCCAGCCTGCTCGACGCCAGCGGCAAGCACCTGACGCTGGCGAACTATGTCAGCGTGCTGACGAGCCCATTCTTCCTCGGCGGCCTCGTCAACAGCCTGAGCATCGCCGCGGCGTCGGCGCTCTGCGCCGTGCTCGTCGGCGTGCCCTTCGCCTACTGCCTCGCGCGATTGCCGATTGGCGGCAAGCCGGTGCTGCTGGCGCTCGCGGCGCTGCCGCTGGTGTTGCCGTCCTTCGTCAGCGCCTATGCCCTGGTGCTGCTGTTCGGCCGCTCCGGCGTGGTGACGCATATGCTGCAGTCGCTCGGCATTCCATTCAAGTCGCTCTACGGCGCCCAGGGCATCATCGCGGTCTACACGCTCACGCTCTATCCCTATGTGGCGCTGCCGGCGATCGCCGCGTTTCGCTCGATCGACCGTTCAGTGGAGGAGGCGGCGCAAAATCTCGGCGCGGCGCCGGGCCGCGTGCTGCGCACCGTCACGCTGCCGCTGATCCTGCCGTCGATCCTTGCCGGTGCGCTGCTCGTGTTCATCGAGGCGCTGGAGAATTTCGGCGTGCCCTTCGTGCTCGCGGAGGATCGGCCGATCCTCTCCGTCGAGGCCTACAAGCTGTTCGTCGGCGAGACCACAGACAATCCGGCCTCTGCCGGCGTGCTCGGCGTGCTGCTGATCGTCTGCACCACCATCGCGCTGCTGGCGCAGCGCATGGCACTTGCCCGCCGTGGCTTCTCGACCGGGACGCGACGCTCGGCGCCGGCGCTGACGGCAAGTGCCGCGCAGCGACGCGGCGGCGCGATCTACTGCTGGACCCTCGTCGGCACGGCGCTCATCCCATTTGCCGCGGTGGTGGTGATCTCGTTCCTGCAGTTCCGCGGGCCGGTGCTGCATGGCGGCTTCTCGCTCGACAATTTCACCGAGCTGTTCCGCCACAGCTACCGGCCGCTTGCCAACACGCTGATGCTGTCGACGCTCGCCGCCTGCGGCGCGACGCTGATCGGCGTGCCGATCGGTTATCTGGTGGTGCGCCGTCGCTCGCGGCTCTCAGGCCTGCTCGACATCGTCGCGACCTCACCCTTTGCGGTCGCCGGCACCGTGCTCGGGATCGGCCTCGTCGTCACCTACAGCAGCGGTGCCTTCGCCATCACTGGCACCGCGTTGATCATGGTGCTCGCTTATATCGTGCGCAAACTCCCGTTCTCGGTGCGCTCGGCGAGCGCCATCCTGCATCAGATCGATCCGAGCCTCGAGGAAGCCTCGATCAATCTCGGCGTGCCGCCGGCGGCGACATTCCTGCGCATCACCGTGCCGCTGATGCTCGGCGGCATCGTCGGCGGCCTGGTGCTCACCTTCGTGACGGTCGCCTCGGAGCTCAGCGCCACCATCGTGCTCTACAGCGGTCCGTGGATGACCATGACGGTGGCCATGTTCCAGGCCTTGGAAGGCACTGGCGCCGGCGTCGCGGCGGCAGCGGCCACCGTGCTCATCGTCTGCACGGTGATCCCGGTGGCGCTGGTCTATCGCGTGCTGCGCCGACACGAATTGTCGATGCTGTGAGCTACTGCTTGCTCAGACCGCAATAAGTCTTCATGCCGGTGTTCCAGCAGCCGCTGATCATGCAGGCCTTCTGGCGATCGCGGCAGGTGGTCTTGCACGCTAGTGGCTTCGCGCCCACGACCTGCATGCAACTGACGATGCAGGCGTTGTACTCGTTGCTGCAAGTCGCAGGTGCCGCGCTGCCCGGATTGCAGCAGGCGACCAGCACGATCAGGGCGACAGCGATCCGCATCACGTGCGTCCTCTAAAGCCGCCGCTGCGGATTGGTCAACGCCATGAAGAATCCACCGGTGGTGAACAGCGCCATCATCAGGAAAGCGGCACGGAACGCGACGGCGATGTCATCGGCGACCACTGCGCGTTGCGCGGGCGGCAGGGTCGGCACGCCCGCGTGGCCGTGCTGCACCATCTCGGCGAAGACGCGTGCGGCTTCCGGGTTGCGCAGCGTGAGCACCGCGAACAGCAAGGTTGCCACCAGCGCCGTGCCGAACGCGGCGCCGATCGAGCGTGAGAACTGCACCGACGCCGCCGCCTCGCCGAGCCGCATCGGCCCCGCGGCGTTCTGCACGAGGACCTGCACGACGCCCATCACCGTTCCCATGAACAGGCCGATCGCCAGCAACAGAATGGCGAGCGCGGCGAGGCCGAAGCTCGATCCCCAGAAAGCAAGGGCGATGAGACACGCGGTGCAGAATACCAGGCCGACAATGGGAAATACCGTGGTGCGTCCGGTCTTGCTGACCAGACGCCCAGTGACCAGCGAGCCGGTGCCGATGCCGATGGTCAGCGGCACGAGCAGGAGGCCGGTAGTCGAGGGCGAGATCCCGCGCACCACCTCGAGATAGATCGGGAAAAACGTGATCAGCGAAACGAGCGCGCCGCCATGGAAGGCGGCGAGTGCGTCGCTATGCCAGATCGCTGACTGGCGCAGCAGACCAAGCGGAATGAGCGGCGCGGCGGCGCGGTTTTCCTGCAGCACCAGCAGGATCACGGCGATGATGCCACCGGCGAACAAGGCGGCAGCCATCGGCAACGATGCGGCGTCGACATGTTGCGCCTGCTCGAGCGACAGCAGCGTCGTCGCGACGAAGATCGTGACCAGCACGAACCCGCCCGGATCGGCGCGCCAGGGCAGGCGCGGCGCGGTCGAGATCGGCAGCCTGAAGGTGAGCAGCACCGCGCCGAGCCCGATCGGCACATTGATCAGGAAGATCGACTGCCAGCCGAAATGTTCGGCCAGATACCCGCCCGCGACCGGGCCAAAGCTGTTGGCGCAGACCGCGACCGCGGCGAGATAGCCTTGATAGCGCGCGCGTTCGCGCGGCGGGATGGTCTCGCCGACCAGCGCCTGAGACAGCGTCATGAGCCCGCCGCCGCCCAATCCCTGCAGCACGCGCGCGAGTGTCAGCCACTCGATGGTTTTGCAGATTGCGCAGAGCAGCGAGGCGACGATGAAGATGCCGAGTGCGAAGAACATCACCCGCCGGCGGCCGAAGCTGTCACCGAGGCGCCCATAGATCGGCGCCGCGATGGTCGCGGCAATGAGATAGGAGACGACGATCCAGGATGCGCGCTCGACTTGGCCGGTTGCTGCGGCGATTGCCGGCAGAGCCGTCGCGACGATGGTCTGATCCACCACCGCGAGAAACATCGGCAGCATGATCGAGGGAAAGATGGCGAGGAACGGCGGATGCTTTCCGGTCCAGGGCTTTTGCGCGCCTGCCTGCTGCGGGGGCTGGTTCGACGTATCCATCAGTCCCCGCTTGGGTCCGTGAGATCAGTGCGCCATCAACACCGGTAATGCCGCGTTCGCCAGGATGTGCTGCGTCATTCCGCCGAAGATCATTTGACGGAAGCGGCTCTGCGTGTAGGCGCCCTTGACCAGCAGATCGCAACCCAGCGCCGCCGCCTGATCGAGAATGACCTCACCGGTGGTACGGGTGCCGCGCTTCATCGTCAACGCGGTGGCACGGATTCCGTTACGGCGGAGATGCAAGGCTGCTTCCTCGACGCTGGGACCGGGCGTTATCCCGCCTTCCACCGCCAGCACGGTGACCTTTTCCGCCATCCGCAACAGCGGCAGTGCCGCCTCGTTGGTGCGCGCCTGCTCGGTGCTCCCGTTCCACGAGACCAGAACGTTTTGGCCGATGCTGCGCGGCGGCGTCGATGGTACGATCAGGACTGGCCGCCCACTCTCGAACAGCGCTTCCTCGAGCGGTGGCATACGCGGATTTTGCGGTGCGCGTCCGGGGCGCCCGAGCGCGATCAGGTCGAACACGCGACCGTGGCTGCCGATGTGGGCATCGTCGCTGGCTTCGGTGCGCGGCCAGGCATAGGAGAAGCCGCTCGCCTCGGCGCCAGAGGCGCGTGGCACGCCGTGGCTTTCCATGAAGCTCTCGAACTGGACCTGCGCCTGGTGCGCGGCGTCGCTCTCGTCCGCCGCCGAGATGGCGAGCCCGCTCACCGGCTCGACGGTGACATAGCTCCCAACTGAGGGGCGGACCGAGAACCCCTCCATGTAGCTGTCGAAGGCGCGCGCCACGAGCCGCGCGGCCTCGAGGACGGCCGGCATGGCATCGTGGTCTTCGGTGGGAATCAGGATCGATTTCATGCCGTATGATAAGCGCGGCAGGGCACCTTGTTCCAGGCGTTACTTCGGCGCAGCCGCGGCCGGTTCGCTATCGCCGAAGCGACGCTCATAGGCGCGGATATAGGCTTCCGGCGAGGGCCGCAGGTGCCGCCGCGTCAGCGTGATCAGGTCGTCGCGGCGCGAATGGCGCAAAGCCTCAATCATGGCCACATGGTCGGCGCGCGCACGGTCGAGCGCTTCCGGGAACGCATTGGCATAGGAGCGGATGCCGTAGGTCTTGTGCACCAGTTGCTCGATGGTTTCGATCAGGCAGGAATTGCTGCACAGCCCGAACAACGCCTGATGGAAGTGCAGATTGCTGTAGAACACCGCGAGCATGTCGCCGGCCTTGATGGCGGCCGCGTGCTGGCGCTGCAGCGCTTCCAGCTTGGCGAGATCGGCCGCGCTGACCGGGAAAGGCAGGATGCGGATCGCCATTACCTCGAGCTCTTCACGCACCGCGTAGATCGCGCGCACCTCGTCCGGCGTGAGCCCGCGCACCATCGCGCCACGATTGGGGATGCGCTCGATGATGCCTTTCTTCTCCAGATTGAACAGCGCGAGCCGCACATCGCCGCGATGCGTGTTGAACTGCTCACACAGATCCTGCTCGACGAGGCGCTCGCGCGGATGCCTGCGGCCGAGTACGATGTCCTCCTCGAGCCGCTTGGCAATCAGCGTAACGATGGCGGGCTCGCGCGCGACGGACTTCGTCGGCTCGCTGCGCGCGCTCCGCTTCGCAGCGGCACGTGTGCCGCGCCGGGTCGGCGGCTTGCGGGACAGGGTCCTGACGCTCATGCGCCATCAGTACGGCAAGGTAACCGTGTTTGCAATGTTGAATTCAATATTGTATACAATTTGCAACGAGCCGATGGCCGCGCATGAGCCATCGCCGCATCCGGGGAGGAGACAATGGGAAAACGCCGTCAAGCTGTCGCGACACGTGCGTCCACGAACCGCCGCCAGATCCTGAAAGCCGCCGGAGGTGCGCTCGCAACGGGCGTGTTCGCCGCCTATCCGTGGCGCGGCTACGCCGCCGATCCAGTGAACATCGGTGCGCTCTATCCGACCACCGGCAGCTTCGCGCAGATCGGCCAGGGCTGCGTCACCGCCGCGAAGCTCGCGGTGCAGATGGTCAATGACGCCGGCGGCATCAAGTCGCTCGGCGGCGCCAAGCTCAATCTCGTCCTCTCCGACGTGCAGAGCGACACCACCGTCACCCGCACCGAGACGGCGCGGCTGATCAACAGCTACAAGCTTTCCGCCATTCACGGCTGCTTCGCCTCGGCGCTGACGCTGATCGCTTCGGAAGTCTGCGAGCGCTCCAAGGTGCCGATCATCACCGGTTCGAGCTCCGACCAGCTCAACAAGGGGCGCAGCTACACGTTCACGCCGTTCGCGCGTGCTTCGCAATTCGCCAAGGCGCAGCTGCAGATGTCGCGGCTCATCAGCGACAAGCCGAAGGTCGCGGTGGTGTTCGAGAACACCGCTTTCGGCACCTCGACCTCGAATGGTCTGCGCGAGCAGGCGCCGGGCGAGGGCGTCGAGATCGTGCTGTTCGAGCCATATTCCGCCGGCTTCTCGGATGCGAGCCCGCTGATCAACAAGGTGAAGGCGTCGGGCGCCGACATGCTGTTCGCGGTGTCGTATCTCAACGACCTGATCCTGATCGTGCGCACCATCAAGCAGGTGGGCCTGAAGATCGGCGTCAATGGCGGTTCCGGCGGCTTCGTGATCCCCGAGTTCTACAAGAACGTCGGCGCGCTCGCCGAAGGCCTGCAGGGCGTGGCCCACTGGAACCACGACAACGACGCCAATGCCGAGAAGGTGAACGTCGAATACAAGAAGCTCGCCGGCGAATTCCTGTTCGAATATGCCGGCGGGCTGGTGGCGCAGACCTTCATGCTTGCCGACGCGCTTGAGCGTGCGGCGTCTCCCGATCCGCAGAAAGTCCGCGATGCGCTCTCGACCCTCGACGTTTCCTCGGGCTATGCGGCGATGGGTCCCGGCGGAAAGGTGAAGTTCGGCCCGGACGGCAAGAACATCTACGCGCATCCGGTCGGCGTGCAGTGGCAGAATGGCGATCTCGCCTCGGTCTTCCCCAAAGAGGATGCGCGCAAGCCGCTGCTGAAATCGTAAAGACGAACGCCACCGGGAAGTCCAAACGACGATGTTGGCGATAGTGGTACAGGCCGTGGTCAACGGCCTGCTCATCGGCGGAATTTATGCGCTGGTGAGCATCGGCGTCACGCTGATCTTCGGCGTGGTGAAGATCGTCAATTTCGCCCAGGGCGAATTCGTGATGATCGGCATGTACATCACGTATTTCCTCGCCACCACATTCGGCATCGACCCCGTTCTCTCGCTTGTGGTGTCGATGCCGGTTCTCTTTCTCATCGGCGTGCTGCTCCAGCACTTTCTCATTCGCCGTGTGCTCGGGCTCGGCGACATGCCGCAGATCTTTCTCACCTTCGCCCTGTCGCTGTTGCTGATGAACCTGGCGCTGCTGTTGTTCACCGCGAATTACCGCACGGTGACGACGCCGTACACGGAGATGACCTTCTATCTCGGGCCGCTGTATTTCCCGGTGACCAAGCTCATCGCCTTTGCGCTCGCCATGGCGCTGAGCGGCGTGCTCTGGGTGTTCCTGCACACGACCGATCTCGGCAAGGCGATGCGTGCAGCTGCCCAGAAGCCGGACGTGGCGATGCTCATGGGCATCAATCCCAATCGCGTCTTCGCCGTTGCTCTCGGCATCTCGCTGGCGCTCGCCGGCGCCGCCGGCTCGCTGCTGATGCCGTTCTATCCGGCCTATCCGCTCGCCGGGCAGACCTTCGTGCTCATGGCCTTCGTCGCCGTGGTGCTCGGCACGCTGGGTAACGTCACCGGCGCATTGATCGCCAGCCTGATGATGGGTGTCGCTGAGTCCCTCGGCATCCAGTTCGTCGGCGCGGATTCCGGCCTCATCGTCGTCTTTGCCATGCTGCTGGCGACGCTGGCGCTGCGGCCGAGCGGGCTCGCCGGAGGTGCACGGTGATCGCGAAGTCTCTTCGCTCCGGCGCTCTCTGGGTCAGCGTTGCCGCGGTACTCGCCGTCGCCCTGCCGCTCCTCATCAGCAATGGCTTTGTCATCGACATCCTGATCCGCGTGCTGCTGTTCTCCTTCATCGGCGTCGCCTGGAATCTGATGGGCGGCTACGCCAAGCAGCTTTCGCTCGGGCACGCCGCCTATTTCGGGCTCGGCGCCTACACCTCGACCATCCTGCAGATTCAATATGACGTTTCGCCCTGGATCGGGCTCATCGCCGGCGGTGTGGTGGCGGCGCTGGCCAGTCTGCCGATCGGCGCGCTCTGCTTCCGCCTGCGCGGACCTTATTTCGCCATCGCCACGATCGCGACGGCGCAAGTCCTGATGTTGCTGTTCCTGAAATTTCGCGACTTCGCCTGGGGCGCCGAAGGGACGACCATTCCCAATCTCGGCAATTCGCCGCTGATGATGCAGTTCGACGACAAGTCCGGCTACTACTACATCGCGCTCGGTCTCTTAGCGCTCGGGCTTTACATCACCTGGCGGATCGAGCGTTCGTGGATCGGCTATTACCTCGTCGCCGTCGGCGAGGACGAGGACGCCGCCTCTGCCGTTGGCGTCAACGCCCCGAAGATCAAGCGTGACATTTATATGATCAGCGCTTTCCTCACCGCGCTCGCCGGCACCTTCTACACGCAATACATCTACTTCATCGACCCGCAGACGGCGTTCAGCTTCAACATCTCGGTGGAGGCGGCGCTCGTCTCTATCGTCGGCGGCATCGGCACGCTGTGGGGGCCGGTGATCGGCACGGTGCTGCTCGAGGCGACCTCGGCGCTGCTGCAAAGCTGGCTGGGCAGCGGCCTCGGCGGCGTGCAGCTCACGGTCTACAGCCTGATCCTCATCACCGTCATCCTGTGGCGGCCGAGCGGCCTGCTCGGCGTCTTTGGCGATCTCTATGCGCGGTTGTCACGCGGCAAGGGTGCCTCCGCCCATGGCTGAAGCGCTTGTCGTCCGCAATCTCAGCAAACGTTTTGGCGGCCTGCGCGCCGTGCAGGACGTGAGCTTTTCCGTGAACGAAGGCGAGACCGTCGCGCTGATCGGGCCGAACGGCGCCGGCAAGACCACGAGCTTCCATCTGATCACCGGCTACCACCGCGCCAATGCCGGGTCCGTGATGGCCTTCGGCCGCGAGCTCGTCGGGCTCGCGCCGCACGACATCTGCGCCCACGGGCTGGCGCGCACCTTCCAGGTGGCGCGGCCGTTCGGCGCCATGACCGTGCTCGCCAATGTGATGACCGGCGCCTTCCTGCGCGACCGGCATGTCGATGTGGCGCGACGGCGGGCGCGCGAAGCCATCGACTTCGTCGGCCTCTCGGCGAAAGAGGAGACGCCTGCAAAGGATCTCACCACCATCGACCAGCGCCGGCTGGAAATGGCGCGAGCGCTCGCCACCGAGCCGCGCATCCTCTTGCTCGACGAAGTCATGGCCGGGCTCAATCCGACTGAGATCGACCAGGCGGTGGCGCTGGTCGGCAAGCTCAAGCAGCGCGGGCTGACCATCATCATCGTCGAGCACGTGATGCGCGCGATCATGGCGGTGGCGCGCCACATCGTCGTGCTCGATCACGGGCAGAAGATCGCCGAGGGCAATCCCAGCGAAGTCGTCGCCAATCCGGAGGTGATCCGTGCCTATCTCGGCAGCGGCTATGCGCACGCGCCGGCTGCGGGAGGCGCGGCATGCTGAAGCTCGACGGCGTGAGCGCGCGCTATGGCTCGGTTCCGGCGATCGACGGCGTCTCGATTGAAGTGGGCGAGGGCGAAGCTGTCGGGCTCCTCGGCGCCAATGGCGCCGGCAAGAGCACGACGCTGCGCGCGATCTCCGGCCTGGTGCGCCTCGCGGCCGGCAGCATCCGTTTCGACGGCGCCGATCTCGTGGCGCTGCCGGCCTACAAGGTGACCGAGCTCGGCATCGCGCATGTTCCTGAGGGCCGCCAGGTTTTTCCGGAAATGACGGTGCGGGAAAATCTGGAGATCGGCGCCTATGTGCCGCGCGCCAAGGCGGAGCGGGCGCGCACGCTCGATCTCGTGTTCGGGATATTCCCGGTGCTCGCCGAGCGCCAGAAGCAGCTTGCCGGCACCATGAGCGGTGGCGAGCAACAGATGCTTGCGGTGGGCCGCGGTCTGATGCTCAAGCCACGCCTCCTCATGCTCGATGAGCCGTCCCTCGGCCTGGCGCCGGTGATGACCGACGTCACCTTCGCCAAGATCCAGGAGATCCGTGCCATGGGCACGGCGATCCTCCTGGTCGAGCAGAACGTCAGCCGCGCGCTGTCGCTGGTGCAGCGCGCCTATGTGCTGGAGAGCGGCAAGGTGATCATGCACGGCGGCAGCACCGAGCTCGCGAACAACAAGCAGGTGCAGGCGGCGTATTTGGGAATCTAGCCCGCCGCGCGCGACCGTGCGGCATTCTCGATCAGCGTCTTGCCCAGCGACCAGATCGCGCCGGGCACGCGATGCGCTTCGGCGATCACGGTCTCGAACGACGTCTCGATCCAATCGCAGTCTTTATCGGAGATGATGAGCGGCGGTAAGAGCTTGATGGTGTGGCTGCCGTGACCGGAAACCTGCGTGAGGATGCGGTGGTCCTTGAGCAGCGGAATGACGATGAGCTGACAGAACAAGCCGCTGTTCGCGGTTTCCAGCAGGTTCCACGAGGCCTTGAGCGCGAGCGAGCGTGGTGCGCCGAACTCGATGCCGATCATCAATCCCTTGCCGCGCACGTCCTTGATGAGCTCGTAGCGTTGCGCCATGTCCTTGAACGTCTTGAGCAGTCGGTCGCCACGGCATGCCGCTTTTTCGACGAGCTGCTCCGAGGCGATGACGTCGAGCGTCGCCAGCGCCGCCGCCATGGCGAGCTCGTTCTTGGAGAAGGTCGAGCCGTGCACCACGGCGCGATCCATCCGGTCGAACACCTTGTCGAATATCCATTTGCGCGTGAGCAGCACGCCGACCGGCACTTGTCCGCCCGACAGCGCCTTCGACAGCAGCACCATGTCTGGCTCGACACCCCAGTGCTCGATGGCGAGAAAGCGGCCAGTGCGGCCGAGCCCGGTCTGGATTTCGTCGGCGATGAGCAGCGAGCCGTATTTGCGGCAGAGCGCGAGTGCTTCGGCGAAGTAGTTGTCGTCGGCGACGGCGACGCCGTGGCCCTGGATCGGCTCGACGATGAACGCAGCGATGTTGCGCGAGGAGAGCGCGCGCTCCAGCGCCGGCAAGTCGTTGAACGGCACCTCGACGCAGCCCGGCAGCGTCGCGCCGAAGCCTTTGCGAAACACCGCTTCGCCGTTCACCGACAGCGAGCCGTAGGTCAGCCCGTGGAAGGCTTGGCCGCAGTAGACGATGCCCTCGCGGCCAGTGGCCGCTCGCGCGAATTTCAGCGACGCTTCGACCGTCTCCGTCCCGGAATTGGCGAAGAACGCTTTGTCGAGCCAGGGTGTGCGCTGCAGCAATCGCTCCGCCAACACGCCGGCCGAAGTGGAGACGTCCATCTGCACGAGGTTGGGCAGATCGGCCTCGAGCGTGGATTTGAGCGCGTCGCGCACGGCCGGGTGGTTGCGGCCGAGCGCAAACACGCCCCAGCCGCTGAGCAGGTCGAGGTATTGCTGGCCGTCGCAGTCGTATAAGTATTGGCCGCTGCCGCGCTGATAGGCCCGATCGAAGCCGATCGTCTTGAGCACGCGTACCATCTGCTCATTGAGGTGGCGGCTATGCAGCGAATAGCGCTCGGACTCCCGCTCCGCGAAAAGTTGCTGAATATCAAGGCTCAATGGGGTGCTTCCGGCACTGAATTTGACTTGCCTCAAAGGGGTGGCGGCGCCACGTCTTTAGTGTACTTGCGCTGCGGCAATGGTAGCGCCGCAACAGGGAGCTGTCATTCCGCCCTGCGGGAACTCGTTAAGGGGCGGATTTCCCGACAAACCCACTGAATTGGCTGCGTAATATGGTCACAGGGGCATGTTGACCAAGATGGCCCGGCGCAGTTGACCGGAGCGGCTACCTGCAGGAGATTAGGGGTGGAAGGGGCGAGGGAATGCGGGGGTTTGGGCGCGTTGTAGCCGTCACGTCGTTGGCGTTGGAAGCACGTATTGCTCGCGGGGCCGGCGTCTCGGTGCTCTGTGAGCATGCTGCGCAATTGGAAGCCGCGCTTGCGGACGCCATTGCCCACGGAGCGACCGGCATCATCAGTTTCGGCATCGCCGGCGGGCTCGCATCCGAGCTCGCGGCCGGTGATTGGGTCGTTGCCTCGCGTGTGCGCATGGGCGACGAGATGCTTCCGACCGATTGCGTCTGGTCGCGCAACTTGCTTGCGGCGCTCCCGGGCGCCATTCATGCCGAGATCGTCGGCAGCGATATCCTCTTGCCGACTCCCGCAGAAAAAAAGGCACTGCATACGCGCACGGGCGCTGCGGTCGTCGACATGGAATCGCATATTGCCGCCCGCGTTGCGGCCCGGCACAGCATTCCGTTCGCCGCCTGTCGCGTCGTGATCGATTCCGCGCACCGTTCACTGCCGCCGCTGGCCGACATCGCGCTGCGTCCCGACGGCACGCCGGATATTCCCGCCGTCTGCCGCTCGGTTCTGCGCGATCCGACGCAGCTTCCCGATCTTCTGCGCGCGGGGATTGATGCCTGGATCGCGCGTCGCGCGCTGCAGGTCGGCCGCAATCGGCTCGGCGCCGGCTTGGGCTTTCCCGCCTTGCGCGTCGGGCATCCGGAGTTTGCGCGTCCACAGCACGCCGAGAGCGTTGCGCGCGTGACCGCCTGATCCGCCAGCGCGGCGTTTTCTCCCGCTTACAGATTGAGCTGATAGCTGACCGGAACCCAGCGGGTGCCGCTCGCCGCCCTTTCCACCATGCCGAGACCAGGGAACGGCATGTGGAAGCCGGCGACGAAAAGTTGGTCCGTCGCCGCCATGTCGAGGATGCGCTTGCGCGTGGCGACGGCTCTGTCCTTCTCGTCGTCGACGTCGACCTGCCACTCCGGCCGCTGCACCGACATCACATAATGAATGCAGGTGTCTGCCCAGATCAGCAGCCGCTTGCCCTCGCTCTCGACATGATAGGCCAGCAATCCCGGTGAATGACCTGCGGCATCGATGGCGCGGATGCCGGACGCGATCTCGTCGCCCGGTTTGACGAAGCGGGCTCGCTCGGCGAGCGGAACCGCGATCTTGACGAACAGCTCGCGATTAAACTTGCGCGCCTCGCGAACGTTCTCGCCGCGTTTCCAGAAATCGAACTCGGCGGCGCCGAAAACGTAGCGCGCATTGGGATAGACCGGCTTGCCGCCGTCGATCAGGCCGCCGATATGATCCGGATGGCCGTGGGTGATCACGACCACGTCGATATCCTCGGGCTTGTAGCCGGCCTGCGCCAGGCGTTCGGCGAGATGGCCATCGGGTATGCGGTTGCGCAACTGTTCGTAGTCGCGGCGCAGAGTTCCGTTGCCGGTGTCGAAGAGGATGACTTCACGGCCGGTATTCACCACCGTCGGGATGAATGGATGCTCGTAGCGGCTCGCGTCGATGCGGTTGTCGCGAGCCAATGCATGCACGGATTCGGCCGAGTGCTCGGCGCCGAACGTCGGGTGCAGGCCTTCACGCACGACCTTGCTGTCGAGGATGCTGGCGATCTCGAAGCCGCCGAACGCGAAACGATAGATGCTCGGCTGCAGCGGGCCTTGCTTGGCGGCGGTCACGTGATCCTCCCGATTTTTCGATCGGGAACGAATACCAGCAATACGATGGTCGCGCGAGCGCGAGAGAATTGCCGGAACCGTGCATGACTGACTCGCGCGCGGTGTGGATATCTCCACTTCGGCGGTGTGAATCGACCAATGTGATGGGCCGGCGCAGAAGGAATTTCCCGCGCGGAACGAAACGGCGCGAACCGGCTTATCGCGTCTGCGCCGCGTGCGAGTCATTCGGAACGGCGATCTTCTCAAGCGTGTTGAATTGATCGACAAGTGATTGCGGCGTCGCGAATTCACGACGCCGCGTCGTGGGTGAATGTGGGGTTACCGAATTATGTTGCATGCAATCGAGCCGCTCTACTCGATGACTGGCTTTGCCGTCGGCCTTCTTGTCGGCATGACCAGCGTCGGCGGCGGCTCGTTGATGACGCCGCTGCTGATTTTGCTGTTCGGGGTCCATCCGGCGACAGCAGTCGGCACCGATCTGCTTTATGCGGCGGCGACCAAAAGCGCCGGCGCTCTCGTGCACGGCATCGGCCGCACCATTGACTGGCGCGTCGTTGCGCGGCTTGCTTGCGGCAGTGTGCCGATGACCGTCGTCACCATCGCTGCGCTCGGTTATCTCAACGTCAATGGCAGCCTGGCGCGCGAGCTCATTTCCGTCGTGCTCACCGTCGCATTGTTCTTCACCGCACTGACATTGGTCTTTCGCGACCGGATCGTCCGCCGTTTCGCGCCATATCTCGAAGCGTTCACCGAGAGGCAAATTGCGATGCTCACCGTCGCCATGGGCGGCGTGCTCGGCGTCGTTGTGTCGATTTCCTCGGTCGGTGCCGGTGCCATCGGCGTCACCGCCTTGATCCTGCTCTATCCGCGCCTGCCGGTCGCGCGCATCGTCGGCTCTGATATTGCGCACGCTGTGCCGCTGACGCTCGCCGCGGGCATCGGTCACTGGTTCCTGGGCTTGATCGACGGGCACATCTTCCTGTCGCTGATCCTCGGATCGGTGCCCGGCATCGTGCTCGGCAGCTATATCGCTGTGCGCGTCCCTGAAGTGGCGCTGCGCTTCATCCTCGCCGCGACGCTGTTCATCGTGGCGACGAAGCTCTCGACGGATATCCATCCGGCCTCGATCATCGCCTCGATCGCGCGTCGCGGCTAGACTGACGCGGGCCGCGCCCACGGACGGCGACTCTGATCCGCAACTTTGAACGCGGCGATCTGCGCCTGGAAGCTTCCGGTGAGCGCGATATCATCCCAGCCGTTGAGCAGGCGCAGGCGGCGCACCGGATCGATGCTGAAGCCGTAGCGCGCTTCGCCGCAGTGGATGCTCTCCGCTTCGAGATCGACGGTGACCGGCAGATCCGGGGTTTCGTTCAGCGCGGCCATGATCGCGGCGGCGATCTCGTCGCTGACGCTTGCCGTGAGCAGTCCATTCTGCACTGCATTGCCGGAGAAGATGTCGCCGAAGGACGGCGCGATCACGCAGCGGATGCCGTAGTCGTAGAGCGCATAGACCGCGGCCTCGCGCGAGGAGCCGCAGCCGAAATTGCGCGCGCCGACGATGATCTTCGCGTCGCGCCACGCCGGCCTGTTGAGCGGAAACTCGCGGCGCTCGTTGCCGTCGGCGTCGAAACGCAAATCCTGCAGCAGCACCTTGCCGAGGCCGGCCGAGCGCGGCCACTTCAGATAACGCGCGGGAATGAGCTGATCGGTGTTGAGATTGGTGACGTTGAGCGGACAGGCCGTGGCGGTGAGCGTCGTGAATTTGTCCATCGCTTTACACCTTTCGTCCCGCGAGCAGCGGCCGCACGTCGGCGAGATGCCCGCTCACTGCGGCGGCGGCGACCATCGCCGGCGACATCAGATGCGTGCGCGCGCCGGGACCCTGGCGGCCGCGGAAGTTGCGGTTGGTGGTCGAGGCGCAGCGCTCGCCCGAGGCGACGAGGTCGCCGTTGATGCCGACGCACATGGAGCAGCCGGACTCCGCCCATTCGAGCCCGGCATCGCGGAAGATGCGGTCGAGCCCTTCCTCTTCGGCCTGGCGCTTCACCGCGGACGAGCCGGGGGAGACGAGACCCGGCACCTTGCTCACGCGCCCGGCGAGCACGGCGGCCGCGGCGCGCAGGTCCTCGATGCGCGAATTGGTGCAGGAGCCGATGAACACGCGATCGATGGCGACGTCAGTGAGCCGCGTGCCGGGATTGAGTCCCATATAAGTGAGCGCGTCGCGCAGCTCGTTGGCGCGCGCCGAGTCGGTCTCGCACGCCGGATCCGGCACGCTCGCGGCGACTGGCAGCGCATGCTGCGGGCTGGTGCCCCAGGTGACGATCGGCGTGATTTCGGCCGCATCGAGCGTCACCTCACGATCGAACGTGGCACCGGCATCGCCCTTGAGCGCCGACCAAGCTTCGACCGCGGCATCGAAAGCCGCGCCCGCGGGCGCGAACGGACGGCCTTTGATGTAGGCGAAGGTCTTCTCGTCCGGCGCCACCATGCCGCAGCGCGCGCCGGCTTCGATCGACATGTTGCACAGCGTCAGCCGTCCCTCGATCGACAGCGCGCGGATTGCCGAGCCGGCGAACTCGATGGCGTGGCCGGTGGCGCCGTCGGCGGTGATGGTCGCGATGATCGCAAGCGCGATGTCCTTTGCCGCCACGCCCGGTACGGCGTCGCCGTCGACCGTGATGCGCATGCGCCTCGGCTTCCTTTGCCAGATCGTCTGCGTCATCAGCACATGCGCCACTTCCGAGGCGCCGATGCCGAAGGCGTAGGCGCCGAGCGCGCCATGGGTCGAGGTATGGCTGTCGCCGCAGACCACGAGCAGCCCGGGCAGCGTCAGCCCTTGTTCCGGGCCGACCACATGCACGATGCCCTGGCGCGGATCGTCGAGGCCGAACAGCTTCACGCCGTGCTTTTGTGTGTTGTCCTCGAGCTGGCGCACCATGCGCGCGATCTCGGGATTGGCGATGGCGCGGCGCGGCGCCCGTGTCGGCACGTAATGGTCAGCGACGCCGAAGGTGAGGCCGGGCTCGGCCACGGTGGCGTTGCGCGCGGCTACCTGGCTGAAAGCGTGGAACGAGCCCTCATGCACATAGTGCCGGTCGACCCACAGGAGCGAGTCACCGTCCTCGCGGCGCACGATCTCATGGGCGCTCCACAACTTGTCGACGAGGGTTTGCGGCTCTTTCATTCGCATTTCCGGCATGTCTTCCGCGCGCAAGGTTATATAGGAATTTGCGCGTGACCAATGTTAGGCTTCGAAATCATAAGAAGGGGAGGGACCGCATGACCCGCATCACAGGCCACAGCCGCCGCCAATTCCTGCAAACCGCCGCGTTCGGCGCGGCCGCCGCCGGTGCCGGGCTCGTCGCCGCGCCGGCCGTTTTGCGCGCGCAAGGCGCGGGCGTCAAAGTCGGCATCCTGCATCCAGTGTCTGGCGCACTCTCTTATTCCGGTCAGCAGGGCCGCATCGGGGCCATGCTGGCGGTCGATGAGCTCAATGCCGCGGGTGGGATCAAGGGCCTCGGCAAGATCGACGCGGTGCTCGGCGATGCGCAGTCGACGCCTGACGGTGGCAATGCCGAGGTGGAGAAGATGAATTCCGCCGGTGTCGCCGCCATCGTCGGCGGCTATGCCAGCAACATCTGCCTCGCCACCACACAGACGGCGGCGCGCTACGACCTGCCCTACGTCGTCGACGTCGGCGTCGCCGATGGCATCGTCACCCGCGGGCTGAAGAACACCTTCCGCTTCGGTCCGGGCTTCGGCGTCATCGCCAAGACCGCGCTGGAGAACCTGGTCGCGATCAACGACAAGGCCGGCAAGCCGGCGAAGACGGTGATGATCGTGCACGAGGATTCGCTGTTCGGCTCGGGGCTCGCCAAGCTGCTCAATGCGCAGCTTCCCGAGCGCGGCTTCCAGGTGCTGGAGACCATTCCGCATCCAACGCCGACGCGCGACTTCAACAATGTCGTGCTCAAGATCAAGGCGCAGAACCCGGACATCGTCATCCCGGCGGACTACTACAATGAGTACGTGCTGCTGGCGCGCACCATGCAGCAGCAGAAGGTGCGCCCGAAGGCGATCTACTCCGTGCTCGGCGGCGCCGCCTCGTCCTACAAGTTCGTCAAGGAATTCCCCGAGGCCGCGCAGTACATCATGGACTGCAATCACTGGTTCGACCCGAAGAACCCGAAAGCGCTGGCGCTGAAGAAGAAGGTCGAGGCGCAGGGGCAGTTCTACACCTACGAAGTCTACATGAACTATTCCTGCGTGCTGCTGCTTGCCGACGCCATCGCGCGCGCCGGCAGCGCCGACCGCGCCAAGATCCTCGCGGCGCTGGAGAGCTCGACCTTCTCCGGGCACGTGATGCCCTATGGGCCGACCAAGTTCGTCAATGGTCAGAACACCGGCGCGGCGCCGGTCAACACGCAGGTGCTCGACAAGGACATCCAGGTGATCCTGCCGGAGAAATTCGCCACGGCGAAGCCGGTGTTCCCGATGCCGGCGTGAGTGTCTCGGTCGCCGCGACACACTCCGCCGTCATGCCCGCGAAGGCGGGCATCCAGTAATTCATGACGGTTATGTTCAACCTGGGACGCAGAGGAATACTGGGTCCCCCGGTCAAGCCGGGGGACGACGCTGAGTGTGCTGGGCGGTCGTCCCGCTCATGACACTCTCGCCGATCATCCTCATTCCCGCCGTGCTCAACGGGCTCCTCACCGGCGCGGTCTATGCGCTGGTCGCGCTCGGCCTGACGCTGATCTACGGCGTCCTGCACATCATCAATTTCGCCCATGGCGCGCTGCTCACCGCGGCGCTGTTCGCGGCGTTCTTTGCCTATCAGGTGCTGGGGCTTGATCCTTATGTCGCCGCACTCATTCTCGCGCCGGCGTTCTTCGTCGCCGGTTACGCGCTGCAGCGTTTCATCATCGGCCCTGCGGCGCATGGCGAGGATCGCAACATTCTGTTGGTGACCCTCGGCCTCGCCGTGGTGATCGAGAACGCGCTCCTCTATGCGTTCCGTGCCGACACGCGCACCGTCAATCTCGACTATGCCTTCAATACGGTCGATTTCGGCGTCGCTTTCCTCGCCGTGCCGCGCGTCATCGGCTTCGTTGTCGTGCTCGGCGTAGCGTTGCTCCTGTGGCTGATCCTCACATTGACCGATACCGGCAAAGCGATGCGCGCGGTGGCGAAGGAGAAGCTCGGCGCGCAGCTCGTCGGCATCGACGTCGCGCACATCTACGCGGTGACCTTCGGCCTCGGCACGGCGTGCCTTGCCGTGGCGGCGTGCCTGCTGCTGCCGACCTATTACGTCAATCCCAACGTCGGCAACGCCTTCGTGCTCGTCGCCTTCACCATCGTCGTGCTCGGCGGCATGGGCTCGGTGGTCGGCTCGCTGATCGGCGGCCTGTTCGTCGGCGTGGTCGAGAGCATCTCCGGGCTCTATCTCGGCGAGTCGCTCGGGCAGATCGGCATTTTCGTGATGTTCATCCTGGTGCTGCTGTTTCGCCCGGGCGGACTGTTCGGAGAGCGGGCATGAGAGCGCCGTCGCTGCGCACGATCGCGATCGTTGTCGCCGTCCTCGCCTGCGTGCCGCTGCTGACGTCTTCCAACGTCGTGCTCAACTTCCTGGTCGCGGCGTTCCTGGTGGCGCTGGTCGGGCAGGGCTGGAACGTGCTCGGCGGCTATGGTGGGCAATATTCCTTCGGCCACGCGGCCTTCTTCGGCACCGGCGCCTATGTCACCGCGATCCTGCAGGCGCGCTACGGCATCAACGCCTGGATCGCGTTCGCGCTGGGCATCGCCGGCGGTGCGCTGGTCGGTGCCATCATCGGCGCGCTCACGTTTCGCTCGGGCCTGCGCGGCTCCTACTTCGCGCTGGTGACGCTCGCCTTCGCCGAGGTGCTGCGCATCCTCGCCAGCGTGGCGCCGATCACCGGCGCCGGCGTCGGCACGCTGCTCAAGCTGGATCTGCGTCCGCTGGCCTTCCAGTTCCAGAGCCGCGTGCCGTTCTACTTCATCGCATTGGCGCTCGTTGCCATCTCGCTGGTGATCGTGCGCCTGATCGAGGGCAGCCGCTTCGGCGCTTGGCTCGTCGCGGTGCGCGAGAACGAGGACGCGGCGAAGGCGCTCGGTGTCGATCCGTTCCGGGTGAAGGTCGGCGCCATGACCATCTCCGCCGCAATCACCGCGGCCGGCGGCGGCTTCTACACGCAGTATTATCTGTTCATCGATTCCGGCATCGCCTACGGGCCGTGGATCTCCATTGAGGCCTTGCTCGCGCCGATCGTCGGCGGCGTCGGCACGGTGTTCGGGCCGCTCCTGGGCGCGCTCCTCGTGAAGCTGCTCGGCGAGGCGACCAAGCTGGTGGCGGGCGATGCGCCAGGCCTCGACCTCGTCATCTATGGCGGCGTGCTGATCCTGATCGTCGCCTTCGCCCGCAACGGCATCGGCGGGCTGATCGCTAACCTTCGCGCTGCGACGAGGCGCGTCCATGGCTGAGCCGCTTCTCTGCGTCGAGCATGTGCGCAAGCGTTTCGGCGGCCTGCTGGCGATCGACGACGTGTCGCTCGCCGTGATGCCTGGCCGCATCACCGCGCTGATTGGGCCGAACGGCGCGGGCAAGACCACACTGTTTTCCATCATCAGCGGCTTCCAGCGTCCGGAGCAGGGCCGCGTCCGCCATCGCGGCGACGACATCACCGGGCAACAGCCGTTTGCGCTCGCCCATCGCGGCATCGCTCGCACCTTCCAGATCGTCCAACCCTTCGCTGGCCTGACCGTGCACGAGAACATCGCCGTCGGCGCGCATCGCTCGCGCCGCTCGCGGGCTGACGCGCTCCAAGCTGCGGCGGATGTGGCGCGCGCCGTCGGCTTGTCCGGTCAGCTCGATCGCCCCGCGGCTAGCCTCACCGTGGCCGGGAGAAAACGCCTTGAGGTGGCGCGCGCGCTGGCGACCGAGCCGGAGCTGCTTCTCCTCGACGAGGTGCTCGCCGGCCTCAATCCCACCGAGGTCGATGGCATGCTGCCGGTGATCCGCGCGCTGCCCGGTCGCGGCGTCACCGTGGTGATGATCGAGCATGTGATGCAGGCGGTGATGAGCCTGGCCGACGATGTCTTCGTGCTCGCCGAAGGCCGCATCGTCGCGCAAGGCGCGCCGCGCGAGATCGTCGGCAACCCGAAGGTGATCGAATCTTATCTGGGCCACGGCGCCGCAGCGCGGCTTGCTGGCGGAGGAGGGGCGCGTGGCTGAGCCGCTCCTTGCGATCCACGGGCTTGCCGCCGGCTATGGCGCGAGCGAGGTGCTGCGCGACATCGATCTCGAAGTTGCGCCGGGCGAGATCGTTGCCGTGCTCGGCTCCAATGGCGCTGGCAAGTCGACGCTCAACCGCAGCATCTCCGGCATCGTGCGGGCTTCGCGCGGCTCGATCCGCTTTTCCGGCGCGCCCATCGAGCGCGAGGCGCCGGGCGCGATCGTCGCGCGCGGGTTGATCCACGTGCCGGAAGGCCGCTGCGTATTTCCCAATCTCACTGTGCGCGACAATCTCGACCTCGGCGGCTATCGCCGCGCCCGCGCGCGGCGGGCGCAGAACCGCGAGCGCGTGTTCTCGATCTTCCCGCGGCTCGCGGAGCGGCAGGCGCAGCGCGCCGGCAGCCTTTCCGGTGGCGAGCAGCAGATGCTGGCAATCGGCCGCGCACTGATGGCCGAGCCGGTGCTGCTCATCCTCGACGAGCCGTCGCTCGGCCTCTCGCCGCTGCTCGTCGAGGAGCTGTTCGTGCTCATCGGTAAGATCAACGCCGAGGGCACCACGCTGCTCGTGGTCGAGCAGAATGTGGTGCAGAGCCTCGAGGTGGCGCATCGCGCCTATATCCTCGAGAACGGCTCGTTTGTGCTACATGGATCGTCCGATGAGATCCGCAACGACCCGAACCTCAAACGCGCTTATCTGGGACTCTAGAAATGGCTGAAGCGGAAACCCTGCGCGCGCGGCTCGCCCGCAAGCCCATCATCGTCGCGCCCGGCGTCTACGATGCGCTCTCCGCGCATGTTGCCGAAGGCGCGGGCTTTGCCACGCTCTATGTCTCCGGCGCGGCGATCGCCTATACGCGGCTCGGCCGTCCCGACATCGGCCTCGTCAGCATGAGCGAGGTGGTCGACACCGTCGGGCTCATTCGCGATCGCGTTACCGCGCATCTCATCGTCGACGCCGACACCGGCTACGGCAATGCGCTCAATGTCGCGCGCACCATGCGGCTGTTCGAGCGCGCCGGCGCCAATGCCATCCAGCTCGAGGACCAGGATTTTCCCAAGCGCTGCGGCCACCTCAACGACAAGACGCTCATTCCCGCGGCGGAGATGGTCGGCAAGATCAAGGCGGCGCTCGATGCGCGCGCCTTGCGCGAGACGCTGGTGATCGCGCGCACCGATGCGGTCGCGGTCGAAGGCTTCGAGCGGGCGATCGAGCGTGCGGTGCTCTATCGCGACGCCGGCGCCGACATGCTGTTCGTCGAGGCGCCGAAGGCGCGAGCTGAGCTCGCGCGCATTGCGCCCGCGCTCAAGAGCGTGCCGCTGATGGCCAATATGGTCGAGGGCGGCAAGACGCCGCCGCTGCCGGCGGCCGAACTCGAAAGCCTCGGCTTCGCGCTGGTCATTTTCCCCGGCGGCATTGTGCGCGCGCTGGCCCCGCTGATGGCCGACTATTACGCGTCCCTCGCGAAGCACGGCACCTCGGAGCCGTTCCGCAACCGCATGCTCGATTTCGATCAGCTCAACGCGGTGATCGGCACGCCGGAGATGCTGGCGCTCGGCAAGAAATATGAGACAGGAGGCCGCTCATGACGACGCGCTTTGGCGCCGCGCTCCTCACGGCTTTTGCTGTTCTCGTCACGTCGGCCCATGCCGACGATTATCCGACGCGGCCGATCAAGCTCATGGTCGGCGCGCCGCCCGGCGGCACCACCGACACCATCGCCCGCGCCATTGCCGAGCCGATGTCCCGCGCGCTCAAGCAGCCGGTGCTGGTCGAGAACAAGCCCGGCGCCGGCGGCAACCTCGCCGCCGATTTCGTCGCCAAGTCCGCGCCCGACGGGTACACGCTGCTGGTGAGCTTCTCGAGCCACACCATCAATGCCTCGCTCTATCCGCATCTGCCGTACGATCCCGCGGCCGACTTCACCGCCATCACCATGGTGGCGACGGTGCCGAGCCTGCTCGTCGGCAATCCCAAGGTGCCGGCGAAGGATCTCAAATCGCTGATCGCACTCGCCAGGGAGAAGCCGGACGCGCTGACCATCGGCATTGGCGGCATCGGCTCTTCGCTGCATCTCGCCGGTGAGAAGCTCAAATTGATGACGGGCACCAAGTTGCTCAACGTGCCCTACAAGGGCACGGCGCCGGCGCTGACCGACGTGCTCGGCGGCCAGATCAACCTGATGTTCATCAGCCTGGTCACCGGAGCGGCGCAGGTGAAAGCCGGCAGCTTGCGCGCCTATGGGGTGACCAGCGCGCAGCGCCAGCCGTCGTTCCCCGACGTGCCGGCGATCGGCGAGGTGGTGCCCGGATTCGAGTCGAGCGCCTGGTTCGGCGTATTCGGCCCGGCGAAGCTGCCGGATGCGGTCACCGCGAAACTCAATGCGACGATCGCTGCCGCGCTGAAGGACCCGGCAATGCGCCAGCATCTGGAAACCGAAGGCGCCACGCCCGTGGGCAATAGCGCTGCCGATTTCTCAGCCTTCGTGCGCGAGGACATCAAGCGCTGGGCGCCCATCGTCAAGGCGTCGGGCGCGACGCCTAATTAAGTTTCGTAACGGGAAGATGACCATGGCCGCTCGGATCACTGTCAATTTGAACGCAAAAGGTGAACTTGAAATTTGGCTGAACCCCGAGGGTCGTGATGTTTTCGTCAAAGAACTGCAGGGTCTTTCCGAAACGAATGACCATTTCCACTTGGCACCTAGCTTTTCCGGTGACCTCGTAGTCTCCAGCCGTCCTTATCGGTCAGATGACAAGCTCCTGGAGTACGCGAAAATCCTGTTCCGAACGGATGAATGGGATACGCAGTATTTCCCGCATGTAATGGAATAGTAGACACGATAGCAGGACGTTCTCTCTTAATTGATATCCACCAGCGCGCCGCCGTCGACCGGCAGCGCCACGCCGGTGATGAAGTTCGCCTCGTCGGAGGCGAGGAATAGCGCGGCGTTCGCCACGTCCCAGGCGGTGCCCATCTTGTGGCGCAGCGGCACCGTCGCGTCGCGCGCCGCGGCGATTTCCGCACGCGGCTTGCCGGCGGCGCGGGCGCGGGTGTCGACCGCCATCGGCGTGTCCATCAATCCCGGAAGGATGACATTGGCGCGCACGCCGAACTCGGCGTTCTGGATCGCGACCTGCTGCGTGAACGCGATGAGTCCCGCCTTGGTCGCCTTGTAAGCCGCGTTTGCATAGCGCGCGGAGGCGGCAAGCGAGGAGATGGTGATGATGACACCGGAGCGTTGCGCCCGCATCACCGGCAGCACGTGCTTGCAGGCCATCATGGCGCCGCGCAGGTTAAGCGTCGCGAGGTTGTCGAAACCGTCCTCGGTGAGGTTGGCGAGCGGCGCGTCGCCGCCGGCCATGCCGACCCCGACATTGTAGTGCAGGATGTCGATGCGGCCGAAGCGCTGCTGCGCCACCTCGACCATGGCCTTCATCGACGCTTCTTTCGCAACATCGGCTTCATAAGCGACGCATTCGCCGGCATTCGACTTTGCCATGTCGGCGGTTTCCTGCGCCGAGGCGATGCGGTTATCGACCGCCAGCACCTTGGCGCCTTCCTGCGCGAAGCGCATGACCGTGGCGCGGCCATTGCCCATGCCCGTGCCCGGCGACTGGCCGGCGCCGACGACGATCGCAACCTTGTCCTTGAGACGCATGCATACCTCGGATGCGTGAGAGAAGCCCCGCGCTGGCGCCGGGCGCATCAGTCATCATACGATGCGGCCGCATGCCGGCAAGCGATGGTGCAATGCGGCGCGAGGATAAAAGCTGATGGCTGAAAGCTTGGATTTGATCATCAAGAACGCACGCGTGGTGCGCCCGAACAAGGCCTCGGTCGATTGCCTCGACATCGGCATCAAGGACGGCAAGATCGCGCGGCTGGCGCCCGAGCTCGCGGCCGATCAGAGCAAGCAGGTGTTCGACGCCAAGAACCGCCTGGCGTTCCCCGGCTGCGTCGACGCGCACATGCATATCGGCATCTATGCGCCGCTCGCCGAAGACGCGCTCACCGAGAGCAAGGCCGCGGCCATGGGCGGCGTCACCTCGAGCCTGAATTACGTGCGCACGGGTCACTACTATCTCAACCGCAGCGGTCCCTATCGCGACTTCATGCGCG
This sequence comes from Pseudolabrys sp., assembly GCA_035651015.1. Lineage (GTDB taxonomy): Bacteria > Pseudomonadota > Alphaproteobacteria > Rhizobiales > Xanthobacteraceae > Pseudolabrys. The sequence continues at coordinate 954 of DASRGN010000059.1, read as the reverse complement.
AAGCGCACAAGCAGGCGGAGGGCCGCTTCTGGGTCGACTACGGCTTTCACATCGCGCCGATCGAGGCGGCGCATATCGACGAGATGGAAGAGCTCGTCACCGATCACGGCGTCACCTCGTTCAAGATCTTCATGTTCTACGGCGGCTACGGCCTGCACGGGGCCTCGTCGAAGCAGAACGAGTTTCTGATGATCGGGCCCGAGGAGCGCTACGACATCGCGCATTTCGAGTTCATCATGCGCGGCGCGCAGCGGCTGATGGAGAAATATCCGGCGCTCGCCCCGCACATCAGCGTCAGCCTGCATTGCGAGCTCGCGGACATCCTCAACGCCTACACCAAGATCGTCGAGCGCGAGGGTAAGCTCACGGGCCTTAAGGCTTACAGCGCGGCGCGGCCGCCGCATTCGGAAGGCCTCGCCATCTGGATCGCCTCCTATCTCGCCAACGAGACCAATTGCCTCAACATCAATCTGCTGCATCTTTCCTCGCGCAAGGCGATCGACGCCGCCTGGACCATGCAGCAGGTGTTCCCCCACGTCGCGTTCCGCCGCGAGGTGACGGTCGGGCACCTCCTGCTCGACGCCGATTGCGCGTGCGCGGTGCATGCCAAGGTCAATCCGCCGATCCGGCCGCGCGCCGACGTCGAGGCGCTGTGGGAGGCGGTGCTCGAGCGCAAGATCGACTGGATCGTCAGCGATCACGCCTGCTGCGCGGCGGAGCAGAAATGGTCCAAGGACGATCCCACCAACATCTGGCTCGCCAAGGCTGGTTTCGGCGGCACCGAGTACCTGCTCTCGGGCGTGGTGAGCGAAGGCAGCAAGCGCGGCATGTCCTACAACCACATGGCCGAGCTCCTGGCGTTCGCGCCCGCGCAGCGCTTCGGCCTGCGCGCCAAGGGCGACATCGCGCCGGGCTTCGATGCCGACATCGCGCTTGTCGACCCGCACGAGAGCT
>DASRGN010000058.1:0-97867 GCA_035651015.1 Pseudolabrys sp. | reverse complement strand
GGGTCGCGGTCGTGCGCGTCTCGGCCGGCTTCAGCTCCGGCGAAAGCTTGGCGATGAAGGTGATGTTCGGGCTGATGTAGCGGACGTGGTAGCCGGCCCTGCTCGGCACCGTCATCCTGCCGGTGTTCTTGATGGTGAGGTCCCACCTGGCGTCGCCGCTCTGGTTATAGCCATGCGCCTTGCAGGTGAGGTTCTTGTAGGTGGTCACGAGCGCGTTCGCGCTCGCGGGCATCAGGGCGATGAGCCCGAAAGTGACGAGGATTTTGGTGAAGCTTGTGCGTCGCATCAGGAGCCTCCTGACGATTCGGCACGCGCGGGCGTTTACGCTTGTTTCAAGCGGGGAACAATGAAGGGGCGTGGTCCTAAGAAGCGACTCTAGCGAGGCAGCGGCACACGGCCCTGAGATATGTCGTGAATGGTTCTTAGATTATCGACGCGGATCATATCGGGGATGAGAAAGGCATCCACGAGCCACCAGATTCCAAGAACAAACCAACCCATGAAAAATGGAATCCACCCGAGCAACAGGAGAAAGAGTTGTCCGACAGCGCTGCCGGTTCGGCCCAAGTAAAAGCGGTGCGCCCCGAAACCGCCGAGAAAGAACCAGAGCAGATAGGCCGCACCAGTAGACTTGCGGTTCGCTTCGAACAGAAGCTGCTGTCTTACGCTGTCTTCCATAATTTCCCCTGGTCGTCGAACATAATCGAGATGTTCAGCTCTGGCGAGTCGTTCGGACATCTGGCCGTCGGCTCATTGATCTTTAGTTAAATGACATGTCAGTTTCGCCAGTTGGTAAAGCCTCAACACATCGTCATTATGATCGTGCGCTTGGACCTGGGAGTAATTTGGTCATGCGCAAGGCATCTTGGATTCTGGTTCTCAGCTCGCTGCTTTCCTCCAGTGCGGCCCTCGCGAGCAATTGGACAAAGATGCCCGACCTGAACGTCGACGGAGGCACCGCCTCCATCGATACAGAAACGTTTACGTTCGATCATGACGTTGTCACCTTCTGGGAGAAGGTCGAGTACCCCGATGGGAGCATTGAGCGCGTCCGTTTCAGCATCGACTGCGGGAAACGGACCTGGCAGGCGCTATACGGACTCAACACCGACGCTCATGGCATGAAGAAAGAAGAGGTGGCGACTCCGGAGCCGGTGAAAGACATTCCGCCTGACACGATCGTCGATGTCATGCGCTATGAGGTTTGCATGGTCCCGGCCATCGCCGATCACCTGCCAAAGCGGCCGAATATCCGACACTGACCCGCTGCTGAGATACGCAGGCGAGATGCTTCCAGTCTCGCCGATATACTTGCTGACTGGGGAGGGGCTGAGGCTACGACCGAAGTGACGCTGGTCCTGTTGGGGCAGCGTCGGCGCGCCTCGCGTCGGGACCTATGCACTGTCGCCAAATCCCCCCGATCGTGCCGAACTTCTTGCGGTACTCTATCCTGCTGCCCGTTCCGTCCTTGTAGACCGAGAACGCCATAGAAACGCCGCCGTAGCCGTTCTTGATGAGGACCACCTTAGCCCCGTCTTCACGATCGAGCGCGGCTGTGTTGTTCTTGTTTGCCAGGCAGAAGGCAACCTTTGTCTGGCTGTCGGTGGAATGGAATGTCTGAGTGATTGGCTCGCTGAGTACCGTTTCGGTGCTCGCACAGCCCGTGAGCAGTAAAGCCGCCGCCGCCAAGATTCGCTTCTTCATCCCCAGCCCCCTTGTTGGTGATAGCAAGCAGACTGTTGTTAACTTAAGGGAAAGTCAATCGCGAGACTCTACTCAAACACGTCCGCATAGTCGGCCTCGGGCCCGATCGTCCGTGCCGCCCAGGCGCCCCGGATGCCGTTGACCAGCGCCGCGCCGATCGCGGCATAGAATAGGATCCAGGCGGCGCCCGCCATCCCCTGGGCGAACTTCATCACGATCTCGGCCGCGAACAGCAGCAGCACGACCGAGCCCCACACCAGCCCCTTGCCGACCTTGAAGCGCCAGGCGGCGACGAGGACGATCAGAAGCTCGGCAACCATTCCGGCGATGAAGGCGCCGTCCGCCGCCGGCTGGACGCCGCGGCCGGGCTGGTGCCGGGTAGCGAGCACGAAGGCGATTCCGAGCAGGTTCATCCCCGCAAAGACGAGCGCGCCGACGAAGCCCGCCTTCAGCGCTTTCTGGACCCCCTCATAATCGTCCACTTCCGGAAACCATCGCGACATCACGCATTCCCCCCTGTCACTCGGGCGCGAGGATAGCTCACATAGGCCGAAGACGGATTGCAAGTCCTTCCCGGTCTCGCCGATGTACTTGCTGACGAGGGCGGAGAGGGCGATGCGCTGCTCGCGTCATCCCGGCCTTAAGCCGCGACCCGCCGCCCACTCTTGCCGTCTCTACGGATCGCCCCTCACCCGGCGCTGCGCGCCACCCTCTCCCACGAAAGGGAGAGGGAATTATTGATCGAGGAAGGAGCGCATCTTCCGGCTTCGGCTCGGATGCTTGAGCTTACGCAGGGCCTTGGCCTCGATCTGCCGGATGCGCTCGCGGGTGACGCTGAACTGCTGCCCGACCTCCTCCAGTGTGTGATCGGTGTTCATGCCGATTCCGAAGCGCATGCGCAGGACGCGCTCCTCGCGCGGGGTCAGTGACGCCAGGACGCGGGTCACCGTCTCCTTGAGGTTCGACTGGATCGCGGCGTCTACTGGAATCACCGCGTTCTTGTCCTCGATGAAGTCGCCGAGGTGGCTGTCCTCCTCGTCGCCGATCGGGGTTTCGAGGCTGATCGGCTCCTTGGCGATCTTGAGGACCTTGCGGACCTTCTCGAGCGGCATGGAGAGACGCTCGGCGAGCTCCTCCGGGGTCGCTTCGCGCCCGGTCTCGTGGAGGAACTGGCGGCCGGTGCGGACCAGCTTGTTGATCGTCTCGATCATGTGCACCGGGATCCGGATGGTGCGCGCCTGGTCGGCGATCGAGCGGGTGATCGCCTGCCGGATCCACCAGGTGGCGTAGGTCGAGAATTTGTAGCCGCGGCGGTATTCGAACTTATCGACCGCCTTCATCAGGCCGATGTTGCCTTCCTGGATCAGGTCGAGGAACTGCAGGCCGCGGTTGGTGTATTTCTTGGCGATGGAGATGACGAGGCGCAGGTTCGCCTCCACCATTTCCTTCTTCGCCTGGCGGGCTTCGCGCTCGCCCTTCTGCACCATGTGCACGATCTTGCGGAACTCGCCGATCTCTAGACCGGTCTCGGTGGCGAGCTCGTGGATCTGCGTGCGCAGCTCCTTGATGCGGTCCTTGTCCTTGGCGACGAAATTCTTCCAGCCTTTCGCCGACAATTTAGAGACGCGATTGAGCCAGCGCGGGTCGAGCTCGGAGCCCTGGTAGTTCTTGAGGAAGTCGTCACGCGCGACGCCGTGGCTTTCGCCGAGCCGCATCAGACGACCTTCGGACGACACGAGGCGCTTGTTGATGTCGTAAAGCTGCTCGACCAGCGCGTCGATGCGCGCCTGATTGAGGCGCAGCTGCTTCACCTCGTGGATGATCTCTTCCTTGAGCTTCTTGTACTTGCGCTCCTGCGCCGGCGAGAGCGGCGACTCGTTGCGCAGCCGGTTCTCGATGTCCTGCTCCTGCAGACGGCGCAGCTTCTTGTAGGTGTCGGCGATGGTGTCGAAGCTCTCGACCACCTTCGGCTTGAGCTCGGCTTCGATCGCGGCGAGCGAGAGCGAGTTCTCCATATCGTCGTCGTCAAAATCGGACTCGGCCGCGGCTTCGCCCGGATCCTTGGGCTCGCCTTCCTCGTCGCCTTGTGCAGGCGCGGCGGCGGGCGCGGCCTTGAACGGCGTCGCCGCCGGCGGAGCGGCGGGCGGGGCGACAGGCTGCACGACGTGGAGCTGCGCGCCGCCGCCATTCGGCGCCGGTGCGGCAGGAATCGGCTGACCATCGGGGCCGATCGCCGGAGGCTGCGCGTTCTTGGCGTCAGGACCGGCGTAGGTGGCCTCGAGATCGATGATGTCGCGGAGGAAGACTTTTCCGTCGTTGAGCTCGTCGCGCCAGATGATGATGGCCTGGAAGGTGAGCGGGCTCTCGCACAGCCCGGCGATCATCGCCTCGCGGCCGGCCTCGATGCGCTTGGCGATGGCGATTTCGCCTTCGCGGGAGAGAAGCTCCACCGAGCCCATCTCGCGCAGATACATGCGCACGGGATCGTCGGTGCGCTCGGACGGCTCTTTCTTTTCGGTGGTGGCGAGCGGCTTTGCCGTGACCTCGACGAGCTCGCCGGACTCTTCGTCATCGTCGGCGGCGGCCTCTTCGGCCTTCTCCTCGCCTTCCTCGGCCTCTTCGTTCTCGACGACGTTGATGCCCATCTCGCTGAGCATCGCCAGCGTGTCTTCGATCTGCTCGGAGTTGACCTCCTCCGAGGGCATCACGGCGTTGAGCTGCTCATAGGTGACGTAGCCGCGCTTCTTCGCCTGCTTGATCATCTTCTTGACGGCAGCGTCGGAGAGATCGAGCAGCGGGAGCGGCGTATCCGGAGTGGCCTCGGCTTCCTTCTCCGGAGCCTCTTCCTTCGCCTGCGTCGCCTTCACTTTGGTCGCCATTCGTCGTCTCTCCTGGACCCCCCTGGGCCGCGGCGCTTTCTGCGCGGCAGCCGGCCGGATGGCCGAAAAGGGCAGCGCCATTAAGGCACCACCCTCGAATCAAGGTCTCTCTAAGTTTCCTCGGAACCCGCTAAGCTCCGATTAACCCTTGCTAAATCGCGCGAGGACGACCCTTTATCCCCGCAGTGGCCGCGCCGCAACCCGCTTGTGCGAGCCCCCCTACTATTAGGGGACTGCAACGATCTCCCTAGAAGCTGCGGGTCGGCCTGCCAGAAGAGGCGCCAAACCCCTCGATCAAAGCCTCCGCGCCCTCCGCTTCGGAGAGCTGTTTCTGAAGATCCTTGAGCTTCAAATAATTGGCCTCGGTGCTGTCCTGCCCCAGGGCCTGCTCGGCATCTTTAAGCTCCTTAGGTAGTGAAGTCAGCCGACGATGCAAGCCAACAAGCTGCTGCCAGGTCACCAAAACATCGTCCGGCGCTGCCTCCGGCCGGGCCCCCCAGACCGCGGGCGTGGTGATCGAGCGCTCGATCCGCTCGACCAGGGCGGCATGGCCGCGAGCGGCGAGCTCGGCGCGGATCACCGCGGGATCGGGCGAGCCATCATGGGCAAAGAGGTCGATCAGCGCCCGCTTGAGCTTCTCGGCATCAGCGTGGCGGAACTCGAGCGAGGCGAGGTCCTCCAAGTGATCGTGGAGGAGCCAGGGATGGTGCAGCACCGTTTGCAAAATCAGCGCTTCCCGACGCGGCACCGCCGTGCGGTAGCCGCGATGCACGGGGCTCATCGCCAGCTGCTGGCTCACCACGACGTAAGGACCGCCACTTGAGGCGAAACCCTCGGGCGCTCCGCCGCGGCCGCGACCGCGCTGTTTCCAATCGGCGGCGCGGCGCTCGGGCCAGGCGGCGCTCGCGTTCCCCTGCCGCCGCGGGACGTTCGCCTGCGCGGCCGGGCGCAGGAATTGTTCCAGCCGGCTGTCGAAATCCGCGCGATAATATTTGCGCACGCCCTCGTCGCGGATCGCGTTGGTCATGGCTTTGACGCGCGCCTCCAGTGCGGCGCGGCGCTCGGGGGTGTCGGCGGGACCAGCTTCACTCTCGCGCGCCCAGAGCATATCGGCGAGCGGCCGGGCCGAGCCGATCACCTCGGCGATGGCCTCGCGGCCGCCGGAGCGGAACAGGTCGTCGGGGTCTTGTCCCTCCGGCAGCAGCGCGAATTTCAGGCTCTTGCCGGGAAGCAGATGCGGCAGCGCGATGTCGACCGCGCGATAAGCGGCGCGGCGGCCGGCGCCGTCGCCATCGAAGCAGAGCACCGGCTCGTCGGTCATCTTCCAGATCAGAGCCAGCTGCTCTTCGGTGAGCGCGGTGCCGAGCGGCGCCACCGTCCCGGCAAATCCGGCGCTGACCATGGCGATCACGTCGACATAGCCTTCGACCACGACGATGGGCGCGCCGTCATGCGCCGCCGCCCGCGCGCTCGCGCCGTTATAGAGCGTGGCGCCCTTATGGAAGAGCGGCGTCTCCGGCGAATTGAGATATTTGGCGGGAACGTCCTTCTCCAGCGCGCGGCCGCCGAAAGCGATGACGCGCGCGCGCAGGTCGGCAATCGGGAACATTACGCGATCGCGGAAACGATCATAGGGCACTGGGATATCATCGCCGGCGATGACGAGCCCAGCTTCGATCATGTCGGGGACGGGAATGCCTTCCTTGCCGAGATACTCCTTGAGCGCGAAGCGCTCGGAAGGCGCATAGCCGAGGCGGAATTTGAGCTGCGTCGCTGTGTCGAGGCCACGGTCCGCGAGATAGCCGCGCGCTTTTGCGCCTGATCGCGAGGCGAGCGTCTCCTGGAAGAACTTAGCCGCGATTTCCATGACGTCGTAGAGCGTCCTGCGCCGCTCGTCGCGCGCGGCTTCCTCGCGCGAGATTTTCGGCAGCGGCACGCCGGCGATGCCAGCGAGGCGCTCGACCGCCTCGGGGAACGTGACCCCTTCGGTCTGCATGACGAAATCGAAGATGTTGCCGTTCTTGCCCGAGGAGAAGTCGAACCACATCATCTTCGAGTCATTGACGAAGAAGGACGGCGTCTTCTCCTGGTTGAACGGGGAGAGCCCCTTCATCTCGCGCCCGGCGCGCGTGAGCTTTACGCGCTTGCCGACGACTTCCGAGACCGGAAGCTTGTTGCGCAGATCGTCGAGAAATTGTGGCGAAAACCGCATGGGACCGATTCGCTGTCGCCGCCATCATAGGCCAGCGGATCGCGGGTTTTCCGCGGCGGGACGCCAAGTTCCCGCAGGTCGCGGGGATTCCTGCGCTTTCCACATTGTCCACAGGGGGTGAATCGGCCGAGGCAGGGCGGCCTTGCCCCAAATGCGGCGTCATCGTCCGCGAAAGCGGACGATCCAGTAATCACCGATAGACCTATGGATACTGGATGCCCCGCCTCCGCGGGGCATGACGACGGAGTTTGGGTCGTCGATCAGCCCGTCAACCTTGCCTTCACCAGACCGCTCGCCTTGGCGAAGTCCATCTGGCCGGTGAACTTGGCTTTGAGCGCGCCGATCACCTTGCCCATGTCCTTCATGCCGGCGGCGCCGGTTTCCTTGACCGCGGCCTCGATCGCCGCCTTCACGTCGTCGTCCGACATCTGCTTCGGCAGATAGGACTGGATGATCGCGATCTCCTCGCGCTCTTGCATGGCGAGCTCCGGACGGTTGCCCTTGTCGTAAAGCTCGGCCGATTCCTGGCGCTGCTTGATCATCTTCTGCAGCACGGCGAGCAAATCCGCGTCGCCGATGGTCTTGCCGGCACCGCGCGCCTCGATGTCGGCATTCTTGAACGCCGCGTTGACGAGCCGCAGCGTGGAGACCGCGCGCTCGTTCCTGGCCTTCATCGCTTCCTTCAAGGCGTTGTTGATGTCGTCGCGTAACACGGCAATTTTCCTTTCCGAAAAGCTTTATTGGCACATGATCTTATCCGAAAACCGGTGTCCACTTTTCGGGATCATGTGCTGCTTGGGGGCGAGTTAGCCCTGCCCCTTGCCTGACACAATATAATAAGCAAGTAAGAGCCATCATGGCGCAGACTCAAGCAACCCCCGCGACTTGGTCCGAGCCCGAAACCACCGCACTTCTGGTGCTTGCGGACGGAACGGTGCTCGAAGGCACCGGATTTGGCGCCATCGGCCATGCGGTCGGCGAGGTCTGCTTCAACACCGCGATGACCGGCTATGAGGAAATCCTCACCGATCCCTCCTATGCCGGGCAGATCATCACCTTCACCTTCCCGCATATCGGCAATGTCGGCACCAATCGCGACGATGTCGAGAGCGTGAACCTCGCCGCTCGCCCGGGCGCCTGCGGCGCGATCCTGCACACGCCGATCACCGATCCGTCGAACTACCGCGCGCTCGAGCATCTCGACGCCTGGCTGCGCAGCCGCGACGTGATCGGGCTCTCCGGCATCGACACCCGCGCACTGACGAGCCTCATCCGCGAGAAGGGCATGCCCAATGCCGTGATCGCGCACGATCCCAAGGGCAAATTCGATCTCGACGCGCTGAAGAAAGAGGCGCGTGCGTGGCCTGGGCTTGTCGGCATGGATCTGGTGCCGCGCGTCACGTCGGCGCAGCGCTTCACCTGGGACGAGACGCAGTGGGAGTGGGGCAAAGGCTACGGCCGGCAGGAGAACCCCGAATTCCATGTGGTCGCGATCGACTACGGCATCAAGCGCAACATCCTCCGCTTGCTGGCTTCGACCGGCTGCAAGGTCACCGTGGTGCCGGCGAAGACCTTGGCCGAGGACATTTTTGCGCTGCGGCCCGACGGCGTGTTCCTGTCGAACGGCCCCGGCGACCCGGCGGCGACCGGGGAATATGCGGTGCCGGTGATCCGCAAGGTGATCGACAAGGGCGTGCCGACCTTCGGCATCTGTCTCGGCCACCAGATGCTTGGCATCGCGGTCGGCGCCAAGACGATGAAGATGCATCAGGGCCATCACGGCGCCAATCATCCGGTGAAGGATCTCGAAACCGGCAAGGTCGAGATCACCTCGATGAATCATGGCTTCGCCGTCGATCGCGCAACGCTCCCCGGCAACGCGGTGGAGACGCATGTATCGCTGTTCGACGGCTCGAATGCCGGGCTCGCGCTCAAAGACCGGCCGGTGTTCTCGGTGCAGTACCATCCCGAAGCCTCGCCCGGCCCGCGCGACAGCCATTATCTCTTCAATCGCTTCGTCGAGATGATGCGCCAAGGCAAGCGCAAGATCGCGTAGTCATATTCAAGTAAAGCGGGAGGCGTATAGATGCCCGCCACGATACCCGTCGAACCGTTGACCTTGCTGTTCGCCGACGACGGCCTCATCCCCAACAATCCGACGCTGCCGATGCTGGTCTATCGCCACGCCTTCGATTTCGCGCAGGAACGCGCGCCCGAGGAGCGGATCGAGAAGACCTTCGGCGACAACGGCTGGGGCGACATGTGGCGCTACGGCATCTACCCCTACGTCCATTTCCATTCCGCCATCCACGAGGTGCTCGGCGTCGCGCGCGGACGCGCCAAGGTGCGCTTCGGCGGCAACAACGGCGAGGTGCTGGAGCTCGAGCCAGGCGATGTCGCCCTGCTGCCTGCCGGCACCGGACATCAATGCCTGTGGTCGAGCCCGGAGTTCTGCGTGGTCGGCGCTTATCCGAAGCAAGGCCGCTACGATCTCTGCCGCGCCAGCGAGGCCGAGCACGATAAGGCGCTACGCTCGATCCCGGAGACCCCGCTCCCCGACAGCGATCCGCTCTATGGCGAGCATGGCCCGGCGATGAGGCTGTGGCACGCATGACCGAGGGCGGCGACGCGCACGATTGGGTCTCGTTCTACGACTCGCAGCATTCGATCTATGTGAATGCGCGTCACCGCGACGTGCATTATCGCACCATCGCGCAGGACATCCTGCCCTACGTGCCTTCGCGCGACGCCGCCGTGCTCGACTACGGCTCGGGCGAGGCGCTGCATGCGGGCCTCATCGCGGATGCCTGCGGCAGCCTGGTGCTGGCCGAAGCCGCGCCCAGCGTGCGCGCCGCGCTCACCGCACGTTTTGCAAAAAACCCGAAGGTCGCCGTGGCGACACCGGAAGAGATCGCCGCGCTCGACGACGAATGCTTCGATCTCATCGTCATGCATTCAGTGGCGCAATATGTGAGCGCGGAAGCCCTCGATGGCCTGCTCGCGCTGTTCCGCCGGCTGATCAAACCGGGCGGGACGCTCGTCGTCGGCGACGTGGTGCCGCCCGGGCCGGCGCCCGTTTTCGCCTCCCTGGCGCTGCTGCGTTTCGGCGCCGCGCACGGGTTCCTCGGGGCGGCCTTTGTCGGGCTCTTGCGCACGCTCGCCTCCGACTATCTGCGCCTGCGCAAAGCGCTGGGGCTCTCGCAATACGCGCCAGAGGCAATGATCGATCGGCTCGCGGCGGCGGGATTCACCGCCAAGCGCGCGCCGCGCAATATCGGCCATAATCAGCGGCGAATGACGTTTGTTGCGTTCCCGACGGCCGGGATTCCGCGGAACGGCGGGTAAAAATCGTAACGTTGTATCAACGGTCTTCGACCTAAGGTTGCCCCGGCCCGGTGGCGGAGTGGCGACGCAGAGGCCGTGCAAGGTTCTCCAGCCTGGTTCGATTCCAGGCCGGGCCTCGACTTTTCCGACGGATCCAGCCGCTCCGATCCGTCGTCTTTTCCGGGATCAACTTAGAGCCCGCCCTTCCCCACCCTCCGAATCTGGTCTAAGGAGCCCCGGGCGCGGGGACCTTTTCCCGCCGCGGGGGCAAGGACGCGCACGAAAGCGCGCCCTTTTTTTGTGTCCAACGACCAGTGAGGCGATGCCCAAACGCACCGACATCAAATCCATCCTGATCATCGGCGCCGGACCGATCGTCATCGGCCAAGCCTGCGAGTTCGACTATTCGGGAACTCAGGCCTGCAAGGCGCTGAAGGACGAGGGCTACCGGATCGTCCTGGTGAACTCCAATCCGGCGACGATCATGACGGATCCGGATCTCGCCGATGCCACTTATGTCGAGCCGATCACGCCGGAGATCGTCGCCAAGATCATCGAGAAGGAACGTCCTGACGCGCTGCTCCCCACCATGGGCGGGCAGACCGCGCTCAACTGCGCGCTGTCGCTGAAGAAGATGGGCGTGCTCGACAAATTCAAGGTCGAGATGATCGGCGCCACCGCGGAAGCGATCGACAAGGCGGAAGACCGCGAGCTGTTCCGCGAGGCGATGATCAAGATCGGGCTGGAGACGCCGCGCTCGCACCACGTGAAAGGCCTCTCCGAGGCGCTCAAGGCGCTCGACGATATCGGGCTTCCCGCCATCATCCGCCCGTCATTCACGCTCGGCGGCACCGGCGGCGGCATCGCCTATAACCGCGCTGAATTCATCGAGATCGTCGAGCGCGGCATCGACGCCTCCCCGACCAACGAGGTGCTGATCGAAGAATCGGTGCTCGGCTGGAAAGAGTTCGAGATGGAGGTCGTGCGCGACAAGCGCGACAACTGCATCATCATCTGCTCGATCGAGAACGTCGATCCGATGGGCGTGCACACCGGTGACTCGATCACCATCGCGCCGGCGCTGACGCTGACCGACAAAGAATATCAGATCATGCGCGACGCCTCGATCGCGGTGCTCCGCGAGATCGGCGTGGAGACCGGTGGCTCCAACGTGCAGTTCGCGGTCAATCCGGAAGACGGACGTCTCGTGGTCATCGAGATGAACCCGCGCGTGTCGCGCTCCTCCGCGCTCGCCTCGAAGGCCACGGGTTTTCCGATCGCCAAGGTCGCCGCGCGGCTGGCGGTCGGCTACACGCTCGACGAGATCGCCAACGACATCACCGGCGGCGCCACGCCCGCCTCGTTCGAGCCGACCATCGATTATGTGGTCACCAAGATTCCCCGTTTTGCCTTCGAGAAATTCCCCGGTGCCGATCCGGTCCTGACCACCTCGATGAAGTCGGTCGGCGAAGCCATGGCCATCGGCCGCACCTTCAAGGAGAGCCTGCAGAAGGCGCTGCGTTCGCTGGAGACCGGCCTCACCGGCCTCGACGAAGTGGTGATCGAAGGCCTCGACCCCAAGCTCGGGATCGAGGACGCCGACGCCAAGAACGCGATCCGCGCCGCACTCGGCCGGCCGACGCCGGACCGGCTGCTCAAGCTCGCGCAGGCAATTCGTCTGGGAGCAAGCGACGACCTGATCCACACCTCGTGCCGCATCGATCCGTGGTTCCTCAAGGAGATCCGCGGCATTGTCGAGACCGAAGCCGAGATCAAGGCCAAGGGCCTGCCGGCCAGCGCGGCGATCTTCCGCCGGCTCAAAGGCATGGGCTTCTCCGACGCGCGGCTCGCCAAGCTCACCGGGCTTACGCGCGAAGAGGTCACCGCCAAGCGGCGCGCGCTCGACGTGCGGCCGGTGTTCAAGCGCATCGACACCTGCGCCGCCGAATTCGCCTCGCCGACGGCTTACATGTATTCGACCTACGAGCCACCGTTCGCCGGCCGCGCCGCCGACGAAGCGCGCCCGTCCGACCGCAAAAAGGTTGTCATCCTCGGCGGCGGGCCGAACCGCATCGGGCAAGGCATCGAGTTCGACTACTGCTGCTGTCACGCCGCCTTCGCGCTGCGTGAGATCGGCTACGAGACCATCATGATCAACTGCAATCCGGAAACGGTGTCGACCGATTACGACACCTCGGATCGCCTGTACTTCGAGCCGCTGACCTCCGAGGACGTGCTGGAGATCATCGACGTCGAGCGCGCCAACGGCACGCTGCACGGCGTCATCGTGCAGTTCGGGGGACAGACGCCGCTCAAGCTCGCCGAGCCGCTGGAGAAAGCCAATGTGCCGATCCTCGGCACCTCGCCGGATGCCATCGACCTCGCCGAAGACCGCGACCGCTTCAACAAGCTGATCAAGGAGCTGAAGCTGCGCCAGCCGGAGAGCGGCATCGCCTCCTCGCCGGCGGCGGCGCGCGAGATCGCGGAGAAGATCGGCTATCCGATCGTCATCCGCCCGTCCTATGTGCTCGGCGGTCGCGCCATGGAAATCGTGCGCGACAGCGCGCAGCTTGACCGCTATGTGGCGCGGCTCGCCTCCGATCTCGACCGCCCCTCCGAACTCGTCGTCTCCAAGAGCCGGCCGCTGCTCATCGACCGCTATCTATCGGACGCGACCGAGGTCGATGTCGATTGCCTGAGCGATGGCAAGGACACCTTCATCGCCGGGATCATGGAGCATATCGAGGAAGCCGGCATCCATTCCGGCGACAGCGCCTGCGCGTTGCCGCCGCATTCGCTGGACGCCAAGACGCTCGCCGAGCTCGAGCGGCAGACCCGCTCGCTGGCGCTGGCGCTCAAGGTCGGCGGCCTGATGAACGTGCAATATGCGATCAAGAACGGCGACATCTACGTGCTCGAGGTCAATCCGCGCGCCTCCCGCACCGTGCCCTTCGTCGCCAAGGTGATCGGGTTGCCGGTCGCCAAGATCGCGGCCCGCGTCATGGCCGGCGAGAAGCTTGCCGACTTCAAGCTCGCCCGGCCGCCCTACCAGCATCGCGCGGTGAAGGAAGCGGTGTTCCCGTTCGCCCGCTTCCCTGGAGTCGATACCGTGCTCGGCCCGGAGATGAAGTCGACCGGCGAGGTGATGGGCATCGACCGCAACTTCGACATCGCCTTTGCCAAGAGCCAGCTCGGCTCCGGCTCGCGCGTACCGCGCGAGGGCACCGTGTTCGTCTCGGTGCGCGAGGACGACAAGCCGCGGATCATCGAGTCGGTAAAGCTCCTGCACTCGCTCGGCTTTAAGATCATCGCCACCTCGGGAACCCAGCGCTTCCTGGCCGAACAGGGGGTCGAGGCGACCAAGATCAATAAGGTGCTGGAAGGCCGCCCGCACATCGAGGACGCCATCAAAAACGGCCAGGTTCAGCTGGTTTTCAACACCACCGAAGGGGCTAAGGCGCTGGACGATTCGAAGTCCCTGCGGCGCGCGGCCCTCTTGCATAAAGTGCCGTACTACACCACTCTTTCAGGTGCCGTTGCGGCCGCGCAGGGCATCAAGGCCTATCTGGGGGGTGACCTGGAAGTGCGCGCGCTGCAAAGTTACTTCGGCGGCCGGACCTGAAGGCGAGCACCGTTTAAGGGTACCCGCTCAAGGTTCGCCCGCTTCTAGTGCGGTGGCTCTGACGTTCCGATCAGACTCGCGACGAACTCCTCGTCGGAACGTCAGAGCCAATCCGCACTAGGCTTATAAAAGGTTGCTAGTGTCCCTTTGCTTCCGACGCTCGCTCGAGAGCATGCGGCAAGCGGTGGCGAGCGTCGGAAGCGGGACAGTAGTGCGGCGAGTTCGGCCGGAGGTTCCAGGATCGCGCAATCGGTTTTCGGCGGCGCGGTCGGAACTTTTTATTCCGGTCAATCGTAGGAAGACTCCGGCGCACGGGCACGTCGCCGGAGTCGAATTACGAGTCGCGAAGGTGACTTTGCGTGAAGATGATCCAGCGGCGGTTTTTGCCGTCGACCGGGTCGGAGGACGAATGAAAGATGGACAAAATTCCGATGACGGCGGCGGGATATGCCGCGCTCGAAGCCGAGCTCAAGCATTGCCAGCAGATCGAGCGGCCCCGCATCATTCAGCAGATCACCGACGCGCGCACGCACGGCGACCTCTCGGAGAACGCCGAGTATCACGCCGCCAAGGAGCAGCAGTCGCATAACGAGGGCCGCATCGCCGAGCTCGAGGATAAGCTGGCGCGCGCCGACATCATCGACGTCTCCAAGCTTTCCGGCGAGACCGTGAAATTTGGCGCGACCGTCACCCTGGTCGACGAGGACACCGAAGAGAAGAAGGTGTGGCAGATCGTCGGCGAGCCCGAGGCCAATGCCAAGGACGGCAAGATCTCCATCACCTCGCCGCTCGCCCGCGCGCTGATCGGCAAGGCCAAAGGCGCTTCGGTCGAGGTGAACACCCCCGGCGGCGCCAAGGCCTATGTGGTAAAGAAGGTCGACTGGCGCTGATCCAGGGCGCCGTCTAACCGGCGCCCGCCTCGATCAACTCGACCGGCACCATCGCCTCATCCTTCGAGTTGCGCAGCGTCAGCGACGTCTTGACGTTGCGCACATGCGGCGCCGCGGTGAGCTTCTCGACGAAAGTCTGCAGCGTCTTCAAATCCGGCGCCACGCATTTGAGCAGGAAGTCGATCTCGCCCGACAGCATCCAGCACTCGCGCACCAGCGGTTCGCCGCGCACGAATTTCTCGAAGGCGACAAGGTCGGCATCGGCTTGGCTCGACAGATGCACCATGGCGAACACGACCACCTCGAAGCCGAGCTTCTTCTCGTCGAGCAGCGCGCGATAGCCTTTGATGTAGCCGGCCTCTTCCAGCGCGCGAACCCGGCGCAGGCAGGGCGGCGCCGAGATGCCGACCCGGCGGGACAATTCCACATTGGTGATGCGACCCTCGCGCTGGATCTCCGCCAGGATTTTGCGGTCGATCTCGTCGAGGTGATGATCCTGCACTGAGAGCTCCAGAAAAGACCCGTTTTCGGGGCAAGGACCGGCGGCCCATCCATACCCCGAACCAGACAGTCGCGAAAGATTATTGCGCGGGCTGTGGAGGACGCCCGTCCGCTACGGGGCTACCCGTTACCCATGACTGTGGGGAGCGCGGGTTGCGTATCTTGCATAGCTCGGGCAAAGCCATAGATTGTGCAGGGCAAAAGGCCGGTATCCGTACAAGGCCGATATCCGCACAAACCGAACTTTCGGAGGCCAAGGGGGCAAGCGCGATGGCCAGGACTACGCACGCCAAGGTCGTCATTATCGGCTCCGGCCCGGCCGGATACACCGCCGCGATCTATGCCGCGCGGGCCATGCTCAAGCCGGTGCTGCTGCAGGGCATTCAGCCTGGCGGCCAGCTCACCATCACGACCGACGTGGAGAACTATCCGGGTTTTGCCGACGTGATCCAGGGTCCCTGGCTCATGGAGCAGATGCAGAAGCAGGCCGAGCACATGGGGACGCAGATCGTCACTGATCACGTCAACAACGCCGACCTGTCGAACCGCCCGTTCCGCCTCACCTGCGATTCCGGCGACGTCTATGTCGCCGAGACGCTGATCATCGCCACCGGCGCGCAGGCGCGCTGGCTCGATCTTCCCTCCGAGCAGAAGTTCAAAGGCTATGGCGTGTCGGCCTGTGCCACCTGCGACGGCTTCTTCTATCGCGGCAAGGAAGTCATCGTCATCGGCGGCGGCAATACCGCGGTCGAGGAAGCGCTGTTCCTCACCAATTTTGCCAGCAAGGTCACCGTCGCGCACCGCCGCGACAGCTTCCGCGCCGAAAAGATCCTGCAGGACCGTTTGTTCAAGCATCCGAAAATCGAAGTGCTGTGGGACACCGTGCTCGAGGACGTGCTCGGCAGCGACAATCCGATGAAGGTCAGCCGCGTGCGGCTGAAGAACGTGAAGACCGGCGCGACCACGGAGCAGGCGGTCGACGGCGTGTTCATCGCCATCGGCCACACGCCGGCGACCGAGCTGTTCATTGGCCAGGTGAAAATGAAGCCGTCGGGCTATATCGCCACCGCCCCGCACTCGACCGCCACGTCGGTGGCCGGCGTGTTCGCCGCCGGCGACGTCACCGACGATATTTACCGCCAGGCGGTCACCGCCGCCGGGCAAGGCTGCATGGCCGCGCTCGAAGCCGAGCGCTTTCTCGCCGCGCATGAAAATGCGCACGCCGCAGCCGCGGAATAGGAGATGGGTTGATGCCCAACACGCGCACCAACGACACCATGGATTGGGACAAGCTGAAGGTGTTTCACGCCGCGGCGGAAGCCGGCAGCTTCACCCATGCCGGCGAGCGGCTCGGCCTGTCGCAATCCGCCGTCTCACGCCAGGTGAGCGCGCTCGAAGCCGAGCTCGCGGTCGCCTTGTTTCACCGACACGCGCGGGGACTGATCCTCACCGAACAAGGAGACATGCTCTACCGCACCGCGCACGAAGTCTTCATGAAGCTCGAAGCCGCGCGTACCAAGCTCACCGACAGCCGCGAACGTCCCAACGGCGAATTGCGCGTGACTACGACGCCGGGCATCGGCGTGCATTGGCTGACCCCGCGGCTCGGCGAATTCCTCGATCTCTATCCGGATATTCGCATCAACCTGATCACCACCGATGAGGAACTCGACCTCGCCATGCGCGAGGCCGACGTGGCGATCCGCCTGCGCCAGCCGACGCAACCCGACCTTATTCAGCGCAAGCTGTTCTCCGTGCATTCGCACGTCTACGGCTCGCCGGAATACCTCAAGCGCTTCGGCACGCCGCGCACCATCGAAGAGATCGACGGCCACCGCATTCTGCTGCTCGGCGGCAACGCGCCGTCCTATCTGCAGAATCGCCGCTGGCTAACCGATGTCGGCCGCGACGGCAAAGGTCCGCGCCCGGCGGCGCTGGTGATCAATAACGTGCTCGGCATTCTGCGCGCCTGTCAGCGCGGCCTCGGTATCGCGGTATTGCCGGATTATCTTGTGGAGGAGAACGGCGGGCTGGTGCAGCTCTTCCGCGACTCCGATCCGCTCGCGCTCGATGCGTATTTCGTCTACCCGGAAGAGCTCAAATCCGTCGCACGCATCCAGGTCTTCCGCGATTTCCTCGTCGCCAACGCGCAACGTTGGAATTTTTAGCGCGCATCGACACGCTCGCCGCGTCCGCTTCGCGATTGTCCGACAGTTTGCCGTCTAACAATTTTTTGTGTTTGTTTGTGACGCGCGCAAACAAAACGTCAAAAGACATGCGAGGTCCGCATGGCTGGACTGCGAGGCTTCGCGTTGTATGCGTGGTCGCGGCTTCGCATACTCTCACTCGCGCTGTCGCGCCGATTGCCGCATCCTCCCAGATTAGCAAACGGTGCAGCAGCCTGTTCCCCTCTGGAAGGTGATTTGCCGGCGCCCCAAACCGGCAACTCGAACCGGGCCCCGTCAGGGGCCCGGTTTTTTTCTGCATATGCTTGCAGATTTTTCCGTCGCACTCAGCGCACGTGCGCGATGTAGTAAGCGAGCTCGACCATCTGCGCGTCGGTGAGCGGCGCGACCACGT
This sequence comes from Pseudolabrys sp., assembly GCA_035651015.1. Taxonomy (GTDB): domain Bacteria; phylum Pseudomonadota; class Alphaproteobacteria; order Rhizobiales; family Xanthobacteraceae; genus Pseudolabrys. The sequence continues at coordinate 80,155 of DASRGN010000058.1, read as the reverse complement.
CGGCCATCGACGAGTCGTAGCCGTGACGCGTGTTGCTCTTGTATTCACGCATGGTCTTCAGCAGATAATCTTCGCGCTGATTGGCAATGCGCGGCACGTTCTCTTTTCCGGAGAAATCCGGGTTATGACAAAACCCGCAGTGGTTCTGCTGTACCAAGGCTTGAGCGCGCTGCATGCGCGCCGGGTCGCCAGCGTCCGCAGGGGGCTGCGGCTTCGGCAGCGTCGCGATGAAATCCGAGAACTTGCGCAGATCGTCGTCGCTGAATCCCTTGGTCATCTCATTCATGACGTCGAGCACGCGCTGCTTCTCGCGAAACAGATAGAGCTGAATGAGCGTATAGGGCGCCTGCTGCCCACCGAGCGACGGAATATCAGGCGTCTCTGATGTGCCTTTCTCGCCGTGACACGCGAGGCACGGCGCGACGCGGGCTTCGAACGATTGCGCCAGCAGCGGCGTCGCAGACAGGGTCAAAAGCAGCGCGAGAACGGGGGCACGCCGCATGGCTTCCTCGATTTTTCTGCAGATACCTGAAAAGCAAACCGGGGGCACGTGGCCCCCGGTCAAGGTCGCTTTAATGCGTCGCAGCCATCTTCGCCGGTTTACCGTGCGTGATGCGATAGATCGCTCCGTTCCAATCGTCGGACACGAGCAGCGAACCATCCTTCAACGGTTGCACATCGACCGGGCGCCCGATGTATTTGTTGTTGACCAGGAAGCCCGTGATGAACGGCTCGACCGACTTCACCGTGCCGTCGGCGTTGAACTTCACGAACACGACATCCCCGCCAAATTTGTTCGACCGATTCCATGAACCATGGCGGGCAATGAACGCGCCGTTCTTGTACTCCTTCGGGAACATGCTTCCTGTGTAGAAGCGGATGCCGAGCGCGGCGGCATGCGGACCCATCAACGCCACTGGGGCCGTGAACTCGCTGCAGGAGTGACCCCAGCCGAACTCCGGATCGACGAAGTTGCCCTGCCAGCAATAGGGCGCACCGAAGTGCTCACCCATCTTGGTGACGCGGTTGAGCTCGTCATTCGGCAGATCTTCCGACAGCCAGTCACGGCCGTTGTCGGTGAAGTACATCTGCTTGTTCTGCGGATTCCAATCGAAGCCGACCGAGTGACGCACGCCGCGGACATAGACTTCCGCGCCGGTGCCGTCGAGGTTCATGCGCCGGATCTGGCCATGCGCCGCATCATGCAGCACGTTGTTCCCGGGCTGACCGACTTCGATGTAAAGCTTGTTGTCGGGTCCGACGCCGATCGTACGCCAGCCATGGGCCTCGTCCTTAGGAAGGTCGTCGTAGATGGCGACCGGCTTACCCGGGTTGTCCAGCTTGTCCTCGACATTCTCGATCTTCGAAATCTTGGGCAACTCGGCGATGTAAAGCGTGCCGTTGTGGTAGGCGAGGCCATTCGGGCGGTAGAGTCCCGTGGCCAAAGTCTTCACTTCGCGCTTCCCGTCCTTGTTGACGATCGCATAGACCTTGTCGCCAAGACGGCTGCCGACGAAAACGGTGCCTTTATCTCCCACGCGCATGGTGCGCGCATTCATCATGCCGCTCGCATAGACTTCGATATTGAAGCCCTTCGGCACTTTGAGTTGCGCGGTCGGCAGCTTGTCGGCCGCGGCCGGAATCGGCGGCGGTGCGACCGGAGCCAATTTGGCGGCGGCCTCGCTATCGGGCCGCCCGATCAGTGGCGATCCTGGCGGCAGCGGCGCAGGCGCAGCGGCCGCAGGCGGAGCAGCGGCAGGCGGAGCGCTGGCCGGTGGTTGTTGAGCGGAAAGCGGACCGGCAATCAGCAGGCCGGCCATTGTCCCGGCGAGCAACAGGCTGCGCCGGCTTGCAGAATTAAGCCTCATGACGTCCTCCCTGAGAGGGCGCCCTCCGGTCGAAGCTCGGTGAGGTGGTACCGCCGGCCGCGACTGGGCACCCGTCGGGACCAAGTCTTCCTTATTCCCGTCACCGTTGCAATGAGGCTCGGAGCACCTTCTCCGTCAGCGGCGGTAATCGTAGGGCACGTCCTCGGCGACAGCGGCCAGCGCTTCAACAGTCGCGTGGTGCGGCGAGAGATGGCAGACCGGATCGGCGGCGCGCGCATCGCCGGCGAGCAGGAAGGCCTGGCAACGACAACCGCCGAAATCCTGCTCGCGACGCTCGCAGCTCTTGCAGGGCTCCTGCATCCAATCGGTGCCGCGGAAGGCGTTGAAGGCCGGCGACGATGTCCAGATTTCGGCGAGTGGGTGCTCGCGCACCGACCAGAACGCAAGCCCGGGAATGGACTCGGCCGCATGGCAGGGCAGCACACGGCCGGCGGGCGTCACGTTCAGCGAACGCCGGCCCCAGCCGCCGACGCACGGTTTCGGATAGCGGGCGTAATAGTCGGGCACCACAGCATCGATGACGATGCGGCCTTGATGCTTGGCGCGCAGCGTTTCGACCTGCGCCACAGCTGTCTCGACCTGCGCGCGCGTCGGCATCAGCGCGGCGCGATTCTTCAGCGCCCATCCGTAATACTGCACATGCGCGATCTCGACCCGGCTGGCGCCGAGCGCCAAAGCCAGATCGACCATCGCTTCGATGCGGCCGGCATTGGCGCGATGCACGACCATGTTGACGGTGAGCGGGAGCTTAAGCCTCACCACCTCTGCCGCGAGCGCATGCTTGCGCGCGCTGGCGCCGTCATAGCCGGCGATGTGATCGGCCGAGGCAGCCTCGCTGTCCTGGATCGAGATCTGCACATGATCGAGCCCGGCCTCCGCGAGCGCCGCGAGGCGCTCATTGGTGAGCCCGACCGCCGAGGTGATCAGGTTGGTGTAGAGGCCGGCCGCGTGCGCCGATGCCGCGATCTCGACAAGGTCGCGCCGCGCCGCCGGCTCGCCGCCGGAGAGATGCACCTGCAGCACGCCGAGCGCAGCAGCCTCGCGAAATACCCGCGCCCATGTCTCGCCGTCGAGCTCGTCCTCGCGTTTGTCGAGCGCCAGCGGATTGGAGCAATAGGGACAGCCAAGCGGACAACGATGCGTGAGCTCGGCGAGGAGACCAAGCGGCGCACTCAGTTTCTGCGTCGGGGCCAGCACGTTTACAGCTCCAGCAGCCGTTTCTCCGCCAAGCCGGCAATCAACTTGCTGACGTCGGCGAGGATACGATCACGCGGCGCATTGTAGGCCTTGGCGAGATCGTCGACGATCGCTTCGATGCTCGCCTGCCCGTCGCAACGCTTGAGGATCTCCAGCGCGATCGCATCGGGCTTGAAGGCGCGTTCTGGCGCGAGCAGCACCCAACCGCCCTGCGCTTCGTTGTGCACGAGCCGCACGCCACGCGGCAGCCGCGGCACCGATTGCGGCGACAAGGGTTCGCTCATGCGCCCTCCGGCTTGAAGGCGCCCGGCGGGACGTGCTTGGGCGCGACATAGGCGTGATAGAGCGCGTCGAGCATCGACCACAGCACGTCGCATTTGAACTCGAGCGCGGCGAGCACCGCACGCTGCTCGGCCGGCGTCACCGCATGGCGCTTCACGTAATTCAAGGCGAAATCGGCGTCCTTCTGCGCCTGCGGCGGCCGCTTGTCGAAGTAAGCCAGCGTCTCGCGGGTGACGAAATCATAGTTCGCGAGCATCCCGGCGACGCGCTCGCTGATGATGGTCGGCGAGAACATTTCGGTGAGCGAGGACGCGATGGCTTCAAGGAGCGGCCGCTCGCGCACGAAATGCACATAGGCCTCCACGGCAAACCGCGTCGCCGGCAGCAGCCCGCGCAGCGAAGTGACGTAATCGCGGTCAAGTCCAAGCCCGTCGGTGAGCCGCAGCCAGCGGGCGATGCCGCCGTCGCCTTCGCTCTCGCCGTCATGATCGACGAGGCGTGAGCGCCATTCGCGCCGCACCGCCGGATCGTCGCAGCGCGCGATCAAGCTCGCGTCCTTGATCGGGATCATCGCCTGATAATAATAGCGATTGAGCGCCCAGGCCTGGACCTGGCCCTTGTCGCATTTGCCGCCGTGCAGCAGCGCGTGAAACGGGTGCAGCCGGTGATAGCGCCGCCCGCCGATGTCGCGCAGCGCCGCCTCGAGCTGTTCCGGCGTGAGCAGCGTGGTCACAGAACGATCTCCATTCCGTCCTCTGCCACTTCCCACCCGGCCGCTTCGACGCGGCGGCGCTCCGCCGAGCCGTCGACCAGAATGGGATTGGTGTTGTTGATATGGATGAAAATCCGCCGCGCGGTAAGAGCCTCGAGTGCGGCAAGCGTGCCGCCTTCACCATCGATCGGCATGTGCCCCATGCGGCGGCCGGTCTTTTCCCCCGTTCCGGTGCGGATCATTTCGTCGTCGGTGAAGACCGTGCCGTCGAACAACGCGACATCGGCGCGCGCCAGCCGCGCCTGCAAGGCCGGCGTCATCGCGGCCGCGCCCGGGACGAAGACGATCCGCGCGCCGTCGCGCGTGAGCTCGACACCGACCGTCGCCGCGGTTTCGGCGCCGATCTCCGGATCGTCGCCCTCGAGATAGAGCGGCAGCTTGCCCGGCACCATGAACAGCTCGGCGATGACGTCACCAGGCAGCGCAAAGCGCTCGCCCGGCAGCACTGCGCGACGAATGACGATATCTGCGCGTAGCGCTGAGAACATCGGATTGGCGGTCACCGCCGCATGCGTCGCGGCAGTGGCGTAGAGTTGAAACGGTGAACTTTCCCGCAAGCTCAAGAGACCGGTGACCTGGTCGATCTCGCCGCCTGTGAGCACCACCGCGCCAATCGGGCTGCCGCGCAGGCCGGCGCAGGGATGCAGTGGCTTCGTAGCGCGCAACTGCGCGCCGAGATCTGGCGACGCGTTGAGCAGCGTCCATTGTCGCCCGTCACCGCTGATGGCAAGGCTCGCCTGGGTGCGCGCGCACACGCGCGGATCGCCAGCCCAGGCCAGCTGGCAAATCGGACATCGGCAATTCCATTGCGGAAAAGCACCTCCTGCCGCCGAGCCAAGCACGATGGCGGTGAGGCGCCTCATTCAGGCGAAAGCTCTAAAGGAAGATCGGCGGATCAGAACTCGGCCGGCAGATAGCCGTTGATTTCAAGTCCGATGCAAATCTCAACGAGAGTCGGAGTGGTCCAGGCCATGAGGCTTTCCTTTCCCGTCAGCCCTGTGGAGACAGGCTGTTGCACGCAGGATAACGCAGTTCCCCCGCCGCTGTCACGGGCTCTTCACTGGGGGCCGGGCGTCACAAATCGGTGGGCAGCGCGACGCTACGCCGTGCGGCCAGCGGGACTATTGACCTGCAATGGGGGACTACAGATACAGTCTGATTAGCAACCATTTTTGCCGCATTGCGGAGGAAACCATGGCCTACGTCACCGAACAGAATCTCACCAATGTGGTGCTGGAGCGCTGGAAGGACATCCCCGATCCGCGGCTCCGCCAAGTCATGGGGGCGTTGATCAAGCACCTGCATGCCTTCGTGCGCGAGATCGAGCCGACCGGCGCCGAATGGTTCAGCGCCATCGACTTCCTCACCCGCACCGGCAAGCTGTGCGACGAGAAGCGCCAAGAATTCATCCTGTTCTCCGACGTCATGGGCGTCAGCATGCTGGTCGACGCCATCAATCACCGGCTGCCGACCGGGGCCACTCCGACCACCGTGGAAGGGCCCTTCCACGTCCCGGATGCCCCGGAAATCGAGAACGGCGGCAACATGGCCGTCGGTGCGCCGGGCATTCCTTGCTTCGTCTCAGGGACCGTGCGGGACCTCAACGGCAAGCCGATCAGCGGCGCCACCCTGGATCTGTGGCAGACCGACGGCGATGGGCTTTACGAGGCGCAAAAGGGCACCGAGGAGCCTTGGATGCGCGGCCTCTACCACGCCCAACCCGACGGCTCTTACCTGGTGCATACCGTCGCCCCAATCGCCTATACGATCCCGATGGATGGCACCGTCGGCGACTTGGTGAAGCGGACCAATGTCAGCCATATGCGGCCGGCCCATATCCACTTCTGCGTAGAGGCTCCGGGATACCGCCGGGTAGTGACCCATCTGTTCCAGAGGGGCGACGAATACATCGAAACCGACGTCGTTTACGGTGTGAAAGAGCCGCTGATCGTCGATTTCGTCAAAAAGCCCCCGGGCAAGGCGCCAAATGGGGAAATCGTAAACACTCCCTATTATGAAGTGCATTACGACTTCGTCCTGCAGGCGCAGGCTGCCGCAAAGGCCGCATAGAGCCCCTCGGACAAGGGCTCCCTGTGTAAAACGGCAACAGTTGAACCGAACTTGCGCCGAATGCGACGAAAGCCATGATCTTGGCGGGTCAAACCGCTAAGCTGCATTCGTATGGTCGGGGGCATCCCCGTTTGGGAGAAATATCCGTGCGCAAGGTCCGTGTTCAGCAGCTAATGGCCGGAACGGCCATCGTTTTTGGCTTGGCGCTCGCCGGCCCTTTTGCTCCGGCGCTGGCGCAATCCCAGGCTGATATCGAGTCGCGGGTCCCGATGCCGGAGCCGGCCAACGTGCCGCCGCCGACCGCCGCCGACGTGCAAGCGACCCCTGCCGCAACCGGCCCCACGATGCCGGCTCCGACGAGGCCCGCAGAAATTGCCGCCCCGGTAACCCCGGCTCAGACCCAGCCGGCCGCGGCAAGTGCCGCTCCCGTAGCAGCGCCTGCGCAAAACACCGCACAAACTCCTGCAGCAGTGGCTCCCGCCGCAGCGACCCCGGTCGTGGCCGATAGCGCCGTCGGCGACCGGCTGCGCGAGCTCACCGGCGGTAAGAAGAAAGACCGCAATGGCGTCGAGGCCTTCTACAGCGCTCGCAATTTCGCACCGCTCTGGGTCAGCGACGGCGCCGCCAATGAGCGCGCGAAAGCCGCGATTGCCTATCTCGCCGGTGTTGCTGCCGACGGTCTTAATCCCGCCGATTATCCGACGCCTGAGTTCAAGGCTGGAATGAGCGCGGACGCGCTCGCGGACGCCGAGCTCAAGCTCACCAATTCCGTTCTCACCTTCGCGCATCACGCGCAGGTCGGACAGGTCCACTACACCCGAGTCTCCGCCGACATCCTGTATCCGCTGATCGCGCCAGAGCCCCACGAGGTGCTGGAGAAGGTGTCGACGGCGAGCAATGTCGCCGCGGCGCTCGACAGCTTCAATCCGCAGATTCCGGAATACAAGGCGCTGAAGCAGAAGCTCGCCGAGGCGCGCGGTCAGACCGAAGACACTCGGCCAGCGCCGATCCCCAGCGGCCCGGTGCTGAAGTTCATCAAGAAGCAGCCGATGCACGACGCGCGCGTACCGCAACTGCGCGAGCGTCTCAGCGTCGCCGGCGACAAGAGCGATACGACTTACAGCAAGGAGCTGGCCGACGCGGTCGCGAAATTCCAGAAGGCGCATGACCTCAACGCCTCGGGCGTTCTCGGCCCAGAGACGCTCACCGCCATCAACGGCCCGCGCCGCGAGCACACCGTCGACATCATCATCGCCAATATGGAGCGGTTGCGCTGGCTACCGCGCGATCTCGGCAAGAACCACGTCATCGTCAACATTCCCGACTACACGCTGACGCTGTTCCACAACGGCAAGGTCTACTGGAAGACCAAGATCGTGGTCGGCAAGCCAGACAAGCCGACGCCCATGCTCACGGCCGACATGAAGTTCATCACGGTCAACCCGACCTGGAACGTGCCGCCGTCGATCATCGAGAACGAATATCTGCCGGCGTTGCAGCAGGATCCGCAGGCGCTCGATCGTATCGGCCTCAAGCTGACGCAGGATGCCGACGGCACGCTGCATGTGTCGCAGCCGCCCGGCGACCGCAATGCGCTCGGCCGCATCCGCTTCAATTTCCCGAACAAGTTCCTGGTGTACCAGCACGACACGCCGGATAAATACCTGTTCGCCAAGGACAAGCGCGCGTTCAGCCACGGTTGCATGCGCGTCGAGAACCCGCTGATGTACGGCGAGAAGCTCTTGTCGCTCGAGCTGCCCGAGGACCACTACACGACGGCCAAGCTGCAGGGCATGTTCGGCGGCAGCGAGATCAACATCAACTTCCCGGCGCCGATCCCGGTGCACATCACCTACCAGACGGCGTTCGTGGACGAGGACGGCAAGTTGCAGATCCGCGACGACGTCTATGGTCGCGACCGGCAGGTGCTGGCGATCCTCAACAACAACGCCGAGCGCAAGGTGGCCGATATCGCCATCGACCGGCCGAGCCCGCACACCTCGGCAAAGCCGGTGAAGCTGCCGCCGGGCACCTATGGTGGTCCGACCGGCTACTCGAGCGGCCCGAACTTCTTCGAGCAACTGTTCGGGCTGGCGCCGCGACCGCCGGCGCCCATCGCCAGCCGCCGGGGGCGCGTGTCGCAGCGCTAAGCTGAGCGCACGGTTTCGCGAGAATTTTGAAGGCCTGACAGCAATGTCGGGCCTTCAAACGTTTTACCGATCATCACCAGCAGCGGACCGCCCGGCGCCTGCTCCGCAACACGCCGCGGCAGATCACCGATCGGCGCGGCGATGATCGTCTCGTCGCTGCGCGTCGCCCGCGCGATGGCAATGGCGGGTGTCGATGGATCGAGCCCTTCGGCAAGCGCCTTGTCGACCAGCGCGGCAAGTGTCTTCGTCGGCATATAGACGGCGGTGGTCGCTGCCGGATCGGCGAGCGCACGCCAGTCGAGGTCGGAAGGAAGCTCACCGTCCTCGCTGTGGCCGGTGATGAACTGCACGCGCCGCGCCTTGGCCCGCTCGGTGAGCGAGATGCGCAAACGACTCGCGGCACCCTGCGCCGCAGTGATACCGGGGACGACCTCGACCGCGATGCCGGTGGCGGCGCAGGCCGCGATTTCCTCGCCGGCACGGCCGAAGATCATCGGGTCGCCGCCCTTCAAGCGCACCACGCGCTTGCCGCTCTTCGCCAGGCCGACCATCAGCGCGTGGATTTCGGACTGGCGACAGGACGGGCCGTGGCCCCGTTTTCCCACCAGCAGCTTCTTGGCCTCGCGACGCGCGAAATCAAGCACCTCGGCGGAGACGAGATCGTCGAACAGGATCACGTCGGCCGATTGCAGCGCGCGTACGGCGCGCAGCGTCAGCAACTCGGCGTCGCCCGGCCCCGCGCCGACCAGCGTGACCGAGCCGTCGCTCGCGGCGTGCGCACCGTGCTTCACCTCCGCCAGAAGCCGCTCGAAATCGTCGGCACCCGGCTCGTGATCGGGATGAGTGATGGCAAAGCGCGTGAAAGCCTGCCAGAAGCGGCGGCGGGCATTGAAGACAAGGCCGCTCTCCTGTACCTCGCGCCGCCAACGTTGCGCGGCCAATGCCCAGCGCGCGAAGCCGGCCGGGATGAGCGCCTCGATCTTGGCGCGCACCGCTTGTGCGAACACCGGCGCGGCGCCGTCGGTGGAAATGCCGACGACCAGAGGCGAACGGTTGACGATCGAGCCGAAGGAGAAATCGCAATGGGCCGGCTTGTCGATGACATTGACCGGCACGCCGGCCTCGCGCGCGGCTTGCGCGAAACGCGCGGCTTCGCCATCGTCATCGTAGGCTCCGATCGCCAGGACCGCACCGGCGAAATCCGTCTGCGTCCACACACGCGGATGAATGGCGAGAGCCTCACCGCATGCATCCGCCACCGCACGCATCTCGTCGCTGACATCGGCGGCAAGCACCTCGACACGCGCGCCTGCCGCAGCCAGCAGCTCGGCTTTCCAGGCAGCGGCCGCGCTGCCGCCGGCGACGACCACCCGTTTGCCTGCGAGCGCGAAGAACACCGGCAATCGGGCCAGCGCCCGCATACGCTCGCGCGGCGCTTCAGAGGGCGTTCGCTGGCTGCTCACGACTGATGATCCTTCTCAATTCTGGGAGGCATGACCCGCAATTGGTTCCAGCACGCAGGCTCGCGCCGATCGCCTCGACGCTCGTCGCCGCACCCGTTGAGATGGCCTCGCGAATGGTGTTGAGGCCGACGCCGAAACAGGCGCAGACCTGCGGCCCAGCATCGACAACGCCGTCGGCGCTGCGGCCGGAAAGGAGAATGCGACGCTGGCGCTCCTCGATGCTCTCGCTTTCGAGCAGCGCCTTGGTTGCGTCCCAGGATGGCGCCAAGGCGACGGGGCCGATGAACGAGCAGAACTCGAGGCGGCCTTGCACAAAGCCGGCCACGCGGCAGATGCCGCGCGGCTCATCGACGTAATCCGCGATCTCGACATCGGCGCCGAGCAGCGTCTGCGCCCAAGCCTGCCAGGCGCCGGGCGCGAGGTCGGTCGCCAGCAGGAAGCCATCGCCGCCGGTGACCGCGACGCGCGCCCACCAGCACTCCGGCGGCAGCGTCACGCTGCGGCGCGTGAGCACAAAGCCGCGCGATTGAAAGGCGACAGGCGCGATCGCCGCCGGCGTCGCTTTCGCTTCCGGCTGGCCGGATTGCGGATCAGTCGCCGGCATCACCAGCTCGCCGATGCGCGCGGACGACGCGTTGGCGTCGCTCCAGTGAATCGGCACGAACAACGAGCCGCGCTGCTGGCTCTCCTGCACGCGGACACGGAGCGTACAGCCGCCATGCGACGTCGTGATCCTTGCGAAGGCGCCGTCGACAAGACCGTATGTCCTCGCGTCGTCCGGATGCGCCTCGACGAACGGCTCCGGCAGATGGCCGCCGAGCCGCGGCGCGCGGCCGCTGCGCGTCATGGTGTGCCACTGGTCGCGGATGCGGCCGGTGTTGAGGCGCAGCGGAAACTTGGCACCGACCTTCTCCTTCAGGGCCGGTTTCTCCGGCGCAATAAAGCGGCCCTTGCGATCGGCCGTGTAGAAGCCCCCCTCGGCGAAGAAACGCCGCTCGTGGCGCGGCTCGCCGCCACGCGCCGGCCACTGCAGCGGATCGAGCGCGTCGTACGCGTCATCGGGAATCGCGGCGAGCGCGCCGAGATCGAAATCGCGCTTGCCGGTGTTCTCGAAGGCGGAAAGCGCCGCGTGCTCGCGGAAGATCTCGGCAGCCGAGCCATAGGCGAACTGCTCGGCAAAGCCCATGCGCCGCGCCACCTGCGAGATGATCCACCAATCCGGTTTGGCCTCGCCCGGCAGCGGCAGGAACGCACGCTGCCGCGAGATGCGGCGCTCGGAATTGGTCACGGTCCCGCTCTTTTCGCCCCAGGCCGCGGCGGGGAGCAGCACATGCGCGCCGACGCCGACCGTGTCGTTGTCGATGACGTTTTCCGAGATGACGAGCAGGTCGAGCTTCTTCAGCGCCGCGCGCACGGCGCCCGCGCGCGGCAGCGACACCGCCGGATTGGTCGCCATCACCCACAGCGCCTTGATCTGGCCGCGCTCGATGGCCTCGAACATCTGCACGGCCTTGTGCCCGGGACTCTTGGTCATGTTGAGCGCGTTCCAGAAACGGCCGACGCGCTCGATGTCGTCGGGCGCGAAATCCATGTGCGCGGCGAGCTGGTTGGCGAGCCCGCCGACCTCGCGCCCCCCCATGGCATTGGGTTGGCCCGTTAACGAGAACGGCCCCATGCCCGGCCGTCCGATGCGACCGGTGGCGAGATGGCAATTGATGATGGCATTGACCTTGTCGGTCCCCTGCGCCGATTGGTTGACGCCCTGCGAATAGCAAGTGACCACGCGCTCGGTCTTGGCGAACAGTTCATAGAGGCGCGCGATATCGGCGACGGCAAGGCCGCAGGCGTCCGCGACGGCATCGATCGTCGGCGCGATCGCCGTTGCCCGCGCCCGCGCCGCCTCGAACCCTGACGTGTGCTCCTTGATGTACGTATGATCGAGCGCGCCGGACCGCGCCAGATGCACGAGCAGCCCGCTGAACAGCGCCGTGTCCATGCCGGGCGCGATGGACAGAAACAGGTCCGCATCCTCTGCCGTCGCCGTGCGCCGCGGATCGATGACGACGATCTTCGCACCGCGCTTGCGCTTGTTGGCAATCATCCGCTGGAACAGCACCGGATGACACCAGGCGGCGTTAGAGCCGACGAGGACGATGACATCCGCCTCGTCGAGATCGGCATAGACGCCTGGCACCGTGTCAGCGCCGAAGGCGCGGCGATGGCCGGCGACTGAGGAGGCCATGCACAGGCGCGAATTGGTATCGACATGGCTCGAGCCGATGAAGCCCTTCATCAGCTTGTTGGCGACGTAATAGTCCTCGGTGAGCAGTTGTCCCGAGAGATAGAAGGCGACCGCTCCCGGTCCGTAGCGCCAAATGACACGGCGCAGCCCATCGGCAGTCGCCGCCAGCGCCGTGTCCCAATCGGTGCGCGCGAGCGCGCCGTCCTGGCGCAGCATCGGATAGAGCAGCCGCCCGTCGAGCGCGAGTGTCTCGCCGAGCGCCGTCCCCTTGGAGCAGAGCTTGCCGAAATTCGCAGGATGCGCCGGATCGCCCGCGATCCTTGCGCCGCCGCGTCCGTCGGGTGCCGCGAGCACGCCGCAACCCACGCCGCAATAGGGACAAGTGGTGCGAACCTCCGGCGGATGCGAAGGCGGCGCGTTCATGGCCTAATACACATCCTGCTGGTAGCGCCCCTTCTTCTTCAGCTCGCCGACGAAGGCGACGGCTTCTTCCGTGGAGCGTGCGCCGTGCTTGGCGACGATCTCGACGAGCGCCTGTTCGACATCCTTGGCCATGCGCTTGGCGTCGCCGCAGACATAGACATGCGCGCCGTCGGCGAGCCACGACCACAGATCGCGGCCGACTTCGCGCATGCGGTCCTGCACATAAAACTTGCTCACGTCGTCGCGGGACCAGGCGAGCGAGAGCCGCGTGAGCACACCCTGGTGCTTCATGGCGTTGAACTCGTCCTCGTAGAAGAAGTCGCAGTTGCGCCGCTGATGTCCGAAGAAAAGCCAGTTGCGGCCTGGCGCCTTCACCGCCATGCGCTCCTGCAGGAAGGCGCGAAATGGCGCCACGCCGGTGCCGGGACCGATCATGATCACCGGTGTCGCCGGATCCTCCGGCAGGCCGAAGGCATGCGCGCGCTGCACATAAACCTTGATCGCGTCGCCCGGCTTGATGCGCTCGGCGAGGAAGGTCGAGGCGACGCCGAGCCGGCGACGCGCGCCGACCATGTAGCGGACCGTGTCCACCGTGAGCGCGACGGCGCCGGGATTGGCTTTGTGCGATGAGGAGATCGAGTAAAGCCGCGGCTGCAGCGGATCGAGCGACTCGATGAAGGCTTCGGGATCGGGGCGCACGCCGGGGAATTTCTCCAATGCCGCGAGCACGTCGAGGTTCTCGGCATCGCCGTCGGGATCGGCGCCGGAGGCGAGCGCCCTCGCCTTCTGCCGGCGCTCGCCGCCGGTCAAATAAGACATCAGTTGGAACAGCATGTCCGGCGCCGGCGCGAGCGATACGCCGTCGGTCAACACCTCGCGCAGCGTGCGGCCGCCAATCGGGAAGTCGGGCGGCGCGCCGAGCGCGTGGATCACCGCCTCGACCAGCTCCGGATCGTTGGTCGGATAGAGACCAAAGGAGTCGCCGACGACGTAGTCGAGCGAGGTGCCCTTGAGGTCGATGTCGATATGCCAGGTCTCTTTTTCCGAGCCCTTCTTGTTGAGCAGCATGCGTGCCTTGAACACCGCGTCGATCGGGTGCGCGCGCGATCGGCCGGCCGTATTGATCACGGCCGCCGGCTTCTCCTGCGCGGGCTTAACTTCCGCCGGCGCGACGACGGGCGCGGCGGGCGTTGCAGGTGCCACCGGAACCGCCGGAAGTGCGGGAGTCTTTGCCGCCGGCGTCGCGGCAGGCGCCCCGCCGAGCTCCGCATGCAGCGCCTTGAGCATGCGGGTCGTGTCTTTGCCGCCCGGCACGCAGAGGTTCAGCCGCTCTTCCTTGCCCTCGAAGATCGCCGCCGAGTAATTCTTGCAGTCATAGCCGCACTGGCCGCAGTCCTGCTGCGCCATGGCCGCCATCAGCCGCCAGCGCAACGGCTTGCCTTCGGCGAGCTTCATGCGCTCGGTGAGCGACAGCGTCTGGTCGTGCCACGGTGTGTCGATGTCCGCATTGTCGGCAGGCGCGACTGGCGCCGGCACACCAGCCATCAGCGCCGCGCCCTGCTCGGGTGATAACGCCGTGACGCTGCCTTCGAGCGACAGCATCCCGGCGAACAGGCCATTGAGCCAGGCGCGCTGCTCCGCCGTGAATGGCGCGCCCTCCGGAATGAGCTCGATCGCGGGCGGCAGCACGTTCTGCGTCATTCCACCGGCTCCGTATCGCAGAACGACTTCAACGCATCGAGCTCCTGCCGGCGGCTGAAGGCGAAAAAGGTCTCCTCGCGCGAGGCGCGATGCGCGAGATAGGCCTTGAGCATGCGCTCGAGCGTCTTCGGCGCGTCCTCGGCCTTGACGTCGCGGTAGAGCTCGCGGGCGAGCCCGGCATCGGGACCGAAGCCGCCGCCGACGAGGATGTGATAGCCCTCGACCGTGTCGCCCTCCTCCGAGGTCTGCACCTTGCAGGCGATGAGTCCGATGTCGCCGATATAGTGCTGCGCGCAGGAATGATGGCAGCCGGTCAGATGGATGTTGATCGGCGCGTCGAGCTTGACGCGCGCTTCGCACCATTGGGCAATGTCCTCGGCGTGGCGCTTGGTGTCGGAAGCAGCGAACTTGCAGCCGGTATTGCCCGTGCAAGCGACGAGCCCGGCGCGGATCGAGGTCGCCTCGGTGCTGAGACCAAGCTTCTCGATGGCCGCCACCGCAAGCTTCACCTTGTCGTCGGCGACACCGGAGATGAGCAGGTTCTGCCAGACGGTGAGCCGGATATCGCCGTCGCCGAGATCGCCGGCGATTTTCGCGAGACCATGCATCTGCGCCACCGTGAGCCTACCCACCGGGAGCACCACGCCGATCCAGTTGAGGCCCGGCTGCCTCTGCTTGTGCACGCCGATATGCGCCTGGCGGTCATAGGCCGGCCGCGGCGCCAGCGCTTCTGCCGGCACGCGCGTGAGCTTGGCGCCGAGCTTGTCCTCGACGAGCGTCAGGAATTTCTCGACGCCCATGGCGTCGAGCACATATTTGAGCCGCGCCTTGGTACGGTCGGTGCGATCGCCGTGCTCGATGAACACGCGCACGATCGCGTCCGCCACCTTGGTGGCGTCGGCGGGCTTGACCACGACGCCGGTCCAACGCGCGAAATCCTTGTGTCCGGTGATGCCGCCAATCGCGAGTGAGAACCAGACGCCGGCTTCGGCGCCGAAGCCATCCTTCACCGCTACGGCCTGGAAGCCGACGTCGTTGGTGTCTTCGAGCACCGGAATGATGCCGGCGCCGTCGAAGCCGACATTGAACTTGCGCGGCAGGCCGTAGAGCGAGCGATCGTTGAGGATGTGGAAGTGCCACTCGCGCGCATAAGGCCGCGTGTCGATGAGCTCCTGCGGATCGACGCCAGCGGTCGGCGTTCCGGTGACGTTGCGGATATTGTCAGCGCCGGAGCCGCGCGAGCACAGGCCGAGGTCCTGGATGGCCTCGACCATGTTGACGGCGTTCTTCGGCTCGATCTCGCGGATCTGGATGTTCGCCCGCGTGGTGACGTGCGAATAGCCGCCGCCATAGCGCGCGGCGAGATCGGCGAGGCCGGCGAGCTGCCAGTGCTTGAGGATGCCGTTCGGCATGCGCAGCCGGCACATATACGAGCTCTGCGCCGGCGCCACGTAGAACAGGCCGTAATAGCGCCAACGGAAATTATCCGGCGGCTTCGGCGCTTCGTTGCCGGCCGCCTGGGCCTTCAATCGCTCATAAGCATCGAACGGATGCTCGTCGCGCTTGAACTTCTCCTGGTCGGCGAGCTTCTTGCCTTCAGCAAGGACGCGCGCCTGTGCCTTAAGCGCCGCCGCATCAGGACCGGCCGGCTCCGCTTCCGCGGCCGGACGCGGAACGACCGCGCCCGGTACGAGACTACGCGTCGCCCGCGCAATCTGCAGGCCCGAGGTGAAGCCCTCGAGATACCGTTTCTGCTCCGGCGTGAAGTCGCTGGTCATTCGGCCGGCACCTGCACGGCGGAGAGACGCTCGGCAGGACGCACGGGCTTGTGCGTGAGATAGAGCGCGAGCCCGGTGAAGACGAAGCCACCGACCAGATTGCCCAGTGTTACCGGGATCTGATTCCACAGCCACCATTGCGAGACGCTGACCTTGGCTCCCATCAGCATGCCGGTCGGGATGATGAACATATTCACCACCGCGTGCTCGAAGCCCTGGGCGAAGAAGATGAAGACGGGGATCCACGCGGCGACGATTTTGCCGACCGTCGAGCTGGTGCACATCGCCAGCACGACCGCGAGGCAGACCATCCAGTTGCACAGGATCGCCTTGACGAAGGCGGTGACCATGCCGGCCGCGCCGAGCGCCTGATAGGCGACAGTCTTTGCCTCGGCGATGGCGATAATGCGCGCGGCAACGCCGGTCGGCTCGGCGGTGCCCATATTGGTCAGCGCGATCGCCAACAGCACACCATAGGCGATGCTGCCGAGGAGATTGCCGAGGAACACCCAGGACCAGTTGGAGAGAATGCGGGAGGGCGGAACGCCATTCTCGAGATACGCGAGCGGAAGCAGCCCGAAGCTGCCGGTGACGAGCTCGAGGCCGAGGAGCACAATGATGACCAGACCGACCGGGAAGATCAGCGCGCCGACCAGCGGCTGGCCGGTCGTCAGCGCGCCGTTGAAGGCGAGGCTCGTGGCGACGCCGAGGATCGCGCCCGACAGTATGCCGCGGATCAAAAGGTCGCGCGGCGACAGTTTGAGCTTCGCGTTAGCGCTCTGAATCATCGAGTTCACGACATCGGTCGGTTTGGCGTAGTCCATGGTCCCGTTCTCCTTGGGCGCCCTGAAGGGCTTCCGGCTGCCCTCCCCATTTCAAGGAGCGTGCCAGCGCGCCGTAACCTGAATTATTCAGCCTTTTCAAGGGTCTGCTCAAAACGACGGCAGCTGCGGAAAAGTAGATAGGGCAGTGTTCCTGCCAATTCGCAGTGCACCACGCTCATTCGTTGTGCAGTGCGGAATGATGCTCATTTCCTATGCAGCGGCTTTGACGGCGGCGCGTTCGGCCATCGCCCGGCCAAAGACGAGGTCGTCGCGCAGCGCCTCGACGCACATGCCGCTGCGGATAAGGTCGAGATACCAGAGGCCATCCGCCGTATCGCCGCAGAGCACCGCGCCGACGAGACGGCCACCGTCGATGACCAGCTTCTTGTAGGTGCCGAGTCCCGGATCGGAGAGCACGACCTGCTCACTGCCCGGCCGGCCAAGGAAGTCGCCGGCGGAAAACACGTTCACGCCCGAGACCTTCAGATTGGTCCACTGCACACTGCCGCCATAGCGCGCGCGACCGCCGGTGAGCCGGTCGGCCAGCACTGCCGCCTGCTCATAGGCCGGCTCGACGATGCCGTAGCAGGTGCCGCGATGCTCGGCGCATTCTCCGATGGCACCGATGAACTCGTTGCTCGTCGCCATGCCGTCGTCGACCACGATGCCGCGATTGACCGCGAGCCCCGCGCTCTGCGCGAGCTCGGCATTCGGCCGAACCCCGGCAGCGACAACGATCATGTCGGCGGGAATGGTGCGGCCGTCGGCAAGCTCGACCGCTTCGGCGCGCTTGCGACCGTGGATCTGCGTTGTCTCCGCGCGCAGTAGCACTGTAATGCCCATGGCTTCGACCGCCGACTGCAAGGCACGCGCGGCGCGCGCGTCGAGCTGCCGCTCCATCAACCGGTCCATCAGATGCACCAACGTGACGCGCGCCCCAATCTTGGCGAGCCCGTAAGCCGCCTCGAGGCCAAGCAGCCCGCCGCCGACCACGACCGCGCGGGTACGCCGCGTAGCAGTGCGGTTGATGGCGCCGACATCGCCGAGATCGCGGAACGTGCGCACGCCGAGGAGATCCATGCCCGGGACCGAAAGCCGAATCGGCCGCGAGCCGGTGGCGAGCACAAGCCGCGTGTAGGGCAACGAGGCGCCGCCGGCGAGCCGCACGCGTCGGATCGCGGGATCGATACTGCGCACCGCTTCGCCATAGAGCAGCGTGACGCCGCGCTGGCGCCACCATTGCGCCGGCCGCAGCTCCAGACCTTCCATCGGCAGGTCGCCGGCGAGCACGGAAGAGAGCAGCACGCGGTTATAGGCGAGCCGCGGCTCCTCGCCGATGACGGCGATCGAGTAGCGCCCGAGCGCGCGCTTGGTCAGCTCTTCGACGAAGCGCGCCGCCGCCATCCCGTTGCCGACGACGATAAGAGGTTCACCCATTGGCGGGCTCTCCTTCATTCCACCGCGTCAGACGCGCGCCTGCGCGAGGCTCGTCGACCCGACGCCGGAGAAGCTCCTGCGCAGGTAGAACCACCAGGTGAGCGCGATGCAGGTCACGTAGAACGCGAGGAAGACTTCGAGCGCGACATACGGGCCGCCGAAGGTGGCGATCGAAGCGCCGAAGCCGCGCGGGATCAGATAGCCGCCGACTGCGCCGACCGCCGAGGTGAAGCCGATCACCGCCGCGCTCTCGGTCGCCGCCGCCTTCAAGGCTGCGGCACGCGCCTCGGCACCGCCGCCTTTCACTTCGCTGAGCTTCTGCTCGCGGAAGATCGACGGGATCATGCGGAATGTCGAACCGTTGCCGATGCCGGTGGTGACGAAGAGGGTGAGGAACATCGCCAGGAATCCCGGGAAGGATTTGATGTCGACGTAATAGATGACGCCAGCGGTCGCGGCGCCCATGACCACGAAATTCCAGAACGTCACGCGCGCGCCGCCGATTTTATCGGCAAGCCAGCCGCCGAACGGCCGCGATACCGACCCGACCAGCGGACCGAGAAACGCGATGCCGACGCCGACTGCCGGAAATTGCGTCTTCAGCAACAGCGGGAATGCGGCCGAGTAGCCGATGAACGATCCGAAGGTGCCGATGTAGAGCCACGACATCACCCAGGTGTGCTTGCGCCTGGTGATGACGACCTGATCCTTGAACGTCGAGCGCGCCGTGGTCAGATTGTCCATGTAGCGGTAGGCGCCGAAGACAGCGAGCGCGATCAACGGCAGCCACATCAGGCCGGCGTTCTGCAGATAGCCTGCCGTGCCAAGCGGCTCGGCCATGTAGAAGCTGAGCCAGCCGAAGGTGACCAGGATCGGCGTCAGCAACTGCACGCTGCTCACGCCGATGTTGCCGCCGGCAGCATTGAGGCCGAGCGCCCAGCCCTTCATCCGGTCCGGATAAAAGAACGAGATGTTGGCCATGCTGGAGGCGAAATTGCCGCCGCCGAGGCCAGCGGTCGCTGCCGCGATCAGCATCACCTGAAACGGCGTGTCGGGACGGCTGACGAAGTAGACGAGCGCGATCGCCGGGATGAACAGCAACGCCGCGCTGACAATGGTCCAGTTACGCCCGCCGAATTTCGGCACCGCGAAGGTGTAGGGAAAGCGCATCAGCGCGCCGATGAGGCCGGGGAGCGCGACGAGCTGGAACAACTGCTCGGTCGTATAATGGAACCCCGCTTGCGGCAGCTTGGCCGCGACGATGCTCCAGATCAGCCAGATCGAGAAGCCGAGATGCTCGGCGAGGATCGACCAGATCAGGTTGCGCCGGGCGACGAGCTTGCCCGTCGCTTCCCAGAATTTCACGTCCTCCGGATTCCAATCTGAAATCCAGGTACTGCGCTTGGTCATCGAGATCCCCTTGGTGGTCGCGAGCGAAAAGACGATGGCGGTCCGTCGCCGGGCCGTTCGCTTCGGCTTTTTCAAGCTTCGTGCCACAAGAGCGAGTAAAGCGATTCTATAAGCAAAACAAAGAGTTGGCTGAAATGCGCGACGCTTCATCGCGACGCACTGTGCCCGCGGCGTCAGCGAGGTCCCTGTGCAACCGGCATCAAATTTGTGCAGCGCAGAAATTGAACTGTGCGATGCAAAATCGGGCATCTGCCCAGTCTTCGGACGTATGGACTCGAAATTGGGCAGAAGGAGCGAGGGCGCAAAAGTTCCCTCGCTTCAAAGGTCCCACCGCCTGTGAACTTGATCCTGGTCAATGACCGACCGACGACTTTGCCGTTGATCTGCGGGGATCATGGACGCCACTGAGATCGCGCTCGCTCAGCGCAATGTCCCCCGCTACACCTCCT
The DNA here is from genome assembly GCA_035651015.1 of Pseudolabrys sp. Taxonomy (GTDB): domain Bacteria; phylum Pseudomonadota; class Alphaproteobacteria; order Rhizobiales; family Xanthobacteraceae; genus Pseudolabrys. The sequence continues at coordinate 60,068 of DASRGN010000058.1, read as the reverse complement.
ATCCGACCGCGCCGCATTTTCATGACGGCATCGGGCCGGCGGACTATGCCGAGTGGCTGACTGAATTGCCGGCGACGACCAACCTGTCGCTCTATCTCCACGTCCCGTTCTGCAGCGAGATGTGCCTCTACTGCGGCTGCAACACAAAAGCGGTGCTGCGGCGAGCGCCGATCGAAGCCTATGCCGACCGGCTGATCGACGAGATCGACATCGTCGGCACGCTCACCAATGGCCGCAAGGTTCGCCGGCTGCATTGGGGCGGTGGCACACCGTCGATGCTTGGCGCAGCCCGCCTCGAGCAGCTCATCGGCACGCTGCACGACGCCTTCGATCTCTCACAGCTGTGCGAACACGCGATCGAGCTCGACCCGCGCCGCGTCAATCGCGAGCTGGTGCGCGCGCTGAAGGCGATCGGCATCACCCGCGCGAGCCTCGGCGTGCAGGATTTCTCGCCGCATGTGCAGCAGGCGATCGGCCGCGTGCAGCCGTTCGACGTCGTGGCCCAGTCCGTTTCATTGCTGCGCGCCGCCGGCATCGCCAGCATCAACATCGATCTGATGTACGGCCTGCCGCAGCAGACCGGCGACGACGTGATGCGCAGTGCCGTGCTCGCCGCCTCGCTCAATCCCGAGCGTCTCGCGCTGTTCGGCTACGCGCATGTGCCGTGGTTCAAGATTCATCAGCGCCGTATCCGCGAAACAGAGCTGCCGGGCACTGCCGAGCGTCTGGACCAGGCGCGGATCGCGGCGGAGACGCTGACCGCGCTCGCCTATCGTCCCATCGGCCTCGATCACTTCGCCGATCCGGGCGACGAGCTTACCTTTGCGCAGTCCGACGGCCGCATGCGCCGGAATTTTCAAGGCTACACCACCGACGATGCCGACGCGCTGATCGGGCTTGGCTCCTCGTCGATCGGCAAGCTGCCGCAAGGCTATGTGCAGAATGCCGTAGATGTCGGCGGCTATTCGCGCGCAGTCGCCGATGGCCGGCTGGCAACGGTGAAGGGCATCGCGTTCAGTGACGATGATCGATTGCGCGCTTACATCATCGAGCGGCTGATGTGCGACCTCGCCATCGACCTCGACAAAATCAACGCCCGCATCGAGGCGCCGCATCACTTTGCCGATGAGTTCGAACGACTCGCGCCGCTTGCTGCCAATGGGCTGATCGAGATCGATGGCAGTCGCATCACCGTGACCAAGCAGGGGCGTCCCTTCGTCCGCCTCGCCGCATCGGCTTTCGATGCCTATCTGCCAAGCACCAAGGCGCAGCATTCGGCTGCCGTATAATCCGCGCAGCATCTTGGGTTCCAAATGAATTTCGACGCGCCGCAGCACCATTGCGCGCGAAGTATTTGTGCGGAACTCGGGCGATCTTTGCAACGAACGGCAAAACGAGGCGTTGCTGTGTGAGGCAAGCGACATAGAGGGAGGCCGTCCCATGGGCTCGTCCCGGCCGTTGCGGCGGATTGTACTTGTTGTCGAAGACGATGCGGATCAGCGTGCGCTCGCGTCGCTCCTGTTCGAAGAATCCGAGTTCGATGTCGTGGAATGCGCCAGCGCCGAAGCGGCGCTCGCGGTTATGCAACGACAGTATCAGCGCGTAGCGATGATCTTCACCGACGTGCGCCTCGCCGGCGCAATGGACGGCGTGGAGCTGGTGCGCATCGTCCGCGAGCGATTCCCCAATGTACCGGCGATCGTCACCTCCGGCGCGATGGGCGATCGCGAGATCCCGGGCAACGCCGTTTTCATTCCCAAGCCGTGGCGCGCGCTCGATCTGCTGATGGCCGCAGAGAAGCTGCGCATCGCAACCGATGATCCACGCTGGAATGGGGATATTTTCTAGGCCTCAGGCGCACTCGCGCCGTTCGGGGAAACCGCTAGACTATGCGGCCCATTTTGCTGATTGGACCGCGCCTTGGATTTCCGCCAGATTCGTTACACGCTTTCCGTCGCCAAGGAGCGCAGCTTCACCAAGGCGGCCAAGCGGCTGAACATTTCACAATCTGCCGTCAGCGAGCAGGTCAAGCTGCTCGAGGATGAGGTCGGGTTTGCGCTGTTTCGCCGGACACCGCGCGGCATCGAGCTCACCGAGCGCGGCAGGACTTTCCTCTATGAGGCCGAGCGCGTCGTCGGCGACGTGCTGAGCCTCACCGACACCGCAAGACGGCTGCGCGGGGCGATTCTCGACACGCTCACGATCGGCATGGGCTCGGGGATGGCGCAGATCTTCATGCCGCGGCTCTTCCGCGAGCTGGAGCAGAAGCTGCCCGGGGCGCGGCTGGAAATCCTCACCGCGCCGACCCGCAACATCTTCAATGAGCTGCATGAAGAGCGCATCGACGCCGGGATTGCGATCGAATCCGATCCCGATCGCGTGCCCGCGGGGTTGCTGTTCGATCGGCTCGCCGAGATCGAGATGAGCCTCATCACGCATCCCAGGCATCCGCTGACCAAGAGCCGGCAGCCGATCGATGTCGGGCGGCTTGTCGCCGAGCCGATTGTGATGAGCGAGCTCACGGTCGGTTATGGCCAGGTGGTGATGTCGCTATTCAGCGATCTCGGTATTCGGCCCAACATCCTGGCGGTGGCCGACAACATCGAGACGATGAAGGTGATTGTGCAATCGGGAAAAGGCGTCGCCATCGTCCCGCGTCCGTGCGCCGAGAACGAAGTGAAGCTCGGCGTGCTCAAGCTCCTGTCCATCGCCCCAAAACGCAGCGTCGCGCTTTCGCTGTTTCGCCGCCGCCAACCGATGTCGCGCCGCAAGGAAAGCTTTCTCGCGGCGCTGCGCGACGTGCTCAAGGACTAGCGAGCGTAGCGCCATCGGCAATTCCGATGGCGGCATCGCCAAATGGCTTTTGACCGCAGCCGCTGCGCAACCGGATACTGTTGCGATGCGCAGCAAAGCCCAATTCCGCATCGGCATCGATACCGGCGGCACCTTCACCGATATCGTCTCCGTTGACAGCGACAGCGGCGCCATGCGGGTTACGAAAGTGGCCTCGACGCCCGCAAATCCCGCGATCGGGCTCGTTCGTGGCGTTAACGCGGTCCTCGCCGCGGCGGATGCGGGGCCCGAGAATGTCGCCGCGCTTGCCCATGGCACGACCGTCGCGACCAACGCGCTGCTGCAGGCCGAGATCCGCTCGCTTGGCCTCATCGTCACGCAAGGCTTCCGCCACATCCTCGAGATCGCCCGCCAATCCGTGCCCGAGGGTTACGGCAACTCCTATTTCTGGGTGAAGCCGGACCGGCTCGTGCCGCTGCACTATGTGCGTGAGGTCGCGGGGCGCATGGATTTCCGCGGGCATGAGCTGCGCCCGCTCGCGGAAGCCGACGTGCGGGCGGCCGCGCGGTTCTTCAAGGCGCAGGGCGTACAGGCGATCGGCATCTGCCTCCTACATTCCTACGCCAATGACGCGCATGAACGGCGTGTGGCCGAGATCGTGACAGAAGAATATCCGCAGGCGACCTTGTCGCTCTCCTGCGTCGTGCTGCCGGAATATCGCGAATATGAGCGCGCGGTGACCACGCTGGTCGACGCCTTCGTCAAGCCGTACCTCGATCGTTACCTGCGGCGCGTGCATGACGCGCTCGGTCCGCTTCGCGACAAGCCGTTCCTGGTGATGCAATCGAGCGGCGGCGTCGCCACCGCCGAGCAGATCCTGAGAAAGCCGATCACGACCGCGCTCTCCGGCCCCGCGGCGGGCGCGCTCGGCTGCGCGGTGGTCGCCGAGATCGCCGGCTTTCCCGATCTGGTCACGCTCGACGCCGGGGGCACCTCGACCGATCTCTGCCTGATCGAAGGCGCCAAGCCGCATCTCACCAATGGCGGCTCGGTCGGCCGCTTTCCAGTGCGCATTCCGATGATCGACATCGTGACCATCGGCACCGGCGGCGGCTCGATCGCATGGCTGTCGCGCGAAGGCCACCTCAAGGTCGGACCGCGCAGTGCTGGCGCCGAGCCGGGGCCGATGTGTTATCCGAACGGCGGCGACGAGCCGACCATTACCGACGCGAACCTGGTGCTCGGCCGCGTGCCGAATGCCCTGATCGGCGGCGGCATCGCGCTCGATGTCGAGCGCGCGCACAGCGGCATCGCCGCCCTGGCCAAGCGCCTGCCCGGCAACCTCAACGTCGAGCAACTTGCGCACGGCATCATCGAGATCGCCAATTGGAGCCAGGCCAACGCGATCCGGCAGATGACTATCCAGCGTGGCATCGATCCGCGCCGTTTTGCCTTGCTCTCGTTCGGCGGTGCCGGTCCGGCGCAGTCGCCCGCGGTCATGGACTTGCTCGGCATGCAGGCCTGCATCGTGCCGCCCAATCCCGGCAATCTCTCCGCCTTCGGCCTCCTCGCCGTGGATTGGCGCACCGATCACATCGTGACCAAGGTCATGCACGAGGACAGTGTCGAGCTTGCGAGCGTCGCCGCGCTTTATGCCGGCCTCGAGCGCGAGGCCGCGGAGACGCTCGAGCGCGACGGCATCGATCCCGGCCGCATCCGCCTGACCCGCGAAGCTGACATCCGCTACGCGGGTCAATCCATGGAAGTGCGCGTCACCGCGCCGAGCGGCCCGATCGATGCGGGTTTCCTCGCGCGCGTGATCGAGGCCTTCAACGCCGCGCATCTGCGCACCTTCGGCTACAACTATGCCGGGGAGCAGAAGATCGAGCTGGTCAATTTCTGCGTCTCCGGCTTCGGCGTGATCGAGCGCCCCGGGCTGCCAAAGCTCCAGAGTGGCAGCGCTAGGCCGGCGACGAAGAACACACGGCAGGTCTACTTCTCGGGCAGTTTCGTCGAGACGCCCATCTTCGAGCGCAGTGCGCTGCCTCCAGGCTTTACACTTAATGGACCTGCCGTGATCGAGGAGTTCGGCTCGACCACGGTGGTATTTCCGGGTCAGCGCCTCAGCGTCGATCCGCACGGAATCCTGATCATTCGCTCCGGGGCGCCGTCATGAACATCCGCGCCACGCCGACGCCGGCGCCCTGGCCAACGGCGCCGAAGCGGCTGAGCACGCCGGTCGATCCGATCGTGCTGCAGATCGTCGAAGGCACGCTCAATTCCATCGAGGCCGAAATCGAATATGCCATTGAGCGCACCGCGCGCAGCCCGATGATCCGCGAAGCGCATGATTATCGCGTCGGCCTGTTCGACCGCTACTGCCGCAAGCTCACCGGCCGCTCCTATTCGGCCATGCCAAATGCGGTCGTGCGCGATTTCCCGCCGCACACGATGCAGCCCGGCGACGTGTTCCTGATGAATGACACGTATCTCACCGAGGGCTCGATCGGCCACCTGCCCGATCTCTGCAGCACCGTGCCGGTGTTCCATGACGGCGAGGTCGTCGCGTATATCCAGGCTTTCGGCCATCACGATGACATCGGCGGGCGCGTGCCGGGCTCGATGCCCGGCACCGCAGTCACCGTGTTCGAGGAAGGGCTGGCGATCCCTCCGGTCAAGATCTACAGCGCGGGCGCGCGCAACGACGCGGTGCTCACGATCATCCGCCGCAACACCCGCGTCCCGGAAATGCTCACCGCGGACCTCGACAGTGAGATCCAGGCCTGTCTGATGGGCGCGCGGCGCATGAGCGGCCTGTTCGAGCGTTTCGGCCGCGAGCAAGTCGAGGCCTGTTTCCAGGCCATCCTCGACAAATGCCGCGACATCTTTCGCAACGAGCTGCTCGCCAAGATCGCCGATGGCGAATACGCCTGGGAAGACTATGTCGAGCATGACGGCGTCACCGATCCCAAGCTGCACAAGCTCGCCCTGAAGATGATCAAGACGGGGGACCGTATCACCCTCGACTTCAACGGCACCGATCCACAATCGAGCGGCCCGATCAACTGGCCGGCGGACTACGCCGGCGGCGCCTTCCTCGTCAAATGGATCGCGCCGGTCCTGCGCAATCTCGCGGACACGCCGGAACGCGCCGCCGAAATCCACGTCAACGAGGGCGTCTGCGAGGTCTTCGACATCATCTTCCCGCCGAAAGGCACACTGATCACTCCGGAATGGCCCGCGGCAACCAACGCACGCTCTTTTGTGCTGCTGCGCTGCCTCGGGCTCCTGGCCGGTGTCGTCGCGCAAGCGGTCGACGGGCGCATGCCCGCGGACCAGGAGACCATCCGCTATACCGGCTTCTTCGGCACCGATGCCGCGGGAAAGCCGTTCCTCTCGCGCGAGGTGCTCGGCGGCGGCTCCGGCGGCCGCGCCTACGCGGACGGGAATGACGCGATCCATATCGTGCCGGACTCCCGCAACCAGCCGGCGGAGTTCACCGAGACGCGATTTCCACTGCTGGTGGAAAAGCTCGCCTTGCGCACCGATTCCGGCGGGCCTGGGAAGCGGCGCGGCGGCCTGGGCTACGAGAAGCACTACCGCGCGCTGGTCGACTGCCGCACCATCGTCACCGCCGATCGCGTGCGCCTCGGCTGCTATGGTCTCAACGGGGGCAAGGCCGGACAACCGTTCTGCGTCACCGTCGACCTCGACGGCGAAGCGCGTGAGCTCGGCGGCCTCGTCGACGGCGAGCCGGTCTTGCGCGGTCAGGTGGTGCGCGTGGTCACCACTGGCGGCGGCGGCTGGGGCGATCCGCTCGAGCGCGAAACCAACCTGGTGCTGCGCGACGTCATGGAGGGCCGCGTTTCGGTCGAGAGCGCGAAGGCCGATTACGGTGTCCTGCTGCGCGGGAAAGCGAATGATTATGTGGTCGATGAGGCGGAAACCGACAGAGAGCGTGCCGCCCTGCGCCAGCGGCGTTGCGCGGCGCTTCCGATGATTGACCGCGGCGACGGGTTTGAAAGAATGCTGCGTGGCGAATGCAAGCCGCGGATGCGCTGAGCTTTTGGGAGATCAATACGCATGGCGATCGAAGTCGCGAAAGTCGAACTGAAGACCGTGTCGGATGCGAGCGGCCTTGAGGAACGGATCAAGGCTGGTCAGTTTACCGCCGATCAAGTGATCGGGGTCATCGGCAAGACTGAGGGTAATGGCGGCGTGAACGATTTCACCCGCATTCTCGCCGACCAGGCATTCCGTCGCGTCCTGCAAAATCTCGGCACACGCTCCGAAGCCGAGATCGCCAAGATCCCAATGGTCTGGTCCGGCGGCTGCGACGGCGTGATCACGCCGCACGCGACGGTGTTCGCGAAGACGGAGAAGACGGGACCCGCATCGAAGTCGCGGCTCGCCATCGGCACTGCCATGAGCGTCGAGCTTTTACCCGAAGACATCGGGCGGCCGGCGATGGTGGAAAAGGTCGCGGCGGCGGTGAAGGACGCGATGCGCGATGCCGGCATCAGCGATCCCAAAGACGTCCATTACGTGCAGACCAAGACGCCGCTGCTTACCATCGAATCGGTCCGCGATGCGGAAGAGCGCGGACACGATGTCGCTTGCGAGGTGCACGATTCCATGGGCGTCTCCAATGGCACCACCGCGCTTGGCATCGCCGTCGCGCTCGGCGAGATCGGCATGCCGCGGGCCGAAGACATCTGCAAGAATCTCGACCTCTATTCCTCCGTGGCGTCTTGCTCCTCGGGCGTCGAGTTGACCCAGGCGCAGATTGTTCTTCTTGGTAACCGGCCGGGCGCCGGCGGACGCTATCGGATCGGCCATGCGGTGATGCGCGATGCGCTCGACATGGACGGGATTTACGACTCGATCCGCAATGCTGGCCTCGAGCTGCCGGCGCGTGCCCGCGCCGAGGATCTCAATGGCAAGCTCGTCAACTGTTTCATGAAATGCGAGGCCGACCGCAGCGGCCGCCTGCGCGGGCGCCGGCAGATCATGCTCGACGATTCCGACGTGCACCACCATCGCCACTCCAAAGCTGCGGTCGGCGGCGTCGCCGCGGCCGCGATCGGCGATCCGGCCGTATTCGTCTCCGTCGACGCGATGCATCAAGGCCCGCAAGGCGGCGGCCCCTGCATCGCCATCATTGATGCGGGCGAGTGAAGGGCATGAGTTTTGCCAGACTGACGTTCAACTGAGCGACGCACCAGAACCAGAGTGGGAACCGTCAAACGGGGAGTTAGGCAGATGCTGAAGTTCCGAAAGCCCAGTCGGCGAGCCGTCATCGGCGGCATCGCAGCCGCTACCTTCTGCGCCCTCCCGGCGCTGGCGCAGGCGCCGGACAAGGTCAAAGTCGGCGTGTTCCCCGTCAGCTCCTCGCTGCCGTATTTCGTCGCGGCGGAGCGCGGATTTTTCAAGGACGTCAATATCGAGCCCGAGATGATCCGCCTGATTGGCGGCCCGCCGAACGTCGCGGCGTTGATCACCAATCAGATCGACGTCTCCGCCGTGCTGGTGACGCTCGAGGGCATGAACGCCAACGCCAAGAAACCGGGCGTGGCGATGTATATCAGCATCAACAGTCAGAATAAGAAATGGCAGATGGAGCAGTTCGTCGTGCGCACGGGCTTCAACGCCAACTCGATCAAGGATCTCAAGGGCGCGAAGATCATGAGCGCGCCGGGCCCGGCGAACGTCAACGCGGCCAAGGCCGTGCTGGCGAGGAACGGTTTGAAAGAAGGCGACTACACGATCGATCAGCTCGACATGGGCCAGCACGTGAATGCGATGAAGGCCGGCACTTTCGATGCGGGATATACGCTCGAGCCGAATGCCTCGCTGATGCGCAAGCTCGGCGTCGCCAAAACCATCGAGAGCGGGGTGGTCGCCAAATACATTCTCGGTGACGAAAACGCCGATGCCTTTGCGGCGGGCTGCGCGATGTCCAGCGACTTCATCAACAGCCGGCCCGATGTGGCCAAGCGCTTCGCCGCGGCCTGGGGCAAAGCGCTCGACTTCATCAACAAGAACCCGGCCGAAGCGCGCAAATACCTCGCCAAGAACACGTTCACGCCCGACGACGTCGTCGATACGGTGCCGATGATCGGCTATTTCATGGCCAAAGACCTGAGCTCAAAGCAATATCAGGAGCTGCAGAAATTCATCGATTTCGGCACTGAGATCGGCGTCGTCCCGGAAAAGATCGACACCAAGAAATACATCAAGGTGTTCTGAGCCCAGCATGTCTGCTGTGCAACCGGCATTGACGTCCATGACCGCCGCGCCTCTTGTGCCGGCAGCGGCGGCGCACAGCCTGCCGCATGTCACCATTCGCGGACTTTCGAAGCGCTTCGGTCAGGCCGTCATCTACGACAAGTTCGATCTCGACATCCCACGCGGCAAGCTGGTCTCCGTGTTCGGACCAAACGGCTGCGGCAAGAGCACGCTGATCAACATGATCGCCGGCCTCATTGCCGTCGATGCCGGCGAGATTCTGTTCGATGGCAAGACGCTGTCCGAAATCAAGTTCGGCTACGTCTTCCAGAACTACCGCGAGGCGCTGTTTCCCTGGCTGCGGGCCATCGACAACATCGAGTATCCGCTCAAGCTGATGCAGCTGCCGAAGGCGGAGCGACGCGCGCGCACCGAGAAGCTCGTTGCGAGCTTCGGCGTCAAGCTGGACCTCAATCGCTATCCCTACGAGATGTCGGGCGGTCAGCAGCAGCTCGTCTCCATCATGCGCGCGCTCGTGGTCGAGCCGGAAATCCTGTTTCTCGACGAACCGTTCTCGGCACTCGACTACGAGATGACATTGTTCATGCGCGAGCAGCTGCAGCGCATCTTCCTCGAGACCGGGACCACCACCGTGCTGGTCTCGCACGATCTCGAGGAAGCGGTGTATCTGGCGGATCGCATCCTGCTGCTCTCCCGCCACCCCGCGCGGATCGCGGATTTCGCGGCTTATGACTCACCACGGCCGCGCTCCGCCGCCAACCTCTCCGATGCGGAGTTCGTGCGCGTGAAGGCGCATTGCCTCGACATCTTCCAGCGCGAGGTGCGACGGCAATGAAACGCCTGGAGCCGCTGCTTCCCGTCGTCGGCGTCATCGGCCTGATCGTCGTCTGGTACATCGCTGTCTGGGCGCGCGTGGTCGATCCGCTCCTGCTGCCGTCCCCGGGCAAGACGTTTCAGGCGCTGTGGAGCGGCATGGACGGCGGCGCGCTCGGCTTCGACTTCCTCAAGACGGTGGAGCGCACCATTGCTTCCACGCTTATCGCCGCGGTGATCGCGATCCCGCTCGGCATCGTGCTCGGCTCGTCGGAGAAGCTCTATCGCTCGCTGGAGTTCGTTATCGACTTCTTCCGCTCGACGCCTGCTTCCGCCATGTTCCCGCTATTCCTGGTGCTGTTCGGCGTCGGCGACGAGACCAAGATCTCGGTCGCTGCCTTCGGAGCGGTCCTGGTGATCGTGTTCAACGTCGCCTATGGCGTGATGAATGCGCGCAAGACGCGGCTCCTTGCCGCCAAGGTCATGGGCGCTTCGCGGCTGCGCGTGCTCACCGACGTGATGCTGCTCGAATCGCTGCCGCAGACCTTCGTCGGCCTGCGCAACGGCGTTTCCCTGGCACTGGTGATCATTGTCGTCGCAGAAATGTTCATCGGCTCACAGGACGGGCTCGGCCACCGCGTGTTCGAGGCGCAGCAGCTGTTCAACATGGCCGACATGTATGCCGCGATCTTCGCGGCTGGCGCGCTCGGCTATGGGCTCAATCTTCTGTTCCTGCTCGTCGAACGCCGTTTCGTGCACTGGTCGGGGAAATAGACGTCAGCATCATGGATACTCCTTCTCTTACGCGGAAAACCGCGAGCGAGCTCGTCGCGTTGATCAAATCGCGCACGGTGAGCCCGGTCGAGGTGCTCGAGGCGCACCTCACGGCCATCGAGCGCTTCAATCCGAAGTTCAATGCCATCGTCACGCTGGCCAAGGACCGAGCGCGCGAAGCGGCAATCGCCGCCGGCGATGCGGTGATGCGCAGCGATGCGCTCGGGCCGCTGCATGGGTTACCGGTCGCGATCAAGGACATCACGCTGACCGCCGGCATCCGCACTACCTTCGGCTCTCCCTTGTTCAAGGATTTCGTTCCCGAAGAAGACGCCGAAGTGGTGCGGCGCCTGAAGGCCGCTGGTGCCATCGTGCTCGCGAAGACCAACACGCCGGAATTCGCCGCGGGGGCCAACACCGTCAATGAAGTGTTTGGCGCCACGCGCAATCCGTGGAACTCGGCGCTCAGCCCTGCCGGCTCCTCCGGCGGCTCCGCCTGCGCTGTCGCCACCGGCATGGTGCCGATCGCGCAAGGCACCGATTTCGGCTGCTCGATCCGCATGCCTGCCGCGTTTTGCGGCATCGTCGGCATCCGCCCGACGCCCGGCCTGACGCCGAACTACCCGATGCCGCTCGCCTGGGATCCGGGCCAGGTGCACGGACCGCTGGCGCGCACGGCGGAAGACGCCGCGCGCATGCTTGACGCCATTGTCGGCTTCTCCCGCATTTCGCCGATTTCAGTCGCGCCGCCCTGGACAAGTGCGCTGACGCAAGTGGAGGCATGCCGCGACGCCGCGGGCCTGCGCATCGCCTACGCCTCCGACATCGCCGGCATCGGGGTCGATGCCGAGATCGATGGGGTCTGCCGCGCCAGCGCGCAGTCGCTGCGTCAAGCCGGCGCCAGCGTCGAAGAAATCTCGTTCGATGTCTCGGAGGGCCGCGGTCCGTATCAGGCGTGGCGAGGCCTCTGGATGGTCGGCCAGCAGTTCGCCAATCTCGAGCGCCTCGAAGAGTTCGGTGCCAATCTCAAAGGCAATGTGAAGGCCGGGCTGAAGGTGACGGCCACCGACTTCGCCGCGGCCGAGCGCACGCGCGCCGCCTTGTTCGCCCGCTTCCGTGACCTCTTCGAGCGCTTCGATCTGCTGCTGACGCCGGCCTCGCCGGTGAAACCCTACCCCGTTGAGATGAACTTCCCTACCGAGATCAACGGCAAGAAGCTCGAGAACTACACCGACTGGATCGCCGGCTCGTTCCTGATCACCCTGATGAGCCTGCCGGCCGGCAGCGTGCCCGCCGGGCTCAGCCGCGAAGGGCTGCCTATCGGCATGCAGATCGTCGGCCCGCGTTTCGAAGAGCCGCGCATCCTGTCATTGATGAAGATCATGCAGCAGATGCATCCGATTGGCTGGCCGCCGATGTAAGCCGTCGGTTACGGCTGCGCTAGCTTCACCGCGTCCTCGCGCACGCTCTCATCGACAAGGCTCGCGGCGGGCACCGCCTTGGGCACGACACCGGCCTTGACGAAGAAGTTCTGCATCCAGTCGATGCGCTCGACGGGAATCGCGAGCGCGGGATCGATCTGCTTCTCCTTGAGCGCCTGGTCGTAGATGAACTCCGCACGCTTATCATCGGGCTTGGCCTGCGTCATCTCGTGGGCGAGTTTCACCGTCTCGTCGCGATGCGTTGCCGCATATTTGTAGGCATCCATCTCCGCGGCCACGAAGCGCACGAGGTCGTCGCGGCGGCTCTCGATGGTCTTGATGCTGGTGCTCACGCAGAGTCGCAGGAAATTCGGCACTGTGGTGCTCGCCTTCATCAATACCTTTAGATTCGGCGGCATCACCGCCTCGAACTCGTTCGACACCGCGGCTGAATCGGTGATGCCCGACAGCAGCGAGCGGTAGCGGTCGAGATCGGCGCCCTGCGTCGCGAACTTCACCTCGGAGGCCGGCACGTGCTCGGCGTCGAGCATCGCGCGCGCGACCAAATCGGGCAGCGAGCCCGGCGCGGAAATGGCCATGGTCTTGCCCTTGAGGTCAGCCGGCGTCTTGATCTCGGCCTTGGCGAGAATGACTTGCGGCATTCCTGGCCAGGTGCAGCCTACGATCTTCACTCCCGCGCCGCGCATACCGGCGACGATCGCTTCCGCGGCGCCCATGTCGACGCTGTCGAGCTCGCCGGCGACCAGCGCTTTCATCAGTGTTGCACCGGCCTTGATCTGCAGGATTTGCACCTTCAGGCCGCGCTTGGCGGCAAATCCGCCTTTGTCGACCATGCCGATGAAGCCGGCATCGCTCTTGGCTTCGAGCATGCCGTGTTTCCACACATGCTCCTGCGCGTTGGCCGCGCCACCGATCGCCAGCATGAACACAACAACGGCGGAAAGCTTCGCGTGCGCGGTCATATGCTCCTCCAGTATCAGATGCGGAATTCTTCGCCCCGCTTGCCGCCTTGCGACACGTTGAGAAATAGCTCGTCCAAGGTCGGCTTTTTTCGGATCAATCCCTGCTCGTGCGAGTAAGACGCGAGCGTCTCCAGGTTCTTCCGGTTCTTCTCGCCGAGCCCGTACTCCCAGGGATCGGGCCCGAGGATCGCTTCCTGCTCTTCCCAGGCGGCACGATACCAGGCCAATGGAACGATACGCGGGTTCTGCATGCGCGCCATCGCCACCGTCTTGGCCTCGTTGAACGCCCTAAACAGATTGGCCGCGAGCCAGGGATGCTCATCGGCGAGAGCACGGCGCAATCCCAGCACATGCATGATCGGGAAGATGCCGGTCTTGCGATAATAGGCGATCTCCTCGCTCTGGTGATCGGCGAACAGCCGCCCGACACGCGGATCGCCGGCCAGGAACGGCTTGATCAGATCGGAATGAAAGACCGCATCGAGCTCGCCTTCCGCCAGCATGGTCTCGACGGATTTGTCGCCAGCCGGGCGCGCGGCCTTTTGCCCCGCCACTTCGACGTCGTCTTCCAGCTCCGCGAACCATTCGATCGAGTCGAGCGGCACGCCATATTCATGCTGCAGGATCCCGCGCATCCACAGGATCGCCGTCGTCATCATCGTCTTGACGCCGATGCGCTTGCCTTTGAGATCACCCGGCGCGCGGATGCCCTTGCCGGTGTTGATGAACATGAAGCCATGGCGGAAACGCCGATGCAGGAACACCGGGATGGCGCGGAACGGCAGATCGTTGTCGCGCGCGGCGAGATAGGACGAGGCGGACACTTCGGCGATATCGAATTCGCCGCCGCGCAGAAAGCGCCAGTGCCGCGTCGCGGAATCCATCTTGGTGAGGATGGTGAGATCGACGCCGTCGACACGAACCTTGCCGTCGATCAGCGGACGGACGATCTCATAATCACCACAGGCCAGGGAAAGATTGAGCGTCTTCGACATGCGATCAATGTCCGGTGGCGATGGCGGCGAGCTTTCGCGGATCGTCCGGCAGGGTGCTGCCTCGCCATACCACGTGCAGGTCCGGCCGCAAGAGCAGCATGTCATAGCCGTAGAGGCCGCGCACATGCTCTTCCGCGACCTCGAGCACACTGAACGGCGCGCCGAAAGCAACAAAAGCAGCGTCGAGGGCAGCAGCCTCGCGGGATTGACCGGTCAGCCGAAGCAGCGTGTAGCCATCCCCGATGCGGTCCTGCATCGCGGTGCCGTCGGCGAGCCACACATGCGGCAGGCGTGCACCGGGATAGGTGCTCGGCACATACCGCATGAACTCGGGCTCAGGCGCCGGACCGGTTTCTGGCCACACGATCGGTGAACCCGCATAGCAATAGCCGAGCTCGGCGCCGATCATCTCATTGCTCTTGCGCTGCTCGACATTGGCGATGCGAGCGAGATCGGCGCGGGTCTGCGCGCCTTCGGGCGTGGCGTCGCGGATGTTCGGCTTATAGGCATTGCGCCACGCTCGGCGTCCGCGCGATGCCTGCCGCGAGGCCTCGACATTGTGCGCACCGATCTGGCGGCGCTCGATCTCGTAGGAGGCGAGCAGGCTCGCCCCGCCCCAGCCTTGCAGCGTCGCCGCAAGCTTCCACGACAGATCGATGGCGTCACCGACGCCACTGTTCATGCCGAGCCCGCCGGTCGGGATCACGAGATGCACGGCGTCACCGGCGAGGAAGACGCGGCCGCGCCCGTAGCTCTCGGCGAGCAGCAGGTTCTGCCGCCATTGCCCGACCGAGAGCATCTCATATTCGACGGGCATGGCGACGGTCTTCTCAAACAGCACCGCCATCTCGGCGTCACTGTCGGCCACCGCGTGCAGCGTGAAATGCCGCGTCGAGTCCTGCACGATGAGGAAGGTCGCGCGGTCATCGGCGACGTGATAGTGCCGGCCCTTACCGATCGGGATGCGCTCGAAGAGATCGTCGGCGCGGTAGAGCGCCTGACGAAACTGCATGAGATTGGCGTCGCCCTCGAGCTTGATGCCGAGCTGGCGGCGCACGCCGCTGCCGCCACCATCACAGCCGACGAGGTAGGCCGCGTCGAGCTCGGTGATCGCGCCGCCCGCGCTCTTCACGCGGGCGCGTACCGACTGGGCATCCTGCACGAAGTCGATAAACTCGCAGCCGTAGCGCACGTCGAGTGTCGGGATGCTCTCGGCCACCGATTTGAGCAGCGGCTCCAGCGTGTATTGCGAGATGAGCTGATAGGGCTCGAGCGGCATCGAGGCGTCGGTGCAGGCGGCGATGTCGGCCTGCGCCTGCGCGACGGACGGATATGGCAGATGCAGAAGCGGCGGCTCGATCAGCGAGGTAACGATGAATACGTCCATCGGGACGTCGCGCGGAAAGCCGGCATCACGGATCTTTTGCGCAAGCCCGAGCCGCCGGTAGATTTCCATGGTGCGCGCGTTGCACCGCTCCATCTTCGGCAGGAACTGCGGCGCGTCTTTCTGCTCGAGGAGAATGCACCGCACGCCGCGGCGTCCGAGGTCGATGGCAAGCGTCAGCCCCACGGGGCCGGCGCCGACGATGATGACCTGGGTGTCCAATCGCTATCCGGAGTTATCGACGCTGGAACGGCAGCTCCGGACTGGTACAGCTGGGTGGGCTCGAACCACCGACCTCTGGTTCCACAGACCAGCGCTCTAACCAACTGAGCTACAGCTGCACGGCTCTCCTGACGAGCGGGCCGGAAACTAGGTGCCGGGCGCTCGTTTGGCAAGCGCTGGAAACCGCCGCGCTTAAACGACAAAAGCCCGGGCAGAACCCGGGCTTCGTCTAGGCCGCTGGCGCGGCCATGATCGCGGGACTGACTTAGGCCGCTTTGTTGAAGGCGCTGGTCACGCCGTTCTTGATCGGCTCGGCGGTGTCCGTGCAGACCTTCTGCGCTAGCGCGGCGAGATCCTTGCTCTGCGCCATGCTCTTCTCGAACTGCTCGCGAGCGAACTTGGTCGACAGCTCGACGATCTCCGAGGCCGACTTGGTGCCGAGGAGCTCGCTGAAGAAGTCGAACGCGGCATTGCTGTTCTCGCGCGACACTTCGATCAGCTTCAGGCCATATTCGGAGCAGCCCTTGGTCGCCGTCGAGTACGTGTCCTCGAGGAGATCGGTGGTCTCTTCCGCGACCGCCTTCATCTTCTCGTAATTGTCCTTGGCCTGGGCGACGCCCTTCTCCGCGAACTCGCGTAGAGCCGCCGGCATCTCCAGCTTCGGCATTTCAAATTTCGGCATTTCGAACTTCGGAGTTTCAAAGCCGGTGCTCGGCTTCGCTTTGGTCTTCGGCGTTGCGGTGGTGATGGCTTCAGCCATGACGCATCATCCTTGAGAGGGGCGCTTGTCCGGCATTTGAGCGGGCCGCCGCCCTCTGGATACGGCCCTTGCCTGCACACGATGTCCCGCTGCGATTCGAAGAGAACGCCCGTGCGGGATCAATAAAACGCATATAACACGGTAAATGGTGCGATGCAACAGAAATATTGCGATGCAGCAAAAGACGCAATCCCCACCGCAGCCGGTCTTGAGCCGCCTGTTCAATGAAAACGATGGGAAACGCGCCCGATCAGTGGCGCGGCGCGGCCGATCCAGCGAATTTCTGCGCCGTTTGGCTCAATTCCTTCGCCTGATCGGCGAGCGTCTGCATCTGCATTTTCACATAGTCGGTCTGCAAACGCATGACCTCTTCCATGTCATGGGCCTGCACCAGCCGCTGCGCGAAATCGAACGACGACAGGATGTTCTTCTCGGCAAACCGGATCGCCAACTCGCCGACATCCTTGGCGCCGGTCTGCGCCGAAGTAGCCTGGCTTTCCGCCTGGGTCACTGCGCGGTGCGCCGCGCTGACGAAGGTGTCGAATGCCTTGCGCGCCTCCTCCATGCTCCGCTCGGCAAATGCGCGCATCTCGGTGGGAATCTCGAAGTTCGCATTGCTCGCCATCAGCGACCTCCTGCTATTGTCGGTTAACCGACCCCCTGCGGATTTGTTGCCAATCTCCGGCTATATTTTTGGCTTCGTTCGAACGCATCCAAATTCGTAAGCCGGGACGATGACGCGGTGACGGCAAATTCGTGATCCCGAACGCCTTACCGCCGCGATTAACGTTACTCACCCGTGATGCTGCGCAAGCCCGCGCGGCGCATGGACGCAGACGAGGGCCGGCCCTATTAAGTGTTCATTAGCCGTAATCCGTGCCGGGTCATGAGTCAGTCCGAGTTGACAAATCTGCTGCACGATCCGCGGCTTGCACCCCATGCCGTGAGCGCACTGCCAGTATGGCTGTGGAGCGTCGACGGAACGCGCGTTCTCTGGGCCAACGCGGTCGCCGCCGCGATCTTCGGCGCACGTTCACCCGCCGCACTGTCGCAACAGACCTTCGACGCGAGCAATACCGCTGCCACCCAAATGGCGCGCGTCGGCGCGACGCTGAGTGACGGCGGCGCGGTGCGGCTCGAGCGTCTGCGCGGTTTCGGTGCCGGCTTCGGCCGCGCGCTGACCTGCCAGTGTTCGCGCCTCGCGCTTGCCGATGCGACCGGAGCGGTTCTTGTCGCCGCGGCGGAGCGCGCCGGTCCGGATCTGTCCCTCGACGAGCGCGCACGCCGGCTCCTCGACGGCATTGACACGCCCTTTGCGGTTTTCGCCGAGGACGGTCGCCTTATCCACGCGACACCGGCAGCGCTCGAGCGCATCGGCGTGGCCACCGATCTCATCGCGCTCGGCGCCGAGGCGCTGGGCACGCAGGCCCGCGAGAGCGGCGAAGCCCAAGACGATGTGAGCGCCGGACATCTAAGCGTTCGCCGCCTTGGCAGCGGCACGGCGACAGTGCTCTTGGCGCGCGTAGAGGCCGCCGCGACCACGCAGGCGCCAGCGCTGGAAGCGCCGGCTGCAGAGGCGGCCCCCGCAAGCGAACTGCAACCGGAAACGAAGGCGAGCGCGCCGGCGCCTGAGACAGCGCCGCCGGTCGTGCCCGAACCGGCCATCGTCACGCAGGCAGAACGCAAACATCCGCTGCGCTTCGTCTGGCAGATGGACGAAGCCGGCGCCTTCACCATCGCCTCGGACGAGTTCGTGCAGCTCATCGGTCCGAAGACCGCCGCGATGCTTGGACACCCGTGGAGCAAGATCTCCGCCGCGCTCGACATCGATACCGACGGCGCAATCGCCAAGGCCCTGTCGTCGCGCGACACCTGGAGCGGCATCGTCCTGCCTTGGCCAGTCGACGGCAGCGACGAGCGCCTGCCGATCGAGCTCTCCGGATTGCCGGTGTTCGATCGCGACCGCAGCTTCCGCGGCTATCGTGGGTTCGGCGTCTGCCGCGACACCGAGCGGCTGTCCGCACTCGCCATCGCGCGCAGCCTGGCACCGCCTGAACCCCTCGCACCCGAACCGCCGGCAATGCCGTCCAAGCCGACGCCCGCGCCGGATGATTTCGCCACGACCGACCTCCCCGCTGAGCCGACGCTGCCGCTCGCCGAAAACGTGGTGCCGTTCCGGCCTCCGGTCGTCGCGGAAAAACCTGCGGCGAAAGAGCACCAAAACGGCGAGGCCGCGCCGGCGCTGACGCCGATCGAAAGCACGGCCTTCTCGGAGATCGGGCGCCGGCTCACCGATCGACTGCAGGCGGGCCCGCACACCGTATCGAACCGCGGACCGGAGCCGCTGGAGGCCGAACAGCAGCCGGCGGCGCGCACGCGCGGTGAGATCAGGCCCGAGACCGAGCGCGCGGTGCTCGACCGCTTGCCGGTCGGCGTCCTGGTCTATCGTCTCAACGATCTTCTCTATGCCAATCGCGCGTTCCTTGACTGGACCGGATACGACACGCTCGCGGCGCTTACCGACGCCGGCGGGCTCGACAGCCTGTTCATCGAGCCGAGCGCGGGCTCCGGATCGGTCGCCTCGAAATCGTTGACCATCAGCACCCAGCACGGCGAGGCCATGCCGGTCGAAGGCCGGTTGCTCAGCGTCACCTGGGCGGGCGAGAATGCGCTCGCCTTGATGCTCTACATCGCGGCGCCGGCAGCACATCCGCCAGTGGCAGCTGCTGCCGTCGCACCGCAAAAATCCACGGACGATGCGGTTGAGCTGCGCGCTATCCTCGATACGGCGAGCGACAGCGTGCTCGTGCTCGACGGCAACGGGCGCATCATCTCCGCCAACCGCAGCGCCGAAACGCTGTTCGGTTATGAGGGCGCCGCATTGATCGCGTTGCCTTTCGACGAGTTGCTCGCCCCGCAGAGCCAGATCGCCGCACTCGAGGAGCTGCAGCGCGTGATCGGCAGCGACGCCGCAGCGATGCTCAATCAAGGCTCGGAGGTGATGGGGCGCGTCCGCGAAGGCGGCTTCATCCCGCTGTTCATGACGCTCGGTCGCATTGGCATATCCGGCGATAAGGTCTGCGCCATCTTCCGCGACATGAGTGCCTGGAAGAAGACCGAAAAGGAGCTGCACAAAGCCAAGCGCGAGGCCGACAAGGCGATCGCCGGCAAGACCGAGCTTCTCGCCAAGATCAGCCACGAGATCCGCACGCCGCTCAACGCCATCATCGGCTTCGCGCAGGTGATGATGGACGAGCGCTTCGGACCGATCGGCAATGAGCGTTACCGCGATTATCTGCGCGACATCCACGAGTCCGGCACGCAGGTCGTCTCGCTGATGAACGATTTTGCCGATCTGTCGAAGATCGACGCCGGAAAGCTCGAGCTCAGCTTCGCCAACATCAATTTGAACTATGTCGTTTCGCAGGGCGTCGCGGCGATCCAGGCGGACGCTAACCGCGAGCGCATCATCATGCGCCTGGCGCTCTCGCCGAACCTGCCGCAGGTGCTCGCCGACGCGCGGGCGGTGCGCCAGATCGTGCTCAATCTCCTTTCTAACTCGATCCGTCTCGCCGGCACCGGCGGGCAAGTGATCATCTCCACGGCGCTCACCGATGCGGGCGATGCGGTGCTGCGCGTGCGCGATACCGGCGCGGGCATGAGCGAGCAAGACCTGCAGACCGCGCTTGAGCCATTCCGGCAGCTGCCGACGTCCGGACGTTGGGGTTCCGGCGGAACCGGTCTCGGCCTGCCGCTGACCAAGGCGCTTGCCGAAGCCAATCACGCGAGCTTCCGCATCAAGAGCGAAATCGAGCACGGGACGCTGGTCGAGATCGCCTTTCCGCCGGCCCGCGTGGTCGCCAAATAATGGATTGCGCTTTACGGCTGCGCGTTAACCCGTCATCCTGATGCCAACGGAGACGGTGAATGCGGAGCCTGTTGCGCGCGTGTCTCGTCCTGCTGGCGCTGTTGGTCGCGCCCGCGCGCGTACTCGCCGCCGATGCGGTGGATCTGCTGCTGGTGCTCGCCTCCGACGTCTCGCGCAGCGTCGACCATCCCAAGTTCCAGCTGCAGCGCGAGGGTTACGCCGCCGCCATCGCAGATCCGCGGGTCATTGCGGCAATCCGCTCAGGACCACATGCGCGCATCGCCGTGTGCTTCGTCGAATGGTCAGGGCTTGGCTCGCAGAAAGTCGTGGTCGACTGGACAGTGATCGACGGCCCGCAGGCCGCCCAGCGCTTCGGCGACAGCCTGCTGGAGCTGCCGCGCTCTTTCGCCGACCGCACTTCGATCTCGAGCGGTATCGAATTCGCGATGTCGCAACTCGAACGCACGCCGTTCGAAGCAGCGCGGCGCACGATCGATGTCTCCGGCGACGGCACCAACAATGCCGGCCGCGACGTCAAGCTCGCGCGCGATGAGGCGCTGGCGAAGGGCGTCACCATCAACGGCCTGGTCATCCTCAGCGAGCATCCGTTGCCCTGGAACCCGGAGCACACCAATCCGCCGGGCGGCCTCGCGAACTATTATCGGGACAACGTCACCGGCGGCCCCGGATCGTTCGTGATGGTCGCGGAGGATTTCAAATCGTTCGGCCGAGCGATCCTCAATAAGCTGATCGCTGAGATCGCATCGCGCTCCATCCCCGCGCGGACCGCGCAGGCAGGCCCGTAAAACAGGCTTAACGGTGCTCCCGGCCGCCGCGATCGCTTGGCCCCAAAAGGGTCACAGAGGCGGCCCAGAGGTTGGCGCAGGGAAAGCCGGTGGTATAGTTCACCGGCCATTCGGGACATTCCGGACAACCACATCGTGACCGCCGCCATCGGCTTCAAACGCCTGGGATATGCCGTCGCAGGCATTGCCATCCTCGGCTTCGCGGTCTTTGCCGCCATGTCGCTGCTGATTTCCACCGACCGGATCCGCGATGCGGTGAAAGCGGAGGTCCATGCCGCGACCGGGCTCGATCCGATCCTGCGCGGCGCGGTGACGGTCTCGCTGTTTCCCTCGGGCAGCGTCAGCTTCTCCGATGTCGTGCTCGGAGACGAGCGCGACGGCAAGCCGGCGCTCGCCGCCGAGCGGCTCACCGCACGGCTGCGCTTCTTTCCGCTGCTGACCGGCCGTGCCGAGATCGCCGACATCTCCCTCGACCGGCCGACGATCACGGTGAGCCTCGACGGCAACGGCCGCAGCAACTGGTCGGGACTGATCGAAGCGCTGGCCCGCGGACAGACCCCGGCAGCGCCGCGGCTCGCCTCATTCTCCGAGATCCGCATCGATGGCGGCACTGTCATCCTGCGCGACAACGCGCACAACAGCACCGAGACGCTCAACGACGTCGAGCTGTCGCTCGCCTGGCCGTCAATCTCCAAGAGCTTTGGCGCCACCGGCCGTTTCAAATGGCGCGACGAGCCGGTCGATCTGAGCCTCACGCTCGGCGATTTCGCCGCCACGCTCGCTGGCACGCGCAGCGGACTGAAGCTGCGGGTCGCCGGCGCCCCGCTCAAGCTCGCCTTCGACGGCTCGCTGAGCACCAAACCGACGCTGCGCGTCGAAGGCACTCTCGCCGCTGACGCCGCCTCGCTGCGCGAGGCGCTGCGCTGGACCGCGCAGAAATCGCTGCCCGGCGGCGGCTTCGGCCGGTTCGCGCTCAAGGCGCAGACCAATATTACGGCCGGCACCATCGCGCTGTCCGGTGTCAACATGGAGCTCGACGGCAACAGCGCCGAGGGCGTGCTCACCTTCGCGACCGAAGGCCGGCAGACGCTGCAAGGGACATTGGCGACCGACCGTCTCGACCTGCGGCCTTATGTGTCCACGGTGCGGCTGCTCGCTGAAAATCGCCGTCAGTGGGACAGCATGCCGATCGTGCTCGACGGCATCAATGGATTCGACCTCGATCTGCGGCTGTCGGCGGCGCAGGTGCAATTGTCCGACGCCAAGCTTGGGCGCACGGCGCTCGCCGCCAATCTGCGTGGCGGCCATCTCATGGTGACGATCGGCGAGTCGCAGGCCTTTGGCGGCCTGATCCGCGGCTCGTTCACGATGGCGGATTCCGAGCCGGGCGTCGACGTCAAGACGCAGCTGCAATTCGCCGATGTCGACCTGGAAAGCTGTCTCGGCCAGCTGTTCGGCACGCGCCGGCTCGAAGGCAAAGGCAACCTGTCGCTGTCGCTCGAAGGCGCCGGCCTCAGCGTGCTCGCGGTCACGCGCACGCTCAGCGGCTCGGCAAGCCTGGTCGGACGGAACGGCGCGATCGCCGGCCTCAATGTCGAGCAGCTGTTGCGCCGCCTCGAACGTCGGCCGCTGTCGAGCGGCGGCGAGTTCCGCAGCGGCCACACGCCTTATGAGCAGATCACCGTGACCGTGAAGGTCGCCCAGGGCATTGCCACCGTCGAGGACGTCAATATCGAAGGCTCGGCGGTCAAGCTGGCGCTCGGCGGATCGGCCTCGATCCCGGCGCGCGACCTCGACCTCAAGGGCACTGCGAGCCTGCTGGCCTCGGCGAATTCCGCTCCGGTCTTCGAGCTTCCCTTTGTGGTGCAAGGCCCGTGGGACGACCCGATCATGCTGCCCGATCCGCAGAGCCTGATTCGCCGCTCGGGCGCCGCGGCGCCGCTGCTCAATGCGGTGCGCGAACGCAGCGCCCGCGACGCGGTGCGCTCGGCGATCGAGCGGCTCACCGGCGCGCCGACGCAACCCAACGCGGCCGCTCCGGCTGCCGCCACCCCGGCCTTGCAACCAGCGAATAGCGGCCAATAACCTCGGTTCCCGGCGTGTAGGGCCGCACCCGATCGATTATCATTGCCCCGCAAACGAATCAGTCAGCGGCATTCCCGCTGACGCTCGGAGCGGCGATGCTACTTCCCCTGCTGCGAACCCTGGTGAAGGTCCTCGTCGCCTCGCTCGTCGTCGGCACCATCCTGGCGCATTTCGGCATCACCGCCGACCAGATCATGCGCGAAGCCGGCCTGTCCGGCGACCGTATCGAGGAGCTCGCCCGCCAGGCCGTTGCCTGGGCACTACCCAATGTGTTTCTCGGCGCGCTGGTGATCGTGCCAGTCTGGTTGCTGCTCTACTTGTTCCGTCCGCCAGGCCAGCGCAGCAGCAGCGAATAAGGCTCAGGCCTTTTTGGCCTCGCCCCTCTTCGCCATCAGCGACACCGCGACGATCCCGAGCGCCACCACCGAGATCATCAGCGTGCAGACCGCGTTGATCTCCGGCTTCACGCCGAGACGCACCTCCGAATAGATGCGGATCGGCAGCGTCGTTGCGCCCGGGCCGGTGGTGAAGCTCGCGATCACCAGGTCGTCGATCGAGAGCGTGAAGGCGAGCATCCAGCCTGCGCCGATCGCCGGCGCGATCAGCGGCAGCGTGACGGTGAGAAAGGTGCGCAGCGGCGGGCAGCCCAGATCCATTGCCGCCTCTTCCAGGCTGCGGTCAAACCCGAGAAGCCGCGCCTGCACGATGACGGTGACGAAGCACATCGTCAGCGTCGTATGCGCGATGCTCACGGTCCAGAAGCCCCGGTCGAGATCGAGCGCCACGAAAAGCAAGAGTAACGACAAGCCGGTAATCACCTCCGGCATCACCAACGGCGCGTAGATCATGCCGGAGAACAGCGTACGGCCGCGGAACGACCCGGCACGCACCAGCACCACCGCGGCGAGCGTGCCCAGCACGGTCGCGACGGTCGCGGACAGCACGGCAACGCGCAGCGTGATCCAGGCGGCGTCGAGCATCGCTTGATCGTTGAACAGCTCGGCATACCAGCGTAGCGACCAACCGCCCCATACCGTCACCAGCCGTGAGGCATTGAACGAATAAACCACCAGGATGGCGATCGGCAGATAAAGAAAGGCGAGCCCGAGCGTCACCGAGACGACGTTGAAAGCGGAGGCTCCTTTGCGCATTTAGTGGGCCTCGAGCTCGCGC
Source organism: Pseudolabrys sp. (assembly GCA_035651015.1). Lineage (GTDB taxonomy): Bacteria > Pseudomonadota > Alphaproteobacteria > Rhizobiales > Xanthobacteraceae > Pseudolabrys. The sequence goes on along the minus strand of DASRGN010000058.1, from coordinate 35,742 downwards.
TTCTGCATATGCTCGTAGAACACCATGGGCGCCACCAGCACGCAGAGCAGCACCACCGCGATCGCCGACGCCACCGGCCAATCCTTGTTGCCGAAGAATTCGGTCCACAGCGTCTGCCCGATCATCAGGCTTTCCGAACCGCCGAGCAGATCGGGAATGACGAATTCGCCGACGATGGGAATGAAGCAGAGGAGCGAGCCGGCGATCACGCCCGGCAGGGCGAGCGGCAGCGTGACCAGCCAGAAAGCCTTCCAGCGCGGACAGCCAAGATCGGCGGCGGCCTCGAGCAGGCTCTCGTCCATCTTCTCCAGAGTGGCATAGACCGGCAGCACCATGAACGGCAGGTAGGAATAGACGATGCCGATATAGATCGCGGTGTCGGTCGAGAGCCAAGTGACGGGCGTGCGCACGAAGCCAAGCGCCAGCAGCAGCTGGTTCAGCAATCCGTCGTGCTGCAGGATGTTGATCCAGGCATAGATGCGGATCAGGAACGACGTCCAGAACGGCAGGATTACCAGCAGTGCGAGGATGCCTTGCCAACGCCGTGGCGCGCGCGCGATGCCGTAGGCGATGGGAAAGCCGAAGAGCAGCAGCAGCGCCGTCGACACGGCCGCAATCTCGAGGCTCTTGAGATAAGAGAGCAGGTACAGCCAGTCCGACCACAGCAGTGCGTAGGCATCGAGCGAGAGGCCGGCGAGGAAGGTCCCGACACCCGCCCAGCCCGCAGCGACATCGAGCACCGGCGTGTAAGGCGGCTGCGCCAGCGCCGTCTGTGACAGGCTGATCTTCAGGACGATGATGAACGGGACCAGAAAGAAGACGAGCAGCCAGGCATAAGGCACGAGCATGATCAGGCGCGCGGATAGGGCTCGGATGATCGGCATCGTGCTCATGCGGTGAGGACCACGGCGCAATCGGCGGTCCAGCTGAGCCAGACCTTTTCGTCAATGGCGAATGGCTGCTCCACGCGGCGGGCGATATTGGCCGCCGCGGCCTTCATGATTGTGCCGTCATCGAGGCCGATCTTGTAGATCGACATGTCGCCGAGAAAACCGATATCGAAAATCGTCCCGCTCATCACGTTGTCCGCGCCCTCGGGCGTCGAGCGCGCGAGCGCAACCTTCTCCGGTCGCAATGCCACCCAGACGGTGTCGCCGGGCTTCGCATCGGGCGCGTGCGCAACGCGCAGGCGGCTGCGCATACAGTCGATGAGCGCGCCGCCGGCCTCGAACCCCACCAGGCGGGCTTCGAGCAGATTGACGTCGCCGATGAAGTCCGCGACCCAGCGCGAGTTCGGGCGCTCGTAGATTTCGGCCGGCGTCGCCACCTGCGCGAGCCGCCCTTCGTTCATCACCCCGATGCGGTCGGCCACCACCATCGCCTCATCCTGGTCGTGGGTGACGATGACAAAGGTGGTGCCGAGCCGGCGCTGCAATTCCATCAGCTCGAATTGCGTCTCTTCACGCAGCTTCTTGTCGAGTGCCGCCATCGGCTCGTCGAGCAGGAGGACGCGCGGCCGCTTGACCAGCGCGCGCGCCAAGGCGACGCGCTGGCGCTGGCCGCCGGAGAGTTGCTCCGGCTTACGCGCGCCGAAGCCCGTCAGCCGCACCAACGCGAGGATATCGGCGACACGCGCGGCGATTTCGTCCCTGCCGAGCCCCTCCTGACGCAGGCCGAAGCCGATGTTGCCCGCGACCGTGAGATGCGGAAACAGGGCGTAGCTCTGGAACATCATGTTGACCGGCCGCCGATGCGGCGGCACGGCGGAAATGTCCTTGCCGTCGAGCACCAGACGTCCTTCGCTCGGGCTCTCGAAGCCGGCAAGCATGCGCAACAGTGTGGTCTTGCCGCAGCCGGACGGCCCGAGCAGCGCGAAGAATTCCCCCTCATGGATCTCGAGCGACAACCGGTCGACGGCGAGCACGTCGCCGAACCGCTTGCTGATCTGCTCGAATTGGATCAGCGGCCGCGTATCAGCGCGGCGGGCCGCGCGGGGGCCGCGCCCCGTCGATGGCTTTTGGCTATCGCTGCTCACCCGGAATCCCCATGCCGATTCCGGCACGCTAACGGCGCGTCAGCGAAGGCTCAACAGGCGATTTATTGGGAGCTAGACGCGCCGCTCAGGCTGCGGGCAATTCGTCGGCCGCGACCGGCAAGCCCTCGTCGCCTGCGTCGGCCGGCATCTCCAGCATGATCTTGCGCGGCTCGGGGCCGTAATAGTCGCCGATCTTCACGCTTGCCCGCGGTTTGAACAGGATGGCGCGGATGCGGTCGAGCAGCGCCTTGGCCGAGACCGGCTTGCACAGAAACTCGTTCACGCCGAGCCGAACTGCCTCGATCACGCGCCAGCGCTCGCCATAGCCGCTGAGCATGATGATCGGGATATCGGGCGTCGGAAACACGCCGGGCGAACGCACGATGCGCACGAGCTCCGGCCCATTGAGCAGCGGCATCTCCCAATCGAGGATGAGGATATCAGGCGCGACCGCGCGCAGCACTTCCAGCGCCTCGATGCCGTCAGCCGCCTCGTGGATATTCTTGACGCCGATATTGCCGAGCAGGCTGCGCACGATCTTGCGCATATAGGCATTGTCGTCGACGACCAACACGCTGAGCGCGTTGATCAGGACCTCAGCATGCTTGGGATGGATCATGCGACGCAACTGCCCGGATTCAATCACTGGAGCATGATCTTGTCCGAAAACCGGTACCCACTTTTCGGGATCATGCTCGCGGACGCATTCCATCAGGCATGCGTTACTGACGTATGAATTACGGCGTAACAGTCGAACATGGTCACCGGTTCGTTAACGTGCGCCCAACCGCCTGCTTCCAGCCGGCCCATTTGCGCTCGCGCAGTTCCGCATCCATGCGCGGCTCGAAGCGGCGATCGAGCCGCCAGGTCGCGGCAAAGCCGTCGAGGTCCGGGCAGACGCCGGCGGCACGCCCGGCGAGATAAGCGGCGCCGAGCGCGGTGGTCTCCATCACCACCGGGCGGTCGACCGGGCTCGCCAGGATGTCGGCGAGGAACTGCATGGTGACGTCGCTCGCGGTCATGCCGCCGTCGACGCGCAGCACCGTTTGCGCGGCCTGCGCCTTCGGCCAGTCGACGCGCATGGCCTCAAGCATGTCGCGGGTCTGGTAACCCACCGCCTCGAGCGCCGCGCGGGCAAGCTCCGCGGCACCGCAATTGCGGGTGAGGCCGAAGACGGCGCCGCGCGCCTGCGCATCCCAGTGCGGGGCGCCGAGCCCGACAAAGGCCGGCACCAGATAGACCTGCTCGGCGGGATCGGCGCGCTCAGCGAGCGGCCCGATCTCGGCCGCCGTGCTGATGATCTTGAGCCCATCGCGCAGCCATTGCACCGCGGCACCGGCGATGAAGATCGCGCCTTCCAGCGCATAAGTGCGTTTGCCATCGAGCTGATAGGCGATGGTGGTGAGGAGCCGGTTGCGCGAAGCGACCGGCTCGCTGCCGGTGTTGAGCAGCGCGAAGCAACCGGTGCCGTAGGTCGACTTCATCATGCCCGGCGTGAAGCAGCCCTGCCCCACCGTCGCCGCCTGCTGGTCACCGGCAATGCCGAGAACGCGGATCGGCCCGCCGAAGAGATCGTCCTCGGTCTCGCCGAACAGCCCGGCGCAGTCGCGTACTGGCGGAAGGAGGCTCATCGGCACGCCGAAGAGCGCCGCAAGCTCCGGATCCCAGGCACCGCGCGCGATGTCGAGCAACAACGTACGCGCCGCATTTGTGGCATCGGTTGCGTGCACGCGACTGCCAGTGAGCCGCCACAGCAGGAAACTATCGATGGTGCCGAAGGCGAGCTTGCCTGCCTGTGCGGCGCTGCGGGCGCCATCGACATGCTCGAGGAGCCAGGCGACCTTGCTGGCAGAGAAATACGGGTCGAGCACGAGCCCGGTTTTGGCGGTGACGCCGGCCTCAAGGCCGCGCTCGCGCAATGTTGCGCAGAAATCCGCGGTGCGGCGGTCCTGCCAGACGATGGCGTTGTGGATCGGCTTGCCGGTGGCGCGATCCCAGATGACTGTGGTCTCGCGCTGATTGGTGATGCCGATGCCGGCGACGTCTTTTGCCGTGATCCCGGCATTGGCCATGGCGCCGCGGACGGTCGCCACCGTGGCGTTCCAGATTTCCTCCGGGTCGTGCTCGACGAGCCCCGGCGCCGGATAGATCTGCCGCAGCTCCTGCTGTGCCGTGGCGATCGGTGCGAGGCTCGAATCGAAGACGATGGCACGCGTCGAGGTGGTGCCCTGGTCGATGGCGACGATGAAGGCAGACAAGATGGTCCCCCGGCCGTTACGGCCCGGAGATTAGTTCACCATGACGATGTTGGCGACCTGCTCGACCTGCTGGTCGGCGTCCGGCTTGTAGCTCGCCATCCGGCGCGGCTCGGGCCCGTAATAGCTGCCGCGTTGCACGATGGGACGCGGCCAGGCCAGCACCGAGACCATGCGGTCATACAGCGCCTTCGAGGACACTGGCTTGAGCAGGAATTCGTTGACGCCGATCTCCACGGCCTCGACGACCCTGCGGCGCTCGCCATGCCCGGTGAGCATGATGATCGGCACGGCCGGGAATTCAAACGTCGTCGGCGAGCGCACCATGCGCACAAAGGCTGCGCCGTCCATGCCGGGCATTTCCCAGTCGAGCAGCACGACGTCCGGCGCGTTGGCGCGGATGGCCTCGAGCCCGTCAACGCCCGTTGCCGCTTCATAGATGTTGCGCACGCCAATGCTCATGAGCAAGGTGCGGATCACCTTGCGCATATAGGCTTCGTCGTCGACGATCAGCACCTTGGCGTGCGCCAACAGGTCGGTGACGTTTTTTGCGGTTTCCACACGCATGATATCGATTGCACCACACTTGTCTAAAATCGACGTGAATCAATGCGGGTGTTTATCGGGATTGCGGGAAACGTTTCGTAAACCATAAAGGCGTCAGGCGGGCGCCACCGGCTCACCGCCGGCCATGAAGCCGGCCAGCGCCTTGCGTTCCTCTGGCGTCGAGAGGAGCCCGAGCTTGGTGCGCCGCCACAGCACATCGTCGCTGGTCTGCGCCCATTCGTGGTGCATCAGGTAGCGCACCTCGGCCCCGGTGAGGTCGCCGGTGAAACGGGGCCCGAGATCCTCGAGGCTCTGCGCCTGCCCGAGAATGCGCGACGCGCGGGTGCCGTAGGCGTGCGCCAGCCGGCGCGCATGCGGAGCGGTGAGGAACGGATAGCGGTCGCGCAGAGCGGCGATGAGCGCATCGAGGCCGTCGAAGGCAAAATCGCCGCCCGGCAGCGTGCTCCCCGCGGTCCACGGCGCCTGGCGCTCGAGGAAGTGCGAAATTCTGGCCATCGCTGCCTCGGCGAGCCGCCGATAGGTGGTGATCTTGCCGCCGTAAACCGTGAGCAGCGGTGCCTGGCCGGGCGTCTCGTCGAGCGTCAGCATATAGTCACGGGTCACGTCCTCCGGCTTGTTGGAGCCATCATCGTGCAGCGAGCGTACGCCGGCGAAGGCGAGCACCACCTCGTCCGGCATCACCGTGTCGCGGAAATAAGTGTTCACGGCGCTGCACAGATACGCCACCTCCTGCGGTGAGGCGGCCGGCGTGCCGACATCGCCGACGAAGTTCTCGTCGGTGGTGCCGATGAGCGTGAACTCGTCGGCGAAAGGCAGCGCGAAGATCACACGGCGATCCTCGTTCTGCAGCAGATAGCCATAGTCGTGCGCGAACGGCCGGCGGATGACGATGTGGCTGCCTTTGACCAGCCGCACCCCCGATTGCAGCGGCGTGCGCAGCACGTTCTCCGCCACCTGGCCGATCCACGGGCCGGCGGCATTGATAACGATGCGCGCGGTGGCGACGTCGCGCCGGCCGCGGCTGTTGAGCACCAGGTTCCACTGCTCGCTGCCGCGCTCGGCGCGCACGCAGCGGGTGCGCGTGCGGATCAAGGCGCCGCGCTCGGCAGCATCGACTGCGCTGAGCACCACGAGGCGCGCATCGTCGACGCTGCAGTCGGAATATTCGAAACCGAAGCGATAGCTGCGCTTGAGCGGCGCCGCCACGTCATGATGCGTGAGATCGATGGTGCGGGTCGGCGGCAGAAGCTTGCGATTGCCGATATTGTCATAGAGGAACAAGCCGAACCGCAGCAGCAGCGGCGAGCGCGGTCCCGGGACTGGCGGCAGCACGAAACGCATCGGCCGGATCACATGCGGGGCCATGCGTAGCAGCACCTCGCGCTCGGTGAGCGCCTCGTGCACCAGACGGAAGGCGAAGTGCTCGAGGTAGCGCAGGCCGCCATGGATGAGCTTGCTCGAAGCGGAAGAGGTGCCCGAGGCGAGATCGTTCTGCTCGACGAGAAGGACACGCAGGCCGCGGCCCGCGGCATCGCGGGCAATGCCGGCTCCGTTGATGCCGCCGCCGATGATGGCGAGGTCGAAATCGGCCATGCGTCTATCTTATCCCCGGGCGCAGAGAATGCGGAGCTTCAGCCCGCACCTCAAGAACCCCTGTCCTTCGCCGGCGTTGTAGTCACAGATATTGGCTGGACATTGCCAAGCCGCCCCACCTTGGCCATACCAGCCGCAGATGAATCGTTCGTCACCATAGCGATTATCCCGCGATGCCGTCTGCTCCCCGCCTGCTCGTGATCGAAGGCAACTCTCCGAAGACCTGGGCCGAGCATGTGGCGGTCGGCGGCGTGGTGGCGAGCCAGGGCTATGCTGACCTGTTGCGCGAGCTCCTGCCCGGCGCGACGGTCGACATCTGCTATCCGGGCGATGAGACCGCCGCGCTGCCGGCTGGCCAGGCGCTCGAAGGCTATGACGGGGTCACCATCACCGGCTCGGGCCTGCATGTCTATGACGGCGGCGCCGCGGTGACGCGGCAGATCGAACTCGTCCGCGCGCTGCTTGCCGCAGGAACACCAATCTTCGGCTCTTGCTGGGGCCTGCAGGTGCTCACCGTCGCCGCCGGCGGCAGCGTGCGCAAGAACCCGCAGGGGCGTGAGATCGGCTTCGGCCGCCGCATCCGCCTCACCGAGAGCGGCCGCAAGCATCCGATGTATGTCGGCAAGCCAGACGTGTTCAATGCGCCCACCGTGCATCTCGACGAGGTGGAGACGCTGGCGCCGGGCATGACCGTGCTCGCCTCCAATGACATGTCGACGGTGCAGAGCGCGGAAATCCCGGTGAACGGCATTGCGGCCTGGGGCGTGCAGTATCATCCGGAATATCCGCTGCGCGAGATCGCCGCCATTGCGCGGCGCATCGGCACGCGGCTCATCGGCGAAGGCTTTTTCACCGACACGCAGGATCTGAAGAATTTCTGGAGCGACCTCGACGCACTCGACCGCGATCCCGCCGACAAGCGGCTCGCCTGGAAGCACGGCATCAGCAAGAACGTGCTCGACAAGACCATGCGGGTGAGCGAGGTCGCCAACTGGATCGAGTTCCAGGTGCTGCCGACGCGGGTCAAGCGCGGCCGCGGCTGAAACTGATGCGCTAACGGAGGACCGCGATGGATTTCCGCGACCGCAACTTCGTCGTCACCGGAGGCACCGGCGCGCTTGGGAGCGCTGTCGTATCGAAGCTCATCGACGGCGGCGCCAAGTGCCGCGTGCCCTATATGCATGAGCACGAGCTGGCGCATTTCGCATTGCGCAGCCATGAGCGTGTCAAGCTCATGGCGATTTCAACGCTGGCCGACGAAGCCGAAGTCGCCAAGGTCTATGGCGGGCTGCCTGCGCTGTGGGGCTCGATCCACATCGCCGGCGGTTTCGCCATGGGCCCGGTCGCCAAGACCGACAAGGCGGCGCTGATGGCGCAGCTCGAGACCAATCTCGTTTCGTGCTTCTTGTGCTGCCGCGCGGCGGTCAACGCCATCGGCCAAAGCGGCGGCCGGATCGTCAATGTGGCGGCACGGCCCGCCCTGGAGTGGCGCAGCGGTGCCGGCATGGCCGCCTACACCGCGAGCAAGGCGGGCGTCGCGGCGCTCACCGCCGCGCTTGCCGAAGAGGTGGCGAAGGACGGCATCCTGGTGAACGCGGTCGCGCCCTCGATCATGGACACGGCGGCGAACCGCTCGGCTATGCCCAAGGCCGATTTCGACGCGTGGCCGAAGGTCGAGGAAGTGGCGGCTACGATTTTGTTTCTGGCCTCGCCGGACAATCGCGTCACCCGCGGCGGCATCGTGCCGGTTTATGGAAGGTCGTAGCGAGGCAAAGCGCGGCCACAGAATGGATTGGGTGCTCGTCTAAAGCCCACCCGTCATCCGGCCATCGCATCCCGCCCCGCGACTGTAGACGTTTGATCAGACGCCCCTTGGTATTGGAGCGGGATGACACTGATGTAGCAGAGCGAAATGCGGGCGCGAAAACTATTTCGCGAGTTACAAACGCTATTCCCGATATTCTTGCTTACCAACAGCCCCCGCGGCGCTCACCCGGCGACGGGCACCAGCTCCAGCGGCGCCTGGCGCAGCAGCCGCGTCACCGCATTGGAGGCGACGACCATGCGGCCTTCGGCATAGGCTTCGTGGTTCTTCTCGATGTCATCGAGGTCGTAGAGGTAGTTGACCATCAGCCCCTGAGCGCGGCGCATGGCGCCTTCGCCGGTGTCGCCGAGCCAGTTGATACGCTCAAGCCGCGCGCCGTTGCCGAGATGAAAGCGGGCGACGGCGTCGAGCGGCAGGCCGCGCGGCGATCGCGCACGCAGAAAATACCAGGCGGCGGCGCGCAGCATCGCGTCTTCGACGGCAGCGGCGGTCTGCGGGTTCTTCCACCAGTCGGGTTCATCGATGGCGGTCAGCGCCGCTTTGTCCCCCTCGTTGAGCGCGAGCGAGCTGTCGGCGGCGCGTTCGCGCTTGAGCCAGTCGGCGAAATGCGTGACCGGCGACAGCGTGACAAAAGTCGAGAGCCGCGGCATCTCGCGGTTGATCTCCTCGACAACCTGCTTGATCAGGAAGTTGCCGAAGGAAACGCCGGCGAGCCCGCGCTGGCAGTTGGAGATCGAGTAGAACGTCGCGGTCTTGGTCTTCTCCGGCTCGACGATGTCGCGCTGCGGAGCCAGGATCGGATCGATGGCGCCCGGAATGTCGCGCGTGAGCGCTACCTCGACGAAGATCAGCGGCTCGTCGACCAGCGCCGGATGGAAGAAGGCGTAACAACGGCGGTCCGGCGGATCGATGCGCCGGCGCAAATCGTCCCAGTCGCGGATCGTGTGCACGGCCTCGTAGCGGATGATCTTCTCCAGCACGATGGCCGGCGTCGACCAGTCGATGCGCCGCAGCACCAGGAAGCCGCGATTGAACCAGGACGAGAACAGATGCACGAAATCGTTGTCGACGGCGGTGAGATCCTCACGGTGGTCGAGCGCGCCCATCAGCTGCTCGCGCATGCGCACCAGCGCCGCGGTGCCATTCGGTGCCAGATTGAGCCTTCGGAACAGCTCCTGCCGGCGCGGCTCGGACGCGCGATGCACTTCGGCCGCGGTCTCGTCGCCCGGCTTCTCGCGCCAGGCCGCGATCGCCGCATCGAGCCGATCCTTGTCCGGTCCAAAGCGTGTCCCCAGCGCCTCGAAGAAGGCGATGCGGGGGCCGGTGGTCAATTCGTTGTAGCGGCCGAGAATCTCTCGGGCCAATGCAACACCCGAGGCCTCCCCGCGGCCCGAGAGCAGCTCCTCGCAGAGCTCGACCAGGTTTTCCGATCGCGCCGAGGCTTCGCCGCGCCGGTCACGGGTGCGGTCGAGCAGCGCGCGCCCGCGCTCGGAAATGCTCTGCAACAGTTCGCCGAAAAAAGAGGCGTTCATCGCCATGATGCGGTCTCGTCGAGGGCTACTGGTCCCGGCCTACAACGCAATTATGCACGAATCGGTCCCGGACAATACGACCGGCCGAGTGGCGCGGCCGGTCACTTCACCGCCGTCGCCGCGTCGATCATGGGCTTGGAGGCTGGATCGTCGGCGATGACACGCGGGTAAACGCCTCGCTGCGCGGCATCCACCCAGAAGCTGAACTGCGCCGGCGTTAGCATGACCACGTCGATACCGCTGGCCTTGGCCTTGGCCGCGAGGTCCTCGTCGACATGCCGCGCCAGGCTCTCGAACTCACGCTCGGCCTCGCCCGCCGCACGGGTCAGCGCATCCTGCTGCGCCTTGCTCAGGCGCGCCAAGCGTACCTTCGCCATCAGCAGCGGCTGATAGCTGAACCACAGCGCGTTGCGGCCGGGCAGCGTCAGGCATTTCATGCCGTCGTAAAGCTGCAGGGAGAGGAAGGCGGGAGCGCTGGCCTCGATGGTGTCCACCTTGCCGCCGGCAAGTGCGCGATGCAGCTCGGCGCTCGGCGACGAGACGATCGTGGCGCCGGCCTGCTCCCACAGGTAGGACGTGACTGTCGTCGCAGCCCGCAGGCGCAGCCCGCGCGCGTCGGCCGGCGCGCGAATGCAAGATTTCGTCGAGCCGACAGCGCCGGCGAACCAGGTCCCGGCGAGGACATCGACACCGCGCTCGGCAAGCTCGGCCTTGAGCAACCCGACAAAGGGCGAATGGTTCAGCCGCTCGGCATGCGCGTGATCGCGAACCAGCGTCGGCAGCAGGCTCACCCGCAAACCTGCCGGCGGATTGACCAGCGCATCGGCGGACACGGAGACGATGTCGGTTTTGCCGTCGCTCAGCGCCGACCACGGGTCGCTACCGGCGCTCGGCGGCAGGACGCGCAGCGTCAGACCCGCGCCGGCGGCGGCAAGCTTGCGGCTGAGAATGTCGAGCATGTCCTGACGCGGATCGTCCGATCCGCCGACAAAATGCTGCGCCACCGTGAGCACGGTTTGCGCCGCCGCGGCCTGCGTCGCAAAGACTGCGGCAATGGCGAGCATGCACAGGCGCAAGCGCGCGGACACGGCGCCGCTCACGGCTTCACCGCGACCGCCTCGATCTCCACGACGAGATCCGGATGCGACAGGCGGCGCACCTCCACCGTCGTGCTCGCCGGCAGGCTGACGCCGAGATAGTCGTGACGCACGTCGACGTGCTTGAAGAACTCGTCGATGTCGGTGACGAAGGTTGTCGTCTTCACCAGCGCATCAAGCCCGACGCCGGCGGCGGCAAGCGCCTGCTTGAGATTCTCGCCGACCTGCTTGATCTGCGCGCGCATGTCGCGGGGAGCGACGATCTGCCCATCCTTGTTGCGCGCGAGCTGCCCGGAAATGAAGATGAGCTTTCCGGCCTCCACTATCACCACGTGAGAATATAGCAGGTGACCATTGACGATGCGCTGCGGCAGCGCGTCGGGCTGCAAAGTCTCGACTTTCATGGCGGGCATGCTCTCCAAACCGGGCCGGACCATCGACGCGGTCACGGCGGCATAATACAGTCATCGAAACAATAATGTCATTCGCGGGAGGGTTTTATGAAGCCGGTGCCATTCTCACGCCGTCACGTTCTCGCCGCGGGCAGCGCGACGCTCGCAATGCCATTCATGTCGCGCGGTGTGCGCGCCGCTCCGATCAACATCCGCTACGCGACGGGCGGCGGCATCGGCCCGAACGAGATGGAAACGATCATCTTCCTCGACCATCTCAAGCAGAACGTGCTCAAGAACTACGGAAAATCCTACACGCTGGAGATGACGTTCACGCGCGGCACCCCGGAAGCGGCGACGCTGCTCGCCTCCGGCCAGGTCGATCTGGCGACGCAGTCCTTCGCGACCTTCGCGGTCGCGACGACGAAAAACGCCGTCCCCGGCGGCCTGACCATCATTTCCGACAACTACCAGGACGGCCACAAGGGTAACGCCAGCAACACGTTCTTCGTGCTCAAGGACTCCCCGATCAAATCGATCGCCGACCTCAAGGGCAAGAAGGTCGGCGTCAACGCCTTCGGCTCGGCAGTCGACCTGGTGCTGCGCGTCGTGCTGAAGAAGAACAAGCTCGACCCCAAGTCCGACGTGCAGATCGTCGAGGTCAACTTCCCCAACATGGCCGCGGCGATCCGCGAAAAGCGCATCGACTGCGGCGTGCTGGTCATTCCCTTCCTCGCCGTGGAGAGCCCGAAGGGCGATCTGCGCGCGCTGTTCACCGGCGGCGATGCCTTCGGCCCGTCGTCAGTCATCTTCCAGGTCGCCGCGACCGACTTCCTCAAGAAGAACGCCGACGCGGTGAAGGGCTTCCTCGCCGACTACGTCACCGGGCTCGCCTGGTATTACGACAAGGCCAACCGCGCGAAGGCGCTGGAGCTGGTCTCGGCTTTCACCAAGTCACCGAGAGACGTGCTCGACAGCTATTTCGCGACACCGCGCGATTATTATCGCGATCCGAACGGCTGCCTCACCGCCGACGTGGTGCAGAAGCCGATCGACGCCATGCTCGAAGAAAAGCTCATCCCCGCCAAGGTCGACGCGGCCAAATACATCGATCTCAGCTACCTGCCGCATCCCTGCGCGAAGTGATGCCGCCGAAGATCGAGATTCGCGGCGTCTCCAAGACCTACGTCACCGGCCGCGGCGGCGTGCAAGCGCTCCGCGGCACCAACCTCAAGCTCGATGCGGGTGAATTCGTCTCGATCGTCGGCCCGTCCGGCTGCGGCAAGAGCACGCTGCTCTACATCGTCGGCGGCTTCCTCGAGGCCGACGGCGACGTGCTGGTCGAGGGCCGACGCGTGAGCGGGCCCGGCACCGAACGCGGCGTTGTGTTCCAGGAATATGCGTTGTTTCCCTGGCTCACCGTGCGCGGCAACATCGTCTACGGCCTTGACGAGAAGGCCATGGCTGGCGCCGAGCGCGACGCCATCGTCGCGCGGCTCATTGCGCTGATCGGCCTCGAGGGCTTCGAGGATCGCTTTCCGCGTGAGCTCTCCGGCGGCATGAAGCAGCGCGTCGCCATCGCGCGCACGCTCGCCTGCGATCCATCGATCCTGCTGCTCGACGAGCCGCTCGGCGCGCTCGACGCGCAGACGCGCGAGATCATGCAGGACGAGCTGTTGCGCATCTGGGTCGACACGCGCAAGACCGTGCTGATGGTGACGCATGACGTCAACGAGGCGGTGTATCTGTCGAACCGCATCTGCGTGATGTCGGCGCGACCGGGGCAGATCGTCGAGGAGTTCACCGTCAATCTCGATCGCAACAAGACGCGCGAGGAGATTTTCCTCTCCGACGCCTTCAACAAGGTCCGCAACGAGGTGTGGCTGAGCGTGCGCCGCCAGGCGCTCGCCGCCGCCAAGGCCGATGCGCCCTGAGCGGACCATCGCAGGCGCTGCAGGCGACGCGGCTTGGCGCGTCGCGCCGCTGGTCATGCTTGTCGCGCTCTGGCAGGCGGCGAGCGCGGCGGGGCTGCTCAACCCGGCGTTCGCCCCGTCACCGCGCGCGATCGCGCTTGCGCTCCTTGACCTTCTCACCGGCGGTGAGATCGGCCGCAACCTCCTCATCACGTTGTTCCGCTCGTTCACCGGGCTCGCGCTCGGCGCCGTCGCCGGCATCTGGCTCGGTCTGATGATGGCGCGCTCGCGGGTCTTCAATGCCTATGTGGCGCCGATCGTCGGCGGCACCTATTCATTGCCGAAGTCGGCGCTGATCCCGCTGTTCGCCCTCTGGTTCGGCATCGGCAGCACCACCGCCATCTGCGCCGTTTTCCTCGCCTGCCTGCTGCCGATGGTGGTCAACACCGCGCACGGCGTCACGACCACGCCACGTGTTCTCACCTGGAGCGCGCATGCGCTCGGCACCCGCGAGCGCAAGATGCTGACGCGGATTTACCTGCGCCACGCGCTTCCCGACATCTTCACCGGGCTGCGCATCGCGCTCGGCTTTTCGTTCGTGCTGGCGATCTCCTCGGAAATGATCGCCTCGACCAGCGGTATCGGCAAGCTCGTCTTCATGTATGGCGAGAACGGCACTTACGACTACATGTTCGCGGCGATCGTCTGCATCGTCATCGTCGCCTTTCTCGCCGACCGCGCGCTGCTGGCGATACGGCGCCAGGCGCTGCGCTGGCACGAATCCGCGGCAGAGGGTTCGTGATGGCCAAGGCGCCCTCCCTCATCAGCCTCCGGCTGCGCTCAATCGCCTCGATCCTGCTGCTGATCGCGATCTGGGAAATTGCCGGCCGCGCCAAACTGGCACCGCCGATCCTGTTGCCGCCGTTCTCCGTCGTCGCCGCGCAGCTCTGGCAAAGCGCCGCCGACGCGAGCCTCTTCGTCGATCTCGCGATCAGCCTGATGCGTGCCTTCGCCGGGCTGGCGCTCGCCGGTGTCATCGGGATCCTGCTCGGCATGAGCATGGCGCACAGCCGTGCCGCGAATTGGCTCGTCGATCCAATCGTCGCGCTCGCCTTCCCGTCGCCGAAGATCGCCTTCCTGCCGGTGTTCGTGCTCTGGTTCGGCATCGAAAGCACGTCGAAAATCCTGCTTGTCGCTTTCGCCTGCGTGTTTCCGGTCATCATCGGCACCTACAGCGCGGCGCGGGCCGTGAGCCGCATCTATTTCTGGTCGGCGGCCTCGCTCGGCACCGGGGAGCGGCGCATGCTGTGGAAGATCACCCTGCCCGCCTGCCTGCCGCGCGTCTTCGCGACGCTGCGCATCGCGCTTCCGGTGGCGCTGATCACCACATTCACCGCCGAGATGGTGGCGGGCGGCGGCGGCATGGGCGCGACGTTGGTCTATTCGCAGCGCTTCTTCGAAAGCCCGACGGTGTTCGCCTACATCCTGGTGATGCTCGGCATCGGGCTCGTGCTCGATGCCGCGATGACGGCGCTGCAGCGGCGCTGGCTCATCTGGGCCGAGTAGCTGCTAGCTCGGGAAAATGAGGCAGGTCGTCGTCCCGTGCGCGAGCAATCGTCCGTTGCTGTCGGTGACGCGGCCTTCCGCCGTGCCGATGCGCCGGCCGCAGTTGAGCACTTTCCCCTCGGCCCTGATCGGGCCAGTCTGCGGCGTGATGGCGCGCACGAGCGAAATCTTGAACTCGAGCGTCGTGCTGTCGGTGCCCTTCTCGAGCATCGTCCGGATGGCGAGACCCATGCAGGTATCAAGGAGAATTGCCGATAGGCCGCCGTGCACCGTGCCGGCCGGATTGAGGTGAGCGTCGGTTGGAGTGACTGTAACGACGACACGACCGCTTTCGGCCTCGACAATGTCATAGCCCAAGGTCTCGGCCATCGAGTTGAGCGGCAACGTTCCCGTCGCGAGGCCGGTGACGAACTCCAGCCCGCTCATCGTCTTTTGCCGCTCGGGACTCACGATCCCGAAGGTCTTCGTGACCATTTCTCAGCCTCGGTGCTCTCAGCTTCGACAAGGCCGAGCATACCGGCAAGATCGCGGCGAGAGTCACCCGAAATCTGCTTCACGCGCTGAGGGCGTGGCGTGAGCGCCGTGTGCAATTGCGTTCGCACGACGAAGACCGTAGGCTCATCCCTACAGCGTGGCAGCTTTTCTATCGGGGGCAGCTCTCGTGAAACATCTTATTGCGATTATCGCGACCTTCGCCGTCATCATCGGCCTGCCTGGTGCCGCCAGTCGCGCGCAAGTCGCGTCCGACAAGGAGCGGCTGGAAATCCTGCGCGGCGGCGCATCGAAGAAGGGCATCTACAACATCTTTGGCCTGGACGGCACGGACCTCGGCCGCACCAGCGTGAGCTATCCAAGCAAATATTCGCCCGGCACAATCGTCATTAATACGGCAGAGCGGCGGCTCTATCTCATTCAAGACGGTGAAACGGCATTGCGCTACGGCATCGGTGTCGGCCGCACCGGCTTCCAGTGGAAGGGCACGCACAAGATCACCGCGAAAAAGGAAAATCCGGATTGGACGCCGCCCCCGGAGATGATTGCGCGGCAACCGGATGTGCCGAGGCACATGAAGGGTGGCGATCCGGAAAATCCGCTCGGCACGCACGCGATGTACTTGGGCAGCACGCTCTACCGGATCCACGGCTCTCCCGATGCTGACTCTGTCGGTGAAGCGGAATCCTCCGGCTGTTTCCGGATGCGGAACACCGACGTGGCGGATCTCTATAAGCGGGTTCCGGTCGGCACCACCGTCGTGGTGAAGTAAAGAGGTCGCTCAATCGCTCGTCATCACGATGCCGACTCGCGTCGCGCCCGTGGGGGACGGACGCACGTTACGATGAGCCTCGCATTGGCGCTCGGCTGAGCCGTGACAAAGGGACGACGATCAAATCCGCCGAGCAGCTGGACGTCTTGAAAGCCTGCTTCAGCAAGCCAGCGAAGATCATCCTCGAGCGCGGTGTTGCGGAAAACCACCCGCACCGAGACGCGCCGAATGAGCCCGTCCGCGTTGAACCAGTCGAGAAAATGATAGCACAGCGTGAGTGGCTCGCCGGCAATGTCGATCGACGTGCTGGTCGCGCGCACCTGCAATGCGGTGTCCGGGTCGGTGGCGGCTCCGATGCTATCGAGCGTATCGCCCTTGGCCGGTCCGGAAATCCAGTTCGGCAGATCGTCGAAGATGAAATGGCCGCCGGGCTCGAGGTGATCGAAGACGACGCGCATGACCGCAAGCCGCTCCGCCGCGGTGAGCAAGTGCGCCATCATGCCAAACGGGGCAACGATGAGTGGAAACTTCCGCTGCAGCGCCATCGTCTTGATATCGGCATAGAGCGGGACGAAGTTGGCGCCGATCCGCTGTTGCCGTTCATAAGCGCGGCGCAGCATGCCCTTGCTGAAATCGATGCCGACGACGCCAAATCCGGCGGCAACAAGACCTTCCGCCAGCCGTCCGGTGCCGGTCCCGAGCTCGAGGATGTCGCCGCCTCGCGGCAGAATCTCGCACGCCTGCCCGACGTAGAAATTGATGTCGTCGCCGCGTGACTTGAAGATCAGATCGTAGATTTCGGCGTAACGGTCATATTGCGAAACGAGATCGGGAATTTCGGCGAGCGGCCAGTCAAGATACACCGCCATGGCTCAAGCGCCCTTGCCTTCCAAGGCACGGAGCTCGCTTGCAGTCGCCTTGCTGACGGCGCCGAGATGGCTCTGCTCCATGGCTTTGCGCAGATCCGGCGCCTGCTCCATCAGATCGAGGAACTGGCCGCGATTGAGCGTCAGGAAAATGCCGGGCGTCAGCGTGCGCACCGTCGCGGTGCGCGGGACGTCACGCAGGAGCGCGATCTCGCCGAAATAATCGCCGAGCTCGAGAACGACCGGCGCGTCGCCGGGTCCGGCTTGCTCCTTCTTGAAGACGATCACGCGGCCACGAACGATGATGTAGAACTTGTCGCCCTGATCGCCCTCGACGACGATGTCGCGATTTTCCGCAAAGCGCTCCGTGACAAAACGCCCCGCGATTTCCGCCAGGGTGTTGTTGTCCACCATCCTCAGGAACGGCAGCGTTTGCAGCCAATCGATGTCGACGCTGGCGTGCGTGCCTTCGACATTGACCTTCAATCCGCTCTGCTTGTGCCACAGCCGGCTATAGACTCCGCCGCGCGCCAACAGCTCATCATGGGTGCCGGACTCACGCAGTCGGCCGCGGTCCAACACGAAAATCCGTTGCATCCGCGCCGCCGTCTCCAGACGATGGGTGACCGAAATCACCGTGCGGCCCTGGAAGACGCGCTCGACGGTGTCGAGAATGGCCGCTTCCGTAGCGGGATCGAGCGCGGAGGTGGCTTCGTCGAGCACGATGATATCCGGATCGCGCAGCAGCGCCCGGGCGACGGCCAGCCGTTGCCGCTCGCCACCTGACAGGGCGTCGCCCCGCTCGCCGACCGGCGTATCGTAGCCCGACGGCATGCGCACGATCGCGCCATGGATTTCCGCCTGCCTTGCCGCCGTCTCTACCTGCGCGTCTGTCGCCTCGAGGCGCCCCATGCGGACGTTCTCCCGCACCGTGGTGTTGAACAGCAGGCTCTGCTGAAACACGATGCCGATGCGGGCGCGCAGCGAAGCTTGTGTCGCTTGCCGTGTATCCGTTCCGTCAAAGCAGATGCTGCCGCGATCCGGCTCGTAGAAGCGCAGCAGCAGATTGATGATCGTGCTTTTACCGGACCCGCTCGGGCCAACGAAGGCGACGTGCTCGCCGCGGCCGATGCGCAAGTCGATGTCGTCGAGGCTCGACGCGGCGCGGCCATATCCGAACGACACGCCCTTGAATTCGATCTGCTGTCGCAGCGGCGCTAAAGATACGGCGTCGGCCGCGTCGGTGATCTTTGGCACCTCGGCAAACACCTCATCGAGGCGCTGCATGCCGGTCGCGGCGCGCATCAGGTAAGGAATGAGCGAGGTGAGCCAGGTGACGGATTCGTTGATGGCAATGACGAAAGCCTGAAAGGCGACCAGCGAGCCGATGGTCAGCAAATCGAAAAATGCCAGGATGCTGCCGACAATCAGGATCGCGATATAAAAGATCCGCATCCCGAGCAGCGGCGTGCGCTCCAGGAGAAAATTGAGGAAATTGGCGCGCAGACTGAATTGGCGCAGCCCTTCCGACTGCCTCAGGAATTTGCCGGCCAAAAACTCGCCGAGGGAATAGCCCTTGATCACCTGAGGTGCATTGAGCACGTCCTGCAGCATCGCGAGATTTTCGCCTTCGGCTTGTTTGAGGCGATAGCCGGCCTCCAAGGCGCGCGCGCCGAAGATACGCTGGCCCAGCAGGCACAGCGGCAAAGCGAGGACGGTCAGCAAAGCCAGGCGCCATTCGAGGGTGAAGAGGATCGCGACGGAAACGGCGAGACTGAGCAGACTAAGGAGGCCGCCAGGCAGCGCGAGAACCACCGCCGTCTCGACCGAAGCGACGTCCGACGACAAGCGCGCCAGGATGTCGCCGGTCGGGACGCGGGCATAAAACTCCATCGACAGGCGCTGCAGGTGATCGAACAAGCGCACGCGGATATCGCGGAGCACATCGGCGCTCAAACGTGCATACAGGTAATCGCGCCCGATGGATGAGGCCGCCGCCAGGACGAAGCCGCCGGCGAGCAGGCCGAGAATCAGGCTCAGCATGCGGATATCGCGCGGCGCGATCGCGTCATCGACCAGGTATTTGAAGCTCAGCGAAGCGCCGGTGGCATAGGCAATATCGACGGCCATCAAGCCGAGCAGGACAATGCACGCGCCACGATGCGGTCCAAGATACGCGCCGATCCGGCGGAGAAACGTCCATATCCCCATGCGGGGCGACGGCATGGATTGCATATTTTTTTGAATCGGAACTGCGTTGGGTGAAAACTGTACGGAAGAAAAAAGGCAAAATCCACGCGCGGACGCCGAGATGCGCGTGCAGGCACAGCTTAAGAAGATCAATGACTTAAGGGACGAGAGCCCGACTTGCACTGATTTTCCACGGGGCCGTATCTCAGGGATTCCGCGTGGAAGGTCGAGCTTCGGAGTCCATTCCGCATGTCTTCATTTCATGCTCTGATGGACCTGGCCTGGGGATCTCGACGACATCATGACGCTGGCATTGGAAGTCGCCACGCGCCTTTCCGCGCGGTGTAACCCGGCTTGTGCCGCTGGGCGAAACGCCGTGTCGAGTCCGGGGAAGACAACGCGACGGCGCTCACGAAGGCCGCGAACGATATAAGCAAGTTGGCGGACCATCCAGGGGCAGAAAAGGGAGGGGAGGATGCGCTTCGTGAAGGTTTTTTGGCTGGCCGCACTCGCGCTGGCTTGCTTCATGACGCCAAGCTTGGCGGATGACATCATCATCTTAACCGGCGGAACCAGCGGCGTGTACTATCCGGTGGGCCTGGCGTTGCAGAAGATTTTCCAACGCGAGTTGCCGGATGCAAAAATTTCGGTCCTGTCCACCCAGGCGACCGTGGAGAATCTCAATCTCCTGCAGAACGGAAAAGGGCAACTGGCGCTGGCCCAGGGCGACATCCTGACCGAGGCAGCGAAAGGAAATCCGGAGGCCGGCTTTCCGAGCTCGCGGACCAAGATTCGCTTGGTAGCTGCCGCCTATCCGAATTTCATTCACATCATCGCGCGACAAGACGCCAATATCAAATCAGTGAAAGATCTGCGTGGCCGGCGCGTGTCGGTTGGCGCCTCGCGCAGCGGCAACGAACTGAACGCGCGCGCGCTCTTGAGCGCGGCGGGCATGAGCTATGCCGATCTCGCCGACGTTGAATATTTGGAGTATGGCGAAAGCGTCGAGTTGATGGCCAACCAAAGGCTGGACGCTGCAATCATCTCCGCGGGTCTGGGCGTTGCCGCCGTGAAGCGCGCCGAGTCCAAGATGGCCATCTCCCTGGTTCCGGTGACGTCGGATTTGATCGACAACACGCATGGCGCGTTCTTCTTGGCCGACATTCCCGCGCACACTTACCAGACCCAGGAGGCGGCGGTTCCCGCGGCTGCGTTGAACAACTTCTTCGTCACCAGCGCCGATGTGCCCGACGACCTCGTGTACCGAATGACGAAGGCCATCTTCGCCAACCTCAAAGAGGTGCAAGCCGCGCATCCGGCTGCGAAGGTGATCAGCCTGGAGAACGCTCTCATCCGGCGCCCCATCGACATTCACCCGGGTGCGATGCGTTACTTTAAAGAAATCGGCGCGCTTCATTGATCCATTACGATCAAACGAACCATGCTCGGCGCGATGTGCATAGCGTTCGCTGCGGGCAGCGCTACCGTCGTTCTTCCAACCGACAAGATCACCTTGTCGTGGGTCCATACCGTCGAGAGAACTCCATGGGAAGAGGACTATGCGATCGAGAATGGCGCGCTGGTCATTAAGGAAGCGCGGGTGAAACGCAGCGGTGCCGGAATGGATCCGCCGGACGACGCGACATGGCACGACGGCTGGTGGCATTATCGACCGTCGATTGGTCCGCTGCCGGAGGTGCTGCTGGCCAACTCTCCTTTCGCGGCCGGCTATACGATATGCTGGGGCGGCAGATGCCGCCCGTTGAACGAGCTCACTCCGGTGTCAACACAAGTGAAGCTCTTCGCGACCCACTGCGAAACCGAACAACAGTGATATTCGAGCGGCAGACAACGTGCTGAACAGACTCCCCATAACCGTAAAGGTGTTCATCGCACCGGTCTGCGTCATCGCGCTGATGCTCTGCGTGATGCTCGTTTCCGAATTGGCCGTGCGCCGCCAGCAGGCGGCGTTCCTTCAGGTGGTTGGCGGCTCACTGACGACCTCGACCACGACGACGCAGCTTCTGCTCGCCGTCGCGGAAGTCCAATCGGACGTGCTTCGATATGCGCAGCTGCGCCAGCGTCTTGCCAATGACGACAATGCGCTGCGTGACCTGCGCCGCTTGATCATGGCGAAATACAAAAACGTCGACGGCCTGTTC
Organism: Pseudolabrys sp.; assembly: GCA_035651015.1. Taxonomy (GTDB): domain Bacteria; phylum Pseudomonadota; class Alphaproteobacteria; order Rhizobiales; family Xanthobacteraceae; genus Pseudolabrys. Next base: position 14,485 of record DASRGN010000058.1, on the reverse strand, counting down.
GAAAAGGTGAAGTCGACAGCCGATTCAGGACAGTCCGACGCCGTCGCCAATATCGCGGATTTTCTGGCCATCCATCGAGGCGTCTCTCAGCGAATTCTCGACGGCGCGGCCGTCAGCAGCATGACCATCAGCACGACGATGGCGCAATACGAGCAGCTGCAGAGCTACATCGTCGAATTGGCGACTCGGTCGCTGGCGTCGGCGCAAACCACGGAGAGCACGACATCCGACTTCATCCGAAGTTTTTCACTCTATTTATTCCTGGGCTCGATTGTCCTCGTCGTCGCTGCGATCATCATTACGTTGCGTGTCGGACAAGCGATCTCCCGGCCCATCACGCATATGATCTCGGTCATGAGCTCGATCGCCTCGGGCAAGCTTGATGTTGTCGTGCCGGGCACCAAGCGCAGTGACGAAATCGGCGCGATGGCACGCGCCGTGGACGTATTTGCCATAGTCAGCAAAGAATTGCGGGCGCGCACCGACGAGCTTTCCCGATCGGTTCGAGAGTTAAGCGCACTCGGAGACGTCACCCAGGCAATCAACTCGACGCTCGATCTGGAGACGGTGCTGACAACCATCGTGTCGAAAGCCGTCCAGCTATCCGGAACCGAGGCGGGCACGATCTACACCTTCGATGAATCCTCGGGTCAATTCCAACCGCGTGCAACGCATGGGATGGACGACGAGGTTGTCGCGGCTATTCGAAACCGGGGCATCAGCGCCGGTGAGACGGCGGTCGGCAGGGCCGCCGCGGGGCGCGCGCCAATACAGATCGCCGACGCGCTGGCCGATGGATCGATGGTGCTGGATATCGTCGTACAGGCGGGATTCCGGGCATTGCTCGTGGTGCCGCTGGTGCGCTCCGACCGCATCATTGGTGCGCTGGTGGTGCGGCGGAAGCAGCCCGGCGAGTTCCCCAAGGAAACGGTCGATCTCTTGCAGACCTTTGCCGATCAATCGGTTTTAGCGATCCAGAACGCACGGCTGTTCAACGAGATCGAGGAAAAAAGCCGCCAGCTTGAAACCGCAAGCCAGCACAAGTCGCAATTCCTCGCCAACATGTCACACGAGCTGCGTACGCCGTTGAACGCCATCATCGGCGTCACCGAAATGTTGCGCGAGGATGCCCAAGACCTCAGCCGCGAGGATGAAATCGAGCCGCTCGATCGCGTGCTGCGCGCCGCACGGCATCTTCTCGGATTGATCAATGACATCCTCGATCTGTCAAAGATCGAGGCCGGCAAGATGGAGATTCACATCGAGGAGTTCGCGGTCACTCCTTTGATCGTCGATACCATCAAAACCATCGAAGCGCTCGCGGCCAAGAACAACAACCGTGTGGTGGTCGATTACTCTCCAGATATTGGTGTCATGCGAGCCGACGAGACGCGCGTGAGACAAGCGCTGCTCAACCTGCTGAGCAACGCCAACAAGTTCACCGAGGGCGGTACGGTCTCGGTGCGGGCAGAGCGGCGTCAGCAATCCGGAGCCGATTGGGTCACGATCGCGGTCACCGATACCGGCATTGGCATGACGCCGGAGCAGGTGGGCAAGCTTTTCCGGGAATTCTCCCAAGCGGATTCGTCGACGACGCGCAAATATGGTGGAACCGGCCTCGGCCTCGCCATCAGTCGGCGCTTCTGCCAGCTCATGCATGGCGATATCACAGTCGAAAGCGAGCTGGGCAAAGGCTCGACGTTCACGATTCGCTTGCCGGCGTCTGTCGACGGGGATGCGCCCGCGGCCGTTGCGCAAGCCGCCCCGCCGCTCACCGTCAAGGCAGGGCCGAGCAGCTCGCCGTTGATCCTCGTCATCGATGATGACGCAACGGTGCGTGACGTCGTCGGCCGCTTCCTGGAGCGGGAAGGGTTTTCCGTCGCCAAGGCTGGCGGCGGCAAGGAGGGGTTGCGCCTTGCGCGCGAACTGCATCCGGCTGCGGTGACGCTGGATATCATGATGCCCGATCTCGACGGTTGGACGGTCCTCGCCGCTATCAAAGGCGATCCGGATTTGGTCGACCTGCCGATCATTCTGATGACGATCGTTGACGAGAAGAACCGCGGCTATGCGCTCGGCGCCACCGAGTATCTGGTGAAGCCCGTCGACCGGCAAAAGCTTTTGGACGTGCTAAGCGCGCTGTGCGGTCCGACCGGCCGTCCGCTCCTGATGGTGGATGACGACGACCTGGGGCGCAGCCAGATGCGGGCGGCCCTTGAACAGCAGGGCTGGACCGTGACAGAGGCCAGCGACGGACGCGACGCGCTGACAAAATTGCGCGAGGGCCGGCCTGATGTTGTCATCCTCGACTTGATGATGCCGGAGATGGACGGGTTCGAATTCCTGGAGGAAATGCGCCGAAGCGTCGAATGGCGCGATATCCCCGTGGTGATCGTAACCGCCAAGGACCTCACCGATGACGACCGCAAGCGGCTCAACGGTGGCGTCGAACGCATCATTCAGAAAACCGATCGTGATGAGATGCTGCGCGAGATGCGCAGTGCCCTGGCGAAATGCGTGGAGCGACAGCGCGGCGAACCGCACCCAGAGGCGTAAATGAAAATTTTGTACGTCGAGGACAACGACGACAATATCTTCATGCTGAAGAACCGGCTGACCAGGGCCGGCCACACCGTCGTTGTCGCCACCGATGGTGCGCAAGGCGTCGCAATGGCGTCGAGCGAGCAGCCGGACGTGATCCTGATGGATTTGAGCCTGCCGGTGCTCGATGGCTGGCAGGCAACGCGCCAAATCAAGGCGAGTGCCGACACCAAGCACATTCCGATCATCGCTTTGACCGCGCATGCCATGACCGGCGACCGCGAAAAGGCCCTGTCCGCGGGGTGCGACGATTTCGATACGAAGCCCGTGGAGCTGCCGCGCCTCTTGGCAAAGATCAAAGAACTTGCGGAGAGGGCCGCATCGTGACGGCTGCCGATCCCGCGTTACTCGTCGTCGACGACAACGACGACAACCGCTACACGCTGACACGCCGGCTCCAACGCGAAGGCTATAAGAACCTCACCATGGCAGCGAATGGGCGCGAGGCGCTCGATCAACTCAAGGCCAAGCCGTTCGATCTGGTTCTGCTCGATATCATGATGCCGGACATGAACGGCTATGAGGTCCTCGAGCAGGTGAAGGCGTCGCCCAAGCTGCGCGACATGCCGATCATCATGATCTCGGCGCTCGACGAGATCGACAGCGTCATTCGCTGTGTCGAGCTCGGCGCTGAAGACTATCTCACCAAACCGTTCAATCCGACGCTCCTGCGCGCGCGTGTCGGCGCCAGCCTGGAAAAGAAACGGCTGCGCGATGAGGTGAAGGCAAGCCTGGCGCGGCTGGAGCAGGAGATGGATGCGGCCCGCCAGCTGCAACTGGGTATGTTGCCGTTGGTTTTTCCGAAGTGCACGCCGGAGCAGCCGGTCGAAATCCATGCCGTGATGGAGCCGGCACGCGAAGTGGGCGGCGATTTCTACGATTTTTTCTATGCTTCGGACCGCCTGCTCTTCTTCCTCGTCGGCGATGTCTCCGGCAAAGGCGCCGCCGCAGCGATGTTCATGGCGCGCACGCGCAGCCTCGTGCGAATGGCCGTACAACTTTGGCAGAAAGCGTGCGGTGGTCAGATCACTCCCGTGCACATCGCCGAGGCCGTGAACCGCGAGCTTTGCCAAAACAACCGCGATCGCATGTTCGTGACGCTGTTCCTCGGCGTGCTGGACATCAAAACGGGCGTGCTCACCTACATCAACGCGGGCCATCTGCCGCCGTGCCTGCTGCGTGCTTCCGGCTGCTCCGAGCCGCTCAACGACAAACCGGCAATGCCGCTCGCTGTTCGCACCGCTGCTGCATATGCCGAGCGAACCGTGACTCTCATGCCCGATGACAGTGTGCTTGTGTTCAGCGACGGCGTGACCGAGGCGATGAATTCCGCGGATGAACTCTATGGCAATGCGCGGCTGCAGGCGGTCTTGCGCACCGCGTCCGCACTGTCGCCGGCCGAACTGGTGCATACGATCAAGGCCAAGGTCGATCTCTTCAGGGGGGATGCGCCGCAATACGACGATGTGACCATGCTCGCGCTGCGCTGGCAGCCTGCAGCGACCCGGCTGCAAGCCGAAGCCTGACCGGGACCTCATTTCGTGGCGAAATAGCCGATGCCCTTACCGCAAACCACGCACCTCATCATTCGCAACGACGTGACAGAGCTCCCGGCTTTGACCTCGGCGATGGAGCGTGTCGCCGCCGAGCACGGGATGCCGGAGAAGTCGCTGTTCCAGCTGCAGGTCGCGCTCGACGAAGTCGTCAGCAACGTCATAAAGTATGCGTGGCCCGAGGGGGGCACGCACGAGATCGAGATTCACATTGCGGCGCGGCATGATGGTGTCGAAGTGGAGATCATCGACGACGGCCGGATGTTCGACCCGCACGATGCGCCGCAACGCGACAAGCCGCAGGCCGCGCAGCGACCACGGCCAGGCGGGCTGGGGCTGCAAATGACCAAGCAACTCGTCGACCGGATCGGCTATACAAGATTGGGCAACCGCAACCACACGACGCTGACGAAGCTCTGCGCGTTGGGTCCGCCGGGCTCGGGGAGGACAACAACATGAACAAGACCGCGCTTCGGATGGAGGACAGTCATGCCGGCTCGGTATGTATCCTGTCGATCGGCGGTCGGATCGACAGCGCCAACGCCGCGGACCTCCTGGACCGGCTGAACGGGTTGTTTTCGTCCGGAGAGAAGACGATTTTGCTCGACTTCAAGGAAGTGCTCTATCTGACGAGCGCGGCCTTCCGCGTGCTGCTCGTCGTCACCGACGAGGCGGAACGCAACGAGGCGCGCGTGGTGCTGTGCGGTCTCGCGGGCCAGGCGCGCGAGCTGTTCGAAATGGGCGGCCTGCTCGAGGCCTTTACCGTTCACGGTTCACGTGAAGATGCGCTGGGCAGGCTTTAACGGGCGGGATCGTTTCGAAAATGTCACGCCCGCCGGGATTGCTCTATTCGGTCGATGAAACGCCGCCGCGTGCGGTGCTCATCGCAGCTGGCCTTCAACAGGCAGCGCTGATGTCGACGTCGCTGCTCTATCCGATCATCCTCGGCCGCGAAGCGCATCTGTCTCCTGATCGACTTCTCGATTTTGTTTCAGTTTCAATGCTGTCTCTGGCCATCGCGACACTTCTGCTGTGCACGAAAAGCCGTTTCATTGGATCCGGGTATTTGTGTCCCGGTGGTTGCTCGCAACTCTATCTCGGTCCTTCCGTCTCGGCGGCGCATATCGGCGGGCTGCCGCTGGTGTTCGGCATGACCGTCGTCACCGGCATCCTGCAGACGGCGATAGCGCCCGTGTTGCGGCGGGTCCGCTTTCTGCTGCCACCCGAGATCGCGGGTCTTGTCATCGCCGTCGTCGGCCTGTTCATGGCGGTGCTCGGCGTGCGCTACAGCCTGTCCGAGGCCACGAGCAGCACCGTGATGTCCGAAGATCTTGCGATCGCCGCCGTATCGTTGACGACGATGGTGATCCTGAACGTTTGGACCAAAGGCTTTTTGCGAATGTTCTGCCTGCTGCTTGGCGTTGCAGTGGGTTACGGCGCCAGCGCCGCGTTTGGCATCCTCGATTTTTCCACCGGCATGCCAAGCCAGGGGCTGCCGCTTCTGCGTCTTCCCAGCTTGGAGCTCCTGCAGTGGCGTTTCGATGCGAGCCTGATTGCGCCGTTTGCCATCATCGCCATCGCCGGAATCCTCAATCTGACGGCCAACGTCTCCTACGCGCAGCGGATCAACGACGCCGACTGGGTGCGACCCAATTTCTCCTCACTGAGCCGCGGATTGCTCGCCAACGGCATCGCCATGGTCGTTTCCGCAACGATTGGGAGCATGGGAATCAACACGTACAGCTCGAGCGTCGGCTTGTCCGCGGCGACGGGAGTCACCAGCCGCTCGCTCGCTTACGTTATCTCCATCGTGTTCGCTCTGCTGTCGTTGATGCCGGCGGCGGCAGCGCTGATCACCACCATTCCCGCTCCCGTCGTCGGCGCGGCGTTTTTCTTCGCCGCCGCATTCGTCTTTGCAAGCGGTATACAAGCGATCACTGCGCGTCTGCTGGACTCCCGCAAGATCATCGTCATCGGCTTCTCGTTTGCCATGGCGATGCTGCCAAACACGAGCCAAGATCTGCTGGCGCACGCTCCCGGCCTGTTCCATCCTATTTTAGAGAGTGGATTGGTTCTCGGGACCGTATCCGCGGTGCTGCTCAACTTGCTGATGCGCATCGGCGTCCGGCAACGCGTGACGATGAAGCTCGAACCCGGCCACGTTGATCGCGAGACGATTGAGCAGTTTCTATCTGAGCAAGGCGGACGTTGGGGCGCGCGGCGCGACATCATCAGCCGGGCGATCTTCGGCGTCGTGCAGGTGCTTGAGGTCGTCGACCACGGGAGCGAGGTCGAGGCGAGCTTCGACGAATTCAATCTGGACATCCGCATCCGCTATGCCGGCACGCCCCTGCTCATCCCCGATCGGCGGCCGACCCCACGGGAGATCGTAGCCAGCGAAGACGGCGAGCGGCTGCTTGCCGGCTATCTGTTGCGGCAGACTGCGGATCGCGTCAATTGCAAGGCGTCCGGCGGCGGCACGGTCGAGGTACAGCTACACTACGATCATTGACGGGGCGCCGCTCGGACTACCCCATGAAGTACGCCGGAAACCACGTCGCGATCTCGGGCGCGACGCACAGGATCACGACCGAGACGATCATCAGCGCGACGAACGGCATCACGCCCCACATCACGTCGCGCAGCGGAATATCCGGCGCGATGTTCTTGATGACGAAAATGTTGAGCCCGACCGGAGGATGGATCAGCCCCATCTCCATGACGATGGTCATGATCACGCCGAACCAGATCAGGTCGAAGCCGGCGGCGCGCAGCGGCGGCAGAATGATCGGCGCCGTCATCAGGATGATGGAGACCGGCGGCAGGAAGAAGCCGAGCCCGATCACCATCAGCAGGATGACGATGAGCAGCAGCCAGCGCGAGAGATGCAGCGACACGATCCACTCGGCGGTCGACTGGCTGATGTGCAGATAGCTCATCACGTAGGAATAGAGCAGCGACATGCCGATGATCAGCATCAGCATGGTGGACTCGCGTAGCGTCGAGGTGAGGATCGGCGCCAGCTCGCCCGGCGTCCACACTTGATAGATGACGGCGATGAGAATGAGCGCGAGGATGGCGCCAAGACCCGCGGTCTCCGACGGCGTCGCGTAGCCGCCATAGAGCGCGACCATCACGCCGGTGAGCAGGAGCACGAAAGGAATGACACGCGGCAGCAGCGCGAACTTGTCGCGCGTTGAAAGCGTCTCCACGCGCAGGATCTCGGATTTGGCGCCGCCCTGCTCGTGCACGACCTTGGCGCGGCGATATTCGTGGCGGAAGCGCCACATCGAATAACCGGCAAAGAGGACGACAAGGAGCAGCGCTGGACCAATCGCCGCCAGGAACAGCCGTCCGAGCGACTGCTCGGCGGAGACGGCGTAAAGGATCATGGTGATCGAGGGCGGCAGCAGGATGCCGAGAGTGCCGCCGGCGGCGATGATCCCGGAGGCGAAGCCGCCGGAATAGCCGTGCTTGCGCATCTCCGGGATGCCGGCCGATCCGATCGCCGAACAGGTCGCCGGCGAGGAGCCGGCCATCGCAGCGAACAGGCCGCAGGCGAAGACATTGGCGATGCCGAGCCCGCCGGGGATGCGATGCAGCCAGGCATGCAGCGCGCCGTAAAGGTCCTGCCCGGCGCGCGAGCGTCCGATGGCGGCGCCCTTGAGGATGAACAGAGGGATCGAGAGCAACGTGATCGAGGCCATCTCCTCGAACACGTTCTGCGTGATGGTGTCGACCGAGCCGCCCGGCATGAAGATGATCATGAACACCGTCGCCACGGCGCCGAGCGCGAAGGCGATCGGCATGCCGGCGAACATCACCAGCAACGTGGCGCCGCCGTAGAGAAAGCCGATGGTCGCGACGCTCATGCCGCGCGGCCCCGACGGACGATGAAACCGATCACCTGCAGCAGCACCTGGATGCTGAGTAGCGTCATGCCGGCGGTCATCAGCGAATAGGGAATCCACAACGGCGGCTGCCAGGTCGACGACGAGCGATAGCCCTCGACGATCGCCTCCTGCAGCAGCAGCGCCGATTTCCAGGCGAAGAACGCGCAGAACACGAATGTCGCCACGTCGACAAAGAACAGCCGCCAGCGATTGGTGCGCGCGGAGAGCATAGCGGAGATCGCCTCGATGGCGACGTGGCCGCGGCGCGCCTGCACCGCGGCCGAGGACATGAACACGGCGCCGACGATGAGGAACACCGACATCTCATCCTGCCAGTCGGTCGACCAGCGCAGGAAGTAACGAGTGACGACGCCATAGGTGAGCACCACCGCGGCGACGACCAGCGCCACCGAGGAGAGGACGACGATCAGCCTGTTGACGCCTTCGAAGATGCGGTTATGCAAGCCGGCGGCGTCCGGGGAGGACGCCGCCGGGTCTTCAATTCCGGCTTCGTGAATGCCGTGAACCATTGCGACGAATCGATCGGCGATCCGTCAGGTCAGGACACGTGCACGTCTTCGGCGAGCTTGATCAGCTCGGCCGACAGCGGGCTGCGCTTGGCGTAATCCTTCCACGCAGTGTCGCGGGCGATGGCACGCCACTTCTCGACGGTCGCCTCGTCGAGATCGGAGACCTTGGCGCCCTTTTTGGCATAGACCTCGGCGACCGCCTGGTCGTCGGCCATGGCTTCCTTGGTGCCGAACGCCTCCATCTCGACGCCGAGCTTCATGATGACGTCCTGCTGGTCCTTGGTGAGACTGTCGAACACCGACTTCGACATCACCAGCGGCTCCAGCATGAACCAGTACGACTTGCCGCGGCCCGTGGTCAGCGTCTTGGCGATCTCTTCCAGGCGGAAGGAGATCAGGCTGGTCGAGGAGGTGATCGCTGCGTCGCAGGCGCCGGTCTGCATCGCGGCATAGATTTCGTTCGACGGCACGTTGAGCGTCGAGGCACCCGCCGCCTGCAGGACCATGTCCATCTCGCGGCTGCCGCCGCGGACCTTGAGGCCCTTCACGTCCGAGGGATTGACGATGGTCGCCGAGCGGCTGGCAACGCCACCGGCCTGCCAGATCCAGGAGACGATGATGACGCCCTTCTCCGCGACGAAGTCGCCGAACTTCTTGCCGACCGCCGAGGTCTTCCAAGCCGCGCCTTGCTTGTAGGACGAGACCAGGCACGGCATCAGACCGATATTGAGCTCGGAGAACTCGCCACCGGCGTAGGAGATCGGATAGAGGCTGATGTCGAGCGCGCCTTTGCGCATCGCCGAGAACTGCGCGACCGTCTTCATCAGCGATGAATTCGGATAGACCTGCGCGTCGATGGCGCCGCCAGTGCGCTTTTCCAGCTCCGCGGCAAAACGGCGGCACATGCGGTCACGGAAATCGCCCTGGTCGATGGTGCCGCCAGGGAACTGGTGCGAAATCTTCAGCGTCCGCTTATCCGCGGCAGATCCGAGGCGCGAAAAGGCGATCACCCCCGGAGCGGCCAGCGCGCCGGCAAGAACGTGACGTCGATTCAATGGCATGTCGTTTCCTCCCTGGTCCGGCCCTACGCCCGGACTCTTGCGTCGTGTGCCCCCCGGTCAGGCGCCGGGGTTGGCAACAGGTATAGACAAAATCCTTAAGGCAAGCCACAGAACGGATTGAGCTTCTTAAGAACTGACCCCCGAAAAGGACTTTTGCTGATGTCCAAGCCTTTGGCTGGCCTACGTGTATTGGAACTTGCCCGTATCCTTGCCGGCCCCTGGGCCGGCCAGGTCCTCGCCGACCTCGGCGCCGACGTGATCAAGGTCGAGCGCAAGGGCGCCGGCGACGACACGCGCGGCTGGGGTCCGCCCTTCGTCGAGGGCGTCGATGGCAAGCCGATCGGCTCGGCCTATTTCCACGCGACCAATCGCGGCAAGCGCTCGATCGAGGTCGACTTCGACAGTGATGAGGGCCGCGCGCTGGTGAGAAAGCTCGCCGCCAAGTCCGACGTGCTGATCGAGAACTTCAAGGTCGGCGGGCTGAAGAAATTCGGGCTCGACTACAAGAGCCTCGGCCCCGCCTGCCCGCGCCTCATCTATTGTTCGGTTACCGGCTTCGGCCAGACCGGCCCCTATGCGCAGCGTGCCGGCTACGACCTGATGGCGCAGGGCATGGGCGGCATCATGGACCTCACCGGCATGGCCGATGGCGAGCCGACGCGCATCGGTATTCCGGTCTCCGACATCTTCACCGGTGTCTATTCGGTGGTCGGCATCCTCGCCGCGCTCAATGCGCGCGAGAAGACCGGCAAGGGCGCCTATGTCGACACCGCGCTGGTCGATTCCACCGTGGGCGTGCTCTCCAACCAGGCGCTCAACTATCTCGTCTCCGGCAATGTGCCGAAGCGCATCGGCAATGCGCACGCCAATATCGTGCCCTACCAGGTGTTCCCGGTTGCGGACGGTCACATCATCATCGCCACCGGCAATGACAACCAGTTCGTCAAGCTGTGCAACGTGTTGGGCGCCGCGGATATCGCGAATGATCCCGAGTACAAGAACAATGTCGGGCGGCTCAAGCATCGCGCCGAGCTCATTGGCAAGCTCACCGCGCTGACGCTGAAGGTGACGCGCGACGATCTGCTCGACAAGCTCGAGGCGGTGCAAGTGCCGGCCGGCCCGATCAACGATCTCGAGCAGGTGTTCGCCAATCCGCAGGTGCAGCATCGCGGCATGAAGATCGAGCGCCCGAGCAAGGCGGCGAAAGCGGGCAAGATCCCGGGCGTGCGCACGCCGATCGTGATCGACGGCGAGCCCGCGGCCGCGGACCGCCCCTCCCCGCTGCTCGGCGAGCACACGGCGGAGATTCTGAAGGAGATCGGGGAAGGGTGAATCGGCGCCTGGTGACCGCAACTAGCTGGCGGCGTGAACCGGGCGATTGTGAATCCCGCACTCGGTCTTGTCCGCGCCGCTCCAGCGGCCGCTGCGCGCGTCGCCGCCCACGCTGGGGCGGCTGGTGCACGGCACGCAGCCAACCGAAGTGAAGCCCAGCGCTTCGAGCGGATGCCGCGGCAGGCCGCTCGCGGCGAACATCGCGTCGAGCTCGGCGCGCGTGAGGCGCGCCAGCGGATTGAACTTGAGATGCGTGCCATCGCTCTCGACAACAGGAAGCGACGCGCGGTCCCCGCCCTGGTAGCGCTTGCGGCCGCTGATCCAGCCGGCGAACGGCTCGAGCTCCCTCGCAAGCGGCGCCACCTTGCGGATGCCGCAGCAGGCCTCGCGATCGGTGAAGCAGAGGTCGTTCTTGGGGTCGCGCAGAGTGAGCGCACTCGGCGACGGCGTGATGGTGCGCACATCGGTGAGGCGCAGGCGGGCGACGAGCGTGTCGCGATAGGCGAGCGTTTCCTTGTAGAGCCACAGCGTATCGAGAAACAACACCGGCAGCGACGGATCGACGTCGGCAACGAGCTTCAGCAGCGCCGCGGATTCGGTGCCGAACGAGGAGACGACCGCGACGCGCCCGGGCATGTCGCGTGCCGCCGCGGCGACGATCTCGCGCGGCGTCGCCTGCGCCAGCTTCTGCTCGAGCTCCATGGCCTCGCGCCACAGCGGCGCCGAGGCCTTGGGCTCATGCCTGATGACGATCGATCGCGGCACGCGGTCTACTTTCTCGACGACAGCGGGATCGCTTCTTAGTCCCATGACGTGAGAAAGTGCTTTCATAGTTCGGCACGCTGCGGATGAAGCATTCGCCTGCTGCGCGCGCAGGCGACAATATTGTTTTGCCGCGGCGCAGTTCCGCCGTGATGGGTAGCCACCAGCGCTCAGACGGGCGGCGGGTACCCCGGCTTTCTGTAGATGGTCGCCGGCTTGCCCTGAATGTCAGGACGGTAAACCTTTTCCGCCCAGTCCTTGGGATCCACGTCTTCGATGCCGACCGAGATCGCCGCGTCGGGCGAGTTGAGCACGCTCTTCAGCGCTTTGCTGAGCTCATCGGCCAGCCGGGCTTTGTCCGCATCCGATCTGCCCGAATGCATCTTCACGATGATATGCGGCATGAGCTCCCTCCTTTTCGTTAAAGAGGCCCGCCGAAGCGGGCCCCTTGTCACATGACGCGATGAGGAGGACGTGTTTCAGTCCTCGTCGTATTCCGCGGAAATGTCCTTGCCGGTGTAGTCCGGCATCATGGCCGCCGACACCAGGCTGACCACCGCGCAGAAGGCGATATAGACCGCGATGGCATAGCCCGAGTGATAGGTCGCGAATAACCAGGTTGCGATGATCGGCGCCGGTCCGCCGGCGATGATCGACGCCAGCTGATAGCCGAGCGAGGCACCGCTATAGCGCAGGCGCGGCGTGAACGCCTCGGCGATCAGGGCGGCCTGCGGGCCGTACTGAATATCGTGTGGAATGAGCGACAGCACGATGGCGATGAACACGAGCGAGGGAATGGCGGTATCCACCATGCCGAAGTAGAGGAAGCCGAACAGGCCGGTGATCGCGGCACCGATCAGATACATCTTCCTGCGGCCGATCTTGTCGGAGAGATGCCCGGACAGCGGGATGGTGATGAAGGAGACGACGGCGCCCACCAGCACCGCGGTGAGAATGAAGTCGCGCGACATCTTCAGCGTGCCAACCGCATAGGCGAAGACGAAGGCCGTGAAGATGTAGAACGGCGCCTGCTCGGCCATGCGCAGGCAGGCGGAGAGGATGATCTCCCGCGGCTGCGCTTTGATGACCTCGAGAACCGGCGCTTTCTCGATCTTGTTGTTCTTGACCACCTGCTGGAAGATCGGGGTCTCCATAATGCCGAGCCGGATCCACAGGCCGACGCCGACGAGAACGATGGAGATCGCGAAGGGCAGACGCCATCCCCACACCGCAAACTGATCGCCCGACCAGTAACTGAAGGCGAGCACCGCGAGGTTCGACAGGAACAGGCCGCAGGGAACGCCGAATTGCGGCCAGGAAGCCACGAAGCCGCGCTGGTGATGCGTCTTCGACCACTCCATGGCAAGGAGCACCGAGCCGCCCCACTCACCGCCGACGCCGATGCCTTGCAGCATGCGCAGGACTGTCAGGATGACCGCGCCCCAGATGCCAATCGAGCTGTAGGTCGGCACGAAGGCAATGGCGAAGGTGGCAAGGCCCATGCAAAGCAGCGTCGCGATCAGCGTGCCCTTGCGGCCGATCCGGTCGCCGTAATGGCCAAAGATCGCCGCGCCGATCGGGCGCCCGACGAAGCCGATGAAATAGGTGCCGAAGGCGGCAAGGGTGCCCGCCAGCACGCTCTCATTGGGGAAGTACAGCTTGCCGAAGATCAAGCCGGCTGCGGTTCCATAGAGAAAGAAGTCGTACCATTCGATAGCGGTGCCAATCGTCGAGGCGATAATGGCTTTGCGCAGTTGCGCGTCATGATCGGACGACGACAGCGTCTCATAAGTGGCTGTAGTCATGGTTTCCTCCGGCGCCCGGTTCGACCCTGTGTCGGGTTCTTGGGGCAGGCGGCGATTTTGCCGAATAAACCGCCGGCCGGGAAGGCATCGCGCGTTCACAACCCCGGATTACCCGCGGCCGTTCGGCATTACCGTCGCCGTCGGGTATCCGCCAGTTCCCTTTGGCGATGAGGTCGTTGCGCGCCGGGCTGCGACGTTCGCGGCTATTTACCGCTTGGGATGTTGAAGGTCGGCGGCGGCAGGTCGGCGGGCATCTCGATCTGGATGTTGATCTTGTTGAGATCGACGTTGTTCGGCTTGTCGAGCAGGCCGGTCACTGTGATCGGGAAGGCGATCACCAGCGCCACCATGATGAGCTGCAGACCGACCCAGGGCAGCGCACCCCAATAGATGTCGGAGCTCTTCACTTCCTTCGGCGCGACGCCGCGCAGGTAGAACAGCGCGAAGCCGAACGGCGGATGCATGAACGAGGTCTGCATGTTCACGCAGAGCATGACGCCGAACCAGATCAAGGCGTTGTCGGCGCCGACGATCGGGGTCAGCAGCTTCTGCGCCGCCGGCGCGATCATCGGCAGGATGATGAAGGCGATCTCGAAGAAGTCGAGGAAGAAGGCGAGGAAGAAGATAAACAGGTTGATGAAGACCAAGAATCCCCAGACGCCGCCGGGCAGCGAGGTGAGCATGTTCTCCAGCCAGACGCCGCCGGAGACCCCGAGGAAGACCACCGAGAAACAGGTCGAGCCGATCAGAATGAACGTGACCATGCACGTGATGCGCATGGTGGTCTGATAGCCCTGTTTGATCAGGTCGCGTAAATCGGGAATCCGCACCGCCTCGAGGCAGATCCAGATGACCGCAAGATAGGTGACGGCAAAAGCGAGCTTGAAGATCAGCCCTTCGGCGATGAAGATTCCGACCACCGTGCCAATGCCGCCCGCGATCGCGCCG
>DASRGN010000057.1:0-5746 GCA_035651015.1 Pseudolabrys sp. | reverse complement strand
GCCTTCGTTCCGCGAGGGGCGAAGGATCCGTAGATCCCGAAGGATCACGGATGTCCCGCGCGCCCTTGGTCTTCAAGCGGCGCTGATTTTCAAAAATCGACGCCGTCGAAAGTGCGAAGCTTTGCCGCGCCGCCGAGCGCCCTGTCCGCCGAAGCGCTTTTGCGCGAAGGCGGAAGCGATGGTCCGGCACGGCCAAGGAAGATCGACGGCTTCTCCGCCGTCATGCCCGCGAAGGCGGGTATTCGGTAAACCGTGAGGATGCATTGAGCCGATCGAGACGTCGCAGGATACTGGTCCCCGCCTTCGCGGGGACGACGCCGAGAATGTTGATCCGATCTTGATTCCAATTCACCGCACAACATGAACCGCACGCAATCACTGACCCTCTCGAAACTACTGCCCTTTCTCCAATCGCTGCTCACCGCCGGCGGCTTCAACAGCGACGAGGCCACCGCCATCGCCAGGAGCCTCACGTTGTCGGAGCGGCTCGGCTACGGCTCGCATGGGCTGATGCATGTGCGCCGCTACATCGCCGAGCGTCGCTCCGGCAACATCGTTAGCGGCGCCCGCATGAAGATCGTGCAGGAGACGCCGACGAGCCTCACGGTCGACGCGCAGACCGGCGTCGGACAAATCGTGATGCCGGCGTTGCTCGATGCCATGCGTGCGAAAGCAAAAGACCAGGCGGTGGTCAGCGTCGCGGCGCGAAACGTCGGTCACATCGGCCGGCTCGGCGAGTGGACGGAAGTGCTGACCGCGGACGGCTATGCGAGCCTGCTCCTCGTCAACGACAACGGCATCAACTTCCTGGTCGCGCCGCCTGGCGGCAAGCGTGGCGCGACCAGCACCAATCCGATCGCCTTCGGCATTCCTCTGGCGGACGCAGAGATGTTTTCCGTCGACATGTCGACGGGCGCGATTGCGTTCGGCAAGGTGAACCGCGCGCGCCGCGAACGCGTGCGCGTGCCGCCCGATTGCATCCAGGACGCCGAGGGGCACCCGACCGTCGATCCGAACGCGCTCTTTACGGATCCGAAGGGCAGCATCCTGCCAATGGGCGGCGCGCAGGGATACAAAGGCTTTGCGCTGTCGATGTTCGTCGATCTCCTTGTCGCCGGGCTCTCGGGCGGCCAGGCGCCGCCGGCGGAGGCGGGCACCACGGGGGAGAACTGCCTCGTCATGGTGGCGTGGAATCCCAAATTCTATGCCGGCTTCGCGCATATAGCCGAGCAGGCGCGGAAATACATTGCCTTCGTCAAAGCCTCGCCGCCGGTCGACGAGGCGGCTCCGGTCCGCATTCCCGGCGAGCGGACGCAGGCGCTCCGACAGAATCTCAAAACGCAGGACATTGCGTTGAGCAGCGAGCTGGCCGACGACCTGGCGAAATTGGCCGGCGAGCTGAACGTCGCACATCATCCGTTCGGGCCTTCGCGATGATGCACATCCCATTCTCCGACCTCATCCTGAGGAGCGGCGCATCTTGCGCCGCCGAGCGAAGCGAGGGGCCGGCGCGAGTAATCAAAAATGCGCGGCGTCTCGAATGATGGACGCGAGTCCTCGGCCTCATGGTTCGAGACGCGCTGCTGCGCAGCGCTCCTCACCATGAGGGGAAGCGTGAGCCGGTGAATTCAAATACCCAGCGCAATCGCCTATGTTTGGCGCTGCCAATAACGCCGGGACGGAACCATGGACGCCAAGACCGAGAAAGCCGCCAAGACCAAACCCTTCCAGCTCGAGGAAGCCACCATCGACGAGCTGCATGCCGCGATCCGCGCCGGCGAGGTCACCGTGGTCGATGTGGTGAAGCACTACATCGCGCGCGTGCAGGCTTTCAACGGCGTCGCCAGCATGCTGGTCACCGCCGACGGCGCCGACATTGCGCGGGCGACCGGCGCGGTGCGCGGCGGCGCGCCGCTCAAGTTCCCGACCAAGACCAGGAAGATGTCGGAGCACGTGCCAGATCTCGACCAATATCGCGGGCCGCCGCTGGAAATGGGCCGCATGCGCCCGACCGCGTCCGATCCGAGCGTGCAGCAGCAATATGGCACCATCGTCGGCATCCCCAATGCCGGGCAGGTGAACAGCATCGGCACGCTCAACATCCGCGGCGAGCGTTCGGTGACCTGCCGCGGCGATTTCGACCGGCATCCTTCGCTCGGCCCGCTGCCGAAGGGCGCGCCCCCGGTCTGCGAATATTTCCGCCATCAGCCCGACGCGCTGGAGCGCGCCGCCGAGCTCGACGCGCAGTTCGGCCGCAATCCCGATCTCGACGCCATGCCGATGTACGGCGTGGTGTTCTCGTTCAAGGATCCGTTCGACACCAAGGACATGCGCTCGACCGGCGGTGGCGACGCCGCCTACGACATCGACTTTCCCGCGCGCGATCACGTGCTGGTCGAGCAGTTGCGCGAGAAAGGCGCGATCATCTTCGCCAAGGCGGTGAACACCGAATACAACGGCCGCGCCGGCGATCCCGGCGGGCGCCACAAGCCGAAGGAGATCATTCCCTCGGTGCTCGGCTATCAGCGCAGCTCCTGGGCCGGCAATCCGGCGAACCCGTACGACACCACGCGCGCCGCGTCGCTCGGCTCGAGCTCCGGCTCCGGCGTCTCGGTGTCGACCAACATGGTGATGGCGAGCTTAGGGGAGGAGACGCGCGCCTCCTGCCGCGGACCGTCCAACCACAACGCCATCGCGCTCCTCCTCCCGCACAAGGCGATGATCGGCTTCGATGGCGGCGCCATCGGCGCCGACATCTATTGCGACCGCACCGGCATCCATGCGCGCCGCATCGCCGATTGCGCAAAAATCCTCGATGCGCTGAAGAGCCCGACCGAGGGTTATTACGATCCGCGCGACGTGTTCACCACGGTGCCGCGGTCTTCGGTGCTGCCGACGCCTTATGCGAGCCACGCCACCATGCGCGGCGAGCCCGGCGCGCTCAAAGGCATCCGGCTCGGCGTCATCCGCGAGTCGATGCGCATCCCCAAGGGCAGCAAGACCGAGGAGCCGATCGTCACCGCCGCGGCAAAGGAGATCAAGATGATGCTCGGCGCCCATCTTGGTGCGACGCTCGTGGAATCTTCCGAGCCGAGCTTTACGCCCGATCCCGACTGCGAGCGCATGCGGGTCGACTATCAGCGCGCGCTGGCGCGCCTGGTGCCCGTGTTCATGCCGGACATCCTGTTCCGGCTCGATCGCAAGGGCGAGCCGCTGTTCAAGGACTTCGCCGCGGCGATCACCCCGACCGAGTTCGTGCCGGGCAAAGTGTTCGGCTCCGGCCGGCTTGCGCCGATGGATTATCTCGTCGGCATGGCGGAAGGGCGCATCGCGCCGCCGTCCAATCTCGACCTCGCCACCATCCAGCAGCAGGAACTGGCCAACACCTTCCGCTTCCACATCTCGCAATATCTGATGCGACGCGTCGCCGACTGGAAGGACAAGGGCTTCACCGAGACGCTCGCCGACTGGGCGGCGCTCAATGCGCGCTCGAAATTCTGGGGCGACGATCAGCGCGCGGCGTTCAAGAACTGGGAGGAGATCGCCGATCCGCGCAATCCGCTCGGCGGCCGCCAGGGCGTCAACGAGCGCATCATGCTGCGCGAGCTCCTGCGCCGCGCCGACATGATGGTGATCCTGGAGAACAAGCTCGACGCGCTGGTGCGCCTGCACACGCCGTGGCCGCCCGGCCTCATCGGCCATCCGCACCAGTACGACATTCCGAGCAATCTGGCGCCGGAATCGCTCACCGGTCCGAATGCCGGCCTCACCGAAGTCCTGATCCCCGCCGGCTACGTCACCACCGTCTACGACCCGGTGTTCGCGTTGAACGAAGACAAGACGCGCTACATCTCGAAGCCCTCGCACACGCCCACTACCATCCCCGAGCCCGGCCTGCCGTTCTCGCTGGTGTTCCGCGCCGAGCCGGGCAAGGAGGACATGCTTCTTCGCATCGCCAGCGCCTACGAAGCCGCCTCCCACCGCCGCATCCCGCCCCCGGCGTTCGGGCCGCTGAAGATGGAGAAGGGGCGGTAGTGTTCGGCTGTTTGATAGTGAAGCACTGCCGCGAACTCCGCGCGCTCCCTCCCCCGCGCGCGGGGGAGGGGCGGGGAGGGGGAATGCAACAAACGCCGGGGTTTCCGCTCTCCCCCTCCCGCCGCGCTTCGCGCGTCGACCTCCCCCGGCGCCGCGCCGCTGAGCGGGGCGAAGGTCCGGCGCGGCCACGTAATAGCGCTCGCGCTGGCCGCTCGCTTCGCTCGCCAGCGCGAATTCGGGAGAGGTGAAGAGGTGGCGCGATTCAGAACGAAAATATTGAGGCCTTACGCGTTGTCTCAGAGCATGTCGTTTTATTGAGAACACCCCCATGCTCCCCTTCGAATCCCTCTGGATCTGGCTCGGCATCATCGCCTGCGTCGTGCAGACCGGCCTGTTTGCCGGCCTCAATCTCGCGGTGTTCAGCCTCAGCCACTTGCGCCTGCAGATCGAGGCGGACGCCCATAATCCCGACGCCGCGCAGGTGCTGGCGTTGCGCAAGCACTCGAACCAGGTGCTCGCCACCATCGTGTGGGGCAATGTCAGCACCAATGTGGTGCTGACGCTGCTCTCCGACTCGGTGCTCGCCGGCATCGGCGCCTTCGTGTTCTCCACCGTCGCGATCACGCTCCTTGGCGACATCATTCCGCAGGCCTATTTCTCCCGCAACGCGCTGCGCATGGCCACGCGCTTCTTGCCGTTCCTGCAGTTCTGTCTGGTCGTGCTCTATCCGGTGGCGAAACCGACGGCGCTGGTGCTCGACTGGTGGCTCGGCCAGGAAGGCATCACGCTCCTGCGCGAGCGCGACGTGCACGCGCTCATCGCCCGCAGCGTCGGCAGCGGTGGCGATATCGGCAAGGTCGAGGCGATCGGCGCCGAGAACTTCCTCGACCTCGACGATGTGCCGGTGAGCGAGGAGGGCGAGCCGCTGCATCCGCAGAGCATCATCAGCCTGCCGCTCGATTGCGGCCGCTGCGTGCTGCCGAAATTCGAGCGTTCGCCCGACGATCCGTTCCTGCGCAAGGTGGATGCCTCCGGCAAGAAATGGGTGATCGTCACCGATCCCGCGGGCGAGCCGGTCTTCGTGCTCGACTCGCATCACTTTCTGCGCGACGCGCTGCTCGGCGAGCTCAAGCACGACGACACCGCCTACTGGCACCGCCCGATCATCATCCGCGACCTGAACACCCGGCTCGGCGAGGTCATCAGTCAGCTGCGCGTGCAGGCGGAACGCCCGGGTGACGACGTCATCGACCACGATCTGATCCTGGTCTGGTGCGGCGCGCAGCGCCGCATCATCACCGGCTCCGATCTCCTTGGCCGCCTGATGCGCAACATCGCCATTGTCGAGAAGCCCGTCCCGCCGGCTCCCCGGGAGCCGCCGATCAGTGTGGCCTTGTCGTGATGCGATCCAGCGAACAAACCTCTAACCTCATGGTGAGGAGCCCACCTTCGCCATTGGCTTCGGTGGGCGTCTCGCGCGTCTGCCGTAGCTCGAAGAGCGAAGGCAGAAACCATGAGGCCGAGGCGATGCGGCTCGCACCTGCTGCCATCCTTCGAGACGCGCACTTCGTGCGCTCCTCAGCGACTGTGTTGGAAGTCAAGCGATCTGCCATGGTCTTTGGTCTCGCAGGATGGCGTTGAGGATGGTGAGCAGCTTTCGTGCGACCGCGATGAGCGCGACCATTTTTGGCTTACCGGAAGCAATGAGGTG
>DASRGN010000056.1:0-55668 GCA_035651015.1 Pseudolabrys sp. | reverse complement strand
GCGTTTTTTCGAGGTAAAGCGCGCGCGCCCGCTGCAGGACCACCTGGGCGATCTGACCGTCGCCCTCGCCGACATGGGCCATCAGCCAGGCCGGAATGCTCGATGGCTGCTCCGCAGCAAAAGCTCCGGGCGACAGCGATAGTCCGACAGCGACGATCAAGAGCCGGAAGAGTGTGACGAGGGCGTGCTGCATCAGCAGGTCCAGGGCCGGCGGTCTGAATCGCGCGTTTGCTCTGTCCGGCACGATAAGCCGTCACTGGCGGCGCGAGAAGCGCAATTGCGCTGACCCATGGCGTCATTTCGCTGTCACACGGCACTCCGCTTGTTGGCCGCTGAATACTCGAAATTTACGCGCCTCAATCTTGCGGGAAGGCCGCCGAGGTGCAACCATTTCTGGCAACCGGGGGGTTGACACATGTCGGTCAAGACAGGACTTGCGATCGTCGTCCTTGCAACCGCGCTGGCGACGACGGCCTACGCTGAAAAGAAGCACGACAACCACGGTGGCAATCGTGGCGGCAACCACGCCAGCAACAACAATCGCCACGCCAATCACGGCAACGCGCGCACGACGACGCGCGCCGTCAGCGCTCCGGTCAGCCGTGCCGGCCGCCACGAGGTGAGGGGCTACGCCGGTCATTGGGATCACCGCCGATGGTATCCCGGCTTCGCCGGCGCATACCGCAACCCGGTGTATTGGCTCTACTGGCCGTTCGCCTATTACGGTGCACCGGAGCAGCTGGCGCAGACCTGCGGCGAGGACGTTGCCGATATCGCCAGCCTGCCGATCGATCAGTTCGGCGCGGCGCTGCATCCAGCCGACGCGCTCGCCGCGGCGCTGAATGATCTCGGGGCGGCGGTCACTCAGGCCACGCAGGTCATCAGGACGGCCTGCCTGCCCGAACCGGCACTCACCGCGACCGGCCGGATGGCCGCGATGCAGCGGCGCATCGAGGCGATGCTCGCGGCGGTGGACCTGGTGCAGCCGGCGCTGGGCAAGTTCTACGGCCTGCTCAACGACGAGCAGAAGGCGAAGGTGAACGCCTTGTCCGCGGCCGCGCGGCAGGTCCCACCCGGCCCAGGCCCGGGCCCAAGGCAGGAAGGCCTGGCGGAGGCGAACTGCGGTCCGTCACCGGCCGGCGCTTTCGAGCTGCCGGTGCCGCAGATCGACAGGACGCTGCAGCTCAGCGATCCCCAGCGCGCGAGTCTCGCAGCGCTGCAGAGCGCCGACGCACAGGCGGGCGCGGAGCTGCTCAAGGCCTGCGCCGGCGAAAGCGCGGGCACGCCGACGGGGCGGCTCGCCGCGGCGCATCAACGGCTCGACGCCATGCTGACGGCGATCAAGACGGTGAGCGCCGCGCTCAACGATTTCTATGCCACGCTCTCCGACGAGCAGAAGGCGAAGTTCGAAGCTATCGGCCCGATCGCGGACGCCGGCGCGCCGCCGCCCGCGCAGGTGCGCCGGGTGTATAGCCACCCGCCCGGCCTCATCGTTCGGGGTGTTAGGTTTCCGTTTTGAGCGGTCGGCTCAATGTCGCGTTGTCGCTGCAGAGCGCAGATTTTTGCAGCGCTGAAGAGGCATGTGCGGAGGTGAAGCCTTGCAGAGGCGCTTGATGGAACATATCATGAACGTCGGCAATGCTTCTGAGTGAAGCGACGCAAGAATGTGCCAGAGCGACCGCGGGACTGACCTTTTGTTAGGCCACACCAAGGACAATTCACAGCTGTCTCTTGACGGCAGCGATACGAGTATTGGGAAGTACTAAGTTCATGCCCGCGCGTATAAAGGCCTTGGTAGAGCCCGGTCTGTTGATTTGGGCGAGAGAGTCTGCCTCCTTGGGTCAACAGGAGTTGGCGGACGCTCTCGATGTGCAGTTGGAGCGTATTCAGGCCTGGGAAAGTGGAACGGATAGGCCTTCCCTCGCTCAACTGCGTCGCATTGCGAAAAAATGCAAGCGACCGCTGAGTGTCTTTTATCTGCCGGAGCCTCCCCAAGATTTCCAGCCACTCCGCGACTTCCGTCGCTTAGCTGGTGCTGCAACACAGCAGTTCAGTAGCGAGCTAGCTTACGAAGTTAGGGCAGCCCATGAGCGTCGGCTGGTCGCGATCGAGGTTGTGGAGGCATTGGCCGAACAACCGATCGCATTGGGATTAGTGGCGGATCTCCGCGAAGCCCCAGAACTCGTCGGCGCGCGCATTCGCCAGCGACTCGGTATCGACCTAGCGAAGCAAAGCCGTTGGGGCGACACCGGCAGAGCTTTTCGCGCGTGGCGCGATGCGATTGAGGGCGCTGGTGTCCTCGTTTCCGTCGTAGGCGGCGCGCACCATCAGATCGACATTGAGGAGATGCGAGGCTTTGCGATTGCTCAGCAGCCGCTTCCGATGATCGTAGTCAATGGCCAAGATCGTACCGGCGGTCGAATTTTCACTTTATTGCATGAGCTTGGGCACATCCTGCTGGGCCAGAGCGTGCTTGAGAATTCGATTGAGCCGGGCGACGCGTTGCCTGCGCCTGACCGTGCCATGGAGCGGTTCTGTAATCAGGTTGCGGCTGCAGCGCTGATGCCCAGAGACGATCTTCTCGCAGAACGCCTGCTCGCGACCAAAACGCCTTTACGCTCCGAATGGAGTAACGAAGAAATTGAAACATTGGCTCGGCGCTATGGTGTTAGTCGCGAAGCGCTGCTCGTGCGGCTGATCGAGCTGCGCCAGATCACGAATGCATTTTTTCAAGGGAAGCGCGCTGAATATGCGCGCCAGCGTGAAGCCGAATCAGGAGAGGCCGTCGGGGGATTTGCCCCTTATCGCTATCAAGTCCTTGGTTACATTGGGCGCGGCTTTGCGCGGCTCGTATTGCAGGGCTATCACAATAATCAACTTACCCTTAGCTCGGTCTCCGGCTACCTGGGTATACAGGCCAAGTACGTTCCTCCGATTGAACGCGTCGCATTTGGCGTGCCGGCATAGGATTTGTGCCGGTGGCATACTGCATCGATACGAGCAGCCTGATCGCCGCCTGGGAGGAGCGCTATCCTCCGGAGAATTTCCCAAAGCTTTGGGATCTATTCGACCAAGCAATCATTGATGGAAGGATCGTCGCGCCAGAAGCCGTGCTGGATGAGACTGAAGCAAAGGCGGCTGAGCTTCACGCTTGGCTGAAGGAGCGCGACCAGATGTTCGTGGCTCTTGCAGAATCGATCCAAGTGCGCGCGAAAGAAATTCTAGCAAGACATCCTCGGCTCGTTGCCGCGAAGAAACAGCGCTTCGCTGCAGATCCTTTCGTGATTGCGACGGCTATCGAACACAATCTAATAATCGTTACTGAAGAAAGACCCACCGGAAATCTCAATCGTCCGAACATTCCGGATGTGTGTCGAGATTTTGATGTCGAATACATCAGTCTGCTGCAGCTGATCCGCACAGAAAAATGGATCACCGGATAGCGCCTTATATGGCACTCACCTCGCCCCATACCCCAGCGGCCCCGCAACCCCCAATCCCGTCCGCGTCGCTTCGAAATCCAGCACCGTATCCGGCGCCACATTCGCCACATTGACGTCCGGCCCGAGCGAGGTCACCAGCAGCTTCTTCAAAACCTCGATGTCGCAGGTCCGCACGTCGGCGATCCACGGGCCCGGCAGCTCGATCATGATCTTGCTCATGTCGAGGCCGCGCGCGAGCTCGGCGATCATCGCCTCCTGTGGCTTGCCTTCGACCACCAGCTCGGCGGCCTCGACCAGCACCAGGCTGGCGCCCGCGGAAAGCGCGACCTGCGCCTGCTCGATCAGCTCGCTTGCGGTGCTGCGGCGGTCCTTGGCGCCGACCTCGCCGAACACTTCGAGCCCGGCATCAACCGCGCGGCGGATTTGGTCGCGGCGCTGATCGAGCGTCAGCGGCACCACATTGTCGGAGATCTCCAGCGTGGTGAAGCCGGTGCGCTTCGCCTCGCGATAGAATTCGGGCAGCGCCTTTTCGCTGTGCACGGCGAAGACATATTCGTGGAATTGCCCGCCGATGAACGGCTTCACCTGGTGCGCGACATACTGCTCGAGCTTCTGCCGCAGCTTGGCCTCCGGATAAAGCCGCGAGGTGCCGGTCTTGAACTTGGCGAGGTCGATGCAATGCCCCGCGGTTTCCAGGAGATCGCGCGCGAACGCGGCCGGCAGCCCCTGGTCGATCATCATGGTGAGGCCGCGCTGCCGCGGCTTCTTGGTTGAGCGCTGCGCGGGCAGGGTGACGAACTCGAACGGCATCGGCGCGTCCTCTCATTGGGTATGAGAGATATATAGCTCTATGGCTATTGACATGTAAATGAGCTTGGCAAGAATAGCGCCGGACACGGGAGAAATCCGATGGCGCGATCGCCGGCGTCGAGTGCAGCCGTAGCGCCGCCGTCCTGGTCGGCGGATGTCGGGGTCATTGCCGCCGCCTTCGCGCGCGGCTTCGAGGCCGGGCTGCCGCGCTATCTGCAGTTGCAGAACGCCATCACCGGCCTCATCCGCGCCGGCGATCTCGCAAGCGGCGCGCAGCTGCCGCCGGATACGCAGCTCACCACGGCGCTCGGCATCAGCCTCGGCACCGTGCAGAAGGCGCTCAACGGCTTGGCCGCCGACGGCTGGCTCTCGCGCGAGCACGGCCGCGGCACCTTCATCGCTGCATCGCGCCGTTCGGTCACCGAGCTCTGGCACTACCGCTTCAACGATCCGCGGACCGGCGCGCAGCTACCGGTCTATTCACGGCTCATCAAGCGGCGGAAGTTTTCCGGCGACGACGTGCTGCGCGACAAGCTCGGCCGCGATCCCGCGGGATATATCGAGATCGAGCGGCTGATGGACATCGGCGGCAAGTTCTCCTGCCACAGCAGGCTCTGGCTCGCGGCAACGCGCTTTGCCGGCATCCTCGAGCTGCCGGCCTCCGCCGTCGAGAGCGTCAATCTCAAGCAGGTGTTCGCCGAGCGCTTCGGTGCGCCGACCCTCGCGATCGAGCAGTCGGTGCGCGCGCTGGCGCTCCCGGCCGACATCGCGGCGCGCATGGGTGTCGGCAAGCGCAGTCCCGGGATGCTGCTCGAGGCGCTCGCGCGCGGCTTCGCCCGCGCGCCGCTGTCGTTCCAGCACATCCACATTCCGGCAACCGGCTATGTGCTCGACGTGTCGCCGGTGTTGGATTTTCAGCGCGGGGCGAGGTGAGGGCTGATGGTTTGGCACGGCCGCGCCCCAGCTTCACCTCTCCCCGCTGCGCGGGCAGAGGTCGGATTGCGAAGCAATCCGGGTGAGGGGCCTGCTCGGCTCCCGAGTCTATCGAATTTGCCCCTCACCCGGCTCGCGCTGACGCGCTCGCCACCCTCTCCCCGCTTCGCGGGGCGAGGGAAAGAGGCGCTGCCAATGCCGAACTGCTGGGCCAAGAGCTCGTAAGAGGAGAAGGAATATGCGTCCGCGTCAGCACTGCGTACTGTTCATCGTCGCATTTCTTGTCGCATTCTCCGGCATCTTCACTCCCGCCCACGCCGAAACCTCCAAAGTCCGCGTCGCCACGCAGTTCGGCCTCGCGTATCTGCCGCTCATCGTCATGGAGCACGACAAGCTCTGGGAGAAGCAGGCCGCGGCGCTCGGGCAGGCCATCACCGCTGAATATGCGCGGCTCGGCGGCGGCGCTACGCTCAACGATGCGCTCATTTCCGGCTCCGTCGATATGGTTGCCGGCGGTACCGCGCCGATGCTGGTGCTCTGGGACAAGACGCGCGGAAGCCTGAAGGTCGAAGCCGTCGCCGCGCTCAACGCGTCGCCGATGGACATCCTCACCAACAAGCCGGGCATCAAGACGCTCGCCGACCTCAAGCCCGACGATCGCATCGCCGTGCCCGCCGTGCGCGTCTCCCTGCAGGCGCTGGCGCTGATGGCCGCGTGCGAGAAGCAGTTCGGCGCCGGACACGCCGGCGAGCTCGACAATCGCACGGTGTCGATGCAGCACCCCGACGCGCTCACCGCTCTGGTCGTGCGCAGCGGGCCGATCTCCACTTACGTGTCGAGCTCGCCCTATCAGGAGATGGCGCTGAAGAAGCCGGGCATCAGCAAGATCACCGACAGCTTCGCGGCCTTCGGCGGCCGCTCCACCTTCAGTGTCGTCTACGCCAAGGACGCCTTCGTTGCGAACAATCCGAAGGTCACGGCGGCCTTCTACGCGGCGCTGCGCGAGGCGATGGCCTCGATCGCCGCCGACCCGAAGGCAGCGGTCGGCAAATATCTCGAGGTGACGCACGAGCGCACCGACCGCGCGCTGCTCGAGGAGATCCTGGCGCGGCCGGATTTCACCTTCGGCGTCGAGCCGCAGTCGACGCTCGCGCTGGCGCAGCTGATGCAACGTGTCGGGCTGATCAAGACCAAGCCGACGTCGTGGAAGGACTACTTCGCCGCGCCGCTGCATGGCGGTGAGGGGAGTTGAAAGTGAGCGACTGGCATAGCAGCGCCTTTCTTTCCCTCGCCCCGCGAAGCGGGGAGAGGGTGCCCGAGCGACTTGTCCGCCGTAGCTCGAAGAGCGAAGGCGCAAGCGAGGGCGGGAGAGGGGCCGGCTGCGCGGCTCTCGCCCTCTCCCGGCTCGCGCTACGCGCTCGCCACCCTCTCCCGTAAACGGGAGAGGGAAGACCCTGCCGCGCCGCTGCGTCACAGAACAAAGAACGGTAACGTCCATGAACAAACCCACACACCCCTCCCTCACACCCCTCGAAGACGGCCCGCATCAACCGATGCCCAACTGGGTGCCGGTGCCGTATCCGATCCCGCAGGAGCTTGCGGGCTCGGTGACACTCAGCCCCGACGCTCCGGCGGAAGCGGGCTCCTGGCAGACCTTCACGCTCACTTACACCGCGGGGCGTTTCGGCATCGACGATTCCGGCAGCCTCAAGGTCTGCTTCCGCTTCGCCACCGACCAGAGCCGCTTGCAGCTCAGCGATCCAAAGGCGCCGGGCTTCGTCAGCGTCGAGGCCTCCAACAAGGCGGTGCTCGACACGCGCTTCGACTACAAGCAGAACACGCGGCCCTGGGATCGCACGCTGTTCATCAAGGTGGTGCGCGGCTATCTGCGCGAAGGCGACACCATCACCATCCGTCTCGGCGACAAGCGACAGGGCTCGCCGGGCCTGCGCACGCAGACCTTCTCCGAGCCGTTCTTCGAATTCCGCGTGCTCGCCGATCCGATCGCCTGCTACCACTACGTGCCGGTGCCCAATCCGCCGGTCATCGCCATCGTTGCCGGCGCGCGCGCGCAATGGATCGCGGTGCTGCCGAGCCTGATCGGCGCCGGCGAAACGTTCTCGCTGCGGCTGCGCTGCGAAGACCAATGGGGCAATCCGTCGGGCAAGGGCGCTGCCACCGTGCAGCTTGCCGCCGACCAGCCGGTCGAAGGCCTGCCCGCGTCGATCACGTTGAAGGATGGCGATGCCACCGCGACCATCGAGGGCTTGCGCGCCAAAGCCGGCGCCGATCTCGCCATCGAACTTCGCGACGGGACGGGAAAAATTCTCGCCCGCAGCAATCCCATGCGCGTCGCGGCAAGCGCGCCGCGCGAAAAGCTCTACTGGGCCGACTTCCATGCGCAGAGCGGGGAGACCATCGGCACCAATTCGGCGGAAGACTATTTCGCCTTCGCCCGCGATGCCGCTTTCATCGACATCGTCGGTCACCAGGGCAACGACTTCCAGATCACGCCGCAGTTCTGGGACAAGCTCAACAGGCTCTACGACGCCTTCGACGCTCCGGGCCGCTTCGTCACCATTCCCGGCTACGAATGGTCGGGCAACACCGCGCTCGGCGGCGATCGCAACGTGCTCTTTACCGACACCAGGCGCATCATCCGCCGCTCCAGCCACGCGCTGGTGGCGGACCATCACGACATCGCCACCGACTGTCACACCGCGAAGGACCTGTTCGCGGCGCTCAAGAGCGAAGGCGACGCGGTGATCACCTTCGCCCATGTCGGCGGCCGCTATGCCGATATCGGCGTTGCCCATGATGTGGCGATCGAGACCGCGGTCGAGGTGCATTCGAGCTGGGGCACCTTCGAGTGGATCGTCAACGACGCCTTCGATCTCGGCTATCGCGTCGGCATCGTCGCCAACAGCGACGGCCACAAGGGGCGGCCGGGCGCGGAAGGGCCGGGCGCGTCTCTCTTCGGCGCCTATGGCGGGCTCACCTGCCTGAAGCTTCCCGAGCTCTCACGCGCCGCGGTGTTCAAGGCGCTGCGCGAGCGCGCGCATTACGGCACGACCGGCGCGCGCATCTTGCTCGACGTCGACGTGGCCTTTGCCGGTGGCGCCACGCGCTTTGCCGCCGACCCGGTGCTCGGCCGCTGCGCCAGCACCCGCGTCGAGCGCGCGCCCATGGGCGCCATCGTGCACACCACGGACAAGGAGGCGCGGCTTACCCTCGACGTCTCCGCGGGAGCGCCGATCGAGCGCATCGAGGTGCGCAACGGCCGCAAGGTGGTGCACACGTGGCGGCCCTACGCGGCGAAGGACCTCGGCCGTCGCATCCGCGTCGTCTGGAGCGGGGCCGAATATCGTGGCCGCTTCCGCATGACCGCGTGGGACGGCCATGCCACGCTCGACGGCAACACGTTCACCCGCGCCGAGCCGATCAACTTCTTCAACCGCGATCGCCCGCTGGTGCGCGACGGCAACGCCACGCTGCGCTGGATCTCGATCACCACCGGAAATTTCTCCGGGTTCGACGCCACGCTGGATCGCACGGATGCCGGCACGCTCACGATCGAGACGCCGCTTGGCAAGGAGAGCATTGCCGTCGCCGACATCGGGCTCGCGCCGAAGACCTTCGACTACGGCAAGCTCGACCGCCGGCTCGCAGTCTACCGGCTGCCCGACGACAACGCGGCGCGCACTGCGAAGCTCGATTTCGCCATCCCGCTCGATGCCGTGCGCGACAATCCGCTCTATGTCAGCGTCATCACCGAGGACGGCCATCAGGCCTGGTCGAGCCCGGTGTATGCGATCCCGAAGCCGGAGTGGGTGTAGCGGAGCTCGTGAGTCTTCGACTGCGCCACACACGCTCTTCATCTCTCCCCGCGCGCGGGGAGAGGTCGCGAGCGTAGCGAGCGGGTGAGGGGGCGTCGCCTCGATTCTGACCAGCACAAAAGAGAAGAGCCCTGACCCCAACCCTCTCCCCGCTAAAGCGGGGCGAGGGAGCGCGCCGTGCACGCCGCGATGTTTTGCCGGAAGTGAACGCCTGTCGCGTCACCGTCGCATCGCCATGCTTCTTTCCCTGTCCCACAACCGGTGATGCGCAACCAACCCGCCCGTTGCGCATTAAAGTTCCGCACTCACGTCGCGTCTGTCGTATTTCACCCACAGGAGGTATCCCAATGCGCTCCCTGATTCATTGCACCATTGGCGGTTTCGTCGCGCTGAGCATTTTCGCCGCGACGCCGGCCCTCGCCGACTTCCGCATCATCAAATGGCCGACCACCGGCGTCTGCCAGATCTACGATTTCGGGTGGGGCTTCAAGCCGATCCCGCCGGACTACAAGGTGGTGAGCCGCTCGTATGCGACCTTCGGTGACGCCGCCGCCGCGAAGGCGCGGATCTGGAAGCGCGCCCGCTGCACCATCTGACGCTTTGCGAAGGCGGTCATCCGCAAGGATGGCCGCCTTCGGCTTTTTTGACGACGCCGCGCAACGTGCCTCACGCCGTCACCTGAGGTGCGAAGCCGCGTGAGCGGCGAGCCTCGTCCGCCTGCGCGCAAGCGCTTCGGTGAGACTCCGATTCAGACCGCGACGAAGCTCGAAGAGCGAAGGCGGGAAGGATGAACGGCCCGGGATTCTTGGGCCGTCCTCCTGCAAGGCGCGCAAGAGCGCGCACCTCAGGATGACGGGGCGGGGCTGTGAACATCGGGAGTGTGGTGTTGGCAACTCGCCTTTTCGCTTCCGTTCACGCAAAACAGGCCTATAACAGTGTTTATCCCTTTCCAATCCAAGGGGCATCTGCAGTGTCACTGATGCGGGAAGGGTGGCGATGGCCGGTTGAGGATGGGCGGACACGCCCGTAGGAGACCGGCGGCCCAAGTCGCAACGATCCTGGCGCCGAGCGCTTCGGCGTTATGGGGGTGATCCGGAGCGCAAGCTCTCAGAGCCCCTTCAGCGGAGGTCAGCAACGGTCATGCCTCCGGGGGTCCGCGAAGCAAGCCGTAACCCGTCGCGCGCGGGATATCTCGATCCGACGAGACCTGCGGTTTGACTACCCATCTGCCTTCGTTCCGCGAGGGGCGAAGGATCCGTAGATCCCGAAGGATCACGGATGTCCCGCGCGCCCTTGGTCTTATTCAAGCGGCGCTGATTTTCAAAAACAGCGCCCTGCTGAAAGTGCGAAGCTTTGCGCGAGTGAAGCAACGCGGGCTGTTTGACATCGTGAATCGGACTTGCAACCCGCACAGCGTAGATGAAGTGCTGTGCCCGCGCCGCGACTCTTATCCCTCCCCCCGCGAAGCGGTGGGGAGGGTCGGCGCGAAGCGCCGGGGTGGGGGGCCGGTGAGGCCGCGCAAGAATTGCCCCCCACCCCCGACCCCTCCCCGCCGCTCGCTTCGCTCGCGGAGGGAGGGGAGACGCGAGCCGTCTCCGCTGATATGACCTCGCGATGAGCGTGGTGCAGACCATCACCGGTCCGACGGTATTGGCCGACATCGGCGGAACCAATGCGCGCTTCGCGCTGCTCGCCGACGGCAAGGTCGGGCCGATCGACCACCTCGTGGCGCGCGACTACGAGCGCTTCACCGATGCGCTCGGAACTTACCTCAAGCAGCAGGGCGGCAAGGTTCCCGGTGCGGTGCTGGCGGTGGCCGGCGTGGTCGAGAATGGCCGCTGCGCGCTGACCAACAGCCCGTGGGTGATCGATGCCGCCGAACTCACCAAAGTGTTCGGCTTTACCACGGTGACGCTGGTCAACGACTTCGCGGCATTGGCCTGGTCGTTGCCGCGGCTCACCGGCGACGGCGTGCGCATGCTGCCGGGCGGGACGGCACGTGTCGGCTCCCCGATGGTGGTGCTCGGACCGGGGACGGGCTTCGGTGTCGCGGCTTACGTTCCGGTCGCCGCCGGCGGGCTCGTGCTCACCACCGAAGCCGGCCATGCCACGCTCGCTGGCGCCTCGACGCGCGATGACGCCGCGATCGCGCTGATGCGCAAAGCGTTCGGCCACGTCTCCGCCGAGCGCGTGCTCTCCGGACCGGGTCTGGAAAATCTCTACCGCGCGCTCAGCGCCATCGACGGCGTGAAAGCTCCGGTGCGCGCCGCGAGCGAGATCACGCGCGACGGGCTCTCCGGTGCCTGTCCGATCTGCCGCGAGGCGGTCGACATGTTCTGCGGCTTTCTCGGCCAGGTCGCCGGCGATGTGGCGTTGAGCTTCTCCGCGCATGGCGGCGTGTTCGTCGCCGGCGGCATCACGGCGCATGTCGCCGACCATCTGCCGCTCTCGCCGTTCCGCGCACGGTTTGAAGGCAAGGGCCGCATGCGCGACTTCGTGGCGCGCATCCCGGTGTCGCTGGTGATGACCGACCGCGCCACCTTCCTCGGCCTGCAGGCGCTGGCGGAGCGCTAGTCTCGCGCCGACGTCAACAACAGGGCGCCTCGGGCTCGTAGAAGCTGGCCATCACCTTCGCCAGCGCCGGGAGCGCGCGGGCGAGCGCGTCATTCGCGGCCATGCCGGCGCGCATCTGCGTGAGCACCTCGGACCGCGCCGCCGCATGGTCGATGCCCTGCACGACACCGTCCTTGACCACGCTTCTGCCGGCGACAATGAGCTCGCGGATGTGGCTCGCCGTGGCGCGCGCGAGCATCAGCTCCAGCGGATCGACGTCGTCGCGGATGTGCTCGTCATCGAGCGCGGCCCAGTCGAGGAGGAGGAGGTCGGCAGGCGCGCCTGCGGCGATGCGACCGCCGTCGTCGGTGTTGACCACGGAGAAGCGGCCGTTGACGAAGCCCATCTCGAGGAGCTGACGGCGGCTCATCTCCAGCTTGAACCCGGTGCCGGCATGCAGGAAGTGGACGAGGCGCAGCTCGCGCAGCGCGTCATCGTCGAAGTCGAGCGCGGTGGCGTCGACGCCGATGGCAAGACGGCAGCCGGCCTTGAGCATGGTGGAGACCGGCGCCATCCCGGAGCGCAGATGCAGGTTCGAGCTGTTGTTGTTGGCGATGCGCACGCCGCGCTCGGCGAGGAGCTCGAGCTCGTCGGGCCGTGCACAGACGCAATGCGCGAGCGAGAGACGCTCCGAGAGGAAGCCGAGCTTGTCGAGATGCTTCACCACGCCGTCGGGGTAATGCGTGTCGGCGTAGTTGCGCTGATAGCGCGTCTCCAGGAGATGCATGTGGATGCGGCGGCCCTTGCTCGCGGACGCCTCGGCGATGGCTTCGAGCAGCGCGTCGCTGCACCACTGCACGCCGTTCGGGCCGTATTGCACCTCGAACATCGGGTTCGCCGCGGCGGCGGCGACGGCTTCGGTGAGCGCGACCAGCTCCGCCGGCGTGTGCGGCTTGTAGAGGAGGCGCTTCTCGATCTCGGCGCGCGCCTCCGGCGGCAGCGCCGCAAGGATCGGCTCCGACGGGCCATAGACCAGGGGATTGCGGTCGCGCAGCGACACCGCGAAGCCGACGCGCACGCCGACGTCGCGCGCGGCGCGCGCGATCTCCTTTGCCTCGGTGGGGAGGTCGGTGAAGCCCTGCGCGCGCGTGTAATGCATCATGATCGTGCCCTGGCCGCCGCGCGCGCTGTTGGCGAGCGACACCGCCGCGGCGAGATAGGGATCGACCGAGGGAAACAAAGCCAGATAGGCGATCCAGCTTTCCAGCGGCTTGTTGCCGGCGCCGAGCGAGAGCGTGCGCACCGCGCGGCCGTGATCATGGGCGTTGACCAGCGCCGGCATGGCGAACAGCGGCGCTGATGAGCCGGGCGCTGGCCCGAGCGACGCGATGCGCTCGCCGTCGATGGCGATGCGCTGCGCCGGCAGCACCGTGCCGTCGGCGCCAGTCAGGACATGAGCGCAGTCGATGTGACGCATGAGATTATCAGAGGCCTCTCGCTCCCTCCCCACCGCTGCGCGGGGGGAGGGGAACCGAACGCTGAAAAAAATGCGGGGAGCCATCCCCCGAGGGCTCCCCGCAGGACAACGCTCCTATAGCCCGGGTTTCACCGGCAACCGCTCGTTTTTCGGCGGCAGGAAGGAGCGATCGAAAATCTCGCTGACCGCGGGCTTCTTCGGCAGCGCGTAACTCTCGGCGATGGCGTCGACGGAGGCGGCCATGCGCTTGTCGTCGATGTCGCCGATGCCGATCGCGCGCGCCTCCGGCGTGTCGATCAGCGTGCTGTAGACGTAGAGCAGCCGACGCTTCTCGATGTCCGCCTTGAGCAGCGGCTCCTTGGCGACGAGCATCGCGATCGCGGCGTCCGGATGCGCCATGGCTTCCATCATCGAGCGGTTGATGGCGCGCACCAGACCTTGCACCGCCTTCGGGTTCTCCTTGGCGAGCTTGGCGGAGACCATGACACCGTTGGAATAAAGATCGATGCCGCTGTCGGCGTAATAGATCCAGCGGAAATCCTTGTCCGGGTCGAGGCCGAGCCCGACGAGGTTCATGTAGCTCGTCGCGGTGAATACCGCGGCAACATCGGCCTGGCCCTGCAGCAGCATCTGCTCCTGCAGATTGGGCGCGACCTGGATGACGTCGATCATGCTCATCTCGATGCCGTTCTTTTTGGCGAGCAGCGGCAGGAGCTTGAGCGCGGCGCTGCCCGGGGGCGAGTCGAGCTTGTGCCCCTGCAGGTCCTTCACGCTCTTGATCGGGCCGCTGGCCTTGGCCAGCAGCGCGAACGGCGCGCGGCTGTAGATCATGTAGACCATCACCGGCGCCTGGCCCGGCTTGAGCGCCGCGTTCTGGATGATGGCGTTCATGTCGCCGAAGCCGGCGTCATAAGCGCCGGACATGATGCGGGTGATGGTGCCCGCCGAGCCCTCGCCCTGGTCGATGGTGACGTCGAGGTTCTCGGCTTTGAAGTAGCCCTTCTCCTGCGCCCAGAAATACCAGGCGTGGATGCCTTGCAGCTTCCAGTCGAGGGTGAAGCGAATTTTCGTGGGCGCCTGTGCCTGTGCCGCGGTGATCGAAAGCGCGATCGCGGCTGTCAGGACGGTGAGCAGATTGCGGAACGACATGAGCACTCCTGTTTTGACTACCCGACAGCAAATTCATCCTGGCGCCGCGTCCAGCCGGTGACGCGGGATTCGATGAAGGAGAAGATGAGGTAGAGCATGACGCCGAGCGCGCCGAGAATCAGTAGCCCGGCGAAAACCAGCGGCACGTCGAAGCTCGACGACGCTATCATCATCAGGTTGCCGACGCCGCGATTGCTGGCGACGGTCTCGGCAATGACGCTGCCGACGAAGGCCTGGGTGATCGCGACCTTCAGCGAGGCGAAGAAATACGGCATCGCCCGCGGCAGGCCGACATTGAAGAGGATGTCGAGCTTGCTTGCCTTGAGCGCACGCATCACGTCCTCGAGCTCGGGCTCGGTGGTGGCAAGGCCGGTGGCGACGTTCACCACGATCGGGAAGATGCACAGGATCATCGCGGTGAGCACGGCCGGCACGGTGCCGGCGCCGAACCAGAGCACGAAGATCGGCACCACGGCGACCTTGGGGATGCTGGAGAAGCCGACCAGCAGCGGGTAGGCGACGTCGTAAGCGAGCCGCGAGGAGCCGACCAGCATGCCGATGAGCACGCCGACAACGATGCCCAGCCCAAAGCCGACCATCGTGGTGTAGAGCGTCTGCACCGCATGCGGCCAGATCGCGGGCAGGCGATCGATCAGCGTGGCGATGATCTGCGAGGGCCGCGGGAGAATGAGGTCACGCACGCCGAAGGCGTAGCAAAGCACTTCCCAGGCGACGAAGAAGCCGATGATCAGCGCGGCGGAGCCGAGACGGCGGCGGGCTTGCGCGTTCATGGGACCGTCTCCTGCACCGGCTTGGTGGTGATGATGAGCTCGCGCAGCTTGTGGGTCAGCGCGACGAAATCGGGCTCATAGGTCATGTCGATGGTGCGCGGCCGCGGGAACGGCACGACGCTATCGTCGATGATGCGTCCCGGGCGCGCGGCCATCACGCAGATGCGGTTGGCGAGATAGGCGGCTTCCTTGAGGTCGTGGGTGACCAGCATCACCGTCGGCCGCCGCGTCAGCCACAGGTCCTGCATGATCGACCACAGCTCCTCGCGGGTGAACTGGTCGAGCGCGCCGAACGGCTCGTCGAGCATCAGGAGCTGCGGCTCGTGAATGAGCGCGCGGCAGAGCGATGCGCGCTGCAGCATGCCGCCGGAAAGCTGCCAGGGATATTTGTCGGAAAAGCCGCCGAGCCCGACCTGCTTGAGCAGCGCCTCGACGCGGTCGCGGAACTCGGTCTTGCGCTTGGCGCGATAGTGCGCCCGGAACGGCGGCACGATCTTGAGCGGCAGCATCACGTTGTCGCACAGCGTCAGCCACGGCAGCATGGTCGGATTCTGGAACGCCATGCCGACGCGCACCGGCTCGGCGCCGATCTCGCGCCCGCCGACGATCACCGCGCCGGTCGACGCGGTGATGAGCCCGGTGACCAGCTTGAGGATGGTCGACTTGCCGCAACCGGACGGCCCGACCAGCGCGATGAAGTCGCCTTCATCGAGCTTGAGATCGGTCCGCTCCAGCGCCTTGACCTGGCGGCTCGCGCTCACGCCATAGGTGTGGGTGACACCTTGGAGCTGAACGAAGGGGTCGTCCATCTTGAGCTCCTTCATGGCTTCCGTCGGTGCAAGCATCATGCCGCTGCCTCGGCCGATCCGCGGGCATTGCCGGCGGTGACGATGGCGCTCATGGCCTGTTCGGCATTGTGCACCGTCGGTGCCGGCATCGCCTGGATCGTGTGCACCGAACGGCCGTGACCGCGCGTGCCGGCGACGAGCGTGCGGTCGCGCATGACAAAGCGGCCGCGCACGAGGGTGTGGATCGGCAGGCCCTTCGCACCCTTGCCGTGCCACGGCGTGATTTTGGCGCGAGACTGCAGCTTGGCGTCGTCAATCACCCATTCGCGCGCGAGGTCGACGATGGCGATGTCGGCATCGGCGCCGGGCTGGATGTTGCCCTTGTGCGGATAAAGCCCCCAGATCTTCGCCGGATTGGCGGCGCTCCAACGCACATAATCGCAAATGCTGAAACGGCCGGCATTCATGGCGGTGAGCATCAGCGGCATCTGCAGCTCGACCCCAGGAAAGCCGCAGTCGACCGTCCAGATGTCGTTGCGGGTTTTCTCCTCGATCGAATGCGGCGCGTGATCGGTGGCGATGATGTCGATGGTGCCGTCCTGCAGCGCCGCCCAGATCGGCTCCTGGTTGCGTTGTTCGCGCACCGGCGGATTGACGCGGATGACGCCGCCGAGCCGCGCATAATCGTCGCTCGCCAGCATCAGATATTGCGGGCAGGTCTCGCCGGTGATGTCGACGCCGCGCGCCTTGGCTTCGCGCAGCGGACGCAGTTCGTCGGCGGAGGAGATGTGCAGGATGTGGATGCGCGCGCCGGTCCACTCGGCGAGGATCGCCGCGCGGCTCACCGCCTCGACAGCGACCACCGCGGGACGCGCGGCAAGATGCGCCAGCGCATCGGTGCGCCCGGCCTCGCGCATGCGGGTCTCGCGCCGCTCCATGATCGAGTTGGTCTCGGCATGCAGCGACACGCGCTTGCCGGTCTTGGCGACGACCTCGAAGGCCTCCAGCATGCCGCCGGTTGAGGGCGAGGGGATCTTGCCAAAGGTATTGCCCATATAGAGCTTGAAGCCGATGACGCCGCCGGCGACCAGCGCCGGCACGTTCTCGATGGTGTCCTCGCCGAGGAGGCCGTAGAGCCCGAAGTCGACATGCGCCTTCTCTGCGGCCATGGCCTGCTTGGCAGCGAGGATTTCCGCGGTGCCGGTCGGCGGAATGGTGTTCGGCATATCGAAGACGGTGGTGACGCCGCCGAAGGCGGCGGCGGCGGTGCCGGTTTCGAAGTCTTCCTTCTGCGGATAGCCGGGATCGCGGAAATGCACATGCACGTCGATGGCGCCAGGGAGCACATGCAGCCCGCTGGCATCGAGCGTCTCACGCGCCGGCGGCATTGCCGCGTCCTCGCCGACGCAAAGGACCTTGCCGTCCTTCACGGCGACGCTCGCAGACATGACGCTGTCGGGCGTCACCACTTTGCCGCCGCGGATGATGAGATCGGCTGTTGTCGTCATGGCATCCTCACAGCATGGCCCAGCCGCCGTCGACCGGAAGGTCGACGCCGGTGATCTGGCGCGAGGCGTCGCTCGCCAGGAACAGGCAGGCATTGGCGACGTCGGTGTCGGTGGAAACGCGCTGCATCGCGTAGTCGGCGGCGTGGCGCTTGATCGCCTCGTCGACGGAGATGCCGTGCTTCGACGCCATGTCGGCGCAGACCTTGTCGCGGAAGCGCGGGCCGTCGACCATGCCGGGGGCGACGCAATTGACGTTGATGTTGTAAGGCCCGGCCTCGAGCGCGAAGCTCTTGGTGATGCCGCGCAGGCCCCATTTCGACGCCGAATAGGCCATGCGCCCGGCACGGCCGCGCATGCCGAAGGTGCCGCCGACATTGACGATCTTGCCGTAGCGCTGCGCCATCATGCTCGGCAGCACGCTGCGCATGCTGTGGAAGCAGCCGTGCATATTGAGCGTGATGATGTCGTCGAACTCGGCAGGCGTCGTCTCGACGCCGGTCTTGCCGATCGGGCCGGAGCCGCCGGCGACATTGACCAGGATGTCGATGCGGCCGTAGGTGGCCTTGGTCTTCTGCGCCGCCGCCTCGCATTGCGCCGCGTCGGTGAGATCGCAGGGAATGATGATCGCCTCGGCGCCGGCGGCCTTCACCTCCTCGGCGACCGGCTTGATCGCGGCAACGTCGCGGCCGATCAGCGCGAGCTTGCAGCCCTCCGCGGCGAAGGCCTTGGTGATCGCCGCGCCCATGCCCTTCGCCGGACCGGTGATCACGGCGACGCGGCCTTTCAATTGCAAATCCATCCCGGTGGTACTCCGAACGATTTTGTTGGCGCGCGCCGCGGTGGTCGCGGAGCGGGCTCGCCGTGACGCCTAGTTCAGCTTCTTCAACAGATCCGACGCCGGCGGCAGGAACGCCGGGGTGAAGATCTCCGAGACCGCCGGTGTGCGCGGCAGACCGTTGGCCTCGACCAGGATGTCGATCGATTTCTTCAGCCGCACCGGATCGACGCTGCCGAGCCCGATCTTGGCGATCTCCGGATGGTTCATCTCGTCGGTGACCGTGGCGTCGAAGCGCTCGCGCTCGACCGGGATCTTGATCAGCGGCTCACGCTTGGCGACGGCGGCCACGGCGGCGTCGCGCTCCTTCAGCGCCTCGCGCACGCCCCTGTTGATGGCGCGCACCAGGCCTTTGACGACCTCAGGCTTGTCCTTGGCCAGCTGCCGGG
Source organism: Pseudolabrys sp. (assembly GCA_035651015.1). Classification (GTDB taxonomy): domain Bacteria; phylum Pseudomonadota; class Alphaproteobacteria; order Rhizobiales; family Xanthobacteraceae; genus Pseudolabrys. The sequence continues at coordinate 37,156 of DASRGN010000056.1, read as the reverse complement.
AGACGATGATGGCATTGGAATAGAGGTCCATGCCGTAATCGCCGTAATTGATGTAGCGGAGCTGGTCGTCCTTCACCCCGATCAGCTTCGCCGAGAAGCGGATGGTGTTGACGTAGCCGAACGCGCCATCGACCTGGCCCTGCATCAGCATCTGCTCGCGCAGGTTCGGCTGCATGGTGGTGATGTTGACCTTGGCGCAGTCGAACTTGGCCAGCTTGCAGAACGCCGGGAACAGCTTCAGCGCCCCGTCATTGGCGGTGCCGCCGAGCGTGCGGCCTTCGAAGTCCTTCGGTTTTTTGATCGGGCTGTCGGCCCTCACCGCGACGGTGAACGGCGGCTGGTTATAAAGCATGTAGACGCCGATCGGCGCATCGTCGGGCTTCTTCGCCGCGAGCTCGATCAGCGCATTGATGTCACCGAACCCGACGTCATAGGTGCCGTTGGCGACCAGCGGCACGGCGGCGCCGGAGCCGTTGCCCTGATCCATCACCATCTCGATGCCTTCAGCTTTGAAATAGCCGCGGTCGTCGGCGAGGAAGAACCAGCCCTGCGGGCCCTGGTATTTCCAGTTGAGCACCATTTTCAGTTTGGTCTGCGCGCTCGCCGGTGCCGGCATCGCGATCATGCCGGCGAGGCTCAGCGCGGCGGCTATTGCAACGATCAGGCTGCGTTTCGAGAGGATGCTCATGGAGTGCTCCAACTGTGTTGGGGACCGCCGCGAACTAGGGCGGCGGTCCAAGCGACCGGCCATGAACGGGAAGGCTAGCGAGCGCGAGTGACTCTATCTGCCGCTGATTTTTTGCTAGACTGGAGCCGAAAAGGCATTACTCGAGATATTTCTTAGTTATATGAAGCACTTGCGTATCCTGAGATACGTCGACGAGGTGGCGCGCACGGGCTCGATCCGCAAGGCCGCCGACCGGCTCAATGTCACCGCCTCGGCGGTCAACCGCCGCATCATGGACCTCGAGGATGAGCTCGGCGCCAAGCTGTTCGAGCGCCGTCCGCGTGGCGTGCGCCTCACCGCCGCCGGCGAAGTCTTCGTCGGCTATCTGCGCGAGCAGCACGGCGACCTCGAGCGCATGAAAGCGCAGATCGAGGAGCTCAAGGGCATGCGCCGCGGTACGGTCCGCATCGCCTGCAGCCAGGCGCTGGCGATCGAGTTTCTGCCGCGCGAGATCGCACGCTTCCGCGCGCGGCATCCGCAGGTCGCATTCGAGGCGCATGTGCTCGACCACGAGCACGCCATGCGCTCGCTCGCGGCTTACGAGGTCGACCTGGTGCTGGTGTTCCGGCCGCCGTTCATGGCGAATTTCCAGCCGCTGATGACGCTGGAGCAGCACGTGGTCGCGGTGATGAGCGCCGACCATCCACTCGCGGGTCGCAAGACCGTGCGGCTGCGCGACTGCGCGCGCTATCCGGTGGCACTGCCGGAACGCAGCATCGGCGGACGGCAATTGCTCGACGAAGTCGCCGCGCGCACCGGGCTCGACTTTGAAATCGCGGCTGAGTCGAACTCCTTCGAGTTTCTGCGCGCGCTGGTCGTCGACACCAAGCTCGTCTCGTTCCAGATCCGCATCGGCACCCTCGCCGACGGGAACCGGCTCGGCGTGGTTGCGCGCGAAATCGATGATCGCGACGTGCCGCGGGCCAATCTGGTGCTCGGCCAATTGCGCAACCGCAATCTGCCGGGACCGGCAGCGATGTTCGCTGAGCGGCTCGCCCGCGTGCTCGAAGAGATGCGCGTTCAGGCGGCGGCGTAGCGGCGTCGCCGGCTCTATGCCGCTTTGCGCATCAGCGTGTCCAGCGCGGCGACAAGGTCGCGCGGCTTGAACGGCTTCGGCACCGCCGTGATCGCGCCGAGCTTGGTCGCCATGTCGAGAAAATCTGGCGCAGGAGCCTCCGGTGCATCGCGATACTCGAACAGACTCATGCCGCCCGACACGGCTATGATCGGCAGGGTGGCGCTGTGCTCGCGGATGCAACGAATGGCTTCGAGCCCGTCCATCTCGGGCATGAAGATGTCAAGGATGACGGCGTCGAACTGCCCGGCGGCGATCTGCGCCAGACCCTCGCGGCCATTCGCGGCAGTAGCGACCTCGAAGCCCTTGGCCTGAAGCACGATGGTAATGGTGTTGCGTACCGACGTGTCGTCGTCGATGACCAATATGCGTGGCATCGTTGCGGCCTTTCCTGGCTGCACATCGGGGGGCACGCGTAAGTTACAACAACCGCGTGGCTAAATCGTCGCCCGTGCCGCGGCAAATCGATTCAAACTTTAATGAATCGCCGGCTGTTCAGGCGGCGTTGAGCGGCGCCCTTGCTTCCAGCGCCTCGCGCAGCAGCTTGGCCAAACTGGCTTTGCGGTACGGCTTGGGCAGCAGCAGCACGCCGGGCTCGAGCCGGCCCTGTTGCAGCAGCGCGTTCTCGCTATAGCCGGAGGTGAACAGCACTTTGACGTCGGGACGCCGCTGGAGCACCTCGCCGGCAAGCTCGCGTCCATTCATCGAGCCGGGCATGATCACGTCGGTGAACAGTAGGTCGAACGACCCGCCCTGCTCCGTGATCGCCAGAGCCTCGGCGGCATTGGCGGCCTCCAGCGTGATGTAGCCGAGGCTCTTGAGCTGCGCGAGCACATAGGTGCGCACCAGCGCATCGTCCTCGACGACGAGCACGGTTTCATGTCCACCGGGGACAGTCACACGCTCGCGCACCGCCGCCTCTTCGCTCTCGAGCATGGCGCGCGGCAGATAGAGCTTGATCGTGGTGCCTTTGCCTTCCTCGCTGTAGAGCTTCACGTGCCCGCCGGACTGCTTGATGAAGCCGTAGACCATGCTCAGGCCGAGGCCGGTGCCCTTGCCGACACCCTTGGTGGTGAAAAACGGCTCGAACACCTTGTCACGCAAATGCGCGGGAATGCCTGAGCCGGTGTCGCTCACCGCGATCATCACATAGGAGCCGGGATGGATGTCGCCGAGCGTGCGGGCCGCAACGTCGTCGATCACTTCGTTGCTCGTCTCGAAGACGAGCTTACCGCCGTCCGACATGGCGTCGCGCGCGTTGACCGCGAGATTGAGCAGCGCCGTCGACAGTTGCGCCTGATCGACCAGCGCCCGCCAGGCGCCGTCATCGAACATCGATTCGATCTCGATCTGCTCGCCGAGCGAGAGCCGCAACAGCTTGGTGGTGTCTAGGATCAGCGTGTTGACGTCGGTCTCACGCGGCTGCAGCGGCTGCTTGCGCGCGAAGGCGAGCAGGCAACGCGTGAGATCGGCGCCGCGGTCGGCGGCTTCCGCGATCAGCTTGGCAATGGTCGCGAGGTTGGGCTTTTCCTCGAGCGCGTCGGCGAGGATCTCGATGGTGCCGGTAATGACGGTCAGGATGTTGTTGAAATCGTGAGCGATGCCGCCGGTCAGCTGCCCGATCGCGTCCATCTTCTGCGATTGCCGCAGCAGCCGTTCGGTTTCGCGCACCTTGGTGATGTCGCGGTAAACGACGACGGCGCCCTTGCGGCGTCCATCGGCGTCGCGCAGCGGGCGGCCATTGATGATGAGATGCTTGGGCTCAGCCAAGTTCGGCGCATGCAGAATGACCTCGGCATTGTCGATCGGCTCGCCGGCAATGCTGCGATTGGTCGGGGACTCGCTGCGCGAAAACTGCGTCACGCCGTCGGGCATGAAACGCTTGTAGGAACGATCCCATTCCACGGTGCCGATGGCATGCCGCTCGCCGAACAGGTGCTCTGCCGCCGGATTGGAGACGACGACCTTGCCGTGCTCGTCGAAGACAAGGACGGCGTCCGCCATGGCCACGATGATGGCGTTGAGCATTTCCACGTTGCGCCGTTCGGCTGCTTCGCGGCGCTTGAGATCGGTGATGTCGATGCGCACACCGATGCTGCCGCCGTCGGCGGTGCGCCGCTCCTCGATGCGGATCCAGGTGTCGTTCGGCAGGTGCTGCTCGGCGGTATTCGCGGGGTGGCGGTGATCGGCGAGCCGCTCGGCCACCCATTCTTCCTCGCGGCCGACGGCTTCCGGGTATTGGCCGAGTTTCATACCGGCGCGCAGCGTGTCCTCGAAGCGCTGGCCGGTGGCGATGAGGTCGCCGCTTAGCCCATAGATCTGCCGGTAGCGCTTGTTCCACAGCACATAGCGGTCTTCGGCGTCGAACATGACGAGGCCCTCGGGCACCACTTCGAAGGCCTCGAGCAGGCGCGCATGCGTCTTTTCCAGCTCCTCGACCATCAGCCCGATGGAGCGGTCAGTACGGCGGCGGTCGCGATCGGCCTCTTCGTAGGCCGCCGTGACCAGGTTTCCGAGCATCTCCAGATCGACCTCGCCCGACGGCTTGGTCGCCTTGGCGAGCTGCTTGGCAAAAAGGCGATTGTGCATGGTCCCGGACCGGTGTTTCCCGGAATACCCTATCGCCTGTGTGGTTTCAGCAAGGCTAAGATCGGCGGCGGCCGCATAGCCGTTAGCGACTTGTTAAGGATGCGCGGCCCGGCCATAGATTTCAGAAACGGGTGCCGAAAGGTTCCCGCACCAAACACGAAAGAACACTGGATGAGCGCGCCCCGCACCCTCCGCCTGTCGCCGCAGGACAATGTCGTCGTCGCGGTCGATCAGATTGCGCCTGGCACGAGTGCCGCCGGCGTCACCGCGCGCGAGCGCGTGACGCGCGGCCACAAGATGGCGATCGCGCTGGTGGCCGAGGGCGAGCCGGTGCGCAAATACGGGCAGATCATCGGCTTCGCCTCGAAGCCGATCGCGCCCGGCGACTGGGTGCACGTGCACAACGTCGCGATGGGGGATTTCGCGCGCGACTACCGCTTCGCCGAAGGCGCAAAGAACGATGAAGTCCTGCCGCCGGAGCTGCGTGCGACCTTCGAAGGCTATGTACGGGCGAACGGAAAGACCGGCACACGCAATTACATCGGCGTGCTCACCTCCGTGAACTGCTCGGCCTCGGCGGCCAAGTTCATTGCCGAGGAGGTCAACCGCTCGGGCATGCTCGACGAGTATCCGGGGATCGACGGCGCGGTGGCGTTCGTGCATGGCACAGGCTGCGGCATGGCCGCCTATGGCGAAGGCTGGGAGCTTCTCCGTCGCACCCAATGGGGTTACGCCACGCATCCCAATCTCGGCGCGGCGCTCATGGTCGGGCTTGGCTGCGAGGTGTTCCAGATCGACCGCATGAAGGACGAGTACGGCCTCGTCGAAGGCGATCACTTCCAGACCATGACCATCCAGGCGACTGGCGGCACGCGCAAGACGATCGAGCAGGGCGTCGCCCGCATTAAAGAAATGCTGCCGATAGCGGCGCGGGCGAAACGCGAGACGCGTCCGGCGTCCGAGATCGTGCTGGCGCTGCAATGCGGCGGCTCCGACGGTTACTCCGGAATCACCGCGAACCCGTCGCTCGGCGCCGCGGTCGATGAGCTGGTCAAACATGGCGGCACCGGGGTCCTCTCCGAGACCACGGAGATCTACGGCGCCGAGCATCTGCTCACGCGCCGCGCGGTCAATCGCGCCGTCGGCGAGAAGCTCGTCGAGCGCATCCGCTGGTGGGAGGACTATACGAGCCGCAATGGCGGCGAGATGAACAACAATCCATCGCCCGGCAACAAGGCCGGCGGGCTCACCACGATCCTGGAGAAATCGCTCGGCGCGGCGGCGAAGGGCGGCTCGACCACGCTGCGCGCGGTCTATGAATATGCCGAGCCGGTGAAGGAGAAAGGCTTCGTGTTCATGGACACGCCCGGCTACGATCCGGTCGGCGCCACGGGGCAGGTCGCGGGCGGCTGCAACGTGATGTGCTTCACCACCGGCCGCGGCTCCGCCTTCGGCTGCAAGCCGACGCCCTCGATTAAGCTCGCCACGAATTCCGAGATGTATCGCCACATGAGCGAGGACATGGACATCAACTGCGGCGACGTGCTCGACGGCGTCAGCATCGAGGAGAAGGGCAAGGAAATCTTCGACAAGGTGCTCGCTGTGGCTTCCGGCGAACGTACAAAGTCGGAAGCTCTTGGCTATGGTGATCTCGAATTCGTGCCATGGCAGGTCGGCGCGGTGATGTGATCGGGGGGGCGGGCGGAGCCCAGCCCCTCGATTCATAGCCGCGTGATGAGCTAGATTATGCTCGATGCTGAAGAGCTGGCTCTAATTGCGTACCACTTGTGCGGGCCAGGACAGGGCTCACGAGAAGAACTCGATGAATACAGTCAAAGACGCTCTGGCCCAGAAAAGTGGCGCCCTGATCCATGTTCGTTCCGGCGACATGGTCGTCGAAGCGTTGCGCCACATGCGCGACAACCGAGTCCGGTCGGTGCTGGTCGTCGACAACGACAAACTGGTCGGTATCGTGACCCAGGGCGACTGCGCCATAAAAGTGCTGCTCCCCGGGCTCGATGCGACGCAGACTCCGGTGAGCCAAGTGATGACGCGCGACCCCGTCACGGTCAAGCCAGATGACCAACTGAAAGGCTGCATGGCAACGATGTCTGCACGCCGCTTTCGCCATCTACCAGTTCTGGACGCGGGCAAGGTCGTGGGCGTGATCTCGATCGGAGACGTCGTCAAGGACATCATCCGAAATTTGGAGCACAACGTGGACGACCTGATGGGCTACATCATGACGGATGGCCCCGGCGGCTGACAGGCGAGGATTGTTCACGATGGAACTGCCGAGCTCGGCGTACTTCTATCGTCGCGCGCCTTAATGCCCCAGCACCTTTCGCGGCAGCCACAGTGAAATCTCCGGCACGTAGGTGACCAGCATCAGCACGATGAACATCACGCCGTAGAACGGCCAGATGCGGCGCATGATCTGCTCGATCGAGACCTTGCCGACCGCACAGCCGACGAACAGGATGGCGCCGACCGGCGGATGGCAGAGCCCGATGCCGAGATTGAGCATCATGATCATGCCGAAATGCACCGGGTCGACGCCGAAGTTCATCATCACCGGCAGCAGGATCGGGGTGCAGATCAGGATCGACGGCGCCATGTCGACCAGGCAGCCGAGCACCAGCAGCATGATGTTGATCAGGAACAAGATGACGTTCTTGTCGGAAGAGATCGTGAGGAAGAACGCCGTGATCTTCGCCGGCATCTGCGTCATCGCCATGATGTAGCCGACGCTCGAGGCGCAGGCGATTAGCGTCATCACCATGGCGACGGTGTTGAGCGTGCGATGCACCAGGCTCGGCAGGTCGCGCCAGCTGTAGTCGCGATAGATCACCATGGTGACGAAGAACGCCCAGACGCAGGCGACCGCACCGGCTTCGATGGCGGTGAACACGCCGCCGAGGATGCCGCCGAGAATGATGGCGAGCGTGATCAGGCCCCACAGCGCGTCGAACGTGATCTTCACCGCGCTACGCAGCGGCACGCTCTGGCCACGCGGGTGCTTGTCGCGATAGGCGAGCACCAGACACAGCACGATGATCGAGAAGCCGAGCAGCAGGCCGGGGAACACGCCGGCCATGAACAGGCTGATGATCGAGATGGTGCCGCCGGTGGCGAGCGAATAGATCACCGCGTTGTGGCTCGGCGGCACCAGCAGCGCCTGCACCGAGGCGGTGATGGTGACGTTGGTCGCGAATACGCGCGGATAGCCGGCCTTCTCCATCTGCGGGATCATCACCGAGCCGATCGCCGAGGTATCGGCGACCGAGGAGCCGGAGATGCCGGAGAGGAATGTCGTCGCCAGCACGTTGACCACGGAAAGCCCGCCGCGAATGCGGGTGAAGCCGACGAGCACGTCGGCAAAGCCGACGAGACGCCGCGCCATGCCGCCTTCCGCCATGATGGCGCCGGCGAGCACGAAGAACGGTATCGTCAGCATCGCTACCTTGCTGACGCCATCGGAAATCTTGAGCATCACCGCTTCCAGCGGCAGCCCGATCCACAGCGCGCCGGCGACGGCGGCGAGCCCGAGCGAATAGGCGATCGGGACGCCGACCAGGAAACAGAAGAACATCGTGATCAGGAGGACGGCAACGTCCATTGCAAAGTCCTTCGGCGCTAGTCGGCGGTCGCCTGGGCGCGTTCAGCGCCGCTCAGCGGATCAGGGGCGATGCCGAAGATGTGCTCGATGACGAAGAACAGCAGCGCAACGCCGCCTAGCGGGATCGGCAGATAGGTGACGCCGACCGACAGCGAGGGAAAATCGGCGATGGTGTTGTACCAGGTCGCCTCGACGAGCTTCGCGCCCCAGATGATCATGAACACGGCGAAGGCTCCGATCAGCAGCTCAGCAATGAGATTGGCGATGCGCTGCAGCAGGTTCGGCAGCATGCCGACGAAGAACCCGATGCTCATGTGCAGGCGGCGGCGATAGCACGCCGCCGCGCCGAAGAAGGTGAGTACGATGGTGAGCAGCACCGCCGTCGGCTCCGGCCACGACGCGGCGCTGTTGAGCACGTAGCGGGTGAAAACGGCCCAGGGGATCACGGCGGAGATCAGCACCAGCGCAATGCCGGCGATGGTCGCGCAGACCTGATAGAGAATGTCCATCGCTCTGCGATAAGCATTCGCCATGACGTTCCCCCCGGGACGTGACGCAGTTCGGCTTATTGCACCGCCTGGATGCGCTTGATCAGGTCGGCGAATTTCGGTGCGTATTTATCCCACACCGGCTTCACCGCATCCTGGAACGGCTTCTTGTCGGAGACGTCAATGACCTGGATGCCGGCGCTTTTGGCCTTGTCCATGGCGTCCTTCTCGTATTTCTGCCACAGCACGCGCTCTTCAAGCTGCGCCTCGCGGCCGAATTTCGCGACCAGCGCCTGGTCGTCCTTCGACATCGCGTCCCAGGCCTTCTTCGACATCACCAGCATCTCCGGAACAATCAGGTGCTCCGTGAGGGTGTAGTATTTGGCGACCTGGTAGTGGTTGTCGAACACGAAGCTCGGCGGATTGTTCTCGGCGCCGTCGACGACGCCGGTTTGCAGCGCGTTGAACACCTGATCGTAGCCCATGGCGACGCCGTTGCCGCCGAGCGCGTTCATCATGTCGACGAACATGGGATTGCCCATGACGCGGACCTTCATGCCCTTGAGGTCGGCAATATTATGGATCGGCTTCTTGGTGTCGTAGAGATTGCGCGCGCCGGCATCCATCCAGCACAGGCCGATCAGGCCGGCCTTGTCGTTCTTGCTCACGGCGTCGAGCAGCTCCTTGCCGATCTCCCCGTCGATCACCTTTTCCATATGCGCGGTGTTGCGGAACAGGAACGGCAGATTGAAAACGTTGAGATCCGGGATCACCGGGCCGAGCGCGCCGACGCTGACGCGGGCGAGCTGGATGGCGCCGACCTGCGCCTGCTCGATGGCTTCCTTTTCGCCGCCGAGCTGCATCGATGCATACATCTGTACGCTGATGCGGCCGTTGGTAGCCTTCTCGAGCTTCTTGCCCATGCTTTCGACGGCCGCGACGGTCGGATAGCCAGTCGGGTGCACGTCGCTCGCTTTGAGCACCATCTTGCTCTGCGCCAGCGCGCCGGTGCTGATCCCACAGGAAAATGCGGCAATGGCTCCGGCAAGGCCGAAGCCCACGACATGACGACGGTTCATTGGTGTCCTCCCATAATGGCGCTCTCGTAGTGGTGACGGAGGGCGCCGCACGTGCGGGGCAGTTGATCCGCCCTCGTTCCGGTGTTAGGCATCATATCATATGATGACATAGGACGTCCGCCCTGGTGTCAAGCGATATCGGTAAAAATGATAAGCTCGCGTCGTCGGCGCCGCTCTCGGCGCCGCGCAGCCTGACGCGCGAGCTGATCGAGCGGATCAGCGCCGACATCGCGGGCGGCAAGCTCGCGCCCGGCGAGCGGCTGCCAACCGAGCAGGAGATGATCGCGGCGACCGGCGTGAGCCGCACCGTGGTACGCGAAGCCGTCGCTGCGCTACGCGCCGAAGGGCTCGTCACCACGCGGCAGGGCGTCGGCGCTTTCGTGTCGGCGAATGCGCGGCGTCCGTTCCGCATCGAATTCGAGAAGCTCTCGACACTCAAGGAAGTGGTGCAGGTGGTTGAGCTGCGCACCGGGCTCGAGATTGAGGCGGCGGGGCTCGCCGCCGAGCGCGCCTCGACCGCGGAGCTGCGCAAGATCTCGGTCGCCTATGACGCCATCGACGCGGCGGTCCGCCGCGGCGAGACGGCCATCGACGAGGACTTTGCCTTCCACTGCAGCATCGCCGCCGCCACGGCCAACCCGCAATATCTGCGCTTCCTGCAATATCTCGGCCGCTTCATCATTCCGCGGCAGACGGTACAGATCGCCGATCGCCGCGCCTACCTCGCCAAGATCCAGGCCGAGCATCGCGATATCGTCGCCGCCATCAAGGCGCGCGCCGTCACGCAAGCGCGTGCGGCGATGCGTCGCCATTTGCTCAACAGCCTCAAGCGCTACAAGCGCCTCGCCGCCCAGCTTGGCGAAAGCTGAAATACGTCTTCTCATACAATCGGGAATGTCATGCAGAAAGTGTTGATCACCGGCGCATCGGGCGACATCGGCTCGCGCCTGCGCAAAATCTTGAAGCCAGTTTATTCACTCCGCCTGAGCGACATCCGACGCCCGTCCGATCTCGCGGCCGACGAGGAGTTCGCGCAGGCCGACCTCGCCGATCTCGCGGCGGTCGAGCGCGCGGTCGATGGTATCGAAGGCATCGTGCATCTCGGCGGCCATTCGGTCGAAGGCAGCTGGGACACGATCCTCAACGCCAACATCATCGGCTGCTACAATCTGTTTGAAGCGGCACGCAAGAAGGGCGTGGAGCGTGTCATCTTCGCCACCTCCAACCACGCGGTCGGCTATTATCCGCGTTCGCGCAAGATCGGGCTCGATGTGCCGGTGCGGCCGGACAGCCGCTACGGCGTGAGCAAGGCGTTCGGCGAGGCGCTCGCCGCCATGTACGCCTACAAGCACGGGCTGCGCGTCACTTGCATCCGCATCGGCAATGTCGGCGACAAACCGATCGATCTGCGCCGCATGTCGATCTGGCTCAAGCCCGAAGACCTCGCCCAGCTCATCCGCATCGGGCTCGAGCACCCGGATATCCGCTACGAGATCTTCTACGGCATGTCCGACAATGCGCGAGCGTGGTGGGATAATAGCAACGCGGCGAAGTTCGGCTATAAACCGCAGGGCAAGTCCGAGGATTATGTGAAGGACGCTATGGCGGCGCAGGCGAAGCTCGCCGCTGATCCGGTAGGCGACTGGTATCAGGGCGGCACCTTCTGCAGCGCAGAATTCGACAACGGCATTCCGCGCGCACAGGAATAATGCCTGCTCGCCGGGCGCTGATGGACATGCTAGGGCAGGACGCATGAGTGATGCGTCGCACTGGCCGACCGAATTGCGGCTACGCAAGGACAAGAAAGTCCTCACCGTTCGTTTCGAGGGCGGCGGCAGCTTCGATCTTTCGGCGGAATACCTACGGGTGAAGAGCCCGAGCGCGGAAGTGCAGGGCCACGCGCCGGAAGAGCGCAAGACCGTGCCCGGGAAACGCGCCGTCATGATCCTCGAAGTGCAGCCGGTCGGAAACTATGCGGTCCGCCTCGTCTTCGACGACATGCATTCGACCGGCATCTATAGCTGGGACTATCTGCACGAGCTCGGCGCCAATTATGACGCTTACTGGCAGGACTATGTCGACGAGTTGGCATCGAAAAACATGAGCCGCGAGCCGGCGGCCAAGCGCGGTTGAGCCGCATCGCGCGGTAATTCACATCTTAGGAGCGGCGGTTGCCGCCATCTCGGTCTGCAACTTATACTGTTGCGAGCCATAAGCTCTGGGGCGCGCGATGAAGACCATAACTGCGGTCGCAATTGTCGGATTCATTCTGCTCAGTGTTGGCCAATGCCCAGCGGTCGCCAGCCCCGTGACTTGCGTCGATTATATCACCAGCGGTTATTGCCCGACCCCAGAGGGGCTCGTGTGCTACCGCGATATCAGGAATTGCCGGTACTACTACCCGCGCACCAACCGGATCAGCAAGAGAGTATTGAACCGGCATTCACCGAGCCAGTCGCTCCGCGAGGAGGTCAAGCGCAGCGTGATGAACGGAAGCGAGTCACGTCTTGCGGCGATGAATTACATCGACGCAGATTGCACGCCCGGGCCGGTCCCAGTGGTGCGCATCGTCACGCCGCCAAAGAACGGCGAGTTTCGGATGGAAGAGGTCTCGATCCCGCTCAATCGCCCGGCCGGCAACGCGCGAGCAAAGTGCAACGGGACGCCCGTGCAGGCGGTCGGCGTCTATTATAAAGCCAAGGCGGAATACACCGGCGACGACGCGATGGTAATCGATGTCGATTTCAAGCACGGATATATCAAACGCTTCGTTTACGCGATCAGCGTCCGCTGACCTTCACGCCGGGCTCGTCACCAAGCCATCCTCGCCGGAGCGTCGCGGCTGATCGCGTAGCGGCAGCGGCTGCTCGCCGAGCATCGCCTTGACCACCACGGCGCGTGCCTTCGCCGGATCGAGCTTGTGCGTCGCGATCAGCGCCGCGCAGTCGGCGACGACGGCGTCGGCATCCTGCATGATCTTCAGCCGCTTGAAGTGATCCTGCTCGGCGATGCCCATGCTGGCGCCGACGATCTCGAGAATATTGAGGATGCGGAACGGCCGGTCGCGCTCATGCGCGCAGAGCTCGCGATGGTCGACATGATAGGTCGCGACCAGCGCGTCGACACCGGCAGCCTCGGCCGCGTCGAGCTCGCGCCGCTGCAGCTCGCGCTTGTAATCGGGCAGCGCATTGAGCGCATTGCTCATCAGCCCGACGGCGGGCTGGCCGAGATCGACGATCTCGATGCCTGGCACCGCGCGCAGGATCTTCTCGCCGGCCTCCATGACGCCTTTGGCGCCCGGGTGCTTGTGCAGCGCGATGCGTAGCGTCACGCGATGGCGCAGCTTGGGGCGTAAATCCTCGAGGCGCTCACCGAGAAAGCGCATGAACGGTGTCATCTCGAAGGGCCGCGCGCCGCGCATCTTCTCGACCGTCGGCAACGTCGTCTCGGTGAACTGCTGAAAACAGCTGCTGCACCAGGCGAGTACGCCGGCCTTGCCTTCGGCGAGCTTGTCGACGGTCGCGGTGGCGACGCGTCCCGAGGTCTCAGTGTCGCCGGCGCGCATTTGCCCGACACCGCAACAATGGGTGGGGCCGCCCATCACGCGATAGGTGATGCCGAGCGCATCCATAATGTCGAGCGCCAGCAAAGCGATGTGCGGCGTCTTCAGCACATTGCAGCCGGTGTAGAAGACGAAATCCGGCCGTTCGCCGGCGCGCGCGGTGGCGCCGTCCTGCAGGCGCGTGGTCACGGTCTGTCCGAGCCGCACGAGCTCGTCCTCGGTCAGCTGCATGCGCGCCAGCACATTGGCGCCGTCGGCGACGGCGCGGAACTGCTCGACGCCTTGCCGGCGCCGATCGCCGATCGACTTGGATTGCCGGGCGAGCGCGACGCGCGCCATGGCCAGCATGAACCGTGGATTGACGCCGTCGCCGCAGGCATCGATGCACTCGCCGGAAAGGACGCAGGATCGGGCCCAGGCACGTGACGCCTCGGGCCCGGCCCCGGTGCGCAGGATGTCGAGGACGCCGGCAATCACAGCCTTCGGGTCGGCATCCGCCATCTTGGCGGGCACTGTGATCGGGCACACCTCGACGCATTTTCCGCAGGCTGTGCAGGCGTCGAGGATGTGGTCGACGCGCTCACTCAGCGCCTGTTCGAAGCTCTTTTCGGTCATGTCCGACAGTATAGCCCAAATCAGTGCTTGCAGCAGCCCGGGACGAGCGGCGAGGGGAACCGCTTTCCTTATCGCTTGGCGAAAAATCGCTCCTGGTTGCTCCATTCGGCGATTTCGTTCGCTTTGACCCATTCGGCGAGCTCGTCATGCCGCACAATCCAGACGCCGGGGAACTCGCGGATATATTTGAGGATGCGATCGAGCTGTGCCGCCATCAGCGGGCGGCCGCCGAAATGACAGTGCAGCGTGATGTTGAGATAGGAGGTCGGCTCGTTGGCATAGAGATAGTCGAAGGTGTCCTTGTAGACGTCGTACCAGTCGCGCGGATTGCCGCGCAGCACGCGATGATCGGCGAAATCCGAATGCGGCAAAGCGACCAGGGTGCGGCCTTTGACGTCGACGCAGAAGGGCAGGTCGATGGCATTGTAGTCTCCGTACCAGAGGAAGCCGGCTTCCGCGATCAGCCCCTCGGTCTGTGCGCTGGGCGCGAGCACCGGGCTGAGCCAGCCCTTCGGCGGCGCGCCGGTCAGTGTCTTGAACACGCCGATGCATTTTTGGATCAGCGCGCGTTCTTCCTCGGGCGCGAGATAGGCCATCAGAGCATCTTGTGTGTAGGAATGCCCCGCGATCTCGTGGCCGGTCTCCAGCATGCAGGCGACCGCGTCGGGCGCGATCTCCATCGATTGCGCATTGGCCACGAAGGTCGCCGGCGTGCGATTGTCGTTGAGGATCTTGAGCAGCCGCCAGACGCCGAGGCGGCTGCCATAGCGGCCCCAGGTCATCGCCGCGCGGTCATGCGTGCCAGGCTTGAGCGAGGTGGTCTGCACGGAAAACGGCGGCCCCTTATCGCCTGACCAGTTCTCCATCAGGCAGGTCACCACCACGGCAATGCGTGCTCCGTTCGGCCACGCAAAACCTCGTCCCCCGCTATCCGGTGCCATGCCCATGATCCTTGTTTCCCGGTGCGCTGATGCGGCGATTGCCGGCGAAATGTCAATATGAGGTGGCGCATGCGGCGCGCGCGTCGCGAACCGGTCGACACGGGAAGGTGCCGCGGACTAGCATTCAAGCGAACGCCCTGCGACCAAACAGGCGCGGCTGCAAGAAAATGAGGGGGATGCGCCATGAACCGCCGGGAATGGATGTGCTTGTCCGCGGCCGCGCTCGCCGCGCCGGCGCTGTCGACGAAATCCGCCGCGGCGCAAAATGATTTCCCGACGCGCCCAATCCGGTTGATCGTGCCTTATGCGCCGGGCGGCGTTGTCGATGCGGTCGCGCGCAATTGGGCGGAGCGTGTGCGTACCCCGCTCGGCACTGTGGCCGTGGAAAACCAGGGCGGCGGCGGTGGCTTGATCGGTGCCGGTGCCGTCGCGCATGCGACGCCGGACGGATATCTCTTACTGTTCGGCGACACCAGCTCGCAGATCATCTCGCCATATCTGAAGCAAAATCCGCCTTACGACGCCGTGAAGGATTTTTCGCCGGTGTCGATGCTGGCGACGTCCTCGACCGCCATCGTCGTGCATCAAAGCGTCCCGGTGAAGGACTTCAAGGAATTCATCGCCTATGCGCGCGAGCACCAGAAGCAGCTCTCCTACGGCTCCGCCGGCACCGGGACGGTGACGCATCTCGCCGGTGAGCTGTTCAAGCAGCTGATCAAGGCGCCGGACATCTTGCACGTGCCCTATCGCGGCGCAGGTCCGGGCCTCGTCGACCTTGTCGCCGGCACCCTGCCGATGATGACCCCGAACGTGACCAGCCAGGTGCTGGGTTTCCATAACGCCGGCAAGGTTCGCATCCTGGCGGTGTGTGCGCCGGCGCGATTGAAGGCGGCGCCCGAGATTCCGGCGGCGACGGAAACGCTGCCGGGCATGGTGGCGCAGCTCACCTGCGGCGTCCTCGCGCCCGCAAAAACCCCGCAGCCGGTCGTCGATCGCATCGCCGGCGCGACGGCAAGCGCGGTCAAGGATGCGGACTTCGTCCGCATTCTCGAAGCCGCGGGCCTCGAAGCCCGCGCGGACGTCTCGCCGGCAGGCGCACAGGCATTCCTGGCCGCCGAACGCGAGCGCCTGATCCCGATCATCAAGGCCGCCGGCCTGCAACCGACCTAAGGCAGAGCAAGACGTCCATGAGCATCCCACTCGCGAAAGCCAATCGCATCATCGAGGCGATCCTCGCGCGCGGCGCCGAGATGCAATGCCGGCCGCTGTCCGTCGTCGTGGTCGAGCCGGGCTGCATCGTCAAGGCGTTCCAGAAAGAAGACGGCTCCTCGATGGTGCGCTTCGAGATGGCCTTCGGCAAAGCCTATGCCGCGCTGGCGCTCGGCCGGTCGTCGCGCCTGGTGCGCGTGCGCAACGAGGAGAAACCGGCCTTCATGCGCTATCTGATCAGCGCCAGCGACGACAAGATCTTTCCGGAAGGCGGCGGCATGCTGATCCGCGACGCTGCCGGCGAGGTCGTTGGCGCAGTTGGGGTCACGGGCGACACCGAGGAGCGCGACGAGGAGCTGGCCATTCACGGCATCCGCGCGGCGGGGTTCAAGACTGATGACGATTGCGCGCAGATGATGGGCCGCACGGTGAATGTGCGGCAGACGAAATAGGGCGGTTCGTCTGGGCGCCACGCGCGCGCCTTTCCGGCAACCGAGACCGCCTAAAAATGGATATTAAGCTGCTGGCCGTTTGCCTTCGCCGGTCGCGTTCCGGTGCGCAGAATCTGCACTTTGACCTTTCGGTTGCGGTCAAGGTGGCGGCCCATCAGCCTGGACGCAGCTTGCATCTTTCCCGCTTCGATCAGATCGAGCATTTCGAGATGCTCGCGCGCCTCGTTCTTGAACGGCCGCGTGTTTCCCATCACGCGATATTCCAGTAGGCGTCGCAATCGGTTCACGCGCTGCACGGCGTCGAAGAACAGTGGATTGCCGCAGCACTTCGCCAGCACCTCGTGAAAGCGCGAGCCGAACTGATAGAGCACCACGGAATCGTCGGCCTGCACCCTCTCGTCCAAGAGCGCGCGCTGCTCGGCGCGGCAGCGCGCGAAGGCCTCCTTGTCCGGTGCGAAGGTCGGCTCCAGCAGCGCCGCGGGCTCGATCGCGCGGCGGAATCGATAGGTCAGGTCGAACGAGGTCACGGTGGTGACGATCGGCACGAAGGCCCATCCGTAGCCGGGGCGCCGCTCGATCCAGCCCTCCTGCGCCATGCGCTCGACGATACGCGCGACTTCGCCGCGCGACAGATCGAAGCGCCGGCCCAGGTCCGCCTCGGTGAAAGCCTCGGGCAATTTTCCGTCAAGCCGCTGCGCTGCGATCTCGCGATAAATCTCAAGATCGTCGTGACGGCCGAGGCGCTTGCGTGCCAGTTCCAATGTCGCGCGCGGCGCGGCGGCGACAAAGCAGCCGCGATGGCGGTGTTGCTTGACGATCCGCATCGCCACGAGCTGCGCCAGCGCTTCGCGGACCGGTGAGCGCGACACGCGGAACTCGTCCGCGATCACACTTTCCCGCAGATGACTGCCCGGTGGCGCGGCGCCGGTCTGCACCATTTCGACGATGCGCAGCGCGATTTGGGCGGGGAGAGCGGAGCTTGTCATCGCGGAATATTGCTTCGCACCAGAACCTGAGCGGATCGATTTGACCAGCGGATCGTATTTTGGCAGTGTAAAAAACAATCGGTCTCGTGACAACAGTGAAATCGAGATGACGGTTACGGTCAGTCTGCGTCAGGTCCGCAAGGCGTTCGGTGCCGCCGAGGTCATCCACGGCATCGATCTCGATATCGCGCCGGGCGAGTTCGTGGTGCTGGTCGGCCCGTCAGGCTGCGGCAAATCGACCTTGCTGCGCATGATTGCCGGACTCGAGAGCGTCTCCTCGGGCGAGATCGCAATCGACGGCCTCGTCGTCAACGATATCGATCCGGCCGATCGCGATATCGCCATGGTGTTCCAGAGCTACGCGCTCTACCCGCACATGACCGTGCGCGAGAACCTGGCCTTCAGTCTCGATGCGCGTGGGCTGTCGCGTGCCGCCAAGACGGAGAAGATCGGCCAAGTCGCGCTCGTTCTCGGCCTCGAAACGCTGCTCAATCGCTATCCGCGCCAGCTCTCGGGCGGTCAGCGTCAGCGCGTCGCCATGGGCCGCGCCATGGTGCGCGACCCGCGCGTGTTCCTGTTCGACGAACCGCTGTCCAACCTCGATGCCAAGCTGCGGGCGCAGATGCGCCTGGAGCTCAAGGCCCTGCACAAGCGCCTGCGCAACACCGCGGTCTATGTCACGCACGATCAGGTCGAAGCCATGACCATGGCGGATCGTGTCGTGCTCATGCGCGACGGCCGCATCGAGCAGATCGGCAAGCCGCTCGAGCTCTACGACCGGCCGGCGAGCGCCTTTGTCGCGCAGTTCATCGGCCTGCCGGCGATGAACATGGTGCATGGCCGCGCCATGCCGAGGAACGGCGGCTACGAGCTGGAGACCGCCGAAGGATTGCGGCTCCCGCTGCCGGCGGACGCCGCGGTGAACGAAGGGCAGCCGATCATCGTCGGATTGCGGCCAGAGCACTTGACCATCGCGGATGATGGCCTGCCGTGCAACATCGAGCTGACCGAGCCGCTCGGCCGTGAAATTCTGGTCTACGGCACGATGGGGAATAGCCCAATCTGTATCGCACCGGGAGGTCGCCCCGCGATCGATGCTGGCTGCAAGGTCGGTCTTCGCTATGACGTGCAGATCGCGTGCGTGTTTGACGCTGCTTCGGAACGGAGCCTGCGCCATGGCCATTAGCGAGGCCGACGGCACGCAGGAACTCCTTCGCATCGACCGACCGATGGGTTGGCGCGCGGCGGCGTTCCCCTATCTGATGTTCGCGCCGGCATTCCTTTTGATCGCTGCCGTCTCCTTCATTCCGATTGCTTACGCAATCGTGCAGAGTTTCTTTCGCTCCAACACCCTGGCGCTCGGACGTTTCGTCGGGCTCGATAATTACCGGGACTTCCTGTTCACGCTCGACGGTGTCGCGACACTGGAGCACTCGCTGATTTTCGTCGCCGGAACGGTCTTGATCGCGGTCCCATTCGGCTTTGCGCTGGCGCTGCTGCTCAACCGTCCACTGCCGCTGCGCGGGCTCCTGCGTACCATCCTGATCACGCCATGGCTGGTATCGAACCTGGTCGGCGCGCTGCTCTGGGCCTGGATCGGCAATCCGCAATACGGACTTGTGCCTTACCTGCTCGAGTGGCTCGGGCTCAGTATGCCCAACATCATCACCGATCCAGGCGCGGCCATGGCCTCGGTCATCGTTGCCAGCGTCTGGGCATCGACGCCGCTGGTGATGGTGTTCGTGCTCGCGGCGCTGCAATCGGTGCCGGGCGATCTGACTGAAGCGGCGCGCATCGACGGCGCGTCTGTGTGGCGTCGCTTCCGCAAGATCACGCTGCCGCTGGTGCGCAACACCACCATGATGGCGGTGGTGTTGACGTCGCTGCACGCGTTCAAAAGCGTCGAGATCATCCTGGTGATGACGAGCGGTGGTCCCAATGGCGCGACCGAGACCATGGCCACCAAGGTCTTCCATGAGGCATTCACGCTGCTGCGCATCGGCGTCGGCTCCGCGGGTGCGGTCATGATCTTTCTCCTCAACCTGATGTTCACGATGGCCTTCGTGCGCGTGCTGCGAACGGAGCACGGCGCATGACCGCACACGGGAATCGGAGCAAGCGACAAGGCCGTAAGCTTGTTGGCGGCATCGCCTGTGTCGCTTTTCTGCTCTTCGCTGTCTTGTTTGCGGTGATCCCGATCCTGTGGGCAGTGTTGACGTCGCTCAAGAGCCCGCGGGAGGTTGCGCTCTATCCGCCGACTTTCTGGCCGCAGCATTTGACCTTCGAGAACTATGCGGGCGCGGTGTTCAACAATCCGACCTATCTGCATTACCTGTTCAACACCGCCGTGATTGTGATTGCGGCAACCTGCCTCTGTCTCATCTGCGCCTCGCACGCAGCGCACGCCGTGGCGCGTTACCGGTTCCGCGGCAGCAGTGTGCTGATGTTCGCGATGTTCTCGACGATCATGATCCCCGGCGTCGCCGTCGTGATTCCGCTGTACATGCTCTCCGTCGCGGTCGGGATCTACGACACCGTGGCGGTGTTGATCCTGGTCTATGGCGCATGGCTGACGCCGACACTGGTGTGGTTGCTGCGCGGCTTCGTGATCGTCATTCCCAACGAGCTGGAGGAGGCCGGACGCATCGACGGCCATTCGCGCCTCGGGGTTTTCTACCGCATCACTTTGCCGCTGATGAAGCCGGGACTGCTCGCCGGCGCCGTGCTGATCTTCGCCAATATCTGGAACGAATTTCTGCTCGGCTACAGCCTGGTGCAGTCCGAGACCGCGCGGGTCATCCAGGTCGGCATCTACGCCAATCTGACCGAGGTCGGTGTGCAATGGGGCCGGCTCACGGCGGCCGCGCTCGTGGCCATGCTGCCGGTGCTCATCGTCTATGCGTTCTTACAGAAGGCATTTGTGCAGGGACTGTCCGCAGGCGCGGTCAAGGGATGACCGCGGCTACGGAGCAATGCAACTCGGCTCAATGGGAGGAAGCGACATGAAACGAATACTTCTCGCCGCGGTGCTGTGCTTGCTGCCGGCGCTTGCGCATGCGGAACGCACGCTGGAACTGTGGACCTTCATCGATCCGGCCGGTGATAATCCGCGCTCCAAGGCGCTGGCGCAGATCATCCACACCTTCGAGCAACAGAATCCGGACGTGAAGATCAAGCCGACGATCTTCGCCTGGAATCAGATCAACCTCGCTTTCATGAAGGCCGCGCAGGCGGGAAAGGTGCCCGACCTGACCATGCTCAATTCCGGCCGCATCCAGCGCGTCGTCGCGGCGAATTTCCTCAAGCCGCTCGACGCTTATCTCGACAAGTCCGGGCAACGCGCGGATTACATCTTGATGCCGAACGCGATCGGCGCCGACAAGAAGGTCTATGGCGTTCCTTATGAGGTTCGCGCGCTCGGCTTTCTTTATCGCTCCGACCTGCTGGAAAAGACCGGCATGGGCAAACCGAAAAATCTCGCCGAGCTCGTCGCCTCGGCCAAGAAGATGCAGGAGCTGCAGGGGCCGAATTTCATCGGCGTCGGCATCGGCTTTGATCCGAAGCAGGATTCCGCCGAGAAGTTCTACATCCCCGCCGTCGTTGCGCTTGGCGGCAAGCTGCTCAAGAGCGACGGATCGGCGGATTTCGTCAGCCCGCAGGCGATCAGGGTGATGAACTTCATCCGTGATCTCGTGCAGAAGGACAAGGTGATGCCGCTCGACGTCGGGCTCACCGGTCCCGATCAGGTGCGCACCTTGGTCGAGGCTGGGCGCGTCGGCTACTACTTCCAAGGCTCGCACTGGCTGCTCACGCTACGCGGCAAGGTCCCGCAGGGCGCGAAGATGGATTTCATGCCAGTGCCGCTGATGGACCATGACGGCGTGCAACCGGTCTTCGTCGAGGGCTGGAATCTCGGGATCCCGGCCGCCGCCAAGGAGCCCGATCTCGCCTGGAAGCTCGTCGAGCTATGGACCTCGCCGGACGTCCAGATCATGCAGGCGAAGGTCGCCGGCTATCTGCCGATGCGCAAAAGCGCGGCGGCGAAGGTCGACCCGAATGCTCCGGACACCGCGCATATCAAGCCGCTGCTCGACGTGATCGCGTCGAATGCCATGAACTTCAGATGGCCGTTGAACACCGATGCGCTGCAGGAGTCGCTCGGCGTCGCCATCGGTAACGTGATGGCGGACAAGCAGAAGCCCGAGGAGGCACTGCGCGACGCGGAGAAGAGCTACAACAGCATGCGGGCTTACTGATGGGGGCGCAAAATATCGTGGAGCGGCCGGATCCGGCCGCTCCCGCTGCGGCTGCACTGGCAGCCGATGAACTACTGATCGATGCCGGGCGTCTGCAGGCGCTGGTCAATGATGTATTTCTGCGCGCGGCCATGCCGGGCGACGAAGCGGCACTCGTCGCCGACGCGCTGGTGCTTGCCGATTTGCGCGGCATGCATTCGCATGGCGTGCTCCGCGTGCCGATCTATGTCGAAAAAATTCGCGGCGGCGGTTTTCGTCCGGGACGCAAAGGCCGCGTGGTGCGTGAAACCACCTCGACCGTCCTGCTCGATGGCGAGTGCGGTATTGGCCAGGTGCTCACCGTGGCAGCGATGGACCGCGCCATCGGCAAGGCCAAAGAGCACGGCATCGGCGCGGCTGGTGTCTTCAATAGCAATCATCACGGCGAGGCGGCCTACTACGTGCTGCAGGCCCTCAAGCGTGACATGATCGCGCTGGTCGCGACCAATGGCTCGCCCAACATGCCGGCCTGGGGGGGCAAGACGAAGATGACCGGGCCGCTGCCGTTCACTGCGGGCGCTCCGGCACTTGAGGAGGACCCGTTCGTCATCGATGCTGCATTGGGCGTCACCAATCGCGGCAAGCTCATCTACATGGCTGCCCGGGGCGAGAAGATTCCCTTCGGTTGGGGCGTCGATCGCAACGCGCAGCCGACCGACGATCCGGCGAAGGTCCTCGACGGCGGCTGGATCCTGCCGATCGGCGGCCACAAGGGCTTCGGCATCACCATGTTCGTCGAGATCATCTCGGGCGTGCTCACCGGCGCGCTGATCGGCAGCGCTATTCGCGATCTCTACAACGCGCCGCGCGATCTGCCGCAGGGCCTCGGCCATTTCTGCATTGCGATCGATCCCGGCGCCTTCATGCCGGTCGAGCAATTCAAGCGCCGCATGGATGAGATGATCCGCATGATCAAGAGGTCCGAGCTCGCGCCGGGAACGGAGCGCATGATCATCCCCGGGCAGTTCGAGTTCGAGAAGGAACGCGAGCGGCGCGTCCGCGGGATTCCGCTTGCGCGCAAGCTCGTCGAGCAATTGCGCGCGCTCGCCGCCGAGCTCGGCTCGCCGCATACGATCTAGGGAGAACTGTGATGCACGCACCGATGTCGGGGGATCTGGTCGACGAGCTTTGCAAGAAGCTCAGGTCATTGCCCACGGCTGTCATCAGCGACGTGCTCGCGACCATGGGGCTGCCGGACCAGGTCCTGTGCTCGAGTATCCGCGCGCTCGGATCGCTGAACGGCTTCGCCGGACCGGCGCTCTGTCTCTGCGGCAGCGAGGGCGCCGAACCGCCCGATCTGCCTAACGGCTCGAAACTCGTTTTCGAGATGGACCGGCATGTGCGGCGCGGCTGCGTGACGGTGATCGCGACCGGCGGTCACAAAATCGGGGCGGTGATCGGGGGCAATGTCGCGCTGAGCTGGCATCTGCGCGGCTGCGTCGGTGTCGTCACCGACGGCGGCATCCGTGACGCCGAAGAATGTCAGCGACTGGGTCTGCCGGTGTTTGCAACATTCGTCGGGCCGATGAGTAACAAGGGACTATGGGCGGTTCGCGAAATCGATGTCCCGGTTTCGCTGCCGGGACAACGCGGCGCCGCGGTCCGCGTGCAGCCGGGCGACATCATCCATGCCGATTCCGATGGTGCGCTGGTCATTCCGGCGATGCATCTGAGCCAGGTCGTGCATGATGGTGAAGTGCTCGAGCAGATGGAGGCCAAAATCCGCGCCGACTTGCAACGCGGCGACGATCGCGAAGCGGTTTATGCGCGGCACAATCGCTTCGCGCATATCAAGAAACTAGCCCCGCATTAGCCCGATCACCGATCGACCTTGTCGGCGAATGGAAATCGCTGAATTTGCAGGTGTGAATGGTGGGCGCTGTAGGGATTGAACCTACGACCTCTCCCGTGTGAAGGGAACGCTCTCCCGCTGAGCTAAGCGCCCGGAGCCGTGGCCGGATATAATGAGCGGCCGGAACGGGTGTCAAGCAAGCCGGACGGGCGGGCGCACTCCGCAAATGCAATGGCCGGCGCGCAAGTGAGGCAATGCGCCTTAATTCCGCGTCGTCGGATCGTGCGGCGGCAGGCGCGAAGCGTGGGTCTGCAGGGCGCGGATGCGGTCGGCAAGGTTGCCGCTCGGCGCCGGGGCTTCCGCCGCAAGCGGAGCAGCGCCGCCATTGACCACCGGTGTGTGGTCGCGCTTGGCTTCCTGCGCGAGGATCGCGTCGATCGGCGAGTTTGGGCCTTCGAGCGCGGAGGCGAGGCGCGCCACTTCCGCGGCGACGTCGTTGATGCGCTCGCGCAGCAGCGCGTTCTCCACGCGCTCGGACGCCCAGGCCTGCTCGGTCTCGCGCTTCATGCCGGCGATTTCCTGCGCGAAGCGGTCGCGCTCGTCCTTCACCCGCGTGAGCTCGGCGGCAAGCTCGGCCCGCTCGGCCTTCAGCGTCTCCGTCGCCGAGCTCGAGCGCTCGTCCATCTCGCTGATGGCGGTGCGCAGGTCGGATTCAGTCTTACGCGCCGTGTCGATCTGGCCGCGCAGATGATTGAGCTCGTATTCGTTCTGCGAGAGGATCCCGGTCTGCTCGGTGAGCTTCTGCTCGAGGTCGGTCGCGCGCTTGTTGAGGATCTCGGCTTCGGTGGTCTGCGCCACCAATGCGTGCTCGAGCTCGGCGGCGCGACGACCGAGGTTCTCGACCTTGCCGCGCTCTTCAGCGAGCTCATGCGTCGCGGCCTTGAGCGCCTGGCGCTCGTTGTACATGCGCTCTTCGACGCCCTTGGCTTCGTTCTCCGCGTCGGTGAGTCGGTCCTTCAGCGCTTCGATCTGTGTCTTCAGCGCGACGATCTCGACCTTCTGGCTATCGGCCATCGACGAACGTTCGTCGAGGGCACCCACGACCTTGGCGAGCTCGCTTTCCTTGTCGGCGAGTGCGCGCTCGGCGTCGTGCATGGCCGAGGTCTTCACCGCGAACTCTTCCTCGGTGGCGCGCAGCTGATCGCGCAGCGCCTTGTCGCGCGCTTCCAGCGCGAAGATGGTCGCGGTCTTTTCCCCAAGCTCGATCTTGAGCCGGTTGATGGCGTCGGTCTTCTTGCCGAGCTCGGCGAGCTGGCTTGTGGTTTTGTTCTTGAGCTGCTCGACGCTCATCTCCAGGCGCCGCGTCGACATCGCGAACTCGGCGCGCAGCTGATCCTTGTCGGCCTGGATTTCCGCCATGGAGAGCGGGGTCGCGGCTTCGAGCCGCCGCATCGTCAGTCGAACCGCGCGTCCGTGGACCAGGGGAATGATGACAAGCCCGAGCAAAGCCGCCACCAGAAACCCGATCCCGAAATACATGATCGGTTCAACCATGAACAAACGCCTCCACTAAGATTAACGCGCACGAGCGGGAGCAGAGACAATGCCATGGAAGTGCGTTTTCTACCAGTCAGACTGCCAATTAACCTAAATCACCCAGCGCGCAGGCGGCGTCGCGCGAACGTGCGCGAGTTCCAATGAAAATGGTGCTTAGCGCCGGCTCGGAACGCGTTCAGAACGGGTTCCAAGTCGCGCGTTGCGTAAATTTCAGGTAACCGACGTTGGCACCGAGCCGCAGCCCGACGCCGGAGCGGATGGGAACCACCACAATATTATTCGCGGTGAGCGCGGTCATGCCGAAGCCGCCGATGAAATAAGCGGAACCGTCGATGCCGGCGAAGCGCTGATAGATCGCCTCTGTGGCCGGCAGATTGTAGACCAGCATCATCGTGCGGGCGCCTTCGCCGCCGAGGTCGAAGCCGAGCGAAGGGCCTTCCCAGAACACGCGCCGGTCACCGGCATTCTTTGTATAGAGCATGCCGTCGCCGTAGCGCAGGCCGACCACCACTGCGCCGCCGCCTTCCTGGCCGAGCACATAGCCATTGGGCTGGCCCCATTTGCTCACGGCTTTCTCGATGATCTCGGCCAAGCCGCGCGACACTGTGCCGAAGAATTTGTGCCCGGCGCGCACGAGCTCGTCAGGAGAGAAATTGCGTCCATCCTGCTGTGCCGGGGGCGGTGATTGTGGCGGCGGCGCTCCCTGCGCCAGGACGAGGTCGCCGGCACCGATAATGAGCAGCAGAGACAATGCGAGCGAGCGCAGGACGCGCATGGAATGCTCCTAAGGAATTGAGGTGGTGTTACCCGCTTAACCGGTTGCTCACGCAGACGGCCCTAAAGTGCAATCCCAATAAGGCCTTCCCGAATCGGCACATCCTCGGCACGAACTATGACTGCAGCGCGGCGGCAACGGAAGTCGACCCCCTTAACGGTTCTCGCCCTGGCGCTGGGCCTTTCTGTGGTCGCATTGCGTCCGGCGCTCGCCGCCACCACCGAGCTGATCGTCACCGACCCGACGAGCGGGCTTGCCATCAGCGGGTTCGACCCAGTGAGCTATTTCACTGATCCAAAACCAGAAATCGGTGCCGGCACGCTGGAATTCGGCTACGCCAAGGTGATCTGGCGCTTCGCCAATGAAGGCAACCGTGCGGCCTTCAAGGAGCATCCCGAGGTCTATATGCCGCGCTTTGGCGGCTACGATCCGGTCGCCATCGTCCGCGGCGTCACGGTGCCTGGCCACCCGCTCAACTATCTGGTGGTCGGCCAGCGGCTCTATCTGTTCTATGACTCCGCCTCGCATGCGGCCTTTGCCAAGGACCCGGAGCGCTTCATCGAGGCCGCCGATCGCAAATGGCCGGAGGTGAGCAAAGAGCTCACGCCCTGACGCCACGGTCAGCGAAGTTTGGCGGCTGCCTGCGGGTCGCCCCAGGCCACGAAGGCCGGTACCAGGAAGTCCGGCGCCTTGCGTCCATAGGCGAGCGCGCTGCCGTCCGGGGCAGTCATGCTGCCGCCAGCGGCGGTCAGCAACGCGTGGCCGGCGGCAATGTCCCATTCGCTGGTCGGCGCAAGCCGCGGATAAAGATCGGCATCGCCTTGCGCGACGATGCAGAATTTGAGCGCCGAGCCGCAGGGCTCGCGCTGGGCGCCGGGAAGCCGCGCCACCAGAGCTTCGGTCGCCGCATCGAGATGCGAACGGCTGGTCATGGCGACATGGCCCGTTGAGGGCGCCTTGCGCGTGCGGATCGTGATGCGCTCGGCGTCGCGTGCCGATGTGCCCGACGCAAGCTGGAGCAGCTCCGCGCCGCGTCCGGCGACGCCGCGCCAGATCAGGCCTCGCGCCGGCGCCGCGATGACGCCGAGGATCGGGTTCCCGTCGCGCACGATGCCGATGTTGATGACGAAGTCGTCGCGGCCGGCGAGATATTCCTTGGTGCCGTCGAGCGGGTCGACCAGCGCGAAGCTGCCGCCCAATTTTGGCGTGCTGCCGCGCGCCACCGCCTCTTCGGAGACCACCGGCAGGCGCGGTATCAGCCGGCTTAAGCCTTCGAGCAGCACGGCTTCAGAGGCCTCGTCGGCCGCGGTGACGGGTGAGAGGTCGGCCTTGGCCTGCCGCGACACGGTCTTGTGCGAGAGCGCGGCGATGGCCGCGGCCGCCCGCGCCGCCAGCTCGGTCAGATCATCCAGCATTCCCGCCGCGTCGGCCGGGGAGAGGTCGAACTCCGGCGTCACGGTTGGATGCTCCCTTCGCCTTGGCGCTCGCTGATGCGCGGTGTATCACGCCGATGACTTGGCGCCATCCCGATTCGCGCCCCCTCCTCGGAGAAATCCCGCATGTCCGGCCCAGCGCTGTCCGCCCTCGACCTCGCCGCGCTCCTGTGCTCGCGGGTGTGCCATGACCTGATCAGCCCGGTCGGGGCGATCGTCAACGGGCTGGAGGTGTTGGAGGAGGAGAAGGACGAATCGACCAAGGAATTCGCGCTTGAACTGATCAAGAAAAGCTCGCGCACCGCCTCCGCCAAGCTGCAGTTCTGCCGCATCGCCTTCGGGGCCGCGGGCTCGGCTGGGGCGCAGATCGATACCGGGGATGCCGAGAATATCTCGCGCGGCTTCATCGAGGACGAGAAGGTCAAGCTTACCTGGAACGTGCCGCGCGCGCTGCTGCCGAAGAACCGGGTGAAGCTCCTGCTCAATATGCTCATCGTCTCGGGCCAGGCGATCCCACGCGGTGGCTTGCTTGTGGTCGACCCGATCGGGACCGGCGAGACCATGAGCTTCAAGATCACCGCGACCGGGCCCAACGGCCGCATCCCGCAGGCGATCCCGCCGCTGCTTACGGCCGAGCCCACAGCCGAGGCCATCGATGCCCATCGCATCCAGCCGTTTTATACGGGCCTGCTCGCCAAGGACTGCGGGCTCGCCGTCACCATGGGCAACGAGGGCGAGGCGATCGTCGTCATCGCCCAGTAATTCCAAGCTTCACCGGGGCGCAAAGGATTAACGAAACCTTAACGCCCCCGGAATCGGCTTGGATTCGCAACCAAACTTAAACCCTTCATCGACACACTGGCGACGCTCCCGAAAGGTTGCGGCGGCGGGGCCGTGCCTGTCGACGAAGGCGCATTTTCATGGACGAATTACTGCGGGAATTCCTGACCGAGACCAACGAGAGTCTCGATACGGTGGACGTCGAGCTCGTCCGCTTCGAGCGGGAGCCCAATAACGCCAAGATCCTCGATAACATTTTCCGCCTCGTCCACACCATCAAGGGGACCTGCGGCTTCCTCGGGCTGCCACGGCTGGAAGCGCTGGCGCATGCCGCCGAGACGCTGATGGGCAGATTCCGCGACGGCACCATGCCGGCCAGCGCGAAAGCCGTGACGCTCATTCTCGCCACCATCGACCGCATCAAGCAGATCCTCGATAATCTGGAGCGCGAAGAGCACGAGCCGACGGGCGGCGACCAGGATCTGATCGACAGCCTGCAGCGCATGGTGAAGGAGGGCGCCGCCTCTGTGTCCCCGCAGCACACGGTTGGCACGCTGGTGCCGCAGGTGCTCGAGCGCCCGCTGCGCCCCGGCGAGGTCCCGCTCGACGAGCTCGAGCGTGCCTTCCGCGAGACCGAGACTGAGCCGGTAAAGCTGAAGCCGTCAGCGCCCGCGGCGCCGCCAGCCCCGCCCGCAGAGAAGGATAAAGAGGCCGCCATCGAGAAGGGCGATGACGAGCGCGGCGAAAGCCGCGTCGCCAGCCAGTCGATCCGCGTCACCGTGGAAAATCTCGAGCACCTGATGACCATGGTGTCGGAGCTGGTGCTCACGCGCAATCAGCTGCTCGAGATCGTGCGCCGTCACGAGGAGTCCGAGTTCAAGGGCCCGCTGCAGCGGCTCTCCAACGTCACCGCCGAGCTGCAGGAAGGCGTGATGAAGACGCGCATGCAGCCGATCGGTAATGCGTGGCAGAAGCTGCCGCGCATCGTGCGCGACCTCGCCAACGATCTCGGCAAACTGATCGAACTCGAGATGCAGGGCGCCGATACCGAGCTCGACCGCCAGGTGCTCGATCTGATCAAAGATCCGCTCACCCATATGGTGCGCAATTCCGCCGACCATGGGCTCGAGACTCCGTCCGAGCGGCGCGCCGACGGAAAGCCGGAGAAAGGCACCATCCGGCTCTCCGCTTATCATCAGGGCGGTCACATCGTCATCGAGATCGCCGACGACGGGCGCGGCCTCGACGGCGCGCGCATCAAAGCCAAGGCGGTGGCGCAGGGTCTTGTCAGCGAGACCGACGTCGAGAAGCTCTCCGAGGCGCAGATCCAAAAATTCATCTTCGCGCCTGGCTTCTCCACCGCGACCAAAGTCACCAACATTTCCGGTCGCGGCGTCGGCATGGACGTCGTGCGCAGCAACATCGACCAGATCGGCGGCACCATCGATGTGAAGTCGGTGCAGGGCGTCGGCCTGACCTTCACCATCAAGATCCCACTGACGCTGGCGATCGTCTCGGCGCTGATCGTCGACGTCGCCGGCGACCGCTTCGCGATCCCGCAGCTGTCGGTGGTCGAGCTGGTGCGACCGCGTCACAACACCGATGCCCGCATCGAGCGTATCAAGGATACCGCCGTGCTGCGCCTGCGCGACAAGCTGTTGCCGCTCGCCAGCATGAAGACCCTGCTCGGTCTCGACCAGGGCCGCGGTCTCGACACCGAGCGCGGCTATATCGTCGTCGTGCAGGTCGGAAACCTCACCTTCGGCGTCGTCGTCGACAGCGTGTTTCATACCGAGGAAATCGTAGTGAAGCCGATGTCCTCGAAGCTGCGCCACATTGCCATGTTCTCCGGCAACACCATCCTCGGCGACGGCTCGGTGATCATGATCATCGATCCGAACGGCATCGCGCAGGCGCTCGGCACCACGGTCGCCACGCATATGGCGGCTGAAGCCGCCGTCGACGCGTCGCGCGCCAAGTCCGATGAGCAGTCGGTGTCGCTCCTTGTCTTCCGCGCCGGCTCCGCGCAAGCCAAGGCGGTCCCGCTATCGCTGGTCACGCGGCTCGAAGAAATTGACGCCCGCAAGATCGAGCTCTCCAACGGCCGCCACATGGTGCAATACCGCGGCCAGCTGATGCCGCTGGTGCGCATGAGCGAGCAGATCCGCATCAAGGACGAAGGCAGCCAGCCGCTGCTCGTGTTCTCCGATGGCGGCCGCTCGATGGCGCTGATCGTCGACGAGATCATCGACATCGTCGAGGACCGCCTCGATATCGAGGTCTCGAGCGACAATCCGGGCGTGCTCGGTTCGGCGGTGATCCGCGGCCAGGCGACCGAAGTAATCGATGTTGGCCATTTCCTGCCGCTCGCCTTCGAGGATTGGTTCCGCCACAAGGGTCATGCGATCAAGACCGCGACGCGGCGGCTCTTGCTCGTCGATGATTCGCCGTTCTTTCGCGACATGCTCTCGCCGGTGCTCCAGGCCGCCGGTTACGAAGTCGTCGCTGCCCCCGGGGCCCGCGAGGCGCTCGAGCTGATGAAGAGCGAGGGCCGCTTCGACCTCATCGTCACCGACATCGAAATGCCGGGCATGAACGGCTTCGATTTTACCGAGGCCGTGCACGCGGATGCGGCAACCGCCGACCTGCCGGTGATCGCGCTGTCCTCGATGGTTTCGCCGGAAGCGGTCGAGCGCGGGCGCCAGGTGGGCCTGCACGACTACATCGCGAAATTCGACCGGCAAGGCCTCATCGCGGCGCTCAAGGAGCACAGTGCCGACGCGTCGCGGGCGGCATAGGGAATGCCATGAGCGAGACCAGCGAAAACTTCAGCGAATATGTCACCGCGGTCATCGGCGGTCAGCTGTTCGGCCTGCCGATCCTGCGCGTGCAGGACGTATTCGCACCGGATCGCGTCACCCGCGTGCCGTTGGCGCCGGCGGAGATCGCCGGCGTGCTCAATCTGCGTGGCCGCATCGTGACGCTGATCGACATGCGCTGCCGCCTCGGGCTCGGCGCCCGCGACGAAGGCAAGCAGAGCATGGCAATTGGCATCGAGACGCAGGGCGAATCCTACGGCCTGTTGATCGACGAGATCGGCGAGGTGCTCAAACTCGATGACAACGCTCGCGAAGCCAACCCGATCAATCTCGATCCGGGGCTCGCGCGCGTTTCGGCGGGAATCCATCGGCTTGACGGGCAACTGCTCGTCATCGTCGACATCGATCGTGTTTTGGACATGGCTCCGGCCGCGCTCGCGGCCTGAGTCGTAGACGTAATGGCGACGCAAGCGGGTGCGGTCCCGCGGAGAAGGATGTGAGGCTGTGATGAAGACGTGTCTTGTGGTGGACGATTCGAGCGTCATCCGAAAGGTGGCGCGGCGTATTCTCGAGGGTCTCGAATTCGCAATTGTCGAGGCGGAAGACGGCGAACAGGCGCTCGATGCCTGCCGGCGGCAGCTTCCGGAAGCGGTGCTGCTCGACTGGAACATGCCGAAGATGGACGGTTACGAGTTCCTGCGGGCGTTGCGCCGGTTGCCCGGCGGCGATTCTCCGAAAGTGGTGTTCTGCACCACCGAAAACGACGTCGCGCATATCGCGCGGGCGCTGCATGCCGGCGCCAACGAGTACATCATGAAGCCGTTCGACAAGGAAATCGTCGAAGCGAAATTCCAGGAAGTCGGCCTGATCTGAGCCGGCCTCCTGCGGCCTCCGCTTTCCGCTGGCGTTCCCGTGTTCGAATAGTGTGTCGCGTATCATGACCGTCGCCGTCGCTCCCGCCTCCACCGCCTCCGCGTCGGCTCGACGCATCCGTGTCCTGCTCGTCGACGATGCCGTCGTCGTCCGCAGCCTGCTCTCGCGCTGGGTCGAAGCCGAGCCTGACTTCCAACTGGTCGCCTCGCTGCGCAACGGCCGCGAGGCTGTCGAGCAGATCGAACGCCTCGATCCCGACGTCGTCGTTCTCGACGTCGACATGCCCGAGCTCGACGGCATCTCGGCGCTGCCGCTGTTGCTGCAGAAAAAACGCGACCTCGTCGTCATCATGGCGTCGACGCTCACGCGCCGGAATGCCGAGATCAGCTTGCGCGCGCTTTCGCTCGGCGCCGCCGACTACGTGCCGAAGCCCGACACCACCAGCGAGCTTACCTCCTCGGAGGCTTTCCACCGCGAGCTCATTAGTAAGGTCCGTCAGTTCGG
Organism: Pseudolabrys sp.; assembly: GCA_035651015.1. Lineage (GTDB taxonomy): Bacteria > Pseudomonadota > Alphaproteobacteria > Rhizobiales > Xanthobacteraceae > Pseudolabrys. The sequence goes on along the minus strand of DASRGN010000056.1, from coordinate 4,986 downwards.
CTCCCGCTCCAAGCGTCCCGTGCAGCCGGCAAAGCCGCTGCCAATCGCGGCGCCGCTCGTTCCGGCGCCCGGCAAGGACGCGCTCGCCCCGGCACAGGAATACAAGCTGCGGCCGTTCTCGCTGACCACGCCGCGCGTGCTGTTGATCGGCGCCTCGACCGGCGGTCCGCAGGCCTTGACCACGTTGATCAGCCGCATGGGCAACATCATCGATCATGCGCCGGTACTGATCACCCAGCACATGCCACCGACCTTCACCACCATCCTTGCCGAGCACCTGTCGCGCGCCAGCGGCCGCGACGCGCACGAGGCGCGTCATGGTGAGGAGATCAACGCCGGCACCGTCTATCTGGCGCCAGGCGGGAAGCATATGCGCGTGCATCGCGACGCTGGCACGGCCACCATCGTGCTCGACGACGGCCCGATGGTGAATTTCTGCAAACCCGCGGTCGATCCGCTGTTCTCGACCGGCGCCGCGGTATGGGGCCATTGGGTGCTGGCGCTGGTGCTCACCGGTATGGGTCACGACGGTAGCCAGGGCGCGCAGGATGTGGTCGCCGCGGGTGGCAGCGTCATCGCGCAGGACGAAGCGTCGAGCGTGGTCTGGGGTATGCCCGGGCATGCCGCGCACGCTGGCGTCTGTTCGGCGGTCCTGCCACTGGCCGATATCGGGCCGAAGCTCATCAAGCTGTTTGCTGGAGACCGTACGTGACGCCTGGCGATTACGACTATATTCGCCGGCTGCTGAAAGAACGCTCCGGCCTCGTGCTCTCCGCCGACAAGCAGTATCTTGTCGAGAGCCGACTGCTGCCCGTGGCGCGTCGCGCTGGCGCGCCCAATCTCGGCGATCTCGTCGGCCGGCTGAAGCAGAGCGAGACGACCCTGACCACGGAAGTGGTCGAGGCGATGCTCACCAACGAGTCGCTGTTCTTCCGCGACAAGATTCCATTCGATCACTTTCGCAATGTGGTGATGCCGTCGCTTATCGAAGCGCGCGGCGGCCTCAAGCGCATCCGCATCTGGTGCTCCGCGGCATCGAGCGGGCAGGAGCCCTATTCGCTGGCGATGTGCCTCAAGGAAATGGCGCCGCGCCTTGCCGGATGGCGCATCGATATCGTCGCCACTGATCTGTCGACCGAAGTGCTGGAGAAGGCGCGTGCCGGCATCTACAGTCAGTTTGAGGTGCAGCGCGGCCTACCGATCCAGCTGCTGGTCAAATATTTCAGCCAGATCGGCGAGATGTGGCAGATCGCCGCCGAGATCCGCGGCATGGTTCAATACCGCGCGCTCAATCTGTTGCAGGATTTCTCCCGCCTCGGCCCCTTCGACCTGGTGTTCTGCCGCAACGTGCTCATTTATTTCGATCAGCCCACCAAGATCGACATCCTCGAGCGTATTGCCTCCATCACTGAGCCCGATGGATTCCTGGTGCTTGGTGCGGCGGAGACGGTTGTTGGCCTCACCGATCGCTTCAAGCCGGTGCCCGACCAGCGCGGCCTGTATGCGCCGCAGCGCGCGGCGGACGACAAGGTGTTGAGCTTCGCCCATCGCGCCGGCCTGGTGGCGCAGCGCGCCTGAGTTTCCGCGCTACCTCTTCACGCGAACCTGTTCCAATAGGCGAGGGCCGTCCGCTCTGCGCCGCAAAAAACCCCGCCGTTTCCGGCGGGGTTGAGTTGGGAGAGAGCCAAAGAGGCTCAAGATGAACGCAGACGCAACGCGGGAAATCCGTGTTGCGCGCCGCCCGATGTTTGGAGCGGCGTCGCGTTAGTTAGGCGGGGATACGCGCCTCGTCGTCTGACGGTTCGCGCAGTACGTAGCCACGGCCCCACACCGTCTCGATGTAGTTCTTGCCGTTGGAGGCATTGGCCAGCTTCTTGCGCAGCTTGCAGATAAAGACGTCGATGATCTTCAGCTCCGGCTCGTCCATGCCGCCGTAGAGATGATTGAGGAACATCTCCTTGGTGAGCGTGGTGCCTTTGCGCAGGCTCAGGAGCTCCAGCATCTGGTACTCCTTGCCGGTCAGGTGCACGCGGGCGCCGTTGACCTCGACTGTCTTGGTGTCGAGATTGACCACGAGGTCGCCGGTATTGATGACCGACTGGGCGTGGCCCTTGGAGCGGCGCACGATCGCATGGATGCGGGCGATCAGCTCGTCCTTGTGGAATGGCTTGGTCATGTAGTCGTCGGCGCCGAAGCCGAGACCTTTGACCTTGTCCTCGATGCCGGCGAGGCCGGAGAGGATGAGGATCGGCGTCTTCACTTTGGAGACGCGCAGCGACCGCAAAACCTCGAACCCGGACATGTCCGGCAGGTTCAGGTCGAGCAGGATGATGTCGTAATCGTACAGCTTGCCGAGATCGACACCTTCTTCGCCGAGATCCGTCGTGTAGACGTTGAAGCTCTCCGATTTGAGCATCAACTCGATCGATTGTGCGGTGGCGCTATCGTCTTCAATTAGCAATACGCGCATGCCAGTCCCCTTCCTCGCCGCTCCGGGCTTAAGGTCGGCACGCCGCAGTGGCGGCCCTTGAAAACGCCTTGGGACAAACCGATTCGAACACTATGCGTGCATGGTTAACAAAACCTGATTCTCGGGTGCAAGCATTCCCTGGGCAAATTCGTCCGAATCGCCGTAAGATGTTGCTCGAGAGTGGTTTTTTCGCCACGTAACGGTTCATGCTCTACATTAAGAATCGGGGTTAACCGACTCTTGCGACTCGCCCCTTCGTCCTGGCAGAGCGAGTCCGGCCTCAGTCCCTAGGACGGTGACGCAATGATTAACGACGCGGGTAAACACCAAGTTAAGAGCGGCCCGGGTCGGTAACGCTAAGCCAAGGTGAAGAAAGAAATGATGAAGGCGCTGGCCGAGCAGATCGGCGATCTCGATGGGGTCGAGATCTACGGTCGCGTCGTCGGTGTCCGCGGGTTGATGGTTGAGGTCGCCGGCCCGATCCACGCCATGTCGGTCGGCGCGCGGCTGATGATCGAGACCGGCGCCGGCCGCACCATCCCTTGCGAAGTGGTCGGCTTCTCCGGCGCCAATGCGCTCACCATGCCGTTCGCCGCGCTCGATGGCGTGCGCCGCGGCTGCCGGGCGTTGGTCAACTCCGCGGCGAGCGCCGTGCGCCCCTCCGAGCGCTGGCTCGGCCGCGTGGTCAACGCCATGGGCGAGCCGATCGACGGCAACGGCCCGCTGCCGCCCGGGCCCGGCCCTTATTCGTTCCGGAGCTCGCCGCCGCCGGCGCATGCGCGTCGGCGCGTTGGGGCGCCGCTCGACCTCGGGGTGCGCGCGCTCAACACCTTCATCACCTGCTGCCGCGGCCAGCGCATGGGCATTTTCGCCGGGTCTGGCGTCGGAAAATCGGTGCTGCTCTCGATGATGGCGCGCAACGTGGCCGCCGATATCTCGGTGATCGGGCTCGTCGGCGAGCGCGGTCGCGAGGTACAGGAATTCTTGCAGGATGACCTTGGCCCCGCGGGTCTTGCCCGTTCGGTGGTCGTGGTCTCGACCTCGGACGAGCCGGCGCTGATGCGCCGCCAGGCCGCCTATCTGACACTGGCCATCGCCGAGTATTTCCGCGACGTCGGCAAGGACGTTCTGGTGCTGATGGATTCGGTCACCCGCTTCGCCATGGCGCAGCGCGAGATCGGGCTCTCCGCCGGCGAGCCACCGACCGCCAAGGGCTATACCCCGACCGTCTTCACCGAGCTGCCGCGGCTTCTGGAGCGGGCAGGGCCGGGGACCAACGATCAAGGGACCATCACCGGCATCTTCACCGTCCTGGTCGACGGCGACGACCACAATGAACCGGTGGCCGACGCGGTGCGCGGCATCCTCGACGGCCATATTGTCATGGAGCGCGCCATTGCCGAGCGCGGGCGCTACCCGGCCATCAACATCCTCAAATCGGTGTCCCGAACCATGCCGCGGTCGGCCGACCCGGCCTTCCTGCCGGTCATCACCCGGTCGCGGCAGGTCATGGCGACCTATGCCGATATGGAGGAATTGATCCGCCTTGGAGCCTATCGGCCCGGTTCCAGCCCGGAAGTCGACGAAGCCATCGGTTTCCACAAGCCGCTGGAGGCCTTCCTCGGCCAAAGTAAGGAAGAAGCAACCAGTTTGGCGGAAGGATATCAACGGCTTGAGCGCATTATGTCGGGCGTGGAAACCGAAAACTAACGTTAGTGGGGGACACTCCCCGCCGGGCTGGCTCTGAGCGCTCGCAGGACGGGCGTTTTGTGTCTTGCGCCAGCAGGCTTTCGGGGCTTCCGGGGAGTATGAGTCGATGAAGTCACGCGAGACGTTGATCCGGCTAAAGAAATTCCAGGTCGACGAGAAACGCCGCAAGGTGGCTCAGATCGAGGCGATGATCGCCGAGTTCGAGCGCATCGCTGGCGAGCTCGAGCGCGAGATCAAGTCCGAGCAAGATCGCGCCGGCATCCACGACCCCGGCCATTTTGCCTATCCGACCTATGCCAAGGCGGCGATCGCGCGGCGGGAAAACCTCAAGCGTTCGGCCGACGAACTTCGGATCCAGCTTGACGATGCGAAATCAGCGCTGGGCGAAGCTTTCGATGAGCTGAAAAAGGTCGAATTGCTCGACGAACGCGATCAGATGCGCGAGCGCGAGGCCGAGGAAGCGGCCGAGCAGGCCGAGCTCGACAACATCGCTTTGTTGCGCATGCGAGGCGCCGCACCGGCGTAGCTTCTAACAGTCTTCAGAAACCGTTCATCCCTTGCCGGCCGGCCGTCGCGCCGGGATATTTGCATTCGCGGGCCTCGGCTGCGGCCGTGCGGGGCGCGACCGGTCCCAAAATGCGACGCTATTACCGTTGGCTCTGGCGTCGCGTCGGCCGTTTGGCTCTCGACGAAAGGCGGCCTCAGCGGCGATAATCGATCCGGTGCGGGCCTGGGGGCCGGCTCTGCGGTTGGCTGGGGCATTCATGTTGATGCAGACGGAACTCGTCTGGTTGCTGGGCGCCGTC
>DASRGN010000055.1:0-79546 GCA_035651015.1 Pseudolabrys sp. | reverse complement strand
GGTCCGTGGATCTCGCTGATCCCCGGCATCCCGCGCGCCCTTGGTTCTCTTCAAGCGGCGCTGAATTTCAAAAACAGCGTCGTGCTGAAAGTGCGAAGCTTTGCGCAAGCAAAACCTCGCGGGTTGTTTGAAAAGTGAATCGGATTGAGACGAGGCGTGAACCACGCACTCGGCGTCAGCACCCCTCGCGCTGGCGAGCTGAAGGCGAGCGGCCAGCGCGAGCGCTCTAAAAATGGCCGCGCCGGACCCTCGCTCCGCTCGGCGGCGTGGCGCATGCGGGTGATCCAGTACTCGCTGACCTATCTGCGTTTACTGGATGCCCCGCATCTGCGGGGCATGACGTCCGAGTCTGTGGCGACGCCTAGTCGAACCCGCCGTGCGTCCAATGCTTGCGGTTCGCCGGATCGGCCAGGAACGCGATATATGCCGCCGCCACCTCGGGCGATGCCGCCTTGGCGATGACCGCCGCGCCGTAGATCGTGTTGAGTTGCAGCGCATCCGGGATCGGGCCGACGACAGTGACGCCCTTCACCGTGATCACTTCGCTGGTCGGATAGATGCCGATCTCGGCTTCGCCCTTGGCGACGAGCTCGACGCCGCCGGCGAGTGCCGGACGATGAATGGTCTTCGGCCGCATGGCTTCGGCGATGCCGAGTTGCTCCAGCACCTTCGCCAGGTGCCCGCCGCTCGGCGTCTGCCCGGGCGTCGCGTGCACCAGAGAGCGCGCGTTGAGCAGCGTCGCCTTGAAGCTTTCGGCAGAGGAGATGTCGGGCTTTGCCGCCCCCTCTTTCACGATCGCCGTGAGCCGCACGCGGCCGAGCGTCGCCCTGCCCTCGGCGCGCAACTGCCCGGCCTTGATCAGCTCGTCGATCACGGGAACGGGCAGCAAAGCGAGATCGGCGTCCTCGCCGGCGGCAAGTCTCTCGCGCAAGGCGGTGATCACCGCGAAGGTGAACGTGAAGGAGTTGCCGGTGTTCTTCTCGAAGTCAGGCGTCAACACCGCCAGGACCTCCTGCGGGGCGCCGCCGGAGAGCACGCGAATGGTTGTCATCGTTGCCCTCTCGCGCGTTAGAGCTTGAACGCCTCGGTCGTCCCCGGATGGAACATTTCCTCGACGCCGACCAGCCGCGGCGACAGTCCCTGCCCGTGGTGATGCTTGAGGAAGCTCTCCAGCGTCTTGCGGTTCGGCGCCACGCCGTAGGACCAGAAATCCTCGCCCATCAAGTCGCGCGCTTCCTTCAGCCGTTCCTCGACGAAGGGCAGCGTCACCTTGGTCGCCGAGGTGTCGCTCAGGAGCTCGACCGCATGCGCTTTCGCCTGCTCGAAGCCCTTGAGCACCGCGCCAGGGAGCCACGGATGTTTCTCCGCCAGCTCGCGGCGTACGCCGACAAGATGCATGATCGGAAAGATGCCGGTGCGCTTGAAATAATCCTTGGCCGCCGCGACCGGATCGGGAAATAGCCAGCCGACATGGGGATGGCCCCCCTTGATCGACGGAGGCCGCGGCGCGATGAAACCGTCGATCGCGCCCTCGGCAAGCAGCGTCGAGATCGACTTGCCTGCCGGCGCGCTTTCCATCTTCACATTGTCTGGAAGCTTGATGCTGATCTTCTCCGGCCGGTCGGCGTCCTCGATGCCGCCGCGCACCCAGGTGATGTCGGACGGCTTCACGCCGAAGTCGTCCTCGAGGATGGCGCGCGCCCAGACATTGGCGGTGAGCTGATATTCCGGCAGGCCGACTTTTTTGCCTTTCAAATCTTCCGGCTTCTTGATGCGGTCGGTGCGCACATAGATCGAGGTGTGGCGGAACATGCGGGAGACGAAAGCGGGCACGCCGACATACGGACAGTTGCCCTGCGCCGTCTTCACCGTGAAGCTCGACAGCGATAGCTCGCAGATATCGAACTCGGCGCGGCGGAAGGCGCGGAAGAAGATTTCTTCCGGCGACAGGGTCATGCACACCGGAGCGACACCGTCGATCTGGACGCTGCCGTCAACGAGGGCGCGGGTACGGTCGTAAGGGCCGACCGCGACCGACAATTTCAATTTAGCCATGGGCTCTCTTGGTCGATGAAAGGCGCGGCAGTCATAAGCGATGCGGTGCTCGGTGTCGATCGGGATGCGTGGATCAGTTCACCAGGCGATAAAGCCGCTGGTCGTAGAGCGCGCCGGTCATCGGCAGCGCGTCATTGCGGAACGTCTTGGTGTGCGCGGCCGCCTCGTGACCTTCGAGCGCCTGCACGCCGTGCCAGACCTCGACCAGCGTGAGGTGGTTCGGCCGGCTGGTCTGCTGCAGCACATCGTAGCGGATATTGCCGCGATCCTTCACACTCGCTGCGGCGAGCGTCTTGAGCGCCGCAATGCCATCGTCCTTCTTGGCCCCGACAAAATCTACATGCGTGACCGCATAGACGCTGCCGGCCGCACCCTTGAACTGCGAGACCGCAAGCCCGCCATGCGGCCGCTCGTCGTAGGGCGCCGTGAGCACGCTCGAGAGATGCTCATGCAGCGCCTTGGCGGATGCGGCCGCGGCATGTGTCTCGCGCGCCTTGTCGTCCTTCCATGCCTCGAGCACGGCAAATTGCTGCGGACGAAAGATGTTCTGCAGGATCTCGACGCGGACATTGCCGTCTTCCTTGCGGCTGGCATTGCGATATTGCCGCAGCGCCGCGCGCGCCATGCCGACGTTCGCCGGGTTCGCCTCGGCATAGGACACGACATAGGCTTCCTGCGCGCTGGCGATGGAGCCCGCGGACACAAGCAGCAAGGCCGCCGCCGCGGCCGACATCAATCGCAACATTCATGCCTCCCCGTTCCACGCATGCTCTGAAAAGCGGCACGCTGCGGGAGGAAGAGTATGTCGCAAACGGCAGCGGGCTGCTATCGGGGCCGCGCACTTCTGCTATTCGAGACCGGCCTTCGGCCGCTTGTCGTCGGGCGTGACGTCAATCACGCGGGCACGCTTGGTAATCGTCACCGGGGGGCGGCAGCTGCTCATGCAGGGATGCGGATTCCAGAACGCCTTCTCGGTCGTCTGCCGGTCGTCGTCGTAGAAGCCGCTGGCGTTGGGCATTTTCAGCTTGGCGAAGCTGTCCTTCGACAGCACGAATTTGTCGTCGACCAGATCGTTGAGATAGAGCACATAGGCGACGACCGCGTAGAGCTCGTCATTGCTCAGCGACTGCGCATCGCCGAACGGCATGGCACGGCGCACATAGTCGAACACGCTCGATGCATAGGGAAAATACGAGCCTACGGTTTTCACCGGGTCATTGGACGACAGCGTGCCTTTGCCTTGCGCCAGCTGCGGCCAGCGCCCGGCGCTTTCGCCGAACTCGCCGTGGCAAGCGGCGCAGCGGTTCATGTAGACCTCTTCGCCGGCTTTGACCGAGCCCTGTCCCGGCGGCAGGCCCTGACCATCGGCGCGCACGTCGATGTCCCAGCCGGCGATCTCGGCCGGCGTTGCCTCGCGGCCGATGCCATAGTTGCGCTTGCTCTGATCTTTCGCCGTCTGCGCCAGCGCAGCTCCGGCCGCTAACGCGAAGCTGAGCGCCAGCGCGCTAACCCACTTCGACATTCTCGACCTCCCCGTCAGGCTTGAGGCTCCAGGTCTGGATGCCGTTATTGTGATAGATCGAGTTGACGCCGCGGATCTTGCGCAAATCGTCCTTGCTGGGCTGCACGTAGCCGGTCTCGTCGATGGCGCGCGACTGCAGCAGCAGCGCTTCGCCATTCCAGTCGAATTCGTAATAGAAGCGCACGCAGGCCTTATCGAGCACGATGCTGTCGATGCGCGCGGTGCGCCAATTGCGGCCGCCGTCGAGCGAGACGTCGACGCGCTTGATCTTGCCGCGCCCGGACCAGGCAAGCCCCGAGATCACGGTGAAGCCTTTCTGCCGGCACGGCGCCTGCGGCGATGGCGAGGTAATCACCGACTTCGCGTCCATGACGAAGGTGAAGCGGCGCGCTTTCCCGTTCTCCAGGAGGTCGGTGTATTTCGAGGTCTCCTCGCGGGTGAACCACGGCTGATCGCCGACCTTGATGCGGCGCAGCCATTTCACCCAGACATTGCCCTCCCAGCCCGGGACCACGAGGCGCACCGGATAACCCTGCTCCGGCCGCAGCATCTCCCCGTTCATGCGATAAGCGACAAGGCAATCGTCGAGCGCCTTGGAGAGCGGTATCGAGCGATCCATGCCGGCCGCGTCCGCGCCTTCGGCGAGGATCCACTTGGCGTTGGCTTTGACGCCCGCCTGCTCCAGCAAGAGCTTCAGCGGCACGCCGGTATATTCCACGCAATGCACCATGCCGTGGGTGTACTGGCAGCCGTTGAGCTGGGAGCCGCGCCACTCCATGCCGGAATTCGCCGCGCATTCGAGGAAGTAGATGCGGTTGACACGTGGCAGCCGCTTGAGATCCTCGAGCGTGAAGATGAGCGGCTTGTCGACGAGACCATGCAGCATCAGCCGGTAGTCGTCGGGATCGACCTCGGCGATGCCGGCGTGATGCCGCTCGAAGCACAGCCCGCTCGGCGTGATGATGCCGTCAAGCGCGTGCAGCGGCGTGAAGCTCACCGAGGATTCGCGCGTCGCGGTCAGCCATTCGACGTCGCGGCGGATAACGTTCTTCTCGAATTTCGACGGGCTGCCGTAAGCACGCACCGCGACGCCGTCACCCAACGTGCGCGACCAGTCGGGCACATTCGGCGGCAGGTTTTTCGGATTGCCGGCGAGTGCCGGCGCCGCGCTGGCCGTCCCGGCCGCGGCGACGGCGGCGAGAAATCCGCGTCGCGAGGTTTTTCCCTTTGTCCCCTTGGGCTCGCTCATCGGTACATCCCCGGTCTAGCTCTTGGGACGACCCATAACATATTCTGTTTTTCGAATATATAGAAAGCGGCGCTACGCACCGAGAATTTTCACGCTGGAGCCGGGCTTCACCTTCACGGTCTTCTCGCGTGAGACATAGCTCTCGACGAGCTCCCAGACCGGCGGGCCCTGCGTCCCTTCGTTCACACTCGCCCAGCCGGCCACCGTGTAGTCCTTCTTGGCCTCGATCGGGCGCCCGGTCTGGAGCAGCGTCATGTTGGAAATACGCTGACCGATCGGCTTGCCAACATCGATTGTGTAGCCAAGTCCGCCGCAACGGACCATGTCGCCGCCCTGCTGGTAATACGGATCCGGGTTGAACAGATTGTCGGCGACGTCTTCGAGCACTTCCTTGAGCCGCTCGCCGTTCATCACCTGGCGGTAGACCTGCGGATAGGTGATCGCCGTCGCGTTATGGATGTCTTCGACGGTGATCGGCGCGCCCGGGAGCACGCTGGTGCCCCAGCGGAAGCCGGGCGACAGCGCGATCTCGGCGTCGCGCTCCTTGATAAGCGCGTCGCAGATGAGATCGTCGAAGGTGCCGCCGAAGTTGCCGCGGCGATAAAGTACGCCCTCGGTGCGCCCGACCTCGCGCTTGAGCTCGGCCGCATAAGGCGCCCTCGCCTTCTCGATCGCGGCCTGCATCTCCGCGTCGGGCGCAATGGCATCCGCAAACAGCGGGATCAACTTGTAGCGGAAGTCCTTCACCGCACCATCGCGGACGTCGAGGTCGAGCCGAGAGGCGAACTTGCCATGGCAGCCGCTGGCGATCAGCAGCGTCCGGCTGACCTTGATGACTTCGGGAAGCGCATCGTGGGTGTGACTGGTCAGGATCACGTCGATGCCGGGAACGCGCGCGGCGAGCTTACGGTCGACGTCGAAGCCGTTGTGTGAGAGCAGCACCACAAGCTGCGCGCCGGCCTTGCGCGCCTTCTCCACCGTGGCGCGCACGTCGTCCTCGCGGATGCCGAACGTCCAGTTCGGCATCAGCCAGCGCGGGTTGGCGACCGGCGTATAGGGGAAAGCCTGCCCGAGCACGGCGATCTTCACGCCGCCTTTCTCGAACAGTTTGTAAGCCTCGAATACCGGCTCCTGCCATTCGTTGTCGCGGATGTTCAAAGCCAGGAACGGCGAGCCCAGGCTGGCGGCGAGCTCCTTCACCCGTTTTTCGCCATAGGTGAACTCCCAATGGCCGGTCATCGCATCAGGCCTGAGGAGCCGCATGCAATCGACCATGTCCTGGCCTTTGCTGCGGTTGGCGCCGAGCGAGCCCTGCCAGGTGTCGCCGCCATCGAGGAACAGCACCTTGTCGTTGCCGCGCTCGCCGCGCACCGCCTTCACCACCGTGGCCAGGCGATCGAGGCCGCCGATGCGGCCGTAGCTTTTGGCGAGCGCCGCGAAATCCTGGTCGGTCAGCGCATAGGCCGCGGCCGATTTCGGCGCGATGCCGAAGCGCTTGAGGAAATCAGCACCGGTGATATGCGGCGGCTGGCCCTTGTTCTCGCCGACTCCAATATTAACCGACGGCTCGCGGAAGTAGACGGGCATCAGTTGCCCGTGGATATCGGCGACATGCAGCAGCGTGACGCTGCCGAGCGCGTCGAATTTCAGCAGCTCGGCCTGCGTGAGCTTCTGCTGCGCCAGCGCACGGCCGAGCGATCCCGCGCCGAGAACGGCTGCGGTGGCCGCTCCGACCTGCAAAACCTCACGCCGTGTGATCATCGTCGCCCGTTAGTGCCGGATACCCGGCACGCTCAACTTCTGCCCATCGTTCTGCGCGGCGAGATAAAGCTCGAGATCGCCGTACTCTTTCGCATCCGGCGGCAGCTCGTTGGCGCGGATGTTGACTTGGCACCACTCGAAGCGTTTGCGGATGTCCCAGATGGTCTGCAGGCTGGTGCGCCAGGTCGGGAAGTGATCGTACTGGCCCTTCTGCTCGCCGAGCCATTGCCCGCGAATCCAGTGCAGCGCCGATTTTCCGTGGCAATCGCTGCAGGCGAAGTTCAACTGCCCGACCTTGCGCTCGGTCAGCGCCTTGCCGCGCTCAAACGCTTCCTTCGCGCCCGGGCTCGTGGTGTCGACCTTGATCTCGGCGCCATTGGCGAGGTTATGCAGGTAGACCGACATCGCATTGTTCTCGGCGCTCTGCATCAGCCAATCGACGCCGGTCGTCGCCTTGGCGTGGCGGAAAACGAACTCTTCGACGCCGAGCACTTTGTTGAGCCGCGGCTCCCATTTCGGCATCGACGCCGCCCAGGTCTTGAACTGCGTGTCGGGCTTGTCGTGGCAGGTCGAGCAGGAGAAGCCGGCGGACGCGCGCTTCTTGAACAGGTCGGCGCCCGTGTCCACGGCCCACATGCCGGGATTTTCCGTCGGATCGAGATTGTCGCGCTTCTCCACCGGCGCCGGACGCTTGCTCGGATCGTCGAGCTCGGTCTTGTACACAACCGGCGATTTCAGGGTCTTCAGGAACGCGACCATGTCGCGGATTTCCTGGTCGTTGAACAGACCGTTGGTGCCCCAGGGCGGCATCACCGTGTCCGGGTTATAGACGCGGGCATCATTGATGTAGTTGTACAGCCACTCGTCTTCGCGACCGGCGTTGCCGATCTCGGAAAGGTCGGGCCCGACATTGCCGGGAAGATCGGCGCCGCCCGCCGGTCCCATGACATGGCAGGCGAGACACGAGCCGCCGCGGGTGCGATCGGCCACTAGCTTCTGCCCGTTGGCCGCATCGCCGGTGACCGGTCCGGTCAGCTTGCGCGCCTCCTTCGGCGCCGGTGGCGAAGAAAGCTTAGCAAGCGTGCTGAATTCGGAATAGTCGCGCTGCGGCCAATCGGCATAACGCTTCCACGGCGTCGGCGCCGCGCTGCCGGTGGTGACCAGCGGTGGCGGAGCCTTCTTCTTCGTCTGCGCCATGGCGCCGGAGGCCAGGATCATGCCCGCGCCCGCGACAACAAAGGCCGCAGCCGCTACGCCGATCGTGAGAACCGCTGAACGCGTCATCCTCCCCTCCGTTCTGGTTTCTTCTTTATTCATTCGAAGCGGCGCTTATCCTGCGCCTATGCCCAAGCCGGTCAAGTGACGGTGATCTGCTCTTCCGCGGTGGTCACCGTACTGTCGTCATCGGTCCAGCTGAACTTGAAGGTGCCGCTCTCCTCCACCTTGGCGGAAAACTGCATGTAGGGATTGGCCGCGACCGCCGTCTCGAGATTCGCGCTGAACACCGGCTTGCCGTTGAACTCGCAGGTGAACTTATTGATGATCTTGCGCGGGATGACCTTGCCGTCCTTATCCTTGCGCTGACCCGTTTCCATGATGTGCGCGATCAGGGTCTTGATCTGGATGATCTCGCCCTTCTTGGCTTCCTTGGGAAGCTTGAGCCGCGGCTTTTCCGCCATTGTGCGCTCCTGACGTTTTCTGTTTTGCGCGAGATCAGCCGCCGCAGCCGCCGATGGTGACCTTCACCAGCTTCTGATCGGTGAAGAGTTCGCCCTTGTTGGTCTTGGCGACGACGATGATGTTCTGCGTGGCGGCGAGGCGGATGCGGGTCGAGGCGTCGGCCTTGCCCGACATCGGCGTGAAATGGAAGGTGACCACGCCCGGATTGGGATTGGCCTCGGAGACGACGAGGATGTCGGTCACGTGATCATCGGCCGTCATCGGGCTGTCCACTGTGACCGAGAGCGGCACCGTGTTGCCGTTCTCCGCGATCTCGGGAAGCTCGATCGTGATCTTGCCTTTGCTGGCCGTTTTGCCGCCGGTGAACTTGGCGACCTCGGCCGCCGCCTGCTCGGCGGTCGCCGATGCGCCGTCGCTTTGCGTGATCAGCATCAGCGCGGCGGTACCGGCCCCGAGCAACAGCGTCTGGCGCCGAGAAAGAGAGTGCATGGAGATTTCCCCCGATTGTCTTCGAGACTTAAGCCCCGTTGTTGCGACCATATAACGGCAACGGTGCCGGGTTCAATTCATATTCACAAAAAAGAATGTTTAGAACCGGGGGCCGCGATCAAGTGCCACAGGATGGGATTGCGCGGACGCGCAAGAGTCGAGGCCTCAGCTCTGCATGGCCTTAACGTAGTCGCGGAAACTTTTGTTTTCATAGGCTTTTTCTTGGACGTAGCGGAACATGGCGAGGAAGTCATCCGGCCGAAGATAGCCTTGGATGCGGGCGACCTCGCGCTTCTCTGGCGGCGCGCCTTTGAGCGCGTCGGCGCGCTCGCCGAAGAACTGGAAGGTCGGCGTGTAGATCACGCCGTATTTGGCGGCGAGCCGTTTTTCCGAGAGCTCGGTGCCGTCGAAATCGGTGACCTTGCGCGAGCCGATGATGTTGAGTTGCAGCACCTGGAAATTCGCGCGCACGAAGTCGGTGATGCGCGGCTGCGCGAAATTGACGAAATGCGTCTCCTTGCAATACGGGCAGCCCTTGAGCTCCCACATCACCACAAAGCGCTTATTCTCTTTGCGCGCGCCTTCGAGGTCGTCGGGGAGATCGAGAAAGCTCTCGACGAACCAGGGTTCCTTGTAGAGCCCGTCGTCGGTGAGCATGGGTGCCGCTGACGGCGTTTGCGCGCGCGCCGGCGGGCCCGCGAGCGCGCCAAGGGCCGCCGCACCCATCCCGAGAATCACGTCGCGTCGCTGCATCGCGTTAATCCGCAGAATTCATAAACCACGCACATCATGCGTGCTCGCCGCTGTGCGTCGGCCCGTCTATAGTCATAGAAGAGTCTCTCTGCACGTGCCAATCCGGTGACAATCTATGCGGGCAAGGATGAGCGGCATTGCAATTCTGGCGCTCGTGCTGGTCGCCGGCAGCGCTGTCGCTGGCGACCTTGCCGACTTCAACGCCGCAGTCGAAACCGCGGCGTCGCATAACCGTGTCGCCGCCGGCTATCTGCGCACCGGCAATGTCGACCTCGCCTCGGTCGAGCTCGATCGCTTCAAGGATGCCTGGAACACGCTGGTCGAGCGCTTCGCCGGCAAGCCGCCGGACGCGTTTGCCGGGAATCCGCTGTTTGCCTCGACCCTGATCGGCGTGCGCGCGCGCATCGTCGCCGCGAATTTGATGATCGACAGCCGCCGGCCGGATTCCGCGCGCGACGCGCTCACCGCCGTGCGCGAGGATCTCTCCAAGCTGCGGCGCTCGAGCGGGATCGTGCTGCTCGCCGATTGCGTGCTCGACGCCAACAAGGCGATGGACACGCTGTTCATCTTCAACGACCGCAAGCTCGATTGGGCGAAGCCGGAGATTGCGTTCGATATCGCCGCCGGCGCCGGCATCTACGGTCACGAACTCGCCCGCTGCGACCGCATGGCGTCTGAGGACATCAAGAACAATCCAGAATTCCGCCGGCTGATCGACGGCGCGCTCGGCAGCCTGCGTCTCGTCCCCAAGGCGGTGGCGACGCACGACGCCGACATGCTCCACCGCATCCTTATCGAGCTGCGGTCCTTCGATAACCTGCTCGCCTTCCGCTTCGGCTGACCCTTGCGGGTGCCGGCGGGGGTGCACATATTCGATTTCTGTGATATATTCCCCTATCCGGCACCGAAAGGACTTTGAAACCGATGCGATTGCGCCTCGGACATCTTGGGCTCGTCGCTCTGCTCGCCACCACGCTGATGGTCGCAGCAGGCGCGTCCGCGCGCGCGGCCGAGCTCTTGATGTTCACGCAGGCCGGCTGTCCCTGGTGCGCGGCTTTCGACCGTGAAGTGGCACCGGTCTATCCGAAGACTGAGGAAGGCAAGCTTGCGCCTCTGCGCCGGGTCGACGTCGATACGCCATTGCCGGCAGACCTCGCCTTTATCAAGGTCGAGCGGCTGACCCCGCTGTTCGTGCTGGTCGACAATGGCCACGAGATCGGTCGCATTCGCGGCTATCCCGGCGATGACAATTTCTGGGGCATGCTCGACGGGCTGATGAAGAAGGTCGAGGCCGCACCGGCTCCCGAACAGATCAAAGCCTTGAACGCGACGGCATTGCCGGCGATCAACTGATGGCTGTAGAAATGCGTGACATGGAAACGGCCCGACAGGTCGAGACCGCTCCAGCGCCCGATGCCGAACGCATGGTCGACAAGGCCAAGCGCGCTGCCGATTTTCTCAAAGCCCTGGCGCATGAAAGCCGGCTGATGATTCTGTGCATTCTCGCCGAAGGCGAGAAGTCGGTCAGCGACCTCGAAGAATTCCTGGAGCTGCGGCAGCCGACAGTGTCGCAGCAGCTCGCGCGGCTACGCGCCGACGGTCTCGTCGCCACGCGGCGGCAAGGCAAGACGATCTACTACAGCCTCGCCAGCGAAGAGGCCCGCGTCATTGTCGGCGCGGTCTATGAGATGTTCTGCAAGCGCAAGAAGCGCTGACCTAACTCACCGCCACATCGCAAATTCGGAACTGCGCGCGCTCCTCGCCCTGCCAGCGGTCGACACTGAGCGAGCCGGCGACGTGCACCGCGTTGCCGCGGTTCTCCTGCAACGCCTTGCCGAGCTTGCCGTCGACCGCGCGAAAGGCGATGGCATTGACGGTCGCACCGTCGCCGGCACGCAGCCGCACGCGCATGTGCTTCTCGCCAACGACGTCGGCATAGATGATCTGATGTGAGGGCAAAGCGAGTACCGGCTCCGGATTGCCGCTGCCATAGGGACCGGCGCGCGCGATGAGGTCGGCGAGCGCGAGATTGACGCCGCCGGCGCTGACCGCCCCGTCGATGAGCAGCGCCTCATCGCGCCGCGCCCGCTCCACGGCAGCAGCCAGCGTGCTCTCGAGGTAAGCGCGGAATTCGGAGAGGCGTTCGGTCTTCAGCGTCACGCCTGCGGCCATCGCGTGGCCGCCGCCTTTGACGAGCAGCCCCTCACTCACCGCGTGGCGTACCGCGACACCGAGATCGACGCCCGCGATCGACCGGCCCGAGCCGGTGCCGAGACCGCCGGGTTCCAGCGCAATGGCGAATGCCGGCCGGCTGAAGCGCTCCTTTAGCCGCGCGGCGACAAGACCGACCACACCTGGATGCCAGCCTTCCGCCGCGGTCACCACCACCGCGCCTTTCTCCTCGAGGCCGAGCGCGGCGAGCGCCTCGGCTTCGGCCTGCGCCACAGTCGCCAGCTCGATGGCCTGGCGTTCGCGATTGAGCCGATCGAGCTCGGCGGCCATCCGCCCGGCCTCGATCCCGTCTTCTTCCAGCAAAAGCCGCACGCCAAGATCCGCACGGCCGATGCGGCCGCCGGCATTGATGCGCGGGCCGAGCATGAAGCCGAGATGCCAGGGCTCCGGCGGTCCATCGAGCCGCGCGACATCCATCAGCGCGGTGTGACCGACGTGTTCGCGCCGGCGCAGCGCGATCAGGCCCTTGGCGACAAAGGCGCGGTTGAGCCCGATGAGCGGCACCACATCGGCCACAGTGCCGAGCGCGACGTGATGCAGCAGCGACAGCAGATCGGGCTCGCGCCGCGTCTCGAAGAAGCCGCGGCGGCGCAGCTCGCGGTTGACGGCAACGAGCGTGAGGAAAACGAGACCAACGGCCGCGAGATGGCCGAGGCCGGACAGGTCATCGACCCGATTGGGATTGATCACCGCGACCGCTTGCGGAAGCTCCTCGCCCGCTTGGTGATGATCTATCACCACGACTTGCATGCCGCGCCGATTGGCTTCCGCCAGCGGCTCGAGGCTCACCGTGCCGCAGTCGACGGTGACGAGGAGCGTCGCGCCGCGCTCGGCGAGCGCCCGCACGGCCTCGACATTCGGCCCATAGCCTTCGAACAGCCGGTCGGGAATATGGATCGCCGGATCAAGCCCGCAGTCGCGCAGATAGCGTGCGAGCAGCGCGGAGCTGGTGGCGCCGTCGACATCGTAGTCGCCGAAGATGGCGACGTTCTCGTTGCGCGTGACCGCGTCGGCAATGCGCGCTGCGCCCACTTGCATCGCGGTGAGCACATGCGGATCGGGCAGAAGCCGCTTGATGGTCGGATCGAGGAAGCTCTCAACGTCGTCGGGCTCAATCCCGCGCCCGGCGAGAATTCGCGCCAGCAGCTCCGGCAGGCCGTGGCGTTGCGCAATGGAGAGAGCGCGCGCGGCGCCGCGCTCGTCGAGCCGGTCGCGCCAGGCGCGCCCACAGACTGATTGTTCGACGCCGAGGAAAAGCCGCCCTTGCGGCTTCACCACCGGCGCCAATGCCGCCATTGCCATCTCGGACCTGCGAATCAAAGCCTGGAAGAGCCCGCAATATTGAAACAAGCGGGCGGGTTCCGCCACATGGGGATGGCGGAACTCAATGGCAAGTGGGACGGAGGGCCGTGCCTAATCCAAGTAAAACTTGCTGAGCTCGCGATGCTCGGCGCGGATCCAGCGCACCGTGCCGGTGACCGAGCGCATCACCACGGTCTCGGTCTCGATCACGCCATCCTTGCGGAACTTGACGCCGCGCAGGAACGAGCCGTCGGTGACGCCGGTTGCGGCGAACAGGCAGTCGCCGCGCGCCATGTCCTCGATCTGATAGAGCGCGCGCGGGTCCTTGATGCCCATCTTGGCCGCGCGAGAGCGCTTCTCCTCCGTATCGAGGACGAGCCGGCACTGCATCTGGCCACCGATGCACCGCAGCGCCGCGGCCGCGAGCACGCCCTCCGGCGCGCCGCCGACGCCCATATAGATGTCGATGCCGGTCGCCTCCGGATCGGCGGTGTGGATCACGCCGGCGACGTCGCCGTCGGTGATCAGGCGCACCGCGGCGCCCGCTTTGCGCACTGCCGCGATCATGTCGGCATGGCGCGGACGATCGAGAATGAGCGCGGTGATCTCGGCGGGCTTCACGCCTTTGGCCTTGGCGAGCTTGGCAATGTTGTCGGCGGGCGGCGCGTCGAGCTCGACGATGCCCTTGGGATAGCCGGGGCCGACGGCGATCTTTTCCATGTAGACGTCGGGTGCGTTGAGCAGGGTGCCGCCTTCGGCCATGGCCATGGTGGCGATCGAGCCCGGCATGTTCTTGGCGCACAGCGTGGTGCCCTCGAGCGGATCGACCGCGATATCGACGACCGGGCCCGACTTGTTGCCGACAGTCTCGCCGATGAACAGCATCGGAGCTTCGTCGCGCTCGCCCTCGCCGATGACGACGGTGCCCTCGATCGGCAGCTTGTTGAGCTCGCGGCGCATGGCGTCCACCGCGGCCTGGTCGGCGGCCTTTTCATTGCCGCGCCCGCGCAATCGCGCCGAGGACACCGCGGCGCGTTCGGTCACGCGCACGATTTCCAGCGATAAAATGCGCTCCAGCGCCTGGTGCGCCTGTACAGTAATCGTCGCCATTTCGCTCCCCTTCGACACGCTCACGCTTAACGCCGGCGCTTAGTTCTTCTCAATGCGAATGACCTGCGGCTTTCCGGAGATCACACGATCTCGGCCCACCGCCGCAAGAGACCTGCGCACCGCGTCCTCACTCGTCGCATAGGTGATCAGGATCACCGGCACGGGACTGCCCGCGGCCTTCGGATCGTCGCCGCCATGTATGTCGCCCTTGCGATGACGCTGCACGATGGACTCGATTGAAATACGCTGCTCGGCGAGCCGCTTGGCGATGGTTGCCGCGCTGCCTGGCCGGTCGCGCGCCAAGAGGCGGATATAATAGCCGCCTTCGTGGCGCTGCATCGGCGCCTGCTTGCTTACCGTGAGCCGCGCGCTCGGCCGCCCGAATGGCGCTGTGCGCACGCCGCGGGCGATATCGCCGATATCCGACACAACCGCGGAGGCGGTCGCCATGCCGCCGGCGCCGGGGCCGACGAGCGTCAGCGGATTGATGCCTTCGGCGTCGACGGTGACGGCATTGGTGACGCCCATGACCTGAGCGATGGCTGAATCCTTGCGCACCATGGTCGGGTGCACACGCTGCTCGATGCCTTTGGGCGTACGCACGGCGACACCGAGGAGCTTCACGCGGTAGCCGAGCTCGTCCGCGGCATTGAGATCCGCCGGCGTGATCGAGGAGATGCCTTCGACATAGATCGCGTTCTGGTTGACCTTGATGCCGAAAGCGAGGCTCGCCAGGATCGCGAGCTTCTGCGCAGTGTCATGGCCCTCGATGTCGAAGGCCGGATCGGCCTCGGCATAGCCGAGCTTCTGCGCGTCGGCGAGACAGTCGGCAAACGAAAGCTGCTCCTGCTCCATGCGCGTGAGGATGTAGTTGCAGGTGCCGTTGAGGATGCCGTAGATGCGGGCGAACGAGTTGCCGGCGAGTCCCTCGCGCAAAGTCTTCACGATGGGAATGGCGCCGCCGACGGCGGCTTCGAAGTTCAACGCGACATGCGCCTTCTCAGCGCGCCCCGAAAGCGCAAGCCCGTGCTTGGCGAGGAGCGCCTTATTGGCGGTGACCACCGACTTGCCGGCCGTTAGCGCGGCGTCGATCGCGCTCTTCGCCGGATCCCCTGCTCCGCCGATCAGCTCGACGAAGACGTCGATGCCGGGATCGCGGGCGAGCGCCACTGGATCGGAGAACCAGCGCAGCTTCTTGAGATCGAGACCGCGATCCTTGTTGCGCGCGCGCGCGCTGACGGCAACGACCTCGATGCTCCGCCCACAACGCGCGGCAAGCGCCTCGCGCTGGCTCTCGATCATTCCGATCAAGGCCGAGCCGACCGTGCCTAATCCGGCGACACCCACTCTCAGTGGCGCGACCATGACGAAGACCTAGCGTGAAGCGCGGCGCCGGATCAGCGCCGCGTAGCGAGGGGGACGACGTTGTGCAATTTTTCCACGCCGGTATCAAGGAAGCGACGGATATTGCGGGCCGCCTGGCGGATGCGCTGCTCGTTCTCGACCAGCGCGATGCGCACGAAGCCCTCGCCGTATTCGCCGAAGCCGATGCCGGGCGACACGGCGACCTCAGCCTTCTCGACGAGAAGCGTCGCGAACTCGATCGAACCGAGCGATTTGAACGGCTCCGGGATCGGCGCCCAGGCAAACATCGAAGCGGCCGGCGCCGGCACGTGAAAGCCGGCGCGGTCGAAGCTTTCCACCAGCACGTCGCGCCGGTGCTTGTAGGTCTCGCGCATCTCGCGGATGCAGTCCTCGGGCCCGTTGAGCGCCGCGGTCGCCGCCACCTGCACCGGCGTGAACGCGCCGTAATCGAGATAGGATTTCACTCGCGCCAACGCGGCGATGATGCGCTCATTGCCGACGGCGAAACCCATGCGCCAACCCGGCATCGAGAACGTCTTCGACATCGAGGTGAACTCGACCGCAATGTCCATCGCGCCCGGCACCTGCAGCAGCGACGGTGGCGGGTCCTTTTCGAAATAGACCTCCGCGTACGCCAGGTCGGACAGCACCATGATGCCGTGCTTCTTCGCGAAGGCGACGAGATCCTTGTAGAAATCGAGGCTCGCCACATAAGCGGTCGGATTGGCCGGATAACAGACCACAACCGCGATCGGCTTCGGGATCGAATGCACGATCGCGCGCTCGAGCGTGTGGAAGAAATTCGGCGTCGGCTCCGAAGGCACCGAGCGGATCGTACCGCCTGCCATCAGGAAGCCGAAGGCATGGATCGGATAGCTGGGGTTGGGCACCAGCACGACGTCGCCTGGCGCGGTGATCGCCTGCGCGACATTGGCGAAACCTTCCTTGGAGCCGAGCGTGGCGACGACCTGCGTGTCCGGATTGAGCTTCACTCCGAAGCGGCGCTCGTAATATGCCGCCTGCGCGCGTCGCAACCCGGGAATACCGCGCGAAGCCGAGTAGCGGTCGGTCCGTGGTCTGCCCAGCGTCTCCTTCAGCTTCTCGATGACGTGGGGCGGCGCCGGGAGATCGGGATTGCCCATGCCGAGATCGATGATGTCTGCTCCTGCATTGCGCGCGCGTGCCTTGGCCCGGTTCACTTCTTCGAACACGTAAGGCGGCAGACGGCGAATGCGGTGAAACTCTTCCATCGTCTCAGTTCCTTGGCTTTCTCGGTCCTTGAGGTTACGTCGGCACCCGACGCGGGGTTTTTATCACGGGTTCCGCTTGACGCCAGCCGTCTGGCTATCGGTGGGCTTGGCCGGCGCTTTCTTCTTGGCGGCCTTTTTGCTGGGGTCAGTCGCCGGTTGATCGGCGCTCTGGTCATTCGTCCTCGCCTCGGCACCGCGGCGCTGAACGCGGTCCCGGAGGCTTTGCAGGTCATTGGCCTCGTTTTTTTGCTGCTCGTCGGTCAGCGGCTCGCTGGCCCGTGCCGGTGGCATGTCGTGCACCGCGGGATAGGCCGGCGTGACCACCGGCCGGGCCGGCGCGTCGGGCGAGAGCCCGCCCATGCTTTGCGGGATCTTATCGAACAGGCTCTGGGAGGCACATCCGGTCAGCAAGGCGGCCTCCAATAGGACGACGCCGAGACCAAGCTGGATCGTTCCTTTGATGAGCCGCTTGGTGAACGACACCACGGCCTCCCCCGATATCGTCGGCAAACGCGCCGCGGCGTACCGAAAAATGATGGTGACTCAATCAATTGTAACACAAAGCCGATACGGGGCTAATGTGTCCAAAGCAAGTCTCGCCCATCAAGGTGAAGATGGGTTTCGCTGCGCCGCAAAACATCTAGGCACAGCACGCCGCTTGCAGCCTCTTGCCGATCGGTCCATTTCTGCAGTGGGAACAGGCGTCGCATGAACAAACCGCCCGCACAGCCGATGCAGCCGGAGGAGCCGATCAAGCTCGGCGCCGCGGACGTCGAGCAGTTCGCGCAGAACGTCGCGCGCCTCGTCGAGGAAGGCGGAAAGGCGCTCGCCGCCTATTTGAAGCCGCGCGAAGAAGGCAAAATCAAAAGCGAAGTGGCCGACGACGTCGCCGATGTGGTGAAGACCATCGGCCAAGTCGCAGAATATTGGATGTCGGATCCGCAGCGCGCGATCGAGTTGCAGTCGCGGCTCGGGCGCGCCTATCTCGATTTGTGGTCAAGTGCGGTCAAGCGCATGGCCGGCGAAGAGACCGCGCCGGTCATCGCGCCTGACCCCAAGGACAAACGCTTCGCCGATCCGGAGTGGTCCTCGAACCAGTTCTTCGATTTTCTCAAGCAGGTTTACCTGCTCACCACCGGCTGGGCCGACAAGCTGGTCAAGGAGGCCGAAGGCCTCGACCCGCATACGAAGCAGAAGGCAGAGTTTTACACGCGGCAGATCGCCAACGCGATCTCACCGTCGAATTTCGTGCTCACCAATCCGGAGCTGTGGCGTGAAACCATGTCGTCGAAGGCGGACAATCTGGTTCGCGGCATGCATCAGCTTTCCGAGGACATCAAAGCCGGCCACGGCGAGCTGAAGATCCGACAAACCGACCCCGGGCAGTTCGAGGTCGGACGCAACCTCGCCACCACGCCTGGCAAGGTGATCTATCAGAATGAGTTGATGCAGCTCATCCAGTACGAGGCGGTGACGCCGACGGTGCTCAAAGTGCCGCTGCTCATCGTGCCGCCCTGGATCAACAAGTTCTACATCCTCGATCTGACGCCCGACAAATCCTTCATCAGGTGGTGCGTCGAGCACGGCATCACCGTGTTCGTAATCTCATGGGTCAATCCCACGGCGAAGCTCGCGCAGAAGGGCTTCGACGAGTACATGAGCGAGGGCCCGCTCGCCGCGCTCGACGTCATCGAAGAGGTGACCGGCGAGAGCAAGGTCCACACCATCGGCTATTGCGTGGGCGGCACGCTGCTCGCGATCACGCTGGCCTATCTAGGCGCAAAGAAGAAGAACCGCGTGGTCTCGGCGACGCTGTTCACCGCGCAGGTGGATTTCACGCACGCCGGCGACCTCCTCGTCTTCGTCGACGAGGACAAGGTGGCGGCGGTGGAAAAGAACATGAAGGAGCGCGGCTACCTCGAAGCCTCGCGCATGGCGACCGCGTTCAACCTGCTGCGGTCCAACGACCTGATCTGGCCCTACGTGGTCAACAATTACATGAAGGGCAAGAAGCCCTACCCGTTCGACATTCTCTACTGGAATTCCGACGCCACCCGCATGCCGGCGGCGAACCACTCGTTCTATCTGCGCAACTGCTATCTGGATAACCGGCTGACCTCTGGCGACATGGAGGTCGGCGGCGTGCAACTTGACCTGCGCAAGGTGAAGGTCCCGATCTACAATCTCGCGACGCGGGAAGACCACATCGCGCCTGCCCGCTCGGTGCTGCAGGGCTCCAAATTCTTCGGCGGTCCGGTGAAATTCGTGCTCGCCGGCTCCGGCCATATCGCCGGGGTCATCAACGCCCCGGGCAAGAACAAGTACCAGTACTGGACCGGTCCGGAGCCGATCGGCTCGGATCTCGCCAAGTGGTTGAGCAAGGCGACAGAGCACCCCGGTTCATGGTGGCCTGATTGGCTGGAATGGCTTCGCGAGCGAGATGCGACGGAAGTCGAAGCCCGCGGCGTCGGCAATGAAAAATACAAGCCGATCGAAGACGCGCCCGGAAGCTATGTTAAGGTACGGGGATAAACTCAGCAGTGGAGGGACAACATGCGGAGCAGGATTGTTTTGGGGGTCGCGATCGCGGCGTTGCTCGCGGGCTCCGTGTCGGCGCAGGAATTGACCGGCACGCTCAAGAAGATCAAGGACTCAGGCGCGATCACGATCGGCTACCGTGACTCGTCGATTCCGTTTTCCTATCTCGACGACAATCAGAAGCCGATCGGCTTTGCCATGGACATCTGCATGGCGATCGTCGACGCCACGAAGAAAGAGCTCAAGCTCAGCAAGCTCGACGTGAAGCTGGTGCCGGTGACCTCGGCGACCCGTATTCCCCTGATCGCCAACGGCACCGTGGACCTGGAATGCGGCTCTACCACCAACAATGCCGAGCGCGAGCAGCAGGTCTCGTTCACCAACACGCATTTCATCACCGCAAGCCGCTACGTCACCAAGAAGTCTGCGAACATCAACAAAATCGACGACCTCAAGGGTAAGACGATCGTCTCGACCGCCGGCACCACCAATATCAAGCAGGCCACCGAGGCGAACACGGCCAAGAATCTCGGCATGAATATCCTTTCGGCCAAGGATCACGCCGAAGCGTTCCTGATGGTGGAAACCGGCCGCGCCAGCGCCTTCGTCATGGACGACATCATTCTCGCGAGCCTCGTCGCTTCGTCGAAGAAGCCGAGCGACTACAAGATCTCCGAGGATGCGTTCTCGCTGCCCGAGCCCTACGGCATCATGCTGCGCAAGGACGATGCCCCCTTCAAGAAGCTCGCCGACGGGGCAACCAAGGCGCTCTACAAATCTTCGGCCTTCCCGGCGCTGTGGGCCAAGTGGTTCACCAAGCCGATCCCGCCGAAGAACATCACGCTCAACGTCGCGCTCAAGGGACAGCTGAAGAACGTGTTCGACAATCCGAAGGACTCGCCCGATCCGAAGGCGTACTGACGTTTAAGCTTGCGGCCGGCGTTCACGCCGGCCGCAACGCTTCCGTCGAGCGCACGTGAGCTACCACTGGAACTGGGGCATCTTCTTCCAGCTGTCGCCTGACGGCGTGCACACCTATCTCTCGATGCTGCTGCACGGGACGGTGTGGACGCTGGTCACCGGCATCTGCGCCTGGATCATCGCACTCGTACTCGGCTCGATCATTGGCGTCATGCGCACGGTGCCTAATCGCTGGCTGGCGCGCATCGGCCAATATTATGTCGAGCTCTTTCGCAACGTGCCGCTGCTGGTGCAGATGTTCCTCTGGTACTTCGTCTTCCCGGAGGTCGTGCCGGAAGCGTTCGGCGACTGGCTCAAGCAGCTGCCCGATGCGTCGTTCTACACCGGCGTCTTTGCGCTCGGGCTCTACACTGCAGCTCGCGTCGCCGAGCAGGTGCGTGCGGCGATCGGCAGCCTGCCGCGCGGCCAGCGCCTCGCCGGACTGGCGCTCGGCCTGACCTTGCCGCAAGCCTATGCCTATGTGCTGCTGCCGATGGCGTTTCGCATCATCCTGCCGCCGCTCACATCCGAGTTCCTCAACATCCTCAAGAACAGCGCGGTGGCCCTGACCATCGGCCTGATGGAGCTCACGGCAAGCGCGCGCGCCATGTCGGAGTTCTCGTTCCAGGTCTTTGAAGCCTTCACGGCGGCGACGATCATCTACATCATCATCAACATCATCGTGACCTTCGCCATGCAGGCGCTCGAGCACCGCGTGGCCGTGCCCGGCTATCTCGGCCGCGCGCCAAGCACTGGGCATTGAGGGGCGCCATGTTCGCGAATTTCGACTTCGACGTCATCATCCGCTCCCTGCCCTATCTGTTCTACGACGGCATGCGCTTCACCATCATGCTGACGGCGCTCGCGACCGCCGGCGGTATCGTGATCGGCACGCTGCTGGCGCTGATGCGGCTTTCCGGCTTCCCGCTGCTCACACTGCCGGCCGCCGCCTACGTCAACCTGATGCGCTCGGTGCCGTTCGTGTTGATGATCTTCTGGTTCTATTTCCTGGTGCCCTATATCGGGCAATGGGTGATCGGCGCCTCGGCGCCAATCCAGGTCGGCGCCTTTCTGTCTTCACTGATCACGTTCACCTTGTTCGAGGCCGCCTATTTCAGCGAGATCATGCGCGCCGGCATCCAGTCGATCGCGCGCGGCCAGGTTGCCGCGGCGCAGGCGCTCGGCATGACCTACTGGACGGTGATGGGCTACATCGTCCTGCCGCAGGCATTCCGCAACATGGTGCCGGTGCTGCTGACGCAGACCATCATCCTGTTCCAGGATACGTCACTGGTTTACGTCATCTCGGTGACCGACTTCCTCGGCGCCGCCTCCAAGGTGGCGCAGCGCGACGGGCGGCTCGTGGAAATGTATCTGTTCGCCGCCGTGGTCTATTTCCTCATCTCGCTCTGTGCGTCGCAGGCCGTGCGCCAGCTGCAGCAGCGCATCGCCATCATCAGGTAGCGCCCATGATCAGTCTCAAAGAGGTCAGCAAGTGGTATGGCACCATGCAGGTGCTCAACAATTGCTCGACCGAGGTGGCTCGCGGCGAGGTGCTCGTGGTCTGCGGCCCGTCGGGCTCCGGCAAGTCGACGCTGATCAAATGCGTCAATGGCCTCGAACCGATCCAGAAGGGGTCCATTACCGTCGACGGCGTCTCCGTCGATGACCCGAAGACCAACCTGCCGAAGCTGCGCGCCCGCATCGGCATGGTGTTCCAGCATTTCGAGCTGTTTCCGCACCTCTCGGTGACGCGCAACCTGGTGCTGGCGCAAATGAAGGTGCTCGGCCGCGGCAAGGAAGAGGCAATGGACAAGGGCCTCAAGCTGCTCGACCGCGTCGGGCTGCGCTCGCACGCCGACAAATATCCCGGCGAGCTCTCGGGCGGGCAGCAGCAGCGCGTCGCCATCGCGCGCGCGCTCGCCATGGACCCGATCGCCATGCTGTTCGACGAGCCCACCTCCGCGCTCGACCCGGAGATGATCAAGGAAGTGCTCGACGTGATGATCGCGCTCGCCAAGGACGGCATGACCATGATGGTGGTGACGCACGAAATGGGCTTCGCCCGGCAGGTGGCGCGCCGCGTGGTGTTCATGGACAAGGGCGAAATTGTCGAAGACGCGCCCACGGCCGACTTCTTCGGCAAGCCGCGCAGCGAGCGCGCCCAGCAGTTTTTGTCGAAGATTTTACAGCACTGACACTGAATGCTGGCCTAGTCTGCTGACAGCGTTTCGCAGGATCACACACCGGGAGGGTGGAATGTCGCAGGAATTGTTCTGGTTGACGCTGACCGCGGCGATGACCGGCCTGATGTGGGTCCCCTACATCGTTGATCGCATGCTCACCCGTGGGCTGTGGGCGACACTCGACAATCCGAGACCGAACGCCAAGCCGCAATCGGGCTGGGCGATGCGGCTCTATTTTGCCCACACCAACATGGTGGAAAACCTGGTGGTGTTTGCGACGCTGGTGCTGATCCTCGACGCCATCAACGTGTCCAACAAGACAACCGTCATCGCCTGCGCGGTGTTTTTCTGGGCGCGATTGGCCTACGCCCTCATCTACTTGTTCGGCGCACCGGTGCTGCGGACACTGGCCTTCACCGTCGGCTTCCTCGCCCAAGTGGCGCTGGTGCTGGCGATCTTCGGCGCCGCCTGAGCGGCGTCATGAAGTCCGTCGCGCGCTGGATCGCAGCCGGGCTGATGGCTGCCGCCTGCGGCGCGGCGCAGGCCGAACCGCCTGCCGTCCCGCAATTCACGGTCGACGCGGCGTGGCCGAAGCCACTACCGAACAATTGGATCCTCGGACAGGTTTCGGGAATCGCGGTGGATCGCTCTGACCGCATCTGGGTGGTGCACCGGCCGTCGTCGTTGACGCCGCGCGAACGCGCCGCCGAGCAAAACCCGCCGCAGGCCAAATGCTGCGTCGCCGCGCCCCCGGTGCTGGTGTTCGACCAGTCCGGCAATCTCGTCCGCTCCTGGGGCGGGCCCGGCGCCGGCTACGAGTGGCCAAAAAGCGAGCACGGCATCTTCATCGATGACAACGACTTCGTCTGGCTCGCCGGCAACGACAAGCAGGACGGCCAGTTGCTCAAGTTCACGATGGAGGGAAAATTCGTCCTGCAGATCGGCAAGGCCGGACCGATCCGCGGCAGCAACGACACCACCGCTCTCGGCTCGCCTGCCGATGTCGCCGTCGACGTTGCCGCCAAGGAGGTCTATGCCGCAGACGGCTATACCAATCACCGCGTCGTCGTGTTCGACAGCGAAACCGGCGCCTACAAGCGGCACTGGGGCGCCTACGGCAAGCCGCCGAGCGACGAGAAGCTGCCGCCTTACGATCCGGCAAAGCCGCCATCAGCGCAGTTCGGAAATCCCGTGCATTGCATCCGGCTCGCCAAGGACGGCCTGCTCTATGTCTGCGACCGCAGCAATGACCGCATGCAAGTGTTCCGCAAGGATGGCACGTTCGTCTCCGAACACATCTACGAGAAGAACACGCGCGGCACCGGCTCGGTCTACGACCTGGTGTTCTCGCCCGACAAGGATCAGCGTTTCATCTACATGATCGACGGCATGAACGGCGAAGTGCGCATTATCGATCATGCCACCAAGGAGGTGCTTGGCCGCTTCGGACGTCCGGGACGCCAGGCCGGAGAATTCACGGCGCTGCACAACATCGCCGTCGACCATCAAGGAAACATCTACACCGCCGAGGTGGCGACCGGAGAGCGCATCCAGAAATTCCGCCGCGTCGACGCACAGGATTAGAGTCCGCCGCGCAATAGAGGGGACGCAAGATGTCCGACATGCCTTTCGACCAGAAAGCGTGGCTTGAGCGTATTGGCTATTCCGGGACTGTTGCGCCAACCCTCGAGACTCTGAACCGCCTCATTTTCGCGCACGCGCATTCGATCTCGTACGAGACGATGGATATCATGCTCGGGCGGCCGCCCAAGCTCGATGTGGCCACGCTCCAGCGCAAGATGATTGTCGACAAGCGCGGAGGGTATTGTTTCGAACAGAACATGCTCTTTCGTGCGGGCCTTCGCTCGCTCGGCTACCGGATCACGAGCCTGCAAGGGCGCGTCATTCGCGGGCTGGCAATCGATGCCCAGCGCCCCGCCATTCATATGCTGCTCCAGGTCGAATTGCCTGAAGGGCCCTATCTCGCAGATGTGGGCTTCGGGAATCTCGCTCCGACTTGCGCGCTACTGCTGAGGCCGCAGATCGAGCAGGAGACCCCTCATGAGGTCATGCGCTTTATCGATGTCGGCGGAGAACTGACACTGCAAGCGCGGCTCAAGCAGGGCTGGGAGCACATCTATCGCGTCATTCCACACCCGCGCTACGACGGCGAATACGAAATCACGAACTGGTACACCGCGACCCATCCGGAGACGCCATACCAGGGTAATATCATCGCCGCGAGACCCGGGCCGAATAGGACACGTATCACCATGTACAACGCACGGGTCACCGTCCGTGATGCAGACGGACGCGCGGAAAAGCGCTGGCTCAAGGATGAGCGCGAATATTGCGACGTCCTGCGCGGGGACTTCGGATTGAACATGTCCGACGAAGAGATCAAACGCTGCATCGCTGTCATGAGGACCAAAGGCACCGGTGATGCGCCGCATCCGTTTTTTGCGTAATTCACAACATCACCAACGTCGCGAAGCTCTCGTGGCTCATCTATCTTGAGTTGTACTCCATTATGGGCCTATGCTCCTAAGATGCTACGCCGAGGCGACATCGCTCGAATACTGGTCAAGTTTTTCGGCCTCCTGATCGTTCTGGAGGCCTTGATAAGCTTGCCGAGAGCGGTTGAAGGTTTCTCTGCTGTTCTGAACGAACTTAACAAGCCGATCAGCGGGAACACGAACACCGAAGCATTGATTGCGTTCGCCGTGCGGCTTTTTGCCGAACCGTTCGTCTATTTCGTTACAGGCCTCGGCATCATCTGGTGGGCAAAACGCGGCATCGATCGCGCAATAGCCGCGCGGAAATCGGCTGACGGAAATGACGCATCGCTCGAGCTACCGGCGATCGAGGCGATTTTAGTCGCTGTCCTGGGACTCTATTTCCTCTGCGACGGAATCATTGACCTCGTTGCCACAGCCGGGTCGGTCTCTTTTGAGGTCGTACTCGGGGCCGCTCCTCTTGGTGAGGCGAATGCGCAGCATTTGCTCGGTTATGGTCTCGGTTGCCTGAAAATCGGCATTGGAATTTTCCTCATCTTGCGCAGGACAGGCTTTGTCACGCTGCGCCGGCGCATCCCGGAGTGGGCCCGCGGCGCGCGCCGCTGGAGACCATTTCAGGGAGCCACACTCGACGGCTAGTCGCCGCACGCGGGCATCATCGCGCCGGCGGACGCCGCGCCGGATGCAAGCAGCAGGATCACTCCCGCAGCGGCGAAGCAGCGCGGGATCACGGAAACAGCGCGACCTGCTCGAGGCCCATGGTCTCCGGATAGCCGAGCATCAGGTTCATGTTCTGCACGGCCTGCCCGGACGCGCCTTTCACCAGATTGTCGAGCGCCGAGACCACGATGGCGCGGCCCTCGATGCGGTCTTCGACGACGCCGATGAAGGTCATGTTGGAGCCGCGCACGTGCCGCGTCTGCGGTGTCTCGCCGAACGGCAGGACGTGCACGAACGGCTCCTTCGCATAGGCATGCGCCAGGATGTCGTAGAGCTCCTGCGCGGTGCGGCCGCGTTTCCCCCGCACATAGATGGTGGAGAGAATGCCCCTGTTCATCGGCACCAGATGCGGCGTGAAGGTCACGATCACCTCACGGCCTGCGGCCTTGGAGAACTCCTGATCGAGCTCGGCCATGTGCCGATGGTGTCCGACACCGTAGGCATGGAATCCTTCCGACACCTCGGAAAAGAGCATGTTCTCCTTCGCCGCCCGGCCGGCGCCGGTCATGCCGGACTTGGCGTCGA
This sequence comes from Pseudolabrys sp., assembly GCA_035651015.1. Classification (GTDB taxonomy): domain Bacteria; phylum Pseudomonadota; class Alphaproteobacteria; order Rhizobiales; family Xanthobacteraceae; genus Pseudolabrys. The sequence continues at coordinate 53,333 of DASRGN010000055.1, read as the reverse complement.
CAACGATCTCGTCGAGATCGATCGCCTTGGCCTTGATCAGCGGAATGAGCGGCAGCTGCGCGCAGCTGGTGTAGCAACCGGGATTGGCGACGAGCTGCGCCTTCTTGATATCTCGTCGATAGACCTCGACGAGGCCATAGACGGCCTTCGCCTGCAGCTCGAGCGCCTGATGCTCGTGTCCATACCAGCGCGCATAAGCCGCCGGATCGGCGAGCCGGAAATCGGCCGAGAGGTCGACCACCTTGGCGTTCGGCAGCGCGGCGAAGACGTCCTTGATGACCTTCTGCGTCGTCGCATGCGGCAGCGCGCAGAAGATCAGATCGAGATTGGCGCCAATCCAGTCGAGCCCCTCGATGGCCACCAGCTTCGGCAAGACAAAGGGCGAGAATTGCGGAAACACCGCGCGCATCTCCTGCCCGGCGCGCCGCTCGGCGGTGAGCAGCGCGATCTCCGCGCGCGGATGCCGCAGCAGGAGCCGCACGAGCTCCGAGCCGGTATAGCCTGAGGCGCCGAGCACCCCGATCCTTGCCTTGGTGGCCATGAACGCCCCCTTCTCCGCGGCCCGATCAACGGGCGATAGTGAAATCCCTGCCTACAACAGGATGAGCGCTACCGGATGGGGAGACCGCGGGGATGTCGAAGCGGTGCCGCGGAACCCTGGTCCGGCGGCACGGTGCCAATCACGCGCAAATACGCGCCCGTGCCGCGAAGCTGCGGCGACGGCGACGTGCGATAGATGCGGCGATGATCATCATGCGGCGGCCATGTAAGCCGCATCCGGGTTCCCGTCAAGACGGGCTGCCGCAGGTTGCGGGGAACCACCGGCAAATAAACGCGGTTAAATCAAATGGGAGCGGCACCTGCAGTCCGACGGCAGGAACAACCTTGCGACAGTGAGGAGTATGCAATGAGCAAGATCGTCAAATGGCTGGCTGCCGGGGCCTTCTTGGTCGCCGTTGCAGCGCTGCCGTCGAGCGCGTCCGCCCGCTGGCACCACGGTTGGGGCTGGGGCGGTGCGGGCTTTGGTCTCGGCCTTGGGCTCGGCTACGCAGCGGCGGCGCCGTACTACGGTGGCTATTATGGCGGATGCTGGCGCGTGCGTCGCGTCTTCACGCCATGGGGGCCGCGTTGGCGTCGCGTGAACGTCTGCTACTGACGACAAAATGTGCGGGCGCCGGATCACATACCGGCGCCCGTCAACCTTACACCGTCGATCAGATCGTCGGGCTCCACAGCACCGGGACGAGCCGGTAACCGCTGGCCGCCTTCTCCACGTGCCCGACCGCCGGGAACGGGAAGTGATAGCCGACGACCGTCATCTTTTCGGCAGCCGCCATGTCGAGGAATTTGTGGCGTGATTGTACGGCCAGCGCCGCGTCATTGTCGAACACCACTGACCAATCCGGATTTTGCAAGAACAACGACGGGATATTGGTCACATCCGATTGCACTGCGATCTTTCCCGTACCCGAGGCGATTACGAAGGACATGTGATCGGGTGTATGGCCCGGCGTCGCGATCGACGTAATCCCGGGCGCGACCTCCTTGCCCGCTTCGTATTTGGTGACCTTGTTCTCCAGTCCGGCGAAGGCCTTTTTCGGGAATTGGAATTGATTCTTGTTGAACCCGTTTGCCTTGGCGACGTTGGCGTCATCCATCCAGAACGCCCACTCGCCCGCCGGCACTTTGATCTCCGCGTTCGGGAACGCGAGGCTGCCGTCGGCATGGCGCAGCCCGTTCACGTGATCGCCGTGGAAGTGCGAGATCAGCACGATGTCGATCGCCTTGGCGTCGATGCCGGCCGCGGCGAGGCTTGTGTGCAATTGCCCCACGGCCCCTTTGGTTTGCTCGAATGCACCGGGGCCGTTGCCGGTGTCGACGAGCACGAGCTTCGATCCGGTGTTCACCACCATCGGGCTGAACGGGATCGTGACCTGCCCTTTCGGCATGTACGCCGCTTCGGCCGCGGCGATCGCCTGGTCCTTGCTCACATTGGTGACGAAGCCATCGGGGACAGGGAAGGTGCGCGCGCCGTCAAGGATCTGCGTCACCTCGAAGTCGCCGACCTTGTAGCGATAGATGCCGGGCGCCTGCTTTCCGGATACCGGCGCGGAGGCATGCGCGACCGAGAACGGCGCGATCGGAGCAAGCGCGGTGGCGGCAGCAGCGGCGGCAGTGTTTGCGAACAAACGACGGCGCGTAAGTTTGACCATAAGAAATCTCCCTGGGATGTGACGTCTTTTTGAGCGTCTTGGCGGCCAGTCCAGCGACCGCACTAAACCCCATTATACGCTTCTTATTCCTTGGCGCCCGTATGGCGATGCAGAGCGCGCGAATATTGAGGCGGCATGCCGTTTCGCCGTATAAATCGCGTGCGCCATCAAGGCGCATCCCGCGCGCGAGCGCGTGGCAAGTGTGCGTCGGCTATGCCCGGCGCCCAACAACTCGGGAGGGAAGTGATGCGTCGTTTGTTGGTGGTGGCGGGCGCGCTCAGCGCAGCGCTGCTGATGAGCACGGGTGCGTTCGCGCAGGTGCCGGCTGATCCGAACAATCCGAACGAAGCGGTGCCGGAGAAGCACACCTATATGCCGTATGGCGAGACCATCAAGCTCGCCGACGCCAAGAAGGTTGCGGAGGCCGCAGTTGCCGACTCAGCCAAGCGTGGCTGGGCGATGTGCGTTGCTGTGGTCGGCCCGACCGGCGAGCTGATCTATTTCGAGAAAATGGACGATTGCCAATATGCGTCGGTGACGATCGCGCAGCACAAGGCGCGCACCGCGGCGCGTTATCGCCGGCCGACCGTCGTGTTCGAGCGGCTGATCGGCAAAGGCGCGTTCTTCAATTATCTGCCGACGCTCGACGACGTGATCGCGTCACGTGGCGGCAATCCGATCGTCGTCGGCGGCAAGATCGTCGGCGCCATCGGCGTGTCCGGCGGTACCGGCTCGCAGGACGACACGATCTCAGCGGCTGCCGCGGGGACGCTGAAGTAAATCGGCGATCGCTCAAAGATCAACGCTCTGCCGAAACCTTCGGCAGAGCGGTTTCTTTTTCGGCGCATGGCCCGCGCTAAGGCCAGACCAGACGCAGGATACGCGTGCCGACGTCGCCGAGCGTCAGCAGCACGCCCGCCCAGACGAAGGCGGACGCGAAATTCGCAAGCTGAAAGCTCCAATACGGCATCTTGAAAATGCCGGCGACCAGCGGCACCGACGCGCGCAACGGGCCGGAAAAGCGCCCGATGCAGACCGCCAGCGGGCCCCATTTGCGCACGAAAACTTCGCCACGCGGCAGCAGCTCCGGATAGCGCGACAACGGCCAGATCCGCGCCGCGCCGTATTTGAATTTGTCGCCGACCCAGTAGGAGAGCCAGTCGCCGAGCGCAGCGCCGATCGATCCCGCGATCCAGACCGGCCAGAAGTTGATTCCGCTCGGCCCGATCAGTGCGCCGATGGCAACAAGCGCACCCCAGGCCGGGATGAGAAGCGAGAGGAAGGCGAGTGACTCGCCGAAAGCGAGCGCGAAGACCACAGGTGCTGCCCACGCTTCATGCGCCCGCACGAAATCGATGATCGGCTGCACGTAGCGCTCGATGTCGAAGTCCATCCTCTCTCTGTAGCGTGGCACCGCGCGCGAAGCCAGCGACCGCCCTACTCCGGAAGTGGCGGCTCGTCCCGGGGAAACAGATGGTGGATGGCGACGAGCGCCACGATCAGCAGTGGTACCGCGAGAAACGCCCCGACGGGTCCCCAGAGCCAGGTCCAGAAGATCAAGGAGAGGAAAACGGTCAGCGGATTGAGCGTGAGCCGCGCGCCCATGATGCTCGGCGTGATGAAATGTCCCTCAAGCGTCGCGACGCCGAGAAACACGAGCGGAGCGACAATGGCGTGCGTCAGCGTCGCGAAGCTCACTAGTCCGACTGCGAACAGCGCCGCCTCCATGATCAACGCGCCGATATACGGGATGAAGTTGAGGACAAAGCCGAGCACCGCCCAGGCGACCGGGCTCGACAGACCCACGAAATAAGCGATCAACCCAGCGGCGAGGCCGATGCACAGATTGATGAGCGCGACGACACTGAGATAGTTGGTCAGGTTGCGCTCGACGTCATTGAGGATGCGCAGCGTGCGCAGCCGCGCCTCGTGATTGGCCGCGAGACCGATCAGCATATGGCGCAGCTGCGTGCGGCCGAGCAGGAAAAAGAACAGCACGCCGAAGAAGATGAACACCTGCCCGATCGCGGGCGTCGCGATGCTCAAGGTCGAGCGCACCAATGCCATCAGATCGAAATCAAACGCATTGGCGTTGCCGTTCGGCGGCAGGATGGCATTGCGCAAGTTGCTCATCGCCTCGGCCGCGCGATCGAGAATGTGCAGCTTCGCTTTGATGCTGTCGGCGATCTGCGGCGCTTTGCCGATCCATTCCACGACCGGAGCAGACAGAAGAACGATCACGCCGTAGAACACCACGATGACGAGCAACCACAGCACGATCGCAGTGACGACAGTCGGTACACCATGCCGCTGCGCACTCGAGGACAGCGGGCCGAGCATCAGCCCGACAATGAAGGCCGAGGTGATTGGCAGCAGGAGCGGCCGCGCCTCGTTCAACCCCGCGATCAGCGCAATGAGGAAAATGCCGATGACGGCGGCCTGCGATCCGGTCCGCCACATCAAGGCGACATCCTTGACCGGACGCGCGTCGTCAAGGACAAACAAGGCGCGCTGCTCGTTGGCCGCCTGGTCGACGAGCTTTTCGGCCTCCTTCCCCGCCTCTGACCGCGGCCCGGAAATTTCGACGGTCGCCTGTCGGTGCCAGCCACGCATGGCTGACTAACGGCGACGCCCCTCTTTGGTTGCCTTTCCGACCGGCCGGACGCGCCTGCGCAGCCCGATTCCCTTCAAGGCCGGGCGAACTTCGGACTCGGGACACTAGCGCCGCGTCACGGAATAGGCGTCATTCGTGGCATATTCGGTCGCAAACGATTCGCTCAATTCCTATGTAAGGGACGAAATGGCTAAGGCCGCAAAAAAATCCGCCCGCACCCCGGACCTGTTTGGCGACGCCGAGCCCACGGCGCGGCGCGCGGCCTCGCGGAGCAAGCCGGCGCGGGCCAGCCGCTCGAGCGCGGAGGCCGGCTATACCGCGCGGCACATCGAGGTGCTCGAAGGGCTCGAGCCGGTCCGCCGGCGCCCCGGCATGTATATCGGCGGCACTGACGAGAAGGCGCTGCACCACCTGTTTGCGGAAGTGATCGACAACGCCATGGACGAGGCGCTCGCCGGCCATGCCACCTGGATCGAGGTGGAGGTCGAGGCCGATGGCTTCATCAGCGTCAACGATAACGGCCGCGGCATCCCCGTCGATCCGCATCCCAAGTTCAAGAACAAGTCGGCGCTCGAAGTGATCATGTGCACGCTGCATGCCGGCGGCAAGTTCGACTCCAAGGTCTACGAGACCTCGGGCGGCCTGCACGGCGTCGGCGTCTCGGTGGCGAACGCGCTTTCCGAGCGCATGGAGGTCGAGGTCGCGCGTGAGCAGCAGCTCTACCGCATGACGTTCGAGCGCGGGAAACCGAAGGGCAAGCTGGAGAAGCTCGGCCGTATTCCCAATCGCCGCGGCACCAAGGTGCGCTTCCGTCCCGATCCGCAGATCTTCGGGCCCAAGGCTGCGTTCCGGCCGCAGCGCCTGTTCAAGATGGCGCGCTCCAAGGCCTATCTGTTCGGCGGCGTCGAGATCCGCTGGCACTGTGCCAAGGAGCTGTTGCGCGGCATCGAGGATGTGCCGGAACGCGAGACGTTCCACTTCCCCGAGGGGCTGCGCGATTATCTCGGCGCCGCGATCCACAACGATACACTGGTGCATCCGGATATCTTCACCGGCCGCGCCGGACGCACCGGCAGCCATGGCGCCGCCGAATGGGCGGTGGCCTGGACGGCGGACGCCGACGGCTTCATCTCTTCCTACTGCAACACGATTCCGACGCCCGACGGCGGCACGCATGAATCGGGATTGCGCAGCGCGCTGCTGCGCGGGCTCAAGGATCACGCGGCGCGCATCGGGCAAGAGAAGCGCGCGGCGCCGATCACCAGCGAAGACATCATGACCGGCGCCGCCTGCATGCTCTCGGTGTTCATCCGCGAGCCGGAATTCCAGGGGCAGACTAAGGACCGCCTGGCCACCGCCGAGGCGCAGAAGATCGTCGAGCAGGCGATCAAGGATCCATTCGACCACTGGCTCGCCGGCAATCCGTTGCAGGCCAACAAGCTGCTCGACTTCGTCGTCGAGCGTGCCGAGGAGCGGCTGCGGCGCCGCCAGGAAAAGGAAATCTCGCGCAAGACCGCGGTGCGCAAGCTGCGGCTGCCCGGCAAGCTCGCGGACTGCACCAATTCCGCCGCCGACGGGTCCGAGATCTTCATCGTCGAGGGTGACAGCGCGGGCGGCAGCGCCAAGCAGGCGCGCGACCGGGCCAGCCAGGCGATCCTGCCGCTGCGCGGCAAGATCCTCAACGTCGCCTCCGCCGGCAAGGACAAGCTGGCGCAGAACGCGCAGCTCGCGGACCTCATTCAGGCCCTTGGCTGCGGCACCGGCGCGCATTATCGCGACGAGGATCTGCGCTACGGCAAGGTCATCATCATGACCGACGCCGACGTCGACGGTGCGCATATCGCGTCGCTGTTGATCACGTTCTTCTACCGGCAAATGCCGAAGTTGATCGACTCCGGACGGCTCTATCTCGCCGTGCCGCCGCTCTATCGCCTTTCGCACGGCGGCAAGAACTTCTACGCGCGCGACGATGCCCACAAGGCGGAGCTCCTGAAGAAGGAGTTCAACGCCAATGCCAAGGTGGAGATCAGCCGCTTCAAGGGGCTCGGCGAAATGATGGCTTCGCAGCTCAAAGAGACCACCATGGACCCAAGCAAGCGCACGCTGCTCAAGGTGACGCTTCTCGCCGACGACCGCGACGACACCGCGGATTCGGTCGAGCGGCTCATGGGCACCAAGGCGGAAATGCGCTTTGCCTTCATCCAGGAGAAAGCCGAGTTCGCGAGCGAGGATCTGCTCGACGTGTGATCATGCTTCGTGGGGGACGGGATGGGCGACCGCGATATCGATCTGTGGTTCTCGGTCGGCAGCATCTACACCTATCTCACGGTGATGCGGATCGCCGAGGTTGAGGCGAAAGCCGGCGTACGCTTCCGCTGGCGGCCGTTCAGCATCCGCACCATCATGATCGAGATGGATAATCGCCCGATGGGCAAGCCCGCGAAGCTTGCTTACATGTGGCGTGACACGCAGCGCCGCGCGCAGATGTACGGCCATCCGTTCGCGTTGACGCCGCCCTACCCGCTGCCGAATTTCGACCTGGCCAACAGCATCGCCGTCGTCGGCGCCGAGGAAGGCTGGTGCGCCGACTATCTGCGGGCGGCGTACAAGTGCTGGTTTGGCGCCCACGACCCGGCCGGCAGCGACCGCAACAACGCCGAAAGCCTTGCCGAGATCGGACAGGATGCGGCGCGCGTGCTGCAGCGCGCGGCGTCACCGGAGATTGCCGCGGCCTATAAAACGGCCACGGACGAAGCACGCGCGCTCGGGATTTTCGGCGTTCCGAGCTTCGTCACCCGCGGCGAGGTGTTTTGGGGCGACGACAGGCTCGAAGACGCCGTCGCCTGGCATAGCACCGGCGCGTTAGCCCGCTAGCCTACTCCTCGAACTTCAAATTTGCGGCCTTCACCACATCCGTAAACACCGCGATGTCCTTGTTGATGAGCTTGGTGAAATCCGCGGGGCTGACATCGCCACCCGGATCGACGGCGAGCTTCTTGAGCTTCTCCTGCACGTCCTTGTCGGTGAGCACCTTGTGCAGCTCGGTCTCGAGCTTCTGCACGATCGGCGCCGGCGTTCCCGCCTGAACGAACAGGCCGCTCCACAGCTTGGTGTCGACATCGGGCAGCCCGATCTCGGCCATCGACGGCACATCGGGGAGCATCGGCGAGCGCTTATCGGCGGTGACGGCGAGCGCGCGCGTTTGGCCGCCCTTGATCAGCGGGATCGCCGGCGGCCCATCGGAGATGGTCAGCAATGTGTTCCCGCCGGCGACGCTGACATTCGACTCATTGCTGCTCTTGTAGGGAATGGCCGTCCCCGGCATGCCCGTCTTGAGCTTGAGCAGCTCGGTCGCGATGGTGAAGGCCGGCGACGAGCTCGCGTAGTTGGCCTTGTCGGGATGCGCCTTGGCGTAAGCGACGAGCTCCTGCACGCTCTTGGCCGGGGTTGCATTCTGCACCACCAGGATCAGCGGAAACGACGCGATCATGGCGAGCGGCACGAAGGTCTTGGTCGGGTGATAGCTGAGCTTGGGATAGATCGCGGCCGCCATGGACATCTGCCCGCTGGCGCCAACCAGCAGCGTGTAGCCGTCGGGCGGCTGATGCGCCGCGTAGTCTGCGGCAATCCGTCCCTGCGCGCCGGGCTTGTTCTCGACCACCACCGGCTGGCCGATATTGTCCTGCAGCTTCTGGCCGACGATGCGCGCGAAAATATCGTTTCCGCCGCCGGCAGCGAAGCCGACGATGACGCGGATCGGGCGATTTGGGTAGTTACCGCTCTGCGCCAGCGCCGGCGCAGCAAGCACGCACGTGAGCAACAAGCCGATGATGCCAATCCGGAACTTCATGACGCCCTCCCCCACCTTGTCCGCTCTCTGCCGGAGCTTTGTCCGTTGAGCCTACACGCTCGCGGCCAGATCGGGAATGTCCTGGTTATCAGAACAGGCTAGGCTGTGATCAATGACGAGTCTCGCCGAACGCGACAGCACCAGGTCCACCGAGCTTTTCGGGCACCCGCGCGGCCTCACCTTCCTGTTCGCGACCGAGATGTGGGAGCGCTTTTCCTATTATGGGATGAAGGCGCTGCTTGTCCTCTACATGGTGAAATACCTGCTGCTGGCGCCCAACGCCGAAGCGGTGCACGGCCTGCCCACACTGCGCGCAGTGCTCGAGAGCGTGTTCGGTCCGTTGGGAACGCAACCCTTCGCCTCGCAGATCTACGGCCTCTATACCGGCTTCGTTTATTTCACCCCGATCATCGGCGGCCTCATCGCCGACCGCGTGCTGGGCCAACGCCGCACCGTGATCCTCGGCGCCAGCCTGATGGCGCTCGGCCATTTCCTGATGGCGTTCGAGAGCTGGTTCCTGCTGGCGCTGCTTTTCCTCATTCTTGGCAACGGCGCCTTCAAGCCGAACATCTCGACCCAGGTCGGTATGCTGTATGCACCCGGCGATCCGCGCCGCGACCGCGCGTTCTCGATCTTCTATGTCGGCATCAATCTCGGTGCGTTCCTTGCGCCGCTTGTCTGCGGCACGCTCGGCGAGGAGCTCGGCTGGCACTATGGCTTCGCCACCGCCGGCGTCGGCATGACCATTGGCCTTTGCACCTATCTGTACGCAGCGCCGCTGCTGCCCAAGGATGCGCTCAAGCCGGCAACGCAGCGCGCCGCGCCGCTAAGCCATGACGACTGGCGCGCCATCGTTGCACTGCTGCTGCTGTTCCTGCCGATGACGTTCTTCTGGGCCGCATATGAGCAACAGGGCAACACCATCGCGCTGTGGGCCGACGCCTTCACCAACCGCGCCCTCGATCTCGGCATTTGGCGCACCGAGATTCCCGTCACTTGGTTCCAGGCGTTCAACCCGTTCATGATTTTCGCTTTCACGCCGTTCATTGTGAGCTTGTGGGCTCGGCAAGCGAGACGCGCGCGCGAACCCGGAACGGTCACCAAGATGGCGCTCGGCTGTTTCGCTCTCTCGCTCGGCTATGTGATCATGGCCGTCGCCGCCTGGCAGGCGGGTGCCGGCAAGGCGAGCTGGTTGTGGCTGTTCGCGTATTTCGTCGTCATCACCATCGGCGAGCTTTACATCTCACCGGTGAGCCTCTCGCTCGTCTCCAAGATCGCGCCGGCGCGCACCTTGTCGATGATGATGGGCGTTTGGCTCTCGACGAGCTTCCCGGGGAATCTTCTTGCCGGCTGGCTCGGCAGCTACTGGAGCAGCATGGCAAAACCCGACTTCTTCCTGATGATCGCCGCGATCGCCGCCGCCGCAGGCCTGGTGATCTTTGCCTTCGAGCGTCCACTGCGGCCGATCTTGCAGCGCTAACTCAATCCATCGGCAGTCCGGCGTAGTTCTCCGCCAGCGTCATTGCGGCGGCGCGCGACGTCGCCACATAGTCGAGCTCGGCGAGCTGGCGGCGATGGTCGAAGGCGCTTTCGTTCGGGAAGCGATGCAGGAGCTGCGTCATCCACCAGGAGAAACGCTGCGCCTTCCATACCCGCGGCAGCACCGTCTGCGAGTAACGCTCGAGCAGCGTCGTATCGCGCTTCTTGTAGAAGGCATCGAGCGCACGGGAGAGCACGCGCACATCGGCGAAAGCGAGGTTCATGCCCTTGGCCCCGGTCGGCGGCACGATGTGGGCGCTGTCGCCGGCAAGAAATAGCCTTCCGTGCTGCATCGGCTCGACCACGTAGCTGCGCATGGGCGTGACGCCCTTCTGCACGATCTTGCCTTCCTGCAGCTTGCGCGCACCGCCGAGACGCAGATGCAGCTCCTCCCAGATCTTGGCGTCGGGCCATTGCTCGATGTCCTCGTCCGGTGCGCACTGGAAATAGAGCCGCGCCAGGACCGGCGAGCGCATGGTGAACAGCGCGAAGCCGCGCTCGTGATACGAGTAGATCAGCTCCTCGTCCGGCGGCGGCGATTCCGAGAGGATGCCGAGCCAGCCGAACGGATATTCGCGGTCGTAGTGCGTGAGCACGCCTTCGGGAATGCTCGGCCGACAGATGCCGTGGAAGCCGTCGCAGCCGCCGATGAAATCGCAGTCGATCTCTTGCGTCCGGCCGTCATGCTTGAAACGGATCTTCGGGCGATCCCCGGTGAGATCGTGCACGCTCACCTCGGAGACTTCGAACAGGATTTGCGTGCCTTGCTCCAACCGCTCCGCGATCAGATCCTTCACCACCTCCTGCTGGCCGTAAATGGTGACGCCCTTGCCGACGAGCTCGGTGAAATTGAGCGGATGCAATTCGCCGCCGAAGCGAAGCTTGATGCCGTGGTGATAAAGCCCTTCACGCTCGAGCCGTGCGCCGACGCCGGTCTCGATCAGCAGGTCGCGTGCCCATTGCTCGATCAGGCCCGCGCGGATGCGCGCCTCGCAATAGGCGCGATTGCGATCTTCGATGACGATCGAGGAGATGCCGAGCAGATGCAGGAGATGCGAGAGCATGAGCCCGGCGGGCCCCGCTCCGATGATACCGACCTGGGTACGCATGGTCCTCCGAAGGCGTTTCTTTCGTTGGTCTTCCTATAGAAACAAGCGTGCCGCCGCTGAAGGGACGAAGGCCGGAAAGCCTTGGATTTTTCAGAACGGCCAACCGTAGCGCGGGACGGTCGTCTTGTATGCGCGATAGGCCTCGCCAAAGCGGCGCTCGAGATAGCGCTCCTCGCGCAGCACCACGCCGTAATGCTCGAGCGGCAGCGAGAGGACCAGCACCACCAGCATCCAGTCGGAGGCGAAGGCGAAAGCGACGCCAGCGATGACCAGCCAGCCGCCGAGATAGATCGGGTTGCGCAGATATTGGAAAATCCCACCGGTCACGAGATGCGCCGACGGCTTCCACGGCTCCGGATCAGTGCCTGCCCCGCGCAGCGTCTTCACCGCCATGAAGGCCAAACCGCCGCCGGCGAGCAGCAAGAAGCCGCCGATCAACAGCCGTTCGCGCAGCGACAGGAGCACCGCCAGCACATAGGCCGGGAACAGCCAGTCGAGCAGGAACCCGAGCAGGATGACCGCCAGAGCGATCAGCGGAGGCGGTGCGATCACACCCGCCGTGTCGGTGGAAGCAGGCATCCTGGGCGCGTCCTGTCTTTGATCCGTCGCAAAAACATTAAGAATTAATGCGACTTATTGCACTGCCGAAGCATTGACTTCCCGCCGTCAAACCCTATGTTTGCCGCGAAACGGTCTGAACTCACAGATTCGACCGCCGCTCCCGCGCATCGCAAACCGTTTTTTAGTCCGGCGCGAGGTTTCCGGGCGGTCCCCCGGTTAGAGGATATATGTCCTTTTCGCATCTCGGCTTGTCCGACAAGGTTCTCGCCGCCATCGAGGCGGCTGGCTACAAAACTCCCACCCCCATCCAAGAGCAGGCTATCCCGCACGTTCTCGCCCGGCGCGACGTGCTCGGGATCGCGCAGACCGGCACCGGCAAGACCGCGGCCTTCGTGCTGCCGATGCTCACCATGCTCGAGCAGGGCCGCGCGCGAGCACGCATGCCGCGCACGCTCATCCTTGAGCCAACGCGCGAGCTCGCCGCCCAGGTCGCCGAGCAATTCACCAAATACGGTGTCAATCACAAGCTCAACGTCGCGCTCATCATCGGTGGCGTATCCTTCGACGATCAGGACGCCAAGCTGCTGCGCGGCGTCGACGTGCTGATCGCCACGCCAGGGCGGCTGCTCGACCATTTCGAGCGCGGGCGCCTGCTGCTCTCCGGCGTCGAGCTGCTCATCATCGATGAATCCGATCGCATGCTCGACATGGGCTTCATCCCGGACATCGAGCGCATCGGCAAGCTGGTGCCCTTTACGCGGCAGACGCTGTTCTTCACCGCAACCATGCCGCCGGAAATCCAGCGCATCGCCGACACCTTCCTGCACAATCCGGTGCGCACCGAGGTCTCGCGTCCGGCGACGACCGCTTCGACCATCACCCAGCTTGCCGTGGCAACCGGCCGCGACAGTCACGAGAAGCGCGACACGCTGCGCCGGCTGATCCGCTCGGCGGACAACTTCAAGAACGCGATTATCTTCTGCAACCGCAAGACCGAGGTGGCGCAGCTGCATCGCTCGCTCATCCGGCATAAGTTCAACGCCGTGGCGCTCCACGGCGACATGGAGCAGCCGGCCCGCATGGCCGCGCTCGACGCCTTCCGCAACGGCGAGGCGAAGCTGCTGATCGCATCCGATGTCGCCGCCCGTGGTCTCGATATTCCGGACGTGAGCCACATCTTCAACTTCGATGTCCCGCACCATCCCGACGATTATGTGCATCGGATCGGCCGCACCGGCCGCGCCGGCAAGACCGGTACCGCCATCACCTTGGTGGCGCCAATCGACCAGAAGTCGCTGGCGGCGATCGAGAAGCTGACCGGGCAGAAGCTTGCCTGGGCCGGCGAGCCGCCGCCAGATAGCGAAGCCGGTGCCGACGAAGGCGAGCGCAGCCATCGTGGTGGCCGTGGCCGCCGCGGCGGCGGGCGCCAGCGGCACACGCCTCGCCGCCAAGACCAGGGCAATGAAGGCCGCGCGCCAGCCCCGATCGCCAGGCTCGAGGAGGCTCGTTCCCGGCGCCAGCACGAGCCGCGCCGCGACCATGCCGCCGACGAGGCCGCCGACAGCTCGCATTTGCCGGCCTTCCTGCTGCGCCCGGTGCCGGTAAAAGCCTGACACCGTCTGGATTTTGCGTCGCAAACGCTCTGTCGTTTACCGGCCATTCACCGGTATCCCCCTAGGTTCCAGCTAGCTGCGCTGGGGCATTCCGGCGCGCAAGGGGGCGTGGGCGTACCACCCGCGACGATCGGCATCATGAGCGCTGAGCCCGACGATCACGAACGCACAATGGCGTTCGCGGAAATCGCTCTCGGGCAGATCAAGGCGCTGCGTCAGTCCGCCAATCCGCGTAATTACGAGATCTGGTACAACTACGCGACCGGCTACAATCCCTCGCTCAATCAGAAGATCAACGAGATCCTCGGCTCGTCCGGCACCCTGTCGAACGCCGATCTCGAGCAGGTCTACGAGGCCTATCTCTCGCCCAATCGCCTGACCGATCGCATCGACAAGGTCGGCTCGAAGGTGATGGACGAGATCGAGCAGGTCATGGCCATGATCGAGACCGCGGTCGGCTCGGCCTCGAGCTACAGCGAAAGCCTCGCCAGCGCCACCCAGCAGCTCGATTCATCGAAGGACCGCGACGGCCTGCGCGCCATCATCGAGGGCTTGGTGCAATCCGCCAAGGATATGGAAGAGTCGAACCAGAAGCTTGAGGCCCGGCTCAACGCCTCCAAGGCCGAGATCAACGAGCTGCAGGAAAACCTCGAGGTGGTGCGGACCGAGAGCCTCACCGATCCGCTCACCCAGCTCGCCAACCGCAAGTTCTTCGACACCACGCTCGCGCGCGCCATCGCCGACGCGCACACCAAGAACGAGCCGCTGTCGCTGATGCTGACCGACATCGACCACTTCAAGGCGTTCAACGATAACTTCGGCCACCTGACCGGCGATCAGGTGCTGCGCCTCGTGGCCATGTCGGTGAAGCAGAACGTGAAGGGCCAGGACACCGCCGCCCGCTACGGCGGCGAAGAGTTCGCCATCGTGCTGCCCAACACCGTGCTGCGTTCGGCGATCACCGTCGCCGACCATATCCGCCGCGCGGTGATGACCAAGGAGCTGATGAAGCGCTCGACCGGCGAGCATCTCGGCCGCGTCACCGTCTCCATTGGGGTGGCCACGCTGCGCAAGGGCGATACGGTGCAGAGCCTGATTGAGCGGACTGACACTTGCCTCTATGCGGCCAAGCGCCACGGCCGCAACCGTGTCATGTGCGAGAGCGACCCCGAGGTTTCGCCTGCTGCCGCCGCGCAGACCCAGGTCGCTTAGCTTTCAGCTTTTTGGCTTTTGTCTTTTTGGCCTTCGGCTTCCGGGCTTTCGCGGACGCCTTGGCGCGCCGTCGTGGCGCCTTACGCTCTGCCGCCTTGTTACGTGACGCGGCCAGTGCCCGCCTCGCCCATTTCGCCAGCTCATCCGGATCGTCATAGAGCCGGTCCGGCATGCGCCAGTAGGATGTCAGCACGCGACGCCCATGTTTGGTGTCGTAGCCAAACGGTGCAAGCCCTTCGGCTTCGAAATAAGGAATGCTGTCCGCGTCGGCTTTGAGATAGATAGTGCCACGCAGCACCAGCGCGAAAATCGTGCCGTCGGCGTAAAGGCCGAAACCGCTGAACATGCGTTGGATGCTGATCCGCCCGAAGCTCGCGAACAGGTCGCGGAGATAATCGGCGCCCACGGCGCGCCTACCGCGCGCCCGCCTCGCCGCTTGCCGGCGTCAGCTGCACCGATTCACCGCAGCCACAGGCCGAGGTCTGGTTCGGATTGTTGAAGACGAATTGCGAGGACAGCTTCTCGGTCTTGAAGTCCATCTCGGTGCCGAGCAGGAACAGCACCGCCTTCGGATCGATCAGGAGCTTCACGCCCTTGTCCTCGACCACCTCGTCGGTCGGGTTGACCGCCTCGGCATATTCCATGGTGTATTCCATGCCGGCGCAGCCGCCATTCTTCACCCCGACGCGCACGCCCACGATCGGCCGCTCGGCGCGCGCAAGGATGTCCTTGATGCGCGTCGCCGCGGCATCGGTGAGCCGCATCACCTGAGGTCGGGGCCTGGCAGTCGCCATCACCATTCTCTCCGTTGTCTCACTCAATGTGGGGATTTCCGTGATTCCCTGCAACTCACCACATGTTCAAAACGAGCCGCGCTTCGTCGCTCATGCGACTCGGATCCCATGGCGGATCCCACACCACGGCGACATCGACCTTGCCGACCCCGGGAACGCTGGACACCGCGTTCTCCACCATCTGCGGCAGCTCCTGCGCCGACGGGCAATTCGGCGTCGTGAGCGTCATGTCGACCTTCACGCCGCGGTCGTCGCCAATGTCGATCTTGTAGATGAGACCGAGCTCATAGATGTCAGCCGGGATTTCCGGGTCGTAAACTGTCTTCAGCGCGGTGACGATCTCGTCGGTCAGCCGCGCGGCCTCGTCCTCCGGCAGCGTCGGCGCGCTGGTCACCGGCGCGGCCGCCATCTGCTCGGCGGTCTTCTCAACGGTCGGTGTGTCGTCGGTCATGCGAAGAAATCCTGTGCCGTGCGCAGCGCCTGCGCGAGTTTATCCACCTCCTCGCGCGTGTTGTAGAGCGCGAAAGAGGCACGGCAGGTTGCGGTTAATCCGTACCGGGCGAGCAGCGGCATCACGCAATGCGTGCCAGCGCGCACCGCGACCCCGGAGCGGTCGATGATGGTTGCCACGTCGTGCGGGTGCGCGCCCTTGAGCTCGAAGGAGACGATGGCGCCCTTCTCCTTGGCGGTGCCGATGATGCGCAGCGAATTGATCTCGCGCAGCCGCTCATGGGCATAGTTGACCACCGCGTTCTCATGCGCGCGGATGCGCGCCTTGCCGATCGCCTGCACGTAGTCGATTGCTGCGCCGAGGCCGATCGCCTGCACGATCGCCGGCGTGCCCGCCTCGAATTTGTGCGGCGGCACCCCGTAGCTGACGCGATCCTCGTAGACCTCGTGGATCATCTCGCCACCGCCGTTGAACGGCGGCATGGCCTCGAGCAGCTCGTGCTTGCCCCAGAGCACGCCGATGCCGGTCGGCCCGTAAACCTTGTGGCCGGTGAAGACGTAGAAGTCGCAGCCGATGTCCTGCACGTCGATGTCGAGATGCACCGCTGCCTGGCTGCCGTCGATCAGCACCGGAATGCCGCGCGCATGCGCGAGCTTCACCACGTCCTTGACCGGAACGATGGTGCCGAGCGCATTCGACATCTGCGTCATGGCGACGAGCTTGGTGCGCGGCGAGAGGAGCTTCTCGAACTCCTCGATGAGGAAATTGCCGTCTTCATCGATCGGCGACCACTTGATCACCGCGCCTTGCCGCTCACGCAGGAAGTGCCAGGGCACGATGTTGGAGTGGTGCTCCATGATCGAGACGACGATCTCATCGCCCGCCTGGATATGCTCGCGGCCCCAGGTATAGGCCACGAGATTGATCGCTTCCGTGGCGTTGCGGGTGAAGATCACCTCTTCCTTGCGTGGGGCATTGAGGAAAGCGCGCACCGTCTCGCGCGCGCCCTCGTATGCCTCGGTCGCCTCGTTGGCGAGGTAATGCAGGCCGCGATGCACATTGGCGTATTGCTCGGTATAGGCCTTGTGCAGGCGATCGAGCACGGCCTGCGGCTTCTGCGCCGAGGCGGCGTTGTCGAGATAAACGAGCGGCTTGCCATAGACCTCGAGGCCCAGCGCCGGGAAATCCTCGCGGATCCGTGCGACATCATAGGAGCCGTTGGTCACTGCCGGATGCATATCAGGCTCTCGCCCTCAACCATTCGATGGCTTTGTGCATCAGCGCCTCACGCAGGCCTTCATGCAGGACCGCCTCGACCGCTTCGCCGATAAAGGCCTGGATCAGCAGCGCCTCCGCTTCTTTCGCCGGGATGCCGCGGGCCTTGAGATAAAACAGCAGCTCTTCGTCGAGCGCGCCCGCCGTGGCGCCATGACCGCATTGCACGTCATCAGCGAAGATCTCGAGCTCCGGCTTGTTGTCGGCCTCTGCTTGCTCCGAAAGGAGCAACGCCTGCGTCATCATCTTGCCGTCGGTCTTCTGCGCATGCGGGCGCACGATGATCTTGCCCTGGAACACGCCGCGGCTTTCGCCGTCGAGGACCGATTTGAACTGTTCGCGGCTTTCGCAGCCGCCGGCACGGTGATCAACAACGAGCGTCGTGTCGACGTGCTGACGGCCTTGCAGCAGGTTGGCGCCGCGGATGCCGGCATGGGTGCCTGAGCCGTCGAGCTGCAGGAACATCTGATTGCGCACCACCGTGCCGCCTGTGGTGAAAGCGAAGGTGTTGAGCCGCGCCTTGGCGCCGACCGCTGCCATCGTCGTCGAGACGTGCAGTGCCTGGTCGCCGGTCGTGAGCTTCACGTAATCGAGCTGCGCGCCGTCGCCGAGCGAAAGCTCGAGCGCATTGTTGGCCTGGCTCTGCGAGCCGGCGTCGCCCTCGTGGACCTCGATGAGCGTGAGCTGCGCGCCCTTGTCGAGCACCACCAGGGAACGCGTGAAGGTCGAGGTAGGTTTCTCAGCGCTGGTCGCGAAGACGAGCGCAATGGGGCGCTCGATATGCTTATCCGGCGCCACGTAAATAACCGCTCCGTCGCCCATGAACGCGGTGTTGAGCGCGAAAGCCACGTCATTGGTGTCGGGGACGATGCGTCCCAGCCGATTGACTACATCCTGATCGCCAGCCGTGAGCGCATCGGCGAGCGAGCCGATGCCCAGGCCGCGTTCGAGCCCGCGCAGATCCGAAAGCTCCTTCACCAGCATGCCGTCGGCAAAAACGATGCGGCGGCAGTTGACGCCGGCAAGCTTTCCCGCGCTCTTGGCGCGCGCCTTGGCCTTGGCATCGGGTGGCGCGGCCAATGGCTTCGCCTCGCGCATGAGCGCGCGCAGATCGGTGTACTTCCATTCCTCGACGCGGCGATGCGGCAGCCCGCGAATGTCGAACTGCCGGAACGCCTCGTCGCGCGCGTCGGCAAGGCCCGGCAGCGTCGGCTTCGCACTCGCATAGGCCTGCGCCAGCGCAAGCTCGGCCGCGGTCTTCATCGGACGGACTTCCGCATTCATTGTACTTACGCCGCCTCATCCTGATATTGCGCATAGCCCTTGGCCTCGAGCTCAAGCGCAAGCTCCTTGCCGCCGCTCTTCACCACGCGGCCCTTGGACATCACGTGCACCACGTCGGGTACGATGTAGTTGAGCAGCCGCTGGTAGTGCGTGATCACCACCATCGAGCGTTCCGGCGAGCGCAGCCGGTTGACGCCGTCGGCGACGATGCGCAGCGCGTCGATGTCGAGGCCGGAATCGGTCTCGTCGAGCACCGCGAGCCGCGGCTCCAGCATGGCCATCTGCAGGATCTCGTTGCGTTTCTTCTCGCCGCCGGAAAATCCGACATTGACGGCGCGGCGCAGCATCTCCTGGTCGATCTGCAGCTTGCCGGCCGCATCGCGCACGCGCTTCATGAAATCCGGCGTGGTCAGCTCGGCTTCGCTGCGCGTCTTGCGCTGCGCATTCACTGCCGTGCGCAGGAAGTTCATCGTGGCGACGCCCGGGATTTCCATCGGGTATTGGAAGGCGAGGAAAACGCCCTTGGCCGCACGCTCGTCGGCTTCCATCGCCAGCAGGTCCTCCCCGTCGAACAGCACTTGGCCTTGTGTGACGACATAGTCGTCCTTGCCGGCGAGCACATAAGCGAGCGTCGACTTGCCGGAGCCGTTCGGCCCCATGATGGCGGCGACCTGACCCTTCTCGATCGTCAAAGAGAGACCGTTGAGGATCTTCTTGGCCTCGATCTCGACGTGCAAATTCTTGATTTCCAAAAGCGACATCAACTCAACCCTTCTGATCAATCCTGGCCCCAGCGCCATTTCCAGACGCCATCAGTTTTCTTCCGGCAGACGTAAACAAGCGCCGCCGTTGTGATCGCGATCACCGCGATCCACAGCAGCGCACCGAGAGAGCGCGGCTCGCGAACCAGCATCGAGACGCTGACCGCCATGATGGCGACGTCAACCGCAATGACCGCCCAGCCTTCCCAGCTGATTGGCGTGGCGCCATAGCCGTAGCGTTTGGGCTTGAACCAATATTGGTTCATGAGTGCTCCCATCAGCCGACACTGCCTTCGAGCGAAATCGAAATCAGCTTCTGCGCCTCGACGGCGAACTCCATCGGCAGTTGCTGCAGCACGTCCTTGACGAAGCCGTTGACCACGAGGGCCACCGCCTCCTCCGCGGAAAGGCCGCGCTGGCGGCAGTAGAACAGCATGTCCTCGGAGATCTTCGAGGTGGTCGCCTCGTGCTCGAACACGGCGGAGGAATTCTTCGCCTCGATATAGGGCACGGTGTGCGCGCCGCATTGGTCGCCGACGAGCAGCGAGTCGCAATTGGTGAAGTTGCGCGCGCCCGACGCCTTGCGATGCGCGGACACGAGCCCGCGATAGGTGTTGTTGGATTTGCCCGCCGCAATGCCCTTGGAGATGATGCGGCTCGATGTGTTCTTGCCGAGATGCAGCATCTTGGTGCCGCTGTCGACCTGCTGCCTGCCGTTGGAGATCGCGATCGAGTAGAACTCGCCCTGCGAATTGTCGCCGCGCAGGATGCAGCTCGGATATTTCCAGGTGATCGCCGAGCCGGTCTCGACCTGCGTCCAGGAAATCTTGGAGCGCGCGCCGCGGCAGTCACCGCGCTTGGTGACGAAATTGAAGATGCCGCCTCTGCCCTCGGCGTCGCCCGGATACCAGTTCTGCACCGTGGAATATTTGATCTCGGCGTCCTCGAGGGCGACGAGCTCAACCACCGCCGCATGCAGCTGGTTCTCGTCGCGCATCGGCGCCGTGCAGCCCTCGAGATAGCTCACATAGGCGCCCTTGTCGGCGATGATCAGCGTGCGCTCGAACTGACCGGTATTCTTCTCATTGATGCGGAAATAGGTGGAGAGCTCCATCGGGCAGCGCACGCCCGGCGGTACGTAGACGAAGGAGCCGTCGGAGAACACCGCAGAATTGAGCGTGGCGAAGAAGTTGTCGGTCACCGGCACGACGGAGCCGAGATATTTCCGCACCAGCTCGGGATGCTCGCGGATCGCCTCCGAGATCGGCATGAAGACGACGCCGGCCTTCTTCAGTTCTTCCTTGAAGGTGGTCGCAACCGACACGGAATCGAACACCGCATCGACCGCCACGCGACGCTCCGAGGCGGGCGCTCCATCGCCGCCCGGCTCTTTCACCACGCCGGCGAGGATTTCCTGCTCGCGCAGCGGAATGCCGAGCTTCTCGTAGGTCTTGAGGATTTCCGGATCGACGTCGGCGAGCGACTTCGGCGCCACGAATTTCTTCGGCGCGGCATAGTAATAGATGTCCTGATAGTCGATCTTCGGATAGTCGACGCGTGCCCAGGTCGGCTCGCGCATGGTGAGCCAGCGGCGATAGGCCTCGAGCCGCCAGGCGAGCATCCATTCGGGCTCGCCCTTCTTCGCCGAGATGAAGCGAATGGTGTCTTCGGACAGGCCCTTCGGGGCCCGCTCGGATTCGATGAGGGTCTCGAATCCATATTTGTATTGATCGACGTCGATACGGCGGACCTGTTCGACGGTCTCTTGTACGGCCGGCATTCTCTCCTCCGTCGCGGTTTCAAGGACCGCGGGTTGGATCTGTCGGGTATGGTCGGTTCTTACCGCTCGCCCAAAATCACCCTGGTTCCAAGCTGCCTCAAGCAGCAATTCCTCGCTGCTTAAGTAATGATGCGGACACCTTAATCCAAGCGTTTTGCAGCCTTTCGAGGTCGCCTTCCTGGGTGTCCCAGCCGAGGCTGACACGCACCGCACCGGCGGCAAAACGGGGTTCCACGTCCATGGCGGCGAGGACGTGCGAGGCCGCGACTTTGCCCGAGGAACAGGCGGCGCCCGAGGAGACCGACACGCCCTCCAGGTCGAATGCGATGATCGCGGTTTCCGCCTTGAGGCCGGGAACCGCGAACAGCGTCGTATTGGGCAGCCGCCGGCTTTCTTCGCCGAAAATCACCACCTCCGGCATCGTCGCGCGAAGGCCGCGTTCCACGCGCTCGCGCAGCGCCGCCATACGCGGCGTTTCCGTCGACAGGGCCTGCCGCGCGGCCTTGGCCGCGGCGCCGACACCCGCGATCGCCGCCACATTCTCGGTTCCAGCGCGCTGGCCGCGCTCCTGGCCGCCGCCGCGGATCAGCGGCTCGGCGATGTGCAGAGCCGCATCGCGTACAACGAGAGCGCCGGCGCCTTGCGGGCCGCCGATCTTGTGGCTCGAAAGCGTCAGAAGATCGGCCCCTAGATCATTGATATCGCACTCGATCCGGCCGACCGCCTGCACGGCGTCGACATGAAGCAGGCCACCGGCTTCATGCACGATCTCAGCGACCTCATGTATCGGTTGAACGACGCCGGTCTCGTTATTGGCGAGCATCACCGAAACCAGCGGCCGCGCTCCGCGCGCCATCTGAGCGCGCAGCGCCGCGAGATCGATGACGCCGGCAGCGGTCACCGGCAGCTCCTCGACACGATCGGCCGGAAAACGGTGCCCGGCCCGAACGGAGGGATGCTCGATGGCCGAGACGATCAGCCGATCGCAGGTCTTCTGCGACCCGACCGCAATGCTGGGGGTGAGCGCCAGGTTATTGGCTTCGGTGCCGCTCGCGGTAAAGACGACGTTCCGCGCGTCTGCCCCGACCAGCGCGGCGACGGACGCCCGCGCGTCCTCGACCAGCCGCCTGGCTGCGCGCCCGTCGGCATGCACGGAGGATGCATTTCCGACATGACTGAGCGCCGCCAGCACCGCGGCCCGGCTTTCCGGACGCAGGGGGGCAGTCGCATTCCAGTCGAAATAGGCCCGATCGGCCATGAGCTCAGATCCGTCGCTGGTTCGAGATGGAGGCTAAGACCCATCAAAAAGCTTGCTTTTTGCCCCCGGCCCTGTGGTAAGAACCGGCCGCGCGCACGGCAAGCCACGATATCGCGCCGCAGCACCCCGAAATTTAGAATAGTTCTAAATAGTTACGTGGGCCCGGCATTGCCGTCAAGCACGTGAGACCCCACTAAGCAAGGGTCGGTCGAGGTCAAAACGCATGCCTGAGGTCATTTTCACCGGTCCGGCTGGTCGGATCGAAGGTCGCTATCATCCGGCGCGCCAGAAGAACGCGCCGATCGCGATCGTTCTGCATCCGCACCCGCAATTCGGCGGGACGATGAACCACCAGATCGTCTACCAGATCTACTATCAGTTCGTGCACCGCGGCTTCTCCGCATTGCGCTTCAACTTCCGCGGCGTCGGCCGCAGCCAGGGGTCGTTCGACCACGGCCAGGGCGAATTGTCGGATTCAGCTGCCGCGCTCGACTGGGCGCAGACGATCAATCCCGAGGCCAAGAGCTGCTGGATCGCCGGCTTCTCCTTCGGCGCCTGGATCGGCATGCAGCTTCTGATGCGCCGCCCGGAAATCGAAGGCTTCATCTCCATCTGCCCGCCGGCCAACCTCTACGACTTCTCGTTCCTCGCACCCTGCCCGTCCTCGGGCCTGATCATCCATGGCGACAAGGACGCGGTGGTGCCGCACAAGGACGTCACCGGCTTGGTCGATAAGCTGAAGACGCAGAAGGGCATCGTCATCGAGCAAAAGGTGGTGCTCGGCGCCAACCACTTCTTCGATGGCAAGATCGAGCCGTTGATGCAGTCGATCTCCGCTTATCTCGACAAGCGGCTCAATACGCAGCGCAAGCCCGCGGCTTAATCGGGCGGAGAGCGCGATGAGCGCCTACAAGTCCGACTTCCTCAACACGCTCGCGAGCCGCGGCTTCATCCACCAGGTCTCGGAGCCCGAGGCGCTGGACGCGCTGGCGGTAAGGGGCGCCATCACCGGTTATATCGGCTTTGACTGCACAGCGGCATCGCTGCATGTCGGCTCGCTGCTCCCGATCATGATGCTCTACTGGATGCAGCAGACCGGGCACCGCCCGATTGCGCTGATGGGCGGCGGCACCACCCGCGTCGGCGATCCTTCGGGCAAGGACGAGAGCCGCCGCATCCTCACCGACGAGATCATCGGCGAGAACCTCAAGGGCATCCGCGCGATCTTCTCCAAGTTCTTGAAATTCGGCGAGGCCCCCGCCGGTGCGCTGATGAGCAACAATGCCGACTGGCTCAACACGCTCAACTACATCGATTTCCTGCGCGATGTCGGCAAGCACTTTTCCGTCAACCGCATGCTGTCCTTCGATTCCGTGAAGCTGCGGCTCGAGCGCCAGCAGGAGCTGTCGTTCCTCGAATTCAACTACATGATCCTGCAGGCCTACGACTTCGTCGAACTCTACAAGCGCACCGGCTGCGTGCTGCAGATGGGCGGCTCGGATCAGTGGGGTAACATCGTCAACGGCATCGATCTCGGCCGGCGCATGCATAATGCGCAGTTATTTGCGCTGACCTCACCGCTGATCACCACCTCGTCAGGCGCCAAGATGGGCAAGACCGCGGCGGGCGCCGTGTGGCTCAATGCCGACCTGCTCAGCCCCTACGACTACTGGCAATACTGGCGCAATACCGAAGACGCCGACGTCGCGCGCTTCCTCAAGCTGTTCACCGTTCTGCCGCTCGACGAGATCGCGCGGCTCGCGGCGCTGCGCGGGCAGGAGATCAACGAGGCGAAGAAGGTCTTGGCGACCGAAGCGACCGCACTGGTGCACGGCCGCGACGCCGCCACGCAGGCCGAAGCCACCGCGCGTAAAACCTTCGAGGAAGGCGCGCTGGCAGAGACGTTGCCAAGCATCGAGGTGAAGCGCGCCGAATTGGACAAAGGCCTCGGCGTGCTCAACGCCGCCGTCCTGGCCGGCCTTGTCGCCTCGACCGGCGAGGCGCGGCGTCAAATCAAAGGCGGTGGCATCCGCGTCAACGATGCGGCGGTCAGTGACGAACGCCTGATGCTCGCGGCCAAGGATCTGACGCCCGAGGGCGTGATCAAGCTGTCGCTCGGCAAGAAGCGCCACGTCCTGCTCAAGCCGGTCTAAGGCTGACTACCGCGTCGGCTCGGCGAAGCTGCCATTGGTGTCGCGGAACTCGAACAGCTTGCGCAGCAGGCCCGGCGCAACCGCGGACAGCGGATTGACCTTGATGCGCGTATTGCCTGGCGGCCCGGTCACCTCATAGGTGATGCCGAAGACGCCCTCATTGGGCCCATTGCCAAGGAACATGCCGAGGATCGGCAACTGCCCGAACATGTTGTTGAGACCATAAAGCGGCACGAAGGTGCCGCGCAGCAGCACCTCGTCGCGCGTGTAATCGATATTGCCGTCGATGGTGGCGCCGATCACCGGCCCGCGGACCACGCCGTCCCGCAGCGTCGTGCGGCCGGGCGTGCGCGTGAAGTCCACGTGCAGCTGAGTGAAATCGACATTGCTGGCGTTACGCATGTTGTTCGGCGCGTTCGCCAGCACCGGGTCGAGGCCTTGCTCACCGCGGATCGAGAAATCGCTGATGTTGAGGACACCGTCTTGCGGCGTCCCCTCCGCGTTCGGCGGGTCCATAGCCACCCACATCTTGCCACCGGTCAGGCGCGGATAGACGTCGGCCAGGCGGAACAGCGCCCCGGCATCGGTCGTCTCCAGATAAATCACCTGGCGATTGTTGAGTGAGCGCACGCGCAGGTCGCCGACGAGTGGCGCGTCGCGGCCGATGCGCGCGGACAGGCCGAAGCTGCGGATGCGTCCGGCGCGGCGCGATAGCTTGAGGTCGAGCGCGCGCAGTGCTTCACCGTGGAAGCCGGCGACAAGACCGAGCTTCACATCGAGATCGACGTCCGGGACCTTGCGCTTGCCGCGCACATCGTTCTGCGGCCCGCTCATCGAGGATTTGATGAAGTTGTGTCCGTCATAGACATCGCCGCGCATGACGACGCGGATGACATTATCAGTGCCCCGATCGGCCTTGAGCGTCAGCTTGTCGCCATCGGACATGGCGAACACGGGAAAGTTCGCCGACATCAGATCGCCATTGGCATCAAGCTCGACCGACCCACGCGCCACTGTCCCCGGCCCGTCGATGCTCAGATCGTCGAAGCGCGTCGTCTTGTCCTTCACCATAGTGAAGGTTGCGCGCGCAGCGCGGCCCGCCGGCTTCACCCAGCCGGGTAACAGGTTGTCGATTTTCGCCGGTCCGAGATCGAGCTCGGCATTGAAGCGCGTCTCCGGATCGTTGCCACCGACACGGCCGACGAGCTTGACCGGCACCGAGCCCGCAACGGTCGAGCCGAAGTCGATCCCGAGGCGGCCGCGCGCGGCATCATCGAGCGTCGTCTGCAGGCGCACCTCGGCGTCCGGCTCGCCGCTCACCTTGCGGAATTCGAGATTGGCCGGCGTGCCACCGATCTTCACGTCGCCCTTGATCTGATAGCCCTGCGGATTGCCCACCGCATGCAGCACCGTCGCCTCGACGCGCTGCCCGAGCATCACCTTGTCGGCCACGAAATTGGTGATGTCGCCGGCGATCGCATACGTGACCGCGCTCTTCGGCGGCTTCGGCATGATCGGTAGTGACACGGTCACCTGCGCGGTCACGGTGCCGCGGCTGGAGGACGGATCGAGCGGGAACCCGGCATCTTCGCGCAGCTTGTCCGTGGCGAGAAGCTCGGCGGCTGCGGCCAGCGATCCATCGAGGCGGAAGCGCGTGCGCGCAAGCGGAGGCTTCTGATGCGTATCGGCGATCTCGAACAGGCCGCCGGCGATGTTGAGCTTACGCGTCGCGGAGACGTCGAGCGTGCCGCGCCCGAGCGCGATGTTCGCAGTACCGCCGGTGATGCGCACGTTGAGATCGGCGTCGCGGATCGGCGGCAGGTTATCGACGGGGCGCAGCGTGGTGCCGCTGGTCTCGATCTCGACCGAGAGCCCCTCTTCCGGCATCGGCGGCCCGTCTTCCTTGAACGCCGGCAGCGGCGCGTTGGCAGCGATGACCAGACGCTCGACATTGCCGCTCGACACATGTCCGAGCACCCAATCATGCACGCCGCTGGCGATGAATTTCGGCCACATGCGCTTGAGCGCCGTCACCGACATTTTCGTCGCTGCCACTCCGAGCGTGAGCCGCGGCTCGGTCCCCGACGCGTCGAGATGTCCGGAGACCGCAAGACCGAGATCGATGCTGGAAAAATCCGCCTGATCGAGATCGATGCGCCGGTTGCCGGGATCGAGCCGCGCGCGCACAGCGATGCGATTGATGACCAGCGGGTTCTCGTCGGCGGCGCCGGTGAGCACGATGGTGCCGCCGCCGAGCCCGAGCGTCCAAGCGGTGGCCGGCGCCTGCGGCGCCTCTAGCTGCGCCATCAACGTGGCGCGATCGCTGCCGGAGACGATATGCAGATGCGGGATCTGCACGGTGCCGCGGCGGATGTCCCAGTCGAACGCAATCTCGACGCGATCGAGATTGATGCGCTGCGGCTTGCGGCCCATATCCGCGATGTAGCCGGCCTCGGCAAGGATGCGGCCGACCATGGTCAGCGGCGTGCCGTCAGCAGCGACCTCACCGCGAACGGACGCGGAGATCGGCAGGTCGGCTTCGAACTCGCCCTCGCCAAGCCGCAACGCCAGCAGCAGGTCCTTGGTGGAGACCTTGTCGGCTTCGAGCGCGATGTCGCGCAGCCCACCGTTCTTCGGCGCCACCGATGCCACGAGCTGCCAGGGACGCTGCTGGTCCTCGGAGCCGAGACGAAAGACGATTGCGCCGCCCTTCTGCCGGGTCAGGCTCAAATCGATATTGGTGAAGCTCCAGCGCTTGCCGTTGCGCTGATCGTCGACGCGAAGGTTGCCGCTCTTGAGACCGATTTCGCCGAGGTCGTAACCGTCGAGACCGCTGGCGCCGAGCCCGTCGATCCACAACAGCATGGCGGCGAACTCGGCGAAGGCGCCGCGTGCGGCTGCCGGCGGTACCGCACCGGATACCGCCGAGGCGGCATCGGGGGGCGGCAATGGCGGGCGCACGATCGCCGTCGTCGCGATCGGCCGCTTGTCGGCACCGGCAAACACGGTGATCTTGCCATCGGCCTCAATGCGCACCGCGAGCTCGGCGCCGACGAGGTTGAGACTCTGGGCGCGAATGCGGCCGCTCAGCAGGCTCGAGCCGGAGAGCCCGATTTCCGCCTTCGGAGCGCTCGCAACCACGGTGCCGTCGGCATCGCGCACGACGATGTCGCGGATGCGCAGCGCCGTGTGACCGCCCTCAGTCCGCTCGAGCTGCGTGCCGCCGACCTCGACCTTGTGACTGCTGCCAAAATTCTGCTCGATCGCCGCGGTGAGCCACGGCGTCGCGATGTCGAGCTCGATCGGGCCGCTCGACAGACGCCACCACAGCCCGCCGAGCCCGATGACGACCACGCCGACCACTGCGGCCGCGACATAGGACAATCGGCGCACCAAAGGTCGCCGCATCCAGGCAAGGAAGCGCGTGCGCCAACGCTTGAGCCAATGCTTCGGACCATGCGGAGCGCCACGGTGGTGGCGCTGGTGCAGGCCACGGGCAATAGCCTCCAGCCTGTGCAGAGCCGCGCGCCGCGAATGAGTACCTTTGGCTGTCATGCCCAGTTGGGCGCCCCTCGTCCGCCGCGCGACTGCGCGCAACTATCGCCCTAACTGCGGCGATTCGCCTATTTTGAGTGCCCCCAAGCCCGGTCCAACGCGTGTGACCCGGCTGCGATGATCCCGCCTCGCATGGTAAGTCCCTCTTTGACCGATCGAAAGCGACGAAAGGAAGGCATCCATGGCCGAACAGCCTGCCGAAGGCGCCCGCGCCCCCGCATTCAAGCTGCCCCGCGACGGCGGTGGGACGGTATCGCTCAACGATTTCAAAGGCCGCAAGCTGGTCCTGTTTTTCTATCCCAAGGCCGACACCGGGGGCTGCACGCGCGAGGCCATTGGCTTCTCCAAGCTGCAGAAGGCTTTCGCCAAGGCAGATACCGATGTCGTCGGCGTCTCCGCCGATCCGGTAAAGGCGCAGGACAAGTTCAAGGCTAAGCATGACCTCACCATGCCGCTTGGCTCGGACGAGACCCACAAGATGCTCGAGGCCTATGGCGCGTGGGGCAAGAAATCCATGTATGGGCGCACCTTCATGGGGGTGATGCGCAAGACGTTCCTGATCGACGCCGATGGCCGCATCGCCCGCGTCTGGCCGAAGGTCGCCATCGATGGTCATGCGGAGGAGGTCCTCGCCGCCGCCAAGGCACTCTGAACGGCCCAAAACGATCCGGATTTGCGAATAATTAACTATAAAACCCGCAAATTGACGCGCTGATGCACCGTCCGGCTCGATCCGGGCCGGCAGGGAGCGTCGATGTCGCATCCGTTCAAGCCGTTTCACCGACAGGCCGCTGCGGGCGCCCGATCCGTTGCAGCCGCCGCGCGGCGCAGCGATTACACCTTCGGCCATGCCGGACATCAGGTCCGGCTCGGGCCGGTCGCGTTCTGGATCGTCGTCGGCACACTGGTGATCATGGCCGGCTGGTCGATCGCCACCGGCACCTATTTCGCCTTTCGCGACGACGTGCTCACGCGCCTGATCTCGCGCCAGGCCGAGATGCAGTTCGCCTATGAAGACCGCATTGCCGAGCTGCGCGCACAGGTGGACCGCATCACCAGCCGGCAACTGCTCGACCAGGAGCAGTTCGAGCAGAAGCTCGATGCACTGATCCGCCGCCAATCGGTGCTAGAGCAGCGAAGCTCGGCCTTGGGCAGCATCGGCGCCGATCCGATGCCGACCGGCTCGATCCCGCACGGCCGCGGCGCCGACGCCACATCAGCGCGACCGCTGCGGCCCTCGCCCATTAGCGACACCGCCGTCTTCGTGGCGCCACCCGATCGCGAAGCACGGCTGGAGTCCCGCATCCCGGCGCAACGGCCCGCGCCACGCGTGCTGGCGCATGCGGGTGCCGGGGGGCTCGACGGCATGCTTTCGCGTATGACGCTGGCGCTCGACCGCGTCGAGACCAAGCAGACGGCCACACTGAATTCGCTGGAAGAGACTTATGACGGCAAGCTCAAGCGCATGCGCGGCGTGCTCGCCGATCTCGGCGTCAGCCCGGGCAAGGGCGGCGCCATCGCCGGCATGGGCGGGCCCTATGTGCCGGTGAGGCCGCCATCGAGCCACGCCAGCCCCTTCGAGCGGCAGGTCTATCGCATCGCGCTCGCGCGCGCGGAGGTCGACCGCTACACGCACACGCTGGCCACCGTGCCCGTACGCAAGCCCGTGTTCGGCGAGATCGACATGAGCTCGCCCTTCGGCATGCGCATGGATCCGTTCGTCAAAGGTCCGGCCATCCACACCGGCCTCGACATGCGCGGCGACATCGGTGATCCCGTGCGCGTCACCGCCAATGGGACGGTGACCACTGCCGGCTGGAACGGCGGCTACGGAAAGATGGTCGAGGTCGATCACGGCAACGGCCTGACCACGCGCTACGGGCATCTCTCGGAGATCGATGTGCGCGTCGGCGAGAAAGTTCGCATCGGTCAGGTGATCGGCAAAATCGGCTCGACCGGCCGCTCGACCGGGCCGCATCTGCACTACGAGACCCGCATCGACGACCAGGCGGTCGACCCGCAGCGCTTCCTGCGCGCCGGCGTGCGGCTCGGGACGATGTGATTTCTAATACAGATTGCTAGCTTCGAGGATTTCCTGGCCCATCAGGACGCAGTCGCCTTTGATCTGCGCATAGATGAAGCGCATCCGATAATCCGCCTTGTAGATGTGGCCCCAGATTTCGAGCACGTCGAAGTGCCCGCTGCCCTTGAGCGCCTTGATCGGCGGCAGCACCTTCACCGTATCCTCGACGCTGAAATTCTGCGCCGGATCGTCCATCCCATACTGCAGATGCAGCAGCGGCTTCGCCTTGGCGATCGCATCAGCGGCGCAATGATGCGTTTGCGCGTGAGCAGATGCCGCGATGGTCAGGAACAGCGCGGCAAGGCCAAGCTTCATCGTGCGCGCCCTACTCCACATCCTCGACGTCCGTCGGCTCGCCACCAAAGGCCTTCTGCGCCAGCGCCGCGTGCATGAACTGATCGAGATCGCCGTCGAGCACGCCGCCGGTGTTCGAGGTGGAGACGCCGGTGCGCAGGTCCTTCACCATCTGATAGGGCTGCAGCACATACGAGCGGATCTGGTGGCCCCAGCCGATGTCGGTCTTCGCCGCCTGCTCGGCCGCTGCTTTCTCCTCACGCTTCTTCAGCTCGCGCTCATAGAGCCGCGCGCGCAGCATGTCCCACGCTTTCGCGCGGTTCTTGTGCTGCGAGCGTTCCGCCTGAACCACCACCGCGATGCCCGTCGGGATATGCGTGAGCCGTACCGCGGATTCGGTCTTGTTGACGTGCTGGCCGCCGGCGCCGCCTGAGCGCATCGTGTCGGTGCGCACGTCCTTCTCGTCGATCTCGATCTTGATGCGATCGTCGACCACCGGGTAGACGCTCACCCCGGCGAACGAGGTGTGCCGCCGCGCGTTGGCGTCGAATGGCGAGATGCGCACCAGGCGATGCACGCCGTTCTCGCTCTTGAGCCAGCCATAGGCGTTATGCCCTTTGACCTGGATGGTCGCCGATTTGAGCCCGGCGCCCTCGCCCGCGGTCTCTTCCAGAAATTCGACCTTGTAGCCGTGCTGCTCGGCCCAGCGCGTATACATGCGCATGAGCATCTCGGCCCAGTCCTGGCTCTCGGTGCCGCCCGAACCCGCATGCACCTCGAGGAAGCTGTCATTGGCGTCGGCTTCGCCGGAGAGCAGCGCTTCGAGCTGGCGCCGCTCGACCTCGGCCTTGAGCGCCTTGAGCGCGTTCTCCGCCTCGGTGACGACGCCCTGATCCTTCTCGGATTCGCCGAGCTCGATGAGCATCAACTGGTCGTCGAGGTCGCGCTCGATGCGGCCGATGGCGTTGAGCTGGTCGTCGAGCGCATTGCGCTCCTGCATGACACGCTGCGCGCGCGCCTGGTCGTTCCACAGATTGGGGTCTTCAGCCTCGCGGTTGAGCTCGGCTAGCCGTTGCTGCGACGTGTCGAAGTCAAAGATGCCTCCTCAGCAGTCCGACCGACTGCTTGATGTCTTCGACGATGCTTTGAATTTCCGCGCGCATTGCTTTTCTTCGACCGTGACCAGAATGAGAGAGATTAGCTTAGCCGCGCCGGCCCCTCGCTTCGCTCGGCGGCGCGGCGTGGATGTAGCGAGCGATTGCGCTGAAGGCAAGGAGCGTTGCGCCCTACCAGCCGTTGATGCGCGCCCAGCGATCGACGACCGCGCCATCGCGCACGACATGGAACGTGTCGTAACCGGCGCAGGTGATGCAGGCGTGATTCGGCAGGATACGGACCTGGCTGCCGACCGGCAGGCGTGCGAACCACGCCTCGTCGTCGATGGCGATGGTGCCGTGCTCCTGGTGCACAACCGTCACCGATAGCGTCCCCAGCCGCTCGACGCTCACCGGATCGCACACATAGCCGTAGCCGGCATCGGGCAGAAAGCGATTAGCGCCAATGTCCTTGGAGAGCGCCAGCGCACCCGCGTCGATAATGAGCGAGCGGCCAGGCCGATTGTGCCCGATCACCGACGCCAGGACAGAAGCCGCAATCTCGTCGGCACGGCACATTTTGCGGGAAAGCTGCGACAGGTCCCAGACCATGTAGATACCGGCGCGCACCTCGGTGACGCCGGGAAGCGCACGCGCCATCAACGCGGTCGGGCTCGAGCCGACGCTCACGATCTCGCAAGCGATTCCGGCGGCGCGGATCGCGGTCGCCGCGTCGGCCGCGGCGCGGCGCTCGTCCTCGGCAATCGCAATCACCTGTTTCGGATCGTCGGTACCGTAGGAGTGTCCGGCATGGCTCATCACGCCGCGCAACGTGAGGCCCGGAGCCTGTGTAATCGCCTTGGCGAGCGTCACGATTGCTGGATCGCCTGCCGGCAGTCCGCTGCGGTGCTCGCCGCAATCGATCTCGATGAGGAACGGAAGCTCGATATTCCGCTCCCTTGCGAACGCCGAGGCTTGCGCCACCACGTCGGCTGAATCCGTCACCAGCAGCAGATCGCAGCCGGTTGCGGCCTTGATGCGGGCGACATGCGCGAGCTTCTGCGGGACGATCGTTGCGGCATAAAGAATGTCGCGATAGCCCGCGGCCGCGAAATACTCGGCTTCGCGCAGCGTCGAGACCGTGATGCGCGGCGTCTCACCTGCTAGCGCGCGCTTCGCCACGTCGAGCGATTTCGCGGTTTTCAGATGCGGACGCAGTGCAACGCCGAGGTCGCGGCAGCGCTCGCGCATGCGCGCGCAGTTGCGTTCCAGCCGGTCGACATCGAGGAGGAGCGCGGGCGTTTCCAGCCGCGCAAGAGGATCGTTCATTGCCTCAGGAAGACAGGTCGCGCGCGACGAAGCAAGGCTAGCGCCGCACTAATAGAGCCCGCCGGTCCCCGAGCGCACGGCGCGATCGGCATCAGGCGACACGCCGCCACCGCCATAGGTGCCACCGCCGTAGCTGCCGTCCTGCCCGATCACCGCCATGCTGTCCGGCGGCGCCGTGCCCGGCTTGAAGGCTTCAAGGATCGCCTTCTCGGTCGTCGGTCCCGCGCGCAGCCCTGTTTTGGCGTCGACGCGGATGAGCTTGATGCCGGCGGGCACACGGAACGGCATCGCCGGCTTGTCGGCGAGCGCGACTTTCAGGAAATCCTTCACCACCGGCGCGGCGATGTGGCCGCCCGTGGCGCCGCGCGCGAGATGCCGCGGCTTGTCGTAGCCCATGTAGACGCCGACTGCGATGTCCGGCGTGTAGCCGATGAACCAGACGTCTTTCTCGTCGTTGGTGGTGCCGGTCTTGCCGGCGACCGGCTTGCCCACCTCGCGCAGCACCGTGCCGGTGCCGCGGATCACCACGCCCTCGAGCATCGACGTGATCTGGTAGGCCGTCATCGGGTCGAGCACCTGCTCGCGCCGGTCGATCAGCGTCGGCTCTGCCTGGTTCGCCCACTTCTGCGCATCGCAGCCGCGGCATTCGCGTTCATCGTGCTTGTAGACGGTGTGGCCGTAACGATCCTGGATGCGATCGATCAGCGTCGGCTTCACGCGGCGCCCGCCATTGTCGAACATCGAATAGGCGGTGACCATGCGCAGCAGCGTGGTCTCGCCGGCGCCGAGCGCGAAGGAGAGATAAGGCGGCAGATCGTCATAGACGCCGAAGCGCTTGGCATATTCGGCGATCAGCGGCATGCCGATATCCTGCGCAAGCCGCACCGTCATCACGTTGCGCGAATGCTCGATGCCGAAGCGCAGCGTCGACGGTCCATAGAAATTGCCTTCATAGTTTTCCGGCCGCCACACGCCCTGCCCTGGCCCCTGGTCGATCTCCAGCGGTGCGTCGAGCACCAGCGTCGACGGCGTGTAGCCGTTGTCGAGCGCGGCCGCGTAGACGATCGGCTTGAACGAGGAGCCCGGCTGGCGCAGCGCCTGCGTCGCGCGGTTGAACTGGCTCTGGTCGTAGGAGAAACCGCCGACCATCGCGAGCACGCGGCCGGTCCACGGATCCATGGCGACGAGCGCACCGGAAATCTCCGGCACCTGGCGCAGGCGGAATTGGCCCGCCGTCTTCGCCGGCTCGACATAGATCACGTCGCCCGGCGCCACGACCTGCGTCACCTTGGTGATCGCCTTTGCCGGGCCGGAAGCGGGCTTCGCCCATTTGACGCCTTCGACCGGCAGGATGCCGGTGGTGCGCTCCTTGTTGATATAGCCGCCCGGTTCGCGCGGCGGCTGCAAGCCGATGCGCGCCGACTGATCGGTGACATCGAGCACGACGGCGAGCTGCATCGGCGCGACGTCGTTGAGCGCTTTGACGTCGGCGAGCTTCACGCCCCAATCACCCGTGATGTCGATCTTGGTCACCGGCCCGCGAAAGCCTTCGCGCTCGTCGAAAGTCTCCAGCCCGTTGACCAGCACATTGCGCGCAAGCACTTGCAGCTTCGGATCGAGCGAGGTGCGCACCGACAGGCCGCCCTCATAGAGCTTCTTCTCGCCGTAGCGCTCGTAGATCTCGCGGCGCACTTCCTCGGCGAAGTATTCGGCGGCGAACTGACGCGAGCCGGTCGGGCGCGCGGTGACGTTCAGCGGTTCCTTCTTGGCCTTCTCGCCGTCGGCGGCCTTGATGGCGCCACCCTCGACCATACGGTCGATCACCCAGTTGCGGCGCTCGATGGCACGCTCGCGCTGGCGGAACGGATTGTAGTTGT
The DNA here is from genome assembly GCA_035651015.1 of Pseudolabrys sp. Taxonomy (GTDB): domain Bacteria; phylum Pseudomonadota; class Alphaproteobacteria; order Rhizobiales; family Xanthobacteraceae; genus Pseudolabrys. Next base: position 18,634 of record DASRGN010000055.1, on the reverse strand, counting down.
TCGGCGCTTTCGGCAGCGAGGCCAGATAGGCGGCCTCAGCGATCGAAAGCTCGTGCACCGACTTGTCGAAATAAAGCAGCGACGCCGCGGCCACGCCGTAGGCGCCGAGACCGAGATAGATTTCGTTGAGATAGAGCTCGAGGATCTTGTCCTTCGAGTAAGTGCGCTCGATCTTCAAAGCCAGCAGCGCTTCCTTGATCTTGCGCTGGAACGACACCTCGTTGGTGAGCAGGAAGTTCTTCGCCACCTGCTGCGTGATCGTCGAGGCGCCTTGCGGGCGGCGGCCCGAGCCGTAGTTCTGCACGAACACCAGGCCGGCGCGCAGAATGCCGCCGAAATCCAGCCCGCCATGCTCGTAGAAATTCTTGTCCTCGGCTGAGAGGAAGGCATTGATGACGAGCTTTGGCACCGCCTGGATCGGGATATAGAGCCGGCGCTGATTGGCGTATTCGGCAAGCAGCGAGCCGTCGGCCGCATGCACGCGCGTCATCACCGGCGGCTCGTAGTCCTGCAGCTGCGAGTAGTCCGGCAGGTCCTTGGAGAAATGCCAAAGCAGGCCCGCAGTCGCGGCAACCCCAACCACGAAGAGGATGGTTCCGGCGGCGAACAGAAAGCCGAAAAAGCGCAAGATCAGCTTCATCCGCGATGTCCCGCCCTACCGCTTCGCGTCCATGTCCGTTCGCGGCATTGCCGCCCGAAACGCCAAAATACAAGATTCTTCAAGGACTCGCTGCACCGCACCGCCACGCTCCGGCGCGGCTTATGAGGTCGCGCTCTTTTTTGTTGAAACTGAGGCCGAAGTTCCTTGTCCGATCCTCAGTTCGCCCCGGCGGTCGTCCCCGCGATCCGCGGGGCAAAGAAGGTGTCGACCGCCTGCACAATGGAATCCGCCGTGTGCGAACGCCAGGGTCCTGACATCAATTGCTTGAGATCGTCCTTGGTCGACATGTAGCCGAGCTCGACCAGGACCGACGGCACGTCCGGCGCCTTGAGCACCTTGAAGCCCGCGGACTTCATCGGGTGCTTGTGCATGCGCGCCACCTTTTTCATCTCTCCCTCGAGCGTGCGCGCGAATTGTGCCGAGAAGCCCTTGGTCTCGCGCTGCGCCAGGTCGATCAGGATGTCGGCGACGTCGTTCGGCTCCGAGGTGAGATCGACGCCGGCAATCACGTCGGCCCGGTTTTCGTCCTCGGCGAGCCGCGCGGCTTCCGCATCCGAGGCGGTTTCCGAGAGCGTATAGATGCTCGCCCCCTGCGCCTCGCCTTCGTTCTTCGGCACCGCGTCGGCATGGATCGACATGAACAGTGCCGCCTGGCGCGTGCGGGCAAAGCGCACGCGTTCCTCGAGAGGCACGAAAGTGTCGTCGGTGCGTGTCATCGCCACGCGGTATTTGCCGCTCTGCTCGAGCTTGTCGCGCAGCATCAGCGCGAAATCGAGCACGATGGACTTCTCCATCTCGCCGCTCGCCGCCTTGGTGCCGTTGTCGATGCCGCCATGGCCCGGATCGATAACGATGAGCGGGCGCGGATCGCCGGCAGCAGTCCGCGCCGGCGGCGCACCCGCAGGTCCGCTGTCCGACCTGTGCGCGGGTGTGATGCGCGTGCGGCTGTCGAGTGCCATGTTGCGCAGGAAGGTTTCGCGGTCGGAGGCGGCGAGATCCAGCACGAGACGCGCCGGCTGACCGTCGCCGGCGTCGAGCGTGAATGACTTCTCGATGCGCACCGGACCTTTGGTGTCGATGACGATGCGGGAGCCGCCCTGCATCACCAAGCCAAAGCGGAACGCTTTGACCAGGCCGCGACCTTTCTCTCCAGCGCTCGCGGGAAGCTGGAAGGTCACCTGCGGCAGGTCAATGACCACCCGGTAAGGGTCGGCGAGCGTGAACGCCGCCATGTCCACCTTGCGCGACAAATCGACGACGAAACGGGTCTGGCTGTCGTCGCCGCCAAGCCGCGCATCGGTTGCAACCGGGAATAGGTCGCCCTTCGGGGCGTCGGCTTTGGCTGGCAGGCCGGCCGCGTTGGTCCGTTCCGCCGCCCGGGCACTATGCGGCAGCCCCCCGGCCGCGGCCAAAGCGGCGATGGCGACAGTCAGAATCGCTGCGCGAACAGCCACGAATCCGGCCCCCTTTTGGGCACCTTCTACTCCCAATAGCGGCGGCACGGTTAACGGAACTTCAATATCCACGCGCGATCCACCGTGAGTGTTGCCCGCGAGCGACGGCTCCCTTGCCATCAACCAGCGAGGGCCGTATGTAGAGCTTGCTGACGGTTAAACAGTTCCGGTTGTGCTGCGTTCGGGCCTCCGGCACGCCCGCCAAGGGTCGCATTGCTCGACGAGCAGGCGAACGAAGCGGGTTTAGAGCCGATGCCCTTGTGAGGACGACCGCGACGGTGTGCAGCCGTGACGCCTGCGCTCCAACGACCGTAAGCACTTGAAACAGCGGCCGCGCTTTTGCGCTGCCGCCGCCTACGGATCGCAGTCCATGCTGCAAGCGCTAATCGGAGCTCCGTGCTGCCGCCAATGCGATGACATCGCGGCGGTCACCGGGGGCCTGCGCGCCGAGTTCCAGCATGACCGCGGCTTCTCTCCCTTCAACCGCAATCAGGCAGTCCCCCTTGCGCGCCCCGGGGCGCGCGCAGGCGGACGAGCCTCAGTGAGACATGGCAATGGCCAACAAAATGTTGATCGACGCGACACATCCCGAGGAGACCCGGGTGGTCGTTCTGCGCGGCAATCGCGTCGAGGAATTCGACTTCGAATCGGCTAATCGCAAGCAGCTTCGCGGCAATATCTATCTCGCCAAGGTGACGCGCGTCGAACCGTCGCTGCAGGCGGCATTCGTCGAGTATGGCGGCAATCGCCATGGCTTCCTGGCGTTCTCGGAAATCCATCCTGACTACTACCAGATCCCGGTCGCCGACCGGCAGGCGCTGCTCGCCGAGGAAGAGCGCGTGGAACGCGCGGCCGACGCCGAGGCCGACCACCGCGCCGGCCGCGGCCGCCATCGCGGACGCAATGCGGAGCGCTCGCGCGGCCGTGACGTCGTGCGCAGCGAACAAGCTGCCGGGGAAGGAGGCGTGCCTGAAGCGGACGAGATCTCCGCCGAGGGGCACGTCGATACTGCGGCCGCGGATACCGGCGCCAGCGAAGGCGCCCTCGCCGAGGCGACGCCGGCCGCCGAGCAAAGCGAGCCGACGGAGCCTGCTTTCATCGCCGAAACATCGCAGCCGGTGACCGGAGAAGCGCCGCAGGAAGGCACCGAACCGGCCCCGGTTGTCGCCGAAGGCGCCGAAGCAGCAGCCATGGACGAGCACGCGGCGGAGTCGCACGACACTGGCGAGCATGCCGAGAGCACCCCGCAGGGCGATGGGCCCGGCGCCGAAGAGATCCACGAAGAGGAAAGTGTCGAGTCGGTCGGCGGTGCCGATGCGCTCGAGGAGGTGCAGGAGCGCCTGCCACGCGTGCGCCCGCGCCAGTACAAGATCCAAGAGGTGATCAAGCGTCGCCAGGTGATGCTGGTGCAGGTGGTCAAGGAAGAGCGCGGCACCAAAGGCGCGGCACTCACCACCTACCTCTCCCTCGCCGGCCGCTATTCGGTGCTGATGCCGAACACCGCGCGCGGCGGCGGCATCAGCCGCAAGATCACCAGCGCCGATGACCGCAAGCGCCTCAAGGAGATCGCGCAGGATCTGGAAGTGCCGGAGGGCATGGGCGTGATCCTGCGCACCGCCGGCGCCAACCGCACCAAGACCGAGGTCAAGCGCGACTTCGAATATCTCCTGCGCATGTGGGAGACGGTGCGCGACTTGACGCTGAAGTCGAGCGCTCCGACGCTGGTTTACGAGGAAGGCTCGCTGGTCAAACGCTCGATCCGCGACCTCTACAACAAGGACATCGACGAGGTCATCGTCTCCGGCGACGAGGCACAGAAGGAAGCCAAGGACTTCATGCGCATGCTCATGCCGAGCCATGCGAAGAACGTGAAGCTCTACAAGGACACCCAACCGCTGTTCACGCGCTACGGCATCGAGAGCCAGCTCGACGCGATGTTCTCGCCGGTCGTGCAGCTCAAGTCCGGCGGCTACATCGTTCTCAACCAGGCCGAAGCGCTGGTCGCCATCGACGTGAACTCCGGACGCGCGACGCGCGAGCATCACATCGAGGACACGGCGCTCAAGACCAATCTCGAAGCCGCCGAGGAAATCGCGCGGCAGCTGCGCCTGCGCGATCTCGCCGGCCTCATCGTCATCGACTTCATCGACATGGACGAGGGCCGCAACAATCGGTCGGTCGAGCGCCGGCTCAAGGAATGCCTCAAGCACGATCGTGCGCGCATCCAGGTCGGACGCATCTCGCATTTCGGCCTGCTGGAAATGTCGCGCCAGCGCATCCGCACGTCGGTGCTGGAGAGCTCGACGGAGAAATGCCCGATCTGCGGCGGCTCCGGACATGTGCGCTCGGTCTCCTCGGTCACGCTGCAGCTCTTGCGCGCGGTGGAGGAAATGCTGATCAAGGGCGCGACGCACAATCTGATCGTGCGCACGCGCGCGGAAGTCGCGCTCTACGTGCTCAATCAGAAGCGCAGCCATCTCCGCGCGCTGGAAGAGCGCTTCCGTATCACCATCACCATCTCCGCTGACGCGACCATCGTCGGGCAGCAGAGCTTCGTCATCGAGCGCGGCGAGCAGGTGCATACGCCGGAAGCCGCGCGCGCTCTCGCGGCGCAGGCGGAGCCGATTTCGCCGATCGTCGAGGAGGAAGAAGAGGACGTCGTCGAGACCGATGCCGAGCTCGAAGCCGAGGCGGAAGCCGCTGCGGGCGAAGACGTCGAGCAGGACGCGCAACCGGCGCCCGATGGCGAGCATGAACGCGAGGACGGCGGCCGGCGACGCCGACGCCGACGGCGGCGCGGCGGGCGCGGCCGTGGCGAAGGACGCGAACCGCGTTCCGAAGGCGGTCAGCCCGCCGCAGAGCACGCGCCTGCGCAATTCGCGCCGGATGCCGCGCCCGAGCAGCACGCCGATGATTTCGGCGGTGGCGAGATGCAGCCACACGAGGATGAGGGCGGCGACGCGCCCGTATTCGAGGGGCGGCAGAACGGCGATCAGCAGGGCGGCAACGGCGAAGGCCGGCGCCGACGCCGGCGCGGCCGCCGCGGCGGACGCCGGCATCGTCGCAACGGCGATCAGCCCTATGGCGAGCAGCCATTCGCACCCGCAGAATTCCAGGGCAATGTCGAGCCCGAGGCGCACGAGGCCGCGCACGATCTCGATCAGCCGCGGGCTTATGAGCAGCCGCGTTTCGAGCCTTCGGCACCATCCGACGAGGAGCGTGCGGCTCCAGCCGGCGAAGCGCCAGCACCCGCGCCCTCGCCTGCGGAAAGCGACGCGCCGCGGCGGCGCTCGACGGTTCGCGAGGCTGCTCCGGTGGCCGCGAGCGCGCCGACCCCGGCGCCTTCGCCCGCGCCGTCAGCGCCAGCGCAGCCTCCCGTCGTGGTATCCGGTCCTGAGCCCGAAGCCGGGCCGCCCAAGCGCGGCTGGTGGGGTCGTCGCCTGATGGGCGACAAGGGATAATGCGCTCGGCCTGGGTCGAGCGCGACGCAAAGGCCGCGGTCGATCACTACGCCGCGGCCGGCATCGCCAGCGATCTGGCGCTCCGCGTCTACACGACGCGGCTTCTTGGCCGCGATCCCAAGCTCGTCCTGCATGGCGGCGGCAATACCTCCGTCAAGACGCGGATGCCTGACCTGCTCGGCACCGAGACCGACGTGCTCTGCGTCAAAGGTTCTGGCTGGGACATGGGCACGATCGAGCCCGCCGGCCTGCCCGCGGTGCGGCTCGCCGAGCTCCGCACGCTACGATCGCGTGAGACGCTGACCGACGAGGACATGGTGCGCGTCCAGCGCGCCAACCTGCTCGATCCGATGGCGCCGAACCCTTCGGTCGAAACCTTGCTGCACGCCTTCCTGCCGCACGCCTTCGTCGACCACACGCATTCATCCGCCGTGCTGGCGCTGGTCGATCAGCCCGACAGCCGCAAGCTCTGCGCGGAGGTCTATGACGGGCAGATGGGCTTCGTGCCCTACATCATGCCGGGCTTTGCGCTGGCGCGCGAAGCCGCAGCCGTGTTCGAGAACGATCCAAAGGTCGAGGGCCTGATCCTCGACAAGCACGGCATCTTCACCTTCGGTGCCGATGCCCGCGAAGCCTACGAACGCATGATCGCCATGGTCACGCGCGCAGAGGAGCGGCTCGCGCGCGGACGCAAATCAGTCTTCGTCACCGCGCAATTGCCGCAAGCGCTCGCTACGCGCGCAGCGGTTATGCCGCTCCTGCGCGGCGCCTGCAGCTTGGCGGACGACAAGATCGAAGGCGCCTGGCGGCGGCTCATCCTCGACGTCCGTGCTGGCGACGCGGTGCTCAATTTCGTCAATGGCGCCGAGCTTGCACGTTACGGGCGCCAGGGCGTGGTCACGCCCGACCACACCATCCGCACCAAGAACTGGCCGCTGATCGCGCCCGCGCCGGAAGACGGCAAGAGCGAAGATTTCCGCTACGCATTGCGCGCTGCCGTCACTGCCTTCATCGATGAGTACAAGACCTATTTCGCGCGCAATAATGCGCGCGTCGGCGGCAACCGCACGATGCTCGATCCGCTGCCGCGGGTGGTGCTCGTTCCGGGCATCGGTCTCATTGGCCTCGGCCGCAGCAAGAAGGACGCGAAGGTCGCGGCCGACCTCGCGCAAGCCGCCGTCGAAGCGATCACCGACGCCGAAGCGATCGGACGCTACACGCCGATCGGCGAAGCCGACATGTTCGACGTCGAATACTGGTCGCTGGAGCAAGTCAAGCTCGGCGGAGCGAAAGAGCTGCCGCTCGCCGGACAGGTCGCCGTCGTCACCGGTGGCGGCGGCGCCATCGGTTTTGCCACGGCAAAGGCGTTCGCCGCGGCCGGCGCCGAAGTCGCCCTGCTCGACATCGACGAGCGCGGAGCCAAGGACAAAGCCAAGGCCGTCAGCGCCGCGGCGCTCGGTGTGCGTTGCGACGTCACCGATCCAGCGTCGGTGCGCACCGCATTCGACACCGTCGTCGAGACCTTCGGCGGCATCGACATCCTCGTCTCCAATGCCGGCGCCGCCTGGCAGGGCCGCATCGGCGAGGTTGACGAGGCGCTGCTGCGCAAAAGCTTCGAGCTCAATTTCTTCGCGCATCAACGCGTCGCTCAGGCCGCGGTGAAGATCATGCTGGCGCAGGGCACCGGCGGCTGCCTTCTGTTCAATGTCTCGAAGCAAGCCATCAATCCGGGGCCGAATTTCGGCCCCTATGGCCTGCCCAAGGCGGCGACGCTGTTTCTGGTGCGTCAATACGCGCTCGACTACGGGGCCGACGGCATCCGCGCCAATGCAGTGAACGCCGATCGCATCCGCTCCGGCCTGCTCACGCCCGACTTCATCGCCGAGCGTTCCAAGGCCCGCGGCCTCAGCGAGAAGGATTATATGAGCGGCAATCTGCTCGGTCGCGAAGTCACAGCGCAGGACGTGGCGCAGGCGTTCCTTGCGCAGGCGCTGGCACTCAAGACCACAGCCGACGTCACCACCGTCGACGGCGGCAACATCGCGGCGGCGCTGCGCTAAGGTCGACCTTCGGGGCAAAGCCCTTTACGCTTCCCTGCCCGCGCCTATATCGAGGAAATCATCGCGTTGCAGGAGTTTGCCGCCATGTCCGCGCTCGCCGAAATCGATGCTCTGCCGCTCTCCGTCGAAGCAACACTCAACTACATCGTCAACACCGGAGAGAAGATTTTCACCGAGACCGGCACGCCCGGATCGATGGACACGCGGTCCGGCGGCATCAAGGACGCGCGCCGCGTCACCATCCACAGCGGACGCCCGCATGTGAACGAGTTCACGCTCGACGAGGCCGGCTTCCGCTTTGTTCCGCATCCGACCGCGATGCGCGACTTCTACGACGAGGCCGAGCTGCGCCGCGTCTACTATCCGGAGATGGAGGCGCTGATCAAAGCACACAGCGGCGCGACCCGCGTCGTCGTGTTCGACCACACGCTGCGCACGTCCGACGATGCCGAGCGCGCGGCGCGCAAGATCCGCGAAGCCGTGCCGCGCGTGCATAACGATTACACCGAGTGGTCCGGCCCGCAGCGGTTGCGCGACATCCTGCCCGACGAGGCGGACGCGCTCCTGCAGCGGCGCTTCGCCATCATCCAGGTGTGGCGGCCGATCCGGCATCCGGTCGAAAGCTTCCCGCTGGCGATCGCCGATGCGCGTAGCGTATCGTTCGACGATTTCATCATCTCCGAGCGCCGCTATCCCAACCGCGTCGGACAGACCTACGCCATCACCTACAATCCGGCGCACCGCTGGTACTGGTTTCCGCGCATGCAGCGTGACGAGGCGCTGGTGTTCAAGGTCTACGACTCGGCGAAGGATGGCCGCGCCCGCTGGACCGCGCACACCGCCTTCGATGATCCGTCCTCGCCGCCGCATGCGCGGCCGCGCGAAAGCATCGAGATTCGCACGCTGGCGTTCTTTTAAGCGGCAGCGCTTACGCCGCGCGGCGCAGCCCCTCCGGACGTTGCGTCGCCTGCATGCTGGGGCGCGCATTCATGCGCGCAAGCCAGGCTTCGAGCTGCGTGCCTTTGATCAGCGCCTGGCCTTCGGGCGTCACCGCGAAGAAGTCGAGCTGCGGTGCCAGGATCAGATCGGCGATCGTCAGCTGCTCGCCGGTGAGGAACTGTTGTTTGCCGAGCAGCCGGTCGAGCTCGGCAATGCAGGTCTTGCCCATGGGTAAGGCCGCCGCGATCGCCGCCTCGTCCGGCGTGCTGCCGCGAAACGCTGGCCCAATGATGCGCTGGAACACGATGACCGCGGCGACCTTGGGGAAGAAGTACCAATCATTGATGCCGATGATCTGGTTCATGCGCGCCGCCACGCGCGCATCGCTCGGCTCGAACACGGGCTCCGGGAAGATGTCGTCGAGATAGCGCAGGATCGCCTGCGTCTCATAGAGACAGAAATCGCCATGCTCGAGCGTCGGCACCCGGCCGAACGGATTCTTCTGCAGATAGCTTTCGCTCTTGGAATCGCCCGGACCCATCACCTTCAGGCGATAGGCGGCATCCTTCTCGCGCAGGCTCATTTCGACCGCGCGCAGGAACGGGCTTCCCGGCACTCCGTGGACGACGATCTCGGACATGGCACACTCCTCTGTCATTTCTGTCATTGACTGGCGTTCTGCGCGAATAGCGCCAGCAGGCCGCCCCACCCGCCTTCGGAATCGATCGTGGCGCGGAAGCCCTCGGCGCGCTCGCCGAAGCGTTCGAGGTCGCGATGCTCGAGCTCGACACGCGTGGCGTTCGCGCCCTCGGGCAGAAAGCGCACCTCGACTTCGGTGATCAGGCCGGCGTCATATTGCCAGTCGGCGCTGAGCTGCCAGGCCAGCACCAGCCGCGACGGCGGCTCGAAGACGAGCACCTTGCCGACCTCGCATTCGACACCGTCGACGCCGCGCTCGAACCAGCGGCCACCCGGCTTGGGCTCAATAACGAATGTCTCGGGATCGGATTTCCCGATGTGATGCGACTTCGGCCACCAGCGCCCCATACCGGCCGTGAACACATCGAAGGCGCGTTGCGGCGGCGCGTTGACGCGCACCGTCTTGCGCACCGGTGCTGGTGTGATGGTCTTGTTCATCGCCGCTTCCCTTCCGGACGTTCGACTTCCGCGGCAAAGGCCGCGAGCGCGTCGTCCCAGAACTGGTCGAGCCAGGTGCGGATCGCGGCAAGCCCCTTCGGATCGATGTGATAGACGCGGCGTGTGCCCGCCGCCTCGTCGGCGACGAGACCGGCCTGCTTGAGGACCTTGAGGTGCTGCGACACCGCCGGCCGGCTGACCGGCAGGCCGTGCGCGATCTCGGCGACCGACAGGCGGCCGCGGCGCAACCGCTGGAACACCGCGCGCCGCGTCGGATCGGCCAATGCGGCGAATTGCGCATTTGCGTTAGCCATGGCTTACCGTAAGTCACAGCTAACGTAGCGTCAAGCGAAATGAAGGCGATTACGCCGCCCGCTTCATGCGCTCGAGCGGCGTCACCTCGACGCGCTTGAGCCGCCCGCGGCGCAGCACGTCGATTGCGACCGCTCGCCCGATGCGCTCGTGATTGAGGAGCCGGATCAGGTCGTCGACGCCGGAGACGATCTCGCCGTCGACGCGCACGATGATGTCGTAGCTCATCAATCCGGCGAGCGCCGCCGGACCTTGCGGCTCAGTCGCGGTGATCATCGCACCCATCGCGTTGTCGATCTCGGCGGCGCGCGCATGTCGCCGGGGCACTGCCGCAGTCTGCGCCGCAATGCCGATGAAGCCGCGGCGCACACGGCCGTGGCGGATCAACTCGCTGAGCACGAAATTCGCCGTGTTGCTGGCAACGGCAAAGCAGATGCCCTGCGCGCCCATGATCACGGCAGTGTTGATGCCGACCACCTCGCCGCGCGCGGTGACCAGCGGCCCTCCGGAGTTGCCCGGATTGAGCGCGGCGTCGGTCTGGATTACGTCCTCGATCAGGCGGCCGGACTTCGCGCGCAGCGAGCGGCCGAGCGCCGAGACGACGCCGGCGGTCACCGTCGATTCGAAGCCGAGCGGATTGCCGATGGCGACGACGAGCTGGCCACGACGCAGCGTCTTGGAGTCGCCGAGCGTCGCCGACGGCAAATCACGCGCCGCGTCCGCCCGCAGCAGCGCGAGATCGGTATCCGGGTCCTCGCCGAGCACGCGCGCATCGGTGGCGCGGCCTTCGCTGTCGGTGAGCCGCAGCTCGCGCGTGCCCTCGACAACATGGCTGTTGGTCAGCACCAGGCCGTCAGGGGAGATGACGACGCCGGAGCCGACGCCGCTCGGCCGGCCCTTGATCACGCGCTCGACGCGCACGACCGCCGGGCCGACGGTATCGGCAACCGACATCACCGCCTGCGAATAGGCGTCGTGAAGCTCTTCATCGGGAAGCGCGGCACTCGCCGCGCCGATGTCTTCGGGCTCGAAAGCAGAATCGAACATGGTTTTGAACGGGGGTTTATGGGATTGGAGGCTGATATAGGAGCCGCCTGGCAAAAAAGAAGACCGCGGCGCGCCGCATGGGCGCTCGCCTCAACGCCTAAGCCGTCACTTGAGCCAATTGCCGATGCGCGCGACCGCCTCGCGCATCTCGTCGGCCGAGCCGGCGTAGCAGAAGCGGACGAAGTGCCGTCCGTCGATCGGATCGAAGTCGATGCCGGGCGTCGCCGCCACATGCGCTTCTTCCAGCATGCGCTTGGCGAAATCCAAACTGTCGTCGGAGAAGCGCGCGATGTTGGCGTAGAGATAGAACGCGCCATCGACCGGCAGGAATTTGTCGAGCCCAGCTTTCGGCAGACCTTCGCTGAGGATGCGGCGGTTCTCCTCATAGCCGTGCTTCACCGCCTCCATCTCCGCGCGGCCATCGAACGCCGCTTCCGCCGCGACCTGCGCCAGCGACGGCACCGAGATGGCGAGATTCTGCTGCAGCCGCTCGATCGGACGGATGAGCGGCTCCGGCGCCACCAGCCAGCCGATGCGCCAGCCGGTCATGCAGAAATATTTGGAGAAGGAATTGATGACGACGACGTTCGGCGAAACCCGCGCCGCGGTCGCCGCGGGGAATGCGTAATCGAGCCCGTGATAAATCTCGTCGGAGATGACACGGATGCCTTCGGCTTCCGCCACCGCGATCAGCCGCGTGAGCGCATCGGCGTCCGTCATCGTGCCGGTCGGGTTGGCGGGGCTTGCCACCACCACACCCTTGAGGGGGCCACGCTTATGCGCGGCGATGAGCGCCTCGCCGGTGAGCGCGTGGCGCGTCTGCGCCCGCGTCTCGATCAGCACCGGCTCGCAGCCGAGCGCGCGCAGGATGTGGCGATACGGCGGATAGCCCGGATTGGCGAGCGCGACGCGGTCGCCGGGCTCGAACAAAGCGAGGAAGGCGAGCACGAAACCCGCCGAGGAGCCGGTTGTCACCACGACGCGCGCGGGATCGAGCGCGAGATCGTAGGTCTCGTCATAATGGCGGGCGATGCGGGCACGCAGTGAGGGGATGCCGAGCGCCTCGGTATAGGCGATGCGTCCGGCGAGCGCGGCCCTTGCGGCCGCGATCGCGGTCGAAGGCGCCGGCGCCGCCGGTTGGCCCACTTCCATGTGAATCACATGCCCACCGGCCGCCTCGATCCGCGCCGCGGCAGCCATCACGTCCATGACGATGAACGGCGGCACGTCGCTGCGTTTGGAGGGCGTTAGCAGGCGTTTGGCAGTATCCAGCATATGAACTTCGACCTTACCGCCCCGCTAATGCCCAATTTCACGGCTCTTTAGACTAAGTCTCCCGAGCAATCGTGAACGGTCGGCGCGTTGACCGGCTCCGGTCACGTCACTAGGTTCCGACGCGATCCAGTTTCGAGCCAGAATGAACAACACTCACGGCACACCTATCAAGGCGCGGCGCACGGCGCCAGCAGCCCGCGCGATCTCGGTCGTCACGGCGGCCGCCTTGCTTGCCGCCACCTGGCCGACCTCGCCACCGGCCCGCGCACAGGGCACCGGCGGCCTGCCGATCATCCGCGACGCCGAGACCGAGCAGCTCCTGCGCGACTACACGCAGCCGATCCTGCGCGTCGCCGGCCTCGCGCAGCAGAACGTTCACGTCGTCATCATCAACGATCGCAGCTTCAACGCCTTCGTCGCCGACGGCCGCCGCATCTTCATCAACGCCGGCGCGCTGATGGAGGCGAAGACGCCCAACGAGGTGATCGGCGTGCTCGCCCACGAGACCGGCCACATGGCCGGCGGGCATCTCGCGCGCATCCGCGAGCAGCTTGCCCATGCGCAGACCGCCTCGATCATCGCCATGCTCCTCGGCCTGGGCGCCATGGTCGGTGCCGCGCGCTCGGGCGGCGCCGGACAAGTCGGGCCCGCCGCGATCCTCGCCCCGCAGGAAGCGCTGCGCAAATCGCTGCTCGCCTATCAGCGCGCGCAGGAAGAGCAGGCCGATAAGGCCGGCGTGAAATTCCTCACCATGACCGGGCAATCGCCGAAGGGCATGTACGACACCTTCAAGCGGATGAGCGATCAGCTGCTGTTCACCGCGAAATTCGTCGATCCCTATGCGCAGTCGCACCCGATGCCCGCCGAGCGCGTGGCCGCGCTCGCCGAGCTCGCCAAGAGCAGCCCGTATTGGGACAAGAAGGATCCGCCCGAGCTGCAGCTGCGCCACGATCTGATGCGCGCCAAGCTCGCCGGCTTCCTCGACCGCGGCGACACGGTCGGGCGCATGTATCCGCTGAGCGACACCAGCCTGGCCGCGCGCTACGCCCGCGCCATTGCCACTTACCGGCATTCGGATCTGCGGCTCGCGATTTCGCAGATCGATGGCCTGATCGCGGCGATGCCGAACAATCCGTACTTCTACGAGCTCAAGGGTCAGGCACTGCTCGAAGGCGGCCACCCGGCCGAGGCGGTCGGGCCGCTGCATCGCGCCGTGCAGCTCGCGCCCAGTCCCGCGCTCATTCAAATTCTCCTCGCCCAGGCTATTCTTGCGAGCAACGAGAAGGTCTCCTCCGAGGAGGCGATCAACCTGCTGCGTGCCGCGCTCGTGCGCGAGCCGGAAGCCGCCGACGCCTACACACAGCTCGCCATGGCCTATGGACGCAAGAACGACTACGCCCAGGCCGACCTCGCCTCCGCGAACGCCGCCTTCCTGCGCGGCGACGCCCAGGCCGCGCGCATGCTGGCGACGCGCGCCAAGACCCGGCTGCCGGTCGGCTCACCGGCTTGGGTCCGCGCCGACGATCTCGTAAATTACAAACCCATGGCGGGCACACGCCCCAACTGATTCGAAAAGGAACCAGTCATGAAATCGCTTCTGCGCCCCACTCTCGCGCTCTTCGCGCTCGCCGGGGTCGTCGCCTTGCCGGCGCAGGCCGAGGAGTTCTCGAGCCCGCAACGCGGCGAGATCGAGAAGATCGTGCGCGAGTACCTGCTCAGCCATCCCGAGGTGCTGCAAGAGGCCATGGCCGAGCTGGAGAAGCGCCAGGCCGCGGCGGAAAGCGAGAAGCACGTCACCGCCGTGAAGGAGAACGCCAAGACCCTGTTCTCCTCCGCGCGCCAGATCGTGCTCGGCAATCCGCAGGGCGACGTCACCATGGTCGAGTTCTTCGATTACAACTGCGGCTACTGCAAGCGCGCGATGTCCGACATGACGGAGCTGCTCAAGGATCCGAAGCTCAAATTCGTGCTGAAGGAATTCCCCGTGCTCGGGCCGGGCTCGGTCGAGGCAGCACAGGTGGCGGTCGCCGCGCGCATGCAGGACGCGAGCGGCAAGAAATATCTCGACTTCCACACCAAGCTGCTCGGCGGCCGCGGCCAGGCCGACAAGGCGCGTGCGCTCGCCGCTGCCAAGGAAGCCGGTTACGACATGGCGCGGCTCGAGAAGGATATGAACAGCGGCGAGGTGAAGGCGACGCTGGAAGAGAACTTCAAGCTCGCCGACGCGCTCGGGCTTAATGGCACGCCGAGCTATGTGATCGGCAATGATGTCGAGATCGGCGCCATCGGGCTCGCCTCGCTGCGCGAAAAGGTCAACACCGCGCGTTGCGGCAAGGCGACTTGCTGACGTTCTGACGTTTTTGCGTAAAATTTCTGCGAACCGGCGGGTTTTCCCGCCGGTTTTCGTTTTGTCTCGCGCATCCCGCGTGGAACCCGGCTTGGCGCAGGCCGTTTCCCTCCGCCATGTATACCGTCGGTCTCGAAGAGGAATATTTCGTCTTTGACGTGCGCTCGCGCCGCGCGGTGACGCGCGTCAACAAGCGCTTTCTGGTGCGCGCGCGCCAGCGGCTCGGCGACCGCGTGACCACGGAGATGCTGCAGTCGCAGATCGAGGCGGTGACGCCGCCCTGCCGCAGCATGCGCGAGGCGCGCGAGCATCTCGTTAGCTTCCGCGAGGCGCTCGCCGAGGCCGGCGACGAATACGGAATCGGCATCGCTGCGGTCGGCACGTTTCCGCTCGCCTTCTGGCCGGAGCAGACGATCACGCGCAAGCCGCGCTATGACGAGATCCTCAACGACCTGCAGATGATCGGGCTGCGCAACATGATGTGCGGCATGCATGTGCATGTCGAAGTGGCCGACCCGAACAAACGCATCGACCTGATGATGCGGCTCATTCCCTATGTGCCGCTCCTCCTCGCGCTCTCGACCTCCTCGCCGTTCTGGCAGGGCCATCTCACGGGACTACGCGGCTATCGCCTGGCCGGCTACAGCGAGCTGCCGCGCACCGGGCTGCCCGAGCTCTTCCGCACCCAGGCGGACTTCGACAGCTATGTCTCGGCACTCGTACGCGCCGGGATCATTCCGGATGCGAGCTACATCTGGTGGGCGCTGCGTCCCTCCTCGCGCTATCCAACGCTCGAATTGCGCGTCGCCGACAGCTGCACGCGCGTCGACGATGCGGTCGCCATCGCCGCGCTGTTCCGCTGCCTGGTGCGCGCGCTCGATCGCGATACCGCGCGCAATGCCGGCTTCGACCAGGTCGGCCGCGCCATCACCGAGGAGAACAAATGGCATGCGCAGCGCCACGGCACCGCCGCGGCCTTCATCGAGCCGTTCCGCCGCTGCCGGCTCACCACCGCCGAATGGCTCGAGGAGGTGACCGCGTTCACCGCCGAGGACGCCGCGGCGCTCGATTGCGAGGCCGAGATCGCGCATCTCGCCAAGGTGGTCCGCCACGGCACCAGCGCCGATGAGCAGATTAAGGTTTACAACGCTGCCAAGGCCGCGGGCCGCGGGCGTATGACCGCAATTAAGGACGTGGTCGACTGGGCCGCGCGCACCACCCGCAACGGCCGGGCTTCCCCTTCGCTGCCGCGCCCCCTATAAACGCGAGCACTTCGCACGGGGAGAATCCCCTTTTTCAGGCCCGCCGGCATGCCGAAAACCATTTACGTCCTCAACGGCCCCAACATGAATCTGCTCGGCACGCGCGAGCCGGAGAAATACGGCCGCTCGACGCTCGCCGACGTCGAGAAGCTGTGCCGTGACACCGCCAAGGCGTATGGCATGGCCATCGAGTTTCGCCAGTCCAACCACGAGGGCCAGATCGTCGACTGGATCCACGAGGCGCGCGCCAACAAGGCCGCGGGCATCGTCATCAATCCCGCTGGCCACACCAACACCTCGATCGCGATCCTCGATGCGATCCTCGCCGTGCAACTGCCGACCATCGAGGTGCACATCACCAATATCCATCAGCGCGAAGAATTCCGGCACCACTCCTTCATCTCCAAAGGCGCTCGCGGCGTCATTGCCGGCTGTGGCGTGAACGGCTACGCCTTGGCGCTCATGGCGCTCGCAGAGATGACCGGCGCCAAGACCGGCAAAAAGAAGAGTTGACGATGGCGAAAGCTCCACCAAAAAAATCCGACATCGATCACGACCTCATCCGCGAACTCGCCAAGCTTCTTGACGAGACCGGGCTGACCGAGATCGAGATCGACAGCGATGGCGCGCGCATCCGCGTCGCGCGCGGCTCGGCGACGACGGTGGTCGCGGCGCCCACGCTGCCGATGGCGACGCCCGCGATCGGCAGCGCGGCGGTGCTGCCGTCGACCGGCGTCGGCGAATCCGCGGCCGCTCCGTTCGATCCCTCGAAACATCCGGGCGTGGTGATCTCGCCGATGGTCGGCACCGCCTATATCGCACCGGAGCCGGGCGCCAAGGCCTTCGTCGAGGTCGGCAGCAAGATCAAGGCCGGCGATACGCTCTTGATCATCGAGGCGATGAAGACGATGAATCAGATCCCGGCGCCGCGCGGCGGCACCGTCATCCAGATCCTGTTCGAAGATGGCCAGCCGGTCGAGTTCGGCGAGCCGCTGATGATCATCGAGTGATGTTCGACAAGATCCTGATCGCCAATCGCGGCGAGATCGCCATGCGGGTGCTGCGCGCCTGCAAGGAGCTCGGCATCCCGACCGTCGCCGTGCATTCCACCGCCGATGCTGACGCGATGCATGTGCGCTTCGCCGACGAGAGCGTGTGCATCGGCCCGCCGGCGGCGAAGGAAAGCTATCTCAACATTCCCTCGATCCTCGCCGCCTGCGAGATCACCGGCGCCGACGCGGTGCATCCGGGCTACGGATTCCTTTCGGAGAATGCGCGCTTTGCCGAGATCCTGCGCGAGCACAACATTCATTTCATCGGCCCGAAGCCCGAGCATATCCGCATCATGGGCGACAAGATCGAGGCCAAGCGCACGGCGAAGAAGCTCGGCATTCCGGTGGTGCCGGGCTCCGAAGGCGGCGTCACGTCCGATGCCGACGCCATTGCGATCGCG
The DNA here is from genome assembly GCA_035651015.1 of Pseudolabrys sp. Classification (GTDB taxonomy): domain Bacteria; phylum Pseudomonadota; class Alphaproteobacteria; order Rhizobiales; family Xanthobacteraceae; genus Pseudolabrys. The sequence goes on along the minus strand of DASRGN010000055.1, from coordinate 1,226 downwards.
CGCACCATCGGCTTCCCCGTGCTGGTGAAGGCCGCGGCCGGCGGCGGTGGCCGCGGCATGAAAGTCGCGCTGAGCGAAGCCGACCTCGCCAATGCGCTCGCCACCGCGCGCGCGGAAGCCAAGGCCGCATTCGGCGACGACGCGGTCTATCTCGAGAAATACCTGCAGAAGCCGCGGCACATCGAGATTCAGGTGCTTGGCGACGGCAAAGGCAATGCCGTGCATCTCGGCGAGCGCGACTGCTCGCTGCAGCGCCGCCATCAGAAGGTCTGGGAGGAAGGTCCCTCGCCCGCGCTCAATGCGGTCGCCCGCGACAAGATCGGCGAGACCGTCGCCAAGGCGATGCGCGACCTCAAATATCTCGGCGTCGGCACCGTCGAATTCCTCTACGAGGACGGCGAATTTTACTTCATCGAGATGAACACGCGCATCCAGGTCGAGCATCCGGTCACCGAGATGATCACCGACATCGACCTCATTTTCGAGCAGATCCGCGTCGCCGCCGGCGCCGAGCTCACGATCAAGCAGAGCGACGTGCGCTTCCATGGCCACGCCATCGAGTGCCGCATCAATGCCGAGAACCCGGTGTCGTTCCGGCCCTCGCCCGGGCGCATCCTGCATTACCATCCGCCCGGCGGGCTCGGCGTGCGCATCGATTCCGCGGTCTATCAGGGCTACGCCATCCCGCCCTATTACGACTCGCTCGTCGGCAAGCTCATCGTCCACGGCAAGACGCGGCAGGAATGCCTGATGCGCTTGAAGCGCGCGCTCGACGAGGTCGTCGTCGACGGCATTGAGACCACGCTGCCGCTGTTCCGCGCGCTGGTGCGCGAGGCCGACATCATCGACGGCAACTACCACATCCACTGGCTGGAGCAGTTCCTGGCTGGTGGGGGAGTAGTGAGCGAATAACGAAGCGCACATTTTCCTCTCTCCTCATGGTGAGGAGCATTGCGTCTCGCGCCGCCGAGCGAAGCGAGGGCCCGGCGCGAGCACTTAACGCAATGCGTCTCGAACCATGAGGCCGAGAGCTCTCGCCATGCGTCGCTGAGTGCGCGGCCATCCTTCGAGACGCGCAGCTTCGCTGCGCTCCTCAGCGACTGTGTTGGAAGTCAAGCGATCTGCCATGGTCTTTGGTCTCGCAGGATGGCGTTGAGGATGGTGAGCAGCTTTCGTGCGACCGCGATGAGCGCGACCATTTTTGGCTTACCGGAAGCAATGAGGTG